>NZ_BAAGIB010000002.1:0-1719597 GCF_054658235.1 Roseibium sp. LAB1 | reverse complement strand
TTATATGGCGAAGGGAAAACTCCCTTCACCTGACCCCGTCAATGGGCGAGGTAACTAACTTTGAATCCAGGGCAATCCGGCGGCTTTCCAGCCGGACTGGGTCCCACGGTGGCCGTCCGGACCGAGAGGGCCCTCGAAACCATCCGTGATATTGAAGCACTGCGAGTAGCCGGCTTGCGTCAGGGCGATCGCAGCTGCCTGGCTCCGCGCTCCGGAGCGGCACAAGAAATAGATTGGCGCGTCCCGGTCAAGTCCTTTTTTGACCAAAAGATCAGAAACCGAATCCACGAAGCTGGGATTGGGACCTGACGACGGAAAGCTCTGCCATTCGGCCAGGATCGGCTCCTTGCCGATCGGACGAAGATCCGGCAGGCCGACAAAGGACCATTCCGCCTGCGTACGCACATCGACGAGGATTGCGTCCTGCTGCCCGGCAAGACCGTCAAAGGCCTCCTGCGCAGTCACATTCCCTGCATATCCACCTTGAAATTGCAAAGCCGCCCCCTTCAATAGCGTGGTGCTATTGATTATAAGTATTCTTCAAGATTTTCTTGAGAAAGTAGTAGTCTACTCCAGGCTAAGCGCCCGGAAGGTCGAACACGCTAACGTATTCATTCCCTGAATTGAATTTTATGTGCTCAGTGATGGTTCGCTTTAACTTATTCATTGTTTTCCAAGCACCGTTTTTAAGTTGGTCGCTGGTCTTACCCGCCAGCCGTATTGTTAATATACAGACCGCGACCGAAGGGGCAACAGCGTGTTTTTGAGAATGGCGGAAAGGGTCGGTTTCTCCCCCCGCGTCACTGTGTTTCTGGTCCCTGCTGGCGACGGAACAAATGTGTTTTACCGCAATGACTTTTCGCTCTGAGACGCCCTGTCATTTTGCAAAAACATCGATTTCAAAAAAAATTTCGGAACTGATAGCTTGACTCGTATCGAATCCGGATTGATCGCGTTCTTCCAATGGTACATGTACGTAAATCATTGAAAGATAAACATTTTTCCTGACACCATTATACTCGGTAGAAATCGCGATAATGCGCGCCAGGGTTGTCGAATTTCGTCATCCACAAAATTGCGTGGCTAAAAAAAACCCGGCACTGTGGCCGGGTCTTTTTAACGGTCATATGACGGGTCTGTTACGCGCTGAGTGCCTTGATACGGGCATTGAGGCGGGAAACTTTCCGGGACGCCGTGTTGGCGTGCATCGTGCCTTTGCCGGCAGCGCGCATGATTTCCGGCTGCGCAGCCTTGAAGGCCTCATTTGCAGCGGCCTGATCGCCGGAAGCAATCGCTTCCTCAACCTTGCGCAGGAACGTGCGCACGCGGCTGCGACGGGCTTTGTTCGTGGCCGTCCGGCGGGCAATCTTGCGGGCCGCCTTCTTGGCCGATGGTGTGTTGGCCATGGGCTCTATCCTGATCGGTAATTGGGACTAGTGTCCGGTGGCGATCGGGACAAGAGAGCAAAAGCTGCTGGACCCGATCAAAAAACAACGGCGGCGGAAAACCGCCACCGATTGGGCGCAGCTTATAATCGCGCTTTCGGATGCCGTCAACGGCTTTATCGTTGAACGCCGTAGTTTATTTGTTCCGGAACTGCGGCGTCCGTTTTTCGGCGAAGGCGCTCATGCCTTCATTCTGGTCTTCCAGGGCAAACAGCGCCTGGAAGACACGCCGTTCGAAACGGACCCCTTCCGACAGCGTGGTTTCATAGGACCGGTCGACGCTTTCCTTGGCCATCATCACCACGGGCAGCGAGAAGTCAGCAATCTTTTCGGCAGCTTTCAGCGCTTCCTCGAGCAGATCGTCCGCCGGAACAATACGGCTGACCAGACCGCTGCGTTCGGCTTCTTCAGCGTCCATCATGCGGCCGGTCAGGACCATTTCCATGGCCTTGGACTTGCCGACGAACCGCGTCAGGCGCTGAGTGCCCCCGGCGCCCGGAATGACACCGAGCGTGATTTCCGGCTGGCCGAACTTTGCCGTGTCCGCAGCGATGATGAAATCGCACAGCATGGCCAGCTCGCAGCCGCCGCCAAGCGCATAGCCCGCCACGGCGGCGATGATCGGCTTGCGATTGCGTGAGACCCGGTCGAAAGGTGTGATCAGATCCGTCTGATAGGCGGATGAAAAATTGTGCGGCTGCATTTCCTTGATGTCGGCACCTGCGGCAAAGGCCTTTTCCGAGCCGGTGATGACGACGCAGCCGATCCGCTCGTCCGCATCGAACCCGTCAAGCGCCGTGCCGAGTTCGGCAACCAGGGCCGAATTGAGTGCATTCAAGGCTTTTGGCCGGTCCAGTGTGATCAGACCGACTTTTCCGCGTTTTTCGACGCGAATGTTCTCATATCCCATGTCGCCAGCTCCCAGTGCTGGAACCCGCGGCGGTCCGGATGACCCGGTCTCCCTTGAGCCCGGCTCCCGGTGCCTGCGGTTTCCTGGACGTGTACTTCACCGGCAATGCCTACCCGAGGTCGGGCGGGTCTGGCAAGCTTGGCCGATGGGACAAGTCAGCTCTGGCAGGCCGGGCAGTGGAAGGTTGACCGGTTCGACTGGACAAGGCGGGCAATGGTGCCCTTGCAACCCGGGGTCCGGCAGGCCTCGCCCTCGCGGTCGTAGACGGCAAAGGAATGCTGGAAATAGCCGAGCGTGCCGTCCGCCTGGGTGTGATCGCGCAAGGAAGACCCACCCGCCTTGATGGCATCTTCCAGGGTGGCGCGGATATTGGCGGCAAGTTCCACGGCTTTCTTTGTCGGCTTGCCCGTGCGGGTCACCAGCGTGCCGGCGGCCCGCTCCGGGCTCAGCCCGCTGCGCCAAAGCGCCTCGCACACATATATATTACCCAGCCCCGCGATCAGTTTCTGGTTGAGCAGCGCTGCCTTGAGCGGCGTCTTGCGTCCGCTGAACAGCCGCGCCAGCGTTTCGCCGCCAAGGTCGTTGCCCAGAGGTTCCAGGCCGAGGTCACGGAAAAAGGGATGATCTGCAAGCACGGGTCGGGCAATGAGATCCATGAAGCCGAACCGGCGCGGGTCGTTGTAGACGATCCGGGCGCGTGCACCGTCGGCGGTCTCCAGGTGGAAGACGACGTGGTCGTGTTTCGGGTCCTTGCTGCGCGCATGGGCAAAGGTGCCCGGCGTATCCGCGGAAAGATCGTTTTCGATCCGGAACGATCCAGACATGCCAAGGTGCATCACCAGCACATCGCCGCTGTCGACATCGCCCAGAAGATATTTCGACCGGCGTGACAGCACGGTCATCCTGCGTCCGGTGAGCCGGTCCGCAAACCCGTCCGGAAATGGAAAGCGCAGGTCCGGCCGGTTCTGGTCGACCTTTGCTATCAGCGCCCCTTCGAAAGTGGGGGCAAGACCGCGCTTGACGGTTTCGACTTCCGGGAGTTCTGGCATGTCAGGTCTGGTATCCGCTGTCATGGCAGGCTATAGGCCTGCGGCATATGGTTTTTGGTGGCCGGCAACGATAGCGCTTGCCAATGGCTTGTACTATGGTCCGGCGCACTTTGAAGATAGTTTCGAAACGGCAATCCGCCAGCACTTTCAACAGGTGGATTGTCCAACGGGTAAGAAGTGATCGGCCCCGCCGCCGGCCGGCATCATTGCCGCGGCGCAGGGCGATCTTGGAGGCGCTTTCATGACGCAACAGGCACACGGACATTCGGCCAGGTCGAACCGCGCACCGGAAGAGATGCCGACCAGTTTCGGCTTCACAAGGGTAGCCGAAGGTCAGAAGCAGGCGCTGGTGGACGATGTCTTTCACAAGGTTGCCGAGCGCTACGACCTGATGAACGACCTGATGTCCGGCGGGCTGCACCGGGTCTGGAAGGATGCCATGGTCTCGTTCCTGGCGCCGCCCAAGACACCGGCCTCCAACTGGCGGCTGCTGGATGTGGCCGGCGGAACCGGCGACATCGCCACTCGTGTGGTTCGCCGGTCCAACGACACCGCCCGTGCGGTGGTGTGCGACATCAACGAAAGCATGCTCGGCGTCGGCCGTGACCGCGCCGAAAAGGCCGGTCTTTCCGATCTCATCACCTTCAGCCAGGGCAACGCCGAGGAACTGCCGTTTCCCGACAAGAGCTTCGATGCCTACACCATCGCTTTCGGCATCCGCAACGTGCCGGACATTCCCAAGGCCTTGCGCGAAGCGCGCAGGGTTTTGAAGCGGGGCGGCCGGTTCCTCTGCCTCGAGTTTTCCGAGGTCGACGTGCCGTTGCTCGACAAGGTCTACGACACCTTCTCCTTCAACGCGATCCCGGCCATGGGACGCTGGGTCACGGGTGACGGGGACCCTTACAGGTATTTGGTGGAATCGATCCGCAATTTCCCGAACCAGGACCGCTTTGCCGACATGATCCGCGAAGCCGGGTTCGAGCGTGTCGGCTACCGCAATTATTCCGGCGGAATCGCCGCCCTGCATTACGGCTGGAAACTCTGATACATGGCCTTTCCCGTGATGCCTTTCCTCCGCTTGGCGCGGGCGGGTTTCGTGATGGCGCGCGAGGGCGTGTTCGGTCTCGTTTCGCTGCCGGATCTGCCGCCCGGGCCACGGTTCGCCATTGCCATGGCGCGGCTTCTGGAGCGCCGGTCCGTTCGCAACAAGCGGGCGGACCTTCGTCTGTCCGACGCGCTCAACAAGCTTGGACCTTCCTATGTGAAGCTTGGCCAGTTCCTGGCGACCCGCGCCGATGTGGTCGGCAAGGAAGCCGCCCGCGAATTGTCCGCTCTTCAGGACCGCCTGCCGGCCTTTGATCACGACGCGGCCCGCGCCGCCGTGGCCGAACAACTCGGCAAGCCTGTCGAAGAGGTCTTCGTCTCGTTCGGTGAAGCGGTTGCCGCCGCCTCGATTGCCCAGGTCCATCCGGCGGTGATCCTCGACAAGGACGGCACGGAGCGCAAGGTTGCCGTCAAGGTTCTGCGGCCAGGGGTTTCCCGCCGCTTCCAGCGCGATCTTGAAAGCTACTACCTCGTTGCCCGACTGGCCGAACGGTTCCATCCGCCGTCACGGCGCCTGCGGCCTGTTGCCGTGGTGGACACCCTGGCGCAGTCGGTGGCCATGGAAATGGACTTCCGTCTCGAGGCCGCGGCCCTTTCGGAAATGGCGGAAAACACCGCAGACGATCCCGGTTTCCGCGTTCCTTCCGTCGAATGGCTGCGCACAGCCAAGGGCGTGCTGACCATGGAATGGATCGACGGCCGCAAGATGTCGGACGTCGAGGGCCTCAAGGATGACGGCCATGACCTTGAAGCGCTCGGGGCCGCTGTCATTCAGAACTTCCTGCGCCACACGCTGCGCGACGGCTTCTTTCACGCCGACATGCACCAGGGCAATCTCTTCGTTGAGCCGGACGGAACTCTGGTTGCCGTTGATTTCGGTATCATCGGCCGTCTCAACAAGCGCGAGCGCCGGTTCCTTGCCGAAATCCTGTTCGGCTTCATCACCCGCAACTACCGGCGGGTGGCCGAGGTTCACTTCGAAGCAGGATATGTGCCCGCGCATCAGGACGTCGACATGTTCGCCCAGGCGATCCGCGCCATCGGTGAGCCTATCCATGGCCACGACGCTAGCGAAATCTCCATGGCCCGGCTGCTCACCCAGTTGTTCGAGGTGACCGAGCTCTTCGAGATGAGCACCCAGACCCAGCTGATCATGTTGCAAAAGACCATGGTCGTGGTCGAGGGCGTGGCCCGCTCGCTCAATCCCAATCTCGATATGTGGCGAACGGCGGAGCCTGTGGTCGGCAACTGGATCAAGGACAACCTGGGTCCTGTCGGCAAGCTGCGCGATGCAGGTGATGCACTGACGGCACTCGCGCGCATCGCCAACGACATGCCGCTCTTTGCCGACAGAATCGGCCGGATGTCGGAAGAGCTGGAAAAGATGACACATGGCGGGCTCAGGTTCGACGAGCAGACCGCCGAGGCGATTGGCCGGGCGGAGGCGCGTCACACCCGCTCGGGGCGGGTCGCCTTGTGGGTCATTGCCACCTGCGCGATCGTGACGACCTACATGCTTTTCTGAGGCAGTTGGCCGGGCACTCAGCCCGGCCTTTTGCCGTCGAACCGCCGGTCCCGGTGCGGAGCGTCGCCCGGCGGAGCGCGCGGCCGCCTTGTCCGGTCAGCCGGGCATTGCCGCCAGCAGCGTCTCGCGCGCATCCGCAATATGGCGGATCAGAATCTCCGTCGCCCGGTCTTCAGCGCGCGATCTGCAGGCCGCGACCAACTCTTCATGATCCTTCAGCCATCTGTCGGTGAGGGTCGGCAAGACACCGTAGCCGGCAATGTGAATCCGGCAGGTCCGTCGCAGGTCTTCAATCATCGTCAGTTCCCTTGGCCGTTTTGCCGGCGCATAGAGGCTCTTGTGAAAGGCCCAGTCGCCGTCGGCCCACCGATCGGTGGCCGCATCGATGCTGGAATGGGCAAGGGCCGTCTCAATCTTCACAAGATCGTCGGTGTCCAGCCGTCTGATCGAGTGCCGCAGGCAGTCGGTCTCCAGCAGGCCGCGCAGATGATAGACCTCGTCGATCTCTGCCGGAGCAAGGTTGATCACACGTGCCCGGCGATTGCGTTCAAGGTCGATCAGCCCCCGTGCTGCCATAAGTTGCAGGGCGTCACGCACGGGTATGCGGCTCACGGAAAAGCGGGCCGCAATTTCTCCCTGTTTCAATTCCTCACCGGGACGGAAGAGTCCCGAAACGATGTCGGACTCGAGCGTGGCTGCAATTTTTTCCGCGGACATGGCGCCTCCCCGAATGTGCAATAGAGCCTTGACAGTGGCCTGTAAATCCAAAATGTATAAATGTATACATTTTAGGAGGCTGCATGAGCAACGAACACGGCTATTCATCTCTCATACGCTGGACAGGTAATCGCGGAGAGGGGACGAAAAGTTACAGATCTTACGACAGGACGTGGGAAATCCGGACCCCCGGAAAGCCTCCTGTATTCTGTTCAAACGACCCGCTGCTCGGCGGAAGTCCGGCGCTCCACAATCCGGAGGACCTGCTTCTCTCCGCCCTGGCGAGCTGCCACATGCTCTGGTTCCTGCATCTGGCAAGTGACGCGGGCATCGCCGTTACGGCCTACGAGGATGCGCCGGAGGCGACGGGGGAAACGGAGCCGTCCGGCGCCGGACGGTTTCTGCGCGCCGTCCTGAAGCCGGCCATCACCGTGCCAAAAGGCACGGACCTGGCAAAGGCCGATGCGATCCACCAGGAGATTCACAAGGTCTGTTTCATTGCCCGGTCGGTAAATTTTCCGGTGAGCTTCGAGGCGACTTATCTGGAAACGTGAGTGTCAGGCCGGATTGACCCGCCTCAGCGTGAGGTTGATCCGGCCGCCGTTCTTCAAAAGAGTGGATGTTCCCTTCAGCACCCGGTCGATGCCGTGAAAGGCGAGGCGAGCTTCACCGCCAAGCACGACAACGTCGCCCGACTGCAGGCGGAAGGATTTTGTCGGATCCTTGCGGGACAGACCACCGACGCGAAAGGTTGCCGTATCTCCCAGAGAGACCGAGACGACCGGCGCGTCGAACACCTGTTCGTCCCGGTCCTGGTGCAGGCCCATGCGCGCGCCTGCATCATAGAAATTGATCAGACAGGCCTCTGCGGGCGGCGCTGCGGCGGCAACCTCCGTCCAAAGGCCCGTCAAGGCGTCAGGCATGGCGGGCCATGGAGCACCGGTTACAGGGTGTGCGGGCTGGTACCGGTAGCCACGGATATCCGACACCCAGCCAAGCGGCCCGCAGTTGCTCATGCGCACCGAAAAAGGTTTGCCGGTTTTCGGCATCACCGGCTGGAACAGCGGTGCTTCGGCCACGATGGTGCGGATGTGCTCAAGCAACTGCTCCTGACCTGCGCGGTCAAAATAGCCGGGCAGGTAGAGAAGTCCGCTCAGACCGTTGATGGGGATTTCCTGCATGGTCAAGTGGTAGCCGCTCGTTCAGTCGCCTCCGCCGCAACCGCTGCAGCCGGAACTGCAGCTACTGTCGCCCCCGCCGCTGCTGGTGCCGCAGCCCGTGCTGCACCCGGAGGATTTTCCGGCGGTTGATTTCTTGAAGAGGATGAACAGCACCACGGCAATGAGGAACAGGGAAATCAGGAATTCGGACGTGTGCATGGTGGCCCAATGCCAGACCATATTGCGCAATCTCTCGATCAGGGTGTCGCCTTGCGCCTCTCCATGGGCGAAGGCCAGTCTCGTCCCCAGAAGCAGGGACATTGCCGTCAGCAGGGCACAGTGAACGACGGCGGGCGCTTTGCCGAACCTTCGGGCAAGGCCGGCAATCCGGTTTGGCCATTGCGGCTTGCGGATGATCCAGACGTCCTGCGCATTCACCCGCACAAACCCGGGTGCCTTTCCGAACCGGATGTCCTCCTGCGGCCAGATGTCCCGTGGCGGTTCACCGAATTCGGACCGGTAGAGCCGGAGTGTCCTGGCATAGGCTTGCCGGAACCGGAGCTCCTGTTCCGGGCCGCCCCTGGTCGGCATATGGTGCAGCGGGCCGCCAAGCGCCTCCCGCATAGCTCCCCAATAGTGTTTGGTGTAGGTCAGGTGCAGATGCCAGGCCTGGTCCACTTCGTCGCTCGGCGTCACGATGCCTTCGCCAAGACGGCTGAGATAGGCAAACCGAAGATATTCGGTCACGACACGTCTGGCGAAACCCCTGCTCCACCCGTTGTCGCGGGCAAGGCGCGCGGAAAACGGGAAGTCCGCTTCCACATCGTCCGGGTGGCTTGCTTCAAGCCTGTTCCAAAGACTGGGGTCTCGCAAATCCGATCTCCTTACCGTCTGGTGATTGCGCTGACAGATCGATCTTAACCGGTTTGCCCTGCCCATTTGAGCAAAACTCTCTGATGCCAGCCGATTGCATGTGGAATTCGCAAAGCTGACAATGTTGGTAACGATCTGGGAAGAAATATCGGCGAAGAACGGAAGGTCTGCGAAATGTCAGTGGACAGATGTCTTGCAGGTAAAGTTTCATCCACCTATATAGCGGTCAAGCTTCGCGCCAAATCATGAACCCATCGTTCTGGTGCGATGTCCGGGGAAACCCGGAACCCAACTGAGAGGAGCCGGAATGACGCCTTTTTGGGTCTATCCGGTTTGCTAGAAAGAGAGGCAGATATGGCAAAGGTCATTGGTATCGACCTCGGCACGACCAACTCGTGCGTCGCCGTCATGGACGGTAAAGATTCCAAGGTAATTGAAAACGCAGAAGGCGCCCGCACCACCCCGTCGATGGTGGCCTTCTCCGACGATGGCGAGCGTCTCGTCGGCCAGCCGGCAAAACGCCAGGCGGTCACGAACCCGACCAACACCCTGTTCGCGGTCAAGCGCCTGATCGGTCGCCGGTACTCCGACCCGACCGTCGACAAGGACAAGAAGCTTGTCCCGTTCGAAATCGTCAAGGCCGACAATGGCGACGCATGGGTGGAAGCCAACGGCGAAAAATACTCCCCGTCCCAGGTGTCCGCTTTCATCCTTCAGAAGATGAAGGAAACCGCTGAGAGCTATCTCGGCGAAAAAGTGACCCAGGCGGTCATCACCGTCCCGGCTTACTTCAACGACGCGCAGCGCCAGGCAACCAAGGATGCCGGCAAGATCGCGGGTCTTGAAGTCCTGCGTATCATCAACGAGCCGACGGCAGCAGCGCTTGCCTACGGGCTCGACAAGAACGACGGCAAGACCATCGCGGTCTATGACCTCGGCGGTGGTACGTTCGACGTCTCGGTCCTGGAAATCGGCGACGGTGTCTTCGAAGTGAAGTCCACAAACGGCGACACCTTCCTCGGTGGTGAAGACTTCGACATGGTCCTCGTCGACTACCTTGCGTCCGAGTTCAAGAAGGACCAGGGCATCGACCTGAAAAACGACAAGCTGGCCTTGCAGCGCCTGAAGGAAGCTGCGGAAAAGGCGAAGATCGAGCTGTCGTCCTCGTCCCAGACCGAAATCAACCTGCCGTTCATCACGGCGGATGCCTCCGGTCCGAAGCACCTGACCCTGAAGCTCACCCGCGCCAAGTTCGAGTCGCTGGTTGAAGCTCTGGTCAAGCGCACCATCGAGCCGATGAAAGCCGCTCTGAAAGACGCCGGTCTTTCTCCCGGTGAAATCGACGAAGTGGTTCTGGTTGGCGGCATGACGCGCATGCCGAAGATCCAGGAAACCGTGAAGACGTTCTTCGGCAAGGACCCGCACAAGGGTGTGAACCCGGACGAAGTCGTTGCCATGGGTGCCGCGATCCAGGCAGGTGTTCTGCAGGGCGACGTCAAGGACGTTCTGCTGCTCGACGTGACCCCGCTGTCGCTCGGCATCGAGACGCTCGGCGGTGTCTTCACCCGTCTGATCGACCGCAACACGACGATCCCGACCAAGAAGAGCCAGGTGTTCTCGACCGCTGAAGACAATCAGACGGCTGTGACCATCCGCGTCTTTCAGGGCGAGCGCGAAATGGCCGCGGACAACAAGGTTCTCGGTCAGTTCGACCTGGTCGGCCTGCCGCCGGCACCGCGCGGCGTTCCGCAGATCGAAGTTACCTTCGACATCGACGCCAACGGTATCGTCAACGTGTCCGCGAAGGACAAGGGCACCGGCAAGGAACAGCAGATCCGTATCCAGGCCTCCGGCGGCCTCAGCGACAGCGACATCGACCAGATGATCAAGGACGCTGAATCCCACGCCGATGAGGACAAGAAGCGGAAGGAACTGGTGGAAGCCAGGAACCAGGGCGAATCCCTGGTCCATTCCACCGACAAGTCCTTGAAGGACTACGGCGACAAGGTTTCCGAGGACGACAAGTCCGCGATCGAGACCGCTCTCGCCGCCCTGAAGTCTGCGCTTGAAGGTGAAGACCTGGAAGACATCAAGGCCAAGACACAGGCTCTGGCGGAAGCTTCCATGAAACTTGGCGAAGCCATGTATCAGGCAGCTCAGGCAGACGCCCAGGCCGAGGACGGCGAGGAAGCCGATCCAAAAGCCAAGGCTGAAGACGATGTCGTCGATGCGGATTTCGAAGAAGTCAAAGAAGACGACGACAAAAAATCCGCATAACTGAAGCATACCAGCCAGCCGGTTCCCGGCTGGCTGGTCCAATCCCGGCGCCGGTTGCTCGACTGCCTGATGAAAAGGGCACTTGTGCGCGGCGCCTTCGCCGTAATTGGCGCCGGCAAATGCCAGGCTGCCAGCGGTGCAACAACAAGACCGGAAGATCTTGATGTCGAAACGTGATTTCTATGAGGTGCTGGGTGTTTCGCGTGATGCGGATGAAAAGGCGCTGAAAAGTGCCTACCGCAAGATGGCGATGCAGTTCCACCCGGACCGCAATCCGGGCGACGAGGCCGCCGAAGCCAAGTTCAAGGAAGTCAACGAGGCCTATGACACGCTGAAGGACCAGCAGAAGCGTGCGGCTTATGACCGTTTCGGCCACGCGGCCTTCGAAAACGGCGGATTTGGCGGCGGCGGCGGTGCCGGTGCCCATGATTTCTCCTCCACCATGTCTGATATCTTCGAGGAATTCTTCGGCATGGGCGGAGGCGGCGGCCGCCGATCCGGTGGACGCGAGCGCGGCGCGGACCTGCGCTACAATCTGGATATCACGCTGGAAGATGCCTTCACCGGCAAGACGGTGGAAATCGAGGTTCCGACCAGCGTTACCTGTGACGATTGCTCCGGTTCGGGTGCAAAGCCCGGAACCAGCCCGACTACCTGCCGAACCTGTGGCGGGGCAGGCCGCGTGCGCGCCGCACAGGGCTTCTTCACACTGGAGCGCACCTGTCCGAGCTGTCAGGGCCGCGGCCAGGTGATTACGGATCCGTGCGAAAGCTGTGGTGGTTCCGGCCGCAAGACCCAGGAGCGCACGCTGTCCGTCAACATTCCGGCAGGTATCGAGGACGGCACCCGAATTCGTCTGGCGGGTGAAGGCGAAGCTGGCGTGCGCGGCGGTCCTTCGGGCGACCTTTATATCTTCCTCTCGCTCAGGCCACACGAACTCTTCCAGCGCGACGGCGCAGATCTTTATTGCCGTGTGCCGATTTCCATGTCGACGGCAACCCTGGGCGGCCAGTTCGATGTGCCCACGGTCGAAGGTGCAACCAGCCGCGTCAAGGTGCCCGAAGGCACGCAGACCGGCAAGCAGTTCCGGCTGCGCGGCAAGGGCATGCCGATCATGCGCTCCAGCCAGTATGGTGACATGTACATTCAGGTCACGGTCGAAACTCCGACGAATCTGACCCGTCGCCAACGTGAACTTCTTGCGGAGTTCGAAAAGGAATCCTCCGGTGAAAACCATCCCGAATCGGCTGGTTTTTTCTCCAAGGTGAAGGATTTCATCGATAATCTCGGTGCATAAGCGGCCAGAAACCGGGGAACTATGCGTGCAATTTGTGCGCTTGCCCATGGCATCTTATTGCAATCACTCCTATATTCCCCGCGTGGGGGATGTGAGTGAGGAAAGATGCTGAAACGCAATAGCTCGCGCCGGGAGGCTTTTCGGGAAAAGCTTGAAAAGGCAAGTGCCGTTCGGGCTAAGGTGCTCGATGAAGTCAAATTCATCCGTTCCTGGGCTCAGAACCCGCTTCGAACAGGTGCCGTTGCCCCTTCCGGGCCCGAGCTTGCCGCCAAGATGGCCTCCTTTCTGACGCCGCGTCCCCATTCAAGGGTTGTTGAACTCGGGCCGGGTACTGGCGTTGTCACGAAGGCGATCCTGGAACGGGGGTTTTCGTCGCAGCAACTCAGGCTCATCGAATATTGTCCGGAATTTTGTGAACTGCTGACCCGCAGATATCCGGGACTGAAGGTTGTCCAGGGGGATGCCTATGCCCTTGGCGAAACCCTTGGCCGGGCGGGCGATACGCTTTCAGCACCCCAGGACCAGCAGCATTCGCTTGACGGCATCGTGTCGTCCCTGCCGCTGCTGACGCGTCCGGAAACGGTGCGTAAGGCCCTTCTGGCAGAAGCGTTGGACCTTCTGAAGCCGGGCGCGCCTTTCATCCAGTTTTCCTATGGGCTGGTCGCGCCGGTCAAACCGGACATCCGTTCGATCTCTGTCTTCAGTTCGGACTGGGTCTGGAAGAACCTGCCTCCGGCACGCGTGTGGGTCTATCGCAAAGCCCATTGAGGCTTCACACGGCAGGGGACAGCGGACAGGAAACACTCCCATTTCCGGAAAAGCACCTTACACTCGGGACCAGACGGTTCACCGCGCTACATAAGGCGTGGGCTGGATAATTCTTGGGAAGGTTCTGATGCGCAATCCGAAGATCCTCGTTTGCTCGGGCTCGGTCCGGGGAGGTTCCTTCAACGGCAAACTTGCGGCACTTGCCGCCAAGAAACTTGCAATCCTGGATGCGGAAGTAACGCATCTCTCGTTGAAGGACTATCCGTTGCCGATCTACGACGGCGACCAGGAGAACACGGCGGGAGTTCCGGAAAACGCCAAGAAACTCAAGCGGTTGCTTCAGGGGCAGGATGGCGTCTTTCTGTCCTGTCCGGAATATAACGCCGGTATTACGCCCTTGCTGAAAAACACGCTGGACTGGATCAGCCGCGTGAAGGAGCCGGGCGATCCCTACAGGAACAAGATGTTTGCGCTGGGGGCGGCATCGACAGGAGCCTTTGGCGGCATGCGCGGACTGATCGGCATGCGCACCATTCTGGAAGTCGGTCTCGGGGCGATGGTCCTGCCGCAGATGGTGGCCGTGCCGAAAGCTGCCAACGCCTTCGACGACAAGGGCGAACTGTCTGACGAACGGGCCGGTGGCCAGATGGACAAGCTGGTGGATGCCCTCTTGCGTGCGACCCGGATCGAGATGTCGCACTGAGGGTGCGAATTTCTCACCAGAATCAGCATGCAAATACCTGCCGGGAGCCGATCACCCGAGGCTCCAAATCCTTTGTGACGCAGGCCGGTTCCCATTGACTGCTTGGAAATACCCGATTTGCCGCCTACATAGGGCGGCAGACAAGAAGACCATGAAGATTGCCAAGAGGATTGTATGAGCGAAACGCGCGAACCGGCCCAGTGGCACGGTACGACGATCATGATGGTGCGCAAGGGCGGCAAGGTGGTGATCGCCGGTGACGGTCAGGTCTCTCTGGGCCAGACCGTGATCAAGCACACCGCCCGCAAGGTACGCCTGCTGGCCAAGGGCGAGGTCATCGCCGGATTTGCCGGTGCGACTGCCGATGCCTTCACACTGTTCGAGCGCCTCGAGGCGAAGCTGGAACAGTATCCGGGTCAATTGATGCGTGCCTGTGTGGAACTGGCCAAGGACTGGCGGACGGACCGCTATCTGCGCCGTCTGGAGGCGATGATGCTGGTTGCCGACAAGAACGTGTCTCTGGTGCTGACCGGTACCGGCGACGTGCTCGAGCCCGAAGGCGGTGTCATGGGCATCGGTTCGGGCGGCAACTACGCGCTCGCCGCTGGCCGCGCGCTGGTCGATACCGACTATGACGCGGAAACCATTGCCCGCAAGGCGATGGCGGTTGCCGCGGAAATCTGCGTTTACACCAACTCCAGCGTGACCGTTGAATCGCTGGATACGGCCGAGTAAGGGCGGATGATTTCGTTTCGCCCCGTCACTGCCGAAGATCTGCCGATGCTGGCGGATTGGCTGGCACAGCCACACTGGCGGCAATGGTGGGGTGAACCGGAAGAAGAACTGAACAATATCCGGGACATGGTCGAGGGCAGGGATACGACCCGGCCTCTCATTTTTCAGGAAGGCGGTCTCGACAAGGGATATATCCAGGTCTGGTTTGTCGGCGATCAGCAGGCAAGCGAGATTGCCGGGGATTATCCCTGGCTGGATCTGCTTCCGGCCGATGCCGTTGGTGTCGACCTGTCGATTGCAGCCGAGGAAGACCTGTCCCGGGGACTTGGAACAAGAACTTTGCAGGCATTTGTCAGCCAATTGCGGAAAGAAGGCCATGAGCGGATCATCATCGATCCGAATCCGGCCAATCTCAGGGCTGTGAAGGCCTATCGCAAGGCTGGCTTCCAGGAGATCGAAGCACTTCTGGGCCGGACAGGCGACTGTCTGCTGATGGAACTCGTAAGTACGGAAGGCGTGTCTTAAACAATGTCCGATTTTTCTCCGCGTGAGATCGTTTCAGAACTCGACCGCTACATCGTCGGCCAGAAAGATGCCAAGCGCGCGGTCGCCATTGCATTGCGCAACCGCTGGCGCCGCCAGCAGCTGCAGGGCCAGATGCGCGAGGAGGTTCTGCCGAAGAACATCCTGATGATCGGCCCGACCGGTGTCGGCAAGACCGAAATTTCGCGCCGGCTCGCAAAACTGGCCAATGCTCCCTTCACCAAGGTGGAAGCAACCAAATTCACCGAGGTCGGCTATGTCGGCCGTGACGTGGAGCAGATCGTCCGCGATCTGGTGGAAGCCGGGATCACGCTGGTGCGCGATCAGAAACGCGAAGCGGTCAAGGCCAAGGCGCACATGCTGGCCGAGGAACGTGTGCTCGATGCGCTTGTCGGAAAGAATTCAAGCCCGGCAACCCGGGACAGCTTCCGCACCAAGCTTCGCGACGGCGAGATGGACGACAAGGAAATCGAGGTTGAGGTCCGGGCCCAGGCACAGATGCCGAGCTTTGATCTGCCGGGCATGCCCGGGGCCAGTGTCGGGGTGATGAATGTCTCCGATCTGCTGGGCAAGGCATTTGGTGGCCAGACCAAGACCAAGCGCACCACCGTTCGCGACAGCTACCAGCTCCTGATCAACGAGGAATCCGACAAGCTGCTCGATGACGACAAGGTGGTCGAAGAGGCGATTTCGCTCGTCGAGAATTCCGGCATCGTCTTCCTCGACGAGATCGACAAGATCTGCGCCCGTGAAGGCCGTGCCGGAGCCGATGTCTCGCGCGAAGGCGTGCAGCGTGACCTTCTGCCGCTGATCGAGGGCACGGTCGTTTCCACCAAGCACGGCCCGGTCAAGACCGACCATATCCTGTTCATCGCGTCGGGTGCGTTCCATGTGGCCAAACCCTCCGATCTTCTGCCGGAGCTGCAGGGACGTCTGCCGATCCGCGTGGAACTGCGCGCCCTCGACAAGGACGATTTCCGCGCGATCCTGACCGAGCCGGAAGCCAGCCTCATCAAGCAGTATGTGGCGCTTTTGGAAACGGAAAAGCTCACCCTCAGCTTCACCGAGGATGCCATCGACGAAATCGCCTCCATCGCGGTCGATCTCAATGCCTCGGTCGAGAATATCGGCGCTCGCCGCCTGCAGACGGTGATGGAACGCATCCTCGACGAGATTTCCTTCACGGCGCCG
The DNA here is from genome assembly GCF_054658235.1 of Roseibium sp. LAB1. Classification (NCBI taxonomy): domain Bacteria; kingdom Pseudomonadati; phylum Pseudomonadota; class Alphaproteobacteria; order Hyphomicrobiales; family Stappiaceae; genus Roseibium; species Roseibium sp. LAB1. Next base: position 1,703,300 of record NZ_BAAGIB010000002.1, on the reverse strand, counting down.
GACCGGCCGGGTGAGGAAGTCGAGATCACGGGTAAATTCGTCCGCGACAACATCGGCGACCTTGCCAAGAACGTCGACCTGTCGAAGTTCATCCTCTAGGACAGGCCCGAAAGACACCGGTTGAGCGCTCTGCGCGCGGCGATTTCGCCGCTTGCGGAGCGCGCGGACCGGTGGCAGCATGCGCCCCATGGTAGCTATTCGAAAAAGCAACGAGGAAGGCCACCGCCGGAAGTTTCTGGTCGTGGTTGACGAAACGCCCGAATGTGACCGGGCGATCGTATATGCCGCCAAGCGGGCGGCGCGGACCGGCGGTGTTGTCACGTTGGTCTTCATCATTGCGCCAGGCGACTTCCAGCATTGGCTGGGGGTTGAGGACATCATGCGGGCGGAAGCCCAGGAAGAAGCCGAAGCGGCTCTTGCAAAAGCCGCCGAGCGCGTGCGCTCCGTCGCCCGCACCGAGCCGGAATCGGTGGTCAGGGAAGGTGCCAAGGCCGAAGAGATCCTGGAGCTGATCGAAGCCGATGCCGACATCGCCATCCTGATCCTTGCCGCCAGTACGGGCTCGGAAGGGCCGGGGCCACTGGTCTCCTCGATTGCCGGAAAAACAGCGGGAACCTTCCCTATTCCGGTAACGATCGTGCCGGGCAACCTGGATGATGATTCCATCGCCGCACTGGCGTGATTGGCAAACGCAAGGCGCACGGTTTTCAGGAGATTGCTTGACCGTGCAGGAACTGCACCTATCTAGTTTTTAACGGTTCCAAACTGCTGCAAGATACGTTAGAAACATTCATCGGCGTTTTGCGATGGAGGTGAGGCGCAAAACGAGCCGGCAACACGGGCGCGACCTGAAGCGCAAGGACGAGAGAAGATGTTCATTCAAACCGAAGCCACACCGAATCCGGCGACACTGAAATTCCTGCCGGGACGGGTTGTCCTGCCGGAGGGAACCTACGACTTCCGCAACAAGGCGGATGCCGGGGTATCGCCTCTCGCACAGAAACTGTTCGACGTGCCGGGCGTGGTGGCGGTCTTTTTCGGCCATGACTTCGTGACCGTGACCAAGGACGAAACCGACTGGCAGCACATGAAACCGGCCATTCTGGGCGTGATCATGGAGCAGTTCATGTCCGGTCAGCCGGTCATGGCGACCAGCGAAGCGGAAAATATCGAGGAAGGCGAGTTCTTCGAGGCAGGTGACGCAGACACCGTCAGCACCATCAAGGAACTCCTGGAAACCCGGGTGCGTCCTGCGGTGGCGCAAGATGGCGGCGACATCACCTTCAAGGGCTTCAAGGAAGGCGTGGTCTATCTGTCCATGCGCGGCGCCTGCGCCGGCTGCCCGTCATCCACGGCAACGCTTCAGCACGGTATCCAGAATCTGCTGCGCCACTTTGTGCCGGAAGTCGAGGAAGTCCGCCCGATCTGATCGGATATTTCCTGTAGAGTTTCAAAGGCCCGGCATGTGTCCGGGCCTTTAATATTTTCGACTCCCATTCTTTGTGGAACGCAAGCCCCCCTTTGGACTTAGGTCCAAAGCCCCGCTCGACTCACGGGCCGGGCCGGGGTAGTGGCATGTGGGACAAAAACCTTGAGCCAGACCGGAATGCGCGTCCTCGCCATCGATACAGCCCTTGCCAATTGCGCCGCCGCCGTTCTCGACGACGGTGTGGAAACCGCGTGTTTCGAGGCATGTGGCGAAGAAATCGGCCGGGGACATGCCGAAAAGCTGATGGACATGATCGGCGAGGTCATGGCCGAGTCGTCTACCACCTTTTCCGAACTTGACCGCGTTGCCGTAACCATCGGACCCGGCAGCTTTACCGGACTGCGTGTCGGACTGGCCGTTGCCCGCGGGTTCGGCCTGGTGCTCGGCAAGCCGGTTGTCGGCGTGACCACACTGGCAGCCATTGCCCGTTCCGATGTTCCCAGGGACGAGGGGGGGCCTGTTCTGGTGGCACTGACCGGAAAAGCCGACGAGGTTTACTGTCAGCTGTTTCATGCCTCGGGTGCAGCCGCTGATGAAGCCGGTGTACGTACCATCGCTGATCTTGCGGCGAACCTGCCCAAGGACATAAGGTTGGCAGGTTCGGCATCGGAAAAAATCGCGAGGGAGCTTGGCCTTCCAGACAGCGCGATATTGTCCCGCAGCACTTTCCCGGGTATTCGGGATGTTGCGGAACTGGGGATCTCCGCCGATCCTTCGAGGTCATCCCCTTCGCCACTCTATTTGCGGCCGCCTGATGCGACGCCGCAAACGAAGGGAAGGATAGAACGGCAATGAGTTTTTGGTGGTTCTGGACCCAGCCGCCGGTGATAGAAGAGGCGCTGGACGAAGATCTACCGAAGATTGCCGATATCCACGCACTGTCATTCAAACACAAATGGAACACGGACGAGCTTGCGCGGATGAAAGCGCAGGACGGCGTCATGTTTCTTGTGGCGCGCCGGGCCAGTCCCTATGGCACGCGTGCACCGCTTGGCTTCCTGATCGTGCGCATCGCCGCAGATGAGGCCGAGGTCATCACCATTGCAGTTCACCCGCGCCAGCGCGGCCGCAGCATCGGCAAGAAGCTGATGGAAGCCGGTCTGTTCCGTTTGTATGGCGAACGCTGCAAACACCTTTTTCTGGAAGTGGACGCTGCCAACGAACCGGCGCTGCTGCTGTACCGGGCACTCGGCTTCAAGGAGGTCGGCAGCCGCAAGGGGTATTACAGCGACAGTGGAGGAGACGGGACCGCGCTTGTCATGCGCGTCGATCTTGGTTAAGCGCTGTAGCGGAAACGGATACGGTATCGGAAACAGACGGCGGACGGCATCGCAATGGTGGAAGAGCGGCAATCAGCGCTAGTGGATTTGTGCATCGAAAAAGGTATGCGCATGACCGAACAGCGCCGTGTCATTGCCTCCGTCATCGAAGCAGCCTCCGACGAGCACCCCGATGTCGAGGAACTTTACCGCCGCTCCGTGGCGATCGATCCGGGCATTTCCATTTCAACGGTCTATCGCACCGTGAAGCTGTTCGAGGATGCGGGGATGATCGAGCGGCACGATTTTCGCGACGGCCGTTCGCGCTATGAAACTGTTCCGGACGAACATCACGACCACCTGATCGATCTGCGTTCCGGCCAGGTGATCGAGTTCCGCAACGAGGAAATCGAGGCCTTGCAGGAATTTATCGCCAAGAAACTGGGGTACCGGCTGGTCGACCACCGGCTGGAACTCTATGGCGTTCCGCTCGATGTTCCGAAGGATGACCACGGCGATGGCTGAACTCAAGGCCGGGGTCATCATCTTCCTTCTGACGCTGGTGTCGCTGGTGCTGATCCCGCTTCAGTGGCTGGCGGTGAAGCTCGGTCTTCCGATGCAAAGGAAATTGCCCCAGCTCTGGCACCGGATCGCGACCCGGCTTGTGGGCATCAAGATCGAGCAGATCGGAAGCCCTGCCATGGACAGGCCGCTGCTGATCGCCTCCAACCACGCGTCCTGGGTCGATATCACCGTGCTCGGCTCGCTGATACCCCTGTCATTCATTGCGAAATCGGAAGTCTCGGGCTGGCCCATTTTCGGCCTGTTCGCCAAGCTTCAGCGCACGGTGTTCGTCAATCGCACCCGGCGCACGGAAACCGCTCAGGTGGCTGATGCCATTGCCGGGCGCATGGCAGCCGGCGATGCGATGGTCCTGTTTGCCGAAGGCACCTCCAATGACGGCAATTGCGTTCTGCCGTTTCGTTCAGCGCTGCTTGGGGCCGCGACCCGTGCCGTCGGCGACGACGAGACCTCGACGGTCTGGGTGCAGCCGCTGTCTGTCGCCTATCAGGGCTTTTACGGCCTGCCGATGGGCCGTGCCCACCGTCCGCATGTCGCCTGGTATGGCGACATGGAGCTTGCGGGCCACCTGTGGGGCATATTCTCGCGCGGTGCGCTCGACGTCGTGGTGCGCTGGGGCGAGCCGGTTCTGGTCGACCGGACAACGGACCGGAAGGACCTGACCCGCCGCCTTGAAACAGAGGTTCGAGCCATGACGATCGCCTCGCTGCTGCAAAAGCCGGTCGAGATCGAAGATTTCAGCGAAATCGAGCCACTCGAGTTCTTCTCAAACGGGGAAAAAACCGCTAAAGCTGGCGCCTGAATTTGCAAGGTGCCGTCCGCTGCCGTTCCAAGGCGCGGATCCTGGGCGTGATGGACGGATCGATCCTGCGCCCGTACCGGGTGAATTGCCCGATGAAGGCACAGACATTCACCACATCCGGCCGCCAGACAAAGGCCCAGTTTATGAAGGCCGAATCTACAAAGGCCAGTAGGAGCCCCACGAGGAGCGAATGACAAGCCGCCCTGAACAAGACCTGGAAACGGCCGCCACCGCCGTTTCTGCCGCCGAAACGACAGCCACCCGTGAGGGCGGGAACACCCGCAAGGTGTTCGTGCGGACCTATGGCTGCCAGATGAACGTCTATGACAGCGAGCGCATGACCGACGTTCTGGCGCCGGAGGGGTTCGAGGCGACTGACGATCTGGAAGACGCCGATCTGGTCATCCTGAACACCTGCCACATCCGTGAAAAGGCCGCCGAGAAGGTCTATTCCGAGCTTGGCCGTATCCGGAAGGTCAAGGAAGAACGGGCGAAATCCGGCAAGGACATGATGGTCGGTGTCGCCGGCTGCGTTGCACAGGCGGAAGGCGAGGAAATTTCCCGCCGGGCGCCCATCGTGGATCTCGTGGTGGGGCCGCAGAGCTACCATCAGCTGCCGTCTCTCCTGGAAAAGGCTCGCGCTGGCTCCAAGGTGGTCGAAACAGAGTTCGACATTGACGCCAAGTTCAACCACCTGTCCGCCCGTGCGGAAAGTCAGGTGCTGAAACGCCCGCCGTCCGCCTTTCTCACTGTGCAGGAAGGATGCGACAAGTTCTGCACCTTCTGCGTCGTTCCCTATACGCGCGGCGCAGAAGTTTCCCGCTCGGTCGAGCAGATCGTCTCCGAAGCCGAACGCATGGCCGCCGCCGGTGTGCGCGAGGTCACGCTGCTGGGGCAGAACGTCAATGCCTATCATGGAGCGGCGCCGGATGGTGCCGTCTGGGGGCTTGGCCGTTTGTTGAGGCGCCTGGCGGAAATCGACGGTCTGGACCGGCTGCGGTACACCACCAGCCATCCCCGCGACATGGATGACGACCTGATCGAGGCACACAAGGAACTGAAAAGCCTGATGCCGTATCTGCACCTGCCGGTGCAGTCAGGGTCCGACAAGATCCTGAAGGCGATGAACCGCCGTCATACGCGGGAAGAGTATTTCCGCCTGATCGACCGCATTCGCGAGGCGGCCCCCGATATTGCGCTCTCCGGTGATTTCATCGTCGGATTCCCGGGTGAGACCGACCAGGATTTCGACGACACGATGGATCTGATTCGACGCGTTGGCTACGGTTCCGCCTTCTCGTTCAAATACAGCTCCAGGCCCGGAACACCGGGCGCAACCATGGAAAATCACGTGCCGGAAGACGTCAAGTCTGTCCGGCTTGCCGAGCTTCAGGCCTTGATCAGCGAGCAGCAGAAAGCGTTCAACGCCTCGCGTCTGGGAATGACCTGTGACGTGCTTCTGGAGAAGACCGGCCGCAATCCCGGCCAGCTGGTTGGCAAGTCGCCCTGGTTGCAGCCGGTGCAACTGGATGCACCCGAAGACCTCATCGGGTCGATACAAGCGGTGGAAATCGTTGACATCGGGTCCAATTCCCTGTTCGGGCGGCTGATTGCGGGGCAAGATGATCTTGGAAGGTCCGGACGCATCCCGGCTCCGGCGGCCTAAAGGAGACGTCATTTGACGCGCGACAGCCACTCTTCATCCCGCAAGTCCTCGGTAGATTCCTCTGCGGCCGGTTCGGCCTCCGACATGACCCATATTGTTCTTGCCTTTGAAGATAACCGGCTGATCGGAGATCTCTTTGGGCAATTCGACCAGAACCTTGCGCTTATCGAACAGCGTCTGGGCATCGATGCCATTGCCAGGGGCAACCAGGTGACGCTCAAAGGCCGTCAGGCGGGGTGTGCTCAGGCGCGCACCGCGCTGGAGGCCATGTATCAGCGTCTGCTGCAGGGGCAGGAGATCCATCCGGGGGACGTCGACGGTGCCTTGCGCATGGCTGCAGCCGCCGAAGCGCAACTGCCGCTGCCGACGCTGGAGCCGAAGTCCCGGCTGGCCTTCGCCCAGATCGCGACCCGTCGAAAGACCATCGTTGCCCGCACGCCGACCCAGGACGCCTACATCCGGTCCATGGATCGGGCCGACCTGATTTTCGGAACCGGCCCGGCCGGCACCGGCAAGACCTTCCTGGCGGTTGCCTATGCGGCAGCGCTGCTGGAGCGCGGCGATGTCGCCCGTCTGATCCTGTCCCGTCCCGCTGTTGAAGCCGGCGAACGTCTCGGCTTCCTGCCGGGCGAGATGAAGGACAAGGTCGATCCCTACCTGCGGCCGATCTACGACGCCCTTTACGAGATGATGCCCGCAGAGAAGGTCGATCGTGGCCTGCAGTCCGGCATGATCGAGGTGGCGCCGCTGGCCTTCATGCGCGGCCGCACGCTGTCCAACGCGGTGGTGCTGCTCGACGAGGCGCAGAACACGACTTCCATGCAGATGAAGATGTTTCTGACGCGTCTCGGAGAAGGGTCGAAGATGATCGTCACCGGCGACCCGAGCCAGATCGACTTGCCATCGGGACAGGTGTCCGGTTTGCGTGAAGCACTTGGACTGTTGACCGACATTCCGGAAGTCGCTCATATCCGGTTCAACGAGAAGGACGTCGTCCGCCACGAACTGGTTGGACGGATCGTGACCGCCTACGACAACGCTTCGCGTGAAGAATCGGAAGCGCGCGAACGCCGCTTTGCCGAGCGAAAACGTGGTGCGGACCGCGACGGTGCCTCTGCGCGCCCTCGTGAAGCCGCAAATTCCTGAAAAGCCCTTGCCGACAATGCCTGACCGATTGCCCGAAAGTTTTCAGATTGACCTGTCGATAGAGGCGGGTGATTGGCCGGCGGAAAGCCAGTTGGAAGAAATTACCGCGAAGGCGGTTGCCGCTGCCTTTGCTTGTGCGGATCTGGAAGTTCTGGACGGGACGGAAGTCTCGCTGCTCTTTACCGACGACGCGTCGATCCGGCAGTTGAACGCGAAATGGCGGGACAAGGACAAGGCGACAAACGTCCTGTCCTTTCCCGGCAGTGATCCGCAAGGCGATGTCTACGGCCCGCTTCTGGGCGATATCGTTTTCGGTTATGAAACCGTCGCGGCCGAAGCCGCGGATCTTGGAATTGAATTTTCCGATCACCTTACCCATCTGACAGTTCACGGTTTGCTTCACCTTTTCGATTATGATCATCAGGAAAGTGAAGAGGCGGAACTTATGGAAAGTCTCGAGAAGGCCATTCTGGCCTCTCTTGGCATCGATGACCCTTACGCGGACAGGCCCCTTGTGGCTGACGGCGGTTAAGTGGCATCATGGGGTGTGATGTTCTTGATTGATGGATGATGAACTCAATTGAACCGCAAAGTCCGGTAACCGGGCAGAAACCTGCCAGCACTGGACAGGAACAGGACGGGGAAGACCCGCAACAGCCGAAGCCGCAGAGAACTGCGGCCTTTCTCGACCTCCTCAAACGCATCCTGCGCTTGGGCCGCCAGTCTTCGAGCTTGCGCGAGAACCTGGAGGATGAGCTTGCCCGCGAAGGCGGCGACGCCGCTTTCTCTCCGGAAGAGCGGATGCTGCTCGGCAACATTCTCAGACTGCGCGAATTGCGCGTCGACGATGTCATGATCCCGCGTGCGGATATCGATGCGGTGGAAGTGGAAACCAGCCTCAGCCGTGTCATGGAACTTTTCCAGACAAGCGGTCATTCGCGCATGCCGGTCTACGAAGAGACGCTGGATGATCCGCGGGGCATGGTCCACATCAAGGATTTGATGGCGTATATCGCCGAACGCGGCGCTTCCAATCGTCCTGCAACTTCTGTGGACAAGGAAAAAGATACAACCGGCATTCAACCGTCGAATTCGAATGCGCCAGCGCGTAACGGCCATAACATGCCTGATCTGGATCTGTCCTGCGTCGACCTGTCGGTCTCGCTGAAGAACACGGATCTGCTGCGGAACCTTCTGTTCGTGCCGCCGTCGATGCCGGCGACGGACCTGATGGCGAAGATGCAGGCCGACCGTATCCAGATGGCTCTGGTGATCGACGAATACGGTGGAACTGACGGCCTGGTGTCGCTGGAAGATCTGGTTGAGGAAGTCGTCGGCGATATCGAGGACGAACACGACGAGGACGAGGAGGCCATGCTGGCCTCCGCCGGGGAAGGCGTGTGGATTGCCGATCCGCGTCTGCCGCTTGAAGACCTCGATGCAGCGCTGGGCACGCACCTTTATGATGGCGAGATTTCCGAAGACGTCGATACGCTCGGCGGGCTGCTGTATTTCTCCGTGGGCCGTGTGCCGGTTCGCGGCGAATTGCTGCTTGTGCCGGATGAGGTTCCCGGGTTCGAATTCGAGGTGATGGATGCGGATCCGCGCCGCATCAAGCGCCTGAAGATCCGCCGCCGCCGCACTGACGCCCGTCCGCCGGATCTTCGCCGTCGTCCCAAGCGGACCGATAGCGCCCAGGGCGATGGTGGTCAGGACAGCGAGAGCCCGAAGCCCAAGGTTGCCGCGTCCAGCGGTAACGGATGACCTGGCGGCCGGGCGAACCGGCCCAGCAACGGGAGCCAAATGCGACAGGTTCCGGCTTCCGCGACAGGGCTTCTTCATTCATCTTTGGGATTAACCCTTGACCCCGCTGCGGCGAGCCGACAAATCTCCTGACCGCAAGAACGGGGAAGCTCTTTGATGCAATGGTTGTCACACCGCCTGTCGGCCCTGCCAAATACCTTTCTTCTGGCATGGGGTTGGCAGCGCCGCCTCCTGTGTGCCGCCTGCGGGGCCGTAACAGCCTTCGCGCTTCCCCCTTATGACGTCACCATCGTGCTTCTGGTCACGTTCCCCTGTCTGGTCTGGTTGCTGGACGGGTCCGTAGATCCTGCGCCGGGTAAGCGTCTTCAGCGGTTTCGCACGGGCTTCGCGCTCGGTTGGCTGTTCGGCTTCGGTTACTTCCTGTCCGGCCTGTGGTGGATCGGTGCCGCATTTCTCGTGGAAGCGGAGCGCTTTGCCTGGCTGATGCCTTTTGCGGTTCTGGCGATGCCGGTCGGTCTGGCGCTGTTCACGGGCCTCGGCATCGGCCTGGCGGCCGTGTTCTGGAGCGATCAGTTCCGCCGTATCCTGTTGCTGGCAGCCGGTCTGACCCTGTCCGATTGGCTGCGTGGCCATGTGCTGACAGGGTTTCCCTGGAATGCCTTCGGGTACGGGTTGTCCGGATCGTTGAGCCTGTCGCAGGCGGCAAGCCTCGTTGGTCTTTATGGTCTTACGTTCATCGCGGTAGCGGTGTTCGCTACCCCTGCCGTTCTGGCGGATGCGCGCCCGTTTCGCCAGCGGGTCACGGCTGTTGCCATTGCTGGCGTTGCATTGGCCGTGGTCGCGGGCTACGGCGCTGTCCGGCTGTGGCAGCCGGTTCCGCCCGTTGCCGATCTCGACGTCCGCATCGTTCAACCCTCGATCGATCAGAAAGACAAATGGCGGCCCGAGCTGCGCGATGAGATCTTTCAGACATTCCTGGACATGACCGAAGCGCCGCTTGGCGGCGCCGCACGCGTCGGCCAGCCGCGCATGGTGGTCTGGCCGGAATCGGCCGTGCCCTTCCTTTTGACGCAAGAGCCGGGTGCATTGTTCCGGATCGGCAAGTCGCTCAGCGACAAGACCGAACTGGTGACCGGTGCGATCAGGGCCGAACCCGGTCTTCAGGGGGCGGATTACTTCAACAGCGTTTTCGTCATAGGCAGCGAAGGCACGGTCCAGGGCATCTACGACAAGGTCCGTCTGGTGCCCTTCGGCGAGTATATCCCGTTTAAACCTCTGCTTGAATCTCTCGGAATCACCAACCTCGCAGGACCCCTGGAAGGCTTCGAGGCAGGGTATCAACCGCGCGTGCTGACCACCTCCGAAAGTTTTGGTTTTCTACCCATGATTTGTTACGAGGCGATTTTTCCGGGGTCTCTGGACGGCGTTTCCGGCAGGCCGGAATTTTTGCTGAATGTGACCAACGACGCCTGGTTTGGCCGCACGCCCGGCCCGTATCAGCATTTCGCCCAGGCACGTTTGCGCGCGATCGAAACCGGATTGCCGCTGATTAGAGCTGCAAATACAGGCATTTCCGCGGTCGTCGACGCCAAAGGTAATGTGGTCGCGAAACTTGCGATATTCGAGAAGGGGCTGATCGACGCCAAGCTTCCGCAGAGACTAGGTAACACTCTCTACGGCATTTTTGGCGATCTGCCGGTACTCATTTTCTCGTTCCTCATTGTAGTATTTGCGGCGTTTTACCAATACAACCGCTATTCGCGTGTAAATTGATAATTTTTGTTTGAGTTGAGTGAAGGAACTGTGATACAACCGTGAAATAGCCGATTGAAGGCTGCTTCATGTACAAGTGAAAGGTTGCGGGCAAACTTCGGTCTCTTGAACCTGTGGGGGGAACTCAGGAGAGCTTGTGCAAACGAAAACGAGCGGGCTTTCTCCGCGACAAAAAGAAAGAGCGACACAGATGCCCAGTAAAAAGTCTCCGAATCCGATCGATATTCATGTAGGCAGCCGCGTCAGGCTTCGCCGCATGATGCTAGGCATGAGTCAGGAAAAGCTCGGCGAAAGTCTGGGCATCACCTTCCAGCAGATCCAGAAATACGAAAAAGGCACCAACCGCATCGGTGCCAGCCGGTTGCAGCATATCGCCACGGTTTTGAAAGTTCCGGTTTCCTTTTTCTTCGAAGATGCACCCGGCACTCCCGAAGAGGCTGAAGGCTTTGGCGAAACCCAGCCGACGTCTTATGTTGTCGACTTCCTGTCTTCGTCCGAAGGCCTGTCCCTGAACAAGGCATTTGTTCGGATCGAGGACCCGAAAGTCCGTCGCCGGATCGTTGATCTGGTCCGGTCTCTCGCAGGCGACGACTGACAAAATTCACGCGCGCGCTTGACGCGGCGAAGAACTTCTAAGATTGATGCAGACGGAGCGGCGATGAAGATCGCCGCTTCTGTCATATTCATTCCCAGAAGGACGATCGCCAATGGCACGTCAGAATTACCTGTTTACCTCCGAGTCCGTCTCTGAAGGGCATCCGGACAAAGTATGCGACCGTATCTCCGATGCGGTTGTAGATGCCTACCTCAAGGAAATGCCGGAAGCGCGCGTTGCCTGTGAAACCCTGGCAACAACCAACCGCATCGTGATCGCCGGCGAAACCCGTGGTCCGGCCACTATCACCAGCGATTACATCGCCCATCTTGCCCGCATGGCCGTCAAGGATATCGGCTATGAGCAGGATGGTTTCCATTGGGAAAACTGCGATGTCGCCGTTCATCTTCATGCGCAGTCCGCTCACATCGCCCAGGGCGTCGATGCAGGCGACAACAAGGATGAAGGTGCCGGCGACCAGGGCATCATGTTCGGTTACGCCTGCCGCGAGACCGAAGAGCTGATGCCGGCTCCGATTCTCTTTTCACACAAGATCCTGCGTCTTCTGGCCGAAGTCCGCAAATCTGGCCAGGAGCCCGCACTCGGCCCGGATGCGAAGAGCCAGGTCACTGTCCGCTACGTCAACGGCAAGCCGGTCGAGGCAACCTCGATCGTTCTGTCGACCCAGCATCTGGATCCGGCCCTGACGTCCACCGACGTGCGCGCCATCGTCGAACCCTACATCCGCACAGCGCTGCCGGAAGGCTTCATCACGGGCGATACCGTCTGGCACGTCAACCCGACCGGTGCCTTCGTCATCGGTGGTCCCGACGGTGATGCCGGCCTCACCGGCCGCAAGATCATTGTCGACACCTATGGCGGCGCCGCACCGCATGGCGGCGGCGCTTTCTCCGGCAAGGACCCGACCAAGGTGGACCGTTCGGCGGCCTATGCGGCCCGGTATCTTGCCAAGAACGTTGTCGCAGCCGATCTGGCTGATCGCTGCACCATCCAGCTTTCCTACGCCATCGGCGTTCCGGAGCCGCTGTCGGTCTATGTCGACCTGCATGGCACGGGCCGTTGCGACGAGGCCAAGCTGGAAAAGGCACTGCGCGATGTCATGGGCCTCAGCCCGCGCGGCATTCGTCAGCACCTCAAGCTGAACAACCCGATCTATGAGCGCACTGCCGCTTACGGGCATTTCGGCCGCGAGCCCGAAGCCGATGGCGGTTTCAGCTGGGAGAAGACCGACCTGGTTGACGAGCTGCGCCCGCTTGCGGGATAAGCTCAGCTCCAGGCCGAACCATAGATGAAATGAAGCAGATCGCCGGTTCAGAGCCGGCGATCTGTCGTTTTGAAGATGCAGAATGACTGACCGTTACGAAGGTTCCTTTTACGGCCGCCGCAAGGGCAAGCCGCTAAGCCCGCGCCGTGAGGCGTTGATGGAAAACGAACTGCCGCGCCTGGCGCTGGATCTGGCAAAACCGGCCCCTGATGATCTGAGGGACCTCTTCGACGCTGACGTCGACGAGGTGTGCCTGGAGGTCGGCTTCGGCGGTGGTGAACATCTGCTGCATAGGGCCAGAACCAATCCGCGAACCGGCTTCATCGGCGTCGAGCCGTTTGTCGGCAGCATGGCCAAGGCCGTGACCGCCGTCGTAGAGGAGGGGCTCGGCAATGTCCGTCTTTATGATGACGATGCGGTCAACGTTCTGGACTGGCTGCCGGAGGCGAGCCTCGATCTGGCCTACCAGCTCTATCCGGATCCATGGCCCAAGAAGCGCCACTGGAAACGAAGGTTCATCAACGAACAGAACCTCGACCGCTATGCCCGGGCACTCCGGCCGGGCCACGAGTTCCGGTTTGCCAGTGATATCGATACCTATGTCGATTGGACGCTGCGTCATTGCCGCGATCATCACGCGTTTGAATGGACTGCGGAAACCGCTGCCGACTGGAAGTCTCCCTGGGAAGACTGGCCGGGCACGCGCTATGAGGCCAAGGCCATCCGCGAAGGCCGTATCGGCCGGTACCTGACCTTCCGCAGGGTGTAGCTGTACGGTGACCGGGGCTGCGCTTTTGTTGCCGTTTACCGGGGGAAACCGGGCGCGCGCCAACTTCTTTGAGGAATTTGGCCCGGCCTCTTGCCTTTTTGACTGCTTTGGCGTTATACAGCCCGTGTTTCACCTCAAACGGCTTATCTGAGCACTTTGAGAGTGGGCCCGCCGGGGACCCGCTCTTTTTTGCTTACATAACCGGAAACCGATGAGTTCGAGCAGGACTGCCCTATGTAAATCGACAATCAGGTGCATCTGATGCTCAAGAGCCGGTAACGGCCGCGAACAGGAGCCAAGTGTGAGCGCACACGAACCGAGAATTGTGACGGAACAGGGTCTTGATGCCCGTGTTGCCGCAATTGTGGAGCCGGTCATCGAAGACCTCGGCTACCGACTGGTGCGTATTAAGATCAGTGCTCAGAACGGTTGCACCTTGCAGATCATGGCAGAGCGTCCGGACGGCACGATGACGGTCGAGGACTGCGAAACCATCAGCCGTGGCGTCTCGCCCGCGCTCGACGTCGAAGACCCGATCAACCGGGCATATCATCTAGAAGTTTCATCTCCGGGTATCGACCGTCCGCTCGTGCGGGCCGGCGATTTCAACCGCTGGGCCGGCCATGAGCTGAAGGTCGAAATGGCCGTCATGCTGGACGGCCGCAAGCGGTTCCGGGGCACGCTCCTTGGCGCGGAAAACGGTATGGCCAATATTCGTCTGCCTGATGTGCGGGACGGCGAAGAGGATACCGTGGCGCTGCCGCTGGAAAATATCGGTGAAGCCAAGCTTGTGCTGACCGATGACTTGATTACCGCAGCTCTTCAGGCGGAAAAGGCGGCACTTGCCGCCCGTGGCCAGGAAGACGAGCTGTCGCAGGACAACATGCCCAACTGAGCCACAGGCTCTAAGGGAAAGAAGAAGAATGCGCCCGAACCGATCCTTGGCGCAAGAGGAGTGGAATATGGCAATCAGCGCGAACCGGCTGGAACTGCTGCAAATCGCTGACGCGGTCGCACGGGAAAAATCCATCGACCGGATGATCGTCATCAATGCAATGGAAGATGCGATCCAGAAAGCAGCCCGCTCCCGCTATGGCACGGAAACGGAAGTCCGCGCCGAAATCAATCCGAAGACCGGCGAGATCCGCCTGCAGCGTCTGCTTCAGGTCGTCGAAGCCGTCGAAAACGTTTCCACCGACATCTCTCTTGATGACGCGCAGGCCCGCAATCCGGAAGCCAGCATCGGCGACTTCATCGCCGAGCCGCTGCCGCCGCTCGATTTCGGCCGTATCGCCGCCCAGTCCGCCAAGCAGGTCATCGTGCAGAAAGTGCGCGAAGCCGAGCGTGACCGTCAGTATGAAGAATTCAAGGACCGTGTCGGCGAAGTCGTCAACGGTGTCGTCAAACGCGCCGAATACGGCAACGTTATTGTCGATCTTGGCCGTGGCGAAGGCATTGTCCGCCGCGACGAATTGATACCGCGCGAAATCTTCCGCACCGGTGACCGCATCCGCGCCATCATCTATGACGTGCGCCGCGAGCAGCGCGGTCCGCAGATTTTCCTGTCGCGCACTCATCCCCAGTTCATGGCGAAACTGTTCGCCCAGGAAGTTCCGGAAATCTACGACGGTGTCATCGAGATCAAGTCAGTGGCTCGCGATCCGGGCTCACGCGCGAAGATCGCCGTGATCTCCAAGGACAGCTCCATCGACCCGGTCGGCGCCTGCGTGGGTATGCGCGGCAGCCGTGTCCAGGCCGTTGTCGGCGAGCTTCAGGGCGAGAAGATCGACATCATTCCGTGGAACGAAGAAGCCGCAACCTTCATCGTCAACGCCCTGCAGCCGGCCGAAGTTGCCAAGGTTGTTCTGGACGAAGACGCCGAACGTATTGAAGTTGTCGTTCCCGATGACCAACTATCATTGGCGATCGGCCGCCGCGGACAGAACGTGCGTCTGGCCTCCCAGCTGACCGGCTGGGCCATCGACATCATGACCGAACAGGAAGAAAGCGACCGCCGCCAGAAGGAATTCCTTGAGCGTTCGCAGCTGTTCATGGAAGCCCTCAACGTGGACGAAATGGTCGGCCAGTTGCTGGCCACCGAAGGCTTTACCTCCGTCGAGGAAGTCGCGTACGTGGAGCTCGATGAGATCTCCATGATCGAAGGCTTCGATGATGACACCGCCGTCGAAATTCAGGCACGTGCCCGGGATTATCTGGCCGAACTGGAAGCAAAACTCGACGAAGAACGCATTTCGCTTGGTGTTGCCGACGACTTGAGGTCGATTGATGGCCTGACAACGGCTATGCTGGTTGCTCTGGGCAAGGACGACATCAAGACGATGGAAGACCTTGCCGGATGCGCTGCTGACGATCTCGTCGGCTGGACCGAACGCAAGGACGGTGAGACAAAGCGCTTCGAAGGTGCCCTTTCGGAATTCGACATGTCCCGCGCGGAAGCGGAAAACGTCGTGATGGCCGCCCGTCTGGCAGCCGGCTGGATCACCGAGGAAGAACTCGCAGCTCAGGCGGAAGCCGACGTGGCTGAAGAAGAAGAAGAGGCCGAAATGGCCGAAACCGTTGGAGAAGAGCCACAGAGCGGCGCGATCCTGAACGGGTAACGAGAGAGGCAAAAGCCTCCTGTATGAAGTTTCCGGCATGGCCTTGAGCTGGTCGGCAGCTTCGAATTCGCAAGTTCGATCAGCTTTTCTGCGCCGGGGAGGTTTCCACCGGAAAGCAGGTTGATCTAAAGGAGTGGCAGCGTGCCCAGGAAGAGTGAGCCAACCGAACGGCAGTGTGCCGTTACCCGGGAGGTTCAGCCCATCAGTACGCTGATCCGGTTCGTCCTCGATCCGCAAGGTGAGGTGGTCCCGGATCTGAAGCGGGTTCTTCCAGGGCGTGGTGTTTGGGTAACCGCCGCGAAAGACATCGTGGCTGTTGCCGAAAAGGACCGGAAAAAGGTCTTCGGCAGGGGTTTTAAAGGGGAAGCCTCTGTCGAGCCGGGACTGGCGGATCGTGTTGATGCGCTCATGGAACGATCGGCGCTGCAAGCGCTCTCCATGACGCGCAAGGCCGGCGAGCTGGTGACAGGCTACGCGAAAGTTGAAGCGGCCCTGCGGCAGGATGATGTCGCCGGGCTGGTCCATGCCTCGGACGCTGCAGAAGACGGGGTAAGGAAGCTGGCGGCAGTGGCTGCCAGCAGTCAGGAACTCTCAAACGGATGCCAAATCGTCCGTTTGTTCGATTCGGACCAATTGGATTTGGCATTGGGCCGGTCAAATGTGATACATGCTGCACTGCTTGCGGGGCAGGCGAGCGAAAACTTCCTGTCGCGGGTGCGCGATCTGGAGCGTTTTCGCTACTCCTCCGCGGTAAGCAGCGATAATGGCAACGCTTGAAAAGGCGGTTGCGCAGGACTGAAGGCAATATGAGCGATACGAAAAATCCAGGCGACAAGACAATCAGCGTTGAGCGTGGCAAAACGCTTGGCCTAAAGCGCGGCGGTGGCGATCAGGGAACTGTTCGGCAGTCCTTCTCGCATGGCCGGTCCAAAGCCGTCGTCGTGGAAAAGAAGAAGCGCCGTGTCGTGCTCCCGGGGCAGGAAGCGAAAGCTGAAGCCCCTGCGCCGACAACGCAGCGCCTCGAGCGGCCGGCTGAAGCGCCACGTACGCCGCCGCAACCAGATCCGCAGGCGACCAAGCAGGCTCGCCGGTCTGCGTCCGGCCAGCGCCAAAAGGGCAACGGCAACGTTCTGCGTACCCTGACCAAGGAAGAAGCGGCAGCCCGCGCGGCAGCCCTTCAGATGGCCAAGGTTCGGGACGAGGAAGACCGCAAGCGCCGCGAAGAAGAAGACAAGCGCCGCGCAATCGAGGCGGCTCAGCGTCAGGCCGAAGAAGAAGCCCGCGCCAAGGTCGAAGCGGAAGAGCGCGCCAAGCGCGAAGCCGAAGACGCTCTCAAGGCTGCGGAAGAGGCCAAGGCAGGCCCGAAAGCCGAGCCGGCTGAAGAAACCGCTCCGGAAGCTGCCGCGCCCGTACGCAAGGAAACTGCAGGCCGCACCGTGGTGCGCAAGCCCGCTCATGCTGACGGCGGCAAGCCGCCCAGCCTTGACGACATGGGCAAGCGCAAGGCACCGGAGGCACCGGCTGCACGTGCGAAGCCCGAGCGCGGAGAAACCGAAGAAGAAGACCGCAACAACAAGGGCGTTCGCGCGGTCAAACGCCCGAAACAGGCTCCGGCCCCCGCCGCGCGTCCGCGCACCGGCGACGACCGTCGCCGCTCCAAGCTGACCATCTCGGCCGCCACCGGTGGCGACGACGGCCAGCGTGCGCGGTCTCTGGCCTCCATGCGCCGCCGCCAGGAAAAGGCGAAGCGCGGTCAGCAGCAGGTCGTGCGTGAAAAGATCATGCGTGAAGTCGTCCTGCCGGAAGCCATCACCATCCAGGAACTCGCCAACCGTATGGCCGAGCGCGCCGTGGATGTGATCAAGCTTCTGATGAAGCAGGGCCAGATGCTGAAGATCAACGACGTCATTGATGCGGATACGGCTGAACTGATCGCCCAGGAAATGGGTCACACGGTCAAGCGCGTCTCCGAAGCCGACGTGGAAGAAGGTCTGTTCACCACGGAAGACGAACCGTCCACCCTGTTGCCGCGTCCTCCGGTCGTGACAATCATGGGCCACGTCGACCACGGCAAGACCTCGTTGCTCGATGCAATTCGCAAGTCCAAGGTGGTCACCGGCGAAGCCGGCGGCATCACCCAGCATATCGGCGCCTATCAGGTCGATCAGGATGGCAACAAGATCACCTTCATCGATACCCCGGGCCACGCTGCGTTCTCGCAGATGCGTGCCCGCGGTGCGAAGTCGACCGATATCGTGATCCTGGTTGTGGCAGCCGACGATGGTGTCATGCCGCAGACAAAGGAAGCCGTTGCTCACGCAAAGGCGGCCGACGTGCCGATCATCGTGGCCATCAACAAGATGGACAAGCCGGAAGCCGACCCGAACCGCGTCCGCACGGAGCTTCTCAGCGAGAACCTCGTTGTGGAATCCATGGGCGGTGACGTGATCGATGTTGAAGTCTCCGCCAAGAGCGGCCTGGGCCTCGACAAACTTCTGGAAATGATCCTGCTGCAGTCCGAGGTTCTGGAACTCCAGGCCAACCCGGAACGCAAGGCAGAAGGCATCGTCATCGAAGCGCAGCTCGACAAGGGCCGTGGTCCGGTTGCCACCGTTCTGGTGCAGAAGGGTACCCTCAAGCCGGGCGATATTCTGGTTGCCGGTGCCGAGTGGGGCCGTGTACGCGCCATGCTCGACGAGAATGGCAACCAGGTGAAGGAAGCCGGTCCGGCCAAACCGGTCGAGGTTCTGGGCTTCCAGGGCACGCCGGAAGCCGGTGACATGGTTGCGGTCGTCGACAACGAAGCCCGCGCCCGTGAGATTACCGACTACCGTCAGCGCCAGATCCGCGAGAAGGCCTCCGTGGTTGCCTCCGGAACGCGCGGTTCGCTTGAGCAGATGATGAACCGTCTGCAGGAAACCGGCAAAAAAGAGTTCCCGCTGGTGCTCAAGGCCGACGTGCAGGGCTCCGCGGAAGCGATTGCCCATGCGCTCAACGAACTCGGCAACGACGAAGTCGGTGCACGCATTCTGCTCTCCGGTGTTGGTGGCATCACCGAAAGCGACGTCACGCTGGCGCTCGCTTCCAAGGCTCCGATCATCGGCTTCAACGTGCGTGCCAACAAGCAGGCCCGTGAAGCGGCAAGCCGCGAAGGCATCGAGATCCGTTACTACAACGTGATCTACGACCTCGTTGACGACATCAAGGCGGCCCTGTCGGGCATGCTGTCGCCGGAACGCCGCGAGACCTTCCTCGGCAATGCGGAGATCAAGGAAATCTTCCACATCTCCAAGGTTGGCAAGGTTGCGGGTTGTCTGGTTACCGAAGGTGTCGTGGAACGTGGCGCCAACGTTCGTCTCATCCGCGACGATGTGGTCATCCACGAAGGCGAACTGGGCACGCTCAAGCGCTTCAAGGACGAGGTCAAGTCTGTCGAATCCGGTCAGGAATGCGGCATGAACTTCGTCAAGTACCAGGACATGCGTCCGGGCGACGTCATCGAGTGCTTCCGCGTCGAGCAGATCGCACGGACACTCTGATCGAAGTCAGAAATTTACTTGAAACTGATGTCAGCGGCTTATTCAATTAAGCCGCTGACGTCGTATCTGGTCGCAGGTAACTCCGTTATGCCATGGTTTGGCCGTGGTATTCGCACCATCCAGATGGTCTCGCCACCGTCCGTGCTTCAGGCCCGGCAATGGCGCGGGGCGCTGGGACCGGTCCGCCAACGGCGCACGAATACGTCGGGACGGAATGCGCTGCCAGAGATGCAGGAACAACAACAATGGCAAGACAACACGGACAGGACAGCCGCGGCCCTTCCCAGCGCCAATTGCGCGTTGGCGAAACGGTCCGCAAGGAGTTGTCCGATATTCTGACCCGGGGACGGTTCTCCGACCCGGATCTCGACGGGGTGATCGTCACGATCCCCGAAGTGCGCATGACACCGGATCTGCGCCTGGCCACCTGCCTGGTGATGCCGCTTGGTGGCGTAAATGCTGAAAATGTCGAAAAGGCCCTGAACCGCAGCGCCAAATATCTGCGCGGCCAGGTGTCCCGCCGGCTGACGATGAAATACATGCCGGACCTGCGCTTCGTTCTCGACACGAGGTTCGACGACGACGACCGCATCGACACGCTGCTGCATTCTCCGGAAGTCTCCCGCGATCTCGACGCGGACGAAGAGAACTAGAGATCAACGGCTCACTGTTCCTGTTGAATTGTGGTCCCCGCGAAGGCGGGGACCCGGCAAACACAGGCGATTAGCTTGATTGCCGGAAGAGCGGGGTGCACTGGGGTTACCGGATCCTGGTCTTTCGCGCCACTCGGACCGGGATGACATGAAGAGCAGTGAGTTCTTTGCCGAGGCCAAGGCCTAACCCAAGCGGACCCGATATGGCGCTCTTCAGAACTATCGCAGCAATCGCACTTGGTGCAGCGACCTCTGCATGTGTCGTTTTTCCCGTTCCACGCACAGTCGCACCTGAGGTTTCGGGCGTGCTGTTAAACGATGGTATGCCGGTTGCAAATGCAGAGATTGAGTTGGTGGCAGCATTGGCTCCATCAGACGCATCAAAAGATAACCCGCCAGGGTCAAGGCATGCAGTCACCAGAACAGATGCAAATGGCAAATTCAAAGTAGGGCCGCTGACAGGGGTCAAAACAGTTCATACATACGGCGATGAACTCCTTGGATTTTACATTGTTATCAGGGCAGGGAACAAAGAGTTGATAGGCTTCTCTGATAGTGGAACAGGAAGTGTCCCTTCAAAGATAAGTGGGTCATGCGACTTGGCAAAGGCGCATAAACTTGGAAACCAGGTTACTTACTGTAGCCAAAATAGACTTCAAAAAACCGAGAATGATCGCTGACCAAAGCTGATGCGTTCAGGATCTTGCTGTTGCGCATGGATGGTGGGTTCGACAGTCAGTTTTTCATTTCTCGCCGTAAAACAATTGCAATCGTATTGAAACGTTCTCATGGCACGCCAAAAACAATTCAAAAGAAAAAAGAACGCAATCAACGGCTGGCTTGTGCTGGACAAGCCCTATGGCATCACCTCCAACGAGGCGCTCGGCAAGATCAAGCGGATCTTCTCGCCGGAGAAGGTCGGTCATGCCGGTACGCTCGATCCGCGCGCGTCCGGTCTCCTGCCGGTTGCCTTCGGCGAAGCCACGAAAACCGTTCCCTTCGTCATGGATGGCCGCAAGGTCTACCGTTTCGAGGTGACCTGGGGTGTTGAAACCAACACCGACGACACCGAGGGCGAGGCAGTTGCCACGTCCGACGTGCGGCCCAATGCGGACGAAATCTCGGCTGTCCTTGGTGAGTTGGTCGGCACGATCATGCAGGTTCCGCCGAAATTTTCCGCCATCAAGGTTGCGGGTGAACGGGCATATGATCTGGCACGCGATGGCGAAGAGGTCGAACTGGAAGCCCGCCCCATCGACGTGCATCGGCTGGATCTGGTCGACTGTCCGGACGAGAACCGGGCCGTTTTCGAGGCTGAATGCGGCAAGGGGACCTATGTGCGTGCGCTCGCCCGTGACCTCGGCCGCCGTCTCGGTACCTGTGGTCACGTTACCGAGCTGCGCCGGTTGCTGGTCGGGCCCTTCGGCGAGGACGACCTGATTGGCCTTGATGAGATCATGGAAGCGTCCGAGGCGCTGGACGAAGGTGCCGGCGTAGAAACCCTGGTCGAGGAGTTCGTCCTGCCTGTTCGCGAGGCGATGGACAATCTGATCGAGGTTCCGGTTTCGCTCGATGACGCCGCCAAGATCCGCAAGGGTATGGCGGTGCTGCTGCGCGGCCGCGATGCTCCGCTGAATACTGAAGTCGCCTTTGCCAGCCACGCCAATGTGCCGGTCGCCATCGGCTCAATTGACAAGGGCCGGTTCCAGCCGACCAGGGTGTTTCACCTGTAATTTCGGGTGTGGCGAAAAAACCTGAGAAACCTCTGGATTTTCGTAAGGTTTTCCGCCATATTCCGCCGCCATTGGGCACTGATGTCCAATTCGTCCGGAAGGATCCTTTGCTGAACGACATCTCGGCTCTGGAAACATCCGGATCAGGCCGGTCTCCGGCATTTCAACGTGTCCGGTCAACGGACCCCACTCTTTGAAAGGAAAGAGCGATGTCGATCACTGCAGAGCGCAAAGCTGAGCTCATCAAGGAATACGCCATCAAAGAAGGCGACACCGGTTCCCCGGAAGTACAGGTCGCGATCCTCACCGAGCGGATCAACAACCTGACTGAACACTTCAAGGGTCATGGCAAGGATAACCATTCCCGCCGCGGTCTTCTGAAAATGGTTGCGCAGCGCCGGTCCCTTCTGGACTACACGCGCGGCAAGAGCGAAGAACGCTACAAGTCGCTGATCTCGCGTCTTGGCATTCGCCGCTAAGATCTCAGAACCTGAAAGCGCGGTGGGTGAGAACCCGCCGCGTTTTTGTATTGCGTGACGGCTTTTGCCGGACGCGGCCCTTTCGGACAAAACACTGATCCGCTTCGGATCTTTGTTTCCTGAAAGAGCTTTGAGTGTTTCAAAATCGAGTGGAACGCTCTATAGAGACCTCGTGACATGTCATGGGGCAGGATTGCCGGCTTCTTTCCGTC
This sequence comes from Roseibium sp. LAB1, assembly GCF_054658235.1. Taxonomy (NCBI): domain Bacteria; kingdom Pseudomonadati; phylum Pseudomonadota; class Alphaproteobacteria; order Hyphomicrobiales; family Stappiaceae; genus Roseibium; species Roseibium sp. LAB1. The sequence continues at coordinate 1,680,936 of NZ_BAAGIB010000002.1, read as the reverse complement.
TTGAGCCGAAAGCAGCTCGTCGTCTTGCCCGTGACCTGTCCGCCGGTAACCGGCCCATACGGGGCCGACCGGGAATGTGTCTGCCATCACCGTGCTGTACCGAAAACAGCCAAGGGCAGGCAAAGCTGTAAGGACAGATGATGTTTGATATTCATCGTGTGGAAGTCGAGTGGGGCGGACGCCCGCTCGTCCTCGAAACGGGCAAGGTTGCCCGTCAGGCCGATGGCGCCGTGATGGCGTCCTATGGCGAAACGAAGGTGCTTGCGACAGTCGTGTCCGCCAAGTCTCCGAAGCCGGGCCAGGATTTCTTTCCGCTCACCGTGAACTACCAGGAAAAGGCCTTTGCCGCAGGTAAGATCCCGGGTGGCTACTTCAAGCGCGAAGGCCGTCCGTCCGAGCACGAGACGCTGACGTCCCGCCTGATCGACCGCCCGATCCGCCCGCTTTTCGCAGATGGCTACAAGAACGACACCCAGGTGGTCATCACCGTTCTGTCGCACGATCTGGAAAACGCTCCGGACATCCTGGCGATGGTGGCGTCTTCCGCTGCACTGACCCTGTCGGGTGTTCCGTTCATGGGCCCGATCGGCGGTGCGCGCGTTGGCTACATCAACGGCGAATACGTTCTGAACCCGCTGGTCGACGACATGCCGGAATCCACTCTGGATCTGGTTGTTGCCGGTACCAACGACGCCGTTCTGATGGTTGAATCCGAAGCCAAGGAACTGGACGAAGACATCATGCTCGGCGCAGTGATGTTTGGCCACAAGGGCTTCCAGCCGGTGATCGACGCGATCATCAAACTGGCTGAAACCGCTGCCAAGGAACCGCGCGAGCTGGTCCTGCCGGATCATTCCGAGCTGTTCGGCAAGGTCAAGGCTATGGCTGAAAGCGACCTGGTTGCCGCTTACAAGATCACGTCCAAGACCGACCGCAAGAACGCAGTCGACGCTGCCAAGGCGAAGGTCGTTGAGGCGCTGATCACCAACGCTGCCGAAGGCGAAGCCGTCGAAAGCACCATTCTGGGCGAGCAGTTCAAGAAGCTGGAAGCGGAAATCGTTCGTGGCGCGATCCTCGACACCGGCACCCGCATCGACGGCCGTGACCTGTCGACCGTTCGTTCGATCTCTTCCGAAGTCGGCATTCTGCCGCGTGCACACGGTTCTGCCCTGTTCACCCGCGGCGAAACCCAGGGCCTGGTCGTTGCCACCCTCGGTACCGGTGAAGACGAGCAGTACATCGACCTGCTGGAAGGCACTGTGAAGTCGCACTTCATGCTGCACTACAACTTCCCGCCTTACTCCGTCGGTGAAACCGGCCGCATGGGCTCCCCGGGACGCCGCGAAATCGGTCACGGCAAGCTGGCATGGCGCGCGATCAACCCGATGATGCCTCCGCACCACGAGTTCCCGTACACCGTCCGCGTTGTTTCCGAAATCACCGAATCCAACGGTTCGTCTTCCATGGCAACCGTCTGCGGCACCTCGCTGTCGCTGATGGATGCCGGCGTTCCGCTGAAGGCACCGGTTGCCGGTATCGCCATGGGCCTGATCAAGGACGGTGACCGTTTTGCAGTTCTGTCCGACATTCTGGGTGATGAAGATCACCTCGGCGACATGGACTTCAAGGTTGCCGGTACCCAGGATGGTATCACGTCGCTGCAGATGGACATCAAGATCGACGGTATCACCGAAGAGATCATGAAGGTCGCTCTGGGTCAGGCCAAGGACGGCCGTATCCACATTCTCGGCGAAATGTCCAAGGCCATCACCGAAGCTCGTGCCGAGCTCGGCGAACATGCACCGCGCATCGAAGTGATGAAGATCCCGGTCGACAAGATCCGTGAAGTCATCGGTTCGGGCGGCAAGGTCATCCGCGAAATCGTGGAAAAGACCGGCGCAAAGGTCAACATCGAGGACGACGGCACCGTCAAGATCGCATCTGCCGACGGCAAGGCGATCAAGGCAGCCGTGAACTGGATCAACTCCATCGCCGCCGAGCCGGAAGTGGGCATGATCTACGAAGGCACCGTCGTCAAATGCGTTGATTTCGGCGCATTCGTGAACTTCTTCGGCGCCAAGGACGGTCTGGTCCACATCTCCCAGCTTGCTCCGAAGAAGGTTGCCAAGGTCACCGACGTGATCAAGGAAGGCGACAAGGTCTGGGTCAAGCTCATGGGCTTCGACGAGCGCGGCAAGGTCCGCCTGTCCATGAAGGTTGTCGACCAGGAAACCGGCAAGGAAATCGAAAAGAAGGAAGAAGCTGAATAAGCTTCGGTCCGACTGACGTAAGAATTGAAACGGGGACCTTTGGGTCCCCGTTTTTGTTTGTCTGCGTGTGGGAGGCGCGTCAGCCCGCGCGCGCCGCGACCGAATTGACGCCATTCATGTTGGCAAGATACCGATGGAAATCGACGCCGGTGAGTGGGCGGGCGAAACTGTAGCCCTGGATCAGCGAGCAGCCGAAGGAATGGATCAGTTCGCACTGCTCGCGCGTTTCCGCCCCTTCGCAAACCACCTCGATATGCAGCGAGGCAGCCATGGAAATGATGGCCTGCACCAGAGCCTGGCCATCCTTGTCCCGTTCCATGCCCATGATGAAGGTCCGGTCGATCTTGAGAGTATCGATCGGCAGGCGTTTCAGATAGCTCAGGGACGAATAGCCGGTGCCGAAATCGTCCAGCGAGATCTTGATGCCAAGCTTGCTGATGGCTTCCAGCACTTCGACCGGGTTGATGCGCTGGTCATCGAACATCACGCTCTCGGTAACTTCGAGCTGCAGGCGGGTGGGGTCCATTCCGGTTTCGCCGAGAATTTCTTCCAGCCGCGGCAGGAAATCCGCATCCCGGCATTGGCGTGGTGAAATGTTGACGCTGATGCCGTCGAGCTGCAGGCCGTTGCGGTTGCAGGACTGGAAGAACTTGCAAGCCTCGCGCAGCACTTGTTCGCCAAGCGGTACGATGAGCCCGCACTCCTCTGCGACCTTGATGAATTCCGCCGGGGGGACGACGCCCAGCTTGGGATCGGTCCAGCGCGCCAGGGTTTCGCAGCTTACGACGCGATTTTTTTCATAATCCACGATCGGCTGGAAATTCAGATGCAGCTCGCCCTTTTCGACAGCTTGCCGGAGGCCGACCTCGATCTGGCTGGCACGGGCGGCCTGTTCGTTCATGCGGGTGGCGAAGAACCGGTAGCTCGCGCCGCTGTCGGACTTGGCCTGCAGCATGCTGGTGTCGGCCTGCATCAGCAGCGCCTCGTCGTCTGTTCCGTCATGCGGACAAACGGCAATGCCGAGGCTGCCTGCAAGCACAGCTTGATTGTCGTCCTCCAGGTCGATCGGCTCCCCAACCGCCTTCAGTACGTCACGGGCCGTCTGCTCGATCTGCCAGCGGTCTTCAGGGTTCGACAGGATGATGGCAAATTCGTCGCCGCCCATACGGGCAACCGTCTGGTCCGGGCCAAGGGTCTGGGTCAGACGCGTGGCGATGGTTTCGATCACCTTGTCCCCGGCCTTGGGGCCGTAGGTTTCGTTCACGGTCTTGAACCGGTCGAGGTCGAGGATCATCAGGGCTGTCAGATCGCCCATATGCTTGCCGCGCTGAATAGCCTGGCGCAGTCTGTCCATGAACAGGCGCCGGTTCGGTAGGCCGGTCAGAATGTCGAAATTGGCATTCTTGGTCGCCAGTTCTTCCTGGCGTTTGCGCTCGCTGATATCGGTGATGGTGGCGTAATAGGCGCGTTCACCGCGCCATTCCGTCAGGCGCACATGCTGTTCCAGCCAGATCGGCCCGCCATCCTTGCGGATGCCCTTGACCTCATAGGCGCGAGGTGCGCCGCTGCCGTTTTCGCGCATGTTGTAATAGCTGCGCAGCCGACTGTGCTCCTCAGGCGCGTAGATCACCAGAGTGGGGGAATCGACCAGCTGTTTCGGCTCACCGGGCTCATAGCCGCACATTTGCAGCAGGGCGTCGTTCACATACAAGATGCGATGATTGGCGTGAACGAGCACACCGTGCATCGACCCGTCGATCATGTCCTTGAACTGGGCATCCCGGTTGCGCACGGATTCAAAGGCCGCCTGAAACATGGTGGCCAACTTGTTGAACTCGAATATCAGCCCGGGTGGCGGGGGCGAGACAACCCTGTCTTGCCGCAGGCTCATTGCATATTTCAGCAGACTGCCCAGGCTGGAGGAGGTAATGCGATTGACCAGCAGCGCGGCACCGATTGCCAGAATGGCTGTATAGAGCAGGAACGGCGTGAACAGCTGGCTGTAGGTATCCTCAACCTTTTGAAGCGTGTCGACGGGTTGCTTGATCACCGCGGCAAGCATATGGCCGTCCAGTCCCTGCATCAGTGGCGCAAAAATGAACAGATTTGCACCGTCGAGCGCATAATTGACCTCGTCTGGTGACGCATAGAGCCGTTCGGGAAGTACTTCCGTGGTCAGATCGCCAAGGCCCGCGACCACTTGGTCATCGTGATAGAAAGCCAGGTCTTCCACCCGCAGGGTCTTGGAGAGGACACCCGGCATCGAGAATGAATCGGTAACGGTGGTGCCGCCATAGATCTTGCCGAGCACCTGGCCGGTCGCGGGATCAAGAACCAGAACCGAGAGGGCCGTGGTGATCTGGATGGGATCAGAGTCGTGGTCCGCATAAGTCACCCAGATGTCGGGTGGCATGGCCGTGCGCACGTTCACCGGCAACTGATGGGTCAGGTCGATCAGGCCGAGACTGCCGTTGACCCAGCTGTCCTCCCCAGGGCGATCGATCAGGAGGATGTCCAGAACGGCACTGGTCATGCCTTCCGAGGCCTGTTCGACGATCTCCTTGGCGGCGTCCTTGTTGTTGTCCAGCAGGGCTTGCCGGATGTCCGGATGCGACGCGACCGCGCGGATCTGCGTTTCGAGCTTGTCCAGGTGTTGTGTGAAGACGAGCCGGGCGAGCGTGGCTTTGGATTTTGCCGTGCGGGCAATTTCGTGTTCGGCAATCGACAGACTGCCAAGATAGGTGATCCAGAAGAGTGCGATCGCCGTTGCGATAAGGCCGAACGCGAACAGGGCCATGACGAGGCGGCTGAAAGGAATGGAAAATTTGGCCTTCAACGAAGCACTCCTGGACAGGCGGGTGTCATCTGACAGGCAAACGTAAAGTGACGGGAAGCAAAGCGGAGCGGGGTCCTTCTGGTCTGGGGCGACGGGCCACTGCTGATCCTGCAAGAGCAGAGCGCCCGACGGCCGGTGCAAGACAGGCTGTAACGAACCAACGGGTACATAAGCACAGTAACATGAAATCTTGGCCCTGTTTTGCAATTGTAAGAAAAATCAATTGCGGATTTAAACGTACTTGCATGAGGTTTACCTTTGGTGAATTGAAAAGATGAAAATATTACAATCGTATTGTTAATTTAACTTGCCGTTCACCAATAAAAATGATGGATAAGTATAGTAATATTTGACAATTGCCGTTCCTGTTCCGCATCGAACGCGCTCTCTGTGAACAGGCGTTTGCCTCCCCCGGCGAAACTGGTATATCCCCAGCGGGACATGATCAGGGGCCGATTGCCCCGTGCGGAAGACGGAGCCACTTGATGGGGCAGATGCGCTTGGTAGTCGTTGGGGCCGGTGGCCGGATGGGCCGAGCCTTGACGCGCGCGGTCACGGACACACCGGGTGCCACCGTTGTTGCTGCGATCGAACGCGAGGGCTCCGAGTTTCTGGGCAAGGACGTCGGCGATCTGGCGGGAACCGGGCCCTTGGGCGTTCCTGTCACCGACGATCCGCTGACGGCCTTCGCCGCGTCGGATGGTGTTCTTGATTTCACGGCGCCTGCGGCAAGCCTCTGGTTTGCGGAACTGGCCGCGCAGGCCCGCATCGTTCACGTGATCGGCACGACCGGATGGGCGGAGGGGCAGGATGAACCTCTGCAGGCGGCCGCACGCCACGCACGAATCGTCAAATCCGGAAACATGAGCCTTGGTGTCAATCTTCTGGCGAGCCTGGTGCGGAAAGCGGCGGCTGCGCTCGATGCGGATTTCGACATCGAGGTTCTGGAAATGCATCACAGGCACAAGGTCGATGCTCCCTCGGGAACAGCACTCCTGCTGGGGCAGGCCGCCGCCGATGGCCGGGGGCTCGATCTGGCAGCCCATTCGGTCCGCTCGCGCGACGGCATCATGGATCCCCGCAGGACAGGCGATATCGGCTTTGCAACGCTGCGGGGCGGATCGGTCATCGGTGAGCATTCCGTGATTTTTGCCGGCGAAGGCGAGCGCATCGAACTCACCCACCGGGCAGAGGACCGGCAGCTGTTTGCCCGCGGGGCCGTCAAGGCGGCGCTATGGGGATTTGACCAGAAACCCGGATTTTATTCGATGGCCGACGTCCTCGGCCTCGAGTCTTGAAGATATGCATTTAGCTTGAGGAGAATGGCATGGACCGCCTTCTTGTGCTTGTCCGTCACGGACAAAGCGACTGGAATTTGAAGAACCTGTTCACTGGCTGGAAAAACCCGGACCTGACCGAGCAGGGCGTGGCGGAGGCCCACAAGGCTGGCGAGCAGCTCAGGGACCTGAAACTGTCCTTCGACATTGCGTTCACCTCGGATCTGTCGCGGGCGCAGAAGACGCTGGACATCATCCTGGAGGAACTTGGCCAGACCGGCCTCGAAACATTCAAGGACAAGGCTCTGAACGAGCGTGACTACGGCGACATCACCGGCATGAACAAGGACGAGGCGCGTGAGAAGTTCGGCGAAGAGCAGGTCCATATCTGGCGCCGCTCCTTTGACGTCCCGCCTCCCGGCGGCGAAAGCCTGAAGATGACCGCCGAGCGTGTTCTGCCTTACTACAAGTCGGAAATCCTGCCGCGCGTTCTGGCCGGTAGCCGCACGATTGTGGCCGCACACGGCAACTCGCTGCGCTCGCTGATCATGGATCTGGAAAACCTGTCACCGGAGGAGATCCTGAAGCGTGAACTGGGCACCGGAACGCCGATCATCTATCGCCTGGATGAAAACGGCGGTGTCGTCAGCGTTCAGGATCTTGCCGACTGAGGTCAGCTCTCCTTCAGATCCGGAATGAGCGCCATGGCCTGGCTCGGTCGGCGACATCGCTCCCAACGCCTTTCGGATTGCTGAGAAAATCATGTCCCGCTTCCTTCTTGTAGGAGCGGGACATTTTTTTGGTGTGGCGGGCAGGAAGCTGCCAAGGCAGCACGGATGTTCGGTGGGGCGTCAGGAAAAAGGCCGGGTGGCGATGTCCGTCTAAATGCCAAGCAGGGCAAGGTGGGTGCGTCTGTAAAATCCAGGTGTCAGCCCGGTCAGACGCTTGAAGGCACGAGACAGGTGTGCCTGATCAGAAAAACCCGTTGCGTAGGCTACATCCGCAACTTTTTCGCCGCGCGACAGCATGCTTTGAGCCTTGCGAAGGCGGTATTGAAGATGCCAGGCATGGGGAGGAAGGCCTTTATGCCGGGTAAAGCATCGGACAAGGCGGAACTGATCTATGCCGGCAACAGCTTCGAGGTCTGTCAGGCTGACATTCTGATCCGGCCGAGACGCAAGAAACGCCTTGCAGTCTTCAACGGCCCGCCATTCGGTACCGGTCTTGACCTGCGTCGGAGTTACGCTGGCATGGGATTCAAGAAACCGGGCCAGAACTGCAATCATTGCCTCTTCCTGTTCAAGCAACGCTGCCTCACCGAAGAGGTCGAACAGCACTGCAAGCCCACTGCTTAGCGCCTCATTCCTGATAACGGTCTCGCAAAAGAACTGTGCGTGCCGCCAGCCCGTGAGTTTTTCAATAAGCCCGGTCGGGATTGTGATTGTCCGATAGCACCAGCCACCGTCATCCGCCGGCTCACCGGCGTGGACTTCGTTAGGCGGCACCGCGACGAGCACACCACGTCCGCCCAGATGGGTCTCCCCCCGGTATCGGATGCGTTGCGTGCCATCATGCACCAACGAAAGCATCAGGCCGTCATGGCTGTGTCTGGGGAACCTGTGATTCTGGAAACGTCCAAACACAATTTCCGCGCCGCCCAGATCGTTGAGACGGAGGCCTTTCGGTATGTCATCTACCAGTTCCATGACTGTAGTTGTTCGGCTGTTTGACTTTGAATCAAGCACATTCTTGAACTTTGCTGACTATATTTTTCAAAGCCTGTGTTTTGCCAAGAACGTTCAAGAAACAAGGTTGTTGCCACGTCATTCTGACCGCTGAATTACAAAGCTGGAACAGTATGATGAACCAAGTTACTCCTGCGCACACATCAGTTTATGCAACACTCTGGCCTGGGGGAGAGACAGCGGTACCAACCTTCTCTCCCGCAAAACGGCCCAAAAACCTTGATGGTCTGACGGTCGCATTCGTCTGGGACTATGTCTTTCGCGGCGACGAAATCTTTCCGATCCTGCAAGAGGCGCTGACGGAAGCCTTCCCGGCGATGAAATTTGTCAGCTACGACAGGTTCGGCAATACCTTTGGTGGTGACGAACACGGTGTTCTGAAACGGCTGCCGGACAACTTGGCAGCCAATGGTATCGATGTCGCCATTTCCGGGGTCGGCTGTTGCGGGGCCTGTACACCGGCCGTCATTCGCGCAAGCGCCGCGATAGAACGCGCCGGAATTCCGACGGCCTCGCTTGTCTGCCAGGGGTTTGTCGCCCAGGCTCACGCAATTTCTCCCGGCCAGGGCTGTGCCGCCTTGCCGGTCGCAACACTGCTTGGTCATGTCGACAGCCTGTCGAAGGATGGACTGCGGGCAACGGTGCTTGAACATACGCTGCCGCTTGTCATCCGCTGCTTGACGGAAGCCCCGGTAGCGCAGGGCGTCGACACCGCCAGCTTTGCTCCGCAGGCGATTGTTGCAACCGGTACCTTCGAGGAGATCAACAGCCAATACGAAGAAAAGGGGTGGTCTGACGGACTTCCGATCGTTCCGCCAACCTTGTCCAAGGTCAGGGCGTTTCTGGACCACACATCTTGTGAGCCTGATCGGCAAATTGGCGTTCTTCAACCCTCCGGCTCCGCCGCGACGGTCTGGAATGTTGCAGTGAATGGGGTTCTGGCGGGATGCCGGCCCCAGGACATGCCCATTCTGGTCGCCATTGCCGAAGTGCTTGCCGATCCTGGCTACGGCGTCGAACACAGCGGTGACACGACCGGCGGTGACGCCCTGATCATTCTCAATGGACCGATCCTTGAGCAGATGGGTTTCAACTTTGAAAACGGAGCGATGCGTGACGGCTGCCAGGCCAACAGCTCAGTAGGGCGCTTTTTGCGGCTGTTCCTGCGCAATGTCGGCGGGTTGCGCCCGGGTGCTGGAGACAAATGCACATTTGGTCATCCCGCACGCATTGCCCTGGTCGAGCACGAAGCCGAGCTTGCCAAGCTTGGCTGGCAAAGCTTTGCCGAACAGCGTGGCTATGAGGCAGGAACCAATCTTGTCACGATCGGCCGTTTCACGGGCGATACAGTTGTTGGTTCGGTCTATGGCCGGGACCCCGATCAGATTGCCCAGTATCTGGCAGACGGGCTGATCCGCCAGTCCGGCTGGGAACTGATTTTTACGGTCGGGCTCGCTCCCGGAACGCATCGCCCGCTCGTCGCGATCAGTCCGATGATCGCAAAAACGCTGGCCAGGGCGGGTGTCGACCGGAAAGGGTTGCAAGGTCTCCTGTTCAAATACGCCCGCATTCCCGCCTGGAAAATGGAGACCTATGTCGGCGCCTACACCAATCTCGTTCCCGGCAGGCGGACGTTGAACGCGCTTCATGCTGAAGGTTTGGCGTCTGCACAATTTGCGCTGTCGGACGACCCTGACCGGTTGGTGCCTATCGTCGAGCGACCGGAAGATATCCTTCTGGTGGTGTCGGGCGATCCGTTTCGCTCGAATGCGATCGTATTTGGCAGCAATGGCCTTCACGGCTTTCCAACCAGCCGCGAATTTCACCTGAAGAGCGACCCGGTCGCTTGAGTGCCCGTCGGGCACCGGCAACACGGTGTCCGACCAACCTCCTGCGTCGTCATGAGCCATTCAAAGGCAGACAGGTCCACAGCAGTCAGTGCGACCTGCCAGGGAGACCGACATGCTTGATCACATAGGACAAATTCCCGCCGATGCTGCGCAACGATATGCCGGAAAGCAGGCGTTGGTATTCAAGGACAGAACGTTCAGCTACGCAGAACTCTACGGTTGCATCGAGGCTGTTGCCGGTGGTTTGAACGAACTAGGCATCGCCCAAGGCGATACCGTCACTCTCTATGCCGGCAATTCGTGGGAATGGGTCGTGAGCTATTATGCCATCGCCCGTCTTGGAGCGGTCATCAATCCGATCAACACGATGCTGACACCGAACGAGGTCGAATATGTCGTAAAGGACTGCAATTCCAAGGCAATCCTGTCGTCTCCGGACAAAGTCGCGTCAATCGCGCATGTGACAGGCGTGTCAGATGTGAAAGTGATCGTTGCGCTGGGAGACGAGCCCGTTGAAGGGGCCGTTTCTTTCAATAGCCTGATTGCATCCCGGCACCGCGCGCCTCCCTTGCAGGACGTCGACCCGACTGCCTTGGCAGCCATTGCGTACACCTCCGGAACGACGGGACGGCCGAAAGGAGCTATGCAATCTCACCGCGCGATTATCTTGAACAGTGCGATGACCAGCCAGATGCATATGCGGTCCGCGGTTGACACCGTCGTCAGTGCCTTGCCCTGTCCCCATGTCTACGGCAACGTTTTGATGAACGGGATGATGCTACGTGGCACGCAATTGATCCTGCACGAGAAATTCGATGCATCCGCAGTTTTGGCGGACATCGCCAAGTACAGGGCAACCGTGTTTGACGGCGTGCCGGCCATGTATATGTACATGCTGAATTGCCCAGACCTGGCAAGGACCGACCTCTCCAGTCTGACCAGATGTTATGTAGGTGGCCAGACGATGCCGGTCGCGGTTATGGAAGCAGTTGAGGCTGCGTTCAAAGTTCCGTTGATCGAGCTTTGGGGTATGACGGAAATCGCAGGACTTGGCGCAACACATCCGTGGCTCGGCAAGAACAGGCATGGTTTCATCGGCTGCGCGCTGCCTTACTGCGAGTTGCGGATTGCTGATCCGGAAAACGCAGCCTGCACCTTGCCGCATGGCGAAGTCGGCGAACTTATGGTGCGTGGCCCGATCGTGATGACCGGCTACTTTGGCGATCCCGACAAGACCCGCGAAACGCTCGAACCCGATGGCTGGCTGCACACCGGAGATCTGGGAACGATGGATCAGGATGGCTGTGTCAGTATCGTGGATCGCAAGAAGGACATGATCCTGACCGGAGGATACAACGTCTATCCTGCCGAGATCGAACGTGTACTGGCTGCCCATCCGGACGTCGCCCTGGCTGCGGTCGGCAAACAGGCTGACGAGATAAAGGGTGAAATAGCAAAAGCCTACATCGTGCTGAAAGATGGAGCGAGCGTCACAGAAGAGGACATCATCGCGTTTTGCCGGATCTCGCTCGCTGCCTACAAATGCCCACGTAAAGTCCAGTTCGTAAAAGACGTGCCGAAAACAAGCACAGGCAAAATCATGCGCCGCGAACTTCACGCGCTGGATGATGCCGTGGTGGAGCCTGCAGGGACCTCAATCTGAAATGAAAAGGGCGGCCAGAAGGCCGCCCCGAAAGTCTCTCAAGGAACCGTCAGATCACAAAGCCGCTCTGGGCGGCAATGTTCTTCAATGCCCGCTCCGGACGAGCACCGACATGGCTGATGACGCTTGCAGCGCACAGGCAGCCAAGTTCGGTTGCTTCCGTGAGCTTGTAGTCGCGGGCAAGGCCGAACAGGAACCCGGAGGCGAACAGATCGCCGGCTCCGGTCAGGTCGACCACGTTGTCAACCGTCTGGGCTGGCACCTTGACGGTCTCCTCACGGCTGATAGCCATTGCGCCTTCCTTGCCAAGCGTCAGGGCTGTCAACGCGCCGGAATCCCGGGCAGCATTCACTGCGCTGTCCAGATCCGACGTCTCGTAGAGGGCCTTCAGCTCGTGTTCGTTCGCGAACATCAGATCGACGACGCCGTCTGTGAGCAGGGCCTGGAACTCGCTGCGGTAACGGTCGACACAGAACGAGTCGGACAGGGTGATCGCCACCTGACGTCCGTTCGCATGGGCGATTTCAGCCGCCTTCAGGAAGGCTTTTTTCGCTTCTGCCGGATCCCAGAGATACCCTTCCATGTAGGTAACCGCGGCCGCGGCGACGACTTCCTCGTCAACATCGGCCGTACCGAATTCGGTACAGGCGCCCAGGTAGGTGTTCATGGTGCGCTCGCCATCCGGCGTGATCAGGATCATCGAGCGGGCGGTCGGCTTGCCTTCGTGCAGGCGCGGCGTGTTGAAATAGACGCCGGTGCCGTTCATGTCGTGATAATAGCTGTCGCCCAGCTCATCCTCGGCCACCTTGCCGAAATAGGCAGGGCGTCCGCCGAGCGAGGCGATGCCCGCGGCGGTGTTGCCGGCACTGCCGCCCGAAACGCGGACGGTCTGGCCCATCCTGTCGAACAGGCGCACCGCCTCGTCCGTGTCGATCAGGCGCATGGAGCCTTTCACGAGGTTTTCCTCAAGCAGGAAATCCTCCTCGACATGGGCGAAGACGTCGCAAATGGCATTGCCGATGCACAGGGCATCAAATCTTGTTTCAGTCATGAGTTCCTCTGGTGATGTCGGGCAGCCGGCATTACGAATGGGGATTCGGCCTGAGAGCACGGTTGGATTCCGGCTCCCTGATCTTGTCCCTGAACGGGCTCGCCCGGTAGACGCCGAGCATGTTCAGCTCGGCACAGAAGAAGGCCAGTTCCTCGAGCGCCAGGGCCACCTTCGGATCGTCCGGATGGCCTTCGACGTCCGCATAGAACATCGACGCGAAAAACTGTCCTTCAAGCTGATAGGATTCCAGCTTCGTCATGTTGACCCCGTTGGTCGCAAAACCTCCCAGTGCCTTGTAAAGCGCGGCGGGAACGTTGCGGACCCGGAAGATGAAGGTCGTGATGACCGGCTGGCCGTTATGCGCGGCCTCCATCTTGTCGCGCGAGAGAATAACGAAGCGGGTCGTGTTGTGCGCCTCATCCTCCACATCCCGGCGCAGGATGTCCAGACCATAGATTTCCGCCGCCATTTCCGGCGCAAGGGCCCCGACGCTCGGATCGCCCAGCTCGGCGATCTGCCGGGCAGAGCCAGCGGTGTCGCCGCCGACGACCGCCGTCAGACCGAGTTCGCGAATCACGTTCCGGCATTGTCCCAGCGCGTGGACATGGCTTTGCACCTTTTTCAGGTCTTCCAGCTTTGTGCCCTTGACCGCCATGAGCTGGAACCGTATCGGCATGAAATACTCGCCGATGATGTGCAGGTCCGATTTCGGCAACAGGTGGTGGATATCCGCGACGCGGCCGGCGACGGAGTTTTCAATCGGGATCATGGCCAGATCGGCCGACCCGTCGGCCATGGCCGAAAAGCAGTCCTCGAAGGTGGCGCAGGGGATGGCTTCGTAGTCGGGATAGACGCTCCGGCAGGCCATGTGCGAATTGGCACCGGTTTCTCCCTGGAACACGATTCTTTTTCTGTCGGTCATATGTCTTTCCGCCTTTCGGCAGTCTTTCGTCAGTTTGTCTGATAGGCCGCCCGGGCTCTTTCCAGATCTTCGGGTGTGTTCACGTCCATCGGCGCGCTGTCGATGACGGAGGCATCAATCCGCATGCCCGCTTCAAGGGCCCGCAACTGTTCCAGTTTTTCGCGCTGTTCCAGTGGCGAAGGCGGCAGTTCGACGAATTTCGCCAGGGCTGCCCTGCGGTAGGCATAGATGCCGATATGGTGGTAGTACGGGCCGTCACCGTGCGGGGCGACGGCCCTGGTAAAGTAGAGCGCGCGATGATGACCGTGGCCGTTCGGCGTGGTGACTGCCTTGACGAAATTCGGGTCGTCCCGGAAGGCTGTGTTCGTAAATTCGGTCATGATGGTCCCGAGGTCGACTTCCGCAATGCTGAGCGGAGCGAAGGCGGCGCGGATTGCCTCCGGTGCGATCAGGGGCACATCGCCCTGTACATTCAGGATGACATCGTGCTTCCCGTCCGGGTCGATCAGCCTGGCCGCCTCGTGAATGCGGTCGGAACCGGAGGCGTGGTCGACCCGCGTCATCACGGCCTCGCCGCCGTGATCCTGAACCGCTTCGAAAATGTCCTTGTCGTCACAGGCAACGGCCACCGGACCGATATCCGCGTTGCGGGCCTGTTCCAGAACACGCACGATCATGGGTTTTCCGCAAATGTCTGCAAGAGGTTTGCGAGGCAGGCGGGTGGCTGCGAGGCGGGCCGGAATAATCACAAGAGCAGCAGTCAATCGGGTCTCCATGGGGCCTGACGGGCGGAAGAAATGCAAAAAAACACGGGCCGCGTCCGTTTGTCGTATCAGATGCCCTTTTAAAGCTATGGACAGCAAGGTCAAAAAATTTGTAGGTTCCGGCAAATTTCGAAAAGCTGATAGGGTTCGCAGCGCCGCTGCGGGCCCGGACGCGTATGAGCTTGGAGCCGGAGAGAATGGATTCCTTCACGCTGAACAAGGCCGCAGGTGCGGTACTGATGGTTCTGATTCTGACTATGGGTGTCGGCATTGTCTCCGACATCATCTTCCATCCGACGATTCCGGGTAAGCCGGGCTATGAGATCGTCGTGGCGTCCGCAGAGGATAGCACCTCTGAAGTGGGCGCTGTTCCGGAAGTCGTTCCGATCTCCGAGCGCCTGATCGAAGCCTCTGCTGAAGACGGGGCCAAAGTGGCCAAGAAATGCGCCGCCTGCCATGACTTCACGCAAGGCGGGGCGAACAAGGTCGGCCCGGCACTTTGGGATGTGGTTGGCCGCAAGCCCGGTTCCCACGAAGGTTTCGGCTATTCCTCCGCGATGACCGCATTCGGCGAAGCGAATGCCGAGTGGACCTACGAAGAACTGGATCACTTCCTGGAATCGCCGAAGAACTTCATCTCCGGCACCACGATGGGCTTTGCCGGTCTGCGTAAGCCGGAAGACCGGGCAAACATTATTGCCTATCTGCGCGAGCAGGCCGAAACACCTGCACCGCTGCCGACCGAGTAAATCCTCGTCGTCGTTGCAGACGTGACAAGAACTGTAGAGAAGCCGGGTTAACTACCCGGCTTTTTTATTTGATTTATATGAAAAATTAACAAATCTTACGCTACGTAGTATTGTTGAAAAATGGACTGAGGTCGGGCAAGGACCCTATGGGCATCAACTTGACGAGGAATTTATTTTCTAAGTCGAATGGAACGTGGGCCGCTTCCATTGTTGCCGCCGTCTGTTTTCTGGCCGGCATTGCCGTCACTGCCCATGTCGGACAGTTGGTCCGCAATGAACTCGTTTCCCAGCACAAGCGACAGGCCGTCTCCTTCCTGTCGGAAGCGCGCGCTCGTCTGGAAGGCGAAATCAACCGCACGGTGGCCCATGGGCTCGGAATCCGGGCCTATGTGTCGCAATTTGTGGAACACCCCTTCGACATGGAGGACTACCGCGCGATCAGTGCCGAACTGATCGAGGAAAATCCGTCTATTCGGTCCATCGGTCTGGCCCCCAACAACATTCTGCGCGCGGTCTATCCCCTGGAACCCAACCAGGCGGCGCTGGGCCTGAATTACCGCATGAACACCGCCCAGTGGCCTGCGATCCGGCAGGCCATGATAACGCGTGAAGTCGTCATTGCCGGTCCGCTGGAGCTTGTGCAGGGTGGCCGGGCACTTCTGATCCGCATTCCCATCTTCCCTGCAAGCTTCGTTGGCCAGCCGCTGAAGGAGCGCAGCTACTGGGGTGTCGCCACGCTGGTGCTGGACGAAGAAGGCATGATGTCGACGGCCGGTATCAAGGATGTCATCAACGGCATCCGCATCGGCCTTGTGAACAGAAGCGCCGTTGCGGCCAACAACATGATCTTCGGCAGCCCGTCCCTGCTGGAAAAGGATCATGTCTCACTGCCGTTGCACCTGCCAGGTGGACTTGACTGGGCGCTTGTCGGCATGCCGGAGACCGGCTGGTCAAGCACCGGCAATCAGGTCTGGATCACTCAGCTTGTCGGCAGTCTCATCTCGCTCGTGTTCGGTGCGATGGCGTTTCTGCTGATCAGCGAGGTCTACAAGGTCCGCTCCATGGCGCTGCACGACCCGCTGACCGGGCTGGCGAACCGGCGCCTGCTGGAAGACCGCATGCACCAGCTTGCTGCCATGTGCGAACGCAGCGGCGCAGGGTTTGAGATTTTTTATGTCGACCTTGATGCCTTCAAACCGGTCAACGACAATTACGGCCACGCCGTCGGCGACCAGCTTCTGATCGAAGTCGGACAAAGGCTGCAGAATCAGATTCGCCAGACCGATACCGTGGCCCGGGTCGGCGGCGACGAGTTCATCGTTCTGACGCCGGGCAACATGCGACGCCAGGAAAGGGACACCTTTCTCAAGCGTCTGGGTGAACGCGTCACCCAGGTTTTCGAGTATTCGGGCGCCCGCCTCGATGTGCAGGCCAGTATTGGCACGGCAAGCTATCCGGGCGATGCCGCTACTGTGGAAGATTTGCTTAGGGTTGCTGACGGACGAATGTACGCGCAAAAGGCAAAGTCCAAGAGAAATTCTCCGGATATTTCCGAAAATGGCCTCCCTCAGGCAGGTTAAATTTCTGTCATCTCGACAGCCAGCAGGTGACGCAGGGCTAACAGGTCCCTACACTGTTTCTCTGAACCCGTTGATTTGGGTTCAGGAACCGGAAAGGGACGGAGAAGCCGATGGTGTTCAGATGGCGTACAGGGAAACGAACCGCCGCAGGGCTTGTTCTGGCAAGCGTGGTGGCGATATCAGGGGTCGACTCTGGACCGGCCAGCGCGGACGGGCCGGAATGGCATCATGCCGCTGCCCTCAACGGAACACCCAAGTATGGCGCTGACGTCACCCATTTCGACTATGTGAATCCGGACGCCCCGAAGGGCGGCACGGTCCGTCTTGCCGCCAGCGGTGGTTTCGACACGTTCAACATCCTGGCGCAGAAGGGCAACATCGCTCCAGGCATCCTGAATATCTACGAGAGCCTGATGGAGCCGTCTCTGGACGAGGAGGACATCAGCGCTCAATACGGCGTTCTGGCCGAAGCTGTCCGGTTCCCCGACGACTACTCCTGGGTCGAATACCGTCTCAATCCGGATGCAAAATGGCATGACGGCGAGCCGGTTACCGCGGAAGACGTCATCTGGTCCTTCGAAAAGTCGATCGAGCTCGATCCGCAACGCAAGTACTACTTCCAGAACGTCCAGAAATCCGAGATCGTCGGTGACCACACCGTGCGTTTCACATTCGACGTAAGCGGAAATCGTGAGCTGCCCAAGATCATGGGCCAATTGACCGTCCTGCCCAAACACTGGTGGGAAGGGACAAATGACAAGGGGGAGCCGCGTGACATCTCCCGCACCACGCTCGAACCGCCGCTCGGTTCCAGCGCCTACAGGATCAAGGAGTTCTCTCCCAACCGTCAGGTCATCTACGAGCGTGTTCCGGATTACTGGGGCAAGGATCTTCCGATCCGGGTCGGCACAGACAATTTCGATGAAATTCGCTACATCTCCTTCCTGGACGATTCCGTCCAGTTCGAAGCGTTCAAGGGCGACCAGTACGACTTCCACACCGAGCGCAGTTCAAGCCAGTGGGCCAAGCGCTACGACTTCCCTGCCATCAGGGATGGCCGGGTGGTGAAGGAGATCTTCCCCGACAAGTCCAGCGGCGTCATGCAGGGCTTTTTCCTGAACATGCGCCGGGAGAAATTCCAGAACCCGGATGTGCGTCAGGCACTGAACTATGCCTACGATTTCGAGACCACCAACGAGATCGTCTCCGCCAATCTTCTCAAACGCGTCAATTCCTATTTCGCCGGGACGGAACTGGCGTCCAGCGGCCTGCCGGAGGGCAAGGAGCTGGAGATATTGGAAGAGGTGCGGGACATGGTACCGCCCGAGGTTTTCACGGAGGAATACAAGAATCCTGTTGGCGGCAATCCGCAAAACGTCCGCGCCAACCTGCGAGAGGCGGTCAAGCTGCTGCGCAAGGCCGGGTACGAGCTGAAGGACCGCAAGATGGTCGATTCGAAAACCGGTGAACAGCTCAGCATCGAATTTCTCTATCGCGACAAGGCGAGCGAACGCACCCTCCTGCCTTATGCGCAGAACCTGGAAAACATCGGCATCAAGCCGGTCCTGCGGCTGGTCGACACGTCGCAATTCATCAACCGCGTTCGCAGCCGCGATTTCGATACGGTGGTGCTGGCAATCGGCCAGTCCCTGTCACCCGGAAACGAGCAGCGGGAATACTGGGGGTCTGCATCCGCCGACAACGAAAGTTCGGCCAACTATGCCGGCATCAAGAACCCGGCAATCGACAAGCTGATTGACAAGGTCATTTTCGCGAAGGACCGGGAAACCCTGGTGGCAGCCACCCACGCGCTCGACCGTGTGTTGCTGTGGAACCATTACGTGGTGCCGCAATTCTATTCCGACGAAACCCGCACGGCGCGCTGGAACCGCTTCGGACATCCCGAAAAGATGCCCGAATACAGCACCGGGTTCCCGACAATCTGGTGGTATGACAAAGAGCTGGCCGCCAAGACGGGGGCAGCGCGATGAGTGACCACGCGATGGCCTCCCGCCGACGTTTCCTGCAAATGAGCAGTGCCGCGGCGTTCATGTCTGCGGCGCCCTGGCCGGTGTCCACGGCCCTTGCTTCTTCAACCACGTATCCAGATGGGCCCGTACACGGACTTTCCGTTTTCGGCGATCTGAAATACGGGCCGGACTTCACCCAGTTCGACTATGTCAACCGGCTGGCACCCAAGGGTGGTACCTTCTCGTTTCAGGCACCCTACTGGTTCTACAACCAGAATGTCCTTACATATAACACCTTCAACGCCTTCATCCTGAAAGGCGACGCGCCACCGCGCATGGAGCTGTGTTTCGACACCTTGATGGTGCGGGCCTATGACGAGCCGGACGCGGTTTACGGCCTTGTCGCCGAAACGGTCAAGGTGTCGGAAGACGGCAACGTTTTCACGTTCAATCTCAGGCCGGAAGCAAAGTTTCACGACGGCTCCAAACTGACCGCCGAGGACGTCGCCTTTTCGCTGCTGCTTCTGAAGGCCGACGGACACCCCATGCTCAGCCAGCCGCTGTCTTCATTGAAGGACGTGGTCATTCTGGACGACTACAAGGTCGCACTGCAGTTCGACGGCTCCCAGTCGCGCAATCTGCCGCTCGTCGTTGCGGCGGACTATCCGATCTTTTCCAAGCGTTACTACACCGCCTACGATTTCAAGCAGTCGACCCTGACACCACCCCTGTCCTCCGGTCCCTACAAGGTCGGCAAACATGCCGTCGGCCATTATGTCGAATACCATCAGGTCGAAAATTACTGGGCGAAGGATCTCCCGGTCAGAGTGGGGCAATGCAATTTCAAGGTTATCCGGGTGGAGTTCTACCGCGAACGCCAGACGGCTTTTGAAGCCTTCAAGAAGGGCAAGACCTTCTACCGCGAGGAATTCACGTCGAAGAACTGGGCGACCGAATACAATTTTCCGGCAATTGAAGAAGGCAAGGTCGTGCGCCACGAGTTTCCCGATGGCCGTCCCTCGGGTGCGCAAGGCTGGTTCATCAACACCCGGCTCGACAAGTTCAAGGACCCCCGTGTGCGGGAGGCGCTGGGCTATGCTTTCGACTTCGAATGGTCGAACCAGAACCTGTTTTACGGGCTCTATACGAGAACCCAGTCCTTCTTCGAAAATTCAGACATGAAGGCGGAGGGCAAACCCTCTGCCGCGGAACTGGCGTTGCTCGACCCCTTCCGCGACCAGTTGCCGGAAGCGGTCTTCGGGGAAGCGGTGATGCAGCCTGTCAGCGACGGCTCGGGCTATGACCGCAAACTTTTGAAACGGGCAAGCGATCTTCTGGCCGAAGCCGGGTTCACCCGCAAGGGAACGGATCTGGTTGGGCCGGACGGCAAGCCGCTGACGATCGAGTTCCTGAACAACACCTCCGCGTTTGAGCGTATCGTCAATCCGATGATCAAGAACCTGGAACGGCTTGGCATAAAGGCCAGTCTGCGCATCGTCGATCCGGCGCAATATGAATCCCGTCTCAACGACTATGACTTCGACATTGCCAGCCGCAGGTTGAGCCTGTCGCCAACGCTGTCCGATACCATTCGTGAAATGTGGGGATCGAAGGCGGCGTCAATTCCCGGCACCTACAACACGTCCGGAATCTCCAGCCCGGTTGTCGACGCGCTGATCGACAAGGCCATCGCGGCAAAAACCCGCGAGGAAATGACCACCGCAGCCCGGGCCCTGGACCGGGTGTTGCGTGCCGGGCATTACTGGATCCCGCAATGGTTCAAGAACGTCCACACTGTTGCCATCTGGGATGTCTACGGCTTTCCGGAAGAAACGCCGCGCTACTTCTTCCCCGTTGAAGAACTGTGGTGGATAGACAAGGAAAAGGCGGAAAAACTCGGTAAAGCCGGGTAATATTTCCAGTGAAACCTCCGGCCCGCTTCAGAAGGCCAAGACAAAAGGGACTGCACACACTCCATGGGTGCCTACATCCTCCGTCGTTTGCTGCTGATGATACCGACGCTGGTCGGGATCATGGCCATCAACTTCGTCATCATCCAGTTTGCGCCAGGCGGTCCGGTCGAGCGGGTCATTGCCCAGTTGCAAGGAACGGACGTTTCGGCGACATCGCGCATCAGCGGTGGTGGCAGTGACATGCTGGGAGGTGGCAACGACGCCTCCGGTGGCAGTGGTGGCGCAACTGCAGACTCGGCCAGTTCGAAATATCGCGGTGCCCAGGGACTCGACCCGGAATTCATCAAGGAGTTGGAAGCTCAGTTCGGTTTCGACAAGCCGCCCCTGGAGCGCTTCTTGAAGATGCTGGGCGACTATGCCCGCTTCGATTTCGGCGAAAGTTACTTCCGTGACATCAAGATCATCGATCTGATCGCCGAAAAACTGCCTGTCTCGATCTCTCTCGGCCTCTGGATGACGCTGATTTCCTATGCGGTGTCCATCCCGCTCGGTATTCGCAAGGCCGTGTCGGACGGGTCCAGGTTCGATGTCTGGACGTCCGGTGTCATCGTGGTGGCCTATGCGATCCCCGGCTTTCTCTTCGCGGTTCTGCTGATCGTGCTTTTTGCCGGCGGGTCCTTCTGGGACATCTTTCCCTTGCGGGGACTTGTGTCGGACAATTGGGAGCAACTTTCCTGGCCGGCCCGGATTGCTGACTATTTCTGGCACCTTGCCCTGCCTCTGACGGCCATGGCCCTGTCCGCATTCGCCACAACCACGCTTTTGACCAAGAACTCGTTCCTGGATGAAATTCGCAAGCAATACGTGATCACGGCCCGGGCAAAGGGACTGACGGAAAGCCAGGTGCTTTACGGTCATGTGTTCCGCAACGCCATGCTGATCGTGGTGGCCGGCTTCCCGGGAGCGTTCATCTCGTCCTTCTTTGCCGGCTCGCTCCTCATCGAGACGATCTTCTCTCTCGACGGTCTCGGATTGCTCAGTTTTGAATCGGTGATCAACCGCGACTACGCGGTTGTTTTCGCAACCCTCTACATCTTTTCGCTCATGGGACTTCTGGTGAACCTCATCTCCGATCTCACCTACACCTGGATCGATCCGCGGATCGACTTCGAAAGCAGGGAGGTCTGATCGATGGTTGGCGACTCTGGCAGCGATGCAGGAACCACGAGCCACGATGCCGGCGTTGGCGGGCATGAGACTGGCGGGCGTGAAAGTGGCGGATATGAAGCCGAAAGCCGCGAGCGGGTCCAGGCGGCCTACTTTGACGCGGTGGTAACGGACGATCGTGAGGCTTTTCTTGTTCCCGGACACGCTCCCAAGTCCCGCCTGTCGCCGATCAACCAGCGGCGGCTTGCGAACTTCAAGGCCAATCGCCGGGGATACTGGTCGCTCTGGATCTTCCTGGTGCTGTTCGTCATGGCCATGCTGGCCGAATTCCTGACCAACGACCGTCCGATCCTCGTCTCCTACAAAGGCGAGTTGCTGGCACCGGTCTTTGTCGATTACCCGGAAGAAAAATTCGGCGGGTTCCTGGCAGTCACAGACTATCGTGACCCGTTCATCCAGGAAGAGATCAACGCCAACGGCTGGATGATGTGGCCGCCGGTGCGCTATTCGTATCGCTCGGTCAACAACGACATACCGGTTCCGGCACCCGCACCACCGTCCTGGACGATGGACAAGGAAAAGCGCTGCTCGCGCTATCCTCTCGGCGCGGAAGATCCCAATTGCGTCATCGGCAACTGGAACTGGCTCGGTACGGACGATCAGGGCCGTGATGTGCTCGCGCGCCTTGTCTACGGCTTCCGCATTTCCGTTCTGTTCGGTCTGGCGCTGACGCTGGCCTCTTCCGTCATCGGCATCGCGGCTGGTGCCGTGCAGGGTTACTATGGCGGCTGGACCGATCTCCTGTTCCAGCGCTTCATCGAGATCTGGACGGCGGTACCGACGCTTTACCTCATCCTGATCGTGTCGTCGTTCCTGGTGCCCGGTTTCTGGACCCTGTTCACCATCCTGCTCGCGTTTTCCTGGGTGGCGCTTGTCGGCGTCGTGCGCGCGGAATTCCTGCGGGGCCGGAACCTGGAATATATTTCCGCGGCACGGGCGCTTGGCGTTTCCAATCCGGTGATCATGTGGCGGCACCTGCTTCCCAACGCCATGGTGGCGACACTCACCTTCATGCCGTTCATTCTCAATGGCTCGATTTCCACCCTGACAGCGCTGGACTTTCTCGGCTTCGGCCTGCCTCCAGGGTCGGCGTCCCTTGGTGAATTGCTGGCGCAGGGCAAGAACAACCTTCAGGCACCCTGGCTCGGAATTACCGGCTTCATCGTCATTTCGCTGATGCTGAGCCTGCTGATCTTCATCGGCGAGGCCGTGCGCGACGCGTTCGATCCGCGCAAGAGCCTGGGGTGAGGAAAACAAGATGACAAAAGACACCCTCCTGTCCGTTGAAGATCTCTCCGTCGCCTTTGCCCAGGGCGGCAGGAAGAACCTCGCCGTCGATCGGGTCTCCTTCGACATCAAGAAGGGCGAAACCGTCGCGCTGGTGGGCGAAAGCGGCTCCGGCAAGTCGGTGACCGCCCAGTCGGTCCTGCGTCTTCTGCCATATCCCGCCGCCTCACACCCTTCCGGCCGGATCCTGATGAACGGTCAGGATCTTCTTGCGGTCAAGGAAGCCGAAATGCGCAAGGTGCGTGGCAACGGGATCTCCATGATCTTCCAGGAACCCATGACCTCGCTCAATCCGTTGCACTCGGTGGAAAAGCAGGTTTCGGAAATCCTGAAGATCCATGGCGGCATGAGCGAAACCAAAGCGCGTGAGCGCGTGCTCGAACTGCTCAACCAGGTGGGTATCCACGAGCCGGAAAAACGCCTCAACTCCTATCCGCACCAGCTGTCCGGCGGGCAGCGCCAGCGCGTTATGATCGCCATGGCGCTGGCCAACGAACCGGACCTGCTGATTGCGGACGAACCGACGACAGCACTCGACGTGACGGTTCAGGCGCAGATCCTTGAGCTGCTGAAGGACCTGCAGCGCCGGCTCGGCATGGCGATGCTGTTTATCACCCATGATCTTGGCATCGTGCGCAAGTTCGCGGACCGTGTCTGCGTGATGACCAAGGGCAAGATCGTCGAACAGGGGCCGGTTGCCGATATCTTCGACCGGCCCCAGCACGCCTACACCAAACATCTTCTCACGGCTGAGCCCAAAGGCGAGCCGCCGGCAACGGACAAAAGCAGGCCGATCGTCGTGCAGGCTGACGACCTGAAGGTGTGGTTCCCGGTCAAGCGCGGCCTCCTGCGCAAGACCGTCGATCACATCAAGGCGGTCGACGGTATCGATATGGAAGTGCGCCAGGGCCAGACACTCGGGATCGTCGGCGAAAGCGGATCGGGCAAGACGACGCTCGGCCTTGCGATCCTGCGCATGATTTCCTCAACCGGACGGATCGTGTTCAACGGCAATGAAATCCAGAAGAATTCCTGGAAGGAAATGCGGCCGTTGCGGCGGGACATGCAGATTGTCTTTCAGGATCCCTTCGGTGCGCTGAGCCCGCGCATGTCGGTAGCCGACATTGTCGGCGAGGGCCTGCAAGTGCATTTCCCCGGCATTTCCGCCGATGAGCGCGACCGCAAGGTGGCAAAGGCTCTGGAGGAAGTCGGCCTCGACGCTGCCACCCGTCATCGCTATCCGCATGAATTCTCCGGTGGTCAGCGTCAGCGCATCTCCATCGCCCGGGCCATGGTTCTGGAGCCGAAATTCGTGATGCTGGACGAGCCGACATCGGCTCTCGACATGAGTGTCCAGGCCCAGGTGGTCGACCTGTTGCGCGATTTGCAGAAAGCGCACGGACTGGCCTACCTGTTCATTTCCCACGACTTGAAAGTCGTCCGGGCTCTGGCCAACGAGGTCATCGTCATGCGTCAGGGCAAGGTTGTGGAGCAGGGATCTTCCGAACAGATCTTCGATGCCCCTCAAACGGACTACACCAAGGCCCTGATGGCCGCCGCCTTCCGCCTGGAAGCGGCACCGGAAGGTGTGGTCAACGCCTAGTCGGTCCGGGCGACGCGGAAGGACAGGTCCTTCCGCTCCATCCTCAGCTGGGCGACAACCCGAGTCTTAAGATAGCCACTCGCTTACCCGTCGTTTGTGGCTGTTACGCCTGTCTCCGCACAGCGCGGAAACCCGCCACCGACGCCACTTGCGCTGTCTGCCATCTGCTCCGCCAGATCGACATCGCGCAGCAGAGGTATGTAGCCGCCCAGCTCATCCGCTTTCAGATAGGTGCTGACCAGAATGCGATCAGGCCGTTGCTCGAACGCCAGGCACCCGTCGACGCCGACTTCCATATTGCCCTCGATCTTGTCCCGTTCCGACTTGTCCATCGTCAGGAGATAGGATTGAAAGGCCTTGAAAGCGGGGATGCTGTCGTTCGGCAACCGATAGATTTCAAACCGCCGTCCTTCCTGCAGCTCGGTGCGTAGTTCCGCCCGCTCGGCCTTGGAGGAAACGCGGACGAAAGCAAGTTTCTCCTCCATCACCAGTTTGCCGGTCTTCTTGTCCTTCACCGTCAGCATCATGCGTGCCCCGCCTTCCGGGATGCGGATGCTGACCGGATATCGGACGGCAACCCGCAAGGTCGCCGGGTTGGTTTTCAGGAGGTCGAAATCGGCCAGTTTGACCATGGTGGCGAGTGGAACATGGCTGCAGGCAGTCAACACAAGCAGGGGTACGCAAAGCATGACCGCCAGCAGCGGGCGGCGAGAAAGAGTGGTCAACATGGGAAGGGTATTTCGATCCGAAGACGGGAATGTGTGATTGTCTGTGGCAGGGATGGGCAAGGCCTGGGCAGACCTCGCCCGTTTGCCGGTCATGAACAGGGCGGGATCGGATCCTTGAGGTCGCTGCGATTTCCCTGCTGCGTGTGTCTCAAGTCGAGATTTTCCGCCAGAGCCACGAAGGTCTCCAGTTCCGATGTCTTGAGATATGTCGAAATCAACATCTCGCCGGTATCGGCAGCATCAAGCTTGCAGCCGGTGACTTCGATCGACAGGGATCCGCCAATCGTTTGCTGACGAGACTTGGGCATGGCCAGATACTTGGCCTGCAGTGCCCGCAACTCAGCCACTTGTTTCGCCGGGATCCGGTACACGAACACCAGATTTTCGGGTGCCTCCGCACGCACCTCGGCTGCCTGTTCGCCAGGCATGGTCCTTTGCAGTTCGATCCGTTTTTCCTGGATCACACGTCCGGTCTTCTTGTCGGACAGAACAACATGAACCCTTGCGGCTCCATCCGGGACTTTCATTCTATCGGGATGACGGACCGCTAGCCGGAAGTGGTCCGGGTCGGTCGTGGCGGGATTGAACCGGTCGAGCGGGGCCGCAAAGGACGATGCGGTGCCAAAGATCGTCAGGATGAAGGCAAGAAGAAGGGTTCTCGCGCGTACCCGAAGGTCCGCGCCGCAAGACGAAAATACAGACATGAGGAGAGGCTCCGATTTAAATTTCGATGATTAATTATCGTAAAACAATAAAAAATAAAAGTAGAAAATTTATGCCTCGCACGTGCTGCCAATCCCTTGATTGGTCGCAACCAAGGGGGAATTCTGGAAATTCGGGTGAAAACCTCGTTTTATGAATGTCCTGAAGACGGTGACTGGCCGCGTCAGCGCTCCGGCATCGACCAGTCGTCGGGCTGCTTCTTGCGTTCTCGCAGTCTGATGGCAAGGCCGATGGAAACACCGACGCCGATGGCGACGGTCAGATCAATCAGGACCGTCAGGATCAGGGTGGTCAGCAACAGCAACCGGTCAGCCATCGGGGCGCTCAGATAGGACTTCCACTTGTGCGGTTCGCTCATGCTCCAGGCCGTCAGAACCAGCAGGGCCGCCATGGCGGGCAGGGCCAGATATCCGGCCAGAGGCGCCGCAATCAGCATGATCAGCAAGATCGCGAGCGCATGCACCAGCCCCGATACCGGCGTCTTGCCGCCCGCACGAATATTGGTGGCCGTACGTGCGATGGCCCCCGTGGCGGGCAGACCGCCGAAGAGCGCCGAGGCGATATTTGCTGTTCCCTGTGCCAGCATTTCGGCGTTGGGACGGTGACGGCCCTCGATCATCCGATCGGCGACCATGGCAGACAGGAGCGATTCCACCCCGGCCAGGAACGCAATCACGATGGCTGACGGAAACAGCTCCACCACCCGCTCGACCGAGACGGTGGGCAGCGCCGGAAACGGCAACGTGTTGGGCAGGGCACCAAAGCGGGAGGCAATTGTCTCCACCGGCAGGGCGGCCATGACCACGGCCAGCGAGGCCAGCGAAACGGCAACGATCAGCCCTGGAAAGGCGGGGGCCATACGGCGCAGGACGACGATCATCACGAGCGTGACCAGCGCAAGTCCGCTGGCGGCAAGGGAGGCGCTGTCCCGTGCCTCCCAGAGAACGGGAAGTTTTTCCAGGAAGTCCGCCGGAACTTCTGTGATCTGAAGGCCGAAAAAATCCTTGATCTGGCTCGAGGCAATGATGATCGCAATGCCGATGGTGAACCCGTTGACCACCGCTTCCGGCACATAGCGGATCAATCTGCCGATCCGGAAATACCCGCCGGTCAGAAGCAGTATGCCGGCCATGAAAGTGGCCAGAACCAGTCCGTCATATCCGTGATCGGCGATGACACCGTAAACCACCACGATGAAAGCGCCGGTCGGCCCACCGATCTGCACCCGGCTGCCGCCGAGAAGCGAGATGAAGAAACCGCCGACAATCGCAGTCACCAGCCCTTTGGCCGGATCGGCTCCCGACGCGATGGCGATTGCCAGGCTGAGGGGCAGGGCAACCATGGCAACGGTTATCCCGGCGACAAGGTCGGCACGGAAAAGCGGCAGGGAATAATCCTGCAAGGTGGTTACGATCTTGGGGAGCCGCATGAAGGCACCGGAGAAGCAGCAAGGAAGGATGTCCGCACACTCTTCCGCACTGCACGCCCAAAATCAACTGTTTGTTGAAACAGGGCTGCCGCGGCGCTTGGTCACGGCAAATGGGAGCACGGAAACAAGCGGATCTGACGTCGTATCCCGCTGCAACCAATAGAAGAACCCGGCGAGTGTGCTATCCGATCCAGCAGGTCGCGAAGAAGCCGTTCTTTTCCTGATCCTTGCCGATGGACCGCCGTGTCTTGAAGCCGATCAGGCCGTCGGCTCCGCCGACATCATGCCCAAGGCCTTCAAGCCTCTGCTGCAGGTTTCGTACCGCGCCACGGGTGGTTTCCTTCATCGGTTTCCAGTCACCGGCAAAACCACTGTTGTTGCCATACCTGTCCGCCAGGTGACCGACGAAGAGTGCGTAAGTATCGCTCTCGTTGTAGTCCTTGATGACATAGAAGTTTTCTGTGGCAATGAAGGCCGGGCCATAGCGGCCGGCAGGCAGCAGGATGTTGCCCGGCCGGTTGACCTCATTGGCTGGAAACGGCTTGCCGCTGACGCGCTTGACGCCTTCACGCACGAAGTCGGAAATCTTCTGGCGGTTGTCCGGACCTTCCCGCGTGCAGGAGACGTTGTCCGGCAAATACACTTCATAGCCCCAGTCCCTGTCAGCTACCCAGCCGTGAGCCGAGAGGTAGTGGGCAATGGAAGCCATGGTGTCGATGTCGGAGGTCCAGATGTTGCGCTTGCCGTCACCGTCGAAATCGACCGCGTATTTCCAGAAGGAAGACGGCAGGAACTGCGGTTGTCCCATGGCGCCGCCCCACGAGCTCTTCATGCCCTGCCGGGACACGTCCCCATTTTGCAGGATCTTCAATCCGGCGATCAGCTCGCCTTTGAAGAAGTCCGGCCGCTGCCCCATGAAGGCCTGCGTTGCCAGAACGCGGATCGCGTCATAGGGGATCTTGGCGCCGCCATAGCCCGATTCCCTTGCCCAGATTGCAAGGATGATCCGGCTGGGCACGCCGTATTTCGCTTCGATCCGCGACAGCACCGCCGCGTGTTTCTGCATCAGGGATCGCCCGCGGGGTACAAGGGCGTTGAACTGGCTGTCCCGGAAGTAGCGGCTGGGGGAGCCGAACTCGGCCTGAAAGTTGATCTTGGGCGGCTTGCCCTTGCCCCCCGGTCCAACCAGCCCTGGCAGGGACGTGTCGGGTGTCAGACCCTTCAGTTCCCGGTCCAGCGTAGCCTGGGAAATGCCTTGCTGGCGCGCTGCCGGAACGACTTCAGACGACAGGAACTGCCGGAACTGGGCATCATATTGACCTGCCCCTGCGGGCAGGATGGTGACGGCAAGGCAGGTCAGGGTCGCAAGAACTAACTTCGGCATACGGCAGATCACATCGGGCTCCCGGATCACGACAGGTCAAGGCAGCGTAACATGTTCAGGGTCTTCGTCCGACCGTGCTTAAAGGTCTGTCCAAGCCAAATTGCGCCCGGCCTGGTTCATCAGCCAGGATTTCTCGAAACGGTACCAGCTGCCACCGCGTCTCTGGTCATGATGGCGGGAAATCGGTGCGGCCATCAGATGGCACATCAGCAAGGTGCCGACGGCGCCATGACCGACGAACAGGACCGGGTCTTCCTCGGGAATGTGGCGCAGGGCGCTTTTGACGCCATTGACGATCCGGTCCTGGGCGTCGATCGCACGTTCCCAGCCGCGAACGGAATGATGGGGATCGGCAAAGAAAAGATCTGCAGTCTGCTCGAACTCTTCAGGTGGCAGAAAGCCGGTCGCACTCCGGTCATTCTCGTGCAGGAACGGAAGCGACCGCTGAAAGACGCGGAGGCGGCCGGAGAAGACCTGCGCGGTATCAAGCGCCTTCTTTTCGGCACTGGAGATTACCTGTCGGATGTCCTTGGCAAACGGCAGGGCGGTGGCTTTCGCCGCGCGCTCCCGGCCCGTATCCGACAGGCCCCACTCGGGAACGGGAACGTCCGGATCGATAAGGACTTCCGGATGGGTCAGGTAAGCGCACCAGGTCATCAGAGCGTTCCGTCGAGCCAGCCCTTGATCAGTTCAAAGGCGATGGAAATCGAAGGCGGTATCTTGTGGCCCTCGGGATGCGTATCGGCCAGCATTTGCCGCACTTCGTCCCGGTCGCACCATTTGCAGGCTTCAAGCTCGTCGTCCTCGATGGCGATGTCGAAGGAGGTCGCCTTGCCGATACAGCCGAGCATCAGGTTCGCCGGAAACGGCCAGGGCTGGTTGGCAATCAGGCGGACGTCGCCAACCACGATGCCGCTTTCTTCCAGCGTCTCGCGGCGGACGGCCTGTTCGATGGTCTCACCCGGTTCCATGAAGCCGGCAAGGGTCGTGTATATGCCTTCCGGGAGCCGCGCCGGACGGCCGAGCAGGGCCTTGTCACCGCTCTCGTCGGTGATCAGCATGATCACACATGGGTCCGTGCGCGGAAAATGCTGACCGCCGCAGGACGGGCAATCACGCCGGTATCCGGCTTCGGCCAGATGGCTCTTCTCGCCGCAGCGCGAACAGAATTGGTGGGTGCGGTGCCAATGGACCAGTGCGCGGGCCTGCGCAAGCGCGCCCATGTCTTGTGGTGCGAAGGAATTCTGCAAGGCTAGGGCGCGCAAGTCGATGAGCTGCAGGTCGGTACGCTCAGCAAGGTCTTCATCTGTCGCAGACAGGGTGGTTGCAAACAAGGCTTCCCCGTTTTCCGGCCGCAGCCCGAGGAAGATCAGTTCGTCCCGCACGGCTCCGAGCGAAAGTGCCGCCTCCAGGCGGTGCCCGACGGACAGGCTCTCTCCTGCTGCAAAGACCAGCGTCCGGTCCGTCGATAGCACGATCCGTGTGTCCGGCTTGTCCAGAAGGCTGGCCAGATAAGCGGTGTCGCCACGCCGCGTCGATTGCCGGTCGAGCGTATTGCCGAGGAAACTCATTTCCATGGCCAGGGAACCGGCAGATGTGGCGTGCATGTCAAAGTCCTTGGAAAAGAAAGAGGCGGGAGATCAGGAAACGCAGGCTTATCACCTAGTGCATTTTCCGGTTCGGAGAAACCGCTTCCTACTGTTGTCGCCGATCACATCTGAATGCAGATTGAAACAGCCGCAAAGCAGGTTCGTCCGGATGTCAGTCGTCGTCACCGGCAATGGCGTCTCGCAGTTTTTCGATCAAGGCTTCCACCTTGTCGTGGGAATACTCCTGCGCGGGCACAGCGCCCCACACCGGCCCGGGCCAGGCGGGATCATCCCGGAAACGGGCAATCACGTGAACATGCAGTTGCGACACCTGATTTCCGAGAGCACCGACATTGAGTTTCTCGCAATCGGTGACTTGCCGCAGAACCTGGCTGGCTTGGGCGATTTCACTCATTAACTGCATCTGGTCGGCCTCTTCCAGATCGATGATCTCGACCAGGTCCGACTTGCGGGGAATGAGCAGTAACCAGGGATAATTGGCATCTTTCAGCAGGCGGACAGTGCACAGCGTCAGATCGGTGACGAAGTAACTGTCGCCTTCGAGACGGGGATTGAGGGCAAAGGATGACATGAAATGGCTCCGGCAGAATTTTCCGAAGGCTACACGCTTCGTGCCGGGTTTGGGAGTGCGATTTCCCGGCAAACAAAAAACCGTGTTGCCCTCTTGCCAAACCCCATCCCCCTTCTGATATAAGGCGCTCGGGAGGTTGGTGGTGGACGAGCCACTCGCCAACCGGGTCAGGTCCGGAAGGAAGCAGCCCTAACGAGCCTCGGCACGGGTCATCGTGCCAGCCTCCCACCCTATTCAAAGCCTCAAGCTTTACCAAAAAGCACCGCCGGTTTTCCGCGGTGCTTTTTTGTTTTCCGAGGTGCGGTCCGCTTCGTTTCAGATCGGTAAGTTGACAAAAAGGTACATTGGTACCAAAGTAACATCATGCAAAAATCAATTGAACGCGTTCAGACCGGTGTGCGTCTGGAAAAGCGGCTGCTCAAGGTCCTCAAGGGCCTGGCCGAGCATCTGGATATCAGCCTCGGTGATCTGATCGAGGGCATGGCGCTGCATGCCTTTGAGAACAAGCCACCGTTTTCGGAAGAGACGCTGGAAAAGATCCGGCAACTCAAGAGTGTCTACGATCTGGATCTTGGCGCGGCCGACAGCCACAAACTGAAGGATGAAACGGTTGTCGGAGCTTAGGGATTACGCAGAGCTTGCCGCCCGCTTCGAAGCCGGACGGCTGGATGCGAAAGGCTTCAGCCATGTGGATCATGTCGGCGTGGCCTGTCAGATGCTGCAGCAATACGAGTTTCTTGATGCAGCCTGCCGATATGGCAACGCGTTGCGCGGTCTTGCAGCCAGGGCAGGTGTTCCGGAAAAATTCAACACGACCATTACTTTGGCTTTCCTTGGCATCCTGTCGGAGCGAATGGCGGAGACGCCGCACGAATCCTTCGGCGAGTTCCTTGCGAAGAACCCTGACCTCAACTCGCGGGCGCTTATGGGGACGTGGTATTCGGATGCGCGGCTCGGGTTGGAAAGCGCACGGCACAGGTTTCTGTTGCCGGACAGATATCGTGGCTGAACCAAATCAGCGGCTAGCGGCGCTTTTTGCCGAGACGTTTGGCGTTGGCACGCACGCGCTTGGCAAAGGGCCGCACACTTTTGGCGGCGACCGACTGGCCTAAACCTGTTGAAATTCGGCTTGCGGCAGACAGAGATTGCCGACCCAGCCAGAAGCGCTGAACCGATTTCATTCCGTGACGCATCACCTCCGCGTTCAGCGCAAGCGCGCTTTCCGTGACAGCGGCTGTTTTTTCGCTGACCATCCGATGCAGTTCCGGATTTGAGTTCAGCGTGCCCGTCTGCAGGCTCGCGGCCCAGTTCTGGCTGCGCAGAGCAATGACGACAGGGGCCTGGAACCACAGGCTGAACAGGTCGTTCGAGAGTTTTCCAGACATATCGTCTCCGGGGTGAAAACCGGCAGGAAATCAAGACCGGCAGGGACTCAACGCCTGGGTTGGGCAAACGGTTCCCCACGGGCGGCGGGAACAGTTGCCGGGCCACACAGAAAAACTTTCAAAAGCCCGTCCCACTTTTCGAAAAAATGGTTATGGTGCCGCTCATGGACGAGACAGGCTTTTCCGAAAGTGGCGGCGGACAGACGCCGGGATTGATGGCGGGTCAGGGCGCGGCAAAACCTGCACCCGATGATGGCGCTTACCGTGTTCTTGCGCGCAAGTACCGGCCGAAGACCTTTGAGGATCTGGTCGGCCAGGAGCCCATGGTGCAGACGCTGGAAAACGCGTTTGAAACCGGCCGGATCGCGCAGGCCTGGATGCTGACCGGTGTTCGTGGTGTCGGCAAGACCACCACTGCCCGTATTCTGGCACGGGGCCTCAATTACGAAGTGCCGGGTGTCGCCGACAAGCCGACGGTGAAGCTGACCCAGGAAGGCACGCACTGCAAGGCCATCATGGAAGGCCGCCATGTCGATGTCATCGAGATGGACGCCGCCTCTCACACCGGCATCAACGACATTCGCGAGATCATCGACGCGGCCCGCTATCGCCCGGCGACAGCGCGGTACAAGGTCTACATCATCGACGAAGTGCACATGCTCTCGAACGCCGCTTTCAACGGTCTGCTGAAGACACTGGAAGAACCTCCGGAGCATGTGAAATTCATCTTCGCGACGACGGAAATCCGCAAGGTTCCGATCACGGTCCTGTCGCGCTGCCAGCGTTTCGACCTGCGCCGGATCGAACAATCGAAGCTGATCGGTCTGCTGCGCCGGATTTCCGATGCCGAAGGCATCCAGATCTCCGACGAAGCTCTGATGCTGATCGCTCGTGCGGGTGAAGGCTCGGCGCGTGATTCCCTGTCCCTGCTCGATCAGGCCATGGCCCATGGCGCCGGTGCCATCGAGGCAAAAGACCTGCGCCAGATGCTTGGTCTTGCGGACCGCGCCCGGGTGATCGATCTGTTCGGCCACATCATGGCGGGCCGGATCGAGGACGCATTGGGCGAATTGCAGGCGCAATATGAAGTCGGTGCGGACCCGGCCATCGTGCTGACGGACCTGGCGGATTTCACCCACCTTGTTACACGGATGAAGGTTGCGCCGAAATCGGCCGACGAAGCCTCCGTTACCGAAGCCGAGCGCGCGCGCGGCCGTGAATTTGCCGAGCAAATCTCCGTCCGGCTGCTGTCCCGCGCCTGGCAGATCCTTTTGAAAGGCGTTCAGGAAGTTCAGACCGCCTCCAAGCCGCTGGCAGCAGCGGACATGGTTCTGGTCCGCCTAGCCTACGCGGCGGACCTGCCGGACCCGGGCGACCTGATGGCCCAGATCAAGAACGGCCAGAACCCGTTTGCCGGTGCTGCGCCATCCGGCGGCGGCTCGGCCCCGTCCGGAGGTGGAGGTCCGTCAGCCATGGCTGTCGGCATGACCTACGCGTCTGGCAATTCGGGTGGTGGCCCGACCATGCAGGCGAGCGGACGTCCGCAGCTTTCAGCCATTCAGGGTGGCAGGCCGGCACCTCAGGTCGCGCCGCAAACCGCACCCGAGCCGCAGGCCCAGCCGGCCTATAATCTCAAGAGCCTCTACGATTGCGCCGCCCTTGCGTCCGAAAAGGGCGATATCCCGTTCAAGGTGAAGATCCAGCGGCTGATGCGGCTGGTGAAATTCGAACCCGGCAAGATCGAGATCCAGCCGACCGACGATGCTCCGGCCGACATAGCCGGCGAGTTCGGCCGCAAGCTGACCGAATGGACCGGACAGCGCTGGTTTGTCGTGGTCTCCCGCAATCAGGGCCGGCCGACCATCCACGAAGAGCAGGAGGCCAACCAGCAGCAGCTTCTGTCCGATGCGAAGTCGCACCCGACTGTTGCCGCCCTGCTGGCACAGTTTCCGGGTGCCCGCGTGGTAGACGTGAAGGTTCAGGTCACCGAGGAAGACGATGCCGCCCTGGCGGACCCGATGGTCAGTGATCCGCTCCTGAGTGAAGCGCTCGGCGATGATGAAGACGATTGATCCGCGCTTCTTGTTCTTCTAAATGCAGTCCCCAGATAGGTAAGGTCGCGGAAATCCGCGCCATGTGAAGGTTTGGAAGGAGTCGTTCCATGGATTTCCTCAAGATGATGAAACAGGCCAAGCAAATGCAGGAGCAGATGGGCTCTCTGCAGGAGCAGATCGTTGAGATCGAGGCTGAAGGCTCGGCCGGTGGCGGTCTGGTCACCGTGCGTCTCAACGGCAAGAGCGATCTGAAGTCGCTGTCGATTGACCCGTCTCTTCTGAAAGAAGAGGAAAAGGAGATCCTCGAGGATCTTCTGATCGCCGCCCACACCGAAGCCCGTGCCAAGGTCGAGCAGGCAATTCAGGAAAAGACGCAGGATCTGATGGGAGGCCTCGGCCTGCCCGCCGGGATGAAACTGCCGTTCTGATACCGGCTGAAGGGCGCACTGGCCATCAGAACTGTGTGCTGTGCCCGTCGTCCGGCCTATCCAGCCGTCTCCCGATCAACGGAGACGGGGTTGCGGCCGGTGTGATGCGGCAGATCTTTCAGATGGTCGGCAACGCGCGTTGAAGAGAAAACCATGGCGCAGAAAAGTGTGGCAGGGCCGGAAATCGAACGGCTGATCCAGCTCCTGGCGAAGTTGCCGGGGCTCGGCCCGCGTTCGGCTCGCCGTGCCGCGTTGCATCTGATCAAGAAGAAGGATCAGCTGCTGGTGCCGCTGGCGGACGCCATGGGCATCGCGGTCCGGGAAATAGGCATCTGCTCCACGTGCGGCACAGTTGATACCTCCGATCCCTGCACAATCTGTTCCGATCCCAAACGGGACCAGAGCGTTCTGGTCGTGGTCGAGGATGTTGCCGACCTGTGGGCACTGGAACGCGCAGGCGCTGTCAATGCCCGCTACCACGTCCTTGGTGGAAACCTGTCACCGCTCGATGGCATCGGACCGGATGATCTCAACCTCGCGTCGCTGATCGATCGCTGCGGGTCGGAAGGTTTTTCGGAAGTCATCCTGGCCATCAACGCCACCGTGGAGGGCCAGACCACGGCTCATTACATCATGGACCAGCTTTCCCACCTTGACGTCAATGTCACCCGCCTGGCCCATGGTGTGCCGGTCGGCGGCGAGCTGGACTATCTGGACGAAGGCACGCTGGCGCAAGCGTTGAGAGCCCGGACGCGGTTCTAAAATCGCTTCGAAATCTGATTGCCCGGGTTATTGCCGGCCTCTACATTCTCACTTCTCGTACAGGAACGCGGCGCAAAACAGATCGCCGGGAAACCGGTAGATTTCGCGGCTTGAGGAAAAGCCCGCCGTCTCGCCCATTGCCACCCAGTCCTGCGGTGTTTCGGGAAAATCATGCGTGCTGATGTGCTGCCAGAGGTGGTCGTATTCGGCATCGGTAAGTGACCGGAACCGGTGGCGCAGCTCTTCTTTCCAGCGGCGCGTATAGTCAACCCGGGTCTCGCCGGTCAGGCACACAGGTTCGGCACAGACGAAGACGCCGCCCGGCTTGAGCGCATCGCGGATTGCCGCCAGCATTTCCTGTTTCTGTGGCCGTTGCAGGTGATGGATGGAATAGCCGCACCAGATGAAGTTGGCGCCGGCCGGGCGTTTCCGGATGCCCTCGACCATATCCTCTTCGGCAAGCTCGACGTCATAGGGCACGTCTTTCATGACCCGGGCCGCACATTGAAGCGCGGGGCGCGACAGGTCGAGGCCCTCGTAACCCTCAACCTTGCTGCCTTCAAGCACCGCATGTGCCAGACTGGCATCGCCGCAGGCCAGATCCAGAAACACGAACGGTCTGTCAAAACGCGTGGCGATCTCATCGCGCAAAAGCTGACCGATTTCCCGGTGGTGCATTTCGTTGGCCTGCACCAGCTTCTGGTAGATACCCCATTCAAACTGGAACATGTTGAGGGCTTCAGGCGCCAGAACCGTACTGACGTCAGTGTCGGGGTTGAAGTGAAGATGCAGCATCGGACAGCCCGGACGATAGAATTTGGAACCGGCTTCAAACAGCCGTCTGACAAATGCTAGTTTCGGAAGGCTGATTTCACAACATTAAGTTTAGATCCGCTCCGGTGTAGGCGCCTGTGTTCGTGCACGGGCTTGCACATGATCAGCGCTGCACTTATGTCGAAGCGGTCGTTCACGAGAAATTTGAAGGTGTCATGTTCCAAGCTGCTTCCCGCGCCATGTCCGAGGTGTTCGAACCGCCGTTCCGGGCAATTTTCTGGAAGATGCTCGGGTTTACAATTGGCGTGCTGGTGGTCATCTGGATT
Source organism: Roseibium sp. LAB1 (assembly GCF_054658235.1). NCBI lineage: Bacteria > Pseudomonadati > Pseudomonadota > Alphaproteobacteria > Hyphomicrobiales > Stappiaceae > Roseibium > Roseibium sp. LAB1. Next base: position 1,644,055 of record NZ_BAAGIB010000002.1, on the reverse strand, counting down.
GCCCTGCAAGGTGTGATCGCCGCCTTCGTTGCGCTGCCTTATGCCTGGATGGATACGGCGATTTCCGTTCTGACGGGCATTGGCGCTGTTTTTGTGCTTGGTTTTCTGATCGCACCGATCTCTGCCCTGTTTGCCGGCCTCTTCCAGGACGAGATTGCCGATATCGTCGACAAGAAGGACTACCCCGGCGACCGGCCCGGCAGAGCACTGCCGCTGTCGCAGTCGATCGTGCAGACCATCAAGTTCACCGGTGTCGTCATTCTGGGGAACCTGTTCGCGCTGGTTCTGCTGCTCGTTCCCGGCGTCAATCTGGTTGCCTTCTTCATCGTGAACGGTTACCTGCTCGGACGGGAATTCTTTGAATTCGCAGCCATGCGGTTCCTCCCGGCGGCAGAAGCGAAGGCGTTCCGCAAGGCACGCGGTGGAACTGTTTTTCTGGCTGGCCTGGTCATCGCCGGCCTGCTTGCGGTGCCGATCCTCAACCTTGTGACACCGATCTTTGCCACCATCTTCATGCTGCATCTCTACAAGCTGCTTGCAGCCCGCACGCCGATGTCCGCTTCGGCCAGGTAAGAAGAGGCACTCCGGGTGCCTTTCCGGGGGGGCAGCGACCCACCGTTAATTTGCAAAGACAGTCCAAGACACTTGCATCGGGCGCTGCGATCTGAAGAACTGCTCCCCGGAACGGAGGGGCACAATGCAGGATTTGCTGACGGAGATCGCGGAGGCGGCTGCCGCCAACACCGACAAAGGCAATGTCGCGACCTATATTCCCGAACTGGCCGGGATAGATCCAAATCAGTTCGGCATGGCCATTGCGCTGGCCGATGGCCGGGTATTTACCGCCGGCGACGCCGATGTGCCGTTCTCCATCCAGTCGGTTTCCAAGATATTCGCGCTAGCCCTGGCACTAGGCCGGGTGGGGGATCAGATCTGGCACCGGGTTGGCCGCGAGCCGTCAGGGCTTTCCTTTGATTCGGTCCTGCTTCTGGAGCGCGAGGCAGGCATTCCGCGCAATCCTTTCATCAATGCCGGCGCACTGGTGACGACAGATACCTATTTGGCAGGTTCCACACCGCGCGAGGCGCTGGGGGAACTGTTGCGCTTCATCCGTGCGGCCTGCGACGACGACAGCATCCACATGAACGAGGAGGTCGCGAAGTCGGAACTGGCCACCGGACACCGCAATTTTTCGCTCGCTCATTATCTGGCGTCCTACGGCAACCTGAAGGCTTCCGTCGACAAGGTGCTCGGCACCTACTGCCATCAGTGCGCCGTTGAAATGTCCTGCCGGCAGCTTGCGCTTGCCGGACGCTTTCTGGTGGATGCTCCCGGAATGCCGGGCCTCGTTTCCATCGAACGCCGCCGGCGGATCAACGCTCTCATGATGACCTGTGGCCATTATGACGGCTCGGGCGATTTCGCCTTCCGTGTCGGCATGCCGGGAAAGAGTGGTGTTGGCGGCGGTATTCTGGTGATTTCCCCAAGCCGGGCCTCCATCGCCGTCTGGTCGCCAGGTCTCAACAGGTACGGCAATTCCAAGCTCGGCACTGAGGCAATGGAGCATTTTGCCCGCAAAACCGGCTGGTCGGTGTTCGGGGTTCCCCACGGCGGGGAAGCGGCTCACCTTTAGGTCACTTTATGCCACCGGATGAATTTAAACGATATAGAAGTAGTTTCCGGGCAATTAGGCCTATAGGATATTTTGACCTTTGGAAGCGTTGGCGCTATTACGCACCTAGACAACGCTTTGATTTGCTTACGTTTGCGTAAACGTAAACCGGGGTGAGGTGAGTTGAGGTTGGGTCGTTTGTCCATGAGGCCGCGCCGGTTCGTCCGGGGTCGGAAACAGGTATGAACGGGTCATCTTAAGCGCATTTCGCTCTAGCGTCGTACGGGAGAGGAATTCCATGTCGAACGCCGATCTGCGGGGCAACCGCCCGCTGTCGCCCCATCTTCAGATTTACAAGCCCATTCTGACGATGGTCATGTCGATTTTGCACCGCATCACTGGCGCGGCGCTCTATTTCGGCACCGTCCTGCTGGCCTGGTGGCTGATCGCCGCTGCGGCGGGCCCCAGCTACTTCGATTTCGTCAACGGCATCTACGGCTCGTTCATCGGCCGTCTGATCCTGTTCGGCTTCACCTGGGCGCTCGTGCATCACATGCTCGGCGGCCTGCGTCACTTCATCTGGGACATGGGCGCGGGCTTCGGCAAGGAAGCGCGCGAGTGGCTCGCCAAGGCGACCATCATCGGTTCCGTCGCTGTCACGCTGATCCTCTGGATCATCGGCTACGCGGTTCGCTAAGGAGAGTGTCATGACAGATATGCGCACACCCCTGAACAAGGTACGCGGCCTGGGATCTGCCAAGGAAGGCACCGATCACTTCTGGAAGCAGCGTCTCACCGCTGTTGCCAACGTGTTCCTGATCTCGTTCTTCGTGATCCTCGTGATCGCAATGCAGGGCTCCTCCCACAGCGACGTGGTCGAGACCCTCAAGAACCCGCTCGTTTCGATCATTCTGCTCCTGGTTATCCTCTCCGGCGTCTATCACATGAAGCTCGGCATGCAGGTGATCATTGAAGACTATGTGCATGGCGAAGGCATCAAGTTCCTCACGTTGATGGCGAACACCTTCTTCTGCGCCTTTATCGGTTTCGGCTGCGTCTTCGCAGTTCTCAAGATTGGCTTTGGAGGCTGACCCGAATGGCCAAGACCTATGAATTTGTCGACCACACCTACGATGTGGTTGTCGTCGGTGCCGGTGGCGCCGGCCTTCGGGCGACGCTCGGCATGGCCGAGCAGGGCCTGAGGACGGCCTGCATCACCAAGGTGTTCCCGACCCGCTCCCACACGGTTGCCGCCCAGGGTGGAATCGCCGCGTCGCTCAAGAACATGACGCCGGACTGCTGGGAATGGCACATGTACGACACGGTGAAGGGTTCCGACTGGCTCGGCGACACCGACGCCATGGAATACCTGGCCCGCGAAGCGCCCAAGGCGGTCTTTGAGCTGGAGCACTACGGTGTACCGTTCTCCCGCACCGAAGACGGCCGCATTTATCAGCGTCCGTTCGGCGGTCACATGCAGAATTACGGCGAAGGCCCCCCCGTGCAGCGCACCTGCGCCGCGGCGGACCGGACCGGCCACGCCATCCTGCACACGCTTTATGGTCAGTCCCTGCGCAACAATGCCGAATTCTACATCGAGTATTTCGCGCTCGACCTGATCATGTCCGAAGACGGCGTCTGCCAGGGTGTCATCGCGTGGAACCTCGACGACGGCACCATACACCGCTTCGCCGCCAAGATGGTGGTTCTGGCCACCGGCGGTTATGGCCGCGCCTTCTTCTCGGCAACCTCCGCCCACACCTGCACCGGTGACGGTGGCGGCATGGTGGCCCGCGCAGGCCTGCCGCTGCAGGACATGGAATTCGTCCAGTTCCACCCGACCGGTATCTACGGCTCGGGCTGCCTGATCACTGAGGGCGCGCGCGGCGAGGGCGGTTATCTGGTCAATTCCGAAGGCGAACGCTTCATGGAGCGCTACGCACCGTCGGCTAAGGACCTTGCCTCCCGTGACGTGGTCTCGCGCTGCATGACCATGGAAATCCGCGAAGGTCGCGGCGTCGGCAAGAACAAGGACCACATCTTCCTGCACCTGGATCACCTCGATCCGGCGCTGCTGGCGGAACGCCTGCCGGGCATCTCCGAAAGCGCCCGCATCTTTGCAGGCGTGGATGTGACCAAGGATCCGATCCCGGTCCTGCCGACCGTTCACTACAACATGGGCGGCATTCCGACCAACTACTGGGGCGAAGTGCTGAACGCGGACGGGGACAACCCGAACCGCATTCAGGAAGGCCTGATGGCCGTCGGCGAAGCCGGCTGCGCATCGGTCCACGGTGCCAACCGTCTTGGCTCCAACTCGCTGATCGACCTTGTGGTCTTCGGCCGCGCAGCGGCGATCAAGGCGGCTGAGGTTGTCGATCCCAAATCTGCCGTGCCGACGCCGAATGAAGCCTCCTGCGAAAAGATCATGGACCGTTTCGACAAGCTGCGGAACGCTTCCGGTTCGATCCCGACCGCGGACCTGCGCGACAAGATGCAGCGTGCCATGCAGGAAGATGCTGCCGTCTTCCGTACCCAGGAAAGCCTGGAGCAGGGCTGCAAGCGTCTGAGCGAGATCTGGGGTGAACTGAAGGACATCAAGGTTTCCGACCGGTCGTTGATCTGGAATTCCGACCTGGTGGAAACACTGGAGCTGGAGAACCTGATGGCCAACGCCATCACCACGGTCTACGGCGCGGAAGCCCGCAAGGAAAGCCGCGGCGCCCATGCTCGCGAGGACTACAAGGACGGTCCGTTTGCCGGCCGCGACGACGAGAACTGGCGCAAGCACACACTCTCGTGGGTCGATGAAGCCGGCAACGTCAAGCTGGACTACCGTCCGGTGGTGCTCGATCCGCTGACCACCTTGGAGCAAGGTGGCATCGACCCGAAAAAGATCGCGCCGAAAGCGCGCGTCTACTAAGGGGACGGCACAGTGAGCCAGGTGGCAACCCTTTTGGACACGAGAAGTCCGTTCGGCACTTATCCCGCCGAACGGATGGTCCGGGCTGCCTGGCGTCTTGCCGACAGGCACGATCTGTCCAGGGGCCTGCGCAAGCGTATCCGCGCCCTGGTGGCACGGTTCTTCAAAGGCCCCTACGACCTGGAAGCCGACGGTCTGAAGTTCCGGATCTATCCGGGCGAAAATTATGACGACCGCAAGATCCTGGCCAAGGGCCGCCTGCCGGAACGCGAAGAGCACAAGCTGATCGAACCGTATCTTGGCGAGGGCAAGGTCTTTGTCGATATCGGCGCCAACATTGGCTCCTACTCGATTTTCGCCGCCGGTCTCGGCGCTGAGGTCGTTGCGATCGAGGCCAATCCGCAAACGGCGACAAAGCTCGGTTTCAACGTGCGTGCGAACGACCTTGAAAAGGTCACCGTGGTCAATTCGGCCGTGGGCCCGCGCGACGATACCCTGCCGCTCTGGCAGGAACCGAGCAACTGCGGCTTTGCCACCTTCGTGAAGGATCTGACCACGGGCGAATGGGCGGGCGACTGGACTCCGACTTTCGTCAAGGTCCGTCCGCTGACAGCCATTGCCGACGAACAGGGCCTGACCCGGATCGACGTATTGAAAGTTGACGTGGAAGGCTTCGAGGACCGCGTGGTCCTGCCTTTTCTGAGGCACGCGGACCGGAGCCTCTGGCCCCGCGTGATCCTGCTTGAAACCAATTGCCGGCCCTATTGGACCGAGGATTGCCTGAGTGAACTGGCAAACCGCGGCTACGGGGTGACCGGCCAGACGAATGACAACATGGTCTTTGAGCTCACTGCCTGAGCGAAAGACGATTTGGCCCTGGACGCGAAACCAAGGGCCCAACGCGGAGCAGTAACGAGATGGTTCAGCTGACGCTTCCCCGGAACTCCCAGGTGACGGAAGGCAAGGTGTGGGACAAGCCGGAAGGCGCCACCAACCTGCGTGAATACCGCATCTATCGCTGGAATCCGGACGATGGCCGCAACCCGCGCGTCGATACCTATTTCATCAATGCGGACGATTGCGGCCCGATGGTGCTCGACGGCCTCATCTACATCAAGAACAAGATCGACCCGACGCTAACCTTCCGCCGATCCTGCCGCGAGGGCATCTGCGGGTCCTGCGCGATGAACATCGACGGCACCAATACGCTGGCCTGCACCAAGGGCATGGACGAGATCGCGGGCGACGTCGTCAAGATCTACCCGCTGCCGCACATGCCGGTGGTCAAGGACCTTGTTCCGGATCTGACCAATTTCTATGCCCAGCACCGTTCGATCGAGCCGTGGTTGAAGACAGTATCGCCAGCCCCGGAAAAGGAATGGCGCCAGTCGCATGAAGACCGGGTGAAGCTTGACGGGCTCTACGAGTGCATTCTCTGCGCCTGCTGCTCCACTTCCTGCCCGAGTTACTGGTGGAACGGTGACCGTTATCTCGGCCCGGCAGTCCTTCTGCAGGCCTATCGATGGCTGATCGACAGCCGTGACGAAGCCACCGGCGAGCGCCTGGATAATCTGGAAGATCCGTTCCGGCTTTACCGCTGCCACACCATCATGAACTGCTCGCAAGCCTGCCCGAAGGGTCTGAACCCGGCGAAGGCGATTGCCGAGATCAAGAAGATGATGGTCGAACGCCGGGTTTGATTGACTGGCAACTGGACATTGAAAGGCCGTCCCTCGGGGCGGCCTTTTTGTCTTTTGCGTCCGTCATTGCGGACAAGTGCAGCCGTGGCGTCCTTGTCCGGAATGACGCGGGAAAACAATGTCGAGTTACCCGGCCTCCTGCTCCGTCCGAACCGGAATTGATCCGTAACTGCCGCAATCACGAGAAAAGAACCGCAGGCCTCACGCCTTCGCCCGACACACCAGAAGTGAGCTGTTGCACCAGCCCCGGAAACCGGGGACACGTCCAAGCATGCGGGTGAGGGCGATTTCGGCGGGTTTCAGCGGGCCCCATTCGAAGGTCTTGCCGCGCAGGTGGTGGAACAGCTTTCCGTGGCGGTTGGTTTCCTCGTACCAGGGGCTGAGCATCGGCAGATAAGGCAGGCAGGAGAGATAGCCGATGCCGTGAACCGACTCGATCGTGACGGCGCGGCCGATGATGTCGGACCATTCGTTCAAGGTCATGCGCACCTGATGCTCGGCATAATGCAGGTGCTTCAGCTTCAGCCGGTCGAGACGGTAGAGCTGGGGCACGACCGCAAGGATCAACCCGCCGGGGGCGACGACCTCGCCGCATTGGCGCATCACCGATTCGATCGCCGGCCCGCGCCCGGGCAGATGCTCCAGCACATCCAGCAGCGCGATGATATCCGGTTGCCAGGGAAGGTCGTCGCGGTGTTCGGCAAGGCGTGTGGCATCCAGCACGATGTCCGGTTCGAAGGCCGCTTCGTAATCCGCGCCGCAATAATCGAAATCAAGACCGGTAGCGGCGAGATACTCTTTCGAAATCGATGTCGAGCAGCCAATGTCCAGAATACGCGGCGATCGACCGAGGTCTTGTGACCAGCTCGAAATAGTGCGGGAGACGATGTCGAATTTCACCGTCCCGTAAAGGTTTCTCTGGGCGTTCGCGAGTTTCTTGACCAGATACTGGGAATGTACGGTGACATCGGATTGCTCAACGTCCGTTACGTCTGATCTCTCTGTTCGATCCAGAGTTTGGTGCACACTGCCTCTCCTTCTGTCGCCAAGCGGTGAATGCCGGGTTCGTAGGTGTAGGTGGTCAGGTCGGCCATCAGAACGATCAGCTCGCCAAGGATCAGTTCGACCACTTCATCGGCAACGCTGCCGGAGCCTGGAATGAAATTGGCCGGGTATCCGTCATTGACAAGGCAGATCTGCCGGTCTGCCTCTGCAGAGCCGGACAGCTGGAAAGCCTTGATGGAGGGATGAATGTCGTAGGATGACGACTGTTCCAGATAGTCGACGTCGATCTCGATTCGCCGGGAACTGGCGCTGGCCACCAGGCAGCCGGGCCGAAGCTGCTGCAGCACATCCCGGGTTATCGACAAGCGGCCGGTCGCCCCGACAACCAGGTCGCAGTACTCAAGGTCCGTGGGAACGAGTGTCGCAGGATATCCGGACAAGCGGGCTTCGGCGATTTTCAGTGGGTCGACATCGATCAGCGAGACGACCACATCCAGCCGGCGCAAGGCCTTGGCCACGCCGAAGCCGATCCAGCCTGCGCCGAAAACGGCGGCCCTCCGGCCGGCCAGCGTGTTGCCCAGATCGCGCATCAGCCCGTCGAGGCACCGGGCGATTGTTTCGCCGCAGCGCACCGCTTCCAGACGCTTCAATTCGCTGTCGGCACAATGCAGCACAGGCACCTTAAGCTGCGTCTGGCCTGCCCGCCAGACACCCTGCTTGGTGATCTCCACCACACCTTCAACAAGGTCCAATTGGTCCTGAAACTGCTCGTGCAGCAATTCAACCGCGTAACCACCGACTTCCTGAACGACGAGCTTCTGGTTGGAGGCCCGGCAGTCGTCCAGGCTCTTTTGCAAGGCGCCCGCCAGAACCTGCTTGAATTCCGGCTCGGTCTTCGGACACTGAACCTTGTCGCCATATACGGCCTGCCATTTCAGCCGTGTCACATCGCTGCCGGAAGAATAAGGGATGCCAATGATCGCGTCGAAATCCATGACGCCTTCCAGTGCATCGATCATGCGCCGGGTATCGTCGAAGAGATGGGCCACCAGCAGATACCGGTGTCCCTCGCTCCTGAAGAGATCAAGTCGCTTTACCAGCTCCGGCAGATAGTTCGCGCGGCGGGCATAGCCGGGCGCGGCCACAGTGGTTTTTTCGCTTAATGGATACATTGTCATTTATTCCGAGGGTTCTGCCATTCTGGCACCGCGCCACCGGTACGCACAAGTGCGAGTTGTGAAATAGAACGGAAAAATAAGGCAGCAATCCAGCGTCTTTTTGCTGTCTGCACGGGAACTGCACAAACAATACTGAAAAGCCGCTCGGTCATGCCCTTTTGTCTCCCGGTCAGTCTTCGATGCTCACCCTGTTGACCGGGTACCCGCCCGTCGGGGCCCTTCTGGCAGAGGGTTTATTTGAATGACAAGCGATATTGAAAATGACGCCGTTGAACAACCGGAGGAGCAGCCTCAATTTTCGGAGCGCCGCTCCCCAAGGGCCCAGCCTTTCCGGACGCCCTCCTTTCTTGGGTCTCCAGCAGTGAAATTTGTGCTGATCGGGATACTGACGGTGATGTTGCTCGTGCCGAGCCTGTTCGTCTGGGTTCTGGTGGAAGAGCGAGCCGACAGGGCCCGTGACGTTGCACAGGACATTGCCCGGTCCTGGGGAGGCATCCAGGAGATCAACGGCCCCTATCTGGTCGTGCCGTTCAGCGAGACCTACACCGTCTCATCCGGGGAAAGCGCAAAAACCGAAATCCGGTGGCACACAGCCATCCTGTTTCCGGAACGACTGGATGTGAGTGGTGACATCTCTGTCCAGGAACGCCGGAAATCGATCTACGCGCTGCCGGTCTATCATGGCAACGTGACCATGAAGGGCCGGTTTGCTGCCGCACCTGCTGAAAACTTCCAGCCGCAGTTCGGCGGGCAAATCGACATTGCCGCAGACAAAGCGGTTCTGGTGGTCGGCATTGGAGACATCACCGCCCTGAAAAGCGAGATTGCTCTGGTGCTGAACGGCAGCGGCTCGGTGCCGTTCGAACCCGGGCTCGGACCATTGACCCAGGAGCCGATGCGGCGGTCCGTTTCGACCTTGAATCCATCCGGGATCAACGCGCCGGTCGCAGCCGGCTTGTGGCGCAACGGGTTTTCGTTCGACATACCCATCCAGCTGAATGGCTCCACGGCCTTCTACGTTGCTCCGGCAGGCCAAACGACCAGTGTTTCCCTGCAGTCCGACTGGCCGCATCCCGGCTTTACCGGAGCATTTCTGCCGGAGACGAGAGACATCGGCGAAACAGGGTTCACCGCGTCCTGGACCATCCCATATCTTGCCCGCGGCATTCCCAAGCTGGTGCTTGGCACGCATATGCCACTGCAGGACAAGGTTCTGGGGGTGGAATTCGTCGAACCCGTCAATTTCTACCAGACCATCTCAAGGTCGCTGAAATACGCTGTCTGTTTCATCAGTCTGACCTTCCTGGCGGTCTTCGTTCTGGAGATGCGCTCCGGGTGGCGGGTGCACTGGATCCAGTACGGTCTGGTCGGGCTGTCGTTGATCATATTCTATGTCATGCTGCTCGCCCTTGCCGAGCATGTCGGGTATGGCCCCGCCTACCTTCTTGCCGCGGCTGCCGGAACGCTTCTGAATGCGATCTATATCGGCACATCGCTCAGAAGCCGCCTTGCCGGAGGCGTGATGCTTGCGGTCCTGGCAACCATATTCGGTGTGCTCTACGCTCTCATGCAGGAGCAGGACTACGCGCTCCTGATCGGTTCGTTGATTGCATTCCTGGCTCTCGCCGTCACCATGTTCGCAACCCAGCGGATCGACTGGACAGGACATCAGCAGGCCGCGACAAATCGGGAAGCTGAACCGGCCTGACGGATAACCCGTTCAAATGCCGGTGGCGCGGCAAAGCCGTGCCGCCGGGATCACGTGAAGGACAGTGCAGGGCCGGTCTTGCGTGACTCGCCTCGGTTGCAGATCCCCGCACGGTGAAAACGAAGCTTGCATTTTCTCTTTATTTGTTCCTATTTTGTTCCCAATTTTCATACTGGGAGAAAATCATGTCCATTCTCGATCACATCGGTTTTGCAGTCAGTGATTATCCAAAGTCCCGGGCGTTCTACGAAAAGGCCCTGGCTCCGCTTGGTATCAAGGTGCTGATGGAGGTCACGGCGGAAATGACGGGTGGCGCCGCCTACTGCGGCTTCGGCAAGGACAAGCCTGATTTCTGGATTGGCGAGGGCAAGGCTCCTGGAAAACCGATGCATGTGGCGTTTGCCGCTTCGAGCCGGGAGCTGGTCGATGCCTTTTACCAAGCCGCGATTGCGGCCGGCGGCACCGACAATGGTGCGCCAGGGCTGCGGCCGCAGTATCACGAGCATTACTACGGCGCTTTCGTGCTCGATCCCGATGGTTTGAACATCGAGGCAGTCTGTCATCTGCCGGAATAAGTCTTTGCGACCTGATATCAATTTGGAGAAGAACATGCACAAGAGCCGGTTGGGAGATCTGGTGATCGACTGCGAAGGGGGCGATATTGACCGTCACGCTGAATTCTGGGCAGGGGCACTCGGGCGAACTGTCGAGGCCGAGCCCAAAAATCCCCGGTACCGCCGTCTGATCGGTACGGATGATGAAATCGGTATCCTGCTCCAGTCGGTCGAACACCCCTCTCGCGTCCACCTGGATATCGAAACCGACAATCCGGAAAAGGAAGTCGCGCGGCTTGAAGGCCTGGGGGCGACCATCGTGCAAAAGCTGGATGGCTGGACAGTGATGCAGGCAACCAGCGGCCACAGGTTCTGCATCGTCAAACCGCAATTGGCCGGCTTCGAGGAGACCGCAAAGACCTGGGAGGCCTGAGTTCGGGCAGGGCAATTGTGGTGTCACCGGTCTGGTGTCTGCACGGACATCCCGGTCGTCATCCCGGCGAACATCGATTGGCCGGGATGACCGCCTTGAGGGCATTCGTCGACCCGCAAAGGACGATGTGAAGCGGGATCCCTCACGGCTGTCTCACGTTCATGTGCAGCTTGTGGGAACGGAGTTGAGTTTGTCTCCACGGCGGGGTGCGTTACCTCTGTGGGTAGAATTCGAAATGCGCTTCACGGCGATCATCGCAAATGAAGTGCGTTTCAAAGTTGAAGACCACAGCTCGAAACCGAAGCGCGCTGGTTATCTTTCCGGCTTGGGTCTCGCCATGATGACCAGATTGGCAGCCCGGCAGGAAAGGGCGATCACCAGCAGCTTCCTGGAGGACCTGACATGAAGCGCCTGCTCCCGCTCACTCTTTTTGCCGCTCTCGCAGCATCGATGCCCCCGGGGGCCGCACAGGCCGAAACCGCGGTGCTCGCCGGAGGGTGTTTCTGGTGCGTTGAATCCGACCTTGAGAAACTTCCCGGCGTGCGCGACGTCGTATCCGGTTACGCGGGCGGCGAGACCCAGAACCCCACCTACAAGGATTACGATCGTGGTGGCCACCGGGAGGTCGTGAAGGTCGATTTCGATGAGACCAAGATCGGTTACGCCGATCTTGTCGGGATTTTCCTGCGCACCGTGGACGTGACGGACGCCGGCGGTCAGTTCTGCGACCGGGGCCATGCCTATTCGACGGCGATCTATCCTCTCGACGAGACACAGGCGAAACAGGCGAAGGCGGAAATCGCGAAGGCGGAAAAGGCATTGGGCGGCAAGATCGTGACCCCGGTCGAGGCACCGGCCGTTTTCTGGCCGGCCGAGGACTACCATCAGGGCTATTACAAGAGCCAGGTGCGCACACTGACCCGCTTCGGTTACGTCACCCGTGCCGACGCCTACAAGGGCTATCGGAAGGGTTGCGGCCGGGATGCGCAGGTCAAGGCCGTATGGGGTAGCGAGGCCTTCAAGGGGCTGCCCAAAGCAGGGTCATAACGCCTGAAACGGGCCGTTTTCTGCGGAAACGGCCTATAAGAACGGCATTTTCGGCAAAATTTTAGACATCAATTTGCCGTTGGGTAAGGTGTACACTACATACTTTCAGTGGGCTTACGTCTGAAAGGGCGCTAACATGCTGAACCTGTTTGGAAGTCGCGTAGCAGCAGAGCCGGAATTTATTTCTGAATTGAGAGCCGTCGAGACGGAAGACCGCCTACGAAGAACCACTGCCGCCATGCTGGAAGCAGCAGGGCTGGAAATCTGTGACACCAACACACCAACCGAATTTGCTGCGGCTGCCACCGTGGCCATCATGAAGCTCGTGCTAAAGGTGGTCGAGCGAGACTTCGACAAACTGTGTTTTGAAAACCGTTTTGTCACCGGTCTGTTCGGTTTCCTGATCGCACATAACCTGACACGGCGAACCAACGCAGACCTCGGCGTCGTGCTCGGCATTGCGGGCCTTGATCTCTTCTCGCACGAAGAGATCGAACAGATCTACAAGCTCGGGTCTTCCTACAGACGGCTGCGCCAGCACCGGAACATGCACCTTGCCCTCAGGGACATCATCGACAGTTTCCTGTCGCATCCGGATGAGAACACCTTGTCGGATCTTGCCGGGGTCTATCAGCTCTGCCTGCAGCAGGACGGCTGACCGGTTAAACTTGAAAATTGCAGCTCGGCTAGACGCCGGCTTCAAACGCCTCGACCAGCTCGAGGAACGCCTCGCCGTATTTTTCAAGCTTGGACTGACCAACGCCGGAAACGGCGAGCAGCGCATCTTCCGTCACCGGCCGCGCGGCAGAAATTCCCGCCAGCGTCGCATCGGTAAACACCACATAAGGCGGCACGCCCTGATCGCGGGCAATCTGGGTCCGAAGCCTGCGCAGACGCTCGAACAGCAGCCTGTCCTCATGGTCGAGTTCGTCGGCAATGGAGGCTGTGCGCGAGGAACTTGTGCGTTTCAGGCCCGCCGCGCTCCGGTCCTTGCGCAAGGCGAGCTTTTCATCGCCGCGCAACACTGCCCGTGCTTTTTCCGTCAGCACCAGAGCACCAAATTGGGCGTGATCGACATCGACGTAGCCAGCAGCCACAAGCTGACGGGCAATCGACTGCCAGGTCTTTTGCGGGACGTCCTGGCCAATTCCGAAGACCGATAGCGCCTCGTGGCCGAAGCGAGTGCTTTTCTCGTTGGTCTTGCCCAGAAGAACATCGATGACGTGGGCCGTGCCAAAGCGTTGTCCGGTGCGGTAGATGGCCGACATCAGCTTTTGCGCTGCTTCCGTGCCGTCCCAGGTTTCCACCGGTGACAGGCAGGTGTCGCAATTGCCGCAGGGCTTGGGATAGGTTTCGCCGAAATGGGCAAGCAGGGCTTGCCGGCGGCAGCCGGCGGTTTCGCAAATACCGAGAAGGGCATTCAGCTTGGCGTTTTCCGCGCGCTTGACCTCCTCGGGGGCATCGCCTTCGGCAATCATGCGCCGGCGCTGCACAAGGTCCGCCATGCCATAGGCCATGAACGCTTCGGAAGGCGCGCCGTCCCGGCCGGCGCGGCCGGTTTCCTGGTAATAGGCCTCGACGGAAGAGGGCAGGTCCAGATGGGCGACATAGCGCACATCCGGCTTGTCGATCCCCATGCCGAAAGCGACGGTTGCCACCAGGCAAAGCCCTTCTTCCAGCAGAAATGCATCCTGGTTGGCAGAGCGCTGTTCCGCAGGCAGGCCGGCGTGATAGGGCAGGGCCCTGATGCCTTTGGAGGTCAGCCATTCGGCGATGTCCTCCACCTTTGCCCGCGACAGGCAATAGACGATGCCGCTCTCGCCCGAATGCTTTTTCAAGAAATCCAGAAGCTGCTGGCGCTGGTTGGTGCGCTCGACAATCTCGTAGCGGATATTGGGGCGGTCGAAACTGGTCAAGAAGACGGCGGCGTCTTCCATCTGTAGCCGCGCCAGAATGTCCTTTTGCGTGTGCGGATCGGCCGTTGCCGTCAGTGCCACGCGTGGCACGCCCGGATAGCGGTCACGCAGGCAGGACAGCGACATGTATTCCGGGCGGAAGTCGTGACCCCACTGGCTGACGCAGTGCGCTTCGTCGATGGCGAAAAGCGAAATCTGAAGCGTATCCAGAAACTTGCGGAAGCTTTCCGTGCCCAGCCGTTCCGGTGTCACGTAAAGAAGGTCGATTTCACCACGGCGGAGGGCGCTGCGGATGCTGTCCTGTTCGTCCGCTGACAGTGTGGAATTGAGGGCAGCGGCCTGAACGCCGGCAGCACGAAGAGCGCCGACCTGGTCTTTCATCAATGCAATCAGCGGTGAGACGACGATACCGACCCCGCGCCGGCAAAGTGCCGGGATTTGGTAACAGAGCGACTTGCCGGCGCCGGTGGGAAACAGCACCACGGCATCCTTGCCGTCCACAAGCGTTTCGATGACTGCCTGCTGCTTGCCCCTGAAGCTGCTGTAGCCGAAAACCTTCTGCAGTACCGCAAGCGGTTTCGGCTCCGGACGCACGGTCGGAGCAACAGCATGCTGCACTGGAATGACATCCTCCGCGGCAACAGCGGGCGAAACGGGCATGGGTGAGACGGGTCCTTTGATTCCCCCGCACAATGTCTTATTCGCGAAAGAAGGGCAATGAAGGCGGTGCCACGCCTGTGGATGACGGGCGGACCGGCGCCGAAGAGGCCTGAAATCAGGTGCTTAGATAGTGTCGGAAGGCGGTTCGCCGGGCCTAGAATTCGGCGTCCGGATCCGCTGCCAGTGTTTCGGCGCAGTGAATGCGCATCTGCTCGGTCAGATCGCCCAGGTCGCCATCGAGCTTTTCCGGCCGGATCGGCTTGCCGAAATGGACTTTGAACTTGGCGTGCTCCTTGTTGAGCAGCTCGTTGAAGACCGTCATGTCGCGCAGTTCGGTGGAAACCCTGGCCAGGAAATAGAACAGACCGGAATTGCGTCCTCCCATGTGCATGGGAATGATCGGCGCCTTGTTCTTGCGCGCCAGCGCCAGGGCCGAGGTCATCCACGGCCGCTCGGTCAGTTTGCCGTCATGCCAATAGGCCAGGCGCCCGGAGGGAAACAGCACCACCACGCGCTCCTTGGCAAAGGCGGATGAGGCGAGCTTGATCGTTTCCTTGGATTTCTCGCGGCTCTTGAAATCCGCCCGCCATTCAACGGGAATGATCATGTCGGCCAGGCGCGGATTGATGCGGATCGCATCGCGATTGGCGAAGATGGCCAGATCGTTGCGGCGCGACTTGATGGCGTCATAGAGCACGATACCGTCGGCAATGCCGGTCGGGTGATTGGACACCAGGACGACAGGGCCCTCCTGTGGCACGCGTTCGAGGCCGACCGTGGTGACATCAAGCGACAGCAAGTCGCTCAGATGGGCAAAAACGTCCAGCGCTTCCATTTGCTCGATCGTGTCGGCCATTTCGACTGCGGACTTGTAGCGCAGGATCTTGTGGGCGAAGGGTCTGATAAAGGGCCACCACGGGCTCGCCATCACCAGTTTGCCCCGTTCGGCGATCAGAACGTCGACTATATGCTGTTCGGAAATATGCCTCTGGGACGCGGCCTGACGGCGCGCCGGCAAGGTGTCTGTCGTCTGATCGGTCGTCCGCACAATGCACCTCTGCCCAAGAGATAACTGCCTCACTCCGATGCATCGTTAACGAAATCAGCCCCTTGGTGCAAATGCTCGTTGAACGATTTTCGGGTTCGGAACCTGCTCACAAGCGGCTCAGCTCCATAGGGAACTGGTAAAAATTGCCAGCGATGTCAAGAACGAGGCCGCCCAGGCAAGCGAGCGCGGCGACGCCCGGTCGGCCCAGTAGCAGCCGACATAAATGATCCGCAGAAGGACAAAGAGCACGGCGAGCCGGTCGATCCAGTGCGGGTCACCGCCCTGGTTGAGGCCGACAAAAACGGCAACCGCAAACAGGGGGAAAGCCTCGAAGCCATTTGCCTGTGCCCACTGCGCCCGGGCGCGAAACCCCTCCCGCCAATAGTCCGGGTCGCGCGGGCGGGCATTGTCGAAAGATTTGTTCAGTTTGGCCGGAAAGACGGAGAGCAGCGGCAGGATGGCGGCGGCGAGCACGCACCAGAAGGCGATGGGCATAGAGGCTCCTCAAGGGCTTTTTTCAGGTCGTGCGCGCGAAACCCCGGAATGAGGCACCAGCGGGGCGCCGGGCTGCGCGCGAACGCTTTTCCGCATATTTATCAGGCTCCGGGGAGATATCCTCATGATTTTCGACCCCGCCCCGAGTTTGTCATAAAGTCTTCCGGTCGCGGCGCTAGGGGGAGGCCGCCCATGGCATGAATGACATGGGCCGCAGCCGTGAAGGAATGCCACGTGTCGAAAACTACCGTCCTGTTTGTCTGCCCGGACAACAGCCTGCTGTCGCCATTGGCCGAAGCCTATCTGAACTTTCGGGCGGGCGGTCTGATGCGGGCCTTTTCCGCCGGGGTCGTTCCCTCGCAGGAATTGAACCGGCACGTGCGCCGGCTTCTGTCGGCAAGAGGCATCGATTCCAGAGGCCTTGCCCCCAAGCCGATCGACATATTCCTGATGCCCCATGCGGAAATTCCCGACAGGGTGGTCTATCTCGCCGACCAGGAGCCGGTCGCCCTGCCGCCGCAATGGAAGGCAACAACGTCCAGTCACTGGTGGAGCATTGCCGCAAGACCGCCTTTTCCGGATGGTTTCGGTGCTTGTGCGGCTTACTTCGATCGGATCGCAGGGGCGATCGACCGGCTTGTGGAGCCTCCGAAATCGGCCGGTAAGACCGCCTCCAACAGGGTTGCCTGAGTGCTTTGAGAGCGGCCAATTCTCAGGATTTTGGATTTTCGACAAATTGTGGGCTAAGAGTTGCTCCCATATTGGGACGAAGGTGAGGGATTGATTCGTCATGATGCGCGCGGGAAAGTTTGTTTTGATCGTTGGCCTGGTGGTCCTGGCGGCTGGTTGCCAGAGATTGTCCGGGGGCCGCAACTATGCCGAACCGCTGCCGGCGACCCCGACCACGCCTGTGGGATCCGGGCAGCTTGCACCGCTTGACCCCAACGCACCGGGCGGTGGTCTCAATGATCCGACAGCTCAGCCGAATGATCTTGCCAGCAACCCGGTTGCAGCTCCCGCGGATGCCAAGGAAGTCGGCCGGACCGACCTGCTGGGTGGCTGGAAAATCACCTCCGCAGGCGACAACTGCATGGCCTTCATGACGCTGACCACATGGTCCGGCGGCTACCGCGCAAATACCAGAGGTTGTGCTTCGCCTGTGCTGTCCGGTATCTCGGCATGGGACCTGAGCGGCAATCAGGTGGTTTTGAAGGACGGCACCGGCTTGATCGTCGCACAGCTGTACTCCAGCGCTCCCGGGCAGTTTAACGGCCAAACTTCGACAGGTTCGCCTATTTCGCTGTACCGTTAATACCCCTCCGTATTTATGCTGGACAGCTCGCGTTATAGGTGTATATTTGCATTGCTACCGGAAAGGCTGTGCAAATGTCAAAATATGAACCACTGCGGGAACACTTGGCACGACTGGAAGACGTTGTCTGGGCGGCCAAGCTGAATGAAGTCGAGGATATCATAGGCTCGTCGCTGCCCAAGAGCGCCCGGGAACACCGGACATGGTGGGCAAATTCCGGCGGCAGTCTCGTTCACCAGAACGCCTGGCTTGATGCCGGCTGGCGGGTAGAGCGAACCGATCTCATGCGCGATGTCATCGTCTTCCGCCGGTTGCGCATCGGCGGCACCGTGGCCGGGGTGTCCGCCCGTATGGATCGGACCGCCAAGAATCCGCAAAAAACTGCAGAAAAGCGGCTCACCAAGGAAATGGCGGCCCTTCGTCAGCCCGCAACCGTGACGTTGCGCTCCGAATGGACCACGCTTGGCGATGTCCAGCGTACGCCCTGTTCCAATTCCATCATTCCGCAGGAAGGCGGCGTTGTGCGCTTCGCGGCCATGGAAGGCGACGAAGTCGTCACTGCCATCGTCGCAACCTTGTCGGTTCACAAGGCCTATCGCAGCCTGCGCATGGCGATGAAGGGTCTGGACGACGATACCGGCAGCCGTGTCGGCACGGAGCTGTTCAAGAAAGCCGGTTTCGATGCCGCCGCACCAATCGAATGCGATGTCGTCAAGTCCGGCAATGCCTGGCTGCTGACCGACGGTCGTGGCCGCAAGGCCAATCTGGACGACCAGTCCGAGTGTTATCTGGTTGCCCAACTGCTCTATCTTCAGGAAGTCCAGAACGGTCGCAAGACGGCCCTTTACCTGCGCTAAGCGTTGTCTGAGTGCTTTTTGCGCTCAGCCGGGCACAGGCATGATGGCCGGGTCAAGTCAGGCCGAGCCGTTTGGGCGTTCATGATTGCGTTCCTCCCGCACAGGACCCCTCCCTGTGCCCTGCGCCCGTAACCCTCCCACCGGTTGCGGGCGCTGTTTGTTCAGAGGGCGTGCTGCCTTCCTGTTTCGAGTTCCTCAAGGCTTGGCCTGTGTTTTTCCGCCCATTATCAGTGAATTGCGAACCGGGCTGCTGGGTGCGGTGTTCCGTCAATGGGGGCAGTGATGGCGGGGCCGGAAGGAGCGTCATCGCTGGATCAGTCGCATACCTTCCCCTGAGAGCACGCCTTCGATGAAGGATGTCTTGCCGGTATTGTATGTTTCCCAGTCGGGGTTCGAACCGGCCTTGAGGGCAAGGTCCCGTTTCAGGGCGGCATAGCGCCCGGCAAGGCTGGCATCGCCGCGCAAGGCGTCGCGAAACTGGCGCCGCTTATCAGGTGAGGGGCAATCGGATGCACACAGACACAGCCGATGCGCGATAATCAGCTCGTGATTTTCCCTCTCCTTCGACCGGGGACCTGGTCCGGCTGGCCGGGTCATTTGCACTTCGTCTTCCCGAAAGCGGGCGCCGAGATCATGGTAGCCATACAGCAGGAGATCGTTGCTGAGTGCAGCCGGTGAAAATCCGGAAGCCAGCGTTACATCGATATGAAGTTTGGGTTTGGCAATCAGCCCAGGGACGGCCGTGGACCCGACATGGTCCAGGCGCAGGGCCCTTGCTCCCAGAAGATGTCCGAGGTCGTCGATCAGCAGGTCAGCCTGGCGAAACCAGTCTGGATTATGTGGGAGCAACGGAATGGACATGAGGTCTGAAATCCTTAAATTTCAAACGGTTGAAAAACAAATCCGTAAGAATGTGTGATCGTATGCAACCATATCATGACTTGCATCTGCGACGTTTTGACCTTATTCCGCCGTGCAAATAGATACGTCCAAGACCCCATGAATTCTCATGGAGGGAGCAGCACCCTTGAAGATGGAACTGCCGGTCAACCGCGCCCTGAGCGCCCGCTACGACGCGCTCATCGCGTCGGGTGAGATCAAGGAAGACCCCGTGCAACGGGAGGCGGTGCGCCAGCTCGATCTCCTGAACACCCGTCTTGCCGAAACCCGCCTGGCCTCCAAGAAAAGTTCACTTGGCTGGCTGTTCGCCAACAAGAAGAACCAGCTCTGGGCCTCCGTACAGGGGCTGTACATGTGGGGCGGTGTCGGGCGCGGCAAGACGATGCTGATGGACCTCTTTTACGAGGTCACGGTCATCCGCCGCAAAAGGCGTGTGCATTTCCACGAATTCATGACCGATGTGCACGAGCGCATTCATGCCCACCGCCAGGCGCACAAGCGCGGCGAGGTCAAGGGTGACGATCCGATCCCGCCCGTGGCGAGCCAGATTGCCGAAGAAACGCGGCTGCTGCTGTTTGATGAGTTCTCGGTGACCGACATTGCCGATGCCATGATCCTCGGTCGCCTGTTCACCCAGCTTTTCGAGCGCGGCGTCATCGTTGTCGCCACGTCCAACGTCGAGCCGTCTCTCCTCTACAAGGACGGGCTCAATCGCCAGTTGTTCCTGCCCTTCATCAAGATGCTGACCTCCAAGGTGGAAGTGCTGCATCTGGACAGTCCGACGGATTACCGGCTGGAGAAGCTTGCTGGTGCGCCGGTCTATGTCACGCCTCTGGGCGAGAGTGCAAACGCCCAGATGGATGAGCTCTTTGCCAAGCTGACGCACGGCATGACACCGCATTCCGAAGAGCTGGAGAACAAGGGCCGCAAGATTGCCGTTCCCTGTGTCGCGGCCGGAGCGGCCAGGTTCACCTTCGACGACCTGTGCATGCAGCCGTTGGGGGCGAGTGACTATCTGCGCATCGCTCATGCCTTCGGCACGGTGTTTCTGGACAACGTGCCCGTGCTGTCCAAGGCGCGGCGCAACGAAGCCAAGCGCTTCATCAATCTGATCGATACGCTTTACGATAACGGCATCAAGCTGGTTGTATCGGCTGAGGCCGAGCCGCAGGATCTTTACGTCGGCGAGGACGGCACGGAAGCCTTTGAATTCGACCGGACAGCCTCCCGGTTGATCGAGATGCGGTCCGAGGCGTACCTTGCGGGAGAAAGACGACAAGTACACGCATAGGTCTGCATTCCCTATAGGTGAATTATGCAGACGGGAAGATCTGAGAAAATTTGTCCGGCATCGCGCAATATTCTTTTGGCGAGGTTGCGCGGGCGGATCAAAGGGAGTAGTGCCATCCTCAGTCATCAGAGGATGGCATGGAGTTCCATCTTACGTAAAGGGAAACTTTCGAAATGGCGCGGAACAAGATTGCCTTGATCGGCTCTGGTCAGATCGGCGGCACGCTCGCACATCTGGCAGGTTTGAAGGAACTGGGAGACATCGTGCTCTTCGACATCGCGGAAGGTGTTCCGCAAGGTAAGGCGCTCGACCTGGCCGAGTCCTCCCCGGTCGATGGCTTCGATGCCAAAATGGCGGGTGCCAACAGCTACGAAGCCATCGAAGGCTCGGACGTTGTCATCGTTACCGCCGGTGTTCCGCGTAAACCCGGCATGAGCCGCGACGACCTTCTGGAAATCAACCTGAAGGTTATGGAGCAGGTTGGCGCCGGCATCGCAAAGTATGCCCCGAACGCATTCGTCATCTGCATCACCAACCCGCTCGACGCGATGGTCTGGGCCCTGCAGAAGTTCTCCGGTCTGCCGAAGAACAAGGTCGTCGGCATGGCAGGCGTACTGGATAGCGCCCGTTTCCGTTACTTCCTGGCAGACGAGTTCAACGTCTCCATCGAAGATGTGACCGCATTCGTTCTCGGCGGCCACGGCGACACCATGGTGCCGCTGACCCGCTACTCCACCGTCGCCGGCATCCCGCTCACCGACCTGGTCAAGATGGGCTGGTGCACTGCCGAGCGTCTGGAAGAAATCGTCCAGCGCACCCGTGACGGCGGCGCGGAGATCGTCGGCCTCCTGAAGACCGGCTCCGCTTTCTACGCTCCGGCTGCTTCCGCCATCGCAATGGCCGAAAGCTACCTGAAGGACAAGAAGCGCGTTCTGCCGTGTGCAGCTGCTCTCGACGGCCAGTACGGCCTGAAGGACACCTATGTGGGCGTTCCGGTCGTGATCGGCGCCGATGGCGTTGAGCGCATCATCGAGATCGACCTGCAGGGCGACGAAAAGGCCAACTTCGACAAGTCTGTCGCTTCCGTCGACGGCCTGGTCGAGGCCTGCAAGAAAATTCAGCCGGCGCTCGCCTGAACCGGGCCCGCCTAAGGGAATTTGCGGCCGTTCTTCCTGCCGGGAAGAACGGTCCTCCGACAACGGGGGAAACACATGAACATTCATGAATACCAGGCCAAGGCCGTTCTGAAGGAATACGGTGCACCGGTGGCGGAAGGCGTTGCCATCTTCTCCGCCGACGAAGCCGAAGCAGCCGCCAAGAGCCTTCCGGGCCCGCTCTGGGTCGTGAAGTCGCAGATCCACGCAGGTGGCCGCGGCAAGGGCAAGTTCAAGGAACTGTCCGCCGACTCCAAGGGCGGTGTCCGTCTGGCTTTCTCGCTGGACGAAGTCACGTCCAACGCCAAGGAAATGCTCGGCAACACGCTGGTCACCAAGCAGACCGGTGCCGCTGGCAAGGTGGTCAACCGTCTCTACATCGAAGACGGCGCCGACATCGAGCGTGAACTTTATCTCTCCATTCTGGTCGACCGTACTGTCGGACGCCCGGCTTTCGTGGTTTCCACCGAAGGCGGCATGGACATTGAAGCGGTCGCCGAAGAAACCCCCGAAAAGATCGTCACCCTGCCGATCGATCCGGAAGCTGGCGTCACCGAAGCCGATGCCGCCAAGCTGTGCGATGCGCTGGAATTGACCGGTGCGGCACGTGAAGACGGCATGAAGCTGTTCCCGATCCTGCACACGGCTTTCGTCGAGAAGGACATGAGCCTTCTGGAAGTGAACCCGCTGATCGTCATGAAGGACGGTCACCTGCGCGTTCTGGACGCCAAGGTTTCCTTCGACGGCAACGCCCTGTTCCGTCATCCGGACATCATGGAGCTGCGCGACGTCACCGAGGAAGACGCCAAGGAAATCGAGGCCTCCAAATACGACCTCGCCTATGTTGCTCTCGACGGTGACATCGGCTGCATGGTCAACGGTGCCGGCCTTGCCATGGCGACCATGGACATCATCAAGCTCTACGGCGCCGAGCCGGCCAATTTCCTCGATGTTGGCGGTGG
This sequence comes from Roseibium sp. LAB1, assembly GCF_054658235.1. NCBI lineage: Bacteria > Pseudomonadati > Pseudomonadota > Alphaproteobacteria > Hyphomicrobiales > Stappiaceae > Roseibium > Roseibium sp. LAB1. The sequence continues at coordinate 1,621,300 of NZ_BAAGIB010000002.1, read as the reverse complement.
CGCTTCCAAGGAGAAGGTGACGGCCGCGTTCAAGATCATCACCTCCGATCCGAACGTGAAGGGCATCCTGGTCAACATCTTCGGCGGCATCATGCGCTGCGACGTGATCGCGGAAGGCGTGGTTGCAGCCGTCAAGGAAGTCGGCCTGCAGGTTCCGCTCGTTGTTCGCCTGGAAGGCACCAACGTGGAACTCGGCAAGAAGATCATCAACGAAAGCGGTCTGAACGTGATCGCCGCTGACGATCTCGACGACGCCGCCCAGAAAATCGTGAAAGCGGTTAAAGGTTAAGCCCGGAGGCGCGCAATATAGATGGTATTTGGGCTTTTGGTCCTACTGCTCCTCTATAGCCCGGCATTGATGACTTTATGGGTTGCCATTGTTGGGCGTAGAAAATGGACGGTTCGAAAGGAAGTCTTGGTTTCTAAAGTGATTATCGCCGTTTCAACAGTTTTGTGCCTTGTCGTATGGATGAGCTATTTTCTGGAGGACTTTGATATTGCTCGAGCAGCCTACATTACCGTTGCATATAATCTGACTGCTGCCTGCATTGTATCTCTGGTTATTTACATTGCAGGACCTCGGTCTAGACAGCGTGCCGCCAATACGAAGGAAACATGATAGATGTCTATCCTCGTCAATAAAGACACGAAAATCATCGTTCAGGGCCTGACCGGCAAGACCGGCACGTTCCACACCGAACAGGCGCTTGAGTATTACGGCACCAAGATGGTCGCCGGTGTGCACCCGAAAAAGGGTGGCGAGACCTGGTCTTCCGGTGTCGACAGCGCTGCATCGCTTCCGATCTTTGCGACCGTTGGCGAAGCCAGGGAAGCAACCGGTGCCGACGCCTCCGTGATCTACGTTCCGCCGGCAGGCGCGGGCGCCGCGATCATCGAGGCCATCGAAGCGGAAGTTCCGTTCATCGTCTGCATCACCGAAGGCATCCCGGTTGCCGACATGGTCGAGGTCAAGGCTAAGCTGGAGAAATCCAAGTCGCGCCTCCTCGGCCCGAACTGCCCCGGTATCCTGACCCCGGAAGAATGCAAGATCGGCATCATGCCGGGCTCCATCTTCAAGAAAGGCTCCGTCGGTGTTGTTTCCCGCTCCGGCACCCTTACTTATGAAGCTGTCTTCCAGACCACCAATGCCGGCCTCGGCCAGACGACGGCTGTCGGCATCGGTGGCGACCCGGTCAAGGGTACCGAGTTCATCGACGTCCTGGAAATGTTCCTGGCCGACGACGAAACCCAGTCGATCATCATGATCGGCGAAATCGGTGGCTCTGCGGAAGAAGACGCGGCGCAGTTCCTGAAGGACGAAGCCAAGCGCGGCCGGTCCAAGCCGATGGCTGGTTTCATCGCCGGACGGACAGCGCCTCCGGGCCGCACCATGGGCCACGCCGGTGCCGTTATTTCAGGCGGCAAGGGCGGTGCAGAAGACAAGATCGCTGCGATGGAAGCTGCTGGCATCAAGGTGTCACCGTCTCCTGCGAAGCTCGGCGAGACCCTTCTCGAAGTCTTGAAGGGCTGATTCTGCAAGAATCTTTAGCGATGGGGACGGAAACTGTTTACGTTTCCTGTCGCATGATGAAAGGATGGGTTCCGGCGCGGTTGACGTGCCGTAACCATTTTTCGAGGGGTCGGTGGAAACCATCGGCCATTGTAGGGAAACCGGCCGCGGGTCAATATTTCGGGCCCGCCTAAACAAAAGGGCGGAGGATACCTCCGCTAAAGGACATGGCACGGCAGGAAGCGAACAACGTATTCGCACTGACGTCGTTGCTTTACGGCGCCAACGCAGCCTATATCGAAGACCTCTACGCACAGTACAAGACAGATCCGAGCTCGGTCGACGCCGAGTGGCAGGACTTCTTCGCTGCCTTCCAGGACGAGAAGGAAGCCGTGCTGAAAGAGGCTCGCGGGGCAACCTGGAAACGCAAGGACTGGCCGATCGAGGCCAATGGCGACCTCGTAAATGCTTTTGACGGCAACTGGGGCCCGATCGAGCAGAAGCTCGGCGACAAACTCAAAAAGAAGGCTGAAGCCAAGGGCGAGCCGGTTTCGGATCAGGAAGTCCATCAGGCGACACGCGATTCCGTTCGCGCCCTGATGATGATCCGCGCCTATCGCATGCGCGGCCATCTTCATGCAGATCTCGACCCCCTTGGCCTGGCCGGCAAGGGTGACCACGAGGAGCTGCACCCCTCGTCCTACGGTTTCACCGAAGCCGACTGGGACCGCAAGATCTTCATCGACCATGTTCTGGGTCTGGAATACGCCACCATCCGCGAGATGATGGACATCCTGAAACGGACCTATTGCTCGACCCTGGGTGTCGAGTTCATGCATATCTCCGACCCGGCCGCCAAGGCCTGGATCCAGGAGCGCATCGAAGGTCCGGACAAGCAGGTGGCCTTCACGACGGAAGGCAAGAAGGCGATCCTGAACAAGCTGGTCGAAGCCGAAGGTTTCGAAAAGTTTCTGGACGTCAAATACACCGGTACCAAGCGCTTTGGTCTGGACGGTGGTGAAGCGCTGATCCCGGCGCTGGAACAGATCATCAAGCGCGGCGGCTCCATGGGCCTGAAGGAAATCGTGTTCGGCATGGCCCACCGCGGCCGCCTGAACGTGCTTTCCCAGGTGATGGCCAAGCCGCACCGGGCGATCTTCCACGAGTTCAAGGGCGGTTCCTATGCTCCGGACGAGGTGGAAGGCTCCGGCGACGTGAAGTATCACCTCGGCGCTTCCTCCGACCGTACCTTTGACGGCAACGACGTTCACCTCTCGCTGACGGCGAACCCGTCGCACCTGGAAATCGTCAACCCGGTGGTTCTCGGCAAGGCACGCGCCAAGCAGGATCAGCTGGCTGCCGACGAGGACGGCAATTTCGTCGACACGACCGAAATCGACCGCGGTACGGTTCTGCCGCTGCTGCTGCATGGCGATGCTGCTTTCGCCGGTCAGGGTGTTGTTGCCGAATGCTTCGGCCTGTCCGCGCTGCGCGGCCACCGCACCGGCGGTTCGGTCCATGTGATCATCAACAACCAGATCGGCTTCACCACCAATCCGCGCTTCTCCCGCTCCTCGCCCTACCCGTCGGACATGGCGAAGGTGATCGAGGCGCCGATCTTCCACGTGAATGCGGATGACCCGGAAGCCGTTGTCTTCGCAGCCAAGATCGCGATCGAATATCGCCAGATGTTCCACCGTCCGGTGGTCATCGACATGATCTGCTATCGCCGCTTCGGCCACAACGAGGGCGACGAGCCGGCGTTCACGCAGCCGATCATGTACCGCAAGATCCGCAAGCATGCGACGACCCTGCAGCTCTACTCGGAACGCCTGATCAAGGAAGGGGTTCTGACGCAGGACGAAGTCGAGCACATGAAAGCCGACTGGCGCAAGCATCTGGACAACGAGTTCGATGCCGGCCAGGCCTTCAAGCCGAACAAGGCCGATTGGCTGGACGGCAAGTGGGCGGGCATGAAGCGTGCCGACGACGAGGACGATCCGCGGCGCGGTGAAACCGGTCTGCCGATCGAGGAACTGAAGTCGATCGGCCGGGCTCTGACCCACGTGCCGGACGGTTTCAACATCCACCGCACCATTGCACGTTTCATGAACCAGCGTGAGCGCATGATCGAGACCGGCGAAGGCATCGATTGGGCAACTGCCGAAGCGCTTGCTTTCGGTTCGCTGCTGAAGGAAGGCCACCCGGTGCGTCTGTCCGGGCAGGATTGCGAACGCGGCACGTTCTCGCAGCGCCATTCGGTTCTGTACGACCAGGAAGACGAGAGCCGGTATATTCCGCTCAACAACGTCTCTCCCGATCAGCAGCGCTATGAGGTCATCAACTCGATGCTGTCGGAAGAGGCCGTTCTTGGCTTCGAATACGGCTACTCGCTGGCAGAGCCGCGTGCCCTGACCTTGTGGGAAGCGCAGTTCGGCGACTTCGCCAACGGTGCGCAGGTGGTGTTCGACCAGTTCATCTCTTCGGGTGAGCGCAAGTGGCTGCGCATGTCCGGCCTCGTCTGCCTTCTGCCGCATGGCTACGAAGGCCAGGGCCCGGAACACTCTTCTGCCCGTCTGGAGCGTTTCCTCCAGCTTTGTGCGGAAGACAACATGCAGGTTGCGAACTGTTCGACCCCGTCGAACTACTTCCACATTCTGCGCCGTCAGCTGCGCCGCGATATCCGCAAGCCGCTGATCCTCATGACGCCGAAATCCCTGCTGCGGCACAAGAAGGCCGTGTCGACACTGCAGGAACTCGGACCGGATTCCACCTTCCACCGCCTGTTGTGGGACGATTGGGGACCGAACCTGAATTCGGAAGGCAAGCTGGTTTCCGACGACAAGATCAGGCGCGTCGTGATGTGCTCGGGCAAGGTCTACTACGACCTGTTCGAGGAGCGCGAAAAGCGCGGCGTCAACGATGTCTACCTGCTCCGTGTCGAGCAGCTCTATCCGTTCCCGAAGAAGGCTCTGATGCTGGAACTGGCCCGCTTCCCCCAGGCTGAAATGGTCTGGTGTCAGGAAGAGCCCAGGAACATGGGCAGCTGGTTCTTCGTCGAATCCTACATCGAATGGGTTCTGGAGCAGATCGACGCCAAGTACAAGCGCCCGCGCTATGCAGGCCGCAAGGCGATGGCATCGACCGCAACCGGCCTGATGTCCTCGCATCTGGCTCAGCTGCAGGCGTTCCTCGAAGAGGCTCTGGGAACTTAGTCACAAGAGGGCCTTCGGGCCCTCTTCCAAAAATTTGGCCAGGTAATTTTAAGAGAAGGCGACCATGGCAACCGAAATTCGCGTCCCCACGCTGGGTGAATCCGTTTCCGAAGCGACTATTGCGCAGTGGTTCAAGAAACCGGGCGACGCCGTCAGCCAGGACGAGCCCCTGGTGGAACTGGAAACCGACAAGGTGACCGTCGAAGTTCCGGCACCGGCCGCAGGCACCCTGGAAAGCATCGTAGTCAAGGAAGGCGACACCGTTGAGGTCGGCGCACTGCTTGGTCAGATCGCCGAAGGCGCAGCTGCTCCGGCCGCGAAGGCTGAAGCAGCGCCGGCAAAGGCAGATGCCAAGGCGGAAACCAAATCCGCGAAGGCCGAACTGGTCGATGTCGTCACTCCGAGCGCAGGCGAATCCGTTACCGAGGCTGAAGTCGGCGAATGGAGCGTGAAGGTCGGCGATGTCGTCAAGGCTGATGACACGCTGGTGGAACTTGAAACCGACAAGGCGGCACAGGAAGTGCCGGCCCCGGTCGCTGGAACCATCGTCAAGATTGCCGTCGAAACCGGTACGACTGTTGAACCTGGCGTTCTGCTTTGCCAGATCGATCCGTCCGGGGAAGCTGCGTCCGCAGGCTCGGCTGCTGCTGCACCGGCACCGGCTGCTTCTGCTCCCGCGGCAAGCGGCGGGTCTTCCATGCCGCCGGCGCCGTCCGCCCAGAAGATGATGGCGGAAAACAATCTTTCAGCTGACCAGGTCGCCGGTTCCGGCAAACGTGGCCAGGTGCTGAAGGAAGACGTGATCAACGCGATCGCCTCCGGTGCGACGTCGTCCGCCGCCGCTCCGTCTGCAACGCCTGTCGCCCGTGGCCCGGTTGCCGCGCAGGATGAAGTCCGCGAAGAACGTGTCCGCATGACCAAGCTGCGCCAGACAATCGCGCGCCGCCTGAAGGATGCGCAGAACACTGCGGCCATGCTGACCACCTACAACGAAGTGGACATGGGCCCGGTCATGGAGCTGCGCAAGCAGTACAAGGACCTGTTCGAGAAGAAACACGGCGTCAAGCTCGGTTTCATGGGCTTCTTCACCAAGGCGGTGACCCATGCGCTGAAGGAAATCCCGGCGGTCAATGCCGAGATCGACGGCACCGACATCATCTACAAGAACTTCTGCCACATCGGCGTCGCCGTCGGCACGGACAAGGGTCTTGTGGTTCCGGTCGTGCGCGATGCCGACCAGATGTCCATCGCCGAGATCGAACAGGAAATCGGCAATCTCGGCCGCAAGGCACGGGACGGCAAGCTGGGCATGGCTGACATGTCCGGCGGTACCTTCACCATCTCCAACGGTGGGGTGTATGGTTCGCTGATGTCGTCGCCGATCCTGAACGCTCCGCAGTCCGGCATCCTGGGCATGCACAAGATCCAGGAACGTCCGATGGCTGTGAACGGCCAGGTGGTGATCCGCCCGATGATGTATCTGGCGCTCTCCTACGACCACCGGATCGTCGACGGCAAGGAAGCCGTGACCTTCCTGGTTCGTGTCAAGGAAAGCCTGGAAGATCCGCAGCGTCTGGTTCTGGATCTCTGATCCGGTTGAATTGCCCTGCGAGCACCTTGCCGACGGTATTCCGGCAAGGCGTCCGGACATTTTAAGGTTGCCTGGCCACCGGCGTTCAGTCGTTTCCGGTTGAACGTCTGTCGGTCCGGGACAGGAGGAGCCGCATAATGAGCCTGGAATTTCTGATTACTGCTCTTGTCGTGGTGCTCGTTCCAGGAACGGGTGTGGTCTACACGGTTGCAGTCGGGCTCGGCAGGGGCCGTCAGGCATCCGTTGCGGCGGCCTTCGGCTGCACTCTAGGTATCATTCCCGCAATCCTGGCCTCCGTCGTGGGTCTCGCAGCCCTGATGCACACCAGTGCCCTGGTATTCCAGGGCGTGAAATATGCCGGTGTCGCCTATCTTCTCTACCTTGCCTGGCAGACGCTGAAAGACAGCGGGCCGATGGAGCTGAAGGCAGACAGGGGCTCGCGCAAGAGCTTCCTTGCAACGGCGCGTACCGGTTTCCTGATCAACATCCTCAATCCCAAGCTGACGGTGTTCTTCCTTGCCTTCCTGCCGCAATTCGTCAGCCATGATGCCGCCAGTCCGACGCTCGACATGCTGTTGATGGGCGGTGTTTTCATGGCGATGACCTTCGTGGTCTTCGTCATCTATGGCGCATTTGCCTCGCTGGTTGGCGAGAAGGTGTTGAAGAGCGACCGCGTCATGGTCTGGATGCGCCGGACAGTGGCTGCGACCTTTGCCGGCTTCGGCTTGCGGCTGGCTCTGGCGGAGCAATAATCGGATCATCGCCGTTGCGGTGCTTGAGACGGTCAGGAGGAACAGGAATATGAACGCCTTAAAGCGTTATGCCGTTTCGGTTGTTCTTGTCGTCTGCACTGTTCTGGGCTTCTTGTGCACCGCCCATGCGGCGGAGCCGCGCACCGCGCTGGTGATCGGCAACGCGCAATATGGCTATGGGCCGCTGGCCAATCCGGTCAACGATGCGCTGGCGATTGCCCGGGCGCTCGACAAGGCCGGGTTCAAAGTCATTCTGCAGACCGATGCCAACCGCGAAGCGATGCAGCAGGCAATCGACGCTTTCGGCGACCGGCTGAAGACAGAAGGCGGGGTCGGGCTGTTTTATTATGCCGGCCACGGCGTTCAGATTCAGGGTGAAAACTACCTGTTGCCGGTTGCCGGCGACGCCCCCGCAGACGACGACCTGCAGCAGCAGTCGGTTGCGGTCAGCGAGGCCGTCGCGATGATGACGTCCTCCCACGACGGTCTCAATATCGTCGTGCTCGACGCGTGCCGCAACAATCCGCTGGGCGGGAAGGCATCAGGCCTGTCACGGATCGACAGCAACGCGCGCCTGTTTGTGTCCTATTCGACGTCACCCGGTTCCGTGGCTCTGGACGGGCAGGGCAGCAACAGTCCTTTCACCAAGCATCTGGCCAGCGCCATAGAAACCCCGGCGCTCAATCTGGAAGAAACCTTCAAGCGAACGCTGAAAGGTGTTTTTCAGGAAACGGACGGCCGGCAAACGCCTTGGATTTCGTCGTCTTTCTTTGGCGAGTTTACCTTCGTTGACGACGGCAAGGGTAATCCTGCAGGATCGGCACCCAAGATGACCGCTCTTGCGGCGATCGGAACCGCGCTCAAGGAGAGTGCCGCTCGGACCGGCCCTGCGCGCCAGATCTCCGGTGTCTACAGGGTCGATGGAACCAACCCCAACGGGTCCTCCTACGACGGCATGCTGGCGATCACGCCGGAAGACCGGAACGTGCGATTTACCTGGTGGATCGGCGGCGACGTCTTCACCGGTGTCGGCGAGTTCGCAGGCCGCATGCTGGTGGTCAACTGGGGGGACAAGCACCCGGTTGTCTATTCCTTCACCGGTACGGATACGCTGGACGGTGAGTGGGCGGACGGTTCGGCTAGCGAAAAACTGATGCTCTTTTCGCGCGCTGCACCGGTCGAGGCCGAAGGGCTGACAGGCACCTATTCGGTCGCAGGCCGAAATCCGAACGGCACGACCTATCAGGGCTCGGTCGAGTTGACGCAGCAAGGCCGGAAATACACGCTGCTGTGGACGGTCGGCGCCACAAGCTATCGCGGCGTTGGTGAGCTGGAAGGCAACGTTCTGACGGTGGACTGGGGCGACAAGACGCCGGTGGTCTACGCGGTGATGACGGACGGACGCCTGAAGGGGCTCTGGGCAGCAGGCCGCGGCGCTGAAGAACTGACACGCCTTCAAGGGCAATAGAAACGGGAACCGGTGGGAATTCATGGCTGAAACGGTTGTATTGGTGACGGGCGGGAGCCGGGGGATCGGCGCTGCAGTCAGCCGCAAGGTTGCGGCACTGGGTCATAGGGTGGTCGTCAATTACTCCCACAACAAGGACGCTGCCGATGCTCTTGTCGAGGAAATCAAGTCGGCAGGTGGCGAAGCTGTGGCGGTACAGGGCGATGTCCAGAACGAAGCGGATGTACTGCATCTTTTTGCCGAAGCCGACCGGCTGGGTACGCTCAAGGGCCTGGTCAACAACGCCGGTGTCGTCGACTTGTCCCAGCGTGTCGATGAGATGACGCTTGAACGCCTGACTAGGATGTTCTCCATCAACGTGATCGGTTCGTTCCTGTGTGCCCGCGAGGCGGTCAAGCGCATGTCGACCAGGCATGGCGGCGAAGGCGGGGGCATCGTCAATCTGGGCTCCGCGGCCTCAAAGCTGGGGTCTCCTGGCCAGTATGTCGATTACGCAGCCGCCAAGGGAGCGATCGACACCATGACGGTGGGCCTGGCGCTGGAAGTTGCCGACGAAGGCGTCCGCGTCAACGCGATCCGCCCCGGCATCATCGATACCGATATTCACGCTTCGGGCGGCCATCCCGACCGGGTGGCCCAGCTCAGGTCCAAACTGCCGATGAAACGCGCCGGAACCGCTGACGAGGTAGCCGAAGCGATTCTGTGGCTTCTCTCCGATCAGTCCAGCTATACGACCGGTGCCATCCTCGATGTCTCCGGCGGCCGGGCAATTCTTCCCTAACTCCCCATTCAAACCAGAAATGAAAGAGGCAAAGGCGACCAAAATGTCCCAATATGATCTCGTCGTCATCGGAACCGGTCCTGGCGGCTACGTCTGTGCGATCAAGGCCGCACAGCTCGGCCTGAAAACGGCGGTAGTCGAAAAACGCGCAACGCTTGGCGGCACCTGCCTCAACATCGGCTGCATTCCGTCCAAGGCTCTGCTGCATGCCTCGGAAATGTTCGAGGAAGCCGGTCACGGCTTTGAAAAGCTCGGCATCAAGGTGTCGAAGCCCAAGCTCGATCTTTCGGCCATGATGGATCACAAGACCGGCGTCGTCGACGCCAACGTCAATGGCATTTCCTTCCTGATGAAGAAGAACAAGATCGACGTTCACACCGGCACCGGCAAGATCCTTGAAAAGGGTAAGGTCGAAGTCACCGATGCCGACGGCAAGGCGACTGTTCTGGACACGAAGAACATCGTCATTGCCACCGGTTCCGACGTCATGCCGCTGCCGGGTGTCGAGATTGACGAGAAGCAGGTGGTCTCTTCCACCGGCGCGCTGGAGCTGGACAAGGTTCCGGGCAAACTGGTCGTCGTCGGGGGCGGTGTCATCGGCCTGGAACTGGGCTCCGTCTGGAACCGACTCGGTTCGGACGTCACCGTTGTCGAGTTCATGGACAAGATCCTCGGCCCGATGGACGGCGACGTGTCCAAGAACTTCCAGCGCATGCTGAAAAAGCAGGGCGTGGAGTTCAAACTGTCCTCCAAGGTTACCGGCGTCGAGAAGAAGGGCAAGGGCCTTGCCGTGACCGTCGAACCGGCCAAGGGCGGCGATGCGCAGGTGATCGAGGCGGACATCGTTCTGGTTGCCATCGGCCGTCGCCCCTACACCGAGGGCCTGGGCCTGGATGGTGCCGGCGTGAAACTGGATGAGCGTGGCCGCGTACAGATTGATGCGCACTACAAGACCAATGTCGACGGCATCTATGCCATCGGGGATGTGGTCGTCGGCCCGATGCTGGCTCACAAGGCCGAAGATGAAGGTGTTGCCGTCGCCGAGATCCTGGCCGGTCAGGCCGGTCACGTGAACTACGACGTCATCCCGGGTGTCGTCTACACCCAGCCGGAAGTCGCTTCTGTCGGCAAAACCGAGGAAGAGCTGAAAGCAGCGGGTGTCGAGTACAAGACCGGCAAGTTCGTCTTCTCTGCCAATGGCCGTGCGCGCGCCATGAACAAGACCGACGGCTTTGCCAAGGTTCTGGCGGATGCGAAGACCGACCGGGTGCTTGGTGTCCACATCGTCGGCTTCGGTGCCGGGGAGATGATCCACGAAGCAGCCGTGCTGATGGAATTCGGCGGGTCTTCCGAAGATCTTGCCCGCACCTGTCACGCTCACCCAACCATGTCGGAAGCGGTTAAAGAAGCGGCCCTCGGCGCCTTCGCAAAGTCGATCCACGCCTAATAAACGCAAGTATCGTGTCTATTCGACATCGGTTCGGGGCATCCGGTCAACGGGTGCCCCGATTTCGTTTTGACGGACCGTCGCGCGGTCCGGAACTGAAAATTTGCAAGCATACGTAAAATTGGCGACACATCTGCAACCGTTGAGCTAAAATGAAACCCGATGAGGGGGGATGCGTTTCAATAAAAGGCAGGTGATCCTTTGGTTGGAAAGCAGTGGGGCAAAAACGGAAATTCGAAACAGTCCGGGGGCTGGCTTCTGGTCGCCGCTGGATTGCTTCTGCCGTTGGTCTGCGGTCTGGTGTTTTTCTGGCCGGACCGGACCATTCCCTATGTGGACGACCTATTTTTCATTCCCTGGGCGGCTGAGTTTGCCCAAACAGGTCGTCACTGGAATCCGCTTCTGGCGGTTCAATTCCCGGGGCTGGACACCTATCATCTCCAGCCAAGGCTTCATCTCATTCTGGCCGGCTGGTTTCTGTCGATAACCGGTGTCAGCACAGCAACAATCGTGCTGTACGAATACCTGTGTTATGTCGCGACCAACCTCGTCTTTGTCGTGTTCTGCCTCAGGTCGAACCTTCGAACGGCGGCGTTCTTCACACCACTGGTCTTCGCGCCGATGTATGTCGTTTCCGGATTCCGCCTGGAACTCACGGGGTCGTTCATCTGGATGCTGGGCCTTCTTCTGCTTCTGCCGATGGCGGCCAAGGCCGTCTCGGGTGACAGGCGGCAAACCGGCGGCGAGACCGCTGCCAGTATCGCTGGCACCGCGCTTTTGGGAATTGCGCCGCTGACCGCGCTTTCCATGCTGGCCTGGAGTGTCGGCGTTATTGCCGTTCTGCAGATCTGGAGGCTCAAGACGCGGCAGGCAAGCGTCGTGCGAGTGGTGAGCGAAGGCATGGTGGCCCTGGCCATCGCAGCCACACTCTTTGCGGTTTCGGTCAATTTCGAGTTTGCGGAGTTTTTCCGGCAGATCGCCTATCACGCCACCCGAACCCATGGCTCGGGCCGGTTCAATGTGGAAGCTGTTTTCCGGGCAGCCATGTTTGCGGGCGTAGCGTGGTTTGTTTTCCGCAAGTCCCGGACCCTCGGGCTGATCTGTTTTTGCCTTGCGGCGGGACAATTTCTGGGAGCAATCGTTCACGACCGCCCGCTCATCCGCAATCTTGCCGCAACCATGCTGTTTCTGCTGGCCGTCGACACGCTTCTCGAAGATCGCTGGAACAAGGTAAAGCTTGGCCTTGGCAGCGCGCTCGTGCTGGCGCTCTCCGCCAACTTCATCGTTTTCTACGTGTTCTCGAAACCTCTGACGAACAGGCCGGCAGTGGTCGAGGCTTACCGGGAGGATCTGAAGAATGGAAAGCGGGTCTTTATTGACGAAACAATGGCCCATCACTTTCTCGACCAGCAGACATCCGGCGCCCTGTCCTGGACATGGGGAGGCACTTTCCCGAAGGGACGACCGACCAGCATGGCAGACCTGAAGGAAGGCGACGTCTGGTATGTCAGCGAATATACGCTACTCGGGTATCTGAAGGGCCGGCACGACGTTGCCGAAAAGGTTTGGCCCAACGCCGAGTATCACCACGTCCCGCAGTTCTCCTGCATTCTGGGGCGTCATTCCTGCAATCTGCCCGCCAGACGCTGGACCATGATGCGCCTTGAAAGGCTTGAGGGTACCGTGATGGCAACGGAACTCGGCACGGGGGCGACACCAAGGCCAGTCGAAGAATAGCGCTTTCCTGCCCGGTGCATGCAGCAGACAGGAGAATGCGTGCGGCTTGGCGGCAAGGAGATCGATTTCGGTGCGCCTTGATGCAGGCGTTCAGGCTGCTCAGTGTTCTTCCAGGCAAAGGCCATGGTCGCCGAACGCCTTCAGCACGTTGCATTCGGTGACTGTGTGATCGCCTTCACAGCTCGTGGCGATGCGCTTCAGTTCAGCCTCCAGCTTGCGCAGATGCGCAATTCTCTGACGTACCGCCTTCAGTTGATCCTCTGCGATCCGGTTCGCGGTCTCGCACGGTTTGTCAGGATGCTGGCTGAGGTCGATCAGATCCCGGATCGCCGGCATGGGCAGGCCGAGGTCGCGGCAATGCTTGATGAAGCCGAGCCTTTCCAGGTCGCTGGGCCGGTAGCGCCTCTGGTTGCCCTCGCTGCGCAACGGCGCTTCCAGCAGGCCTTCCTTTTCGTAGTAGCGGATGGTCGGAACCTTCACGCCGGTTCGCCTTGAAAGGTCGCCAATTGAAAAATCCATAAAAAGCCTCTTGAAGCTCTAGTCGCTATAGCAATTACAAGAGATGGGAGCTGAAAATCAAGCGACTCGAACAAGGAGTGAAACATGGGTGCCTGTTGCGGACATTCCCACGGAACCTTTGACGGAATGTCGAAGGACTATCGCCGCCGGCTCTGGCTGGTGATTGCGCTGAACGGTGGCATGTTCATTGTCGAGATGATCGCCGGCCAGGCGGCCGGTTCCAAGGCGCTGCAGGCCGATGCGCTCGATTTCTTCGGCGACGCGGTCACCTACGGCATTTCTCTGGCCGTGATCGGCGCATCGCTGAAGACCCGGGCACTGGCAGCGCTCGCGAAAGGGACCAGCCTGTTTCTGATGGGCATCTGGGTGGCGGCAACCACCCTTTACCAGGTGTTCGTGCTCGGTGTGCCGCAGGCGGCGGTGATGGGTTCCATCGGGTTTCTGGCGCTGGCCGTGAACCTTGCCAGTGTCCTTCTACTGGTCCGCTACAAGGATGGTGATGCCAATGTGCGCTCCGTCTGGCTGTGCTCGCGCAACGATGCCATCGGCAATGTCGCCGTCATGCTGGCGGCCGCCGGCGTATGGGGCACCGCCAGCGCCTGGCCGGACCTGATTGTCGCTGGTCTGATGGCAGGCCTCTTCGTCAGTTCCTCCATCCAGATCCTGAGACAGGCGATCCGGGAATACCGTCACAAGACGGAGCATGAAATGGCGGCGGAATAAACCGCGCTGCCGAAGAACGGCCTCAAACGGTGGTGCCTCCCAGATGCACCACCGTTATTTCTGGCGGTACACCGAAGCGGACCGGCAGGATCGAGCAGCCAAGACCTCCGGAAACAATCAGATGGCGGGGGTCCGTTTCAAGGCCCAAGTGCCTTGCGAGCTTCGTGCCTTCCGTTTCGACGATGTGGCCATAGGCGTAGCTTTTGACGCTACGTTTGGGAAAGGCCGGCTTGTAACCGAAACAATTGACCTGCCCGCCATGAGTGTGTCCGCTGAGCGTGAGACTGACGCGGCCCGGCACCTCGCGGATGATGTCGGGCTCATGTGCCATCAAAAGCACGGGTGCGTCGTCTGTCACCTGGGCGAGCGTACCGGTCAGGTCATCGAGCCCCTTCCAGCGACGCCGCTTGATCTTGCTGTGCGGTCTGAGTGCAAGCTGGTCGTCAATGCCGGCAAGCCAGAAAGCCTGGCCATCCTTCTCGATCCGTTTTGCCCTGTTCTGGTAAAGGGGAATTCCGGCGTTCAGCAGAGCCTGACCGTATTTTGTCGGTCCGCCACCGGTCAGCTGTGCATCAGTGTCGTCCCACCAGTCATGATTGCCGAGAATGGCATGGGTGCCGAGCGGGGCCGAGAGGTCACCGAAGATATCCGCCCAGGCCTGCGGCGGGATCGGGTCATATTGCCATTTGTGACTGGCCACATAGTCGCCCAGCATCAGGATGATATCCGGCTTCAGTGCGTTGGTCTGCCGGACGATGGATCTTACCCGCTCAAGTCCCATCCAGGGATCGCAGATATGCGGGTCGGCGATCAGGGCGGCTTTCAGCTTCAGATCGCTGGGCCATCGTGGTGGTGCCAGGCGATAGTGTTTCAGGCTGAGCCGGAACGGCTCAACGCCGATTGCGTAGGCGGGGGCGGAAACGGCGCCCAGCATGGCGATGCCACAGGTTTGCAGGAAACGGCGTCTGGAAATCATGAGACTGTATCAACCGGTTCTTCAGGATAATCCCGAGTGAACCGGGCCAATGAGGCGGGGATGCGGCCCGATGGAGGCAGGTATCAGCAGATTTCGTGCAGAATGCATCTGGCCGAAAAAAAGCCCGCTGCACAGCAGCGGGACTTGGTATGGAGCTTGTTTGCCGGCAGGGGTCAGTCCGACACGACCTCGCCCGTGGTCGGCTGAATAACGGTCTCGGTCACAATCGCATCGCTGAGATCGTTGGTGGCGATCGCCACATCGGAGCCTGTGTCCGGCAGGACAGGCATTTCCGCAACCGTCATCTGTTTGGATTGGGCGGTCTTGTTCCAGCTGCACGCAGCGGCCGGTGCAATTGCAAACGCGGTTACGGCAAGGGCCGCGATGCCGGTGCTCAATAGGCGCATGTTACCTCTCCGTCCGTTGGCCTGCGCTACAATTGCGCAGTCTTACGTAGGGTAAGGGAAATCGCGGTCCTGACAAGGAAAAAGCGAGAGCTGATTGTTGTCGCAGTTTTCCGAGGCGGTTATTTGCGCTGAAGATTATAGGTGTTTTCGGTTCGCGGTTCGGACAGATCGTTGACGACGTTTATCACGTGAACATCCAGTAACTCTCCAAAGGCCCGCAATGTCAGTTGCTTGCTGCTCAAAAAGCCGATCAGCAGTACCTGGATGGCACCGTCGGAGCGCATTTCCGCTTTGGTCCAGCCCCACTTGCAATCCCGTGGGATGCACGAGGTAAAGGCGCGCACACGTACGTGGACCGCTTCATTCTCGCAACGGCTTTCCACCTCGACGCGCGAGATTTCCTTTGGTTTGGCATTCGGATGAACCCAGATGCCGTCTTCGGGAAGCGGACAATAGACGCGCTGCGCCAGCGAGGGCGCGGCGGACATGAGAAGAAGACTGACTGCGAGCAGCATCAGACGCATTCGTTATCTCCCGGCGAAACAGGATCTCCCAACAACCTAACCGTTTGTGTTGAAACCGGCTACAACGGAGTTGAAGCTGTCACGGGATTCGGCCGAAATTTCCAGCAAACAACAGAGACTTATCATGCAATCACTCGAAACTCCGCGGTTTCGTCTGCGCTTGCCGGAAGCGACGGATTTTCCCGTTTACCGGACATTCTACGGGGACGGCGAGGCTTCGCGCTTTTATGGCGGTCCCATGCGCGCGGACATGGCGTGGCGGGTGCTGGCAAGCCACCTCGGCCACTGGCAGCTTCGCGGTTACGGCATGTGGGCTATCGAGCCGAAAGCGGGAGGAGACATATTGGGCGGTTGCGGGTTCGTCTGGCCGGAAGGCTGGCCAAGGCGGGAATTGACCTGGTGGCTGATGCCGCAGGCACGCGGCACAGGTGCGGCGGTCGAAGTCTCGCAGGTCGCAATTCGCCATGCTTACGAAATGTATGGCTGGCCTCTGGTCGAAACGCATATGAAGGACGACAACGAGGCAGCGAAGGGGTTGGTGCGCAAACTTGGCGGTGAGCCGATTGCACGTGAGGGGTTTCCTGATGGCAATGAGCGGACTGTCTACGGATTTCCGAAACCTGACCGACCTTAGCGACGCGGATGAGCCTTGTCATAAGCTGACAGGAGGTGGGCGCTGTCGATTTCCGTATAGATCTGTGTCGAGGCGAGGCTGGCGTGGCCGAGCAGTTCCTGGATCGTTCTGAGATCGCCGCCGCCGGCCAGCAGATGCGTGGCAAAGGAGTGGCGCAATGCGTGCGGGGTTGCGCTGTCCGGCAGGCCCAGTGCGCCTCGCAAGCGCACCATGGCCAATTGGATCATGCGCGGGTTGAGCGGCCCGCCGC
The DNA here is from genome assembly GCF_054658235.1 of Roseibium sp. LAB1. Taxonomy (NCBI): domain Bacteria; kingdom Pseudomonadati; phylum Pseudomonadota; class Alphaproteobacteria; order Hyphomicrobiales; family Stappiaceae; genus Roseibium; species Roseibium sp. LAB1. Next base: position 1,604,766 of record NZ_BAAGIB010000002.1, on the reverse strand, counting down.
GAGCGCCGAGAAAAAGCGGCCCCTCGGGCGAAATCGCATAGGGGCAGAGCTTCAGGTAGTGCTCCACCGCCTGACAGACCGCAGGCAGGATCGGCACGATGCGTTCCTTGCCGCCCTTGCCGACGACCCGAAGGGTTTTTGTTCCACTTTTGGGGGCCATGGACCCGGTCAGCGACAGCGCTTCGGAAATGCGCAAGCCGCAGCCGTAGAGCAGCGTCAGGACAGCAGCATTGCGGGCTTCCAGCCAGGGTTCTTTTTCCATCGCCAGCTCACCGCTGGTCACGTCGATGGCATCCTTGGACGAGACGGGTTTGGGCAGGGAGCGGGCCTGTCGCGGTGGCCGCACGGCGGAAGACGCCGCCGCGTTCACTTCACCGCGCCGCTCGAGAAATCTGAGGAAGGAGCGGATCCCGGCAAGGCCGCGGGCAAGAGAGCGGCTCTGCACGCCGTCGCGGCGGCGATTGGCCAGGAAGCCCCGGAAGTCGGCCGGGCGGAGCGCTGCTATTTCCTTGAGGTCCGGAGCTCCGCCCAGATGGTTGGTCAGGAAGCGCAGGAATTGCCGCAGGTCGCGCTCATAGGCAAGCAGTGTCTTGTCGGAAAGGCGCCGCTCGTCGGAAAGATGGTCGAGCCATTGGTCTATGCGCCGGTTGAGTTCCGGCCGGGCGGTGACGAGCAACGATTCGGATTTGGAGGATGCGGCACACATGGTGTCACCTTGGCGCCAGATCCCCAACGGTTCCGTTAACGTGGCGCCGGATTGTGCAATTTCTTTTCCATCGGCAACCACTGTCGTTCAGGAACACGACGACATCAGGCTCACCGGCGCGGTCCTGCCAGGCGGGATGCTGCCCTGATGTTCAAACAAAAACGGCCCGGAAAGCCGGGCCGTTCGCTTGTTCTGACAGAACAGGGATCAGAGAATGCTCTGACCGGTCTTGGCCCAGTCGGCCAGGAAGGCTTCCAGGCCCTTGTCGGTCAGCGGGTGCTTGACCAGCGCCTTCAGGGTTGCCGGCGGTACGGTTGCCACGTCGGCACCGATGATGGCGCAATCCTTGACGTGGTTCGGCGTACGGATCGAAGCGGCCAGAATTTCCGTATCGAAGCCGTAGTTGTCGTAGATCACGCGAATTTCGCGGATCAGTTCCAGTCCGTCGGCATGAATGTCATCCAGACGGCCGATGAACGGCGAGATGTAGGTTGCGCCCGCCTTGGCGGCGAGCAGGGCCTGGTTGGCCGAGAAGCACAGGGTGACGTTGGTCTTGGTGCCTTCTTCGGTCAGCAGCTTGCACGCTTTCAGTCCATCGAACGTCAGCGGCAGCTTGACGACCACGTTGTTGGCAATCGCGCTGAGAACGTGTGCTTCCTTGATCATGGTGTCGAAGTCGGTCGCGGCTACTTCGGCGGAAACATCGCCTTCGGTGATGGCGCAGATCTCGGCGATAACTTCCTTGAAGTCCCGGCCGGACTTTGCGATGAGCGACGGGTTGGTGGTCACGCCGTCAAGAAGGCCGGTGGCTTCCAGTTCCTTGATCTCAGCCGTGTCGGCCGTATCGACGAAGAATTTCATCTGTCTTTACTCCCTTTAGGGCTACCGGACCGTCGCCGGAAACCTGGTCCCGGCTTGCGGGACAAAACGATTGCGTGGTCAGCTGGGCTCTCTTTACCCTAGGATGATGACAAGAAGAACCCCTGATTCTCCGGTGGACGAATTTTTTGCGGTACGTACCTCAAGAATGGCGGGGCTTGATCCAGGGAACCGGACGGGCAATGTCCTGCGAGGGGCCGGACAGTGCTCGACACATGGGTCCGTGCCCGTTCGCGGAGCGATGAGGACCTGACGCCAAGTGTTGTTCGACGATCCAGACTTCCAGGAAACGATTGCCAGCGTGCTGGTGCCGGTCGCAGTCGCAGGGGCCTATACCTACAAGGTGCCTGCCGGAAAGTCCGTGGTTCCGGGCACCATCGTCAAGGTGCCGCTCGGCCCGCGAGAGGTGATTGGCGCGGTCTGGGATATCGAACCGGACGCGGCCATCAATCCCAAGAAACTGAAGACCATTTCCCATGTCTACGACACGACGCCGCCGCTTGACGACGATTTGCGCCGGTTCGTCGACTGGGTGGCGAACTGGACACTTGGCGCGCCGGGTATGGTACTGCGCATGGTCCTGCGATCCGAAGACGCGCTGGAGCCGGAGCCGCCCGTTCCCGGTGTTCGCCGTATCGAAGGGGCCGAGCCGGAGCGCCTGACGCCGGCGCGAGCACGCGTTCTGGCGACAATGGAAGACGGCTTTGCCTGGACCAAGAGCGGCCTTGCCCACGCTGCTGGCGTGTCCGCGTCCGTCATCGATGGCCTGCTTCAGCAAAATGTCCTCGAGACTGTCATGATGCCGGCGGCGCCGCCGCCGCCGAAACCGCAGCTGGACTATGCGCAAAAGCCGCTGACCCCTGCGCAGCAGGCTGCAGCAGACGGTTTGACAGCCTGTTTCGGAAAGGGCAGTGCCGTTGCCCTGATTGACGGCGTTACCGGATCGGGCAAGACCGAAGTCTATTTCGAGGCCATTGCCGAAGCCCTGCGGCGGGGTAAGCAGGCCCTGGTGCTGCTGCCCGAAATCGCCCTGACCGAGCAGTTCCTGCGGCGCTTCGAACAACGCTTCGGTGTCTATCCGGCCGAATGGCACTCGCAGATCACGGTCAAGAACCGCTCGCGGGTGTGGCGCGGCGTGGCCTCGGGAGATGTCCGGGTTGTCATTGGTGCGCGCTCTTCCCTGTTTCTGCCGTTCAGGGAACTCGGCCTGATCATCGTTGATGAAGAGCATGACGCAGCCTTCAAGCAGGACGACCGGGTGCCCTACAGCGCCCGCGACATGGCAGTGGTCCGCGGCCATCTCTCCGGCTTTCCCGTCGTTCTGGCTTCGGCAACGCCGTCGGTCGAAAGCATCGTCAATGCGGAAGTCGGCCGCTACAAGCTGTTCGAGCTGCCCGAACGGGCTTCCGGTGCCGCCCTGCCGGACCTCACGGCCATCGACATGCGCCAGGACGGGCCGGAGCGGGGACGCTGGCTGGCACCGGCGCTTGTCCACGGTATTGCCGATACCTTTGCCGAGGGCGGCCAGTCCCTTTTGTTCCTCAACCGGCGCGGTTATGCGCCGCTGACCCTTTGCCGCACGTGCGGCCACCGCTTTCAATGCGCCCATTGCAGTGCCTGGCTGGTGGAACACCGGTTTCAGAAAAAGCTCGTCTGCCACCACTGCGGCCATGTCGAGCCGGTCCCCAAGGCCTGCCCATCCTGTCAGTCGGTAGACAGTCTTGTCGCCTGCGGGCCTGGCGTGGAAAGAATCGCCGAAGAGGTCTCGGAACGATTTCCGCAGGCGAGGGTGCTGGTGCTTTCGTCCGATATCGCCGGCGGACCGGACCGGCTGAAGCGGGAAATGAAGATTGTCGAGGAGGGCGGGGCCGACATCGTCATCGGCACGCAGCTTGTCGCCAAGGGACATAACTTCCCGCTGATGAAGCTGGTCGGCGTGGTGGATGCGGATCTGGGCCTGGCTCATGGTGACCCGCGAGCGGCGGAAAAAACCTTTCAGCTTCTCGCCCAGGTGACTGGCCGTGCGGGCCGCGTGACCGGAGGTGGCAAAGGCTATCTGCAAACCTACAATGCGGATCATCCGGTCATCAGGGCATTGCTCTCCAGCGACAAGAAGGCGTTCTACCAGGCAGAGATCGAGGCACGGCGCGTGGCGGGACTGCCGCCGTTCGGGCGCCTTGCCGCTGTTATCGTCTCCGGTCCGGACAGGGGATTCGCGGAAGGCTTCTCACGGGCTCTTGCCCGCGCTGCACCGCCCGATCAGGCCGTCATGCTGCTTGGCCCGGCGGAAGCCGCGCTTGCGATGGTTCGCGGACGCTACCGGTTCCGCCTGCTTGCGATGGCTCCCCGCCAGTACGACCTGCAAACCTATCTGCGCCATTGGCTGAGCATCGGCCCCAAGCCCTCAAAGGGCCTGCGCTTGCAGGTGGACATCGACCCGCAGCATTTCCTTTAGGTTCCCGACGCCGCAATCAGTAAAGCGTCGACCGCGCATGTTCCCTGAGGCGGAGAGAATCGGTCGCAGCCACGGAACCTGCCATGTGCCTCCTTTCCCTTTGCGTTCAAAACACCGCTACGACCGAACTGGCCGTCGGTGCGAGGCGCTCATTCAGCCTTAAATGAAGGATTGTCGGCGGGATGGTGCCTGTCGCCGGCTGCCGGTTTTGACGCAGGGAAGGAGAGAGGATGTCGGGCCGTCTGCGCGCCTGCGGCAAAAACGCCCTCCGGTCCTGCCCCTTGAACCCTTTTGGAACGGCCTTTCTGGCTGCTCTGCGGAAAACCGTCTAAAGGTTTATGACAGGGCGTAGACGTTGATCCGAAAGGGTTTTTATCAGCCTTTGACAAAAAACACCGAGGAATCGGCAATAACAGTCTTTAGGCGAAGTTGCACACTGGGAAACCCTGTGCTAATTGAGGCGCGGCTTTGGGGGCAGCGGTTTAACCGTCATACCTTCTGACCTTGAAATCATTCATTTTTTCAATGCTTTGCGGGCGCTTGCCGTTTCGCGGGCATGAAAAACGTCAGAGAGCACGGACCTGGTGACTGACAACGTATCTCTCGTATCCGGCGTGGCACAGCGTTATGCGTCCGCCCTTCTCGACCTCGCCGAAGGCGAAGGTGTAACGGCTGACGTGGAGCGGGATCTGACAGCTTTCGAAGGCATGCTTGCCGAAAGCGAAGATCTCGTCCGTCTCGTGAAAAGCCCGGTATTCAGTGTGGAGGAGCAGCTTGCAGCGCTTACCGCACTTCTCGACAAGGCAGGCATCAAAGGCCTGGCTGCTAATTTCGTGAAGCTGGCAGCCCGTAACCGGCGCCTCTTCGTTCTTCCCGGCATGATCAAGGCATTCCGCACCCTGCTTGCGCAAAAGCGTGGTGAGGAAACGGCTGAGGTAACCTCCGCAGCTGCTCTTTCCGACGATCATGTCGCTGCCCTGAAAGAAGCTCTTTCGGCTTCCACGGGCAAATCTGTAAACATCGTGGCAAAGGTTGATCCTGCCCTGATCGGTGGCCTCGTGGTCAAGGTCGGCTCCCGCATGATCGACACGTCGCTGCGTACCAAGCTCAATTCACTCAAGTTCGCGATGAAAGAGGTCGGCTGATGGATATTCGGGCCGCGGAAATCTCCGCAATCCTCAAGGACCAGATCAAGAGCTTTGGCCAGGAAGCCGAAGTTTCTGAAGTCGGTCAGGTGCTCTCCGTCGGTGACGGTATCGCCCGTGTTTATGGTCTGGACAAGGTCCAGGCTGGTGAAATGGTCGAATTCCCGGGTGGTATCAAGGGCATGGCCCTGAACCTGGAAACCGACAACGTTGGTGTCGTTATCTTCGGCTCCGACCGTGACATTAAAGAAGGCGACACCGTCAAGCGGACCGGCGCCATCGTGGAAGTGCCGGTTGGCAAGGGCCTTCTGGGCCGCGTCGTTGACCCGCTCGGCAACCCGATCGACGGCAAGGGCCCGATCGAGGCAACCGAAAAGCGCCGCGTGGACGTCAAGGCTCCTGGCATTCTGCCGCGCAAGTCCGTGCACGAGCCGATGTCTACCGGCCTGAAAGCCATCGACGCCCTGATCCCGGTTGGCCGTGGTCAGCGCGAGCTGGTGATCGGTGACCGCCAGACCGGCAAGACCGCGATCATTCTCGACACCTTCCTGAACCAGAAGCCGCTGCATGCTTCTGACGACGAAGACGCCAAGCTGTACTGCATCTATGTTGCGGTCGGCCAGAAGCGCTCCACCGTCGCTCAGTTCGTGAAGACCCTGGAAGATGCCGGCGCGCTGGAATACTCCATCGTTGTTGCCGCGACCGCTTCCGATGCTGCTCCGCTGCAGTTCCTGGCACCGTTTGCCGGCTGCGCGATGGGCGAGTTCTTCCGCGACAACTCCATGCACGCCGTGATCGGTTACGACGATCTGACCAAACAGGCCGTTGCTTATCGTCAGATGTCCCTGCTGCTCCGTCGTCCGCCGGGACGTGAAGCATTCCCGGGCGACGTTTTCTACCTGCACTCCCGTCTGCTGGAACGTGCGGCGAAGCTCAACGAAGACCATGGCCGTGGCTCTCTGACCGCTCTGCCGGTCATCGAAACCCAGGGCAACGACGTGTCCGCGTTCATTCCGACCAACGTGATCTCGATCACCGACGGTCAGATCTTCCTGGAAACGGACCTGTTCTATCAGGGTATCCGTCCGGCCGTGAACGTCGGTCTGTCGGTGTCCCGCGTGGGCTCTTCCGCTCAGATCAAGGCGATGAAGCAGGTTGCCGGCCCGATTAAGGGTGAACTGGCTCAGTACCGCGAAATGGCGGCCTTTGCCCAGTTCGGCTCCGACCTCGACGCCACGACCCAGCGCCTCCTGAACCGCGGCGCGCGTCTGACCGAACTTCTGAAGCAGCCGCAGTTCTCGCCGCTGAAGACCGAAGAACAGGTTGCAGTCATCTATGCCGGCGTGAACGGCTACCTGGATGCAATCGCGGTCAACCGTGTGAAGGACTTCGAAGAAGGCCTGCTTCTGTTCCTTCGTGGCGAGCACAAAGCGTTGCTCGATGCCATCTGGGAGAAGAAGGCACTCGACGACGAGCTGACCGGCAAGCTGAAAGCTGCCATCGACGCGTTCGCCAAGAACTTCGCTTAAGACCACGCCGGGATAAGGAGCAGGGGCGGCCATGCCGAGCCTGAAGGACTTACGAAACCGCATCGCTTCCGTTAAGGCGACGCAGAAAATCACCAAGGCCATGCAAATGGTGGCCGCGGCGAAGCTGCGTCGTGCTCAGGAAGCTGCGGAGGCCGCACGCCCCTATGCGGAACGCATGGGTGCGGTGCTGGCCAACCTCGCTGTGGCCTTCGAGGGGCGCGACGACGCTCCGAAGCTCATGTCCGGCACCGGCAATGACCAGGTTCATCTCCTGGTCGTAGCGACTGCCGAACGCGGGCTGTGTGGGGGCTTCAACACCAACATTGCCAAGCTTGCGCGTGAAAAAGCGCGCAGCTTGATGAAGCAGGGCAAGACGGTCAAGATCATCTGTGTCGGCAAGAAGGGCTACGACGCCCTGAAGCGTGAGCTGGGCCAGCACATCATCAAGACAATCGACCTGCGCAGTGTTAAGAATGTCGGCTTCAACAACGCGGACGAAATCGGCCGCGAAGTGCTCTCCATGTACGACAATGGCGAGTTCGACGTTTGCACGCTGTTCTATTCGACTTTCAAATCCGTGATCGCGCAGGAGCCGACCGCCAAGCAGCTGATCCCGGCCCATTTCGAGGCTGGCAGTTCTGACGAAGGCGCAGGTGCCAACGCGGTTTACGAATATGAACCGGAAGAGACAGAGATCCTTGCGGATCTGCTGCCGCGCAACATCTCCGTTCAGATTTTCCGGGCACTTCTGGAAAATGCTGCGTCTGAACAGGGTGCTCGTATGTCCGCAATGGACAACGCGACCCGCAACGCCGGCGAGATGATCGACAAACTGACGATCAACTACAACCGCCAGCGCCAGGCTCAGATTACGACGGAACTGATTGAAATTATCTCGGGCGCGGAAGCGCTCTAACGGGATCGAGACGAGGATTAGGGATATGGCTGACAAAAAGGTCGGACGGATCACCCAGGTCATCGGCGCCGTTGTCGACGTCAAGTTCGATGACCACCTGCCGTTGATCCTGAACGCTCTTGAAGTTGACAACCAGGGCACACGTCTTGTGCTCGAAGTTGCTCAGCACCTTGGCGAAAACACGGTACGTACCATCGCGATGGACTCCACCGAGGGTCTGGTGCGCGGTCAGGAAGTTGTCGACACCGATGCACCGATCGTGGTGCCGGTTGGCGACGGCACCCTGGGCCGCATCATGAACGTGATTGGTGAGCCGGTTGACGAAGCCGGTGAGATCCCGCACGAAAGCAAGCGTGCGATCCACCAGGAAGCTCCGACGTTCATCGAACAGTCCACCGAAGCTGAAATCCTTGTAACGGGCATCAAGGTCGTCGACCTTCTGGCTCCGTACGCAAAGGGCGGTAAGATCGGCCTGTTCGGCGGTGCCGGCGTGGGCAAGACCGTTCTCATCATGGAACTGATCAACAACGTCGCGAAGGCGCACGGCGGTTACTCCGTGTTTGCTGGCGTGGGCGAGCGTACCCGTGAAGGCAACGACCTTTACTGGGAAATGATCGAATCCGGCGTGAACAAGGAAGGCGGCGGAGAAGGCTCCAAGGCTGCTCTGGTTTACGGCCAGATGAACGAGCCCCCGGGAGCCCGCGCACGTGTTGCTCTGACCGGTCTGACCGTTGCTGAACACTTCCGTGACCAGGGCCAGGACGTGCTGTTCTTCGTGGACAACATCTTCCGCTTTACCCAGGCAGGTTCCGAAGTGTCCGCACTTCTCGGCCGTATCCCGTCCGCTGTGGGCTACCAGCCGACGCTGGCCACCGACATGGGCGGCATGCAGGAGCGCATCACCACCACCAACAAGGGCTCGATCACGTCCGTGCAGGCCGTGTACGTTCCGGCCGATGACTTGACCGATCCGGCACCGGCTTCGACCTTTGCTCACCTGGACGCAACGACGGTTCTCAACCGTTCGATCGCTGAAAAAGGCATCTATCCGGCTGTGGATCCGCTGGACTCCACGTCTCGTATGCTGGATGCCCGCATCATCGGTGAAGAGCACTACGAAACGGCTCGTGCAGTCCAGGTTACGCTGCAGCGCTACAAGGCTCTGCAGGACATCATCGCCATCCTGGGCATGGACGAACTGTCTGAAGAAGACAAGCTCACCGTTGCCCGCGCCCGTAAGATCGAGCGCTTCCTGTCCCAGCCGTTCTTCGTGGCTGAAGTCTTCACCGGTTCTCCGGGCAAGCTGGTTGCTCTCGAAGACACCATCAAGGGCTTCAAGGGTCTGGTCGAAGGCGAATACGACCACCTGCCGGAAGCAGCTTTCTACATGGTTGGCTCCATTGACGAAGCCATCGAGAAAGCACAGCGCCTGGCTGCTGAAGCCGCTTAATCGGCGAATTGACCGGACGCCCGTCTCGGGCGTCCGTCTTCTTCATGCATGATGGCTTGCCATCAGAATCTGACTGACAAGGAAGACGCCAAATGGCTGAACTTTTCCAGTTTGAGTTGGTCTCGCCGGAGCGCCAGCTCCTCTCCGAACAGGTCGCCGAGGTTGTTGTACCGGGCGCCGAAGGCGAGTTTGGCGTTCTGAAGAACCATGCCCCGTTCATCTCCACCATCCTGCCGGGCATCCTGAAGGTGCGCAGCGAAGCTGGTGGCTGGGACGAGTACTTCGTCCGTGGTGGTTTTGCCGATGTTGCAGCAGGCGGCCTGACCGTTCTGGCTGAACAGGCCGTTCCGGTTGGCGAAATCAGCCGCGAGCAGCTCGATCAGGCGATCCAGAACGCGCAGGAAGATGTTTCCGACGCCAAGGACGACGCCTCCCGGCAGAAAGCCGAGATGACACTGGCTCAGCTCAAGGACGTTGCTGAGGCCCTTACCAAGGCCTGATACGTGTCCCCAAGCTTCTATTGAGAACGCGGTCCGGAAACGGGCCGCGTTTTTGTTTGTGGTGAGAGGGAAAACAGTTTGCGGACCATGACAGGCTGATCAAGTTTGCCGGATATGATGGCCCGCTGGCGGCGTCGGTGGCACGTGGGATCAGATCCGGGCGAACCTTGCCACGTCATCCTCTTCAAAGAACTTGAAACCGTTGCGGCCGTTTTTCTTGACCTCGTAGAGCGCCAGATCCGCGCGCTTGATCACTGGACTGGGATCGATCTCGGCGCCCGTGATCGGAGAGATACCGACGCTGACGCCAACTGAGATGAGCTGCCCCTGTACGGCAAATGGCGTTCCGATCTTGCGAACAATACGGTCTGCAATTTCGGCGGTTCCGGCATTTCCCGACCCGGTTCCTGTGAGAATAATCCCGAATTCGTCGCCACCCAACCGGGCGACAAGGTCGGAAGACCGGACGCATTCCCGCAAACGCTGTGCAACGGATTTCAACAATTCATCACCGACATCATGGCCGAAGCTGTCGTTAACCGGTTTGAATTTGTCCAGGTCGAGAAGCATCAGGTCGCCGGCAAGGCCGTTGCCTGCCGCCGAAACCAGAGTTTCGTCCAGCTTGGCGTTGAACAGCGTGCGGTTGGCTAATCCCGTCAAGGTGTCATGGTGAGCCGCATATTGAACTTTTTCAGCGGCCAGTTCACGCAAGGTGATATCCTCATGGGTGCCGATCCAGCCTCCGGCGGGCAGGGGGGCATGCACGGCACTGATGATCTTGCCGTTGGGATGTCTGAATTTCGAACGGACCACTTCACCTGCCGACAGGCGGATCATCAGGTCCATCACGTGTTCCTGGACATTGCCCTCGAATTCTCCGCGTTCCTTCTCCGCCTGAATCAGTTCTATCAGGCTGACGCCCTCGCGCACGTCGCCTTCGGGTTTGCAGAAGATTTCGATATACTGTCTGTTCCACAACGTGAGACGGCCGCGTGCGTCGAAGACACTGACGCCCTGGCGCATGTTGGCCAGAATTGCTTCGAGCTCCTGTGAGCGGTTTCTGGCAAGCCGTTCGTTAGACGCCAGTTGCTCTTCCAAGTTCTTGCGGTCGGTGATGTCATAAAAATTATGAATCAGACCTCCGGACGGCAATGGTGTGCTTCGGGTTTCGATATAATTGCCGTTTGCTGCACGACGTTCGAAAACCTGGGACGTATTCAAATCGTAATGCCGGAATCGCTCCAGAGCGAGGGTCTCCGGATCACCTGGTCCATAGTCTCCTCTTTTCGCGTTGTAGCGGAAGAAATCATAGAGATAGGGTCTGCCGTCAATCAGCTCCTTGGGATAGTTCAACAACTGGCGGAACTGTTCGTTGCTCGACGCAAGCCGATGCGTTTCATCGTAATAAACGATGCCGCCGGGAAAGTTGTCGAAGATGCTTTGCAGAGTGTCGGCCTGCTGCTTGGTTTCGGTGATGTCCGTCAGCGACACGACCACGCCGTCGAGATCGAATTCCTGATCCTCGTCAACAGGTCTGGCGCTCAGGCGCAGCCATCGCCGCGGGCGTCCGTTGGTAGGCGACAATCGGGCGATGACATCCCGAATCGACCCAGGGTCGCGCGCAGCAAGCTCAAGAGGTGCATCGCACTCGCCCTTGCCTTCCAGGTCGCAACGAAGGCCAAAGTCGACGTCGGACACATTCATGCCCATCAGGTCCTTGTCGGCGAAGCCGAGCAGATCGACCGCCGCAGGATTGGCTGACTGAATTTCACCGGTATGGGTCAGCAGAAGGATACCTTCGCTGAGCGATTCGAGCGTTGTCCGGTGCACGGCCTCGGAGTGACGTAAAATATGTTCCGCCCGCTTTCGCTCGGAAATATCGAAGAAACTCGTGACAAGCCCTCCGCTTGGCAGCGGAATGCCGCGCACTTCCAGATGGGTTCCGTCGGGACTGACGCGTTCATAGATATGCGGTTCGGGATTGTCGAACTGCTCGAATCGTTTTTCGACAAGCCTGGCAGGGTCTCCGGGGCCGTAGTCTCCCCGTTCAGCCAGATAGGTCGCCACTTCCAGAAGGTGTGCCTTGCGATCGATGAAGCCCTGAGGCAACTGCAGTAATCTTTGAAAATTCCTGTTGCAAACCGCCAGCCGTCTCTCCGCGTCGTAATAGACAAGGCCACCGGGCAAATTGTCGAAGATGGCCTGAAGCGCGATGAGCTGGCGCTTTGTCGCCGTAACGTCGGTCAGGGAAAGAACAACACCATCAAGACCAAGGGCATTTGTGTCGCCAATCGATTTTGCATTCAGACGGAGCCAGTTGGACTGGTCTGTCCCGTGCCGGGCCACATTGGCGACAACGTTCCGGACCTTGTCCGGATGTGTCGCTGCCAGTTGCAGAGGATTGCAGCCGCCAACTTCGCCGTCTTCCTCGCAATGAATGGCCAGATCGAGATCCTGAACATTCTTGCCCTTGATTTCCGCGCTCGAATAGCCGAGCAGAGCGGCGGCGGCAGGATTGAGTGACTGGATCTGTCCGGCTCTGTTGATGAGCAGAATACCTTCGCTCAAGGATTCAAGAGTGGTTCTGTGAACTGCCTCGGAATGGAGAACCGCCTGCTCGGTCTGCTTGCGTTCGGTGATATCCTGGAACGCTCCGACCAGGCGTGTCGGGCGACCACCTTCCGTGATGGGCCTGCCTGCCGTGCGAACCCATATTTCGCGTCCCTTTGCGGTGACGAACGGCAGTTCAAGATCCCAGGCGACACCTTCCCTGATGCTCTTGATAACGGCATCCGAGATCTGGCGGCGGCAATCCGGCGCGTAGAACGAGAGCGCCATGTCGACGGTGGGTTTGAAATCCGTGTCGACTTCATGGATATCGCAGGTTTTGTCCGTCCAGGTCACCGTGTCCGTATCGATGTCGAATTCCCAGCCACCAACGCCCGAAACGGCTGTAATTTCTTCAAGCAGGTCGCTTTTCCGGATTGCCAGCCGCTGCTGTTCTTCGGCGGCCCGAAGAGCGGACTGCGTTTCACGTTGTGCCTGGTGCGACTTCATCAGTCCCAGAACAACGGTTCCGAGTTGACGAAGCTGGTTGAGCTGGCCTTCGCTTGGGTGCATTGGCTTGTTATCGAGGACGCACAGCGTTCCGAGCATGTGCACACCGTCGAGGGACAGCGGATAACCCGCATAAAACCGAATGAACGGCTCCCCCACCACACGCTCGGAGTTGCAAAACCGCTCGTCTTTGGAGGAATCGGTGATAACCGTGAGCTCTCCCGACAGGATTGCCAGATCGCAGAAACTGCCCGCACGCGCGGTGGTGTCACTCTCGATGCCCATACGGGCCTTGAACCAAAGCTCGTCCTCGCCAACGATAGAAATGCAGGCCATGGGGCAGTCGAAAATCGTGGCGAGCGCGGAAACAACCGCATCGTATTCAGGAAGACGTTCAGAATGCAGAATCTGGAGGCTGTCTAGCGCCCTGAGACGTTCCTGCTCGCTGTGTACCGACACAGAATTCATGATGCACAGCGTCTCCCGGACAAACGCGCTCAATTCTCGGGTTCCGATTAATTACTTTTACCCAAGGAACCAAAACAAATACTTAACTTCGGGAGGTTGAATTGATTTGTCTATAAATACAGGGTTGTTATTAAAGGCTAATCCAATTTTTTCAAAGGCTAACGAGCCTCTAGGTAATATTGGGTGCGAATATTTGCGCAGCGGGAAAAGATGAAATGAATACAGGGGGGCCTTTGCGTCCCGTGCGGTGCGCCGCTGCGCGATCCGTACTGCTCCGTCTCAGTGAGCGCCTTCCGGATACAGGCAACAAAAAACCCGGCCTGACGACCGGGTTTCGAGGTGCGTGGTCTTGGCCACGGTATGTCTGCTTTTCTCGTTCAAGCAGCTTGAACAGCTTTTATGCCGCGCGGCGGAAGGACAGGCTCATGCCACCACCGGAACGGTTGCGGCGGCGCTCTTCCGGCGGGATGTAGACGATGGCACTGTGTTCGGTGCAATAGGATACACCGGCTTCAACGCGCGTGCTGCACGGGAAGATGTAGTTACCAGAGTCGCCTTCTGCCCATTTGCAGCAGCCCGGGCGCGGGAGAGACAAGTCAGCCATGACGTTTTCCTTCGTTCTTCTTCTAACCAAGCGACAAAAGCGCTCGAGCATCCTCGGGAGGGAGGATCCGAACAGCTTTCGACAGAAATCGGATGTAAGCGGCGCCCGGGACGTCATCCGTTGTCCAACCCAAATGGGTGCCCTTCAGCAAGCGCAGGCATTACATAAGCGGCATGTCACAAAATTGCAATAGAATAGCTGGCAATTCCGGCCTGCACTCAGTGCATACCGGGTTAATGTAGTGTTATCGTTTGTTTTTATTGCTTCAGCTTACTTTGCAAGCTCAAAACTTTAGCCTTTTGTCCCAGGCAACTTGCCTCCGGCTTGCCGAAGCGCGTCGGGCGTATCGAGATCCAGTCTTGCGGCTGCGCCAATCTCGACTTCAGACACAAACCCGGGATTTTCGCCAATGATATGGCGAGCACCGACGTCGCCGCTCAGGGATTTCAGAGCTTCGAAGAAGCGCCGGTCCCACAAGACGGGATTGCCGCGCTTGCCGTCGGCTGTCGCGGTGACGATCAGGCTGTTGTCGTTGTCGCGGTAGGCGCTGATCAGCTTCGTCAGAACATCGCTGCCGATGCGCGGCATGTCGCCAAGAAGCACGATTACGGCGTCGGTATCGGCGGCAAGGGCATTCATGCCGGCGCGGATCGATCTGGCCATGCCATCGGCGAAATCGGGGTTATGCACCAGCGTGACGCCCAGATCTTCAACCTGTGCACCGACCTCCTCCGCAAGATGCCCGGTCACCAGAACGGTCTGCGTCAGGCCCGCGCCGGTCGCGGCTTCAGCGGCGTGCCGGATCAGTGTCTTGCCGTCCAGTGTCGCAAGCAACTTGTTCGGCCCGCCCATGCGCGAAGACTTGCCTGCTCCCAATATGAGAGCAGCGATCTTTGCGGCCCCGCCTTTGCGTTTGGCCTCGCGTGGTTGCGGCCGTGTTCCGATTTCCATCAACAGCCCTCCGACACCCATGGCCGTGATGTCGTCTGGACGGACCTCCAGCCCGGCCAGAAGACGATCGAGGACCCAGTCGAAACCGTTCTCCTTCGGGCTGCGCGCACAGCCAGGTGCGCCAAGCACCGGAAGACCGTCGAGACTGCCGAGCATCAGCAGATTGCCCGGATCAACCGGCATGCCAAGGTGATGAACCGACCCTCCGGCGAGATCAAGTCCTGCAGGCAGCACATCCTGCCGATCGACAACGGCAGAGGCGCCGAACAGGATCAGAAAATCGGCGCCTTCGCTCTTCAGTGCCAGAAGGGCTTCGGCAACGGCGTCCTTGTCGTGGGGCACCCGGCGTTCGCTCAGCACCGTTGACCCGCTCGGCAGGAGACGGTCTTCCAGCACACGGCGGGTCTTGTCCATGGTTGACGATTTGAGGTGAGGCAATTGCGTTGCCACAAGGCCGACCTTGCGCGGACTGAAACCGGCAACACGGACTGCCTCCTTGAGGGCCTCCTCGGCGGCGCTCAGTTGCTCTTCCGGCACGGCGAAGGAAATGATCTTTGCGGTTGCGACCATGCGTCCGGTCAGAACCTTGCTGTAATTCGGCAGCGTCGCGAAGGTGATGGCCGGATCGATCCGGTTGGCCGCGGTGATGGCGTTCGCATCGACCACCAGAATGCCGTTGGTGCCGGCATAAAGGTTCATGCGACCCGTGAAGGCGGTGTCGGTCTCAAGACCTGCGCCTGCTGCTGCGGTTGCAAGCCGTTGGGCGGCCGCGTCCTCGCCAGTGTCGCCAGGCTCTGTCCGGGCGACCACGAGGCTGGTGATTCCGGCGGCGGCTATGTCGGCACAGTCTTGTCCGGTCAGAGGGTGGCCTTTTTTCAGCACACGGTTCGGCAGAGCCGTTCGGTGCGCGAGAATACAGCCTTCAGCTTCTTCCGGCGGACAGGGGCCGAATTTCATGCGGCAGCTCCCGGGGCTGTTCGCAGTGCCTTGATGATGGCGCCCAGCACCGCCACCGCGATCTCCTCCGGTGATGCCGCACCGATATCGAGGCCGATCGGAGCATCGATCCGGTCAGACAGGTCGGGTGCAAGACCTGCTTCGGCAAAGCGTTTCAGCCGCTTGCCATGGGTCTTGCGGCTGCCGAGTGCGCCAACATAGAAACAGCCGGTCTTCAGCGCTTCCATCAAGGGGAAATCGTCGATCTTGGGATCATGCGTAACGGCGGCCATGGCCGTGAAGGCATCAAGCGGGGCGTCCTTCAAGACGTCTTCCGGCCAGGCCGCCTTGAGCGTGCTTCCGGGAAAGCGGTCTTCCGTGGCAAAGGCCGTGCGCGGATCGATAACGGTCACATCAAGCCCGGCGATCTCCGCCATCGGCACAAGAGCCTGGCTGATATGAACGGCGCCGATGATAACCAGACGCGGTGCGGGCACGGATACGTTCAGAAAGACCTCGCCGTCTTCACCGGTGATCATGCCGGATTTGCCGGACCGGAATCTCTTCGCG
This sequence comes from Roseibium sp. LAB1, assembly GCF_054658235.1. NCBI lineage: Bacteria > Pseudomonadati > Pseudomonadota > Alphaproteobacteria > Hyphomicrobiales > Stappiaceae > Roseibium > Roseibium sp. LAB1. Next base: position 1,588,600 of record NZ_BAAGIB010000002.1, on the reverse strand, counting down.
AGTTCCTCCGCAAGGGGATCACCTGAAAAATCGTCGGACTTTCGAACAAGACGTTGCCGCCCGTCCGTCATGTTTGTCACCAGAATCGCTGCGCGGCGTGCGGCGCGGTCCTTGTTGAGGTCGCTGAGCAGTGAAAGGTCCATGGTCTATGTGCGGTCCGTTGCCAGTTTGAGTCCAAGGCCGACCAGAAGCGATCCACCGAGCCATCGTGTGAGGCTCTGGAGCTTCGAAGCTCTGGTCAGGCGTTTTTTCACTTCCGAGGCAAACAGCACGGTGACGATATCCGCCGAAGTGAAGGCACAGTTGACGATCGTGCCCAGGATCAGGAACTGAGCCCAGATCGGCAGGCCGGCGTCGGGGCTGACGAATTGCGGCAGGAACGCAATGAAGAAGATGGCGACCTTCGGATTGAGAACCTCCACCAGGACGCTGTCGGCAAAGGCCCGCTTTTCTGACTTCTGCGGCAAACTGGGCATGGGACCGGCCGCCACGCGGGTGCGGATCATCTGGATGCCGAGGAAGATCAGGAAAAGTCCGCCGACCAGTTTCAGCGCAAAATAAAGCGCGGGTACGACGGAAAAGATCGCCGACAGGCCGAACGCGGCGGCAACAACGTGGACATAACAGCCAAGGTGAATTCCGGCAGCAGCCATGAAACCGGCGCGACGTCCGCGGGCAATCGTCTGCGCGGCCGTATAAAGCAGGGCGGGGCCGGGCATATAGGCGAAAAGGGCCGTCGCGGCAATGAAAGCAAGCAGGGTTTCCGTGGTCATCGAAATCGGATCCGGGATCAGCTGACAGGTTCGACGTAAACGCGGATGCGGCCGCCGCAGGACAGGCCGACACGCCAGGCGGTCTCGTCTGCGACACCAAATTCCAGCGTGGTCGGTTTGCCGGTCTCAATCACGTCGATTGCTTCCGAGACCACCGCCCCCTCGACACAGCCTCCGGAAACGGAGCCTTCGAAATTGCCTTCGGCATCGATCACAAGATGGGAGCCGACGGGACGCGGAGCGGAGCCCCAGGTCTCAACCACCGTTGCCAGAGCAACGGAACGGCCAGCGCCGCGCCAGCTTTCCGCAGTCTTCAGAACATCGGGAATGGAAGTCGTCTCTGTGGCCGTCATGACGTCGCCCCTTCAAGGTAGGACCTTCAATATAGATCTTTCTGAATTTGATGAAAGAGATGAGGCAAGGGAAAGCAAGGGCCCCACCTGCTTTTCGCAAACGGAAGCATGAGGCGGGTTCAGCCGGGGCTCCTGCCGATACTCATGGCCCTGCCTCGGCACGGTAAACGGACCTACGTATACGGACCTGTTGCCCAGCCATAAAAAAACGGCCCCTCGCAGGGAGGAGCCGTTCAGGTTGTGCGGGGTATTTTTTCGGGCTTATTCGGCTGCCATGCGCACGGCGGGGGCGGCGTTCAGCACCGCACCGTCGACATGGGCTTCAAAAGTCTCGAAGTTGCTGACGAACATATCCACCAGCTTGGCGGCCTGAACGTCATAGGCATCCTTGTCGGCCCACGTTTCGCGCGGTTTCAGGATGGTATCGTCGACGCCGTCAACGGAAACCGGAACATCGAAGCCGAAATTGGCGTCGGTGCGGAACTCGGCATCCTTCAGGCTGCCGTTGAGCGCGGCGGTGAGCAAAGTACGTGTAGCCTTGATCGGCATTCGGTGGCCGGTGCCATGGGCGCCGCCTGTCCAGCCGGTGTTGACCAGCCAGCAGTCCACATTGTGCTTGGCAATGAGGTCCTTCAGCAGGTTGCCGTATTCGGACGGATGCCGGGGCAGGAAGGGGGCGCCGAAGCAGGTAGAGAAGGTCGCCTGCGGCTCGGTCACGCCTTTTTCGGTGCCAGCCACCTTGGCGGTGTAACCGGACAGGAAGTGATACATTGCCTGGGCTGGTGTCAGACGTGCAATCGGAGGCATGACGCCGAACGCATCAGCCGTCAGCATGATGATCGTCTTCGGCATCGGCGCGCAGCCGGTGTCGCTTGCGTTGGAGATGAAGTGGATCGGGTAGGCGGCGCGGGTGTTCTCGGTTTTCGAGCTATCGTCGAAATCGGGCACCCGGTTGTCGTCCAGCACCACGTTTTCCAGAACGGTCCCGAAGCGCTGGGTGGTGGAGTAGATTTCCGGCTCGGCTTCAGCGGAAAGCTTAATGGTCTTGGCGTAGCAGCCGCCTTCGAAGTTGAAGACGCCGCTTTCGCTCCAGCCGTGCTCGTCGTCGCCGATCAGCGTGCGGGAGGGGTCGGCGGAAAGCGTGGTCTTGCCGGTGCCCGACAGGCCGAAGAAGACGGCTGTGTCGCCATCGTCGCCAACGTTCGCCGAGCAGTGCATCGACATTACGCCCTTGGCCGGCAGCAGGTGGTTCAGCATGGTGAAGACGGATTTCTTCATTTCACCTGCATAGGAGGTGCCGCCGATCAGGACGATCTTGCGCGTCAGATCGCAGGCAATCACCGTCTCGCTGCGGCAGCCGTGCCGTGCCGGATCCGCCTTGAAGCTCGGCAGATCGATGATGGTCATGTCCGGAACGAAGCCTTCCAGTTCGGCGGTTTCAGGCCGTAGCAGAAGGTTGCGGATGAACAGCGAATGCCAGGCATATTCGGTAAAGACGCGCACCGGAAGGCGGTGGGTCGCGTCGGCGCCGCCATAAAGATCCTGCGCGAACAGCTCCATACCTTCCGCATGGGCCTGGAAGTCGGCCAGCAGCACGTCGAAATTGGCTTTCGACATCTGCGCATTGTTGTCCCACCAGACCGTGTCGCGGGTTTCCTCGTCCAGGACTACGAATTTGTCCTTCGGCGAACGGCCCGTGTGGATGCCGGTCTCGGCGACAATCGCACCGCCAGCCGCCAGCCGCGCTTCACCGCGAGACAGGGAATATTCATAAAGAGCAGGCTCGTTCTGGTTCCAATAGAGCGCTTTCAGGCCTTTGAAGCCGAAAGTTTCGCAACCAATTGAGGGATTCCTGACACCTACTTCTTGCATGTTCCCGCAGTCCTCGTGATGGGGGCTAGTTTTGTCACGGCCGGAGAAAGTTAAGAAAAGCTAAATCTGGCTGTGAGGGCTGCGAACGTAGTGGAATGACTAAACGGCAGCAAGACTACCAAAGGAGCTATGTAATTGTTTAATCGATTAAAAATCACCATTAAATCGCCGATGATTAATTTGGACATCGAACTAAAAATCGAAACTTTCGGAATGTTCGAAATGTTGATTGAATCGAAAGAAAGTGCGTTCATTTCGCACTTGCGATAGAGACTCGGCGGAGCCTGGCCAATGAAATCCCGAGACTTGACGTTAAGTCGGTCTCTTGAAATCTTTTACAGTGATCCCCACCAATGCAGCCGGCTGGGCGGTCTTTGTGTCCTGCAAGCATATCGGCGGGCGGATTGCCTTAATTTATGCGCATTTAGCAGGCCAAAGGCTGTGTGTTACATTAATGCCGATGCGCGCCATCGGTGCGTTGCCGGAAATGGAAAAACAAAGCATGCCGACAATTGCCCTGGTCGATGACGACCGCAACATTTTGACTTCGGTCTCAATCGCATTGGAAGCGGAAGGCTATCGCGTTCAAACCTACACCGACGGAACATCGGCGCTCGACGGCCTGCAGAGCGACCCGCCGGAACTCGCGATTTTCGATATCAAGATGCCCCGCATGGACGGAATGGAACTGCTGCGACGCCTGCGCCAGAATTCCGACCTCCCGGTGATATTCCTCACCTCCAAGGATGACGAGATCGACGAACTCTTCGGCCTGAAGATGGGCGCCGACGATTTTATCCGCAAACCCTTCTCGCAACGGCTTCTGGTCGAGCGAGTGCGCGCGGTGCTGCGCCGGGCGCAGCCGCGCGATGCTTCCACACCGCGTGACGATGCCGACAAGCTGCTGGAACGCGGTCAGCTTGTGATGGACCAGGAGCGCCACACCTGCACCTGGAACGGCAAACCCGTCACACTGACGGTCACCGAATTCCTGATCCTGTCCGCGCTTGCGCAGCGCCCCGGCGTCGTCAAGAGCCGGAATGCGCTGATGGACGCTGCCTATGACGATCAGGTCTATGTTGACGACCGCACCATCGACAGCCACATCAAGCGGCTGCGCAAGAAGTTCAAGGTTGTTGACGACGACTTCGACATGATCGAAACCCTCTACGGTGTCGGTTATCGTTTCCGAGAAGTCTGAAACGGACCGGTAGAGCGACAGTCCCGGTAAAACCTGGAAACGATCTGCTTTTGGCTGTTCAATCGGTTTCGATTGAACAGCCTTTGATCTAATGTGAGCCCGAATGGCGGTGGAAAGCGAGCGCGCGGAAGAGATTGGTGCATCTGAACCTCAGAACGGTTCGGATCGGTCTCGTCTGCGCCGTCTCGGCAACAAGCGCATCCGCCGCCGCCTGCTCAACCAACTTGGCCGTATCTTCGGTACCTATGTACTGTCATCGCTGACACGTCGGATCATTGCCATCAACCTTGTTGGCTTGCTGGCACTCGTGATCGGCATTCTCTACCTCAACCAGTTTCGTGCCGGTCTGATCGACGCACGGGTGCAGAGCCTTCTGACCCAGGGCGAGATCATTGCCGGGGCAATCGCAGCGTCGGCCACCGTCGACACGGGCACAATCACCGTCGACCCGGAGCGCCTGCTGCAGCTGCAGGCGGGTGAAAGCATCACCCCGACCCAGGAAGACCTCGACAGTCTCGATTTTCCGATCAACCCGGAACGGGTCGGACCTGTCCTGCGCCGTCTGATCTCCCCGACCAAGACGCGTGCCCGGATCTATGATCCGGAAGGCATTCTCATTCTCGACAGCCGCCACCTTTATACCAGCGCCCAGATCCTGCGCTTCGACCTGCCGCCCCCGACGGCGGAAGAGGAAGGCTTCTGGGATTCAGCCTGGCAATGGGTCAAGCGCTGGCTGCGCCAGGGTGACCTGCCGATCTATCAGGACGTCGGCGGCGGCGATGGCCGCGCCTATCCGGAAGTGGAGGCAGCGCTTGCCGGGTCTCCTGCCAGCGTGACGCGAATTTCCCAGCGGGGTGAGCTGATCGTCTCAGTTGCCGTGCCGATCCAGCGGTTCCGGGCGGTACTTGGAGCGTTGCTCCTGTCGACCCAGGGCGGCGACATCGATGCCATTGTTCGCGCCGAACGCATCGCCATCATTCGCGTGTTCCTGTTTGCCGCCACGGTTACCATTCTTTTGTCGATCCTCCTGGCCGGCACGATTGCCGGTCCCGTCAGGCGCCTTGCGGCCGCTGCGGACCGGGTGCGGCGGGGCTCGACCTCCCGCGAAGAGATACCGGACTTTTCGGACCGCCAGGACGAGATCGGTCACTTGGCCCGCTCGTTCCGGGAAATGACTCACGCGCTCTACAACAAGATCGATGCCATCGAGCAGTTTGCCGCAGACGTCGCACATGAGTTGAAGAACCCGCTGACATCGCTGCGCAGCGCAGTGGAAACCCTGCCACTGGCCAAGTCCAAGAATTCGCAGGATCGGCTGATGGAAGTCATCCAGCACGACGTCCGCCGTCTCGACCGCCTGATCAGCGACATTTCGGATGCCTCCCGTCTCGACGCGGAACTGGCCCGGATCCAGGCCGAACCCATCGACCTGGCCGAGCTGCTGCGCAACATGGCGGATGCGGCCAATCAGCGGTCCGGCGTGGAAGAGGCAAGTGTCAAACTGGCTGTCGCCGACGCTCAGGGAACCAAGCCCTACCAGATGCAGGGCCACGACATTCGCCTTGGACAGGTGGTCAGCAATCTTCTGGACAATGCCAGGTCCTTCTCTCCCGCCGACGGTACGGTTCGGGTGGACCTCAGCCGGGACGGCCAGATGATCAAGATCATCGTGGACGACGACGGTCCGGGGATCCGTGCGGAAAACACGGAACGCATTTTCGAACGCTTCTATACCGACCGGCCGGACGGCGAAGGCTTTGGCAACAACTCCGGCCTCGGCCTGTCGATCTCCCGGCAGATCATAGAGGCGCATGGCGGCACCATCACGGCAACCAACCGGCTGGTGCCCGGCAAGGGCGGTAAGGAGAAGATCGCAGGCGCCCGTTTCACCATCTATCTGCCGGCAGGGCGATCCAAGTGATGCGGCCGGCCGTTCACGCCAACAGCGTGATCGTTGGCACCGCAGGCCTTCTGATCCGGGGGGATGCGGGAAGCGGCAAGACGTCCCTTGCGGACGTCCTGATTGAGGCGGCATGCGCCAAAGGCAATCTCGGGATTCTGGTGGCTGACGACTACACGCATGTCGGCGCAACTGGCGGACGTCTGGAGGCGCATGCACCCGGAACGATCGAAGGCCGCATGGAAGTGCGCGGGTTCGGAGTTGTCGAAGCTCCCTTTATGCCGCACGCGCAAATTCACCTGGTGGTCGATCTGAACCCCGCCGAAACCATCGAGAGACTGCCCGAGCAGCCCCTGGCATCGATCTGCCTTGACGGCGTGCATTTGCCGGTCGTTGTCTGCCCGAAAAACGATCTGACGCATTCCCTGCGGTTGATCCGCTGGGCATTACGACACCTTTTCCCCAATGGGCCGGATTATATTTGAGGCAGCAGCGGCGTTTTTTGCTTGCAACTGTCGAAGCGGTTGAAGAGAGTGCATCAGACTGATAAACGCCCGGCTCTTCCCTGATCCCATTTGGATCTTGAGCTTAACGCACTCGATAATCAGGCTAACTGACGCATGATCGGACTTGTACTTGTTACGCACGGGCGCCTTGCTGAGGAATTCAAAGCGGCGCTGGAACATGTTGTCGGTCCACAGGAACAGGTTGAAACCATCTCCATTGGCCCGGATGACGACATGGAGCAGCGGCGCCAGGACATTCTGGCCGCTGTGGAAGCTGCCAATTCCGGCAAGGGCGTCGTGCTTCTGACGGACATGTTCGGTGGCACGCCGTCCAACCTCGCGATTTCTGTCATGGACAGCAAATCCGTCGAAGTGGTCGCCGGAGTCAATCTGCCGATGCTGATCAAGCTCGCCAGCGTTCGTGCCGACCGCGAACTGGCTGATGCCGTCGATGAAGCCCGTCAGGCCGGCCAGAAATACATATCAGTCGCCAGCCAGGTACTGTCGGGCCAGAACTAAATCAATCAGAACTAAAACAATAATGACAACGCAGACCCTGTTGGAAAAAGACCTCACAATCGTCAACCGGCGCGGCCTGCACGCCCGGGCCTCCGCAAAACTCGTGAAGCTGGTCGAGACGTTCGAAGCGGACGTCCAGGTCTCCAAGGACGGTCAGACGGTTGGCGGGACCTCGATCATGGGTCTGATGATGCTCGCCGCCAGCCCGGGTTGCTATATCACTGTCAGTGTGACCGGCTCCGATGCGGACGACGCAATGGCTGCGATTTCCGAGCTTGTCGAGAGCGGTTTCGGCGAAGAAGATTGATTTTGACCTATCGCGCCGCCACCATGCGGTACACATTTCCTTTGCGGTCGATCGAGTGAATTCCGGGCATCGGCCAAGTCTTTCCAAACCGAACCGGGGGCCGACATGGCGAGCCATCCTCAGGACCGACTGATCTCCGCTGCGCGTACCGCGCTGACCCATGTCCACGAGGCGTTGGAACTTCAATTCGCGTTCGAACTCTGGGACGGATCCCGGGTGCCTGCCGATGCACCGGCGGACGGGCTGCGGCTTGCGCTTTCCGAAACGGCCCTGACGCGTCTTCTTCGCCGCCCCGGCATCAAGACGCTGATCGATCTCTACGCAAATGGCGACGTCGACCCGCGCGGTGGCAGTATTTTCGACTTTGCCGAAAAGCGGCCGGCTCTCAAAAGCCGGGAAATTCGCAAGCGCCTCAACAAGACCCTGCTGCTGAAAACCGGATTTTCGCTCTGGCGCGGCTCTGGCCGCAAGGCAGAAGCCAACCCGGACGGGCTTGATGCCGGGCAGTCAGCGGACCGAAGCTCCGGCAGCCGCAAGGACGACATCGCGTTCCATTACGACGTTTCCAACGACTTCTATCGGCTCTTTCTCGATCCGGAGATGGTCTATACCTGCGCCTATTTCTCCGACTGGTCGAACGATCTGGCGACGGCGCAGAAAGACAAGCTCGACATGATCTGCCGCAAGCTGCGGCTGAAGCCGGGCGACCGGATGCTCGATATCGGTTGCGGCTGGGGCGCCCTGATTTGCCACGCCGCCGAACATTATGGTGTGACAGCCGTTGGTGTCACACTGGCGGAAGAACAGCTGAAGCTTGCCGAGGAGCGGATCAAGGCGCGTGGCCTGGAAGACAAGGTCTCGGTCAAGCTGATCGACTATCGCGACATGGACGGGAAGTTCGACAAGATCTCCTCCATCGGCATGTTCGAGGCGGTCGGGCTGGACAATTACGACAATTATTTCCAGAGCGTGCACCGCCTGCTGAAACCGCGGGGTGTCTACCTGCACCATGCGATCACCCGCCGCGGCAAAAAGGATCTGAAGGCGTTCCGTCGCAAGAAGCCGGAATACCAGGCGCTGGTACGCTACATCTTCCCGGGTGGGGAGGTCGACCACATCGGCTGGACGCTGACCAATCTGGAAGCGCACGGCTTTGAGGTGCACGACGTCGAAGCCTGGCGCGAGCACTATGCCCGCACGACACGGCTGTGGGCGGAAAACCTGATGAAGGTAAAGGACGCGGCTGTCGCGGAAATAGGCGAGCACAAATATCGTCTGTGGCTGGCCTATCTCATCGGCGTCTCGCTTGGCTTCGAACGCGGCTCCATCGGCATCTTCCAGACGGTCGCGACGCGTCGCACCAAGGGGCCGTCAGGCATGCCGCCGTCACGCGCGGATCTCTACAGGACGTGATCGGGACATATGATATAAAGAATTCTTTATATCTTTATTGCGTGATGACACTGCTGACGCTATAACCCCTTCCAACGATTTCCGGAGCCTTCCGGATTTCGGCTGTCGCCCGCCCCTGGTGCCGTTTTGGCACTGGTTCACGAGATGGCGGCGACACTCAAGGGGCCTTGCGCCTGAAGCTGGCTCAAAACAGCAGGACATATTCATGACCGACTACATCATTAAAGACATCGGGCTCGCAGACTGGGGCCGCACCGAAATCGAGATTGCCGAGCACGAAATGCCGGGCCTGATGGCCTGCCGCGCCGAATTCGGTGACGCCAAGCCGCTCAAGGGTGCCCGCATTGCCGGTTCCCTGCACATGACCATTCAGACCGCCGTTCTGATCGAAACGCTGGTTGCGCTGGGTGCGGAAGTCCGTTGGGCGTCCTGCAACATCTACTCCACGCAGGACCAGGCAGCCGCTGCGATTGCCGCAGCCGGTATCCCGGTTTTCGCCGTCAAGGGCGAAACCCTGGAAGAATACTGGGATTATGCCGACAAGATCTTCGACTTCCCCGAAGGCGCGAACATGATCCTCGACGATGGCGGCGACGCCACGCTCTACATCCTGCTCGGCGCACGGGTCGAGGCCGGTGAAACCGGTCTGATCGAGAACCCGAAGTCGGACGAGGAAGAGTGCCTGTTTGCTCAGATCAAGAAGCGCATGGCCGCCAACCCGGGCTGGTTCACCAAGCAGAAAGAACTGATCCAGGGCGTTTCGGAAGAAACCACCACCGGCGTGCTGCGTCTTTATGAAATGCAGAAGAAGGGCGAACTGCCGTTCCCGGCGATCAACGTCAACGACAGCGTCACCAAGTCCAAGTTCGACAACCGCTATGGCTGCCGTGAATCCCTGGTGGACGGTATCCGCCGCGGTACCGACGTGATGATGTCGGGCAAGGTTGCTGTTGTCTGCGGTTACGGCGACGTCGGCAAGGGCTCCGCCCAGTCGCTGGCCGGTGCAGGTGCCCGCGTGATCGTCACCGAAATCGACCCGATCTGCGCCCTGCAGGCTTCCATGGACGGCTTCGAGGTCAAGACCATCGAACAGGCGCTTCCGGAAGGCGATATCTACGTCACCGCGACCGGCAACAAGGACATCATCACCTTTGACCACATGCGTGGCATGAAGGACATGGCGATTGTCTGTAACATCGGCCACTTCGACAACGAAATTCAGGTTGCTGCCCTGAAGAACACCCAGTGCCGCCCGGTCAAGGATCAGGTCGACATGTATGTGTTCCCGGATGGCAAGCGCATGATCCTGCTCTCGCAGGGCCGCCTGGTGAACCTTGGCAACGCCACAGGTCACCCGAGCTTCGTGATGTCCGCCAGCTTCACCAACCAGGTTCTGGCGCAGATCGAACTCTTCACCAAGGGCGATCAGTACAAGAACGAAGTCTACGTGCTGCCGAAGCATCTGGACGAGAAGGTTGCCCGCCTTCACCTGGAGAAGCTCGGCGTCACGTTAACCGAATTGTCGGACGAGCAATCTCAATATCTGGGGATTAATAAGGCTGGTCCGTTCAAGTCGGAACACTACAAGTACTGATTCTGGATGAGGCGACTACTACATCTGGTGATTGCCTCGATTCGGACGTGTGAACAAAAAAATGCAGGACCCTTTAATTTTAAGGGTCCTGTTAACTTTTCAATAACGGACTCTTCTGCGTGATTCTCAAAAAGGTTATGGTTTAGGCGAATCAAAGGCCACGAGGCGGATGTCTTTGATTTGCTCCCAGAAACCGGGAGCTGCAGCCCGCAAGAACAGGGCAAGGCGGCACAAGGGGATCACAATATGCCGATAAGCGGCAGGGACGACGCGCGGCCACGCGCGGCGTGGCGAGATTGGAGTCTGAAATCGGTGAAGCTCGGCGGAACGGCGCTGGCAGGCTGGGGCCTGTCCTGCGGTTCGGCGGCAGCCGACATGCTCGCCGACACGACTGCTGCTATTTCCCCCGATAACATGATTCTTTTCGGTGCGTTAGGCGGAATGTGCGCGTTTGCCGTCACCGCATCTGTCGCTCTCGTGCGACATCGCAAGCAATCCGGACTGCTGACCGACACGCTGGAAAAGGAAAAAAGCGATCTGAAATTCCGGGTGGACCGCCTGGAGGCGATGCTCAATACCGATGAGCAGCGTGTGATCGTATGGACCGGCAACGGCGCCATGCCGCAGATCTGGGGCATTCTTCCCGAAAAATCGGGCGTTCCGCGCCCGCCGGCGCAATTGCTTGCGTTCGGCAGCTGGCTTACGGCGAAATGCGCCGGCGATCTGGAACGTCATCTGGACATGCTGTTCCGCACCGGGGAAGCCTTTACCACCACCTTGAAGACCCGAACAGGCACCTATGTGGAAGCGCTGGGGCGCACCACCGGCGGTGCCGTGGTCCTGCGTCTGCGCGATCTGACCGGCGAACGGCAGATGCAGGCGGAACTTGCTGCCCGCAATGCCAAGATCTCCGGCGAACTGCATATGCTGCACGCGCTGCTGGACGCCATGCCGGCACCGGCCTGGCAGCGCGACGCGGAAGGAAATCTCATCTGGGCCAACCAGGCCTATGCGGAAGCGGTCGACATGACCGACGCCGATCTTGCGATCAAGGAAGGCGCAACCTTCCTTGACGCTGCAGCCCGCACCGCAATGGCTGTGCAGCGCACCGAGGACGGCTGTTTCAACGCGCGCATTCCGATCGTCGCCTCCGGTGAGCGCCGGGTGTTCGAGGTGACCGATGTCAACGCCAATGTCGGCGGGGCCGGCATTGCCGTGGACATCAGTGAACTGGAACAGGCCCAGAAGGAACTCGGCCGTGCTGAGGACTTCCACGGCCGCACGCTCGATCAACTGGCCGCCGCCGTTGCCATCTACAGCGCCGACCGCAAGCTTCAATTCTACAATGCGGCCTTCCGCCAGCTCTGGGATCTCGATCCCGCTTTCCTGGAAAGCCGGCCGGAAGACAGTGCGGTTCTGGATGCCTTGCGCGCGGCGCGCAAGATCCCGGAACAGGCCGATTATCGCGTCTGGCGCAACAAGATGATGGAAAGCTACCAGTCGCTGGAAGCCCGCGAAAGCTGGTGGCATCTTCCGGACGGCCGCACACTGCGCGTCATCGCCAATCCGCATCCGCAAGGCGGTGTCACCTATATCTATGAAAACGTCACCGAACAGCTCGATCTGGAAAGCCGCTACAACGCGCTGACCCGCGTCCAGGGGGAAACCCTCGACAATCTGTCGGAAGCAGTTGCCGTGTTCGGGTCCGACGGGCGCCTGCGCCTGTGGAACCCGGCCTTCGGCCGCATCTGGGGTCTGGAAGAAGATCAGCTTTCCGAATTGCCGCACGTCAAGGAAGTCGTATCCGCCTGCACGCTCAGCGAAACCGAGCGTGATGCCTGGGAACAGCTTGCCGGCAACGTGACGGGACTTCTCGACAACCGCACCCAGAAGGTCAGCCGTCTGGAACGCCACAACGGCGACGTTGTCGACTATGCCACGGTTCCGCTGCCCGATGGCGGCACGCTGGTGACCTTTGTCGACGTGACCGACAGCGTCAATGTCGAACGAGCGCTTCTGGAAAAGAACGAGGCGCTGGAACAGGCTGACCAGATCAAGAACGCTTTCATCCAGCATGTTTCCTATGAGCTGCGCTCACCGCTGACCAACATCATTGGTTTCGCCCAGCTTCTGGCCGATCCGAAATTCGGCGAACTGTCCGACAAGCAGAGCGAATACGCGGACTATATCCAGTCCTCCTCCTCGGCGCTGCTTGCCATCATCAACGACATCCTGGACCTGGCGACGTTAGATGCGGGCATCATGGAGCTGGACCTTGGTGAGGTCGACGTCGCACCAACGGTCGCCGCAGCCGTCGAAGGGCTGAAGGACCGGATCGCAGAAGCCCGCATCAACCTGCGGACCCATGTGCCCGGCGATATCGGCATGATGGTTGCCGACGAAAAACGCCTGCGCCAGGTCCTGTTCAACCTCATCTCCAACGCCGTGCGCTATTCCGAGCCAGACGGCGTGGTCGATGTCAGCTGCAGCCGCGAAGACGACAAGGTGACCTTTGTCGTCAAGGATCACGGCTACGGCATTCCTGCTGAAATCCTCACCCAGGTCTTCAACCGCTTTGTCGGGCACGACACCGGCTCGCGCCGTCAGGGTGCAGGTCTTGGCCTTGCCATCGTCAAGAGCTTTGTCGAACTGCATGGCGGCACGGTCGACATTCAGTCCGCTGAAGGCAAGGGCACGACCGTCACCTGCGTTTTTCCCGCGCGGCCCGAACTGGCGGACCAGGCGGCGGCCGAGTAGGACGCCGGATGGCAGACCACCAGCTGCAGGCCCTGTCGGGCGCTTTTCAGACAATCGACATCGCCGACGAACAGGGCACACGGCGCCTTGCGAACGACATCGCGCTGGTGTTGAAGCCCGGCGATGTTATCTGCCTGTCCGGCGATCTAGGGGCCGGGAAGTCCACCTTCACCCGGGCCCTGATCCGCGCTTTCGCCGGTGAGCCCGAGCTGGAGGTGCCAAGCCCAACCTTCACACTCGTTCAGACTTATGAGTTCGACCGTTTCGACCTCTCCCACTTCGATCTCTACCGCCTTGAAGAGCCGGAAGAACTCGAAGAGCTAGGACTGGAGGATCTTCTGGAAACAGGCGCCGCGTTGATCGAGTGGCCCGAGAAGGCTGACGACCTGCTGCCCGGCAATGCCCTCTGGATCCAGATCACTCAGCCAACGGAAGACGAGAACCAGCGCCGGTTCAGCCTTTATTCGGACAATCCTCTCTGGCAGAACCGCATCGGACAATCGCTGGCAACGCGGTCCTTTCTGGACACGGCAGGCATGCCGGATGCCTTGCGTCGTTTTCTGGCTGGCGATGCATCCCTGCGCACGTTCGAGACAGTCACGTCGGGGGCTTCGACAGCCGTGCTGATGCGTTGGCCGTTCCAGGGGGATGCGGTGCCGGAAGCAGTCCGCGCTTACATGGCAAAGGTTCATCTGGCGCGGGATTGCCGGGCGATTGTCGCGGTGGGAACGGAACTGCGTTCGCGGGGATTTCACGCGCCAGACCTTCTTGCAAGCAATCTGGACCAGGGCCTGATCCTTTCGTCCGATCTAGGCCGCGAAACGATCGTGCAACAGGGCCGGCCGGTGCGTGAAAGATACCTGGCTGCAGTCGAGGTGCTGGCCGTCATGCACGGGCAGGCCTGGCCGCATTCGGTAAGTCTGGCAAACGGCGACAGCTATGACGTGCCGGAGTATTCGGCAGAGGCGCTGATTGCAGAGGCTGCCTTGTTTCTGGATTGGTATGTTCCAGGGACTGCCGGTCAGGCTGTGGATGTGGGAACCCGTCAGGAATTCGAACGGCTCTGGCGTGAGGCTCTGGAAGGCATAAGCGATGCCCAGACGGGCTGGGTGCTGCGCGATTTCCACTCGCCGAACCTGCTCTGGCAGGAGGGGGCGAAGGGAATCGACAGGATTGGCCTGATCGATTTCCAGGACACGGTATACGGGCCGGTCGCCTATGATGTTGCTTCCCTGCTGTTGGACGCACGCACGGACATGGATGAGGCTCTGGAAACGGACCTCTATCGTGCTTATGTCTCGGCGAGAAAATTGCAGTCCGCGGAGTTCGATGAAGTCGGCTTTTCGAAGGCCTATGCGGTCATGGCGGCGCAGCGGATCTCCAAGATCCTCGGCATCTTCGTCCGCCTTGCCGAGCGCGATGGTAAGCCGGCTTATTTGAGCCATTTGCCGCGCATGCTAGGCTATCTCGACCGGGCGCTTGACAGGCCGTTCCTGTCGGATTTGAAAGACTGGTACGCACGCTACCGGCACTGAACGCGCCGCGTTCAACCGGAAGCACATTTGAGACAGAAGATGACAGACAAGCGGTTTCGCCCTTCCAACGCCATGATTCTGGCCGCCGGCCTCGGCAAGCGCATGCGCCCGCTGACGGCCACGACGCCGAAGCCGCTGATCGAGGTCAACGGTCAGGCCCTGATCGACCATGGCATGGACCGGCTCGCGGCTGCGGGTGTGAAGTCCTGCGTGGTCAACGTTCATTATCTAGCCGATCTGGTGGAAGTTCATGTCCGCCGTCGCGCCGATATGGACATCCTGATTTCCGACGAACGTGACCAGCTTCTGGAAACGGGTGGTGGCATCAAGAAGGCCCTGCCGCTTCTGGGCGACGAACCGTTCTTCCAGCTGAATGCGGACACCTGCTACTGGATCGAAGGCGTCAAGCCGAACCTGGAGCACATGATCGAAGCCTGGGACGAGAACCGCATGGATGCGTTGCTTCTGGTTGCCGAAACGGTGAAAGCCGTGGGCTATTCCGGTCGGGGCGATTTCGACATGGCCAAGGACGGCGCCCTGACACGGCGCCTGGAAAAGGGCGTCACGCCTTTCGCCTATGCGGGAGCCACCATTCTGCATCCGCGCCTGTTCGAAAACGCTCCCGACGGGCCGTTCTCCATGAACACGCTATTTGACAAGGCGATTGAGGCAGGGCGGCTTTATGGCGTTCAGATGGAAGGTCTCTGGCTGCATATCGGTACTCCGGACGCGATCCGCGCTGCCGAATATGCCGTTCGCGAGAGTGCCGCCTGAGGATGGCTCGCAGTGCCCGCCTCTGGTCTGTCCCGCCGTCCGTTCCCTTTCTGAAAACGCTGGTCGACACCCTGGTCGACGGGACGTTGATTCCCGGCTTTCGCCCGCTGGATGATCCACTGCTGCTGCCGGCAGTCACGCTGTATTTGCCGACCCGCCGCGCAGCACGTCTGTTGCCGGAGCTGTTCCAGCAGCGGTTCGGTGGCCGACCGGTCCTGCTGCCTGCCATCCGCCCCGTGGGCGATGCGGATGAGGATGCCCAGAGCCTGACCGCCAATGCGGATCTGGAACCCTTGCCACCTGCCATGCCCTTGCTGGAACGTCATCTGGCGATGACGCGGCTGGTGAAAGCCTGGAAGGGCATGCTGCGCCGGGAAGCACTCAGCCTCAGGTCCGACGAACCCCTTGGCCTACCTGCCTCGACAGCCGATGCCGCGTGGCTGGCGGCAGACCTGCTGACCCTGATGGATGAGGTCGAGACGGAAGAGGCCGACTGGTCAGAACTGGCCGGGCTGGTGCCGGAGGATCATGCTCGCTACTGGCAGATCACGCTGGATTTCCTGCAGATCGTGCGGGAGGCCTGGCCTGCGCATCTTGCCGAACTGAAGATGATGGACCCGAAGGCTCGCCGGTCCGCCCTGATCCGGCGGGAGGCGGAACGTCTCGAACGGACGCCGCCGCACGGTCCGGTTATTGTCGCGGGCGTTACCGGCTCGGTTCCGGCCACGGCTGAACTTCTGAAGGTTGTTTCCCGGTTGGAAACGGGCGTCATCGTGCTGCCTGGACTGGACCAGTATCTGGACAACCGTTCCTGGGCAGTGCTTGGCCAGAGAAGCGGCAAGGCGTCGACGCGCAAGGGTGTGGCACCAACTGACACGGCAACCTTGCCGTCCCATCCGCAATATTCGCTGAAGCAGTTGCTCGACCGGTTGGGAGCTGCGCGGGAAGAGGTCGCAACGCTTGGGCCAGACCCGGACCGGGGCCTGCTGTTGCGTGAGGAACTTGTCTCCGAAGCGCTCCGTCCCGCTGACACCTCCGATGGCTGGACGGCTTATCTGGACCGCCGTCCAGAATCTGACAGGGCGGAGGCTCTGGACGGCGTCTCGATCATGACCGCCCGCAACGAGGCGGATGAAGCCTTGAGCGTGGCGATAGCCCTGCGCGAAGCCATCGAGCGGCAGGAAAGCGCGGCGCTGATTTCGCCGGACCGTATGCTGACGCGCCGGGTCGCGGCCGAGCTTGCCCGCTGGAACATCCAGGTAGATGACAGTGCCGGCCGTCCTCTCGATCAGACAGCACCGGCGATCCTGGCGATCCTGGCGGCGAAACTCGCGCTTGGCGACTGCGATCCTATCGACCTTCTGGCGCTGCTGAAACATCCGCTGACACGGCTCGGCCTGCCGGTGAAGGACATCCGGTCCGCCGCCCGTGCGCTGGAGCGTGGTGTGGTTCGTGGGCCTCGCGCCCGGCCGGGCACCGCAGGATTGCGTCTGGCTGTCGAGGCAAGCCGGGAAGAGGCGGGCAAGGCTCACACGCCGCGCTGGAAGAAGATCCACGACGAAGACTGGGACGTGATCGCGAACCTCGTCGAGCGGCTGGCGGCAGCGCTGAGGCCGCTGGAAGAGCTCGCCGGTGAAGGCGGAACGATCCTTTTGACCGATATCGCGCGGTGCCATATCGAGGTGATCGAGGCGATCTCGATTGATCACGAAGGCTCGGTGTCAGAACTTTATGCCGGTGAGGCGGGTGAGGCCTTGGCCCAGTTCCTGACCGGTCTTCTGGAAGCGAGTTCCAGCGGACTGGAAATTCCGGCCGGAGAATGGCCGTCCGTCTTGCCCGCGCTGATGTCCGGACAAGCCGTGCGCCGCAGGCTGCCGGGTGACCAGCGGGTGCAGATTCTCGGCCCCATGGAAGCACGGCTTCAGGCCTTCGATTTCGCGATCCTCGGCGGTCTCAACGAAGGTGTCTGGCCGCAACGCACCCGGAACGATCCCTGGCTGAACCGGCCGATGAAACGGGACATGGGGCTGGAGCCACCGGAGCGGCGGCTAGGGGCCGCCGCGCATGACTTCGCACAAGGGATGGGCGCAAGGCGTGTGCTTCTGTCCCGGGCTGCCCGGTCTGACGGAGCTCCCACGGTCGCGTCCCGCTGGCTGCAGCGTCTGACGACGCTCGCCGGGCCGGACCTGACGAAAAAGCTGGAAGCGCAAGGCGCGGTCTATTCCGGCCTCGCAGCCCAGCTCGACCGGCCGGAAGGCGCGGTCCGGCCTGCATCCCGTCCGCATCCCCGCCCGCCTTTGGCGGCACGCCCGAAATCACTCTCGATCACGGAAATCGAGCGCCTGATCCGAGACCCCTATGCGATTTTCGCCCGTCATGTACTTGAGCTGCAGCCGGTCGATCCGATCGGCGGCGAACCCGGTGCGGCGGACAAGGGCAATCTCGTTCACGATGCTCTTGCAGACTTCCTGCTGACCTGGACCGGTCCATTCGACGACAGCGCCGTCAAGGCCCTGACGGAGATCGGTGAGGAACTTTTCGAACCGCTTGACGCCTTTCCGGCGATCCGGGCCCTCTGGTGGCCGCGCTTCCAGAAAGTCGCAGCCGGCTTCGTTGCCTATGAGGCGAGACGGTCACAGCACGTCAGCCAACGGTTCCTGGAAATCGGCGGTGGCGTGGAGATGAAGCTGCCGGGGTTCGATTTCCGTCTGCGCGGCCGGGCTGACCGGATCGACCTTCTGACAAGCGGCGGCCTTTCGGTGGTGGATTACAAGACAGGCCAGGTGCCCTCGCAAAAGCAGGTCGACGCATTGCTGTCGCCGCAATTGCCGCTGGAAGCGGCGATGATCCGGCGCTTCGGGTTCAAGGACGTGCCGGCGGATGCTCCGATCTCCGAGCTCTTGTATCTACAGCTCAAGGGGGGCAGCGAGCCGGTGATCGAGGCCCCGCGCAATCCCAAGGACACGTCGCTGGAAGATCTGGTGGAAGATGCCTGGAAACGGCTGGAACAGTTGATCGCCCATTATGTCAGGGAAGACACCGGCTACCTCTCCCGCGCCCGCGTGATGCGCGAACGGCAGATGGGCGGTGATTACGATCATCTTGCCAGAACGCAGGAATGGGCACTTGGATCGGAGGAGCCGTCGTGAGCTTTCAGATCCCCGAAGTGACCAGACAGCGGCAGGATCTTGCCTCCCGCCCGCGCGCCTCGGCGTGGGTGAGCGCAAACGCCGGATCGGGAAAGACCTTCGTGCTGTCCCGCCGTGTGGTGCGGCTGTTGCTCGATGGCACCGATCCCTCCCGCATTCTGGCACTGACCTTCACCAAGGCGGCGGCTGCCGAAATGGCGACCCGCGTTTTCAAGATCCTTGGCGAATGGGTCACCAAGGACGACGAGGCACTCGCAGGCGAACTGCAGGACATTGAGGGCCGAAAGCCCGATGCCGCTCGCCTGGCAATGGCACGCCGCCTGTTTGCTCGCGCACTGGAAACGCCGGGCGGGCTTAAAATTCAGACCATTCACGGTTTCTGCGAATCCCTTCTGCACCAGTTTCCGCTGGAGGCGAATGTCGCCGGCCATTTTGCCGTGCTCGACGACCGGGTGGCGGCGGAACTCATGGCAGCTTCGCGCGCAACGGTGCTGCATGTTGCGGAAACCGAACCGGACAGCACCTTCGGCAGGGCGCTGGCGTCTGTCATCGATCTGATGAGCGACGGTGGTGCACAGAAAGCGCTGGACGAACTGATTCAGAGCCGCGATGCCTTCCGCCGCTGGACGGTCGATGCCGGCGATCTGGAAACCGCGCTTGCCGAACTGGCCGACCTTCTGGAAACGGATCCCGCCCTGAGGCTGGCGGATTTCGATGCGCAATTCCGAACCGCTTGCCCGCTCGATCTGAACACCTGCCTTGCCTATGCCGAGGCTCTGCGCACCGGAACCAAGACCGACCAGACCCGTGCGGACGATCTCATTGCTGCCGCCAAACTCACCGGCATTTCCGCCTTCCGGGAGGCCTGGCAGTCGATTTTTCTGACGGCCAAGCTCGAGCCGCGCAAGTCGCTCGCGACCAAGAAGGTGGCAGAAGCGTTCCCTCAGATGCTTGAAGCACTCGAGGCCGAACAACAGCGCTTGCTGGCGCTGCTGGACCAGCGCCGCAAGGTGGCGACCTATGAGGGAACATCCTCGCTGCTGCGGCTCGCAGATGCGGTGATCGGTCATTACGAACGCGCCAAGACGGCCCGCGGCTATCTCGATTTCGAGGATCTCGTGGTCAAGACGGCAACGCTGTTGCAGAAGTCCGACGCAGCGCTCTGGGTGCAATACAAGCTTGACCAGGGGCTCGACCATATCCTGGTAGATGAAGCCCAGGACACCAGCCCGCGCCAGTGGGAAGTGGTGACCTCGCTCGCCTCGGAATTCTTCGCCGGGTCCGGAGCGCGAGACCGGGTGCGCACTCTGTTTGCAGTGGGCGACGAAAAACAGTCGATCTACTCGTTTCAGGGCGCGGTCCCTGCCTATTTCGATGCGATGCGCCGGTCCTTCTCCGGCAAGGCCGAGGCGGCGGATCTCGAGTTTCATTCCGTCAATCTGCAACTCTCCTTCCGGTCCACACCGGATGTGCTCGGCGCGGTCGACAAGGTGTTTCACGATGAGAGCGCTCACAGGGGCCTGTCGCAGGATGTGAAACCACCGGTACATGAAGCCATCCGGCGCGATCCGGGGATCGTTGATCTGTGGCCGCTGGAAGCCGAAGCCGAGATCGAGGAGCCGGACGACTGGCGCCAGCCCATCGATCATGTCGGCTCCGGCAGTCCGATGCTGAAGGTGGCCAGGCGCATTGCGTCCGAGATCGCGCAGTGGATGCGCGATGGCACGGCAGATCCGGGCGATGTGATGATCCTCGTCCGCAAGCGCGGACCTTTTGTCGAGGCGCTCAACCGGGAACTGAAGGAGCTGGACATTCCGGCCGCCGGCAGTGACCGCCTTGTTCTGACGGACCATATTGCGGTTCAGGACCTTGCCGCCCTCGGCCGGTTCCTGCTGCTGCCGGAAGACGACCTGTCGCTTGCCTGCGTGTTGAAGAGCCCCCTGTTCGACCTGACGGACGACGATCTGCTGGAGATCGCCCGGGAAACGCCGGAGAAAGTCCGGCCCGGAACGCTGTGGCAGATGCTGGTGAAACGGTCCGACACGTCGGACAAATGGAAGGCTGTGCGCGCAAGGCTGGAAGACTGGCGCGCACGTGCCGACTTCGTGCCGCCTTGCGAATTCTATGCCCGTCTTCTGGGGGGCGATGGCGGCCGGAAGGCATTCCGCGCCCGGCTCGGAGTCGAAGTCGACGACGTTCTGGACGAGTTTCTGGCGCTTACCATCGCCTATGAGCAATCCGGCACGCCGGGCCTGGAAGGCTTTCTTGCCTGGATGGCCGCGGCACCGACCGAGATCAAACGCGAGCTGACCAACACCAAGGGCATGGTCCGCATCATGACCGTGCATGGTTCCAAGGGGCTGGAAGCGCGGATCGTTGTCCTGGTCGATCCGGGCGCGGCTCCCGTCAGCGCGATCCACGACCCGGCCTTCCTGCCGCGCAAGCGCCTGGAAAACGATCTCCTGCCACCGGCGCTGGTCTGGCTGCCGCCCAAGGCAGACCGCACGCCATGGCACGATGCGGCGGTGGAAGCCCTGCGGGATGCGCAGGAAGAGGAATACCGGCGCCTATTGTATGTGGCTCTCACCCGGGCCGAGGACCGGCTGATCGTCTGCGGCTGGGAACCGAAACGCGGTGCCCACGAGAATTGCTGGTACTCCATGGTTGCGCGAGCGTTGAAGCCCGAGGCGCGTGAAATGACCGGTCAGGATGGAGCTGTCTCGGCCTGGCGCTGGCAGAAGGATGGCACCACGGCCGAGCCGGAGGCAGGTCGCGCCGCGCATATGTCTGAAGCACCGCGCAGCGAGGAACCACCGCTGCCGGACTGGCTCAGCGCTCCGGTCCGCCCGCTAGCCAAGAAAAAGCGCCTTCAGCCCTCAAGGGCGTTCGAGGCCATGGAGGAAAAGGAAGGCATCGAACCGGTGCCCGCGGTCTCGCGCCTCCAGGCGGGTCGGGACCTGGCGTCCTGGCCCTTGGAACGCGGGCGACTGATTCACCGGCTGCTGGAGTTGTTGCCGGATCTTTCCGTGGATGAGCGCATGGTGGCATCCGAGGCCTATCTCAACCAGGCACTCAAACCGGAATTCGCAGATCGTAGACCTCACCTTCTGAGGGAGGTGGCCGCGATTCTCGAAATGCCGGAATTCGAGACACTGTTTTGCGGTCATGCCCGTGCCGAAGTTCCTCTGGTCGGGACGATTCGGGCAAGCGACGGCACGGAAGTCGAGATTTCCGGACAGATCGACCGGCTGGTGGTTGAGGATAACCGGGTGGTGATTGTGGATTACAAGACCAATTTCCATCCACCGGCGTCGGTTGCCGAAATCCCGCTGGAGTACCGCGCACAGCTTTGTGTTTACAGGGAAATGCTGAAGCAGATTTATCCGGACAAGGAGATTTCCGCGCAGCTTCTGTGGACCGCGGTGCCGAACCTGATGGAAATCCCCGAAAAGGTGCTGGAAGAAACCTTCGCCGGACTGCGTCCAGACGGCACATCGGCTTGACGGCAGGCCCTCGGCTTCCTACGTTCTTGCCAACTGACGCGCTTACATCGGGTAGGCGCGATCCTGAGACCTACGAGATCTAGTTATGGCTACCACACAAGTTACCGACTCTTCGTTCGAAGCCGAAGTCCTGAAATCCGACGGCCCGGTCGTGGTCGACTTCTGGGCCGAATGGTGCGGTCCGTGTAAGATGATCGCTCCGGCTCTTGAAGAAATCTCCGAGGAGATGAACGGCCAGGTGAAGATCACCAAGCTCAACATTGACGAGAACCAGGACATGGCCATGAAATATGGCGTCCGGTCCATCCCGATGCTGATCCTGTTCAAGGACGGCGAACCGATGGCAACCCAGATCGGTGCCGCGCCGAAGGGCAAGCTCTCTGACTGGATCAAGAGCGCACTTTAATTCCGAAAATAGTCTGCGGCTGCCCGGCTGCGGTTCATACGAGCGCATCCGGCGGGTAAGCGAAAGCCTATCCGCCGATGCTCTTTGAAAAAAACTCAACCGGTCGTATAAGCACCCGCAAACAGTCTGAGCAAACGGATCATTCATGAGCGACGAAAACAAAACCCCGGAAGAGCAGCCGGCAGAAGCAGCGCCGGAAACTGCAGCAGCGGAACAGCCGGAAGCTGTCGAGGAGGCCGGTGTCGATCCGATCGAAGTTCTGAAAGCGGAAAACGCAGATCTGAAGGATCGTGCGCTTCGTGTCATGGCGGAAATGGAAAACCTGCGCCGCCGTACGGAAAAGGAAGTCAAGGACGCCCGCCAATACGCGGTGTCCGGCTTCGCCCGCGACATGCTGACGGTATCCGACAATCTGCGCCGCGCGCTTGAAGCATTGCCGGAAGACGACCGCAAGAATGCCGATGCAGGTGTTGCTTCTCTGATCGAGGGCGTTGAGATGATCGAACGTGATCTCCTCAACCAGCTTGAAAAGAACGGCGTCAAGAAGCTGGACCCGGAAGGCCAGAAATTCGATCCGAACTTCCACCAGGCGATGTTCGAAGTGCCGAACACCGAAGTGCCGAACAACACGGTTGTGCAGGTGATGCAGGCCGGCTACGTCATCGGCGACCGCGTGCTGCGTCCGGCCATGGTCGGCGTTTCCAAGGGTGGTCCGAAGGATGTAGCCGCGTCGGCTGAAGCCGGGCAGACCGTCGACAAGAACGCCTGAGGCCAACCGGCCTTATTGCTTTGAAGGGGGCTGCGTCCGCACCATGCGGAGCAGCCCTTTTCTTTTGGCGTTACGGATCAAACGCTTTTCAAAACCGCTCCGGTCAAAATTCTCCCGTGTCTTCAGCGCGATATGTTGGCCTTCAGAGGCTAGGCCGGTCTCCAGTGGGACACGCCATGGGATGACAAAGATCCAGACCTCGGGTAATGCCTTCGAGTAGACGATGGGGCCTGGGGGACGGAATGCTGCTTCAAATGCTGGATTATCTCGGAGTGGCGGTGTTTGCCGTTACCGGGGGCATCGTCGCTTCGCGCAAGCAGCTGGATATCGTTGCCCTGCTGTTTTTTGCGACACTGACGGGAATCGGTGGTGGGACCCTGCGTGATCTTCTGCTGGGCGTGCCTGTCTTCTGGGTGGAGAACGAGTGGTACCTGCTGGTGTGTTTCGTCGTCAGCGCACTGGTCTGGTATTTCGCCGAGTGGATCGAAAAACTCAGCAAACCCTTGCGCTGGGCGGATGCTGTCGGCATCGCCGCCTATTCCGTCATGGGCGCCGCCAAGGCTCTGACCGTGGGGGACACGATCCTGGTCGCCATCCTGATGGGCGTTTCCACGGCCACATTCGGAGGCATCCTGCGGGATACGATCGCCCGGGAACCCTCTTCCGTCGTGAAACCGGAAATCTATGTTGGTGCCGCCTTTGCCGGGGCTGGAGGATTTGTGGTGCTGGTGCAACTCGGCACGCCGCAATTGCTTGCCGCGGTCATTGCGGCCTGTTGTGCCCTGGTCCTGCGGGGAGGTGCGATCCTGCGTGGCTGGACGCTGCCCGGACATCGCGCGGGAACAGCGCCCGGTCAGGAGTAAGCCGTTCAGCTTTATGCCCGGCCCGTCGGGTGCCGCACCTCAAAAACGACAAAAGCCGGTCCACATGGAACCGGCTTCACAATTGTCACATGCGGATTGGGCAGGATCGATCGACCGCGCCAAAGCCGGACAGACGACCGCTCGTCTCAATTGGGGCGAACGGGTCAGGGTGCCTTCAAGGCACTAGTATACAAGCCCCGAGCAGGCTGACACATAGTACATCAGCCCAAGTGCGATTGCCGGAAGGCTTGCCGAATAGGCAAGCGTCGTCAGCATGATAAGCTCCTTCGAAATACAAATGAGAAAGCGAACCCATGGCGGCCAAGCCGTCATACGGGCGTCCCTATTCGGGCGCACGCTTTCATGGATTCCCTCTGCTGCACCGATATATGGTGCATCGAGGCACGAGTACCAGTGGTCAGGTTCTCAAAAAAACGTGTGCGGCGAGGGCGTAGTCGGCGAGCCCTGTGCGCAGGGCGGGCAGGAACAGCGTGCGCTGACCGTAGTAGCGCCGCCCGGCCTTTTTGCCCTGGGTGAGCTCCTGCAGGTCAGCTGCCCATTCCAGGTCCGGCCTTGGCGGTTCGGATAGATCGGTGGTGAACAGCCGCGCTTCCTGCAGCAATTCCGTCGGCAACTGGGCTTCCGGATCGAGCACGTCGATATGACAGCCTGCCGGAGGATCCAGATAGGTCAGGGCATGATAGGTGCCGGTTTGGTTCTCAGGTCCGGCGATGCAGATCATGTCCGCGCCTTCCTGCGCGGCGTAGATTTCGTTGGTGGTGCCGACGTTGACGCCTTTTAGCGCGGGCAGGGCGGCAATCCGTTTCTGGATCTCCGGCGAGACCCCCGCCAGCAGGATCGACGTCAGGTTCCGCACGGCCGCATAGCCGCAAACCAGCCGGGGCAACCGCGGGTCGTCGCCAATAACGAGAAGCCGGGACGTGTCTTCCCGGCACAGATAGCTTGCACCCAGTGCATGCAGGCCGGCTGTCCGCCAGACAGTCAGGCGCATGCCGTCCAGGAGAGCAATCGGCTGTCCGCCGGTGCCGGAATACAGGAGATAGAGGCTTGAAGACAGGCCGGGCTGTTCCGGAAGATCCAGCGACAGAGAGCAGCCGATATAGCCGCGCTTGATGTCGCCCTGCGCGGTGAAATCGGTCCAGGCCGGCTGCATGGTGAGCGCGCCTTGCTGCTGGTTCAGCCGGCCGATGGGAAGAGGCTTCGCCTGAGGGGCAATGGTGCTGGACCGATAGGCCCGGCGCAGCGTTTCAAGAACGGCCCTGTCTTCCAGGCAGGCATCGATCTCGTCACTGGAGATAATACGCATGGTACCGTCGGCCGGTCAGGCAGCGTTGCGATTGCCCGGTCCTGTCAGCCCCTTGAGACCGGACGCCGGCTGGGCTGCTGTGTTCATGTCCCGCAGTTGATCGGCTTCCTTGTGCCATTTCGCGGCTTCGCGGCGCTTGACGCGCGCTTCCTTGCGCCAGCGACCCTGCTTGGCCCACGCACCAAGTCCGCCGACGATAATACCGACGCCCAGGCTTGCGAAAATGATCCAGAACAGTGGAATGTCCGGAATGGTCAGGCGCGGGTCCTGCGGGTCAAGGGGGTTGAGTGACAGGGACACCGTGTGGCGGTTTGCCACCGACAACGGGATCAGGACCACCGCGATTGCGAACAAGATCACGTTCTTGAGGAAACGGGTCACTGGGTTCTCCCGGTTTTGGCCAGATCAGAAGTCGATTTTAAATGGCGTACCGTGGCGAGCGCAATCAGTCGTCGCCGTGGTCCACACCATCGTTCAACCGTATACGCATTTCCTTGCCGGTTTTGAAGAAGGGCACGAATTTTTCGTCCACTTCCACTTTCTGGCCGGTACGCGGATTTCGGCCGACGCGGGCAGGGCGGTTCTTGACGGAAAACGCGCCGAAGCCGCGCAGTTCCACGCGGTCGCCACGCATGAGCGCTTCGGTGACCTCATCCAAGATGGCGTTGACGATGTTCTCAACGTCCCGCTGATAGAGATGCGGATTTTGTTCGGCGATATGCTGAACGAGCTCAGATTTGATCATGAAGTGCCCCCTCGCTTACGGATTATTGTCTGCCGCGTCAGAAGCCTGCCAAACGGATACGAGCCCGTCAAGCGTAAGGCCTCGTGGAATCAGCCCCTTAGCATCACTAATCGGCCCCAGAAGGCTCGATCCGATGCCTTTCCCGAATTCTCGCGAGACCCGGGAGGAAAACGGCAGCTCCTCCAGGTTTTCGTTTGCGCTCCAGGTGACGACCGGAAGATCCTTCGCAACGCCCTTTTCGTTCACCAGCCAGTCGATTGCGACATCTTCGCCGCCAATGGCATCGATCAGCTGTTCCGTATGGGCATCGTGGCCCGTCAGAATGCGGCCATCGGCCAATTCCTTGGCCCTGGGCAGGTCCATGGACCGCCGCTCGGCGACCAGGGCAACGAACCAGTCGTAGGAATTGTTGACGAGCTTCTGCAGCATGGCGCGCGCCTCTGGGCTCGTCTTCGAATAGAAGTCAGGCTCTGCCTTCAGCGGGGCACTCTTGACCGCGTCCATTTCCACGCCGACTGTTTCCATCAGTTTGCTGATATTGCCGAACTGGAACAGCACGCCGATGGAACCGGTGATTGAATTGTATCTCGCGACGATGTGATCGGACGCAAGCGCGATCATGTAGCCCGCGGAAGTGCCGATGGTGCGAATTTCGGCAACAACCGGCTTCTTTTCGGAGAGCTTGCGCAGTGCTTCATAGAGAGCTTCGCCGCCGGTTGTGCTACCGCCCGGGGAATTGATGGAGATCACCACGCCCTTGACCGCGTCGGACTTGCCGATCTTTTCGATCATCTGCAGTGTCTTGCGGCTTTCGAGGATGACGCCTTCGATCGGAATTCGCGCGATATGCGCTGTCCGCTTGGACAATTCCGATGCTCCGGAGACATAAAGCAGCCCCCCGACCAGTGCCGCGGCGATGACGACAAATGTCGCGATCCGCCAGAAGGTCACTTTGCGTCTGAGGCGCCGTCTGTCCACCAGCGCGTCAACATCTACCGACATGAATACGATGTCCCCGACAAGAGCTTATGAAAACCAATAACATACATAGGGTGACCGTTGTAGGAAATGCAATCAGCTTCTATCAGTTTCACATCAGATTGCGGCGGTTTCTGGCAAGCCGGCGCAGTTTCGCGAGTTCTTGAAGCTCAATCGCCCAGAGGTTGAGGTCCGGTCCGGCCATGAAATGCGGTCAGGGAGGAGCGGATCCGGCGCAGGTTTTCGCTGGTGCTGGCAGAGCGGACCTGGGCGACCGTCATGGCGATGGCGTCCACAATCACCAGATGCGCATATCGCGAGGCGGTGGGTTTGTAGATGTCCGGATCCTCGGGAAGGTCGACCAGAATGGGGATCTTGGAAATCAGCGCGAGGCGGGAGCCCTTCGGTGCAATCGCGATGGTGGTTGCTCCGTAACCGCCGGCGATTTCAGCCGCGCTGACCAGTTCGTCCGCTTCCCCGCTGGCGGACACGCACAAAAGCACGTCGTCGGGGCCGAGCGTCGCCGCCCGCATCTGCAGAAGGTAACTATCATGCAGGGCAACAGACGGGATACCGAGACGGAAGAACCTGCTGGCGGCTTCGCCCGCCACCATCGTCGAGCCGCCGCCGATCCCTGCAGTCAGAAGCTGTCGGCATTCTGCGATCTTCTCGACAGCCCGTTCGATCACGGCCGGGTCGACCTGCTGGCGCATGACGTTCGCGGTTGCGTAGAGAGCACCCAGAACGCGGTCGATGGCCGTTTCGCTGGCAACCTGCTCCGTGGTCGGCGGTGCGGAAATATATTGCAGGCTGACCGCCAGGTTCTGTGCCAGGCGCAGCTTGAATTCCCGGAACCCGTCGCACCCGAGCGTGCGGCAGAAGCGGACCACCGTCGGCGTGCTGACGCCGCAGGCCCTCGCAAGTTCGGCGATCGTCATGTCCGATATGGCGGACAGGTGATTTTGCACATAGTCCGCAACCTTTTGTTCCCGCGCCGGAAACTGGCCGGCGTGGTCACGGAGTGCGGAAATGAGATCGATAGCCGCATGGCCGTTGGAATTGTCGCCGGTCGCGGTTCTGATTTTTGCCTGCACGCATGACTCCCTCGTTGCGGGATTTGTAATTAGGTTACACAAAATCGTCAATCAACGCCTGATCATAGTCTCATTTGATCTCAAAATGTAATTTAAAAACAAAATAAGCTTGACGAAACGCAATTTCTGCTCTGAAAATGTAATTAAGGTACATTTCTGCGGAGGGGTTATGCGCGAGTGGGCTGCCAGAACCAGCGCCAGGCTGAATACGGGCGTCGAGGCTGTAATAGCCATTTTGATGGCACTGCTTGTGCTTGATGTCTGGCTAGGCGTGGTGGATCGCTACTTCTTCCATTGGCAGTTGCCCTGGCCGGAGATCCTTGCCCGCTACCTGATGATCTGGGCTGCCATGCTGGCTGTGTCCTCCGGCATCGCCAGACGCGACCATATCGGCCTGACCGCCGCCATCATGCGCGTACCCTTGCATTTGCGCCGCGTCGTTCTGGTGGCAATCGATCTCTGCGTTCTGGCTCTGTTTCTCTATGTGCTGTGGTACGGGCTCGGTTTTGCCGAGAGCGGCGCCAAGCGGCAGGCGATGATCTTCGGCATCAGCTTGCAGCCGTTCTATTCGGCAATTCCGGCCGCCGCGGCGCTGGCCTCTATCCAGACGGTGCTGGCGATGATCCGCGACAGCGGCACCCATCTCGACAATCCTCCCTTCTCAGAGGCCACAGCATGATCGTTGCAGCTGTCTTCATCGGGTTCATCCTGCTCGGCATGCCCATCGGCTTTGCCATCGGCGCGGCAGGTGTGATCGGCCTCATCCATATGGGCGGTGACCAGTTCCTGGCCATCGGACCGAGCCGGATTTTCAACGGACTGAACATCTTTCCCTTCCTGGCGATGCCGTTCTTCATTCTTGCCGGTGAAATCATGAACCAGACCGGCATCACCGACAGGCTGGTGAAGCTGGCACAGGTGCTGGTCGGTCATTTTCGCGGTGGCCTCGCCCACACCAACATGCTGGCGTCGGTGTTCTTCGCCGGCTTGACCGGGTCGGCCACAGCTGATGCGGCAGCCTTCGGCCGCACGCTGGTGCCTGCCATGGTCAAGGAAGGCTACAAGCGTGATTACGCCTGTGCGGTCACGGCGGCCGGTTCGATCATCGGCCCCACCATTCCGCCGTCCGGACTCATGGTCGTCTATGGATCGCTCATGGGGGTGTCCATTGGCGGGCTTTTTGCCGCGGGCATCCTGCCGGGCCTCGTCATCTGCGGCGTCTGTATGGCGGTCATTGCACTCGGTGCGGCCCGCAACGGTCTGCCCAAGGCGGAACGCAGGGCAAACCTGAAGGAAATCGGGCAGGTCTTCGTTTCCTCCATCACCGCCCTGCTGATGCCGGTGATCATCCTGGGAGGGATCCTCGGCGGTGTCGTCACACCTACGGAAGCGGCCTCCATCGCGGTGGCCTATGCGCTCTTCATCGGCGCGTTCGTCTACCGCACGCTGACGTTGCCCGCGCTTTACCAGATGCTCGTGCGCACGGCGCGTATTACCGGCGTGATCTTCGTCATCATCGCCTTTGCCGGCATCCTCGGCTGGTGGATGAGCTTTGAGAAAATCCCGCAGATGTTAGCCGAAACAATCCTGGGTCTCGCCGACAACCGGTACGCAGTGATTGCCATCATCATCGGCCTTTTGCTGATCGTCGGCATGGTCATGGATATCACCGCCATCCTGATCATCCTGGCGCCGGTTCTTGTTCCGCTTACCGCCCAGGTCGGTCTGGAGCCGATCCACGCGGGGATCATCTTCGTTCTGGCACTCAACATCTCGCTGATGACGCCGCCTGTCGGCGCGTGCCTGTTCGTTCTCTCATCGGTCACCGGTGAGAAACTGGAACGGATTGCCATCAAGCTGGGGCCATTCCTGGTCGCCGAAGTGGCTGTCCTGTTCCTGTTCGCCTTCTGGGAAAGCGCGGCGATGATGCTGCCGCGCGCTCTCGGGTTTGCCCAATAACAAAAAAACAACCTGACAGAGGAATGGAGAATATCATGAAGAAATTCGCAAAGGGATTGGCGGTCGGGCTGACCGCGGCACTCATGACCGGCAGTGCGCTGGCGGACGGTAAGGTGCTGAAGTTCGGTCACGACAACAAGACCGATCCGTTTGAAAACCCGGCTCACGCCTGCACCGCGGTGTTCTCCAACATCGTCAATGCAGATACCAACGGAGCTGTCGAAGTGGAGGTTTTCGGGTCCAACCAGCTCGGCTCCGCCGCAGAACATGTCCAGCACGTGCGCGACGGCATCATCCAGGCGACGCTGACCTCAACCGGCGCACTGGCCAGCTATTATCCGCGCATCGACGTGTTGAACCTGCCGTTCGCGTTTGCCGACAACGCCGCCACCTACGCGGTTTTCGACGGTGACTTCGGCAAGGCACTGGCAGCCGATATCGAGGAAACCCTCGGCGATGTCGTGGTGCTCGGCTTCCCGGACACGGGCGGGTTCTTTGCGGTCACCAATTCCAAGCACCCGATCGCGTCGCTTGAGGATTTTGACGGCATTCGCATCCGCACCATGACCCTGCCGTCTCACCAGACCATCATTCAGGCACTCGGTGCGCAGGCCTATCCGCTGTCCTGGGGCGAGGTCTATTCCGGCCTCCAGACCGGCGTAATCGACGGTCAGATGAACCCGGTGCCGATCATTTCCTTCGCGAACTTCTCAGAAGTTCAGAAATACATGACGCTGACCAACCACCTGTTCTCGCCCTATACCTTCATGGTCAACCGGGACTTCTTCGAAGGACTGACCGAAGAGCAGCAGAAGACGCTGCGCTATGCGGCGGAAAGCTGCGTCACTGCCAGCCGTGGTCTGTCGCGCATCATCGAGGCTTCCGACAGAGGCCTGGCCGGTCTGATGGACAAGATGGAGGTGACTGCTCTCACCGCCGATCAGCGCGCGTCCATGGCGGCAGCGGCCCAGCCGGCATTCGAAACCCACGTTGCTGAAAATCTGGATCCGAAAGCCAACGAACTGCTTGGTCTCTTCAAGGCCGAGGTCCAGAAAGCAAACGACAGCGTCTTTATGGACTGAGGCAGGTTCTGAAATGTCCGCGTGCCGGTCTTCAGCGCCGGCTCGCGTAAAAAAGAAGCCCCGCGGGTAACCGCGGGGCTTCTGTCTGTTTCAGTGTACAGGCGTTATCGCAGAGCCGACAAGTGACCTGTGCCTGCACGTTCAACGCCTCAGTTGATGGCGGTGAGCTGGATCTCGAACGTCAGTGCCTGACCGGCCAGCGGGTGGTTGGCGTCCAGAATGACTTCGTTTTCGGAAATTTCTACCACCGTCACGGTCATCATCTGGCCGTTCTCGGTCTGCGCCTGAAGCTGCAGGCCGACTTCCAGCGGAATGTTGGCCGGAATGTTGGTCCGCGGAACGGCCTGGCGTGCGCCGGGATTGTGAGGTCCGTAGGCATTGTCCGGTTCGATGCGGACCGTCTTCTCGTCGCCAACCTTCATGCCCGGAATGGCCTGGTCGAGACCCGGGATGATCTGGCCCGATCCCACGGTGAATTCCAGCGGGTCGCGGCCCTCGGAGCTGTCGAAGACGGAGCCGTCGTCCAGAGTTCCCTTGTAATGAAGACGAACCGTGTCGCCGCTTTTGGCTTCGGTCATGGTGCGTATCGCAATTCTGTCTGTTGGGTGAGTTTTGAGGCCGCGTATCGTTGGCGGGTGCTCGTCGTGAAACCAAGCCTAAAGGACGGGCCGCAAAAGTAAAGTCTGCGGCTGCGTCAGGTTCTGGATAGTCTCGCGGACAAATCGTGCCGGAAATGGTGTAACCACAGCACCGGCCGCTTCAGACGATGGGTCCGGTGCCGTGGTTCTACTTCGTCAGGTGATGCAGTTGCGCTTATTTCTTGCCGAAATTGGCGCCGAGCCGCATCTGGATGTAGTCATGTGCGGTCATCGGCTCATACTTGCCTTCCGGGCCCGCAAGAACGGTGTCCATGTTAGCCTGGGCGAAATAGGCCATCGAATAGCGGGGACCGAGATACTCTTCCGGTTTCGGCATGCGCACCCGGTGCAGGTTGGACAACAGCTTGTCGTCCGACCAGCGCATCAGCATGTCGCCGATGTTGCAGGTGATCACCCCCTCCAGCGGCGGCACGTCTGTCCAGGCAATTGCCCGGCCCTGGCTGTCCTTGCCGGGGCAAAGCTGCAGGCCACCCTGACCCGCCTTCTGGTGCAGCAGCGTCAGACAGTCGAAATCTGTGTGGGCGCCAGCCCGCCAGAACTTGAAGTCTTCGGGCTTGGCATCTTCCATGCCCAGATAGTGGATCAGCCGCAGCGTCGACTGGTATTCCGGCGTCAACGGGTCGTGGCCTTCCGTGAAGAAGTCCGGTGGAAACGTCAGCTTGTCGGCAAAGCAGGACAGAACCTTCATCGCCAGCGCCCAGTTGTGCCGCTCGAACGCCAGCATGGTCGCCTTGAAGCCGGACAGCTCTTCGCCGCTTGGCCAGAGGCCGGTCATGCGCGGCAGGGTGATCTGGTAGCTTTCCTTCTGATCCGCGGTGCCGGTGGACGGGCGGACCTGCGCCTTGAATTCCCAGCCTGCATTGGTTCCGGGCCGAAGGGGATATTTTTCCTTGGTCTCGGGCGGCAGGTCGAAAAAGCCGGCGGACAGCCGGAAAGCTTCGTCGATCAGCTCCTGCGGAATGCCGTGGTTGCTGAGCTGGAAGAAGCCGATATCCGTGGCGGCCGCCCAAAGGTCTTCTGTGATTTCCGCCTTGCGGGAAAAGAAGTCCGACATGTCGACCTGGGGGATTGCACGGTCGACCGTCTCGCCGACGCCGCCGAAGCCTTTTTCCTTTTCCAGTTCGACAAGGTCGTAGGATGCAGAGGTGCTCATATTTCCGTTCTCCTTGAGAAAGAGGTCCGGGAGCAATGACCCGTGCCCGACGGCACTGACAGCTTCTACTCCACATAAGAATGCGCCTGCCGAACGCAGGCGATTTGCCCTCAGGCCAGGGCGGCGCGGGCCCGATAAGGCGCCTTCATTTCCTTTCTGCGTTCCATGAGTTGCCGGGTGACACGCCTTGCGTCAGCGCCAAGCCCGGCCAGATCCAGTCCGGGTATGGTGCCGTCCCGGACGATCTGCCGTCCGCCAACGAAGCTGTGGCGCAAGGTTGCAGCGCCTGTCAGCACCGGTGCCAGGGCCGGGTCGTGGAGCCCCAGATTACGGGGTGCCGAAATGTCGAAAATGGCAATGTCGGCGATCATTCCGGGGTGCAGCACGCCTGTTTCCTCAAAGCCGAGCACCTTGGCGCCGCCTTCGGCTGCCCAGTTGAGCAGGGTTTCGGCGCGAACCGATTGCACGCCTTTTGCTGCCCGGTGCAGTGCGAAAGCACTGTAGAGAGCAGCGCCCATGTCGGCGGCCTCGTTCGCGCCCGCGCCGTCAACGGCCAGGGAGACATGGCCGCCTGCATGGTGAAGGGCGTCAGCCGGGGCAATTCCCGACCCGAGCCTGGCATTTGCCTGCGGGCAATGCGCCATGCCGGTGCCGGTTTCCGCAAGCACGCGCACCTCGTCCCGATCGCATTCCACCAGATGCGCGAACCAGACGTCCGGTCCGAGCCACTCCTGCTCCGCAAGCCAATGAACCGGACGCTTGCCGTATTTCGCCAGGGTGAAGTCGACGTAGGTCCGGTTTTCCGAGAGATGCGAATGCAGGCGCAGGCCCTTGCTGCGGGCAAAGCGGGCGATATCCGGAAGGTCTCCGGCCTCGAGATTGAATGTCGGTGTGGTCGGTGCGACGGCAACCCGCCTGCTTGAGGTGGGAGACGGGTCATGCCAGCGGCACGCCGTCTGCTCGATGCTTGCCAGAAAGCTCTCCAGCGACTCGCTGGGGGAGGGCGGCAGGCTTGGGTCGGGAAAGGACCGGCCCTTCGTGCCGCCACCGCGGGCCAACACGAAGCGGATGCCGAGGGCCTCGGCTTCCTCGAAAAGCACACTCGCCGGATCGTAGTCATAGTGATCCGAAAAGACATAGTGATGATCGCAGACCGTCGTCGTTCCCGTCAAAAGCAGTTCCGCCAGGCCAATCCTGGCCGACACCCGCAGCGTTTCCTCGTCGATCAGTGGCCAGTAGCTGTAGGGAACGTTCATGAGCCAGTCGTCAAGCGGCGCATTCATGCCTTCCGGCACGGCCTTCAGGACCGACTGGAACAAGTGGTGATGGGTGTTCACCAGACCAGGCGTGACCACGCATCCACTCGCGTCGACAATCCGTTCGCCTTCCTGAGGCTGAAGGTACCCGACTTCCGTGATCCGGCCGTCTTGAATCCGGATTGCACCGCTGAGGCGGTCTCCGTCCCGGTTACCGGTGAGGCCATAGTCTATGTTGGCAATCAGGAAGTTGGTCATTTCTGTCCTTTCGGCAGCGACCAGGGGAAGAAGACCCGCTGCGTGAGGCTGACAAGCTGGAACAGCACGAGGGACATGATCACGAGGATGACCAGCCCGGCCCAGGCCTGGGGCAGTTTGAACATCGACGTGGAGAACTGGATGAAGTAGCCGATGCCTTTTTCGGCGGCGACGAATTCAGACACGACGGCGCCGATGACCGACAGGGTGATCGAAATCTTCATGCCCGAGAAGATGTAGGGCGTTGCGAAAGGCAGGCGGATCTGTGTGATTTCCCGGAAGGACGGCGCGCGCAGCGATCTGGACAGTTCGATCAGCTCCGGCGGCGTCGCGGCCAGACCCGTCGTCATGGAAACGACCAGCGGAAAGAACGAGATCATGAAGGTGATCACGACGCGTGGCGCATCGCCCGTACCCAGCACCACGATGATAATCGGCGCGACAGCAACGACCGGGACGGACTGGATCACCACCAGCAAGGGATAGAACGCTCCGGAAAGCAGTCGCGATTTTGCAAGGCCGACGGCAATCGGAAGCGATATGACGAATGAGACCGCATATCCGGTGAGGGCAACCCGAAGCGTTGCCCAGATATGCTCCATCCATCGCCCGGCTGTAACGCTTTCAAACCCGCCCAGTATGCGGGAGGGGGCCGGCAGCACGAAGGACGGAACGGCAAAGAGCCGGGTTCCCGCTTCCCAGACGATCAGGATCAGGACAAAGGTGATCAGGGGCAGGACAACCGGCAGACGAAGCAGTTTTTCGGAAAGCGGCAAATGCCGGTCCTGAGGCGTCGGTGGTGGGGGCGTCTTGGCCGCTGCATTGCCTTGCGTTTCGGTGACGGTCATCAGGCGGCTTCCTTCCTGATCAGGAGCGAGCGGAGTTCGGCGGAGAAGTCCTGCATCTCGGGTGTCCTGAGTGCGCTTTCGTCTCTCGGGCGGGCGGTCGGCACCTGCAGGTCCGCGATGATCCGTCCGGGACGCTCGCTCAGCACCAGGATCCTGTCGGCGAGCAGCGCGGCTTCCGGAATCGAGTGCGTGATGAAGAGAACGGTCTTGGGGCTTGCCTGCCACAGCCGCAGCAGTTCGAAACCCATGGCGTCGCGGGTCAGCGCATCGAGCGCTGAAAACGGCTCGTCCATAAGGAGAATGTCCGGGTTGAGAAACAGCGCCCGGGCAATGCCGACCCGCTGCTGCATGCCACCGGAGAGTTCCGACGGCAGCCGTTTTTCAAACCCTTTCAGTCCGACTGTCTCGATGATGGCTTGGGCTTGTGCGCGGTCCTCTGCCGTCACCCGGCCGTATTTGTGGCGGACCGGAAAGACGACATTGTCCTCGATGTTGGCCCAGGGCAGCAGCGTCGGCTTCTGGAAGACGATGCCGACATCATCCCTTGGGTCTGTCACCTGTTTGCCGAAGACGCTCACCGAACCTTTCGAAGGTTTCATCAACCCGGCAGTCAGCCTCAGCAAAGTCGATTTTCCGCATCCGGATGGACCGAGCACCGCAACAAACTCGTGCTGAGCGATGGTGACGGTGACCCCGTCCAGGGCGGTGACGGATCCCGAGCCGGTCAGAAAAGTCTGACCGACAGAGGAAAAGCTGATCGCGTTGTTGGTGAGCGCCACTTGCAGGTTACTCCGCTGCCGGCAGGAACGAGCGGTTGACGGCGTCTTCCGGTTTTAGGGATGCCGGGTCCAGATCCTGCGCTGCGGCAACGCGCGTCCATGTCGCCGCCAGCCGGTCGGCATCGATGGTGCCGAGTGGAAACTTCTCCGTGACCTCGTTGAAGGCGAGCTTGGACGCATCCAGCCAGGATCCCTTGACGTCTTCCGCCGAAAGCTCCGGCACCTGTGCGGACACGGCCGCTGCCGCCTTGTCCGGATTGGCGTAGGCAAATTCGAGAGACTTCTTGAATGCTGCCACGAAGCGCTTGGCGACGTCCGGGCGCTCCTCAAGGAATGTGTCGTTGGCAACAAGCGATGCGGAGTAAAGCTCAAGGCCTGCATCGGCCCACGGAAACACGACCAGTTCCTTGCCGGCATCCGCAGCCTGTCCGGAATAGCGCGAGACGTCGGTCAGCCAGGCGATGATCGCGTCCGACTGGCCGGTCATCAACAAGGGCCCCAGTGCTCCGGGATCGGATTTGGTCAGGGTGATATCCTCCTCCGACAGTCCGTTGTCGGCCAGAACAAGCGGCAGGAACACGTTGGAGGAAGTGAAGGGCGAGGTCGCAATCTTCTTGCCCTTTACATCCTTGATCGAGGTGATGCCGCTGTCCTTGGTCGTATAGAAGGCGTGCGGCCCCATGTTGAAGATGCTCATGACCGCGGTCACCGGCACACCTTCGGTCGCCTTGGCTGCCATCAGGGCACCCATGCCGGCGGATCCGATGTCCGATGCGCCTGTGGCGATCTTGGTGATGGCTTCGGACGAGCCGCGCCCCGGTTCGATCTTGATTTCAAGCCCGGCTTCTTCACAGAAGCCTTCCTGAATGCAGACGTAGATCGGAGCCTTGTCACCGCCGGGCAACCAGTCGAGCTGATAGGTCACGAGTTCGGCCGCAGCCGCCGGAAACGACCCAACGATTGCCGCCATGGCAACAACCAACGACTTACCGTCAAACATGCGCATCGGCACACCCTTTCGCTGTACTCTCTCTGGAAGGTTTACGAGTGGCGGGAGCGTTTTGTTGTCTTTGGCCGGCATTGTCATCTCCTGGTCTTGGATGCCGGCGCATTGTGCCGGTGCATCGTCGATCATCTGAAAGATGAGCAATGTCGGAGCCACTGGGCTCCACCGCTTCTACTCGATCTCTACGGGAAACCGGTGCGCGATTTTTGTCAAGAAAGCGCCAAGATGAAACCGTGAGAATTGCGGCAACAAGATCAATATTTCAGCAGATGCCTTTTATATTGTCAGTCTTTTGATTGATTGCTGTTCAATGTGACTGGCGTGTTGCAAGGTATTGCAGGGCGAAGAGGAACGTGCTCCCTTCAGCATGAAGAATTTCAAGGAGCCATGCGTGACCGTTACTCAGAAAGACAAAGATATTGCGCTGTTGCGCAGGGCATTTGAAGTCGCGCGCCAGGCACGCGAAACGGGCGATCATCCCTTCGGGTGCCTGCTGGCAGGGCCTGACGGTGAGGTTCTGATGGAGCAGGGCAACGGCTTTTCCGCCGAAGGGCAGGACATGACGGCCCATGCCGAACGGCTTCTGGCAACTCGGGCAAGCAAGCGCTGGCGGCCGGACTTTCTCGCTGGTTGCACCATGTACACGTCGGCGGAGCCGTGTGCCATGTGCTCGGGTGCTGTCTACTGGGCGGGCATCGGCAGGGTTGTCTTTGGCCAGACGGAAAAGTCTCTCAAGGAACAGACCGGCGACCACGAGGAAAACCCGACGCTTGATCTGCCTTGCAGGACGGTTTTTGCCGCAGGGCAGCGTCAGGTGGAGGTTGTCGGCCCGCTTCTGGAAGAGGAGGCTGCGAGCTTGCAGGCGGATTTCTGGGCGGAGAAATAAGGCCTAACGTTCTCTGGCCTGTTGCTGGCTCGTCAGAGGAGGGTTACAGGCCGCTCAAGTCTTTTCAGCGGCTTTTGACGCGGTGCGCAGAGGTGCACGGCTGAGGCCATTGACTGCTTCTGTTGCCTTGTGCAGCAGCCGCATGAAGTCTTCGGCCTCCTGCCGGTCAAGCCCGCTCAGCATCACTTCCTGTGCCTTGTCCACTGCGGGACCGAGCCTGGCCAGCGCCTCGGTGCCCGTATCGGTCATGTGCAGAACCTTTGCTCTCCTGTCCTTTTCGCTCACGGCGCGTGACAGGAACCCTTTTTGAATCAACCGGTCGACCACACCGGCAATCGTGGTCCGGTCATAGGCAATCAGCCCCGCCAGCGTAATCTGGTCGATGCCCGGATTTTCAGACACCCGCACCAGCGCCGCAAATTGCACCGGCGTCATGTCGAACCCGACAGCTTCCACCTCCGCGTGAAAGACCGCCACTGCGATCTGCTGCAGGCGGCGGATCAGGTGTCCTGGCATCTGTTCAAGGTCGTGCATTGCAGTCTCCAGGTGGTCGAGCAAAAAAGGAAGTATGCTGATTATATTTGACAGCATACTGATTATCAGTATGCTTTCTAATTAATCGGTTGTCGATGTTTGTTTGGGCATCGCGGCGGGATTGTCAAATGCGAAAGACCCGCATGTGCGGCAATGAAGGTCGAGCCTGAACGCGGACGCTTTTGCATGGCCCCAAAAGACCCGAGCCAGGGCTGATCGGCGGGCGGGTAGCGATAGCCGGACAGGCAGTTGCGGCGGAGGAGACGGTTTCATGCAATTTCATCTCGACGGATTCAAGACCGGCGATCCGGTCATTCATCAGCAGAATCCGGACACCTCTGCCCTCGCCAATACCGACAGCCTGCCGGTAGAGGTTGATGTCCTGATCGTTGGCTGCGGCCCTGCGGGGCTGACCCTCGCCGCTCAACTGGCAGCTTTCCCGGATATCCGGACCCGGATCGTGGAACAGAAAGCCGGCCCGCTGCAACTCGGCCAGGCGGATGGCGTCGCCTGCCGGACAATGGAAATGTTCGAGGCCTTCGGCTTTGCCGAGCGGCTTGAAAAGGAAGCTTGCTGGGTCAACGAGACGATTTTCTGGAAACCGGATCCCAGATCGCCAGACACCATCGCTCGTAGCGGCCGGGTTCAGGATGTCGAGGACGGACTGTCCGAGTTTCCGCATGTCATTCTCAATCAGGCGCGGGTGCATGATTTTTATCTGGAGATCATGCGCAATTCTCCCAATCGGCTGGAGCCCAATTATTCCCGTCGGCTGGTCGATCTGGAAGTGGCAAATGATGGTGGGCAGGAGCGGCCGGTGACGGTCCATCTGGAACGTATAGATACCGGTCACGAAGGCGAAACCGAAACGGTGCGGGCGAAATACGTTGTGGGTTGCGATGGTGCCCGCAGTACGGTGCGCAAGGCGCTCGGTCGCGACTTGAAGGGCGACAGTGCCAATCAGGCTTGGGGTGTGATGGATGTCCTGGCGGTCACGGACTTTCCAGACATCCGCTTCAAGGCGTTGGTGCAGTCGGCCGGTGAAGGCAGCATCCTGATCATTCCGCGCGAAGGCGGTTATCTGGTCCGCATCTATGTGGAACTCGACAAGTTGCGGCCGGATGAGCGCGTTGCGAACCGGAACATCACCGTGGACCATCTGATTGCCGCCGCCGGTCGCATTCTTCATCCCTATTCACTCGACGTGAAGGAGGTTGCCTGGTGGTCGGTCTACGAGATCGGCCAGCGGCTTTGCGACAAGTTCGATGATGTTCCGCTGGAAGGCATGCCGACCCGTCTGCCTTACGTCTTCATCGCGGGTGATGCCTGCCACACTCACAGCCCGAAAGCCGGGCAAGGCATGAATGTGTCCATGCAGGATACGTTCAATCTCGGCTGGAAACTTGCGCATGTGCTCAAAGGATTGAGCGAACCGGAGCTGCTTGCCAGCTACTCGGCCGAACGCCAGGCGATTGCGCAGAACCTGATCGATTTTGACAGGGAATGGGCAAAGCTCGTCAGTGCACCGGTAAAATCCGACAGCAATCCCGATGGCGTCGACCCGGCTGAAGTTCAGAAATACTTCGTGCAGCATGGCCGATACACAGCGGGAACTGCCGTGCGCTACCAGCCGTCGCTCCTGACGGGCACCGGTACGCACCAGCATCTGGCAGAGGGATTTCAGATCGGGATGCGGTTTCATTCCGCACCCGTCGTCCGTCTTGCCGATGCCAAGCCGTTGCAATTGGGTCATACCGTGAAAGCCGACGGCCGCTGGCGGATTTTTGCATTTGCCGATGCAGGCGACCCGGTTGAAGAAACGTCGGCCATCCGCCGTCTGTGTGATTTTTTGCAGGGTGATCCGTCTTCGCCGGTGCTACGGCACACGGCAGAATGTGAGGACATCGACACGGTTATCGATCTGCGCGCGGTCTTCCAGCAGAACCACCGCGAACTTGCCCTTGAGACCATGCGGTCCATGCTGTTGCCGGCAAAAGGGCGCTACGGGTTGAAGGACTATGAAAAGATGTTCTGCCCGGACCTTAAAAGTGGCGGCGACATTTTCGACATGCGCGGCATCGATCGGCGGAGCGGCTGTGTCGTGATCGTCCGGCCGGATCAGTATGTCGCCGAGGTGTTGCCACTGACTGCCTATGAAGCACTGTCCTGCTACTTTCAGCGCATTCTCAAACGGAGGCGCTGATACTGGCGCTTCCCGCCGATTTGGACACGGCTCAAGGATGTCTGGATGCTGTTTCTGGCGGAGCGATATACCGCCCGGACGAAGTGGCAGCGTTTGATGGCGGGCTCGGGCGGGCGCCGGTGGCAGAAACGTGAGCCTGCTGTTGGTTTTTATTAATCTAACTCTACGGAATTAAGCCAAGAAAAACGTCTCTGTAAAAAATGCTATCAGAAATACAACTTATAGAAGTATTTTAGAGTGAAAATCACTTATTGAGGGAATTCAGGCTCTACTCCTCTTTTTGGGGAGGCGTTGAATGGGCTCACGAGACATCGACAAGGAGCGGGGAGACCGGTTGACGCAGGCAATGCGCAGCCGGGGTCACCGAAAGGCCATGGCGCTGGCAGCCGAGCTGAATATTTCGCCAGCAGCCATCACAAAATGGAAGCAGGGACACGCAATGTCGATAGATAACGCGTGTAATCTGGCAAATTCCCTAGATATTTCATTGGATTGGCTTCTCCTTGGCCGAAATGGCCCTGATTGGCTGTTACCGAGTAGCATGAGCAGGCA
This sequence comes from Roseibium sp. LAB1, assembly GCF_054658235.1. NCBI lineage: Bacteria > Pseudomonadati > Pseudomonadota > Alphaproteobacteria > Hyphomicrobiales > Stappiaceae > Roseibium > Roseibium sp. LAB1. Next base: position 1,547,087 of record NZ_BAAGIB010000002.1, on the reverse strand, counting down.
AGAGCTTGAGCTCGTCGAAAAGCTGCGTGCCCGTCCGGCACGGATCGTGAAATTGCTTCTCGGACTTTTGTCTGAAGTGCCGGAACGGCTGGGGCGTGAATAGTTTTGAAAAACAACCAACGGTAAATATTTCCAGATTGCATGAACTGCAGGTAAACAACTAAAGATAGCAAATTTTTGAAATTCGCGGATGATAATCTGCGAGGGCAAGGCAAATGCTCCAAGATTTTTCAGAAATTAATTCTGAACTTTGCTGGCATTCGCGGCCCTTTTTAAATATAAATGATGGAGACTGAAAACATGTCTACGCTTTTGACAATCAATGTAAAGAACTTGGAAAATGCCACGCAGGGTTTTTATTTTTTCCAGCAACCGGCGATCTATACCGGGGGTGGGCAGGTTTACAGCAACAGCCTGTATTCCCAGAGCCTCGGCAACTATGCCCAGACCGGGTCGATTTTGACGTTCCAGGTCAACATGCAGTTTTATGCCGGCATTCAGGAAGCGCACAGCACGCCTCAGGTCGGCCAGTCATCCGGTTATTCCTCTGCCAGCAGGGCAATCGATCTCGCACCGGCCTCCGGCAGTGCAAACGATTGGACGACGGCTTCCGTAAGCCCGCTCGGACTGAGCCAGCCAACCGCCGGTACCGGCGTGCAGCCCGGCGCCTTCCGCATCACCACGCCGACCTACTCGCCACCGGCGATCTACAACGTCGGCTCTGCCGTGGAAGTCAACGGAGGCATCACGCTGTCCAACTTCGTTGTTGCCAACCCGAACAACAACACGGACTGCCAGCCGATCCTGAAATACTACGTCCAGACCGGGGACTACACGCCTGGCACCGTCATGAATTTCACCGCGTCGAGCGTGGACGCGGCCGTTTGTGACTTTACCGGGGGGCATTCGATCATCGATGTGTCGCTGAATGCCGACGGTACCTGGGCGACGTCCATCGTCAAATAGCATCGGGCGGTTTCAGGAACCGACAGCTTGTGAGCAGGTCTTCCACCATCCGGCCTGCTCGCATTGCGATTTCGCCTCCCACGAGATTTTCCATATGCGGTTGCCACCACGGGTTCAGGCTGTCTGTACCGTGGGGGAGACGGGCGACCGGCCGGAACAATTGAAGGCTCCGAGCCATGGCCTCCCAGTATCAGATCATCATCCAGAACCTGTCGAACACGACAGTCAGTTTCTATGCGTTTCAGCAACAGGCCGGTTTCACCAATTCCGGTGCGAACCTGACGGTTCAGTCGAGCAGTCTGGCAACCGGAGCACTGGCGCCTCACGCAACGTCCGGTTCTCAACTGACCTTCGGTTTCGACACCCAGGTCTATGCCGGAGCGGTCAGCACGAACACCCAGTCAGGCATGGCGAATTTCAATGTGCTGATTTCTTTTTCGAACGTCCAAAATGTGGTCAGCCAGACCTCCGCCGTTCAGCCGATCGACCTGACGCCTGCGACCGGCCAAAGCAACAACCACACCAATCTTTCGCTTAACCCGCTGGGGCTTTCGTCCGCCGCCTATCAGTCGGGTCCGCTGCCCGGCAACTTCGGTATTCAGGTGCCTGCCTTCACACCGGCACCAACGCCGGATCTTTTCTGCGGCTGTGCGGCAATCAACCAGAACGGTGGCATCACACTGTCGAGTTTCGTTGCTCCGCAGCCCAACAGCCAGCTCGGGTGCGCTCCGCTGCCGATCTATTTCGTGAAGGTCGGCTCCCACGCAGTCGGCGAAATCATCACATACGACACGTCTCAATCGGCCAGATGCGATTTCTCGCAAGGCTATTCCGTCTTCAACGTTGCCTACAACGCAGACGGAACCTTCACAACAAAAGGGAGCTAGATGCCAATCAACCAAAGAGAATTGGAATTCCCTGATATTTCAGATAATTAGCGAAAGGAAACATCATGATTATTGCGTCCCCTGCTTGTGCGCCGCGTCTCTTTGGCAAGAGGGATCGGTCTCTTCTGGCTCTCGCGGTCCTGTCTGTCTGCGCCCTCGCAGTGCCGCAGGCTGCGCAGGCGCAATTGGCCTTCTCGCCCGATTGCCGGAACTTCCAGCAGATCCAGGTATTCCCGCCACACAATGCAATCCTCTTTTCCAAGCATCCTGTGCCGCATCCTGCCGGAGCGGCGACCGTTTTCGCCATCAATGGTCTGAACAACTACGTCGTGCCAGCAGGCGTAAATTCCTGCGTGGTTGCTGCTCCCGATCCTGACGACAACTATTGTTTCCAGGCCCGCGACGACGGGACCATCCTTCAGGTCGGTTTCCAGGCCATCAACAACCCGGGCGGGCTGACAGCTTGTCAGTAATGCCCGCCTGATGTCCAACGCGGTCACGTGTCAATTGCCCTTTGGTATTCGGCGCAAGGGGCAGCTTTTCCTGAAACAGCAGAGGAAAGAAGAGCCATGCCTTATATTTTGAAATCCTATGAAACCGGGGCAACCTTGTCCCAGACAACTGACGCACCTCAGGCAACAGGGGCGTTCGAGGAATATGCGCAGGCTGGCTGGGTGCCTGCCGCGGCAGGTCTCGGGCTCACACGGGGCGGAGTCTACCGGCTGGATGATCCGATGCCTGGCGGCGTCAAGCGCAAGATAAAGGTCGTCGCGATTGGGGCCGGCCTCAACGCCTTCACCTATGTCCGTGACGGTGTCGCCTGATTGCAGAAGGCTGGCCGGGCGAAAATGCAGATGACACGATCGTCTTCCTGCACGTTTTGCAGCTCATATCGGTCGAACATGCTTTGGCACCGGGGCACTGAAGAACCGGAAGCGAGTAAATGGCCGTAATTGTCGCATTCCCCAAATGGGGGTACCGCAACGGCAAGCTGAACGCATCGGCCTGTGACAGCGCAAAAACAAAAGGCCCGGCATTGCTGCCGGGCCTTTCGCTTTCAGCTCTCGTGAGAGAAGCGGAAATTTTAGTCGTCGGACTGCTGCTTCAGAGCCGCGCCCAGGATGTCGCCGAGAGACGCGCCGCTGTCGGAAGAGCCGTACTGAGCGACAGCTTCCTTCTCTTCTGCGATCTCGAGGGCCTTGATCGACACGGTGACCCGGCGGGTCTTCTTGTCGAACTGGGTGATGCGGGCATCGAACTTGTCGCCAACGGAATAACGCTCCGGACGCTGTTCCTCGCGGTCGCGGGACAGGTCGGCGCGGCGGATGAAGGCGGTCAGATCGCTGTCTGCGATCTTGACGTCCAGGCCACCGTCCTTGATTTCGACGACTTCACAGGTCACGACGGAGTTCTTGCGCAGTTCGCCAGCTGCACCCGATTCCATCGGATCGCCGGAAAGCTGCTTGATGCCGAGGGAGATACGCTCCTTGTCGACGTCAACATCCAGAACGACGGCCTTGACCATGTCGCCCTTCTTGAACTCTTCGATGACCTGTTCGCCCGGACGGTTCCAGTCGAGGTCGGAGAGGTGGACCATGCCGTCCACGTCGCCGTCGAGGCCGATGAACAGGCCGAATTCGGTCTTGTTCTTGACTTCGCCTTCGACTTCAGTGCCGATCGGGAACTGTTCAGCGAAAGCATCCCACGGGTTCTGCAGGGTCTGCTTGAGGCCCAGGGAGATACGGCGCTTGACCGGGTCGACTTCCAGGATCATCACTTCGACTTCCTGAGAAGTGGAAACGATCTTGCCCGGATGGACGTTCTTCTTGGTCCAGGACATTTCGGAAACGTGGATCAGGCCTTCGATGCCCGGCTCCAGTTCGACGAATGCGCCGTAGTCGGTGATGTTGGTCACGCGGCCGGTGAACTTGGCTTCGATCGGGTATTTGGCTTCGATGCCATCCCACGGATCGGTTTCAAGCTGCTTCATGCCGAGGCTGATGCGGTGCGTTTCCTGGTTGACGCGGATGATCTGCACCTTGACGGTCTGGCCGATGGTGAGAACTTCCGACGGATGGTTGATGCGGCGCCACGCGATGTCGGTGACGTGCAGCAGGCCATCGATACCGCCGAGGTCGACGAACGCACCGTAATCGGTGATGTTCTTGACCACACCTTCCACGGTATGACCTTCTTCCAGGCTCTGGACCAGTTCCGAACGCTGTTCGGCGCGGGTTTCTTCCAGAACGACACGGCGGGACACGACGATGTTGCCGCGGCGCTTGTCCATCTTCAGGATCTGGAACGGCTGCGGGGTGTGCATCAGCGGGGTCACGTCGCGAACCGGACGGATATCGACCTGCGAACGCGGCAGGAAGGCAACAGCGCCATCCAGATCGACGGTGAAACCACCCTTGACCTGGTTGAAGATCTGGCCGTTGACCTTTTCGTTGGCTTCGAAAGCAACTTCCAGGCGGACCCAGCTTTCTTCGCGGCGAGCCTTTTCGCGCGACAGAACAGCTTCGCCAAGAGCGTTTTCAACGCGCTCCAGGTAAACCTCGACTTCGTCGCCGACCTTCATTTCGCCGTCACGGCCTTTTGCGCCGAATTCCTTCAGCGGCACGCGGCCTTCAACCTTCAGACCGACGTCGATGACAGCCAGGTCTTTTTCGATTGCGACGACGGTGCCCTTTACGACGGCACCTTCATACAGGTCGTTCTGAACGAAGGACTCTTCGAGAAGAGCGGAGAAATCCTCCATGGAGGGATTGTAATCAGACATATATGCTCCTGGCGCCTTCAGGCGCGCCGCCGGCGGGTTGGTGTTGCACTCCGGATCTGTCCTTCTCCCGGGATCGCGATATCCGCTGATCCTGCCGCTTTCGAAAGCGGGCCGGCGGGGCGAGAGGCGGAAAATCCGGTCTCGTCACAGGTCGCCGGAAAAGGCGCCCTGCCGAAATTCTCTGGTCGTTCCATAAAAGAACCGATGGCCTGAGGCCACATGCGTTCCGGATGCACAAACAGGGGCGCACCAGTGGTGAACCCCCTGTCCTTATCAGGCATCCCTGGCGCGGGAAATGATATCCACAGCCGCCTGGAACGCGGTCTCTATATCCATTTCTGTCGTGTCAAGCAAGACCGCATCGTCCGCTTGACGCATCGGAGCCACAGTTCGCTTGGAATCGCGCTCGTCCCGGCGCTTGAGATCTTCCAGAACGGCGGCGTATTGCGCGTCCTGTCCCTTGGACACCATCTCGTCGGTCCGGCGTCTGGCGCGTGCCTCGGGAGAGGCGGTCACGAACAGCTTCACCGTCGCATCTGGGCACACCACCGTGCCGATGTCGCGTCCGTCGAGAACGGCCCCGGGAGGTGTCTGCGCGAACCTGCGCTGAAGCTGGACCAACTCTTCACGAAGTCCACCCAGAACCGCGATGCGTGATGCGGCCTCGCCGATTTCATGTGCCGACAGGACGGACTTGTCCATCTGGGCCAGATCGAGATTATGCGCAATTTCGATGGCAACACCCTCGTCACCAAGCGGCAGGCCGTTGGCCAGCAGAGACGCGGCCACGGCACGATAGGTCAGTCCCGTGTCCAGGTGGCGCAGTCCGAAATGATCGGCCAGCCGGCGGGAGAGCGTGCCCTTGCCGGACGCGGCCGGTCCGTCGATTGCGATGATCATGCGGCCTCGCTGGCGTTTGCGGAAATATTGGCACCGAGGCCGTCGAAAAGGCTCGTGAACGTCGGGAAGCTGGTTGCGATCACGGCGCCGTCGTCCACCGTCACCGGCTTGTGGGCGGCCATGCCCAGCACCAGGAAGGACATGGCGATGCGGTGGTCGAGGTGCGTCACCACCGTGCCGCCGCCGATGGCACTGGCACCACCGGTCACGGTCAGCGTGTCCTCGGTCTCCACGCACGGAATGCCGTTGGCTTCCAGCCCGCGGGCAACGGCCGCCAGACGATCGGATTCCTTGACGCGCAGTTCCTCCAGCCCGGGCATGAAGGTATCGCCTTCCGCAAAGGCTGCAGCAACGGCCAGCACCGGATACTCGTCGATCATCGACGGTGCGCGGTCGGCCGGCACGGTAATGCCTTTCAGCTTGCTGGCCTTGACGTGCAAATCGCCCACTTCCTCGCCGCCTGTCTCGCGGCGATTGACGATCGAAATATCGCCGCCCATCTCGATCAGGGTGGTGATCAGGCCGGTGCGGTGCTCGTTCAACAGAACGTTTTCGATGACGATGTCGGATCCCGGCACGATCAGCGCCGCCACCAGCGGGAAGCCGGCAGAAGACGGATCGCCCGGTACATCGATATCCTGCGGTTTCAGCTCCGGCTGACCCTGCAGCTTGATCACGCGTTCGCCGGCCTCGTTCAGGGTCACAGAAATGTCGGCGCCGAAGCCTTTCAGCATTTTTTCCGTGTGATCGCGGGTCGGGATCGGCTCGATGACGGTGGTTTCGCCCGCAGCGTTGAGACCGGCCAGCAGGACTGCCGACTTGACCTGTGCCGACGGCATCGGCACCCGATAGGTGATCGCAAGAGCCTGTTCCGGTCCGCGGATGGACGCCGGCAGGCGGTCGCCGTCGCGAGCAATCACATTGGTGCCCATGTCGCGCAGCGGATTGAGCACGCGGCCCATCGGCCGCTTCGACAAGGACGCGTCGCCGACAAAGGTGGCGGCGATGTTGTGGCTGCCGAAAATGCCCATGGTCAGACGCACACCGGTGCCGGCATTGCCGAAATCGATGACGTTTTCCGGTTCGAGCAGGCTGCCGAGGCCAATGCCGTCGACGGTGTAACTGCCGTCTTCGAGCTTGGTGATGGTTGCGCCGACGGCGCGCATGGCATCGGCGGTGGCCAGCACGTCTTCCGATTCAAGCAGGCCCTTGACGGTGGTGCGGCCGACTGCGAGCGCACCAAACATCAGGGATCTGTGGGAAATGGACTTGTCGCCCGGCACGCGGATTGTGCCGGTCAAGGGGCTGCCCAGGCTGGAAGTCAGTGGCTTGGGCGCAGAATCGTGTGACATTTTCAATGTCCGCAAATTGGATCGGTTGTCAAAAGGTGACACGTCCTATCATGTGGATGCGCCTGCGTCATCCGTTGAGACCGCCCGAATCCGAACTTCGCAAGATTTCCCGGCATCGGCCGATCGGCAAGCGGATTCAAACCGGTGCCGGCCTGCAGGTCGTGTGGGTAACGTGGTCAGGCGCTTGAAATTTGAGCCACAACGTGCAGAACAATAATCCGAAGAATGTTTTTCGATTGATTTGCCTTTGACACCGGAACGGCTTGACGCTATGGGGCGGCCCACGAATTCAAGTCGATTACATAACGAAGAAGGGTGAGCACAGTGGCAAAACCTGAACTTGGCACAAAGCGGCTTTGCCCGAGCTGCGGCGCCAAATACTACGATCTCAACCGGTCCCCGATTTCCTGCCCCAAATGCGGGACGGTCTTCGAGGCGGTCATGACCTCACGTGCCGCGAAGGCTGCGAAGGTTGAAGAGACGCCGGAAGACGATGAGGACGAGGACGACGTCGCGGCGCCGGAAATCGTAACCTTGGAAGAAGCCGACGCGGAAGCGGAAGGCGGCGACGATGATGTGCCGGATCTGGAAGATGCGGACGTCGATCTCGAAGAAGACGAAAGTACCGACGACGACGTCTTCATCGACGATGAGGACGAAGACGAAGAATCCGTTCCGGGCATCCGCGTCGAAATCGACGAAGATCCGGATCGCTAAGACATTGTCCGGACAGGCTTTTCTGCCTGTCCGGTCTTTTCCACAAGCGGCAGGAAAGATCCTGATATTTTCTGCTTGATCTTGTGTGGAGGTGTGACTATAACCCGCCTCCATCGACGCCGGACACCCAAACCGGCTCACATATGGAAAATGGGGCCATAGCTCAGTTGGGAGAGCGCTACAATGGCATTGTAGAGGTCAGGGGTTCGATTCCCCTTGGCTCCACCATTCCACTCTTTTTCCGAAAATTCGAATTTTGAACCGATCACACAGAGCCTTGCTCCGTGTGCGTTCGTCCCCCCGTGCGCTTTTGCCGTCTGATGGTGGCTCCGCCGTGTCGACGGCATTCCCGAACCGGTGAAAATGCGCGCCACCGTTGCTCCGGCCACCGGTTCGATAGGCCGATCCATTGTCAGATTCGCCGATTAACGGCATTGAAACAATTCATCGTTAGGGTTTCCCGGCATGAGATAGGGTCGTTTCGGTCAAAAAGTTCGACGGAAACGGCTTCTTTGTTTTCAGGATGTGAACAGGTTTTTCCGATGCCGGCCGGGCGCAATTTCAGCATATGGATAGACCGTCATTCCAGCGGGCGCTGACGGTGACTGCATGAAGGACGCCGGGAGCGCATCTATCGTTGCTGAACGCGACGGCAAACAGAAGTCAGGGTTACCTTCCTTGAACCGTTATAACGCGATTGCAAAGCGCTTCTCGGGTTTTGCCCTGATCTCCGGGATCGGCTGGTGTCTCGATTTCCTGACCATGGCCACGCTGACGCAGAGCGGTCTGCCCGTGTTCTGGGCAAATTTCATCGGCGCATTCTGCGGGGTGACCTTCGTTTTCTTCGTCGCTGGCAAGCATATTTTCGAAAAGGCCGAGAACAGATCGACGGCAACATTGCTGGCGTTCTACTGGATATGGCAGGTTGTTGCGGTGACCGCGGCCTCGGCTCTGACCGCCGGTCTCAGCTGGGCCCTGATGTCGCTTCTGGAAGCCGTCGGCGGCGCAGCCTTCGTCGCCGGTTTTGGTCTGAAACCGGTGACCTTGTGCGGTGTCACGGCCAAGATGCTGGTCACGCCTTTCACCCTTGTCGCGAATTTCTTTTTCATGCGGTTTCTGCTCGAACACCGCACGTCGGATTGAGGTGGCCCATGACTGGCCGGGTTCTTGTTTTCATTCCCTGCTACAACTGCGAAGCGCAGATCCCGCGCGTGCTGAAACAGCTCGAAGCGCCGGACGTGCAGTCAGTTGTCGATGGCGTCCTGTGTGTCGACAACCGGTCGACGGACGGCACGCGTGAAGCCGCGCAGGCCGGACTGGCGAAGCTCGGCTATGCCGAAACGGCCCTGCTGCACAATGACGACAACTACGGTCTTGGCGGATCGCACAAGGTTGCGATCAATTTCGCGATGGAAAACGGCTACGATTATCTGGTCGTGCTGCATGGCGACGATCAGGGGTCGATCGCCGACCTGGTGCCGCATATTGCGGCCGGCCGCCACAAGGATCTCGATTTCCTGATGGGTGCGCGTTTCATGAAGGGCTCGAAACTGGAAGGCTATTCGTTGCTGCGCACGGCGGCCAACCACGCCTTCAACCTGATCTTCTCGGCAATCAGCGGTCAGCGTCTCTTCGACCTCGGCTCCGGGTTGAACCTGTTCCGGGTGGAGGCCTTCAAGTCCGGTTTTCACCTGAAATATGCCGACGACTTGACGTTCAATTATTACCTGATCCTGGGTGTTGTCAGAAACCGCTTCCGGCTGGCGTTCTTTCCGCTGACCTGGCGTGAAGACGACCAGATATCCAATGCCAAGCTCAGCAAGATGGGGGTCCAGCTGTTGCGCATCGTCGGCTTCCGTCTGTTCAGGCCGTCGGCATTTTTTGCCGCCGATCACCGGCAGACATCGCGTGCCGCCTATCCCTCGACACGGATCGCCTGAAATGCGTCTTCTGCGGACATCATCCCGGTCCCGGCAGGTCAGGCTGCCCGCAGGTCTTGCCTTGCACTATGCGGTGCTGTTCATACCGTTCTGCCTCGTCGTCTGGTGGTTGTTGAAGGATGGGCTGGGTGAGCTTGCCGGCAAACCCTGGCAGGCGCTGGTTCTTGCGGGCGGCATTTATCTTGGCTCTCACTGCGTGCGCGCCGTCCGCCTCGCGATCATGGCCTCGCGGCTGCTCGGCATTTCCGGTCGCTCCAGCGCACTTCTGCACCTTGTCACCAGTCCGGGCGCCCTTATCATTCCGTTCAAGCTCGGTGAGATCCTGAGGCTGCACCAGCTCTGGTATCTGGGCAAAAGCTTTCCCGGTGCACTGATCATCATCCTCTTGGAGCGCTTTTTCGATGGATTGATGATCCTGGTTCTTCTCGTCATCGTTTATGCCTATCACGGCCCTTTGGCCACCGGCCCGATGGTACTGTTGGCAGTAACCAGCCTTGCCGTCGTGGCCGGGCTTGTCGTCTTTGTGCTGGGGCCGGGCATCTTGCAGGCCGTGCAGCATTACGTGGTTCTGAACCACCGGAACCCGAATTCGTTGAGGCATCTCGGTCAGCTCGACGGACTGCGCCAGATCACGACACGCGGGGCCGATCTGTTTCGCGTGCAAGGACCGGTGCTGCTGGTCATGTCCATGGTGATCTGGGCACTGGAAGCACTCGCTGCGACAGTTCTTGCCTTCACCTCCGCCGACTTTGTGGGAACCAGCGGGATCGTGCTCTTGGCTGAACGGGTGTTCGAAGGGCCTGTCGCCAGCTTCCAGGGGGCCGTCGGCATGTGGAGCAGCCTGTGTCTTCTGTCCCTTGCGCTGGTCTGGCCGCTTGCCATGTGGATTTACCTGCCGCGCGTGCGCAATGAACCGCTGCGCGCCCAGAACAGGACCGGTGTTTTATGACAAAAGCGCTTTCCGTAATCCTCGACGACAGGGATCCGCCGGCCGAAAGCGTGCGGGCCGCGCTTGGCGAAGTCAGGTTTTCCGACATCATGCGCCGCCGCCAGACCCTGGCGAAGGAACTGACCGCCATGTCCCTTGAGGCCGGGGCGGAATCAGTCGAGCACCTGACGTCGCCGGAAAGCGGCGTGGAGCTTGCCGACCGCATTCGCGACCGGGGCGACGCGGCAATCTATCTGCGCGTGCCGCTCTGCCTGCCGCCGCTCGATCCGGAAGGCTTTTCTGTGCTGGTCCGGAAAGCCGGATATGCCTTGAAGACGATGCTGGCCAGCCCGGTCATCGACGACGAGGCGGTTGCGGTCCTGTTCCATACTGAAGCGGCCTCTCTGCTGTGCGCGGAAACGCCCGAGGCCCGGCGGCTTTTGCTGCTGTCGTTGCGCGACCGTACCGAGATCATCACGGATCACGCCCGCTTCATCGATATCCGCGAACCGCGCAACCTGATGCTGTTCCTGTCCGGTGCGACCGAGCTTCGGCATTTCAATTCCGCCCGCGCGGAAGATAACGTTTTTCACAAGCAGTCCACCGACATTGCAAAAATGCGTGCCGAACACGGCTTCTTCCACGCCGCATCGCCGGAACTGCAGCGGTTTCTGCTGCCAACCTTCGGGTTCTGGGAGGATGGCAAGCAGGCCGGCTACAAGATGGAGCATCTGGCGATACCGGATGCGGCGCTGCAATGGGTGCATCACTCGTTCACGGAAGGTGATTTCAAGGTCCTGCTCGATCAGATCTTCAATTATCTGAACGCCAGGACACCGGGCAAGAAGGACAGGACCCGGGCGGAAAGCCAGATATTGGCAAAACTGGACACGCGGCTTGGGTCGTTTCTGGAAACCGGGCGCGGCAGGCAGACCAACCAGATCCTGGAAACGGCCGGGCCGCGCGGCGGTTTGCCCGACATGCTTGAGCAGGCACGTCCCTTCATTCGCAAGGCGGTCGCCACGACGGATCAACTGGTATTTTCACACGGTGATCCGTGTTTTTCCAACATCCTGTTCGACAGGCGAATCGGGCTGATGCGTCTGATCGATCCGCGTGGTGCCTTGTCCGCAGACGATGCAATGATGCATCCGCTCTATGATGTCGCCAAGATCAGTCACTCCATTCTGGGCAGCTACGATTATGTCAACAACGGCCTGTTCCGTGTCTATCTGAACAAGGACCAGAAGCTGGAACTCGAGTGGACGATTGCCCCGCCAGCGCACTGGGCCGAGAGGCTTTTCTGCGACAGGCTGGAGGCGGAAGGCCTGGACATAGCCAACGTGCGCGCGATCGAACTCTCGCTGTTCCTGTCGATGCTGCCACTTCATACCGACCACCCCGACAAGCTCGTCGGCTTTGCACTGATCGCGGCCTCGATCCTCGACCAGCTCGAAAGCGGACGGAAACGGCAGAGAAAGGCCAACTGATGAGCGGCGTAGTAGCGATTACCATGGCCGGTCTCGGCAGCCGTTTCACCAAGGCCGGATACGACCGGCCGAAATATGAAATTGAGGCGCTCGGACGGCCCTTGTTCGACTGGTCCATGCTCTCTCTGGAAGCTTACCGCGAGGCCGGCTGGTCGTTCCGTTTCGCCGTGCGCAGCGGACTGAACGCACCGGATTTCCTGACAGCCCGCTGCAAGGCGCTTGGCATTCAGGTCGACGGTATCGTCCAGCTTGACGAGTTGACCGACGGCCAGGCGACAACGGCTCTGGAACTGGTCGCCACTGCATCGGAAAACCAGCCGCTCGCCATCTTCAACATCGACACCTATGTGGCACCTGGCGCGATGAAACCGGCTGACCCCGCGGTTTGCGCCGGGCATGTACCGTGTTTTCCCGGACCGGGCAACGGCTGGTCCTTCGCACGCACCGATGCGGACGGCCGCGTGGTGGAGCTGCGCGAGAAGGAACGCATTTCCGATCATGCGACCGTCGGCCTTTACTGGTTCGACAGCGTCGCCCGCTACCGGGACGTCTATGCCCGTTTCTTCCGTGAAAGCGGAGAGGAGAAGGGCGAGCGCTATATCGCACCGATGTACAACCGGATCATCGCTGACGGGGCCGATGTCTCCATCAGCCAGTTGGCGTTCGAGGATGTCGGCATGCTCGGCACGCCGGAGCAACTTGAGGCCTTCATCGCCTCACCGCCGCCTTCCGCAGCAAAGTGGGCAATTGCCAGATGATTGCGCTTTCTACATATGCCTTTTCCATCCTGCTGTTTCCGGCGCTCGTTGCGGTCTGGTACCTGCGCAAGGACTACGCGTCCGGCTTGGTCGGGCTGCTCTGCCTTTCGGGCGCCGTCGGACTGATCGCCGTCAGCGCCACGCTGCCGCACTTGTTCTTCGATCACGAACGCTACTTGCACGATCTCTGGACGGCCTTCGACACGGCAAACAAGTCTGCATACGGGCAGGCCTCGAGCGTCGACTATTTCAGCCCGATCGGTCCGGTGTACGATTGGGTCTTCCGGATTGCCGTTGCCTTGCAACATCTTAGTGCCAAAACGATCCCGCTGGCGAATGCCATTTTCGCCGTTGGCGTTTTGCTGCTGGCCGTCCTTGCCCTTGGACGGCAATTGACATTGGGTGCTCTCGGTCTCGTGTTGCTGATTGCGGTCGCAACCATCGTGACACCGCGCGAACCGGACACGATCTTCGCGCAGACCAGCATGAGCTGGCTTGCTCCTTATAATCGTTGGGCGGCAGGTCTGACCGCTGTCGTGACGGTGGCTTTTTGCTGTCCACCTAGCCGCAGAGGATTTCCCGAGGCGTTTGTTCTTGGCGTTGCGATAGCCGTTGTCTGCTTGGTCAAGGTCACGTTCGGGGCCGCGCTGGTCGGCTTGCTGGTCGCTGCATCGATTTTTCGGAACGTTTCGATCAAACACGCGATAACTGTTCTTCTGGGTATTGCTGTGACCATGGCCGCAGCGGAATTTGCCACTGGTCAAGTCAGTGCGAACCTCGCTGACATCAAGACAGTATCGGTTTTTGCCAAAGAGGCCGGTCGCATCATCAAGCTGATCACGCAGCTCGGCGAGGCTGCCGTTTGGTCAATTGGCAGTGTCTTGCTTTATCTCGTCTTGTGCGAAAGTGGGGCAGCGCGGAAGCGGGTTACCCCGGTTCTGCTGATTTTCATAGCGGCAGCTATGGCCAGCGTCATCCTCATGCAGAACCACTGGGTGTCTGAAAGCCCGATCTATGCGATGCTCCCGATCGTCGCCGCGGAGTGGAGCGGTCTATTTCGCAAAATAACTTCTGGCTATGATCAGGCAAACAAGCCGGCGTCACCGCTTACATTCGGTATTCTCTCGGTGTTGACCGTGGCAGTGGCACTCGTCTATCCGGTTCGCGACGGCGGTACGATGGTGGCCCAGTACCTACAGGGCAAGAACTATTCGGCTGATGAAAAGCTAACAAATACTGGACTAGCCGGCTTCGTCATTCATCCGAAGTGGTTCGCCCTTCCGGAGAAAACGGTTACCGTAGACTATAAACGCATGCTGGATGGCCTCACCCTGCTCAGGGACGCAGGTGCGGACCAGCCCGAGGCGGGCCCGGTTTTGGCGCTTAATTTTGCCAATCCGTTTCCCACTCTTCTGATGAAGCCGTCTCCGGCCAAGGTTCCGATCTGGTTTCAGGACGGACGGACGTTTTCTGAAGAGGTCTACATCCCGGAAGAAAAATTCTTTTCCGACGCAGAATTCGTGATCGTAGGGAAGGGTGATCCGGCCGGTGAAGGCCTTTGGAAAATCTACGAGCCCTATGTCCGTGAAAACTTCGAAGAAAAAATCAGCAGTCCTTTCTGGACCGTGTACAGGAAAAAGCGCTAATCGCCCGACCGAAGGTCGAATGGCAGTGCAAGCCAGACGGACATACCGGAAAGTAGAAATCCCGCGTCCTCAAAGGCGCGGGATTTTGCTTTCAGCTTTTCGGTGCGTTGTCGAGCAGGGCATCGATTTCCGGTTTTGACATGCGGACGAATTCGTCCGGCCGGATGGCGCGGTCGTCGATATAAAATCCTTCGTGCCCGCACCAGGGCTTGCCGACAAAGATCTCGTCATAAGGAATGTCGTGCTTCTGCAGCCATTCGATGATGATCGGCACGGTGTGTGCCGTGATCTTGCCGACGTTGTTCTCGTGGGTCCGCATGTTTCGTGCGGTCTGGATCACGATCTCGAAGCCCTGTTCCTTGTACTCCCGCAGCTTCTCGACGAGGGGCAGGTTCGGTGAGACGTTCCGGTAGTCGGACGTGTCCGCCAGGGTCAGGGTTCCGTCCAAATCGATAACGAGGCGCTTTATGGGTTCAACTCCCGGCTGGTCCGGCTCCGCAGAAGCCGGAAGGTCATGAAATTGCTTTTCGAGGTGTTGCTATACCCAAAAATCATCAAGGCAGAGTAAAGCGGGATATCCCATGATCACTCGGTTGTTGTCTTGGTGTCGTCCCACCGTCGTGATCTGCCTTTAAACTCCAATTGAAACGCGCTTAGCCGGATAACCCGGCGTCGAATTTCCGCAAGGCTGTCACATGCCCGTAATACCCGCCCGCTAGAACCCGCTTTGCACACGTGTGCAAAACATGTTTATTCTTTCCCCATGGCACTTCCGGGAGGGAGGTGTCGCAACACAGACAGCAGGCGAAATACGATGAGCATTCTCGTTTCCAAACTGCGCCAGTCCACAGCGGCTGCCGTCCTGGCTCTCATAACCGCGGCCTTTGCCGGAGACGCCCTGGCAAAAGACCTCACTATCACCGTCTGGGCAGGCGGTTCCAACGACAGCGACGTCTACCGTCTCGATGCCATCGAGATGGCGGCGGACATCCTGTCGCGCGAATATGCGATTGCTGGTGAGGACCTGAACATCACTGTCGAAAAGAAGCGTGACTTTGCCGGTTGGGAGGAATTCAAGCAGGCCGTGACCCTGGCCGCTGAAGCCGGCAGCGCCCCGAACATTGTTGTAACCAGCCACCTGGATATCGCTCCCTGGAGCCAGTCCGGTCTGATCGTCCCTGTCGAGGATTATGTCGACATGGACACCTGGCCGATCAACAACATCTACGAAAACCTGCTCGATATCACGACCTACAACGGTGTCGTCTACGGTCTTCCGCAGGATGCCGAAAGCCGTCCGTTCTTCTTCTGGCGCGAGACCATGAAGAAGATCGGTTACACGGACGAAGAGATCGACGCACTTCCCGCCAAGGTCGAAGCTGGCGAATACACGCTCCAGAACGTTCTGGAAGATGCCAAGAAAGCCGTCGACATGGAAATCGTAGAAGAGGGCTACGGCTTCTATCCGCGGGTTTCCAACGGCCCGGACTACGCCCAGTTCTACCAGTCCTTCGGCGGCGAACTGATGGACAAGGAAACCGGCAAGCTGGTCCTCGACAAGCAGGCGATGACCGAGTTCTACCAGTTCTTCGTGGATGCGGTTGAAGCGAAGGTGACTCGCAAGAACCACATCGGCACCGAGTGGGACCAGTGGTATGCGGAAGTGGCATCCGGCAAGGCAGCCCTGTGGCACGGCGGCACCTGGCACTATGCCCGCTATACCGGAAAGGAAGGTCTGGACGATTTCTTCGGCAACATCCAGTTCTCGCTCATTCCGGCAGGCAATGAAAATGGCCGCGCCAACACCATCACCCATCCTCTGGCCTATCTGCTCACCAAGCAGGATGATGAAGACGATATCGAGATCGCCGCACAGCTGATCAAGATCGCGTCCGAACCGCGCATCAACACGCTGCATGCCATCAAGTCTGCGCACCTGGGCATTGCGCGCGAGCAGTCCAACATCGAGCTTTACGCCAACGACCGTTGGGCGGCCGAAGCGACCCGCCGACTGCTGCCGCATGCCAATGCGCAGCCGAACAACCCCAACTACGGCAAGTTCTCCGAGATCATGTTCAAGGGGCTGGAAACGGCCTGGACGGGTACGAAGTCTCCGGCTGATGCGGTTGCCGAAGTGGAAGCGGAAATGAACGCCGTGCTCGGCGACGACCTGATCGTCCGCTAAGCCATCCATCCTCCATCTGCCTTGCCGGGCGGTTCGCCGCCCGGCTCACATTCCAAGGGGATAAGATGCGACGCGCGCACCTGCTCGGGCTGGGGTTCATGGCCCCGGCGCTCTTCATCATTGTGTTTCTGTTCCTGGCGCCGGTCGCGCTGACAATGATGTTTTCCTTCACAAGCATGAGTTCCGGCACAGGCATTTCCTCCGGCGGCGCCTATGAAGTTACGGAACGCACGATCCGGATGCTCAAGGACAAGGGTTTCCCGGAAGCCACGGCCGACCGCCTGGCCGAAGACACCTACAAGATCGACGCCGCCGGTCTGGCTGCCGTCGAAGCCGATTACGGCAAGGCCTTTGCACAAGAGATCGAAGCCAGTTTGTCCGGCAAGAGTTTCGCCGGCCGGCGTGATCTGGAGCGCGAGTTGAAGCGCCTGAAGGAACGTCCGCGCTCGACGCGCGATCTGAAGAAAGCCGCAGACCTTTTCAAGCGCTCGATCCTCAACACGCGGTTCGAAACGGAAGAAGCCTTTCTGTCAGGCATTGGCGAGCTTGATCTGGGCCTTCCGGAAAGCGAAACCGACCAGTTGGCCAAGACCGCCTACACCGGCTGGGTCTGGACAACGGAAAACTACAGCCTGATCGCTTCGCTGCCATCCTCGCTTCGGGCTGCCGGCAACACGCTGATCTATGTATCGCTGACGCTGTCGTTCAACATCGGGTTCGGCCTGTTCCTGGCTGTCACGACCTTTTACCTGCCTGCAGCCGCCGCAACCACGTTCCGGACAATCTGGTTCCTGCCGCGCATCCTGCCGCCCGTCATTTATGTGATGATGTGGAAATGGATGGCCTGGGACACCGGTTTCCTGTCCAGTTTTCTGGCCAATTTCGGCGTGCCGCCGCGAAACTGGATGCTGCATTCGGACATCAATGCCTGGGTCGTGGTCATCCTCATCAACGGGTTCGTCGGGGCTTCGCTGGGCATGATCCTGTTTTCCAGCGCCATCAAGGCCATCCCGGAAACAATGCTCCATGCAAGTGAAGTGGATGGTGCCAACCGTCTCCAGCAGATCCGCTACATCATCCTGCCGCAGCTCAGATGGCCGATCCTGTTCACCACCGCCTACCAGACGCTCTCGCTGCTGACATCCTTCGACTACATCTACCTGTCGACGGATGGCGGGCCGGGCAAGGCGACCGAAGTGTGGGCGCTCTACACCTTCCACACGGCGCTGAACAATTATGGCGGCGTCCTGCAATACGGCCTTGGAGCCGCATTGGCGATGGTCCTGGTGGTCATCGGAATTGCCGCATCGCTGATCTATCTGCGCCTCTTCAACTTCAACGAGCTCGTGGCCAAGCCGCGTATCGAGCAATAGGGAGAGACGGACATGAGACCCAACTTCCGCGTCTGGCCCGTCCTGGTACTGCTCAGCATTCTGTCGCTGCCACTGGTGCTGATGTATTTCTACCTGGTGGTGGACACGTTCACCGACACCACGGCGGGATCACTCCTGCCGGACAGCTTCACCCTCGAACACTGGAAATTCCTGTTCGAAACGCCGGAAACCGGCCGGGTAAGCGTTTGGCCGGTCACGGCCAACACCTTCCTCTTTGCCGGGTCCACCAGTCTGATCGTCGTGATGGTATCGCTGACCGCAGGCTACG
Source organism: Roseibium sp. LAB1 (assembly GCF_054658235.1). NCBI lineage: Bacteria > Pseudomonadati > Pseudomonadota > Alphaproteobacteria > Hyphomicrobiales > Stappiaceae > Roseibium > Roseibium sp. LAB1. Next base: position 1,528,874 of record NZ_BAAGIB010000002.1, on the reverse strand, counting down.
CCTTGTCCCGGTTGAACATGCCGTTCCGCAAGTTCTTCCTCGGCGGTGTCCTGACCCTGCATGCCTTCCCGACGGTGACCCTTATCATCGCCATCTTCCTGATGCTGCAGATGAGTGGGCTCTACAACACGCTCATCGGCGTGATCCTGGTGAAGACGGCCCTGGAGCTGCCGCTCGGGATCTGGATCATGAAGGGCTTTTACGACACGGTGCCCTGGGAAATCGAAATGGCGGGGATCACCGACGGCGCCAGCCGCTTTACCGTGTGGTGGAAGCTGGTCCTGCCGCAGGTCCAGCCAGGCATCGCCGCGCTGGCGCTGTTTTCGTTCCTGGAAGCCTGGAAGGAATTCATCCTGCCGCAGGTTCTGGCCCCCAGCGGCGCCTCGCAGGTGCTGGCGACCTATCTCCAGAACATCATCGCGGACGACCGTAAGCCGGACTTCAATCTCTTCAAGTCCATCGGGCTGTTCTACGCGCTCCCGGTCATCTTCATCTATGTGGTTTTCAACCGCAAACTCATGAACATCTATGGCGGAGGCACGAAAGGCTGATGCGTATCGCACTTGAAAACTTCACCAAGACATTTGGTGAAACCACCGTCATCGACAACATGTCCCTGACGATCGACAGCGGCGAGATGCTGGCTCTGCTCGGGCCTTCCGGCTGCGGCAAATCCACGACGCTGTTTGCCGTGTGCGGCATTCACCGCATGGATGGCGGCCGGCTTCTGTTCGGAGAGCGGGATGTCACCACGGTGCCTTCGCAGCAGCGTAACGTCGGCGTGGTTTTCCAGAACTACGCGCTCTATCCGCACATGACCGTTTACGAGAACATTGCCTTTCCGTTGAAGGTACGCCGGGAAAACAAGGCGGATATCGACCGCAAGGTTGAAGAGATCGCCAGGCTCGTCCAGATCGGGGAGTTGATGGCACGTCGCCCCGTGCAGCTTTCCGGCGGGCAGCAGCAGCGCGTCGCCCTGGCACGGGCGCTGGTGCGCGAGCCGGACATTCTGCTGCTTGATGAACCGCTGGCGAACCTCGACGCAAAACTGCGCCTCGAGATGCGCTCCGAGATCCGGCGCATTCAGCAGGAAACCGGCATCACCGCAGTGCTTGTCACCCACGATCAGGTCGAAGCCATGTCCATGTGCGACCGGATCGCGATCATGAAGAAGGGCGAGATCGTCCAACTGTCCAGCCCGTCGGAAATGTATGACAACCCCTCGTCGGATTTCGTCGCCGGCTTCCTGGGTAATCCGCCGATCGCGTTTCTGGACGGGGCAACGGAAGACGGCAGTTTCCGCCTGGCAAACTCAAAGGTCAAACTGCCGATCCCGTCAGGTATTGCCGCACCCGGCCAGGGCGCGCCGATGCGTCTCGGCATCCGGCCGGAATTTTTCCAGCCCGACCACCCGCTGAAGGTGACCGGAAAGGTCAGCTTCGTCGAGATCCAGGGTCGGGAGGAGCTATACGACGTCACCCTGGAAAACGGTGCCGTGCTGCGGTCGATCCAGCCGCATGGCGGCAACCACAAGCTGGGCGATGAGGTCACCTGGGGCATCGCGGAAGACCGCATTCTTGCCTTCGGTCCCGATGGGGGCAGGCTCTGATGGAGGCGGCGTTGCGAACGTTCCGGCCCGGCCGCGCCTGGCTCACCGAACCGAGACCGGTTCCGCTTTCCATTGCCCACCGCGGTGCCAGCGCCTATGCCTTCGACAACACGTTGCGGGCCTATGAAATTGCCCATGAACTTGGTGCCGACATGTGGGAAGTCGATGTGCGGCTGACCGCGGATCGAATCCCGGTTGCCTTTCACGATGAAGACCTGAAGGCAACCTGCGGCCAAGACCTCAAGGTGGGAGACCTCACGGCGGCCCGACTGCAGGCCCTGACTGCCGAGGCCGGCCGCAAAGCGCCCCTGTTTTCGGAAATCGCAGCGCTGGCAGCCCGGCTTGGCGCGGCTATCTACCTGGATGCCAAGGAGGGGACTGCCGCCTCTCTGGCAATGGCGGAGCTTCTGGAACACCGGATCGAGCGGGTCATCGTCGGAGCGAACACGCCGGACTATGCGGCGGACCTGATCGCAAGCGGCTGTCCCTATCCCGTCTCCATCCTGGTTGGCCTTGGCAGGGATCCTTTTCCGATCGCCGACCAGTGCGGTGCGGAAATCGTCCACCCCTGCTGGGAGCGGGCCGGGCAACGACCCGACCGCCTGCTGGACGAAGCGTTCTTTGCCAAGGCAAGAGCGAGCGGACTGCCGGTCGTGACATGGCATGAGGAACGTGCCGATGTCATTGAGGCGCTGGTGAAAATGCCGATCCTTGGCATCTGTTCGGATCAGCCGGAAATGGTGGCAAGGTTCGTCCGCTCTGCCGTCTCACGTCCGGAAATCGTCTGTCATCGCGGGGCTTGCAAGATCGCTCCTGAAAATACGCTTGCCGCTGCAAAAGCCGCCTGGGCAGCAGGGTTCGACTATGTTGAGATCGATGTCCAGGAAACGGCGGACGGGCAGCTTGTTGTCCATCACGACGCCACACTGGACCGCACCACCAGCGGAAGCGGTGCAATTTCGGAAAAGACCGGCGCAGAACTGGCGTTGCTGGACGCGGGCCGCAAGTTCGATCCTTTTTTCGAAGGGGAAAGCATCCCGCCCTTGTGTGCGGTTTTGGAGACCGCATTGCGGATGGGCGGCAGGCTCTATGTCGAGCTGAAACAGGCGGATCCACATCATACGGTGTCCAAGGTTCTGGGTATGATGGCAGCCGAGGACGTGTTCTTCTGGGCCCATGATGTCGGCAGATTGCGGGCCATCCACGATGCCTTTCCGCAGGTGCGGTTGATGGCGCGGGCGGAGGATTTCGATAGCCTCGAAAGCTGCCTGACCGCCTTCAATGCCGGGATCATCGAGTTCAACGCGGCAAATGCCGGCCTAGCGGCCTTCGAGGCGGTCAGGGCCGCAGGTCGCAAGGCGATGATCGCCTATATGGGCAAGGACCCTGCCGAGATCGAGCGCCTGCTGGCCTTGAAACCGGATCTCTTCAACGTGAATGAGCCCTTTCTCGTCGCCCGGATGCTCGGTAAAAGCACATAAACGGAAGAAACATGCCTGACGCTCCTGGTCACAAGAAAACGGTCAACTCCTTTGACGTCGCTCGCCTGGCGGGCGTGTCACGGTCGGCTGTTTCCAGAACCTTCACCGACGGCGCGAGCGTCTCCAAGGAAACCCGGGACAAGGTGATCGCAGCCGCGCGTCAGCTCGGTTACCGGGTCAACGTGCTTGCACGCTCGCTGCACAAGCAGAAGTCCGATCTGGTCGGCGTCGTCGCGGCCGATCTCGACAATCCTTTCCGCTCCGAGCAGATAGACCTTCTATCCAAGGGGCTGCTGGAATGCGGATTCCGGCCGATCCTGCTGAGGGGAGAAAAATCGACGGACGTCGCCGATCTGATCGGGTCCCTGCTGCAATACAGCGTTGCGGGTGTCATCGTCACGTCCGATACCCCACCTGAAGAAATCTGCGTCGAATGCCTTGAAAACGGTGTGCCACTGGTGGTGGTCAACAAGCGCGATCCGGGCGCGCCGGTCGACCGGGTCGTGACCGCCTTCGAGGATGGTGGCCGGATGGCATATGAGCACCTGATTGCGAGCGGGTGCCGGAAGCTGGCGGTGGTCACACCTGACCGCTCGTCCTTCTCCATAAACGGCCGCGCGCTCGCTTTCGAACAGGCTGCCAACGACAGCGGTGTCCCCGTTATCCGGATTGCCTGGGGTGCGCAAACTTATGATGGCGGCCTTGAGGCCGCGGAGTTCGTTCACCGGGTCCGCAGTGAGGTAGATGGTGTCTTTTGCACGGCTGACTACCTGGCGCTGGGGGTTCTGGACGGCTTGCGCCACATCCATGGACTGCGTGTGCCACAGGATATCCAGGTGGTCGGTTACGACGACATTCCCCAGGCCGCCTGGAAGGCCTACGACCTGACCACCTTCTCCCAAAGCCGTCACGACCTGTGCGAGGCAACGCTGGACCTGCTGATGCAGCGGCTGGAAAATCCGGATCTGCCGCAGCAGGTCAAAGTCTGCGATGTACATCTGGTGCAGCGCTCAACGACACGGGGACCGGTCGACGATTAAGTGGGTGTCCGGCTGATTGGCGGGAGGTGGCAAATTGCGATGCTTGTGCATCTCGTCAGGCCTTTCTTTGACGCATGCTCCCGTGCCAAGCTCTGGGCAAACCGGGAGCCTTTGATGAAGAGCATTGTTGCAGCGATCGATATTGAAACCGGCACGGAAACCGTGCTGTACGAGGCGGACCGCCATCTGGAAGCGCCCAACTGGACACCGGACGGAGAGGCTCTGATTGTCAACGGTGGCGGCCGGCTTTACCGGTTGCCGATTGACCATCCGGAGTTGCTGGAGATCGGCACCGGATTTGCCTCGACCCTCAACAACGACCACGGCCTGTCGCCGGATGGATCGATGCTGGCGGTCAGCGACGGGACAGAGACCGGCGCAAGCTGCATCTACACGCTACCCGTGACAGGCGGTGTGCCCCGGCGGATCACCTTGCAGACGCCGTCCTACTGGCATGGCTGGTCGCCGGATGGCGAGACGCTTGCCTATGTCGGAAAACGTCCGGAAACCGACGACACCTTCCAGGTTTTCACGATCGGAGTGGACGGTGGCGACGAAAGACAGATCACGCACGAGTTCGATCATTGTGACGGTCCCGACTATACGCCCGATGGCAAATGGATCTGGTTCAATGGGGAGCGATCCGGGTCTGTCCAGCTCTGGCGGGTCCGGCCGGATGGCAGTGACTTGCAGCAGATGACGCAGGACGAGCGGGTCAACTGGTTTCCCCATCCCTCGCCAGACGGCAGGACTATTGCCTACCTTGCCTATGAGGCAGGCACGGCAGGACATCCGGCAAACAAGATGGTTGAGCTGCGCCTGATGTCGGCAGACGGTGGACCTCCGCACACCCTGAAGTCGCTGTTCGGCGGACAGGGAACCCTCAATGTTCCCTCCTGGGCACCGGACAGCAAACGGTTCGCCTATGTGCGTTACGAGATTTGACGGGGCTGTTTCGAGGCGGCCTCATACGCACTAGCGGGTTGGTGGTGTCACGAGCTGCGGGTTGGTTTTCGTCCGGGTTCCCCATCTCAGGGTGACTGCCAGGCTGGCCAGGATGATCAATCCGAGGCCAATGAGTTGAAAGGTGCTGATCAGATGCCCATAGGCCAGCGCATCCACCAGCACCGCGCTGGCCGGATAAAGAAACAGCAGCACGGCAATCACGGGTGTCGTCAGTTTCGGCAGGGCCTTGTAGAGCACCACATAGACACCACCGGTATGAACGAGGCCGATGACCGCCAGCCACCCCCATTGACCGGCCGTCAGGGTCAACGGATTTGCCGGGCTGAAGGCCGCCAGCATCAGGGTACCGGTCGCAAACTGAATGGTGGCAAGCTGGGGAGCGGAAATTCCGGTCAGCCCCTTGGCGATGATTGTCACGCCGGCATAAAGAAACGCGGCGGCCAGCGTTGCGCCCAGCCCGATGAGATAGGACCTGTCCGCCGTCAGCTCAACCCCGCTCAGCCCTGTGGCCATGGCAAGACCGGCCAGAGCGAGGCCGATCCAGAGGATCGTGACGGCCTGCAGCCTTTCCCGGAAGACGAAAGCGCCCAGAAGCACCACGAGAAACGGCTGGATGTGAAAGGTGATGGTGGCAATGGCAATGCCCGTCCGCTGTATGCCTTCGAAGAACAACACCCAATTGCTCGCCATCAGGACACCGCTTGCGACAGCCATGGCAAGAATGCGTGGAGACAATCCGGCCAGCCGGGTGAGGTCACCGCGATATTGGCAATAAAGCGCCAGAGCCATGCCGCCGATTGCACAGCGATAGAAGGCCACGGATACCGGATTTGCGCCGCTTTCCAGAACGCACAGCCCGATCGTGCCAAGCAGGGTCTGTGCAGCGATGAGGCCGATCATGCCTTCCATCTGTCTGGTCATGGGGCTTTGTCCTGACTGGCGGCGACAGAGCGCCGCAAACTGGTGCAACATCGGCGCGGATCCGACGGGGTCCTTAAGAGTGGGCTCTCTTTAATTGTTTGGTCAAACGATATAATCTGAAGATACTTTTTGGATATGTTGAAGAATTATGCAGCTTGATCACGCCCTTCTGCGGACCTTTCTTGCCTGTGTCGATGCGATGAGCTTCTCGCGCGCGGCGATGCGTGTGCACAAGTCGCCGGCGACGGTGTCCATGCAGATCCAGCGTCTGGAAGAGCGCATCGGCAAGCCGCTGTTTGTGCGTGACACGCGCAACCTGGCGCTCACGCAGACGGGAGAGGAACTGGAAGGCTACGCCAGAAGGATACTGCGCCTGCATGATGAGGCCGTGGAGGCCTTTCGCCAGCCCGACATGGAAGGAGCGGTCACCATTGGTGCACCGGACGATTACATTGCTGCCATGCTTCCGGATGTGCTCAGGCGTTTCGCCAGCCTGTTTCCGCGTGTTGAACTCAACGTCGTCTGCGCTCAGTCGACCGCGTTGCTGCCGCAGGTCGACGACGGCAAGATCGATCTGGCCATTGTCACACGCACAGGCGGGACGGAGGGACGGCTGATCCGGCGGGAGCCGATGGTCTGGATCAGCTCCGGCGACGGCCAGGCCCTGGAACGCGACCCGCTACCCGTCGCCCTTTATGAGCCTGGCAGCCAGGCCCGGACGGTTACACTGGCGGCGCTGGGTCGCAGCGGTCTGCGCTACCGGTCCGCCTATTCCAGCTTCAGCCATTCGGCACTGGTCACGCTTGTCGAGGCAGGTCTGGCCGTTGCTGCCGTCGTTCAGATGGCGGTTCCTCCGACCGTTGAGCGTGTCGGTCAGGATCGCGGCCTGCCACCGCTGGACCCGCTGGACATCATCCTTGTGCGCAGCAGGCGCGCGCATTCCAACGCCTGCGAGGCCTTGGCATCAGCACTGCTGGAAGGGGACGTGTGAGCGAGCCGGACAAGCCCGTCACGCCGTTACAGGGGAGCTTGCTCAGTCGTCTTCCCTGAGCCCGTCAAAGGCAGCTAGCGCCTCGGCGCCGTAAATCATCGACGGACCACCGCCCATATAGACGGAGACACCGATCACTTCGAGGATCTCGTCCCTGTTGGCTCCAAGGCGTGCCGCGGCGCGGGCATGATAGGCAAGACAGCCGTCGCAGCGGGCTGTAATACCGATGGCCAGTGCGATCAGCTCCTTGGTCTTTGCGTCAAGCGCGCCGGGGGCGGTTGCGGCTTTCGCCAGTGACCCGAAGCCTTTGGCGACCTCCGGAATGCCTTTGCGAACGGCGGCCATGCGTTCATCTGTCTGCGCAACGAAGTCGTCCCAGTCGGAAACAGCCATGCTTCATCTCCATGTTGCCGGAAATCTCGACAGACAGCCTAGGCGCGGACCAGGGGAAAGGCGTTGATGTGGCTCAAGCCCTGACTGCTCGCGGACAGTCTTTCACCGTCCGCGAGCAGCGAGTGTTTCAAGCATCTTGTAAGGAAGGGCGACTTGCCGGCCTTGGGCAATCCGGCTGGCAAGCACCCATCTTCGACATCAGCTTGGGCGACGCCTCAATGCGCTGTCATTTCATGGACGATCTCGTCTCCGCTCAAGGCAGCCGGATAGTAAGTCGGCCAGTTGGTCAGTTCCTTCAGGACCTCTTGTCGGTCCTCACCCCAATAAAGGTGATAGTGATCTGCCTTCGACGGGGCGATCCGGTGATCGCTGAACTGGATGAAGGCTGGGGCCTTGTCGTCGCCAGCGGTTTTCCTGAAGATGAAGCGGACGCCGCGATTGCCTTTCTTGTAGGTGAGGATCTCGTATCCGTCGGCAACATAGTGCCCTTCGAAGGCCCCGGCTTCCGTCTGGAACGTCACGCTGTCCGCGCCGATCACGACCCGGTCGACATCGGTGCGATAGCCCGTTTCGTAATAGGCTTTATAGTCTTCAGCCGACTTGTTGCCGTGTTCCGCCTTGTGCGCCATGACGGGATCCAGCGTGCCGTCCTGCAGGTAGGGATAGACGGACTGCCATTCGCCTTGCCAATCCGTCAGCGGGCGTGGCTGGATCTGACTGTCCTCGAAATAGCCTTTGTAAATCTGCCGCTCTGCATCGCTCGCATGCGCGTGCGAATGGTCGTGTTTTGTCGAAGTACCTTTGGTTTCCTGCGCCTGGGCAGGGGCTGCCACAAGAAACGTCGCGATGAGCGCACATGCGCTGGTCAGCCGGGCAAATGGGAATTGCATGGATCCGATCCTCTGCTGATTGGAAAGGGGGAGGTGTTGATGTGATTCGTAATGTTATTACATTACCTGAGTTGCGTAGCGCAAAGCGCGCGTCCGGGCAACGGCAAAGACACGCTTTCCCTGCAGCGAAGGTTGAAGTGGTCACGAGCTATCTGAAAGTCGCACGAAGGGGATTGCGGACCTGCCGCCGGAAGTCAGCCGTTTAAAGTCAGCCGATCCTGCGGGCTCCAGGTGAGTGCCTCGATTTTGAATCGGCAGGACGGTCAGGTGCGAGTGCAAGGAGACTGGGTCGGGTCAGGACCCCGGCAACGCCTTTTCGATTGCCGCCGTCACATTTGGTGCGGTCGGGGGGACCGGGGTCGGGAACCATGCGACAATGCTGCCATCAGGACCGATCAGATACTTGTGGAAGTTCCAGTAGGGCCGCGCCAGGGGGCCCAGTTCACGGGCAGCCCAGCGGTAGAACGGATGGGCCTGATCGCCCTTCACGACCGTCTTGGCGGTTAGCGGAAATTCCGCCCCGTATTTGGCCTCGCAGAACTTGGCGATGTCGCCATCTGCACGAGGTTCCTGGCCGCCGAAGTCGTTGGAGGGAACCCCAAGCACCAGCAAGCCGCGGTCCGCGTAAGTTTCGTGGAGTTTCTGCAGACCGGCAAGCTGGCCGCTGAAACCGCACTCTGTTGCCGTGTTCACGACAAGCACAACCTTGCCGGCATAGTCCTTCAGCGCAAGCGGTTCGCCGTAGGGCATCTCGAATGTGAAGGCGTGGGCCGCATGGCCAGCTTCACTGTGCCCCTTGAAATCTTCGGCCTGTGCGGCGGTGCCAAGCAACACAGCTGCCAGAGACGAAACGAAAGATAGAAGCCGGAACATTTCAAGACCCTCGCGGTTTGGAAATGCTACGCGCGTGGCACGGTGTCAGATCACCATACCGGCGCCGACCATCCGGAAATCAGCGTCTTGCGAGGCTGTTATCCGCCCCGGAACCCGGAACTTGACCGGCTGCCGAAGCCGCCGCGCGATGCAACGGAGGTCCGTGTCTGGACCTTTGCCGGCTTGGGCGGTGTTTTCACCGCGTCGTCATAAGTGCGCCAACTGCCACCACCATAGCTGCCGACGTAATACCCGCCGGATGTGTAGTAGCGTCTGCTGCCGCGTTCTGGATAGACCGGGCGAACGTTGCTCTGGAGCAGCTGGTTGGTGACGGCACCGGTCAGTGCCCCCGCCAGGAAATAGCCTGCCGGAAACGGCGTGTAATAGGAGGATCCGTCAGCGGCACTGTCTTGGGCGCAGACGTTGTTGCCGTGCTGCTCGCTACACAGGTTCACCGTGTTGTAGCGCGGTCCTGAAGTCTGGTGGATTGACTTGCCGGCGGTAATTGCCTCGACGCAAACTTCGTCGGGAACGTAATTGTCGGCGATACATTCTGCTTCGGTCTTGTAGACCCGGCCATCCACCGTCGGTTCGTCCGAGCAGCCTGCAATGGTTACGGTCGTCGTCGCCATGACCACCAGCTTGATCGACTTGGAGCGTTTCATGAATTTTCTCCCGACCTTCGAACGGTCTGATGAAATGCTTTGCGTGATGCGGTTCGCGGCGCTGGCTTAAAGCTGTGCCGCTCCGCCCCGGTCAGTAGGTGATACAGGCGGCGTTCAGCAGGCCAACCGTGAGTGAAATGGCAGCAAGATTGGTGCTGATCGCCATTTCACCGCCCTTGATCCGGTCAGTCACCTTCGGGAAGAACTGGCGAAAAACCTGATAGACGATAAGCTGTGCGGCACAGGCGATGATGCCCCAGATGATGAAGTCGAAAATGTTCACGGAATTGGCCGCGGCGCTGGCCAGCGGCAATGAAAAGCCGAGAAAGGCCGCACTGAAGACCACCGATGCAGCGACGTTGTTTTCCTTGATCAACGCCATTTCGTCATGCGGGGTCATGACCGTATAGATTTTCATGAAAATAAGCAGCATGACGATGGCTGCTATGAAATAGGCGATAAAGGGAACGATGCCTGAAAGGGACGCCTGAAGGTCTGCCATATTGGTCTCCACTATTCAGCTCAGACAGAAAAATTGTGTCGTTCGAGCGGGAACCCTAGCATGAACGCGACACTGCGTTCCGCATTTTCCGGCTCTTCCATGTTGACCAGCAGCATTTCGTCCCGGCCGTCCTGCAGGGCGCGCGCAAAGAGCATGGCTGTCTGGAAAATCTTTCGCCTGCCGCCGCCTTCGCGGTCATCGCAGACTTCCTCCCAGTAGGTCATCGGATCTTCGGGAACGGTCGAGGTGTCGAACCAGGCGCGCTCGAAGCGGTAATCCTGGCCTTCCCCCGGGAGCGAGAAGCTGGTCTGGCGGATCGCGGTTTTCACCCGGTTCCACTCGGCATCGCCGGACGGATACTGCACGTCATAGAAATACCACAGCATGATCTCGTCGACGCGCTCGTCGTCCTTGCCGTCGCCGCCCTGAAACTGGATCAGGAAGCGGTCGTCGTCCGGATAGAAACGATGCATGTGCGATTGTTCGCCGAGGTCGCAATGGCCCTGGGCGGTGATCATGAGCGTGGTGTCCGGCCGTTCGATCAGACTGTCGGAGGGCAACAGGCGAAGCGCGATCGGATCGAAGGAGATACCCCGCCCGATGGTCAGCCCGAGGACTTCCGGCGGCTGCCAGCCTCTGGACTTCTTGTTAAACAGTGATCCGAACATCGCCTCCCCCCAGACCGGCCGCGATCTCGCCCGCCGCGAGTCGTTTGTTCGCGAGATAATAGATCGAGCCACCTGTTTTCAACGTCTTGGGGAAAGGCCTGAACAGGAAATCCGGGTCGTCCGGCTGTGACACCGCAATCAGCGTGCCTTCGGCTCCCGACAGGGCCTGTTCCAGTTTGTCGGTTTCCGTGCCGCCGCCACTCTGGACGATGGCCGAATAGATGGTCGCGCCAAGGCCGGCCGTGGACAGCGCCATCAGGATCTGGCCTGCCCCCGGATCCTGGGCCGCGCGCACCAGCGCTTCGCAGGCATTCGACACCACCGGCTCGATATGGGCAAGCTTGCCCGCGCGCCGTGCCGTGTCACGGTCCTCGAAATAGGCGGCGATGTGTACGGTGTCGTTGAGTTCACGGATGGCAAGGCAGGTGTTGAAGGTTTCAGCGTCCGAGCTGGCATAGACCAGGACTTTCTGCGCGCCGGGAATGGCCGCGCGCCGCAGCGATTGCAGGGCGTCCATGCGTTCGGCCCGGATCAGCCGGACTCCTTCCGGCACTTCCACGTTCTTGGAATCGGCGAGCAGGATGATCTTGTCGTCGCCGTCCTGGCCGGCGATCAGGTTTTCCACCATCAGAGGCGTCTTGTCCCGGTGGTAGCCGATAATCACCGTGGCGTTCTGCACCCGCTCATAGTTTCCGTTACCGTCAGCCATACGCCTTACTCCTTCCACAAGCATACCCGTCAGCCTGCCCAGTACCGCGGAGAAAATCAGCAGCGCACCCGGAAAGAACCAGAAGGCTGCCACCATCCGGCCTGCCTCCGTTGACGGCGAAAGATCGCCGTAACCGACAGTCGATGCGGTTGTCGCCGCAAAATAGATGAAGGTCAGCGGATTGCCCGTCAGGCCTGTTTCACCAGCAAGGAAAAACAGGATCCACGAGATCACCATATAGGCGCAGATCAGCGACCCAAGCAGCCAGAGCTTGAGCTCGAGGACATGCTGGTAGAGCCGGGAAATGATGAGTTGCAGGATTGGCACCGCTGAAATCTGCCCCCTGTTTCGGTCGCGGGCTACTCTGACCAGCGGTCGCCGCCTTGTCAATTCGGCATAGCTTTCCGAATAATCGCTTGAAACGGGTAGACTGGGCTTCTACTTGTTCGATGCCGGATTCCGGCACCGGATTTTATATGGAGGGCTATGGATGAGTACGCGGCAATCTCCCTGGACACTTGCGGAGCTCAAGGAAGCTCTGGAGCAATCATCTTCCTTCGGCGAAGGTGAAATAAGCTGCACCGTCAGTCCGGATCAGCCCGGCGTTCTGGAAGTTCAGCTTCAGTCTGCCGGCGAGATCACCCTGTTCATGGTTGTCGGCGAAACCCAGATCCTGACGTCCACCGTGCTTTGGCCGTGCGACGCCCAGGACGACCCGTCCTCCTTCGAGGCGATGATGCTGCGCAACCACAAGAAGCTGCTGCCGCTCTGCGCCCTGTCCATCGATATGATCGGCGGGCGTGAATATTACGAGCTCTTCGGCGCCATGTCCGTACGCTCGACCCTCGATTCGGTCGAGACGGAATTGCGAACCATTGCCAACAGTGCTCTGGAGCTGGCCGCAGACGTCGGTCCCAAGGCCGCAGCCTGATCCCGCCGCCAATTTGAAGAAGGACATTTGAAGATGAGTGTTTGGGGCAAATTGATCACGGCGTTCAAGGGCCACGCCCACAATGCCGCGGAATCCGTTCAGGACGCCAACCTGATGACGATCCTGGAACAGGAAGTCCGCGAAGCGAAACAGGCGATCGGAGCGGCCAAGGACGAAAAGGCACGCATGGCGGCCAACCGCAAGCTGAAGGAAAAATCCGTCAGCGAACTGATGGCCGAGATCGAACGCCGTACGGAAGCCGCCCGCAACGCCAAGGCACAGGGCGACGAGCCGCTGGCCATCGAGATTATCGAAAGCGTTCTGAAACTGCGCGACAAGGCAGAAGCCGACCAGGCTCTGTTCGATCAGTACAAGTCCACGGAAGAGCGGATGGACAGCACCATTCGCCAGTCGATGAACAAGATCGAAACCCTGCAGCGCAAGATGGAAAGCGCCAAGGCCAACGAAGCGTTGATCAAGGCCCAGAAGGCGGCGTCCACCAACACGACGGCCTCCGACGGGCGCCTGGCGAGTGCGGTCGACAGCCTGGCTCGTCTGGAACAGCGCCAGGCCGAGCAGCAGGCGATGCTGGAAGCGGCCGAGGAAGATGCGCGTCTTGAAAGCGGTGCCGATCTGGAAGCCAAGATCAAGGCTCTGGAAAATCCGGCCCGCAACGACGTGCAGGCTCTTCTGGCCAAGCTCTGACGCCCCGCTCGTCATGAAGCGGATCGCAGTTCCTGAAAGGCCGGGTTGGAAGGAAGAAGCCGAGCAGCTCGGCTTCGGCTTTCACACCATGTATGGCGCACCGTACTGGGACGAGACCCACGCCTATCAGTTCAGCCTGCGCGAGATCGAGGAAGACCTGGAGGATCCTTCGCAGGAACTCTATGGCATGTGCCTTGATCTGGTTGACCGGGCCGTGCGTGACGACGCTCTCATGGACAAGATGGCGATCCCGGAAAAATACCGTTCCTGGATCCGCAATTCCTGGGAACAGCAGCAGCCGTCGCTTTATGGACGGTTCGACTTCTTTTACGACGGCAGCGGTCCTGCGAAGCTACTGGAATTCAACGCCGATACACCGACGGCGCTTTACGAAACCGGCTTTTTTCAGTGGATCTGGCTGGAACAGCAGATGGCGGCTGGCGTTTTGCCACCCGACAGCGATCAGTTCAATTCCGTGCAGGACCGTCTGATCGAACGGTTCGCCGCCATGTTCGCGCCCGGCTATCACATCCACTTCGCCTCATCGAAGGATCACGACGAAGACCGGGCCACGGTCCGTTATCTTGAAGACTGCGCGAGGCAGGCGGGACTGATACCGCATTTTGTTGCTGTGGAAGAAATCGGGCTCGATGACGAGGGCCGGTTTGCCGACGCCGACAGTTTCGTGATCGACGCCCTGTTCAAGCTCTATCCTTACGAGGACATGCTCCGTGAGGATTACGGCCCCTATCTGCCTGATGCTTCGATCCAGTTGCTGGAGCCGCCCTGGAAGGCGGTGCTCTCCAACAAGGCGATCCTGCCGCTGCTCTGGCAGATGTTTCCAGGTCACCCGAACCTGTTGCCGTCCTATTTCGAAGGAGAGGCGGATGAGGCGTTCCTGAAGAGCGCGCATGTCCGCAAACCCTTCTTCAGCCGGGAAGGCGCCAATATCACGGTGCGTGGTGTCGGGGATGAAGACCTGAGTACACCCGGGGGCTATGGTGCAGAGGGGCACATTCTGCAGGCCTATGCCGAGCCGCCGAAATTCGGCGACGACTTCGTCATGATCGGATCGTGGATTATTGGCGGTCAGGCGTCAGGCATCTGCCTGCGCGAGGACAAGGCGCCCGTGACGCAGGACCTGTCGCGCTTCGTGCCGCATGTCATTCTGGAAAACTGATTGTCGGGTGAAAAGTCTGTGGCCCTTGGAAGGAGCCAGAGCAGGTAAACTGTGAAACCGACCGGCGGCCGGGCGCGGCCGTTTTTCGGGTCGTTCTTGTTCTCTGCGCCTCAGGGCCGCCGGTCGGTTCACGGGCAGGCTGTGTCAGCCTGCCTTATGTGTGGGCCAGGCGTCAGCCGCGTCCGGCTGCGACCGATTTTGGCGGTGCCATGCCGTCATCCTGTTCCTGACCGAAAAACGTTCCGCCAAGCTGTCCGCCGGCGTTGGATTTGTCAGCGACCCGCTTGATCTTCGCCGCCTCCTGTTCGGCTTCCTTGCGAAGTTTCGGACTGAGGTCATTCATGGAAAGGTCCATCTGGTCCTCCTGTATTTGATGTGGGTCCATGGAAATAACGGACCGCACGCAGGAAAGTTCCTTGTCCGGCCGGGAGCGGGACAGGATAGAGTGAATTTTCAGCATGGAAAGAAACTCTGGAATCCGCGGAAATGCGGGGTGCCGAGACAGTTTGCATGCTCGGCGAAACAATTTCGGTTTTTTTTGAGCCATGGGGTGGAGAAACGTTCTGCCGGCAGAGCGTCTCCCATCAGCAGAGTGTCTCTCCACCAGCAGGTTGTCACAGGGGGTGGAACGCTCCGTTCCAGTAAACCAGCGCGCCCGTTGACCGGCCTTGCCGGATTGCGCGGACCTTGCCAATGACAATCGAGTGGGTTGCCCGGTCGATCATCTCCTCGACCTCGCAGTCAAAGGCCGCCGGAGCGCCTTCCAGCAGAAGGGCCCCGGTTTCTGCCGTCTGCCATTCGGCTCCGGCATATCGTTCAGCCCCTTTGACCCCGCCGAACCCCGAAAAGTTCTCCGCGACCTTCCGGTGTTCGGGGCCGAGCGAAGACCAGCCGAATTTCGGATATTTCTTCAGCAAGGGCCAACTGGAAGACGCCTTGTTCACACAGGCCAGTACCAGCGGCGGATCGGCACTCAACGACATTGCCGATGTCACGAGGAGGCCGGAAATATCCTCCCCCTGTCCGACCGTGATCACGGAGCAATTGCCCACCAACGCCCGCATGGCGTTGGTGAAGGCTTTCGACGGTGACGGATCCATCACCGGATTCCGGCTTCCGCCAGCAGAGGCAGCACATTGTCCCGGAAATAGGGGAACTCCTCGACGTAATCGACAAAGGAAAGTGTCGTTCCGGCAAAGCCTGTCTCGTGCAATTTGAGGATGCCGTCGGCGACCTGCCGCGGCGTTCCAACCAGCGGGAAGCCGCCGTGGCCCATGGCGAACAGGTTCTTGATCTGGGCAAGCAGGTCGTGCGGAAACGACTGCGCATGCGCAAACTGCAGATTGACCAGATTGTCCACCGCTTCCCAGTCGGCCAGGTCTCCCATGAGCCGGTCCCGAAGGGCCGTCGCTTCTTCCTCCGTCTCGCGACAGATGACATGGCTGAAGGTCAAAACGCCTACATCGCGCCCCTTCTCCGCCGCCAGCGCCTTCAGTTCCTTGATTTCATCAACAGACCGGTTGAGATCGATTGCGGGTGTAAACAGGTAGTCCGCGTTGTCGGTAGCAAAGGCCCGGCCTGTCGCCGAACCTGCCGCGTTCAGGATGGGCGGGCGGCCCTTGACGGGCTTGGGGTCACCGGCGACATGCTTCAGGTTGAAATACTTGCCCTCCCAGTCGAAATATTCCTGCGAGGTCCAGAGCTTTTCAACCACGTCGAACCACTCCTGGGCATAGCCGTAGCGGGTCTCGTGATCGTCTGGCAGGCTCAGGCCAAGGGCCTCGTATTCCGGCTTGTTCCATCCCGCGACAATGTTCAGCCCCGCACGGCCGTTCCCGATCTGGTCCATCGTTGCGATCTGCTTGGCAACGACAACCGGATTGTTGGCCGCCGTATGCACCGTGGCAAACACCGTGATGTTCTTTGTCGAGGCCAGCAGCGCGGTTGCCCAGGTGATCGTTTCCAGCACGCTGCCGTGAAAGTCCGTCTCGCCGCCATAGCCGATCCAGCGGGCGATCGGCAGCATGAAGTCGATGCCGGCATCGTCCAGCATCTGGCCGAGTTTCAGGTTGTTTTCCCAGCTGTTGACCCATCGTGACGGCAGTTTGGTGACTGTCATTCCAGACGAGCAATTGGACGAAAACGTCCCGAGTTTAAAGCCGTTCTTGTCTTTCATCATGTTGGTAGGCATGGATCCCCTCCATTTAGGATAGATTTTAAATTGTATTTTTTATTTAAAACTATGTTCAAGAACGTCCTTACGTCAAACGAAATCAGAGCTATAATTTATTTGAAGACGTGAAGAGGGACAGATGAGCGGCAAACCGGACGATCAGAAACTCAACTATCATTGGCACCTCTCGGAGAACGATGCAGAGGTTGTGTGCACCGAGCTGGAATTCGCGTTGATGCGCTGTTTCGAGGCATTCGGACGGTGGCAGACCGAGTGCCTGGCATCTGTCAGCGACGTGGGGGCGACCGGACCGGAAAACGCACTGCTGCACATCGTGCGCATGAACGACCGGGCGAAAAGCATCAAGGAACTGGCCCGGCTTACCAACCGGGACGATATTCCGAACATCCAGTATTCGATGCGCAAGCTCGTTGCGGCAGGGCTGATTGAAAAGCAGGGATCCGGCCGCACGGGCGTGACCTATCAGGCAACACCGGAAGGCAAGAAGATCACCGATGACTATGGCGCCGTCCGCAAGCGGCTGCTGATTGAGCAGATTTCAAGCCTGCCCGAGTTCGACACGCGCCTGAAAGAGGCAGGGCAAAGCCTGAATATCCTGGCAGGCATCTACGAAGAGATTTCCCGCATCGCCGCGACATACCGCCGGTAAGGCCAGCCTTTGCGTATTGGCGGGACGAGTTAGCCCGTCAGCCGCTTTTGCTGCATGCTTGCAGCGCGCGCACCAGGTCTTCGGCAAACATCGTTGCCGCCAGGCTGTGGCTGGGCTTGTTGCGCTGAACCAGCGACAGCACGTTCTTGCCGAATGTCTGCTCGCGAATGGGCACATAGGTCAGCGAACCGTTGCGCTGTTCCTCGGCAATGTCGAACCGGCTCAGGAACGCGATGCCGTCGCCGGATCCGGCAAGGCATTTCATCGCTTCTATGGAATTGGCGAGATAGGCCGGCTCTACCTCCACTCCTGCCGCGGCAAAGGCATCCGCGACAATTCCGTGAATGAGCATCGAGCGGTCGGCAAAGATCAGCGGATAAGGCTGGCAGGCCGTCAACGAGATGCTGTCCTGCCGGGCCAGGGGATGTTCGGGTGAAAGCACTGCCCCGAGACGCGTGTTCATGGTCCACAGCGTTTCAAGCTGCTCCACCGGCGGCAGGTTGAAGGCAAGGCCGATGTCGGCCTGACCGTCCAGCACCGCGTTGGCGATGTCACGGGCGAACATCACCCGAATGGTGATCTTGAGGCGCGGGTGGCGGGTGCCGAGGCTTGAAGCTGTTTTGGGAACAATGCCCCCTGCAAGCCCGCTCATGGTGGCGATAATGACCTCACCGCTCTGCAGGGCCTTCATGCCGCGAATATCCGCCTCGACCTGGCTGTACTCTCGGATCGTATTTCGCACATGGGCAACCAGCACCTCTCCGGCCGGCGTCAGCCGAAGACCTCGCGGCAGGCGTACGAACAGAGGCTCCCCGATGTCTTCCTCAAGTTGCAGGATGTGCTTGTTGATGGCGGATGGGGCCACGTTCAGCCGGTCGCCCGCGGCCCGGATAGATCCGCGGCGGGCGACCTCGTCGATATACCGCAAGACCCGCGAATGCAGCATGATCACCCCTTTCTTGCGTTCTCGAAAAGTGCACGCTCCGCGCAGAAAATACTGCTTTTCGGAAGCGGTTCAATCCTTTTTTATCCTCTCCGGCACTGGCGCAGGCCCCATCGGTGACCGCCAGCGGAACGCCAATCATGATGAGGAGGAACGACTTGAACGCTTCGGAAGCAGCGCATTACGACAAGGTGCGCGCGATTTTTGATATTCTGGAAGGACGGCGCGAGGCTGATCTTCTGCTGAAGAACCTCAACATCCTCGATGTGCATGGCGAGACCGTCTACCAGGGCTCCATTCTCGTCTATGACAAGCGCATCGTTGCACTCAATCCGGACGAGGAGGTGCTGAAGGTCCGGGAAGTGTTCGACGGTCAGGGGCTTTATGCCATTCCCGGTCTCATCGATGCCCATATCCATTTTGAGTCCCAGCTGGCGCATCCCGTTGCCCTTGGCGAGGCGATGGTCCCCTGCGGCACCACGACGATCTTTTCCGAATGCCTCGACCTGTTGAGCGCGGCCGGTGAGGAAGGAGTCGAGGCGGCGGAGAACCTCTTCCGCGACCACGACAAGTTGCCCTACCGGCTGTTCGCCTTCGCACCGGGCAAGAAGACGGACGCCCGTGTCACCGAAGCGGTCCTGAAAATGGATCCCGTCGTCGGCCTCGGCGAGTTCGAGCACTTCACCTACAGTTCCGGCAACGACGACGATTTCCGCAAGGCAGCCTGGGTGCGTGCTCGCGGCGGTTTCATGAACGGCCATTGGGGCGTCACCGCTCTTTCCGACATGATCCTGAACTACCTTCCGGCCATCGGAGTGTCGAACAACCACGATGTCTGGAACGAACAGGACATCGAAAAAAGCATCCGTTACGGCTTCCCCACCCATATCAAGTTCGGTGTCGGCAGCGCCGAAGTCATCAAGGTGCTTCTGCGCGCCATCGTCGACCGCAAGTGGCCGACGGACAATTTCATGCTGTGCACGGACAACATCTCGGTGGAGCGGCTGCTGCACCAGGGGCACATGGACTGGATCATCTCGCTATGTGCGCAGATGGGCATCAATCCGATCCACGCGATCAAGATGGCGACGCTCAACACCGCGCGTTCCTTTCACATGGAAGACCGGATCGGCTCGCTTGCTCCGGGGCGGTTTGCCGACATCGTTCTGACCCCGAGCCTGTCCGCCATCGAACCACGCTACGTGTTCAAGGACGGAGAGCTGGTGGCCGAGCGTGGCAAGTTGCTGACCAACGCGGACAACGACTATTCA
Source organism: Roseibium sp. LAB1 (assembly GCF_054658235.1). NCBI lineage: Bacteria > Pseudomonadati > Pseudomonadota > Alphaproteobacteria > Hyphomicrobiales > Stappiaceae > Roseibium > Roseibium sp. LAB1. Next base: position 1,509,293 of record NZ_BAAGIB010000002.1, on the reverse strand, counting down.
CTCATGTGCAAGAAGGGTGTTCCGGGGCTGGACGGCCTGACGGCGGATCAGCTCGACATCGATCCCCTGGAAGTGTCCGAGGACGGTACCAAAGCCAAGGTCTATCTCTTCGACGTTTACGGCCGGGGTCATGCGAAATTCTACCGCGAGGTCTGGGTGCCGCTGAAAGACGGCAAGGTTGTTCCGGAACTGGTCGGCGAGAAGCTCAGCCGGCTGTCGGTGGTGCAGCGCTATGCCAACGGCAAGCGGCATATCGTCAACGGCCTGTTCACCGGCGTTCACGTGGAAAGAGGCGCAGTTGCAACCTTCTGGCCGGCACCGAAGCCCTATTTCGTCGCCGTCGGTCAGGACAGCACCGAGATGTGTGGGTGTCTCAAACGGGTCGATGCCCATGCCGGGGCCTGCATCGTGACGGAGGACGGTGCGGAAAAGGCAGCAATGCCGCTCGAGATCTACGGCGTCATGGCGAACATGAGCGTTGCAGAGCTGACGGCCGCGGCCGGTGCAATCGATGCCGCGCTGGAGGATCTTGGCAACCGCAACGAGGGTGAGCCGGTGGTGAACAAGCTGCTGAGCCTGTTCATATCTCTGCACCGCTTCCGCTTCATGGCCTGAAGCAGCAAGACGAAGACGACCCGGCAGGCACTTGGATGCCTGCCGGCAAGGGGAGGGCATGGAGCAGGGCCTTGGGAAACGGCTTTACATCCATGCAGAACACATGCGACAGCGCGGTTGGCTGCAGGACCGGAAACGGCCATGCCCCGCGCGACACTTCTGGAGGAAAGCATGGCGCATAACGCAGCCGAAGCGGAGATCATCGATACCGGCAGCCTCGTCCGGCGCTGGATCATGTACATTGCCGGGATCTACATCCTGACTTTCGGGGTGAGCCTGGCAATTCGGGCCGGTATCGGCATTTCACCGCAGAGCAGCCTGACCCGTACGATGACGCTGGTGTTCCCACCACTCAGCCAGGGCACCTACAACTTCATTCTCGAACTGGTCATGCTGTTCCTGACGTTCCTGGTGTTGCCCAGGGACTTCAAGCTCAGGAACTTCGCTTCGCTTATTCCAGCCTTCGTGCTGGCGGTATGCCTGGATCTCAATCTCAAGCTGACGGGCTTCATTCACCTTGACGAGTATGCCCTGAAGGTCGCTCTGCTGGCTTTCGGTGATGCCGCGCTCGCGTTCGGACTGTTTCTGATGATCCGCGCCAATCTGGTGCTGATGCCGGTCGACATGTTCGTCAACACGATCTTCCAGCGCACCGGGTGGAAGTGGGGCAATATCAAGACCGGTTTCGACCTGACGCTGTTGCTGACCTCCGCACTCATCGGGCTGGCATTCCTAGGGGAAGTCAAATTCATTCGCGAAGGGACGATCCTCAACGCGATCTTCGTCGGACAATATATCCGGCTCTACTTCTTCCTCTACAAGAGGATGAAACCGAAGGATGAGGCCTCCGCCGCAGCGTGAGCCGCAACCATCTGATGTCACACGTGCAGGCGGCTTTCGGGCCGCCTGTTGCATTGGGCCTCTGGCAAGCTGCCGGATCTGTGATAAGTGCGAGGCAAAGGGCCTGATCGAGACAGGCTCCAACGCAAGCGCAGGTTAATTTCTAAAATGTTGTCAGGTGTTTGTATCGGCGCAAACGATCTTTCGGCTGCCGGCCGGTTTTACGATGAAGTGCTTGCGACAATTGGCATGAAGCGCGTTTTTTCCGACCCTCGCGAACTCGGCTATGCAGGTTCCGACGGGCGCACAACGCTGTTTGTCTTGCTGCCTTTCGACGAGAGGGAAGCCACATCCGGCAATGGAACACAGGTCATGGTCTATGCGCCGGACGCTGAAGCCGTGAGGGCCTTTCATGCAGCAGCACTCCGGTGTGGAGGACACGATGAAGGAGCGCCCGGACCGCGCTCCTATCACCCGGAATATTACGGCGCCTATGTGCGCGATCTCGACGGCAACAAGCTGAATGTTTCCGTCAGTCTGGAAGCCGGTCCCACCGCCTGAACACGCAGTGTTGATCATCGGGCACATGAGTTGTCTTGATCGGGCAGCTAATTTTGGGTGCAAGAAGCGCTGGCCAGTTTCAGGAGACTCCAGCCCATGCCACATTCACCTCAGCCGGACATCGACTTTGTGCGCCTGCCGGATATCGCCGTGGATGAACTGATCGCGCATATGTCGGACCCGCGTGTCGGCACGCATATGCCGCTGCTGACCTTCGCCTGGGATCATGAGATTGCCCAAAAATTCGTCGCGGCCAAGGAGGCCTGCTGGCAGCGCGACGGGCTTGGGCACTGGGCCTTTCTGGCAGATGGCCGTTATGTCGGCTGGGGCGGTTTTCAAAAGGAAGGCGAGGAGTGGGATTTCGGGCTGGTGTTGCATCCGGCAGCCTTTGGGCTCGGGATGCGGATCACCAGAAAGGCGCTGGCCTTTGCAAACGAAGACCCGCGTATACCGTTCGTCACATTCCTGCTGCCACCTTCCCGGCGCAACCTTGGTGCACTGCGCCGGATGGGAACCCGTTTCGTCGGCGAGACAAACTATGACGGAAGCCGCTTTCTGAAATACCGGCTGGAAACCTCAAGTCCTGCTGGCGAGGTCAGCCGGACAGCTTGACCGTCTCCACGTTGACGTGGCTTGCCTGGCCGGCAAACCAGCCGTTGATGGCAGCACCAAGGCCAAGCGCCACGAACAGCACCGCGCTCCAGGCAAAGCTTCCCGTCCAGCTTCGGATAAGGCCGACGATCAGCGGACCGATGGCCGCGAGCGTGTATCCGACGCATTGGGCCATGCCCGATAGCTGGGCTGCGGAATGGGAATCCTGCGTCCGCAGAACAATGACGGTAAGTGCCACCGCAATCAGTCCACCCTGACCGATGCCCTGCAGCACGGCCCAGACCCAGACAGTGGACAGCGGTGCGAATTGCAGGCCGAGCAGGGCCGTAACCGCTATAACGCAAAGGGCCACGTTGATTAACCGCTGATCCTTGCCTCGAACGGCAAGATGCGGCGCGATCAGGCAGGCTGCTGCCTGCACCATCACCGATACCGACACGATTGCCCCGGCAGTGACGCCGTCCAGTCCGCGCGCCCGCAGGATCGGCACCAGCCAGCCAAAGACGCAATAGGCAAGGGCGGATTGCAGTCCCATGAACAAGGTGACATGCCAGGCCAGCCTGTCGCCCCACATGCCTTTCACAGCATAAGTTGCACCCCTTGCCCGCTTGCGCGTCGCCATCACCTGGGGAAACCACAGGACAGCCACCACGAGCGCCGGCACGGCCCAGATCGCAAGCGCACCCTCGATAGAGCCGCCAAGGGCCGCTTCAAACGGAATGGTCAGTCCTGCGCCAGCGGCAGCTCCGGCGCACAGCGCCATCGTGTACCAGCCGGTCACAAGGGCGGCCCTGTCGGGAAAGTCGCGCTTGACGAGCCCGGGCAGCAGCACATTGCCCACGGCAATGCACGCGCCTGCCAGCGCCGTTCCGAAAAATAGCAACGGTACGGAAGACGTTCCGCGCGCTGCCGTGCCAAGGGCCAGCAAAAGCACGACCGCAAGCAAGGTGCGTTCCGTGCCGATGCGGCGGGCAAGGCGTGGGGCCAGCGGCGAGAACAGGCCAAGGCAGACAACGGGCAGCGTCGTCAGAAGGCTTGCGCCGGTCGGTGACAGGCCGAAACCTTCGCGGATTTCCGGCAGAAGCGCCGATGCGCTGGAAAATACCGGGCGCAGGTTGAAGGCAATCAGCACCAGGCTGGCGCCCAGCAGAAAGCGCACCAGGCCGCTCTGCTCCCCCGGCTGTGGCTGGTCGGTGGAAACGTCGATGTCTTCGGCATCGATCAGTTCGATCGAGCCGGGATCGATTTCAGATGCCTGGGTCATGAGCCGAGCAATCGCTCGAGGTCTCTCAGCACCGGGGCCATGAAACGGCGGACGGCGGTCTCGGCCAGCTCCGGATTGCCCGTCTCGATGGCGTCGACAATGGCGGCGTGGGCGGCCATATCCGGCTCCTGCAGGTCTTTTCCGAGCGTTGCCTCGATGGTTTCGCCGATCAGGCTCGAGAAGAATTCATACATGTTGACCAGCACGCTGTTTTGCGAGGCGGCGACGACAGCCCGGTGAAAGGCAAAGTCGCGCTCAACAAAACCGGCCTTGTCTTGGCCATCGTAGTTGCCCCGCTCTGCCAGCAAGCGGCGCAGCTTCGAAATCACCTCTGGCGTCTGGCGATGGGCTGCCAGCCGGGCTGCTTCCGCATCCAGCGCCAGTCTGGCCTCGAATTGGTCGCGCAAGGTGGCCCGTCGTGCCATGGTCAGCGGTCCGGTGGCATCCACGACCGACAGAACATAGGTTCCCGAGCCCTGCCGGGTTTCCAGATAGCCTTGCGAAACGAGCACGCGAACAGCCTCGCGCACGGTGCCGCGGCTGATGGAAAGCTGTGCCGAAAGCTGGGCCTCGTTGGGCAGTTTTTCACCCACGGACCAGCGATTGCCCACGATTTCCGCCCGTATTGCCTCGGCCGCGCTGTCGACCAGGCTGGTTTTTGCCAGAGATTGCATCGCAAGTTACCAAATCATCAGATGACTTGATCATAAGGATGGTGACAGAGCTTGTCCATTGGCGAAATTGCCTCGGCCGGAGACGTCGTGTGCCGGTGCCGTCCTGGCCGAACGAAATATGTGCCGGGATCGAAGGCCACAGGATAATCGGTTGTTTCGCGCTGGACTCAGAACCCTGGTTCAATCTTACCAGTCGAGCTCTATCAAAAGGTGTGACGTCGCGCACTGGAACAATGATAAATTGTGTGACGTGGAAGACAGACGCAGTCGCCGGCACCGTGGCTATTTGGCTGCACCGGCAAGTCAACGAGAGACGCCGAAAACGCATGCAGCTTCAGGGGCCATTGAGGGGGCCTAACCAAGGGAGAGTGAATGTGGCCGAGTCTTTTTTCCTGCCTTACGAATACGTCGATGTTCTGACCAATCCGGGCCTGCAGACCAGCGCCGGCCGGGTCAAGCTCACGCAGTATCTTTGCAAGGACCGCGGCAACGGCGGCAATGACAGCGCAACCAGTTTTTTCAAGAATTTCCGCTGGATCAAGGATCCCCACGGCATCACGCTGAACCAGCATGTCGGTGGCCGCGAGATCGACCTGGCGCTGAAAGGCCAGGGAAACGACAAGACATTCGTCAAGATCTGGAACTTCATGCTGAAGAACAAGGATCTTTTGGACAAGTACAAGGTTGAGGTCTGCGGCCGCGCGAACAAGGACGGCTCCAAGGATGTCGAGCAGACCGGCAAGATCAAGAAACTCTACTTCGACAAGATGTCCGATCAGGCGGCACTGCAGCAGATGGTACAAGACCGCTTTTTCGGCATGGACTGCATCGGTTTTATCGCCAATTTCCTCATATTCACTGGTGAGTGGGACAAGTACTATGGCGTTTCACCCCGGCGGTATCCGGATCATGTTGCCAAGATCAACATCGATGACATCAACGAGGTCAAGCCACTTGATTTCATGGTCTGGAACGGACATGTGGCGATGATCGACTGGGTCTGGGAAGTGCTGGACGAGAAACGCGCGCGCATCGACATGTGCCAGAGCTCCAGCGGGGGGCCGCAATGCAATGAATACGTTATCCTGCGCCGTACCGGTGGCAAGGGGCTCAAGGGCGGTTGCGAATTCACGATCGACGGTGGCACTCCGGCCCCACCGGTGCGTGGCCATTTCACCATCTGGCGACGGGAAGGGTTCTGGTATTGAGCAGGAAGGTCCACTGGCGCGACAGGTTCATGCAGTCACCTGCCGCGCCGGTTTGAATGCCTGTCAGACCAGGGCGGGATTGAGCTGTGCGAAAGCCTCCTGCCTCTGATAGGGAAAATGCGGATAGGAAGCAGTCCGCGCACTCGAGGCATCGAGACGCGCAATCTGCTCGTCCGTCAGCGCCCAGCCAGTCGCCCCCAGATTGTCGCGAAGTTGCGCCTCATTACGCGCCCCGATGATAACTGACGCCACAGTTGGGCGCCGAAGCAGCCAGTTGATCGCCACTTGCGGGACGGTCTTGCCGGTTTCTTCCGCAATCGCATCAAGGCTATCGACCACCGAGTAGAGCAGATCGTCCTCGACGGGCGGTCCGAAACTTGCGGTCTCATGCAGTCGGCTGCCTTCAGGGATCGGCTGGTTCCTGCGGACCTTGCCGGTAAGCCTACCCCAGCCAAGCGGGCTCCAGACCATGGCACCAAGGCCCTGGTCCGCTCCGAGCGGCATCAGATCCCACTCGTAGTCCCGGCCGACAAGCGAATAATAGACCTGGTTGGCGACATAGCGGGGCCAGCCGTATTTCTCTGCGACGGCGAGCGACTTCATGATCTGCCATCCGGAGAAGTTGGATACCCCGACATAGCGGATCTTCCCGTCGCGGACGAGCTGGTCAAGGGTGGAAAGCACCTCCTCAACCGGTGTGAAGGCGTCGAAGGCGTGCAGTTGCAGAAGATCGATATAGTCCGTCCCAAGGCGCTTGAGAGCGTCCTCGACACTCCTGATCAACCGGTATCTTGATGAACCGGCCTCATTAGGGCCATCCCCCAGCGGGAGGCTCATTTTTGTCGAAAGCAGCACCGCGTCACGGCGGCCCTTGATCGCTTCGCCGAGCACTTCTTCCGAAGCGCCTTCGGAATAGTTGTCTGCGGTGTCGAACAGGTTGACGCCGGCCTCAAGGCAGATGTCGACGAGGCGGCGCGCTTCCGCGATGTCCGTGGTGCCCCAATGACTGAAGAGCGGGCCGGAGCCGCCGAATGTGCCGGCACCGAAGCTGAGGGCGGGAACCTTGAGCCCGGAGTTTCCAAGATAACGATAGTCCATGTCGATGTTGTCCTTTCTAGCTGGCAGTCTGGTGAGTGGAGGTCGGAGAGGCGGCGGGCCGCCGTTCAATCGCGAATGAGGCAAACGCGACCGCGATGGCGAGGAGGGGGAAGCCCGCGGCGACGAGAGGCAGGTTTTCCAGTCCGGGCCCATGGGAGATGGCGATGCCGCCGGCCCAGGCCCCAAGTGCGTTGCCGAGATTGAAGGCAGCGATGTTCAGGCTGGAGGCAAGGCTTTCTCCGGCGCCAACGGCTTTCGACAGAACCCGGGACTGCAGCGGCGGAACCGTCGCGAACCCCGCAACGCCGAGCAGCGCCGTCAGCACCACGGCTGCAGTCTGGTTTCCAAAGGCGGCAGACATGATCGCCAGCACTGCTGCCAGTGCCGCCATGCTGCCGATGAGCGCTGTCTTCAGTCTGATGTCGGCAAGTTTTCCACCCAGCAGGTTCCCGGCGACCAGGCCGCCGCCAAAGACCAACAGGATGGGAGACACAGCCGTGTCGGCAAAGCCGCTGACCTGGGTCAGCAGCGGGGCGATGTAGGTGAACAGGGTGAAGACGCCTGCGAACCCCAGAACCGTGGTCAGGAACCCGAGCAGGACGGGTGCACGTGACACCGCTTTCAGATCAGCCTTCCAGCCGGACGGAACTGGACGCGAGCGATCTGTCGGGACGAGCAGAAGGAGCACGGCGAGTGCGGCCAAGCCGACCAGCGTCACGGCCCAGAAGGTCATGCGCCAGCCGAATTGCTGCCCAAGCCAGGTTCCGGCAGGCACGCCAAGGATGTTGGCGAGCGTCAGCCCGGTGAACATGATGGCAATTGCCGACGCCTGCTTGTCCTTGCCGACCATGGAGGCAGCGAAGACCGAGCCGACACCGAAGTAGGTGCCGTGCGCGAGGGCCGTGAGGATACGGGCCGCCATCAGCAGGCCGTAACTTGGCGCGAGTGCGCAGGCAGCGTTGCCGATGATGAAGATCACCATCAGGCCGACCAGCACGCACTTCCTGTTCCACGTAGCGGAGAAGACAGTCAGGATGGGGGCGCCGACCACCACCCCGAGGGCGTAGCCGGAAATGAGCATTCCCGCCGAGGCGACCGAGACACCAAGATCGCGGCTGACCTCTAGCAGAAGGCCCATGATGACGAATTCTGTGACGCCGATACCGAAGGCACCGGCCGCCAGTGCATAAAGGGCGATAGGCATTGTGGGTTCCGTCCAAGACATTTCGATGGACGGAACCTAGGCAGCAATCATATCATGAACTATACGCCCGAAATGAATAAGATAAGTGAATTGAAGTCATATGTCGCGTGCCAGTGTAAACCGCAGCGGTGAGATGGAGGTCTTTGTCCAGGTCGTCGAACTGGGTGGGTTTTCCCATGCGGCCAGGCAATTGGGGATGACCCAGTCCGCCGTCAGCAAGCTGATTTCCCGGCTGGAGACCCGGCTCGGCACAAGGCTCTTCAACCGGTCCACCCGACGGCTGGATCTGACGGCCGAAGGCTGCGTCTTTTACGAGCGTGCGAGAGAAATTCTCTCAAGCATCAATGACGCGGAACGGCAGGCAGGAATGGGCGAGCAGCCTGTTGGCCGCATCCGGCTGAACACAAGCGCCTCCTATGCGACCCACGTCCTTGAGCCGGTCCTGCCTCTGTTCCTCGAACAATATCCCGACATTTCTCTCGACATCGTTCTGACCGACGCCTTGATCGACCTACTCGCGGAGCGAACCGATGTGGTCGTCCGGGCTGGGCCGCTCAAGGATTCCAGCCTGGTTGCGCGCAAGCTTGGCGAAACACCAATGCTGATTGTTGCTTCACCAGATTACCTTCGGCGTGTCGGGGAACCGGCCTGCGTCACGGATCTGGCGGGACACAGGAAAATCGGGTTCACTTACCCGCGAGAAGTCGACACCTGGCGCTTTCTGCGTGACGACGAGCCGATCGCGATCTGCCCTCCCGGCCGGGTTCAGGGCAGCGACGGCGAAGCCATTCGCCGGCTGGCAATCCATGGTCTGGGCCTTGCCCGTCTTGCTGCCTTTACCGTCCGCGATGACATCGCCGCCGGACGCCTGAAGCCGGTTCTTGAAGAGTGTTATGCAGACGACAGCGAAGCGTTCCACGCCGTCTACACCGGTCAGGGCGGCCCTTTACCCGCACGCGTTCGAGTATTGCTGAACTTCCTCGCCGAACATGGCACCGTGGCATGAGGACTGAAAGATACGCTTATGCGGCAATAATTGAGGAACCTGCAGCGTTTTAGACGTGCACTTTCGCGAAAGTCAGCAAGATGAAATTTGACCTGAAAAGGAACCATAAGTCTTTGAAGTTTCATGCATGACACAACTATCACGCTAGGTTAATCTGCCATTCATGAGTTCCGATGATTGGTCAGATACGGAAAATGACGCCGTTGTTGCGTCTTATTTCGCGATGCTCAGCGACGAGCTTGCAGGTCGGTCATATGTCAAAGCCACCCACAATAGGCTGGTACAGGAGCAAATAGGTCGTACTCGTGGTTCAGTAGAATTCAAGTATTGCAACGTTTCAGCCGCTGCCAAGGGATTTGGGCTTCCGATTATCAAAGGATACCAACCTCGTTTCAATTTTCAGATGGCGCTGGCCGAAGCGATTTCACGATGGTTGGCAAGACAACCAGAGTGGGAAACGGGGCTTCACAATCCTCTCAGCTCTGAAATGGACGAAGCGCCGACACTCTTTGTCGGTGTGGTCCCCACGCTCAGAAACACGCCACCACCGGAAGAAACGGAAAAATTGCAGGCTGTCGCTCGACGCTTCGATGTTGCTGGGCGCGATGAGCGGAACCGGAAACTAGGTCGTGCCGGTGAAGAGGTTGTGTTTCATCGAGAGCGTGCTCAACTGAAAGAACTGGGCCTAAATGATTTGGCGAGACGAGTCCGTTGGACCTCGCAAGAAGACGGAGATGGCGCAGGATACGACATCCTCAGTTTTACGCCTGACGGAAGAGAGCGGCTCATTGAGGTTAAAACGACAAATGGCTGGGAACGCACGCCGTTTCATATCTCCCGAAACGAATTGGAGGTTGCCAATGCACGTCGCGACGACTGGCGCCTCTTCCGCCTCTACGAATTTGCAAGAGGCCCAAAGGCATTTGAGATTCGGCCGCCTTTAGAGGCGCACGTGGCGCTTACCGCGACGAGCTTTCAAGCCAGCTTCGGGTGATGAAACCGCATGGACATTGCGAGTCATCAAATGATTTTGGCATTGCCTAGATGGCAGAATCCAAAACGGTTCTATGAACCTGTATAACCCGTCATGCCAAATCGCCGCCCTACTTGAAACACCCCAGATGGACCCCTTCGAAATCGCTTGAGCAGGCCACCAGGCTCATCAGGGATTTCTGGGCATCGGTGAGGCGGGAAGCCGGGACTGGGGCCTCGAGGCGGATGGTGGCGGTCCGGTTGCCGGAGCGCAGGGCGAGCCAGTAGTAGGAAGTACCGTTTTCGGTATCCTCGCCGGACCGCACCAGGACATTCTGTTTGTCCTGGCTGTATAGAACTCTGGTTTCTTCCGCCTGCTCGGCCAGCTCTTCAAAGAGTTTCGCAGGGCCGGTCTGTTCGACAATCGTCAGCCCTGCGCCAAGGTAGCTGTGCGACCAGGGCGTGGCGAACAGTGTCTCGGCCGGCCAGGGGCGGCTGTGACTCGGCAATTGCGGGTTGGCGACCCTGCCTTTGGCAGCTTCGATGTCTGCCGTCACCGTGCGCGGAAGGCCGTTCAGATTTTCTTCCGGATCCATCAGCACATGGTTGAGTGGCCCGAGTTTGATGAAGGCGTCCGTCGCCCTTCCACCCCGATAGCCAAGGGCCGACCAGCCGCCCTCGTTCGACGTATGAAACGAGAGCAGTGGTTCGAAGATCTCACCGTCGCTGACAAGCCGGTAGAGTGACATGGTGTCGACGGTGCCGGTCTGCTTGTCTCGCGGAATGCCGCAGCCTGCGACGTTCAAGGGCCGGTCGGCAAGGTCGTAAAGCCGGATCCTGTCGCCTTCCGGCGTGCGGCCGTCGTTGGTGTCTTCAAGCAGTGATGCGTCGAGCAGGCTCAGGGGCTGCTCGTAATGCAGCGCGGCAAGGCGGCTGCACACGTTGAGGATCTGGTCCTCGAACGGGATCTCCAGAAGGGCCGGGTCGAAGCTGGGCAACTGCGCCCTGATTGCGAACAGTGCGGCAGGTGTGTCTATTTCGTAAAATCCGTCCGGTCCCATGCTGATGATCCGGTCCAGCACGTGTTGACTGACCGAATAGCGTGTCAGGTTCTTGACGATGTCGGCGATCGCAAGCCGGGTCAGGTCGAGAAGCTGGCCCAACTGGCCGCTGCGGACGGCCGCCACCGCCGTGTCCTCGGTGAAATAGGGCGAGTGGAAACCAACCCGTGCCCCCGGTTCGATGGTGCGGTCGATGAAGGTGCCGATACCGCCTGTCGGCCAGAAGGATGAGCCGCCCAGAAACGCCATGGCACAGGCCGAAACGCAGGTGTCTCCGGCTTCAACCACTGTCGCAATGGTGTTGTTTCTGAAGAAATCCGCAAGCTTCACCCCGGCCGAATAGGATCCTCCCGGGCTCGCCAGCGAGACGACGGCGCGCGGTCCGCCAAAGTCGTTGCTACAGGCCGCACCCGAACAGCGCGCAAGCCGAGCGAAATCCTCTTCCACCTGCCGGCTGTCTTCCGCCCGGATCTCCCCTTCCAGCCGTAGATGCACCACCGGCGCAGCATCGCTGTATCGATAGGACACAAGTGTCAGCTCTGCGGCTATGGTTCCCTGGAATGAGACCAGGAGCGCGGCGAGAAAAAGCCCGGATCGGGCAAGCAAACCGAAGGACATGGCAAATCAGGTTCTCGAAAAGGCACGGCAACCGCGCTGGCCCCAAGGACGAAATTCTTCGGGGGAGACAACAGGCGGGCTGCTGCTTGGTTTGAAACACAATTTCGGAAAAACATAGCACGGGAGCAGCTGTTTATACATGGCAGGAACGTACCGCTCCTGCGCTAGCTCAATATTAGAAAGTGCGGAAAAGTGCAGACGAGCGAAGTGCGGAGCTACCATGTCGAACTTTGCAATTAGCTAAGGTGAAATGACGGTTCTCAGCTTACCCTTTCCCAGGTGAGGGGCCCTTCCGGCGTGGTCGTCAACGAACTTTTACGTGTTGATTTGCGAAAGACTTCGGGATTATTTTCTTCAACGAGAAGTTTTTTCGATGGTTGTATTTGATATTTTTCGTTGGGGGGTAAAATGGCCGGTAACCTGAATTCAGTCGATGACCCAAACAGCGTGCCCTGGTTTGATTTGTCGTGCAAAGGCCTCGGAGCCACTATTTCCAAAATTCCACTTGCAGGGTTCACTGCTGACATCGTTTGCGGACGGATTCAGGCGCGTGATGATTACATGAGGATCCATCCTTTGCTCATGGAGAATGTGGATCTGAAAAATCCGAACGCCCGAACGGTTCTGTATCTTTGCGAACAGATTATCCGCACAGCGGAGTTCGGTGCGTGCAGGCAGAATTTTCGGCGCCATTACATCGATGGAAAGAACAGCGGCCCTCTGACGAACCCGCAAACAGCGTTGATCAAGAAATTGCCACAGGATCCGAAAAACATAACCTTCGGCTACTGGGCAGCGCATTTCTAGGGTTTATGAGCTGATAAATCGAAGCCTTGCCCGCTTCGCGAGGGAGCTTCAGCTTTCCCCGCGTGAACGCCTTGCCCAGATCTTCAGGTCAACAATCACCTTCACCGTCGCGGCCACTGCCAAAGCGCAAAGCGCGGCCTTGGACAGTGTCTCCATGGTTCCTTCGATCAGGAGGGCATGAACCACGCTGCCGGCAACGGTGACCGTTGCCAGAACGGTATGCACGCGGCGCCAGGTGCGTGGAGCAAGGGCGAAGCGCCTGCGGAATACGGCGAGGAGTGCTGCGGCAAAGACGGCCCACATGGCGATCACGCCCCAGGCTGAAAACGGTGTCGGCGATCTGAAAAGGAGGGCGTCGATCACGTCCGGAGGGCTGGTGATCCAGAGCCCGCCGACATGGACGGCAATTGCAGATATCAGCAAGGCGCCGGTCCAGCGGTGCAAGCGCCGTCCGCGCAGACCGGCAGTGCCCGGCAGATAGCCTCCGGCCAGCAAGGGCTGCAACAAGAGCAGCGCCATCGCGGCAATGCCCGCAAATCCGGCGGCGATATAGACCGGTTGGCGCCATTGCAGCAGCGGGCTTGCCGAAGCGGCAAGGATCGGCACAAGAACGATCATTGCCAGGGCAGCCCATATCAGGGGTGCGCGAAGGCGCTTCATGCCGTCCGGCAGGTCCGTATCACGGAGGTCTGGGTCAAGCAGGCTGCAGCACGAAATGTGCTTCCAGGCTGGTATCGGCCGAGCTTCTCATCACCGGCCGCAGAAAGACGGTTTCGAACTCTCCGCTGTCATAGGCCAGATGGCCGTGGGGTTGGCCGAAGGCCGGAACGATCTGCGGCATTTCCAGGCGGAACACGCCATTGGCATCTGTAAGCGTTGCGCCATGGCTGCGCTGGTCGCGCTCATGGCCTTCGGTTGTGTGTGCCCAGATCTGAATGCGCTGGCCGGCCAGTGGTGCTCCGTCGCCGGCGCGTCGCACGGTGCCGCTCATCCAGAAGCCGCCACCTCCGATCCTGTCGACAATCGGCGCACCGGGCCGATAGTTATTGGAGCCGCCCCGCATCGACTGCGTTGGCGTGATACCTTTTGCCTGGGCCGGGACACTCCAACCGGATACGCCCGTCACCAGAAAAGCGCTTCCGGTGAGGAGCAGGCTGCGGCGGGTCATGAGGCCGGTTGTCATCATCGATCTCCTGTCGGGCGTTTGGGCCCGGGTCGTTTTGGGAGGCCGGGCGCGTCCGATAAACCAGTATAGGGCGCTTCCGGGCATTTCCGAGGCGTTCGGGCCGCTCATTCCCTGCGTCGTGCTCACAGCTGCGTGAGCGGCGGGCCTTCCCGTTTCCGACATTACTGCAACTGAAACGGCCAAAGAGAGGCCTGGTCCCGGCAGAAAGCGGAATGGATCGGCGCCCCTGTGTTTGTGAAAAATGAGAGCATCTAACCCTTGGATTTCGCCCGGTGACCCCGGCCGGAAGATTGCCCGCCCATAGCTTCGCACGTAGGATGTCGACATGGGGCGTATTCTGGAAACCGAGCTCTACCCGCCGGTCAAAGCTTTTCTTGTTGCACAGGGATATGAGGTAAAGGCCGAGGTCGGTTCGGCTGACATCGTTGCCTGCCGAGATGGTGCGGACCCGGTGATTGTCGAACTCAAGACCGGGTTCACCTTGAGCCTGTTTCATCAGGCGGTCGTGCGCCAGTCGGTGACCGATGCGGTCTATGTTGCGGTTGCCCGGGGCAAGGGTCGGCAGTTTATCCAGTCGCTCAAGAAAAACCTGCAGCTTGCCCGAAGGCTTGGCCTCGGGGTCATTACTGTCAGGTTGCCGGATGGCGTTGTCGAGGTGCATCTGGACCCGGCGCCTTTCACCCCGCGCAAGTCCAAGCCGCGCAAGGATCGGCTCCTGCGGGAGTTCGCCCGCCGGGTGGGCGACCCGAACACCGGCGGCTCGACGCGCACCACGCTCGTGACAGCCTATCGGCAGGACGCGATCCGCTGCGCCGAGCATCTTTCCGCCAACGGCCCCAGCCGCGGCGCGGACGTTTCCAAAGCAACCGGCGTTGCCACGGCAACACGCATGATGGCCGACGATCACTACGGCTGGTTCGAACGGGTGGAAAGAGGCATCTACGCCCTGACGCCCAAGGGACTGGCATCTTTGTCTGGCCCTGACGAGGCGACAGAGGAGGGGCCGCTGAAGGACGCCCCTAAAGCCCGTCGATCGGTGCGTTGAGCGAATAATACTCGATGATGTTGCCGTCCGGATCGGTGAACTTGAACAGACTGATCGGTCCTTCGCTGATCAGGCCGGGGGTCTTGATCGCTTCGGGGGCGATCGTATCGACATGCCGGTGCGCTGCCTGAATGTCTTCGACCTTGATATAGGGCACGGCGTTGCCGCCGAGCTTGGCGTCCGGCGCAAAGGTCTGCTTCGAAATGACGGCGAAGAGGCCACCGGCCACATCGAAACCGATGAAGACATCCGTCTCGATTGTTGGGTCGGCGCTGAAGATGTTTTTGTAAAACCCTCTGGAGCGTTTCAGGTCGTCGGAAAGCACATAGACGCCAAGTCTCTGAAACGCCGCTGCTTGGGAATTCGTCATGTCTGTCTCCTGCGCTTGAAGCGCTGTTCCGCTGGTCAGAAAAAGGACCGCAAGGATCCTCAAAAGGTGTTTTTTCAGATTTCGGGTCATGGTCTCCGGACGCTTCCAACTCTGGTGTCAGGGTCCTATAAAGACCCCCTGCTGACACCGTGTTGGCAGCATCGTGCCGGGGAGACGGGCCATGCGGCGCGCGGACAGACTGTTTGAAATTATCCAGATCCTGCGCCGGGTGCGCCGGCCTGTGTCCGCCCAGGCGATTGCGGACGAACTGGAGGTTTCCAAGCGCTCGGTCTATCGCGACATCGCCACCTTGACCGCGCAGCGCGTGCCGATCCGGGGGGAGGCCGGGGTCGGCTATGTTCTGGAAGAAGGCTTCGACATGCCGCCCCTGATGCTGACGGCGGAAGAAATCGACGCTGCCGTTCTGGGCGCCTTGTGGGTTTCCACCCGGGCCGAGCCGGAACTCGCCAGGGCCGCGGAGAACCTGATCGCCAAGATCGAGGCCATCACGCCGAAACCCTTGCGCCGCCACATCGAGACCGCCGCGATGAGCGTGCGGCCTGTTGGCCCGGCATCAGAGGACAAGGTTGATGCAGCCATGCTGCGGCAGGCCATTCTGGAAGGCAGGAAGGTGTCGCTTGGTTACTGCGACGGAGACGGCAAGGAAAGCCAGCGTGTGGTCTGGCCCGTGTTGCTGGGCTACCGGGATGAAGGCAGGATTCTCGCGGCCTGGTGCGAGCTGCGTCAGGGCTTCCGCTATTTCCGCACCGATCGCATGACCTTCGCCGAGGCTCTGGATCAACGCTATCCGGAAAGCCGTGGCGCCTTGAAAGAACGCTGGCGGAAGGCCATGGATGCCGAGCGGGAAAGCTACTTCCCGCGCGCCTGATCGTGAAACCTCACCCCTTGCGCCCCAGATAGACCGCCTGGGTCACCTCGCGCCCGTCCTGCAGCGGATTTGCGAACACCACCGGTTCGGCCCAGGCCTCGTCAAATGCCTCACCAAGCAAGGCGGTGATGGCCTCGTCCGGGGCCTCGTCGGACCACAGCCCAACGATCCCGCCCGGTTTCACGAACCGCTGCACGGCACGCAGACCCTCGGGCGTGTAAAAGCCTTTCGAGCCGCCGTGCAGCAGACGTTCCGGCGTGTGGTCGATATCGATCAGAAGCGCGTCATACTGGCGGCCGGGTCTGCCGGCATCAAAGCCTTCTTCCGAGGCTGCCATGGCGAAGAAATCGCCCTGCACCAGCCGGCAGCGCGGGTTGTCGGCAAGTTCGGTTTTCATCGGCACGAGGCCTTCCTCATGCCAGCGGATCACCGGCTCCAGCAGGTCGACCACGGCAAGGTCGGCAACGCTCTCATGAGCCAGGGCGGCCTTTGCGGTGTAGCCAAGCCCAAGTCCGCCCACCAGCACGTCCAGCTTGTCACCGCTGAGGGCCGCAAGCCCCTTGTCCGCCAGCGCGATTTCCGACGCGGTGAACAGGCTCGACATCAGGTGTTCCTCGCCAAGGAGGATTTCGAAGACGTCGGTCTTCAGGGCCAGGATATGCCGGCGGCGCAGGGATATCGCGCCGATCGGTGTCGGGGCGTAGTCCAGTTCTTCAAACATAGCACTCATCCGGGCACCGTGACCGGTCAGCGCGGTTTTGGAAAGGGATGTTTTCAGCTGAACCGGCGAAATATTTCACGCGCGCACAAGGGCAAGGCGGTAGCGCCTTCAGCCAGCGGGAAATTCTCCATCTTCCGTCAGGCCGGTATCAGCTTGCGCCGTGCCTTGCCGAACAGGAACAGGACGAGAATGCAGAAGGCCGCCATGCCGGCTCCGGCGATCAAGGCGATGCCGGCGTTTCCGGTCCAGTCCGCCAGTTCTCCGGCAACCCGCGGGGCAACCATCATCACCACGTAATAGATCGAGAAAAAGACACCCATCCCGAAGGTTCGGCTCGCCGGTGGCAGAATGGACGACGGCAGGGTCATGATCGGTCCGGCCGCAAGCGCGAACAGTCCGCCGACGATCAGAAAGACCACGGCAACGGCGAAGGGTGGCAGAACCGGCACCAGCGGCATCAGCACGGCAAAGGCGGCGAGACTGACGATGATGATCGCGTTCGCCCGGCCGGTCTTGTCGGCAAGGATGCCGCCAAGCGGCACAGCGACGGAAAAGACGACCATGAAGGCACTGATCACCGAGCCAGCTGCCGCCAGGGTCCATCCCTGGTCCTTGAGCAGCGCGGGGCCGAAGCTGAACACCATGGCAAGTGCCGCGTTGTAGAGCGCCCAGATCGTGCTGGCGAGTACCAGGGCGTAGACGGGAAGCTGGGCGATCCGCAGGCTTGGTGCCGTCGTGGCGCCCATGGGCGAACGGTAGAACAGCAGAAGCAGAACCAGCCCCGCCAGAATGACCGCGGTAACGGCCCACCAGGCCAGGGTCAGATCGCCGGAGGCGGCGATCAGGGGCAGCGTGAGCAGGGCGGCGGCAATCCCCACGGGCCAGGAATTGATGAAGATAGCCATCGCGGTGGATATCTCCTTTCCGGCAAACCAGTCGACCAGCATCTTGGTCATGACGACGTTGAGGATGACCCCGCCGGCACCGGCCAGCAGCCGGGACCCCACAAGCACGTTCCAGTCCGTCACAAGGGTCGTCAGCCCGCCGCCGGCAAGCATCATGACCATGCCGAGCGCAACCACGCGCTTGTCGCCGAAGCGCACGGCGATGGCGCTGCCGGGAATGGCAATGACGACACCCGGAGCCAGATAGAGGCCGACCAGCAGCCCGATGTCGGAAAAGTCCGCCGAGTAAGTGTCGATGATGAGCGGCGACAGGGCGCCGATCGACTGGAACTGGAAGGCCATGGTGAAGCGGGCAAAGAAGAGGACGGCCAGTATCAGCCAGCGGTTCGATAGCATGAACGTCCTCCCTTGCCCGCCAGGGGCGGACCCTAGCAGTACACGGCAGGCCTTCAAGCGCAAGCTGCGCATGTGTGCGGACGCCGGCAAGGATGCGGGATTTCCGGCGACGCTATGTGCTAAACGAAACTCCCGGCTCGGGACCGGCCGCCAAGCCTGTTCGTGTGGATGCACGGCCCTGCATTGCTGAACGGCTCAGCTCTGCTGTGCACCCGGTTTCAGATGCACCGGCGCGTCGTTGGTCTGGGTGGTCAGCTCAGCAAAACCGCTCAGGCCCGATTCCTTGCGCTTCCGAGTAGCGGTCGCCGTGGGCCCAGCCGACGGGCAGTACGGCCTCGATACGCTCCAGATCCGTTGCCGTCAGGGTCAGTGCCGCGCCCGAGATGCATTCACGCAGGTGCTCCACGGAGCGCGTTCCCGGGATCGGGATCACATGCGGCCCGCGGGTCAGCAACCAGGCGTTTGCCAGCCCCGCCGCCGTCGTCCCCATCTCCGCCGCAAGCTTGCGGAAGCCTTCCATGATGCGCAGGTTCTCCGTCAGGTTCGGCTCCATGAACCGCGGGTTGGTGCTGAGAAACGGCAGCTCGGCGATCCGCTCGCGCGGGATCGGATGGTCCGTCAGCAGCGAGCGGCCGACGGGCGAGAACGCCACCATGGCAACACCAAGTTCGGCGCAGGCCTGCACCAGCCCGAGATCGGGCGCGCGCGTGGAAAGCGAATATTCCGATTGAACGGCCGCGACAGGAAACACCTTCATGGCGCGCCGCAGGGTCGATGGCGCGATTTCCGACAGGCCGATGGCGCGGGTCTTGCCCTTTTCAACCAGCCGGCCGAGATTGGCCGCCGTTTCTTCCGGGGTAAAGCGCGGGTCGCGGCGATGGGCGTAGAACAGGTCCACGCACTCCACGCCAAGCCGCTGCAGAGACTTGTCCAGCTCGGCTTCAAGGTGCTCCGCCGAATTGTCGAAGCTGCGGTTACCGTCCGCATCGGTGGTGATCGTGGCCTTTGTCGCGATCACGAATTCGTCCCGCGCACCCGGATTGGCTTTCAGATAGGTGCCGAGGGCGCTTTCCGATTTGCCCATGCCGTAGACATTGGCCGTATCCAGATGCGTGACACCCAGATCGCGGCAGGCATTCAAAATGGCGTGGCTTTCCGTTTCGTTCGTCGGCCCGTACATGTCGGAGAAGGACATCGCCCCATAGCCGATGGCACCCACTTCCGGCCCGTTGGCGCCCAATCTGCGTTGTTCCATGTGTCCCCTCTACGTGCTGGAAAAGCTGAAGAGTTCTTTTCTTAAGCCATTGCCCCGGGCGCTGAAAGGGCGGAAGTGGCAGCTCAGTGGGTGTTGATTTTCTGGCCAGGTGCGGACAAGACTTCCGAGGCAGTCTGCTGTTTTGGGGCCGTTGCCGTCATTCTACGCCGATTCATTCACCGGCAGCTTCCCGCCGCAATTTCGGTCGTTCGGATGGCGCTGGCGACTTTTTGAAAGCCGACATTGTCTTATTACTTAGCTGTGAGCGAACGGACTGTTTCGAAATTTGTATTCTAGTCCCGCAGGCTCACCACTTCGTAAGAAAACTCAGTAACGCCGAACCGGTAGCATGAAGCGCGGAAGTGCGTGCAGGAAAATAGATGGAGCACTCTCGAATTGCGCCGATTATCGCCGGATCAACGATCAAGTTCCGCTTCCAAATTTGGGCGCGGGCAAAGCAAGATCATGTCTGCCTGACAACTAATCGCCATGCAAGTACCCGGCACCGAGCAACACACCTCGAACAATCCAATCCGGCCTTGTATCCGTGCTGTGAATTTTTGGCACTTGTTAGCTGCGCTGTTGATGCTTGATTGTATCTATCATTCCATCAACTCTATCTATTGCGTGAGATTTATCTTCCCATATTCTGACGGAAATAGTTGGGCGAGTTGATTCAATAAAATGACAGTTAACGGTGAATCGGAATTAAAGAAACAATGAATTCCTCCACAAGTCATCCATTACACTTTGATGTGAGTACTGGCCTCAAAAGTGTGCTCGGCAGCGAACTGATAACCGACGATGAAGTCGCTATATTTGAACTAGTAAAGAACTCATTCGACGCCAAAGCTAAAACGGTTGAACTTTATTTTGGCGAGTCAACGATCACAATCGCTGACGATGGCATAGGCATGTCATTTGATGACATTAGAACCAAATGGCTTTTCGTTGCCTACTCATCAAAACGTGAATCCAATCGTGGGGCCGATTTTCGAGATGATATCGCCGAGCGGCGAAACTATGCGGGCAGCAAAGGCATCGGCCGTTTCTCTTCGGACAGACTTGGTCAACTCATACGCTTACAAACGCGACCGACTTCCGAATGTGATGGCCCTGTACATTGCATTACCATCGATTGGGACCTTTTCGATCGGGACCATACGGAACACTTTGAGAAAATCGGCGTAGATTACGCAGCCCAGAAGGAAGGCTTTGTTTTACCGGTTGAACTAACTGCACCAAAACATGGCACAACGATAACAATTGAAAAGACTCGGCGTCACTGGGGCCGGGAGAAAATCCTAAGACTGAAGTCGGCCTTGGCAAAATTGATAAATCCGTTTGGGGTGTCGACAGACGGATTTCGTATAATTATCCACGCTCCTGCTGAGCAAAAAGCAGATGAAACCGAACGCTTACAATTCCAGAGAAAGGGATCGGAAGAAAACCTCAACGCCATAGTAAATGGCGAAGTCGGAAACTTTATTTTTTCTACGCTGCAGGAAAAAACGACGTTTATTGATGTCGCAATCGACGATAGTGGCGAGTACATCGAGAGCACTCTTACCGACCGCGGTGAGCTCATATACCGGATACGGGAGCCCAATGAATTCCCTCTACTCGCTAAGTCCGGTTTTAAGTGCCAAGTCTTCTTCTTGAACCAGTCTGCGAAGGTTACGTTCGCGCGACGGATGGGAGTGCCCTCCGTTCAATTTGGCTCTGTTTTTCTCTTCAGAAATGGCTTTCGAGTTTATCCGATTGGTGAAGAGACGGATGACTGGTTCGGAATGGACCGAAGGAAGCAGCAAGGTTACGCACGCTTTCTTGGGACGCGAGATGTTATTGGCCGTGTTGACGTCTCAGGGACCGATAGCGATTTTCAAGAAGCATCCAGCCGAAATGCCGGTCTTATCGAAACACCCGCTGTTACACAGCTAAGGAAATGTTTCCGTGATTACTGCCTCATCCGATTGGAGCGTTATGTTGTTCCTGTCACCTTCGTGGACAAAGAGGATAAAAACACCAGCGACGTTTCCCGCCTGTTGACTGATCCAGGTCGGGCTCGCGTTGCGGCGGCCGTTGCAAAGCTTGTTGATGATAAAAACGTAGAACTACTCGAATACAGCACGAGGCTGATTGGAATTCTAAGCGAGCGCTCGGCTCAATTTGAGGCCTCACTCAGCAGCTTGCGAGCCATAGCTGAAAAAACCAAAGATAGGGGACTATTCGGCAATATCGAGGCAGCAGAAAAACGCTTTGAGGAACTCAGAGAAGCCGAAGAGCGAGCACGACGGCAAGCCGACGAGGAGAGGCGAGCCAAAGAAGCTGCTGAAGCACGAGCTTATGTTGCAGAGAAAGTCGCAACTGCTGCAACAGAACAGTTAGAGGAAGAGCGCAAAAGAAACCTTTTTCTATCTTCTATTTCGACACTCGACACCGACACCATACTATCTTTGCATCATCAAGTGACAATCTATGGAGGAGCTATTCAGCAGAAGATAGAAAACTTTTTAGTTCGGATATCAAAACACACGACTGTACCCACCTCTGACGTCGTTGATGCCCTTGAAGCGATTTCCTTTCTCAACAGCAAAGTCCTCGGCGTTTCAAAATTTGCGACTAAGGCGAATTTTAGGTTGGAATCGGAAAGTATCGACGCAGATCTGGGAGAATACATTGAGCAATACATTAATGGTGTCGCAAAAGATTTCCTGTCGGGTCCCTTGAGCATCAGCGTTGAGAATGATGGCAAGGGCTTTCAGGAGAGGTTCAAGCCGATAGATGTGTCTGTGGTTATCGATAATCTCATAGCGAATGCTCGAAAAGCACGAGCTACGAGAGTCAAATTTGAGATCAATCATCCCAGTAAGTCGACAATTCATATCAAGGTCAGTGATAATGGACGTGGTTTCAGCCAGCATATCGAAGAGCTCGATCGGATATTTGAAAAAGGCTTTACGACAACCGACGGTTCTGGCTTAGGCCTCTATCATGTTAGACACGTTCTTGGCGAAATGAACGGGACTATCGAGCCCATTAAGATAGATGGCCAGCGCGGAGCGGCATTTCTCATTAGGATAGCAAAATGAGATTAGATTTTAATGTTCTCTGGGTCGAGGATCAGCCTGCGAATGTCACGGATCAGCAGGAACGCATAAGCCATCTGATAAGAAAAGAGGGCTTTCGGCTTCAAGTTCAATTTGCTGGATCAGTTGACACAGCTAAAGAATACTTAGCAGACGATATCTATGGTGACCATATTGACCTCATCTTGATGGACTATGATCTAGGTGCAGGAAAGAATGGGGCAGACGGGCTGAGTGAAATAAGAGAAATATTCCCATTTAAGGATCTTATTTTCTACTCCGCAAACGCCACCGTACAACTGACTCAGATGGCGACTGAAAGAGATATTCAAGGTATATTCACAGCCTATCGGCTTGATCTTCCCGGCGTTGTCGAAGGTGTATTCGAAAATCTCGTAAGAAAAGTGCTAGATATCGATCATTCGCGTGGGATCGTGATGGGTGCAACGAGTGATATAGACAAAATTGTGTTTGATGGGCTTTCGAAGATATTTGATGGTTGCAGTGATGCCCAAAGAGGCCAAGCACTTGAGGCGATTCAGCAGCGCTTAGACGAAAAACAAGAAGTTTTTGAAAGATCTATAGAAGCTATTAAAACTGTAAAGCACGTGACCGAACTAATCGACCATCACGGCATATACACAAGTGACGATCGTTTCAGGTTGCTTCAAAAACTCATGAAGCAACTGGGTCTACACACCGAGCAAAGCAAGCACTTTGAAGGCTACCGTACAGCTGTGATGCCAAAGCGTAATGATTTGGCTCATATCCGCGTCGAACGAACAGGGTTCTCTCGCAAGTTTTATGACCGGAAGGGGCAAGAACTCACAGCAGAAGATATGCGCTCTCTCAGGGTTGCACTTCTAGACTTTCAAGAAATCTTGGACGAGGTTTTTCCCTGACGCCTACCTTCGGAAGTTCGTTTTCCTTGAGCAGTTTTGCAATCGACAGACCTATAGCTTCCGCAACAAGTGGGGGGACTGCATTTGCGACTTGGGTGAATCTTGGCACTTCCGACTTACGCCGCTCTCCACCGGTCGTATACTTTCCCTTAAAGGCAAACCAGTCGGGAAAGCTCTGAAGCCGCGCGTTTTCCCTGACACAAAGGGTGCGTGGTTCTGAATAGTGAATTAAGTCATCCGGCATGCTTGTAACGGTGGGTGATGGAGCGTTGGGATCAAGGACTCGAATCGCGCTCTTCTTAAGGCCAAAACTCGCCTTTAATTCCGAAGATAGCGATATGTTGAGTCGCCCATCTGCATGACATAGGTCGATAATCTTCGCAAAACGAGCCACAATTTCAGGCTTGTGCCGGGCAAGCCTTGTATCGGGCGGAATTCCTTCCCACCCGTCGTTCATAAGATTTTGGTAGGATGTAAGCGGCTCTCGATATGATATGTCGTGGAATCCGATGCTGTCGCGGCTGGGTATCTTGCCATTGCGCGCAACCTCCAAATCTGAGATAGCGGCCTTGGTGGAGACAGGTACGCTGGAAATGCCTTTATGGCGGAGAAATGCCTGACGATCCCGCTCAACTATGGCGAACAGCTCTAGAGGGTCTATTCCACTTCCCTTCTTAAAACCAACTATAAAGAACCTATGGCGCTTTTGTGGGACGCCGAAGAAAGATGTATCTATCATCTTCGTGGAAACATTATAATCCTTACTGAGGGCATTTATGATCCACTGTGCATAGTTCAATTTGCTGCCATCTTCGGTACCATCGTTGAAATCAGTCGTGATGCCTCGCACGTTTTCGATTAAGACGGCGCGGGGTTTCAGAAGATGCACAAATGCAAGGTATTGCTCTACAAGCCGATTTCGTGGGTCACTGGGATTGCGCTTGCCTGCGCTGGAGAAGCCCTGGCATGGCGGCCCTCCGACCAACAGATCCACTTTGCCCGCGGATGCAGCAAGCCGGTGGCTTTGTGCTTCTAACAAGTCCGCGACATCGGTAGCGACCTTTGGAAGCCAACTCGGCCAAGAGAACTGAAATCGAGCTTCTGGTGCGATCAGATTATCATGCAACGTTTGAAAAGCGTTGGCATCGCGCTCGACTGCAAACAGCCCTTTCCAGCCTGCCTGCATCAGGCCGAGACTTAGCCCACCGCAACCCGCGAATATGTCAACAAAGCTATAAGCTGGTGTCAGGTGATCGTCCGCTCGGACTATATTAGTGTCAGAAACTTTCATACTATCCCCGCGGCGACGCAATGCACATTATGCCGACGGTTGTCAATAAGCGCCAGATCATGCTTACAAACAAAGAGACTAAATTTATGTTAGCAAAATCACCCGCCTAAAATCGTCATTCACACCACCGGCCAAACATTTGGTATTCCATAGTTTTTCTCGGCAATCAGCGACGAAACAATTTCGCGATGCTCAAGCACTTAGATATTTTGAACGAAGTCCAAGATGCGACGATAGAGGCAATTACGGCTACTCGAGACGCTATTGATTCGCTTTTTGTGGCTCATGCGCCGCCGACGGTCGTTGATATGACGCTCAAACGGTTGTTTGCGTACATGTCCGAACGAAGTCAAGCGGTCTCATATTTGGTCAGTTCAGGTTACCCTTGGGATGCGGAGATTGTTCTTCGGCCTCTCTATGAGGTCAATGCAAGGATTTGGTTGATTTGCTTAGCATCAGACGAAAAGGGCCGCGAAGCGCTTGTGGCGGAGTTCCGAGGCGAACATGCAGAAATACACAACCGGAAGCGCGCCAATCGAGCAGTAGCAGCAGCAGCAGCAGTCGTAGGATCAAAAGATACCAAAAGCGACAAGATGATCTTGTCTACCTTAGCCGATGATCGTTCATTCACCTTCAGCTACGCCAACAAGACTCTGCGAAAGAAAATTGAACAAAAGTGGTCGTTTACTGAGATTGTGAGGTTTTTGGAGAAGAATGCGCCCGATGACTTTGACATGACTACGATCGTTGGCATGTTGCATATGTACGGGTTAGCAAGCCACCTTATCCACGCTGATTCAGCAGCACTTGATCTCATGGTGGACAGAAAATTGAGAAGCTCAGAGGAGTGCGCTATCCTTTCGGCAGCACATCTTTGCCGAATCTTTAGCGACCAAGCTAGCCTTTGGTTGTTTTCTGCATTGGCTCTAGCCCATCGCTTTGCGGAGAGAGGGGCGATCCGCGATGAGGTATTCAAGAAATATGCCCGGATTCACGAACTCTCTGTGCCGATTTCGGAGGAGTTTGAGAAGAGTCAAATGGCGTTCTATGCAGGGATCAAAGGATAATCCTCAGGGTAACTTCGGCCGCCCTAAGGTCTAGGCATTGATTGCCGTACTGTGTTTTAGGCCGGTGATGAAGTGCTACTGCGTAGACGACATTGGCAGCCATGATATTGACCGCCGGACTTGATGCAAACAGACACTGCATGCCTGCAGCTCACACGCAGTCTACGTTTTTAGTATAGGGCTTTGAACGCGCGCAGTCCACTCCCGGCCCGTTTTCGGGCATTCGTTCCGACCGCAGCAAAATTCCACTCCCCACCCATCTCACACATCACCCCTCAATGAAAATCCCGGCTTGGGAACAGCCGCTTGGCCTGTTCGCGCGGGTGCATGGCGCGGGTGCGTTGTGCGTCTGATTTCAGATGCACCGGCACGTCGTCGGTCTTGGTGGTCGTCTGGCCCAGAACGTCGTCGTTGGGGTGGCCGAGAAGCGACAGGTCGCGGGAGCGATCCTCGATGTGGTCGGCGATCAGGTGAACGACCATGCCTTCGCGCTCCAGCCGCCCGGTGACCTTGAGGAGCCGTCCGCCGAGAACGGCGGGCCGGAATTTTTCGTACATCTTCGGCCAGACAACCACGTTGGAAACGCCGGTCTCGTCCTCCAGCGTCAGGAAGATCACGCCCGAGGCCGTGCCCGGGCGCTGGCGGGTGATCACCAGCCCGCAGACGGAAACGCGGCGCGCCTCGCGTGGGGTCAGCGCCGCCAGCCGGTCATGCGGGGTCAGATGCGGGATATGCGGGCGCAGCAGTTCCATCGGGTGGGCGCGCAAGGTCAGCCGGGTGGACAGGTAATCCTCCACCACTTCCTGCCCCAGATGCATGGTGGGCAGGAGGACATCCGGCTCGAAGATCGCTTCGCCGTCGATGGGGTCGTTGAAAAGCGGCAGCGGTTTGGGGCTGCGGATGGTCTTCACCTGCCAGAGCGCGGCCCGGCGGCTGAGCCCCATGCCGGCAAAGGCATCGGCTTCGGCCAGCCGCTCCAGCGTGGCCGGCATGACGCCGGTGCGCAGCCACAGGGTTTCCGTGTCCGGGTAGCCGTTGCCGCGGGCCGCGACGATCCAGGCTGCGTCCTCCTCGCGCAGGCCCTTGATCTGGCGAAACCCCAGGCGCAGCGCCAGCGCGCCGTCGCTGCGCCGCTCCAGGGTGTTGTCCCACAGGCTGGTGTTGACGCACACGGGGCGCACCTCCACCTGGTGCTCGCGCGCATCGCGCACGATCTGCGCCGGGGCATAAAAGCCCATCGGCTGGGCATTCAGCAGCGCGCAGGCGAATTCGGCCGGGAAGTGGCATTTCAGATAGGCAGAAACATAGGCCAGCATGGCAAAGGCGGCGGCATGGCTTTCCGGAAAGCCGTATTCGCCGAACCCCTCGATCTGGCCGAAGCAGTTCTGGGCGAATTCCAGCTCGTAGCCGCGCTCCAGCATGCCGGAGATGAACTTGTCCTTCAGCTGCCCGATGGTGCCCATGCGCCGGAAGGTGGCCATGGAACGGCGCAGCTTGTCGGCTTCCGAGGGGGTGAACCCGGCGGCAACCACGGCGATCTGCATGGCCTGTTCCTGGAACAGCGGCACGCCAAGCGTCTTGCCCAGCACCTCCTCCAGCGCCTTGGAGGGGAAGGTGACCTTCTCCCGGCCCTGGCGGCGGTTGATGTAAGGGTGCACCATGCCGCCCTGGATCGGGCCGGGGCGCACGATCGCCACCTCGATGACGAGGTCGTAGAATTCGCGCGGGCGCATGCGCGGCAGGAAGTTCATCTGCGCCCGGCTTTCCACCTGAAAGACGCCGATGGCATCGGCCACGCACAGCATGTCATAGGTTTTCCTGTCGGCCTGGGGCACGGTGGCGAGTGTCAGTTCCTGGCCATGGTGGGTGTCGATCAGCTCGAAGCACTTGCGGATGCAGGTCAGCATGCCGAGGCTGAGCAGATCCACCTTCAGGATGCCGAGCGCGTCGATATCGTCCTTGTCCCATTCGATCACCGTGCGGTTTTCCATGGCCGCGTTCTCGATCGGGCAGAGCGCGTCGAGCCGCCCCTGCGTGATCACGAAACCGCCGACATGCTGGCTGAGATGACGCGGAAAGCCGATGATTTCGCGGATCAGCTCGATGGTCTGGCGAACGCGCGGATTGTCGAGATCGAGCCCGATCTCCTTCATCCGCGTTTCTTCCGGTCCCTTGCTGGAACTGCCCCAGATCTGCCCGGCCAGCGCGGCGGTGACATCCGCATTCAGCCCCATCACCTTGCCGACCTCGCGGATCGCGGCGCGGGTGCGGAAGTGGATCACCGTGGCGCAGAGCCCGGCGCGGTGGCGGCCGTATTTTTCATAGACATACTGGATCACCTCCTCGCGGCGCTCATGCTCGAAATCGACGTCGATGTCCGGCGGCTCGCCCCGATGTTCGGAGATGAAACGCTCCGACACCATGGTGATGGTTTCCGGCCCCACATCGGTGATGCCGAGCGCATAGCAGATGATGGAATTGGCCGCCGAGCCGCGCCCCTGGCACAGGATGTTCTGGCTGCGGGCAAAGCGGATGATGTCATGCACGGTCAGGAAATAGGCGGCGAAGGCAAGTTTGCGGATCAGCTTCAGTTCCTTTTCCGCCAGCGCCAGCGCATGGTCCGGCACGCCCGCGGGATACCGCCTTTCCAGCCCCTCGTAGGTCAGCCGTTCCAGCCGCTCCTGGGGCGGTTCGTTGCCCGTGATCTCGTCCGGATATTGGTAGGAAAGTTCGGACAGATCGAAGCTGCAGCGGGTGGCGATCTCAAGGGTCCGGCGAAGGGCCGCCGGATGGTGGCGGAACAGCCTTGCCATATCCTCCGGCGCCTTCAGCCGGCGTTCGCCATTGGGCAGGGCCCGTGTGCCGATGTCATCGATGGTGCAGCCTTCGCGCAGGCACGTCAGCACGTCGGCCAGCCGGCGCCGGCCGGCATGATGCATCATCACATCGCCAACGGCGACCATCGGCGCGGCAAGCGAATGGGCGGCGCGGGCGCAGGTGCGGAACCAGGCCTGATCGGTGCCGTCATAGCGGGGCGCCGCGCCCAGAAACACATGCCCCGGCGCTTCCTGGCGCAGGCGGCGAATGTGATCCTTAGCCGTCTCACAAATCGTCTCGCGGGCCATCTCCGGCTGCGGCAGGGCAATCAGGATCATGCCCTTGCAGGCGTTCATGAGGTCGGAGAAATTCAGGTGGCACTCGCCCTTTTCCGCACGCCGCTTGCCGAGGGTAAGCAACTGGCTCAGCCGCTCATAGGCGGCACGGTCGGTCGGCAGCGCCACCCAGTGCAGCGGGCTGTCCTGCAGGCAAAGCCGCGCACCGACAATCAGCCGCGGCAGCTTCAGCATCTGCGGCGCAGGCAGGGGCGGGCTCGTGTTCGTCTCCTTGCGGGAGGAGGTGTCGATCTGCGAATGCGAGCGGATCTGAACGCCTTCCTCGGCCGCCGCCCGCTTGATCTCCTTCAGCGCCGAATAGGCCCGGACAACCCCGGCCAGCGAATTGCGATCGGTAATGGCAATCGCATCGAGATTGAGCATGGCGGCCCGGGTCACCAGCTCCTCCGGATGGGAGGCCCCCCGCAGGAACGAAAAATTCGACGTCACCGCCAGCTCCGCATAGCGGACCGGCTCTGGCCGGAAGTCGTCAGGAGACGGAAGCACGCTCATCGGCAAGCCTCCCTGTTCTTTCCGATGATTTTCTTGGAAAGACAGATGCACGAGACCCCGTGTCCCTGCGTGCCGTGCTTGGCCGGGAAGGCGATGGACGCGGGGCGTGACCTGCGGAAACCCATCAGCCGAACTCCCCTTGCACGAACCAGCCCGGATGCTGGGGCGTGTGGAACAGCCACAGGCGCTGGCCCTGGTGGGTGGCGATGCGCCAGTAGTCGCGCAGGCCCTTGGCCCAGCTGTCGTCCAGGTCCCACCAGGCGGGGGTGATCCGTTCCGGCCCCTCGGCCTCGAACACGGTCAGCGCCCGGCCGCGCCAGCGGAAGCGCCGGGGCGGTTCGAAGCCGGTGCCGGAAATCGGTTCGGGCGCGAACAGGCGGATCGGCCGCGGGCGGTTGGCGGGCCAGGCTTGCGCCGGGCGGCTGTAGGCGGCCGGCACCAGCTTGAAGCTGCGCTCGGGAATGTGGCTGTCGACCGGCTGAAACCGCAGGATATTGTCGAGGCCCACCCGGTTGCCGAGCTGGGTGATGAGATCATCGAGCCCGTCCTTCTCCAGGCCTTCGGTGCGGTCCAGCTGGCGCATGCCGAGCGGTTCCACCTCGGTTGCCTCCAGGCGGATCATGTCGATGCCATAGCCCGCATCCACCGCGCTGACCCCGCGCTCGAACAGGGCAAGGATCCGTTCCGGGTCGCGCATCGGCCGGGCGAGCTTCAGTTCCACCGCCTGGTTTTCCTGGTCGACCCGGCGAAAGGTCAGCTTCAGGCTGCGCGCGCCTTTCTGCGCGGTGTCGAGCCGCTGGCACAGATGCGCGGTCAGCCGGCGCGCGGCGGCCATGACATCGTCCAGAAGGCCGATCGGGTCGGGCAGGGTCATGCGCACGGCAAAGTCCGGCTCCTCGCCCAGGGGGGAAATCTGCTCGGGCAGCGCCCCCAGCGCCTGGTCGAGGCGGCGCAGGACATCGGGTTCGTATCGCCGGGCAACGGTGGCACGCGGCAGATTGTAGAGCTGCGAGACCGTGGCGATGCCGAGCCGTTCCAGACTGGTGCAGGTCTGGTCGGACAGCCGCAGGGCCGACAAGGGCAGCGGGCCGATGCGGGCAAGGGTCTCGCCGGTCTCGGCAATGCCTTCGGCAAACCGGGACAGCGCCCAGGCCGTTCCCGGGGTATCGGCAAGGCCGAGCCGGGCGGTGAGTCCCGCCCGGGCCAGCCGGGCACGGATGTCGTCCAGCAGAGGTTCCTCGCCGCCCAGCAGATGGGCCGAGCCGGTGATGTCGAGAAAGAGGCCGTTGCGCCCGTCAAGACCCACCCAGGGGCAGTAGCGGGTCGCCCACCGGGCCAGCAGCCGCAGGAAGCGCTGGTCGGCGGCCGGGTCCGCCGGGCGGGTCAGCAGACCGGTGCAGAAACTGCGTGCATGAACCAGCGTCATGCCGCGGTTGAGGCCAAAGCTTTCGGCACGCGGGCACAGGTCGTAAAGGCGTTCGGAATTGCGGTCGAAAAGGCTCAGCGCAAAGGGCGCGTCGACGGGCCGGGCGCGCAGGGAGCGCTCAGCCGCCAGCCTCGGAAACCACAATGACACGATGCGCCGCTGCATCCCAACGTACTACCCATTCCGACAATGTTCCTATTTTGTTCTTTATAAGCGACCAGCGCCAATGAGTCGAGTCATGACCATTTTGACGAGGCACCGGCGCAGGCCCGGAAGTGGGATCGGACGGGGCCGGAATGCCGGTGCTGCGCCAGCGGGTTTCGGCCGCATTGCTGCCGGCGCCTTCCGGGATCAGCAGGATGGCCGTGGTGCGCCCGGCCTCGGCCGCCAGCTGCAGCCGGCGTCCTTCCGTCAGTCCGACAGTGCCGGACAGTTCGGCCACCACCAGCCCGGCAGCGCCGGACCTGAGCGCGGTTTCCGCACTTGCCAGAACGGTCAGCTGGTTGGCGGCGCGGGTCAGAAGCAGCCGGCCCGGATCGCAATAGGGGGCAAGACCTTCCGGGTTCACCGTCGGCCGCCAGTCTTCCGAAATCCACACGACGGCCCCCTTGGTCATCCCGGCGGTTATCGCGGCAAAGGTCAGTGCGCTGTCGCCGCATACTTCATGGGCGCGGGCGTGTTTCAAGGGAAAGACGGAGGAGAATTTCAAGGACATGCAAGGATCGTCTGTAGCAATCGGTTGGATAGAGCCTAACCCATGGAGACGGGTTGCGGAACCGGATAGAGGCAGTGTCCAATCCAAACAGCCGTTGCCGGACAGGAGCCGGATTGCTATACGCCCGGCACAACAGGCAGGAAAGCACCAATGACCAGCAGCCTTCTGGACGGCCGGAAGATCAGGACGATTTCCATCGTCGGCAACGGACCGATTTCCGAAGCCGATGCGCCGGAGATCGACAAGGCGGACCTGGTGCTGCGCTTCAACAGCGCGCCGGCCCTTGGAGCCGCCGGTCAGCGGGTCGACGTTCTGATGCTCAACCGGGCGCGGGTCTATATGTCGAAGCGGATCAACCCGCTTGCCCTTGAGCGCGCGCCGGAAGTCTGGGTGAATGACATTCAGGAGAACGGCGAAGTCGACTGGCTGTTCGCGCGCGAATGCAAGCCGCGCTATCTGGGGTTCGGCCCATCGAACAAGGCGCGGGAACACCTGAAGAGATTCGACCCGTTCGACCGCAGCAATCCGACATCGGGCGCGTCCATCATCGCCGAATTCCTGGATGTTCTGCCGGACGCCGAAATTCACCTCTTCGGCTTCACCCATCAGGGCAAGCAGCACACCCATGACTGGGATGCGGAAAAGCAGTGGGTCCAGCAGCTCTGTGACGAGGGGCTCATTCACAAACACCTGACACCGGGGCCGAAGCCGCGGCGGAGCCTCATGGGCAAACTGGAATATGGACTCCGTTTTCTGGAAAAACGGGCCAAGCATTATCTTTACAACAAGATCCTGCATTCCTCCGCAAGCACGAAGCGCCGGATCTTCGGACAGGACGCCTGAGCCGCCGGAATTGTACCCGACAAGTGCCCGCAAAGAGCCCGGCCGGGTTTGAAGTCCCGGTCGCGGGCTGGCAAGCGGTTGAAAAAATCAGCACTTTCCACAGGCGGGTGAATATCACCAGGAGTTCATATGAACGACTGACCGGTTTCATGTGAGCCAACTAATCTTCCCGAAAAACCCAGCATTAGCCGCGATTGCCGCAAGGGTGGAGCCGTGTCCGCGGGCAGGCTTTGTCCCACGGACGAGTGCGTGGGTTCTTCAGGAATTACAGCCTGACATCCCATGAATGATCGGGATTCTTCAAAATTACTCCGTTCCCTCTTGCGGACGCGGTCAAGGCGTCTTTTAATGTTCATATGAGCGTCATATAACGTTCATATGAAAACAATACGAAACGCAGGCGTTATCGTTTCTGGTGCCGATGAAGCCATTTCGGCGCCAAGTGAGAACCAACTGCTGACCGGGGCAAAAACGCCCTGCTAGATGGGAGCAAATGAACATGGCTTATCGCAAGACCGTCGCCAGCCTCGTGGCTGCGGCCGCCCTTCTGGGCACGTCCTCCGCTTCTTATGCGGCGACCGACATCACCTGGTGGCACGCCATGGGCGGCAAGCTCGGCGAAGTGGTTGTCGACATTTCCAACGGCTACAACGAATCTCAGGACGCCTGCCAGATCACGCCGGTATTCAAGGGCACCTATGAAGAAACCCTGACAGCCGGTATCGCAGCCTTCCGCGCTGGCGAGCAGCCGAACATCCTGCAGGTGTTCGATGCTGGTGCCGCCACCATCATCGGTGCCAAGGGCGCAGTTGTCCCGGCTCAGGACATTCTGGAAAATGCCGGCGCCACCTTCAATATCGAAGATTACATCGACGGTGTCCGTTACTTCTATGCCGATTCCGATGGCAAGATGATCGGCATGCCGTTCAATTCTTCCACGCCGATCCTCTACACCAACGAAGATGCCCTGAAAAAGGCTGGTGTCGAAGCTCCGAAGACCTGGGAAGAGTTCCAGGAAATCGCTCCGAAGCTGAAGGAAGCCGGTTATGTGCCGCTTGCACAGTCTCACCTGCCGTGGATCTTCACCGAGAACTTCAAGTCCCGTCATAACCTGCAGTTCGCAACCAACAACAACGGTTACGACGGCGCGGAAGGCACCAAGCTGGTCTTCGGCGACCCGATCAAGAACCACTTCAAGGCCGTCAAGGGCTGGCTGGACGATGGTCTGTTCGGTTATTACGGCACCGGTTGGGGTGACAACCAGACCCCGTTCAACGAAGGCAAGGTTGCAATGTGGCTGGGGTCTTCGGGCTCCTTCGGCGGCATCGCTGACACGGTCGACTTCCCGTTCTCTGCAACCTATCTGCCGTACTGGGACGCTGTCGAAGGCGCGGGCACCGGCACCTTTATCGGTGGTGCAGCCTTGTTCGCCATGTCCGGCAAGCCGGACGAGGAAAACAAGTGCGTTGCGTCTTTCTTCGAATACCTGACTTCTCCGGAAGTACAGTACATGTGGCACAAGGAAACCGGCTATGTGCCGATCACCAATGCCGCCTATGAACTGGCCAAGAAGGACGGTCACTACGACCGCAACCCGGCTGCCGAAATCGGTATCAAGCAGCTGACCCTTCCGGGCGGCGAGTGGACCAAGGGCTACCGCATGGGCTTCTACGTCCAGATCCGCGACGTCATGAACCGCGAATACGGTAAGATCATGTCTGGTGACGCCACTGTCGACGAGGCTTTCGCCACGATCGAGGGAGACGGCAACAAGCTCCTGGAGCGCTTTGCCAAGACCACCGGCAACTAAGCCTGACTCATCTGAACGACCGATGGGGGCGCTCTGCGCCCCCGTCGACCTTTGAGTGTGGCCGCGGATTCATACCATTTCGTCCGAAAATATGCGTCTATGGCCAGGCGGGCCGCCGGGTTTCCGGCAGCCGGCGTCCAACGTTCCCGGTGGTCGAGAAACGAAATAATGAAAAAAGTCCAGTTTCAGTCTCCGTGGCTGCCCTATTTGCTGCTCCTGCCGCAGCTCGGCATCGTGACGGTCTTCTTCCTGTGGCCAGCCGCGCAAGCGATCCAGTCCTCCTTCTATCTCGAGGATCCGTTCGGTTTCGGCTCGACCTACGTCGGGCTCGATAATTTCAAGGACATGATCACCTCGACCGACTACGGTCGTGTGGCCCGGTTCACGGCGGTCTTCACCTTCTTCGTGACATTCCTGTCGCTGGGGCTTGCCCTTCTGCTGGCGGTCAAGGCAGACAAGGTCTTGCGCGGGGCGTCCTCCTACAAGACGCTGCTGATGTGGGTCTATGCGGTTGCTCCGCCCGTCGCCGGCCTGATCGGCGTGCTCCTCTTCGACCAGCATGTCGGCCCCATCGTCGAATTGTTCGCGCTGTTCGGCTGGAAGATGCAGATCGGCGTAAGCTATTTCGACACCAGCTTCGCCATGATCGTTACCGCCGTCTGGAAGCAGATCCCGGTGAACTTCATCTTCTTCCTGTCCGGCCTGCAGGGCATCTCCAAATCCGTTCAGGAAGCCGCCAGCATCGATTGCCGGTCCGGTTTCCGGCGTTTCTGGACAGTCACCTTTCCGCTGCTGGCCCCCACCGGGTTCTTCCTGCTGATCATCAACATCACCTACGCCTTCTTCGACACGTTCGGCATCATCGACGTCATCGTGAAGAACGAGCCTGGCAACAACCCGGTGACCCTGGTCTACAAGGTCTATCTGGATGGTTTCCGCGGCAATGACCTTGGCGGATCGTCGGCCCAGTCCGTCATCCTGATGGTGATGGTGTTCATCCTGACAATCATCCAGTTCCGCCTTATCGAGCGGCGCGTGCACTACACGTAAGGGAGGCGGCGATGAAAAAACTTCAGATCTCGGACCACGTCATTCTACTTCTTGGCGTCTTCTTCATGGTCACGCCGGTGGTGCTGGCGTTTCTGACCAGCACGCATGATGCGATCACCATCTACAAGGAAGGCATCCAGTTCACGCCGGGTGGCAAGTTCTTCGAAAACTATCACACGGTCCTGTTCGAGGCTGGTGGCTTCACCAAGGAAGTCAACGGCTTCGTCATGCTCAAGAACTCGATGATCCTCGGCCTCGGCTTTGCCATCGGCAAGATCGTCATTTCCATGCTTGCGGCCTATGCGATCGTCTATTTCCGCTTTCCGATGGCAACCCTTTGCTTCTGGGTGATCTTCGCAACGCTCCTGCTGCCGCTGGAAGTGCGCATTCTGCCGTCTTACGAAATCGTCCAGTCCCTAGGCATGGTGAACACCTATTCCGGCCTGATCGTGCCGCTCATCGCCTCGGCGACCGGCACCTTCTTCTTCCGGCAGTTCTTCATGTCGGTTCCGGACGAACTTCTGGAAGCCGCCCGTATCGACGGCGCCGGTCCCTGGAAATTCTTCAAGGACATCCTGGTGCCGCTGTCGCAAACGATGATCGCGGCAATCTTCATCATCATGTTCGTCTATGGCTGGAACCAGTACCTCTGGCCGACGCTGATCACCACCGACGAGAGCCTGTTCACCCTGGTACGCGGCATCAAGCAGATCCTGCAGGTATGGGTGGGCGCGCAGATCCCGGACTTCAACGAAGCCATGGCGCTGGCGATCCTCGCCATCGTGCCGCCGGTGCTTATCGTGGTGATTTTCCAGAGCTGGTTCGTCAAAGGGCTCGTCGAGAGCGACAAGTGAGGTTTTAAGATAAATGGCAACGATAACTCTCGACACGGTCCGCAAGGTCTATGGCGGCAACGTGGAAGCGGTCAAAGGCGTTTCCATCGACATCGCGGACGGTGAATTCATCGTCCTGGTCGGTCCGTCCGGCTGCGGCAAGTCCACGCTGCTGCGCATGATGGCTGGCCTCGAGGAAATCACCACAGGTGAGATCAAGATCGGCGATCGCGTGGTCAACAACGTCGACCCGGCCGACCGCGACATCGCGATGGTGTTTCAGAACTATGCGCTCTATCCGCATATGTCGGTCTACAACAACCTTGCCTATGGTCTGAAGAACCGGGGCATGGCCAAGGACGAGATTGACCGCCGGGTGAAGGAAGCCGCCCGCATCCTGGAAATCGGCGACTACCTGGATCGCAAGCCGCGCGCTCTTTCCGGCGGTCAGCGCCAGCGCGTCGCCATGGGCCGCGCCATCGTGCGCGAACCGGCGGCTTTCCTCTTCGACGAACCTCTGTCCAACCTCGATGCCAAGCTGCGCGTGCAGATGCGCGTCGAGATCAAGCGCCTGCAACGCGCGCTCGGCACCACCAGCGTCTACGTCACCCACGACCAGTTGGAGGCCATGACGCTGGCCGACCGGCTGGTGGTGCTGAACGGCGGTAATATCGAGCAGATCGGCGCACCGATCGACGTCTACGACAAACCGGCCTCCACCTTTGTCGCCAGCTTCATCGGCTCGCCGGCCATGAACCTTCTGGACGTGAAGGCTGACGGCAACGGCCTGTCTCTGGCAAACGGCCCCGGCCTCAAGGGCGCTAACGCCAAGGGCGGGGATCGCTACACGATCGGCGTCAGACCCGAGCATCTGGAAGTCGTTTCCGGTCCGGGCGAAGGCGACGGCATTCATCTGGAAGCCAGCGTGAACGTACTCGAACCGGTCGGGGCGGAAAGCTATCTCTATGCAAGCTTTGCGGAAGGTGGTGCGGAGATCCTGGTTCGCGTTTCCAGCCATGCCCGTCACGAGCCCGACGAGAAACTCTATCTGAGGGCAGCACCGGAGTACGTGCATTATTTCGACGCCGACACCGGACGCCGGGTCGACTGATCCGGAACCTTCAGGCGAGGCGGTTTAACGAGGGCCGCCGGACCCGGACAGGGCCACCCCGGGCAACCGGGGTGGCTTTTTTACTTTTGAATTCCGGACACTCTCCTGACGGTGCTTGTCAGGAGAACGGCAGGAGCTGTCTGGAACTCCTGACGCCGCTCTGGCAAACACCTTGAAGACCGTGTCAGGAGACGCTTTTGGAACCCTTCAAGAACAACATTTCGCCGGATCTGGTGCGCTGCATCGGTGCTCATGTCGCGCAGCATCACGACGGTTTCGACCGGTTGGGTTTCGAAACGGACATTCTGGCGGAGCTGGATCACCTGGAGCTCAAGCAGCGGGCGGGACTGATCGCAAGGCATCTGGACAGTCACCTGCCACAGGATCTGACAACGCGCTTTTCCATTTTGAAAGCCATGCTGCACCCGATGACCGAAATTGCCTTCGACCGGGGCAGCGACGAACGCGGTATCCGCGGTTGGGGCATGATGCCGCTTGGCATGGTTGTCGCGGCCAGCGGTCTGGACGATTTCGACGCCTCGTTTGCGCTCTTGAAGGAAATGACCAAACGGGCGACGGCCGAATTCGACGTGCGCCCGTTTCTGGCACAGGATCAGGAACGGGCGCTCGCCATCATGGCCCCTTGGGTGAAGGACGAGAGTGTTCATGTGCGCCGTCTGGTCTCGGAAGGTACCCGGCCGCGTCTGCCATGGGGCATGCGGCTTCAGGCTCTGGTGGCCGACCCCACACCCACCCTGCCGCTTCTGAACGCGTTAAAGGACGACCCGGAGGATTATGTCCGCCGGTCCGTTGCCAATCATCTCAACGACATCGCCAAGGACCATCCTGATCTGGTGGCGGAAATTGCCAAAAGCTGGTTGAAGGATGCGGACAAACCCCGTGGAAAGCTCGTGCGTCACGCCTGCCGGTCGCTGATCAAGCAGGGCCATGCGGCAACGCTGGAAGCCTTCGGGCTCAATCCGCCGGAGGTCCGGGTCGAAGGTCCGCAGATCACGACGTCAGAAGTCGCTTATGGAGAGGCGGTCGGCTTCACCATCGAGGTGGTCTCGGCCAGCAGCAACCCGCAGGATCTTGTGCTCGACTATCTGGTCCATTTCAGGAAGGCCAACGGCACGCTGGCGCCCAAGGTGTTCAAATGGACCAAGCTGACACTGGGCCCGGGCGAACGGCTGACCCTGTCCCGCAGCCATGCCATCCGGCCGATCA
Source organism: Roseibium sp. LAB1 (assembly GCF_054658235.1). Taxonomy (NCBI): domain Bacteria; kingdom Pseudomonadati; phylum Pseudomonadota; class Alphaproteobacteria; order Hyphomicrobiales; family Stappiaceae; genus Roseibium; species Roseibium sp. LAB1. Next base: position 1,470,957 of record NZ_BAAGIB010000002.1, on the reverse strand, counting down.
CCACACGGGTCTACTACGGTGGCACGCAGGCGGTCAGCCTCAGGATCAACGGTCAGGACTTCGGTTTCTCGGAGTTCGAGCTGGTGATGCCTGAAGCAACCCGATGATCGCGGATCAGGACAGCCGCTTCAGTCTGAGCATCCCCAGGATCCCGAGTGCGGGGCCTATGGCCATCAGCACAAACACGCCGGGCCAGCCGATCAGATCCGCCCCGAGCGGCGTCAGTTGAACCGTGAAAAAGGTCAGCGCGAAGCCGAGGGCAGTCTGGAAGCTCATCAGGCTGCCGGCTTGGTCAGGGGGCGCATAGTCGGCGACAAGGGCCGAGAACTGGGCTGAATCCGGCAGGATGGCGGCGCCCCAGACGAGGACGCAGAGGATCGTCAGCCAGACGGGACCGCCGAAGGTGAGGGCCGAGGCAAGTGCGGCGGTGCCGCTGATGACCATGGCGGCAATCGCGATATTCGCCTTGCCGACACGGTCGGCCATAACCCCTGCGAGAACGCAGGCACCACCGCCTGCCGCGATAGCCAGGAAGGCAATCAGTCTGGACAGGGGGAGCGCGGTTTCTGCAGGCATCTGCGCGGAAAAGGAGACGGCCAGGGCAACGCCGATCCAGGCCCACATCGCGTAAAGTTCCCACATGTGGCCGAGATAACCCGCATAGGCGTAGCGGATCCTGGGGTTGGTCCAGGCGGTGAAGATGGCCTTCACTTTCATGCGTGGAGCCTTGGCGTGAAACGGTCCCAGACCTGTGAAGAGGCACAAGACCCCACCCGTCGCAGAAGCGATCGAAGCAACGCTCAGGCTCCAGCGCCAGTCGGTGCCGCCGAGCAGTGCCAGAAGATGCGGGGCAGCGGAGCCGAAGGTGAGTGCACCGACGAGAAGCCCAACCAGAAAGCCGCGGTCCTTCTGACCCCAGCCGACCACGATCTTCATGCCGACCGGATAGACCCCGGCGAGCAGCACACCGGTCGCGAACCGCGCCAGGACCGATACCGGACCTCCGGGTTCTACAATCAGCAGACTGGCGTTGAAGACGGCGGCTAAAATGGCGCTAAAGGCAAAGAACCGTCTGGGGTCGATCCGATCGGCCAGGCCGAGAAAGGCAGATACGACAGCACCGACAACGAAGCCGATCTGGACGGCGCTGGAAAGCGCCGCCTGGGCAAAGTCGGATATGGCAAACTCACGGGTCAGATCGGGCAGGATCGCCGCAGACATGAACCACAGGCTCATGGCGGCGATCTCGGCAAGCATCAGCAGGCCGAGAGAACGCCATTTGCCTGCCATTTCACTCGGCAAGACCCAGCTCCTTCTGTTGTTTCCTGGTCAGCTTCGACGCGATGATCTTGTGAGCTGCTTCAATATAGGCTTTCAGATCCGCGTCGGATAGCGCGCCTTCCTCTTCCATCTGCACCCATTTGGCGCGGGCAAGATAGGGCGCCGGAATGAGGCCTTCCTGCTGGGTGAGCAGCGAGTAGGAGATGTCGGAGCACTTGAAGCTGATCCGTGGAAAATCGCCCTCGCCCCAGCCCGAGCAGATGGCGAAGATCTTGCCGCCGACCTTCCACACCGAGGCATTGCCCCACTGGATGACATGCGTGGTCGCAGGCAGCTGCTTGCAGAATGCATCGAATTCGTCGCGGGTCATACGAAAGCTCGTCTCGGGCAGGAAGGCGGACAGGCCGAAAGAAGCGCAGAGTGGCTTCTTGACCGCCAAGGTGCAAGCGCCATGGCGAGAAAACGTGTGAACTCCAGTTCTGTGGAATGCCGGCAACGGTACGCCATTGAAATTAGGTCATCAGACAGCTTCGGCGGCGCAGCGCCTTCCGGCGCCCCGACTGTCGCAGGCAGCCGGGGAGTGGAAGGTCTGGGCTTTCGGGCTTCGGGACCGGAAGCCAAGCCGGCGGAAAAACGCTCTCGCCAGCTTCCGATAGAAAAGCCTGCGCCGTTTGCGGACTAGCCGGAGGCTTCTTTGGCGCAAAAGAACGTGTTCGGGAACCTGCATCGGCCACAAGTCGGCATGATAGGGATAGAGCGACCTGACCGGATCGTTCCAGGCAGGCCTGCCGTCCAGGGTGCAGTCCAGACGCAATGGCAGGGAAAAAGGAATGAGCATGAGAAGCTCCCTTCAATTTTGATTTTGGAGAAGAGGTATTCTCAGATAATCTCATGAAGGACGGTTATTGCCATGTTTTCTAAATGAAAACGAGATTTCAAAAATGAAACGAAACATAGATTGGGAAGATCTCCGGCTCTTTCTGGCCGTCGCGAAAGCGGGTGGCCTGGCCGGTGCGGCAGACAAGACAGGTGTCAGTTCCGCAACGCTGGGGCGCCGGGTTTCGGCACTGGAGAAAAGCCTGGATGTCCGTCTGGTGGAGCGGGAGGCGCGAGGCTACAAGCTGACCGCTGCCGCGCACGATCTCCTGCGCTACCTGGAAGACATGGACCAGACTGCCCGCAGCATCGATGCCTGGAAAGAGGGCGAGGGGCTGCGCCGGCGGATCCGGATATCGGCCGGAGACTGGACAGCGCGGCTGCTCATCGACAATCTGTCATCCTTCTGGACACCTGCCGCCGGCTGGGTGCCGGAAATCCTCGCTGACCTCAGAAACCGCGATATTGCCCGCCGGCAGGTCGATATCGGCATCCGCAACAGCCGGCCGAAACAGGCCTGGCTGGCGGGCCAGAAAGTTGGACAGGTGCACTATGCCGCCTATCAGGCTGTCGGCGTGGCACAGGATGCAGAGCCCGGCTGGGTCGGGCTGGTGGAAGACGATGCCCATTCGCCAACAGGCCTGTGGCTGAAGGAGAACCATGGCACAGAGGCGGTTGTCACCGTCAACAAGGCGTCGCTTGCGCTGTCACTGGTGCGCAATGGCAATGCCCGGATGCTGTTGCCGACCTTTGTCGGCGATGCGTTTCCCGATCTCCTGCGCATCGACGGACCGTTCGAGAGCATGGAAACCGAGAGATGGCTTGTCATGCATCAGGATGAACGACATGAACCAACAGTTCGCCAGGCTGTGTCCGCTCTGACGAAGTTCTTGAAACAAAACCCGATTTTGTCTTCGTTCTCCTGAATAATTCACAGAACAGTGAAAGCAAAAATGGGTGAATGCCTGGCTCCTTGAATCAATTTTAACGAAGCTCCATATTTAATTGTGAAAGGAACCAGTTGGTTCCGGTCCGGATGCCTTGAAAGGGTCCGGGCGCAAGGTCGCTTCGACAAGGACTTTGAGGATGTCACGCATGTCAGCGTTTTCTAGCCCGTTCATGCTCGGGTTCGACGATATCGAGCGCGTGCTCGATCGCGTCTCCAAGGCCGCCAACGACGGTTATCCGCCCTATAACATCGAGAGACTTCCGAAAACAGAAGAGCAAGGCGATGTTATTCGGATTACACTGGCGGTGGCAGGCTTCACAAGAGAGCAGCTTGAAGTCTCCGTTGAGGAGAGCCAGCTGGTCATCCGGGGTCGTCAGGTGGACGACAAGAGCCGGCAGTATCTGCATCGCGGCATTGCCGCCCGTCAGTTCCAGCGGGCCTTTGTCATGGCCGAGGGGATTGAGATCCTCGGAGCCGACCTGAAGGATGGACTTCTGTCCATCGACCTGGCACGCCCGGAACCGGAGCGTGTCATCAGAAAAATAGAAATCTCCAGCGGCGAATGAACGCTCGTCGGCCAACATATGGAGAATAACTGATGCAAAACCCCAATAGCCCGTCCTGGGCAGACCGCACGCTACTTTCCGAATTCATGTCGGTCGATGAACTGACCGAACTGGGCACCGGAGATGTCGCCTACATCAAGCCGATCAAGGCTCGGGATCTGAAGGAGATGTTTCCGGATGTCCCGCCCCTTCACGACAACATGACGCTTTACGCGCTCCTCAACGCGGACGGTACGCCGATCCTGCTTGCGGACAGCCGGGAAGCGGCCGTTGCCAACGCTTTCGAAGCAGATCTTGAAATGGCGTCCCTGCACTGACGCCAGCCGCAACGAGACTGCAAAGACGATCACGACACCGGCCCTTTGGCCGGTGTTCCTGTTTGTTGGCCCCAGCTCTTCGAAGGGAGCAGCTCAGGCACAAGTCCCAATATCGTGGCGAACCCAATGGCGCTTGCGCTTGCGAATTCAATAGCGCACACCGAATTGGGAAGGCCGTGCAAAATGGACCGTCACTGCTTCCTACGCGGAACGAATGCATGCATTCAGCCGTGATTTTGGTTAACCAAGGCGAGAGATTATTCTTTCGTCGTAGGGTCTCCGCCTGTCGGGGCGACCATTTTGTGGCGCTATGACTTCAATGTGCTCGCATCTGGAGGTGTACCCCGAAAGAGTGACGCTTGCCGGCCGGGCACGTGAGTCTCGCTCGGTGTGCAAAAGCTTCATGCTATCTTGGGGAAGACCAGTCCCGGTCAAGGATGACGGCTGGGCAGTATCGGCAAACAGACAACAGTCTTGAAAGTTTCGCATGAAAATCAGCGCGATCACCAATTGGGCATATGGGATTACCGTTCTTCTGACCGGGTTGTCCGGTATTGCCTTCATTCTGTCCGTGCAGAGCGCCCACGAAGAACGGGCTGCGGTGGAACAGCACCTGGCGCTGGACCGGCTAGGTCAGCAACTTGAAATCGATGCCGAACTGAGAACGGATGAGGCTCGCCTCTACGTCATGCGCGGGGACGCCGCGCACCTTGACGCATTAGAGACGGTAAATGAGGAAGAGCACCAGCTTGAAGACAGGGCACGCCATGCCGAGCAGATCGGGGCGAGCAAGGAAGAACTAGCCTTTTTGCTAAAAATCGATGACCGCATCGACGCCCTGGAAAAGCTGGAACTTGAGGCCATTGACGAATTCAGGGCCGGGAATACGGAGCGCGCACGGACGCTCCTCTTCAATGACGAACATTACCGGCAGCATACCCGGCTGTTGAAGGACATCGAGACCTTCCGAAGTCAGGTAAATATGCGCACGGGCACGGCACTGGAACTTGCCAGGCAGCGCAGCGATTGGGCCGGGCTGACCGCCCGCATCATGCTCGGGCTGACGGCGGCTTTGTTTATCGCGGTTCTTTATTTCGTGCTTCGCCGGCGCGTTGCTCTGCCGCTCACCCGCATGACCGGCATCGTCAACCGGCTTGCCACTCAGGACTACGCGGTCGAAGTGCCGCTCGACGGCCGCAGGGACGAAATCGGCGAGCTGAATGCAGCGATCCATGTCTTTCGAGAAAACGGACTTGAAAGAGAGCGTCTTGATGCAGAGCGCCGGCGCGATCTCAAAATGAAAGATCTCATCCTGCAGATGATGCATCGTCTGCAGGCCTGCCAGAAGCTGAACGAACTGTCCGATGTTGTCAGCCGGTTTGCACCGCAAATCTTTCCGGAGCTTTCAGGAGGGCTCTATGTTCTCAACGAGCAGCGGAACCTACTGAAGCAGTCCGGCGCCTGGAAATCTCCTCAGCCATCCGGCGAAAGTTTCAGTCCCGACGATTGCTGGGGGTTGCGCCGGGGGCGGGCGCATTGCAGCCACAGCGGTACGGAAGACGTCAATTGCAGTCATTTTGCCGATACGTCTTCAACCGGTCTTTGCGTTCCGCTTACAGCTCAGGGAGACATCATCGGTCTCCTGAGTTTCAAGGATCTTGCCGGCGACGGCCAAGCCATAAAGGAAGCGCAGCTCTATCTGGAACTGATCGCCGAAAACGTGGCGCTTGCTGTTGCCAATCTTCAACTGCGGGACAAGTTGACCCAACTTGCGGTGCGCGATGCGCTGACGGGACTGCTTAACCGTCGCTCGCTCGATCAGGACCTGAGCGAGAGGAGCCGCGACAACGCGATTGCTCCGCTTACCTGCCTGATGATCGATATCGATCATTTCAAGCGCTTCAACGATGAATTCGGCCATGACGCGGGTGATCTGGTGCTGCAATCCTTTGCAGGTGTCCTGACGGAAACGATTGAAAATCGCGGGTCATGCTACCGCTTCGGCGGCGAGGAATTCGCGGTACTGCTGCCTGCCATTTCACAAAACGAAGCCATTGAGATTGCTGACCGCATTCGCTGGCAGACCGCAAAGACGACAATGACACACCGGGCCACGGTGTTGGCGCCGGTCACGGTCTCTATTGGCATCGCCGCAGCGCCCAAGGGCGGGTCCGTGGCGACGCTGCGCACGCGGGCCGACGTTGCCTTGCTGGCGGCGAAGGAAGCCGGACGGGACCGGACGGTGTACGAAAGCGGCCAGGGACATCAGCAGGTTGCCGGCTGATCGAGAGCTGCCTGCGCGGCGGCTGATGCGTTCAGAATGAAAGATATCTGCAATGTGAAACGCCCGCAGAAGCAGGACCCTTGCGGGCGTTCTCACGTTGTATTGCAGATTGGGTCCCGATCAGGTGAGCGCCGGTTCCCGGATCTCGGCCTTCGCCTTCGCCGCCGGTTCACCGCCATCGGCAGGCGGTGTCTTTGGCCGCTCCGATGGTCCGGTTGAGGAGGTTGCAGGTGGCTTGCGCCACGGCTGGCTCTTGTACCAGCCGGCCACATAGGCAACGGCAATCAGGGCCAGGAAGCCGATGAGGTTGGACAGAACCTGGGGCAGCCATTCGCCGCGACCCCAGACCATGTCGCGCAGGATGCCTGCAGCCTGGGCAATGACCAGGCTGGCCATGAACACCGGCAGCGATTGCTGGCCGACCTTCTGGACAACGCGCACGAACCGACCCCAGGTCTCACCGTGCCCGAGCAGCCGCTTGCCATGCTCGCCGGCGGCAACCCAGGCCAGATAGGCAAGCGCCAGGAAGTGCAGATAGCGGAAGAGACCGAATTCCGTCTTGATCCAGAGCGGCTTGATCACCTCGCGGATTTCACGGGCCCAGACCAGGTTGAAGTGCATTTCCTGATAGGCGCGGAAGTAGGCAAAGGGAACCGTGGCAACAAGCACCACCACGCACAGCACGATCAATGGCTTGCTGATCGGAGGCGCTGGAATCCAGCCGCGCATGAAGGCAAAGCCGGTGAAGAACAGCATTTGCCAGGCGAAGGGATTGAAGAACCATTCCCGATCCGACCAAGGCTCGGCCGGCAGGCTCAGAAGATCGAACTGGGCGGCAAGCCAGAGGCCGATCGACAGTGCGAAAGCGGCCGGCACCGAATAGCGGGCGACGAGCATGATCACCGGGATCAGCGACAGGATCACCACATACATCGGCAGGATGTCGAAATAGTTCGGCACCCAGGTCATGGTCAGCAGGCCCGGAAGGGAAACCTCTGTATTGTCAAAGAGGTGCAAGAGATTGAGTGATGCGACGTAATTCTCGGTCAGGTCGCAACATTCGGTCAGGTAGCCGCTGTTCTGCAGCAGAACCAGACCGACAGCAATCACCAGGAACTGACCGATATGGGCCCAGTACACCTGCCATATGCGGTGGAGGATGCGGGCTGCCCCCATGCCCCAGCCATGAACGTCGAAGATCTTGCCGAAGGCGAGCGCGGAGGCCATTCCGGAGCAGAAGACGAAGATTTCCGTGGCATCGGAAAATCCGAACCGGGCGGGGATCCAGAGCGTCCACCAGTTCCAGGGCAGGTGGGCAACGTAGATGATGAACATTCCAAGGCCGCGGAAAAAGTCGAGCCGCGGATCGCGTGGGCGTTTCGTTTGTGTGTGAGCGTTCACGATGGGTCCAGAGGTAATAAGTCTATCGAGTGCCGGCCACGGTTCAGACCGAGCCGGTAGCCCTGAGTTTTTGGTCTTCCATCACTCGTTGGGCGCGGTGCATTTTATCGCATATTTCAAGACGTTGTTCGGCAAAACTATCCAGTGCACCGCGCTTGTGCGTCCGGCTGTTGAGCAGCCTTTCCGCATCTTCGGGCATGCCTGCCCGCAATGCGGCATCGATTGTGATTCGCTCGAAAACGTCGCGCTGGGCGTGCGAGCCGCCGACCATGTAAAGGTTGTCCCTGGCGGAGTCCAGCAGGGCAAAGGCGGAGGCGTAATTGCCCTTCCGGTACTGTTCCAGACCGAGGCCTGTCGGCAGACCGGCTTCTGCGGTAATCCGGCCAAGGTCGGTTTCGCTCCGGGCCCGTTCTTTCAGCCCGGACAACAACCGCTCGGCGCCCATGCGGCGGCCACCGTTCAAAAGCGCCAGCAGATAGTGGAGATCGGCAAAGACATTGCTGCCGTCCTCGGCGCGCTTGTCGGAAAGAAGCGCCAGTTCATCCCAGCGGGCACCGGTATCCACTCCTTCCAGCTCCAGACGGACAAGCAGGGACGCCGCGTTGGAAATGTCGCGGTAGTCGTCGGTCTTGTCCTTGCGGATATCGGTATCGTAGAGCGCAAGCGCCTTGTCGGCCTGGCCCTGGTCCAGATGCATCAGCGCCAGGTGCCACCACACGTGATAGCCGAAGTTGTTACAGTGGGCCCAGCCCTCCGGCTGGGTCTCCAGCCAGGCAGTGCCTTCTTCGGAGCGGCCGGTCATGTCGTGCACATGGGCCACGGCGTGCAGGCCCCAGGCGTCGTCGCGGGCAAATTCCAGTCCTCTGCGGCCTGCCGCTTCCGCCTGGCGGTAATCACCGGTTTCTTCCAGCGAGAAAGCGCGGCAGCCCAGCAGATAGCCATAGGCCGGATGCGTTTCACCATAGGCGGCATGCACCCGTTCGATCGACTGCCGCATGCCGGTGGCATCGCCGAGCACGAAGCGGATCGCGTGCACCAGCTTCATGATCAGCGCATCTTCAGGTACCCTCACCAGGGCGGCATCAAGAAGATCGGCCGATCTCGTGGGAAAACCCTGCAGCCAGCTGCCTAGAGCGTCGATGACGGCCTGTTCGCGTGCCGTAACCGGGGTGTTCTGGGCCGATGTTCTGGCAATCGACAGACATTCCTGTGCGGTTGCGGTCATTTCCCGACGGCCAAGCAACAGGCAGAAGAGACCGCGTGTGGCGTGCCCGAGTGCGAAGTCCGGTTCCAGGCCGAGACAGGTCTCGAGATGTTGGGGAGTGGTCCTGCCATGCGCCAGAAAGGCTTTCACGGTATCGTTCCAGGCGGTCAGGGCTTCCTTGTCCGAAAGGGAAAGCTCATATCCGAATTGATCAGTTAGACGCATAACAGGCCTTTTTGTTAATTACGCCGGTCCTCTGAAACCGGGTCCCGCCCACCGCTTTGCAGATGTCCGGCAGGCTGAATATTCCCAACCAAAATCCGCAGGCGGCACTTGAACTGCAAAACACAAAAAGGTGTTGGCAATGTGTAGGTGAAGAAAAGACACCTTCGTTGCGAAAATAAGGCGGGAAGTGCAAGTCTTCGTATCGGGGTTTGAAAGTCGGATCTGCGCGGGAGCAGGAACACATGGCCTTGGCCGTCGGGAAATCTCAAGCTGCTGTCGTCGCAATCGCCGCCGGTCTTTTGGCGATGGTCACGCTTGGGGCCTACGGCGAAGCCGGACCGCGCCAGGCTGTGGCAGTCCTGATCGGCGGGCTCGCCGGGCTGTCGCTTTATCATGCAAGTTTCGGTTTCACGGCCGCCTGGCGGCGGATCGTCACGGAAAAACGTGGCGGCGGCCTCAGGGCGCAATTCGTGCTCATTCTTCTGACGAGTGCTGTTTCCTTTCCCCTGATCGCCTGGGGACACGCGCTTGGCTGGCCCACGGGCGGTTTCGTGTTTCCCTTCGGCGTGGCGGCGGCATTCGGGGCGTTCCTGTTCGGCATCGGCATGCAACTGGGTGGCGGCTGCGGATCCGGTACGCTGTTTACCGCTGGTGGCGGCTCAACGCGCATGATGATCACGCTGACGGCGTTCATCCTCGGGTCGGTGGCGGCGACGGCGCATCTGCATCTGTGGGGCCGCTTGCCCAGATTACCGGCAATGTCACTCATTCGGGAATTCGGGCCGCATGGAGCCTTTCTCCTGACAGCGCTTGTGCTCGGCCTTCTGGCGATTGCGACCATCGTCATCGAACGGCGGGCGCACGGTTCGATTGTGGAACCAAGGCCGACGGTGTCATTTCTCAGTGGTCCATGGTCGCCGATGCTGGGTGCGGTGATGCTGGCGATCGTCGGCATTGCCACATTCGTGGTGGTCGGCCGCCCCTGGGGCATTACCTCCGCCTTTGCTCTCTGGGGCGGCAAACTGTTTCACGCCGTGGGCCTGCCGGTGGACAGCTGGCCATACTGGACCTGGCAGCGCGGCGCCCTGGAAAATCCGGTGCTGCGGGACACGACCTCCGTCATGGATTTCGGCATCATTCTGGGAGCGATGGTGGCGGCGGGCCTTGCCGGCCGCTTTGCACCCATCTGGCGGTTGAGCCGCCGCGATGTGCTGACGGCAATCGCCGGTGGTCTGTTGATGGGCTATGGCGCCCGCCTGGCCTATGGCTGCAACATCGGTGCCTATCTGGGCGGCCTTGTATCTGGTTCGCTGCACGGCTGGCTCTGGCTGGTCTTCGGCTTCCTCGGCAGTCTTGCCGGAACCCGCGTGCGCTTGCGGCTCGGCATGGATTGAGGCAAGGGGCTGGCTCGCCACACCGTATCTCGCCACACCGTATCTCGCCACACCGTATTGTGAGGCGCTCGTGAGTCTGCTCCCGCTAGAGTGCGCGACATTGCATCATCGCTCGCGGGAGAAAGAAAATGCGTCTGTTTGCCCTGGTTGTCGTAACAAGCCTGCTCTCGGTCGGACTTGTGAGAGCGGACAATGTGTCCGGCCGCGAGGGCTGGCAGGTTCTGCCCACGGAGAAGCGTTATCCGGTGCTGGTTGAGGACCTGCGAAGCGCTATTGAAGAGGAAGGCATGCTGATAGTGACCCAGGCCAGCGCGTCGGACGGCGCACGGGGCAGGGGACTTTCCATCCCCGGCAACCGGGTCATCGGCGTTTATCGCAACGACTACGCCGTCCGGATGCTGGAAGCTTCCGTTACCGCGGGCATCGAGGCACCGATCCGGTTCTACGTGACCGAAAACGCCGATGGCACGGCAACGCTCTCATGGAAAACACCCGGTTTTGTCTTCGCGCCCTACATGGAAGAGGGTGGTCAAGCCTTGCAAGAACTTGCGAGGGAACTCGATCAGGTCTTCAGCTCCATCGCGGACAAGGCTGTGGCCTCGCAGTGACAGTTCTGTGAATTGCGTAATGGATTGGCAACCGAGCCTTGATTTTAGGCTTGTGAAACAGTTCGGACAACCCCACACTCTCGGTGTGTTCAACAACTGAAAGGAGGTGTGCCCATGTCTAATGAGTATCGGTGCGTGGCCCAAGTATCTGGGCGGAATCGAACGGTGCTGGAGCAGCCTCTGGTAGTGAGCGGTTTCGCTGGGATCTGATCCGGGACTTGTGTCACGTCGATCTCATGGGAGGGCCGCTAACGCGGCCCTCTTTTGTTTTTGAAGGTAGATTGGGCGCCCGGCGGGCGCCTTTTTGTTTCGAAAATTCTTTCAGGCCGGCAATCAGATCAAGCCGACGGACTTGCGAACATCCTCGTCGCGCAGAGAGCAATCGACACCGCGGTAGGCATCGCCCGCAGGTGTGCACAGCCAGCAGATGGCCTCGCCCACCCAACTGGCAGGAATATGCACTGACGGGTCGAGCTGGCTGACCGGGTTCAGTCCGGAAGCCTTGATATCGACCTGCATCTGGGTTGCGACCGTGCCCGGGCTGAGGCCGACGACGCGTACGCCCTTGTCACCGAATTCCTTGTCGGCACAGCGTGTCAGTGAAAGTGCGGCCGCCTTGGACGCACAATAATGGCTCCAGCCTTCCAGCGCGCTGACGGCGGCTCCGGAGCTGATATTGACCACGGTGCCCGCGCCCCTGGCCAGCATATGCGGTGCCACGGCGCGCAAGCCGTAATAGACACCCTTCACATTGATATCGATGACCTTGCCCCACTCGGCCGGATCGCTGTCCTCGATCCGGGAGATCGGTTCGATCACGCCGGCGTTGTTCACCAGGATGTCCAGGCCGCCATAGGTGTCGATGGCCGTCTGCACCGCCTTGACCATGTCGTCATAGTCCGCAACGTCGCAAACGACTGCAGTGGCATCGCGGCCTTCCGCGCGGATCTCTGCCGCAATGCGTTCGATATCCTTCCCGGAGCGTGCCACCAGCAGCACCTTGGCACCGTATTTCGCCAGGCTGCGGGCAGCAGCTTCGCCAATGCCCCGGCTCGCGCCTGTCACCAGGGCAACTTGTCCCGACAAATCAAACATGTAACGTTCCCGTTCTGGATGGGCCTTTTCGGCCTCTGGACCTGCCTTCATTTGCTGGCGCTCGGATGAACGCTGCAGTGCAGACAGGTACTGAAAATGGTCGAGCCTCCTGCATTCGCTGGAATTCAGGATGCCCCGGTTGATCGACAGCGGACATTAGTGCGGTCGGGCGTGAGAATAAACAGCTTGTTTGCAGCAGCATCGTGCGGCATCTGCACGAATGATCCAGGCAAGGCGCTATGCGTATGCCGGTCAGTTCGGAAAGGAATGAGGGAAGCCGATGGCGGACACGAAGCGGAGTTTGCAGACGATCCTGCAGCAACTCTATTTTGGCGACACGGTCGCATCGCGGGCCTTCCGGTATTCGCTGCTTTTGTTCGATCTGGTCACCATCAGCTATTTCATCGTCTCATCGATGATCGACAAGGACCGTATCCATCATGAGCTCGACTACGCAATCGCCGCGGTTCTGACGCTCGACTATATAGCCCGGCTGATTGCCGAAAAACGGCGTGTCAAATATGTTTTCAGTTTCACCTCGCTTGCCGATCTGGTGGTGATCGTATCGCTGGTTGCTCCAGCCTTCTTCGAAAATTTCGCATTCCTGCGTGTCGTGCGCATGCTGCGGCTGATGCGCTCCTACCACCTGCTGAAGGAGCTGCGTCAGGCGTCGAAGTGGTTTCGCCGCAACGAGGAAATCTTCCAGTCTGGCATCAACCTGATCGTCTTCATCTTTGTCGTGACAGCGCTGGTTTTCGTGGTCGAGAACGACCGCAATGCCAACATCAACAACTATCTCGACGCGCTCTATTTCACGGTGACCACGCTGACGACCACCGGCTTCGGCGACATCACGATGACCGACAGCGTCGGCCGGCTGATGACCGTGGTGATCATGATCTTCGGCGTTGCCCTGTTCCTGCGCCTTGTGCAGACGATCTTCCGCCCGGCCAAGGTCAATCTGCCGTGCCCGGATTGCGGCCTCAACCGCCACGACCCGGATGCGGTCCATTGCAAGCACTGCGGCCGTCTTCTCAATATCCCGACAGAAGGCACATGGGACTAGGGTGCGGGCCAGACGCCTTCTCGCCGATTTGTGAAGACGATCCGCTGGACAAAAGCCGTTCAGGAGCCATCCTTACCGTCGGAGCGGGGGAATGGTTTTCACCGTGCAAGGAGCACTTCATGTCATTTGCGACATTGTCCGGCCTTTCCAGGCGGCTTGGCCTGCTGGCGGGCGCCATGGTTCTGACCGTTGGCGCATTCAGCGCACCGTCACAAGCAGCAGGTACATCGGCCTGCGGCGAGGAAATACCTTGTGAGATCGGGAAAGGCGAATATTACATCCATTTGCCGGCCAACCGGCCTGCGGACAAGCCTCTGGGCGCGATTTTCTTTCTTCATGGCTATAAGGGCAAGGCGATCAATGAGATCCGTAACCAGAGCTTTCTTCAGATGGCGGATGACCTGGGTGTTGCCTTTGTTGCCGTGCAAGGCATGAACGGCACCTGGTCTTTCCCGACCTCGCCGCGCGACCTGCGCGACGAACCTGCCTTTTTCGACAATGTCCTTCAGGATCTGTCCGACCGCTTTGGTATCGACCGCAACCGCACGATGCTGTCCGGTTTTTCTGAAGGCGGTTTCATGACCTGGTACACGGCCTGCGAGGATTCGGACCTTTTCGCCGGATACGCGCCTATTGCCGGGGCCTTCTGGGAACCGCTGCCGCAATCCTGCGTGACGGAAACCCCTTATCTCTTCCACGTGCACGGAACAACGGACACCGTGGTGCCGCTGGAAGGCCGCTGGCTTGGTGGCGGCAAGTGGAAACAGGGGGATGTCTTCAAGAGCTTCGACGTCTGGCGCCGCCAGGACGGTCTCGAGGATACCCAGCCGAAGACCTATACCGATGGCAATCTCACCTGCGAGACCTGGCAGCCGAAAAAAGGCTTCCTCGAACTCTGCCTTCACGACGGCGGCCACAGCGTGCGCGCCAGCTGGATCAAACGCGCCTGGAACGAACTTGCGGAAATGAAAGGCTGGACGACGTAGTCAAGTTTTGTGTTCTGGGACGTCGCCTGCCAACTCCACTCAAGGAGAAAAAAGGAGCAAGCCGCAAGTCTCCTGTTCCTCACTCCACCGTCATTGCCGGACTTGATCCGGCAATCCATGCCAGTTCTTCACATCACGCAAGGCAGTGTTCTGTATGAGGGGGAACGGCATGGATGCCATGGTCAAGCCATGGCATGACGAACTGAACGGAGGGGGACAAGAGGGGCCATGCTCTCCCTGAACGTCACCCGGGCGAGCATCGCGAGACCCTGGGCCTACTCGTTTCCAAAGCATCAATTGTCTCGCAATGCTTCCACAAGCTCGCAACCGCTTCTCCTGGCAATCAGGTGCGGACACTCCCTTTGCCCGGTCTGGGCCATTCCTCTGCCTGCCAGACGTCTTTGCTCGGACGACTGCGGTTCCCGCTGCGAACGCCCCCTTTTTCCCGTTTCTAACGAGAAAGTGAGGCGGCTTGTCCGGGGGGCTGGTGCTGGCTTGTTGACGGCGCCCATCAGCCTGTGGCCTTTACCGGGAAACGTCATTTCGAAGGTGAGCCTTGTCCCAGCCGTCCCCTGCCACACCCGGTGCCTTGTCCGGCCTGGTTGTCCTCGACCTTTCCCGCATACTCGCCGGACCGACCTGCACGCAGATCCTGGGCGATCTCGGGGCGGAAGTGATCAAGATAGAACGGCCAGGCAGGGGCGACGACACGCGCGGCTGGGGGCCGCCTTTCCTGAAGGACGGCGAGGGTAGGGAGACAGGTGAAAGCGCCTATTACCTTTCTTCCAATCGCAACAAGGCCTCTGTCGCCATTGACCTTGCCAGTCCCGAGGGACAGCAACTGATCGCCGATCTGGCGGCAAAGGCCGACATTCTGGTGGAGAATTTCAAGGTCGGTGACCTGAAGCGGCGCGGGCTTGATTATGACACGCTGAAAGCCAGCAATCCGCGCCTGATCTATTGTTCCATCACCGGCTTCGGTCAGACCGGCCCCTATGCGCAGCGCGCAGGCTATGATTTCCTGATCCAGGGCATGGGCGGGATCATGTCGCTCACCGGCTTTGCGGATGAGGATGGTGGCACGGAAACCAAATGCGGTGTCGGCATTGCCGATGTTATGTGCGGCATGTATGCGACCGTCTCGATCCTGGCGGCGCTCAACCATCGCAACAGCACCGGCGAAGGCCAATACATCGACATTTCGCTGCTGGATGCGCAGGTCTCCTGGCTGATCAACCAGGGCGTTGGCTATCTCACCTCCGGCAAGGTGCCGGGACGGCTCGGCAACGGCCATCCGACCATCGTTCCCTACGAGACGTTTCCAGCCAGCGACCAGTCCTTCATTCTGGCGGTTGGCAATGACAGCCAGTTCGGCAAGTTCTGCAAGGTTGCCGGCGCACCGGAACTGGCCACAGATCCGCTTTACGCCAAAAACGCCGACCGGGTGCGCAACCGCGCGGAACTGATCCCGAAGATCCGCCGCCTGACAATCGAAAAGACCGCGGCAGAGTGGATCGCGGAGCTTGAGGCCGCCGGTGTGCCCTGCGGCCCGGTCAACAATCTGGAACAGGTCTTTGCCGATCCGCAGGTTCGTGCACGCCAGATGCGCATCACCTTGCCGCATCCGCTCGGCGGTGCAGTCGACCTGATCGGCTCGCCCATCAACCTGGAAAAGACGCCGGTGGCCTATCGCAGCGCGCCACCACTTGTGGGCGCTGATACCACGGACGTTCTGACCCGTCTTCTCGGCCTTGACGCCGCCACCCTTTCCGATCTCGCCGGCAGAGGTATTCTCGACCTCGGCCCAACCCCGCCAGACGCGGCGACTGAAGGACACAGCAGCAAATGACCACCGGTGCGGATATTATCGCTGGCAAGCTTCACGCGGCAGGCTGCCGCCACGCCTTCGGCATTCCGGGTGGCGAGGTTCTCGCCCTCATGCAGGCGCTGGACGAGGCCGGGCTCGAGTTCGTGCTGGTGAAGCACGAGAACGCAGGCGGGTTCATGGCCGAAGGCGGCTGGCATGCGGATGGTGCACCGGGTGTGCTTCTTGCAACGCTCGGGCCGGGGGCGGCCAATGCGGTCAACGTCGTTGCCAATGCCTGGCAGGACAGGGTGCCGCTGATCTTCCTCACCGGCTGTGTCGACCAGGGTGAAGCGGAAAGCTACACCCACCAGGTGTTCGATCATCAGCAGCTGCTGCGGCCGATCGTCAAGGCCAGCTTTTCCGCGCGTCTGGGCGCGCTGGACGTGATGATGGAAAAGGCGCTGGCCATCGCTCTGGACGGCCAGCCCGGCCCGGTTCATATCGACGTGCCGATCCGCGTTGCCGAGGGCGAAACACAAGAAGCCTGGAACCGTATGTTCCAGTCTTCCCCCGTGAAGACCGCGCCGGTGGCCGGACCGGATCTCGACACGGCGCGAGAGCTTTTCCGCAATGCCGAACGGCCGATAGCGATTGCCGGTGTCGATGCCGTCAACGAAGCAGCCTCCGCGGCTATTACCGAATTCTGCGAAGCATTTCAGATCCCCCTTGTCACCAGCTACAAGGGCAAGGGACTTCTGGACGAAAACAATTCGCTTGCCCTTGGCGGGGCCGGGTTGTCGCCCAAGGCCGACGGGCTGCTGCTGCCGCTCATCAACAAGAGCGATTGTATTCTGCTGCTCGGCTACGACCCCATCGAGATGCGCATCAACTGGCGCGATCCGTGGGATGCCGACGCGCCGGTGGTCGACATCACCCCGGTGCTGCGCACCCATGGCATGCACAGCGTGCGCGCATCGCTGCGCAGCGCCGTCCAGCCGGCGCTGAACCTCCTCGGCGCCGCGCGCCAGCCGGCAAAACCCTCCTGGCCGGAAGGCGAACCTGCCGCCGTCCGGGCCGAGCTGGACAAGGCCTTCGCACCGGACGCGTCCGGCTGGGGGCCCGGCACGGTCTTCCACACGCTGCGTGCGGCCTTGCCGGCCGACACTGTGGCGACTGCCGACAGCGGTGCTCACCGCATTCTGGTCAGCCAGATCTGGCGCTGTTCGCTGCCCCGCCAGATGCTTCAGTCTTCCGCGCTCTGCACCATGGGCTGCGCCGTGCCGCTGGCCATGGGCCACCGCGTGGTTGAAGGGTCGTCCCCTGTGATTGCCTTTGTCGGCGACGCGGGTCTGGAAATGTGCCTCGGTGAACTCTCCACCCTGCGCGACCTCAGGATCCCCGTCATCATCTGCGTGCTGGTCGACACCAGCCTGTCGCTGATCGAACTGAAACAACGCTCCAGCCAGCGGCCGAACGTCGGCGTCGATTTTGGCGAAACGGATTTTCCGGCAGTTGCCAAGGCCTATGGCGGTCACGGGGTGTGGGTAGAAGACCATGAGACGCTGCGCCGCGAGGCTGAGAACGCCCTCGGCCGCGAGGGCTTCACCGTGCTGGCCTGCCGGATCGAAAGACGTGCGTATGATGGCGCGTTTTAGGGCGAATGCCGAGGGACGGAAACGGACTGGCCGCTGGACTGTTCGTTGGGAGCCGTCTGACTTGGCAACGAAGACAGTCTGCTTGCGACAACATTGCGGACAGCCGTCAGTCTTCTCAAACCCCTAGCTCTCGCAGGCCTTTCTCTATCATTTCGCGAGCGCCGTTCTCAGCAAAGGGGAAGGAGGCGAAGAAAACCTCCGAACTGATTGCCGGATCGGCCTGTTTCGCACGTGCCAGCCATTGCCGGGCCTCGGCATCCTTGCCGCCCAGGTGCGATGTCAGCGCCGCGATCAGCGAAATATGCTTGTGCGCACCGGGCATCTGCGCCGCTTTCACGCCAAGCTCTTGTGCCCTTTCCCTGTCGCCCAGTTGCAATTGCACCAGGGCACGTGCCGACACCATGCCGTAGGCGAGCGGGTCGAGCGGGCTGAGGTCCAGCGCCAGCGCAAGATCGGCGTCGGCCTGTGCTGCCTGGCCTGCCATCACGCTCACCAGTCCGCGTGTATAGACGCCTTGTGCGAAACTGGGGCTGAGGCTGGTCGCCCGGTCGAACCAGGCGATTGAATCCTCCAGTTGGCCATCGAGCCAGGAACAGCGCCCGGCATTGAAATGGGCAAAAGGATCGAGCCGGTCGGTCTCCACCGCCTGCTGAGCCAGCACGCGGGCCTGTTCCACTTCCGCAGCGGGATCGTCTCCAAAGCGCATGAAGGCTGACTGAAAATGCGTGAAGGACAGCCCGCCCATGGCACCGGAGAAATAGGGGTCGCGTTCCAGCGACTGTGTGAACAGTGCCGCCGCGCGGGCGTTGTCCTGCCGGTTGAAGCGGTACATGTAGTCAAGTCCCAGATGGAAACAGGCCCATGCATCCAGTTCTCCCGGTGCGCGTCTGCGGGCGATCCGCACTTCGTTCTGTGGGATCTGGACCGCCAGACTGGCCACCACATGGCTTTCGATCTCCGGCCTTAGCTGATGCAATTCGGTGAGGCTGCCCCGATAATGTTCCGCCCAGATCGTGCCGCTGCTGGTCATGTCGATCAGCGAGACGCCGATCGTGACGCTCTCGCCCGACAATTCGACTGTTCCGGTGAGCCCATAACCAACGCCAAGCTGCTGACCGGCAGACAGTGGATCCACGTCGGGCCCGCGAAAGCGGAAGCTTGATCCGCGTGCGATGACGAACAGCCAGTGCAGGCGCGACAGATCCGCGATGATGTCGGCGGGCAGGGCATCGGCCACGATTTCATGCTGGCCCGGTTCGCCAAAATACTGGAAGGGCAGGACGGCGATGGACGGCCGGCCGCCGCGCGCATTCTTGAGCACGTCTTCAATCGCCGGGGCGGCTTGTTCCTCGGTCATGAGTGCGGATTTCACAGGGTGCGTTTTCGCCAGAGCACCGCTGACCTCGGTTTCCGCGACAAACCGGAACCCTTTGCCATGGATCGTCCGGATGACTTTCTGGGCGCTGCCCTTGTCTCCCACCGCCTTGCGCGCAGCCTTGATCCGAGCCGCCACGGCAGTTTCAGAGACGATCCGTCCGTCCCAGACATGCTCGATCAATTCGTCCTTGCTGACCATCCGGTCGCGGTTTTCCACCAGCAGCAAGAGGAGGGAAAGAACCTGCGGCTCGATCGCCACGCGCTCGCCGTTGCGGCGCAATTCGAAACGTGCGCCGTCCAGTTCAAATCCGTCGAAGGTGAACACCATGGCTTCGGCTTGCGGCACACGTTCCCCTTTCCCTGAAAGTCTTCATGAAAAGGTCAGTTATATTCATGTCCCCGTCAAGCATTGCCGGAAGATGAGGCGTATCCCTTGTTCATCGGGAGCACCCGAAATTGGTTTGAAGCACTGATACCTGATTGAGGAGAATTGAAATGCCGCTCGTAACGATCGATGTTATCAAGAACGTTTTTACCCCCGAACAGAAGCATCAGCTGATCGAGAAGGTGACCGAAGCCATGGTCTCCGTGGAAGGCGAAGCCATGCGCCCGGTGACCTGGGTCCGCGTCATGGAAGTCGAACAGGGAGATTGGGCCATTGGCGGTCAGCGCCTCGGTGCAGCGGATGTTCACGCCATGTCGGGCAAGAAAGTCGCCTGACCCTGCCTGATACATGTTGCAAAAAGGGCCGTGCCGTGAGGCGCGGCCCTTTTGCGTTTGTCGGGTTACTCGACAGCTTTCGGCTGGGGCGCCTCCCAGCCGCCGTCGTGTAGCGTGCCCAGCAGACCATGCATGCACGGAACTATGGGGTCGGGCCGGGGTGTGGCTTCTTAGTCCTGGCCGCCGTCCCAGGCTGAGAGCTGGTCCACGGCGCGCCTGGGGCCAAGGGTCAGGCGGTAGAAGTCGAACAGGCCCGGGCGGACCGAGGCAAAAAAGTAATTGAAGTGAAGCGGGAAGAAGCGATAGCGCAGGTGGCGGAACCTGTCCGCGGTCATCCTGTCCGGAATGCAAACGCTGAACCGTCTGGGCTCAGGCAGTCTTTCACCTGTGCCCGCCGGTCGGGCGTAGCGCGCCACGGGCGTCGTGCGGCCGCCACACAGCGGGTCGTGCGGGCCGTATAGATCCGTCCAGTCGACGCCTGAACGGGCAACCGCTGTCATCGCGTCGCCGAAGCCGCCGTCCGCCCCGAAACCGCCGAGGCAATCGAACGCGGGTCCCAGCGTGACAAAGGCGAAGCCACCGGGTCGTCGCACAATGTCCGGCTGCCGCCGCAGGACTGCGGCAAGAATATAGACTGCCACGAAGGTGCCGCAGCTGTGCGACACGAACACCAGGTCCGTATCGTCGTCCGCTTCGGCGGCAGCAGCAACGATCAGGTCGGCGCTTTCCTCGATCCGGGCGAGCATCTCCGGGTGGTCGTTCCGGGCAAGTCGGGCCATGAAGTGCCAGCTGTTGACCAGGTACCGGAAGTAGGATTTGGGCTCCAGCCTGGACATGAGCAGATAAACCACGATAATCCACGCTGCGCTGCTTCCCAGGAAGGCGGCCCAGGCGATCTCTTCGGCATGGTTCTGCCGTACAGCCGCGTCGACGTTGCGCAATATGACTGGTGCCAGAAGGATTGGAGGCAGCAGGCTGGCCAGGAAATAGAGAACAAGACCCACGGCGGGATAAAGACAGAATACTCCGTGCGCCCAGTTGCTTCTCAGCGCGGCCCGATATCCGCCTGCTTTCGCGAATGTCAGGAAAGACCTGATTGCATCCGCAATCGTGCGCGGCCATGAGCGCTGAAAATCGGGTTTGATGACGTCCCGCCAGCCAACATGCACAAACCTGGTGTCGACGCGGCCCTCCGGCCAGTCCACGCGCCCGCTCCAGCTGGCTGTGGTGCCACCGGGATCAAGACCCTCGTTGAGTTCGGAAAAAGCGCCGTCCACTCCCCGGATCTTCAGGAAGGTTTCGAACTCCTTGTGGATCAGCGGGAAGCAGTGTCGGGCCGGGCGTAAATCATAGCCGGGAAAATAAATGACCAGTCGGTTCACGTGCTTCTTGATCGGTCTCTCCCGAGGGGGCAGTGAATTTGGCACGCCCCTGCAAGCCGGATATTGTTCTTGTGCGGACGAGCTCCAGCTTCCTGTCATCCCCGCCCGCGTTGCTGCTTGCCACAATGGACAGGAGGGCGATGCCTGGCAAGATCCGTTCCCCCCTTTGCCCACTGGACATTCCCCTCGCCGTGATTATGCTGCACCCGCGAAAAGAAGCCCCGGGCGGGAAACGGGGTCGCGGGAGGATGAAAGTCATGATCGTCTGCCGGACAAAGGCGGAGATGCGCGAAGCCGTGCAGGGCTGGAAGCGCGCGGGCGAAACCGTTGGTGTCGTGCCGACCATGGGGTATCTGCATGAGGGCCATCTCGGCCTCGTGCGCATGGCACGGCAAAGGGCGGATCGGGTGGTTGCCACCATATTCGTCAATCCGACCCAGTTCGGTGCCAACGAGGACCTTGCGACCTACCCCCGCGACGAAGCACGCGATCTGGCGCTGCTGCACGCGGAAGGAACAGACGCCGTGTTTCTGCCGAGCGTTGAGGAAATGTACGGTGCTGGCGGGGACACCTTTGTCGAGGTACCTGGCCTGTCCGCCATTTTGCAAGGCGCGCTCAGGCCCGGACACTTCCGGGGCGTTTCAACGGTGGTGACCAAGCTCTTCAATATTGTCACGCCGGATTTTGCCGTCTTCGGCGAGAAGGACTACCAGCAGCTGACCCTGATCAGGCAGATGGTCCGCGATCTCGACATGCCGCTGGAAATCCTGCCGCACCCGACGGTGCGCGAGGCAGACGGGCTGGCGATGTCGTCACGCAATGTGCGCCTGTCCAGGGAGCACCGGACCGAGGCCGTTCAACTGAGCCGGTCGCTGACGGCCGCCGAGGAGCTTGCGAAATCCGCACCTGCAATTTCGGCGCTGGAAGCCGCTGTCCGCAAAAGCCTGGGAGAAGCGCCCTCCGGAAAGGTTGAAAGCGTCGATATTCGCGATGCCGAAACCCTGGCAGAGCTTTCCGGCACGCTCGACCGGCCAGCCGTTGTGCTGCTGGCTGTGCGCTTCGGCTCCGTTCTCCTGATCGACCAGCGGGTGATTGCTCCCGCCACCTGACAATCCGTCTCAAGCCCCTTATCGAAAGGACGCCGCATGAGCACACAGAAACCCGTTCGCCGCATCACCGCCCCGCAGATAACCCGCCGCAAGGGTGGAGATCCCATCGTATCGCTGACCTCCTATCACGCGCATACGGCGGCCATTGTCGACAAATATGCCGATTTCATCCTGGTCGGTGACAGTCTCGGCATGGTCATGCACGGCATGGAATCCACCGTCGGCGTCTCGCTGGAGCTGATGATCATGCACGGCAAGGCCGTAGTGCGCGGTACCAGCCGGGCGCTTGTGGTGGTCGACATGCCCTTCGGCACCTATGAGGAAAGCCCGTCAGAGGCCTTCCGCAACGCTGCCCGCGTGATGAAGGAAACCCAGTGCGGTGCTGTCAAGCTGGAAGGCGGAGCGCGCATGGCCGAGACCATCCGCTTCCTGAGCGAGCGTGGTATTCCGGTGATGGCCCACATCGGCCTGACGCCGCAATCGGTCAACGTCATGGGGGGCTTCAAGACGCAAGGGCGTGACGAGGACAGCTGGGCAAGCCACGAGGAAGACGCACGGGCTGTCGCCGAGGCCGGAGCCTTCGCGCTGGTTCTTGAAGGCATGGTCGAGCCGCTGGCGGCAAGGATCACCAGACAGATCCAGATTCCGACCATCGGTATCGGCGCATCGGCAGAATGCGACGGCCAGATCCTGGTGCTGGAAGACATGCTGGGCCTCAATCCGACACCGCCGAAATTCGTGAAGGTCTACGGCAATCTCGGCGGTCAGATCGAGGCGGCCGTGAAGGCCTATTCGGACGAGGTCAAGGACCGCAGCTTCCCCGGTGAGAGCGAGGTTTACCGGTAGGCCGGTTTCTCGCCTGTCGCCTTGACAATCCCGAAGCCGTGAACCTTAGATCCGGGATCGGTCCACCTGTGCCACTCCTTGCCTTGGCCCGCCTGCGGTGGCGCCCTGATCCCGGCTCGCGCTGCGCTTGGCCGGGATGACGACGGGTAGGGTTTGCAATCGGTCGTCACCCCGGACGAGCTTCGCGAGATCCGTGGTCTACTCGCTTGCAGAGCTGAAGGAGCGGGCAGAGACGCTTTGACAAAATTAACGCCCGATTTCCGGCTGCAAAGCGTTCGCGCCGAGCGTAGGGTCGGGTCATGCTGATGACCCGACCCAGTTTCGACACGCTCTATGAAGCGCTCCTGAACCGCGATCCGTCTTACGACGGACGCGTTTTCGTCTGCGTGGCCTCCACTGGCATCTTCTGCCGGCTAACCTGCCCGGCGCGCAAGCCAAAGCCCGAGAACTGCACCTTCTACGACACGGTGTCGGAATGTTTCGAAGCGGGGTTCCGGCCTTGCAAGCGCTGCCGTCCGACCACGCCGGAGGCAAGCGCCGACCCGGTGGTGAAACCGCTGATCGAGGCATTGGAAAAACGGCCAGGTTACCGCTGGGGCGAGCCGGACCTCGTGCGCATGGGCTTTGATCCGTCCACGGTGCGCCGGGCTTTTAAACGGCATTTCGGCATGACCTTTCTGGAAATGGCCCGCCAGCGGCGCCTGCAGGAAGGGTTCTCGACACTTGCCGAAGGCGGCAAGGTGATCGATGCGCAAATCACGGCAGGCTTCGACTCGCCAAGCGCGTTCCGTGAGGCCTTTGCCAGGATCCTCGGTCAGTCTCCCGGTGCCTTTTCCGCCAAACCGCTGCTCTTTGCCGACTGGGTGGCCTCACCGCTCGGGCCGCTGATCGCAGTGACTGACAAGACCCAGTTGCACCTATTGGAATTTCTCGACCGCAAGGCCTTTCCGGCTGAATTCCGGAAGCTCCAGACCTATACCAAGGGCGAGATCGGCTTCGGACGGACGGAGGTCACCGATCAGATCCAGAGCGAACTCGACCGTTTTTTTGCCGGCGGCGGCGGGCAGTTCGAAACACGGCTGGCCCTGCACGGGTCTGCGTTCACCCGGGATGTCTGGCGCGAGCTTTTGACCATCCCGCCGGGAGAGACGCGAAGCTATTCCGAGCTGGCCAGGGCGTTGGGGCGGCCGGAAGCTGTGCGGGCGGTCGCCCGTGCCAATGGCGCCAACCAGCTGGCGCTTGTGGTGCCCTGCCACCGGGTGATCGGCGCGGACGGCTCTCTCACCGGCTACGGCGGCGGGCTCTGGCGCAAGCAACGCCTGATCGAGCTGGAAAAGAGTTACCGGCAGACCCCTGCTGCTTGACGGGCACCACGTCAGATGGCGCAAGTGCCTTCGTCCTTGAGCTGACGTGTTACCGGTCGAAGCGGACAGGCACCTGCATGTTCATGCGTGCAACGCGAATGTCGTCCGGAAACTTCGGCATGGGGGCGGCCCTGCGCACCATGTCTAGCGCGGCCTGGTCCAGCACCGGGTGTCCGGAAGACAGGGTCACACGGATGCCGGAAACAGCGCCGCTGGATAAAATCGTGAAGCTGACGCTCACCGTTCCTTCCAGCCTTTGACGCTTCGCTTCACGGGGATAGCGTTTTGCCCGGCGCAGTTTCGCCACCACCTTGCCCTGGTAGTTGGACGTCGCTTTCGTACCGCCATCGTTGGTGCGGGCATTCACTCGGCCATTGGCGTTGGAGTTCGCGCTTCTACTGGTGACGCGCTCGCCACCCTTGCGGGCGCTGGTTTCTGCCCCTTTCGTCTGCGACTTCACAACCTTCTTGGGTTTTTCACGCTCTTCCACCTTGGGAGCTTCCGCTTTACGCACAGGCAGCTTGGGTTTGCGGGTCGGCGTCTGTGTGACCTCGGCCAGAGGATCGGCAATGGGCTGTTTCGCTTCGGTTTGCGGTTCCGCCGGCTTAACTGTCTCAACCGGTGCGGCAGGTGCCACCCGCGCAAGGTCGACAAGCCTTTGCTGCGGTGTGGGCTCGACCGGTTTGACAGGATTTGGTGTGACCCGGCTTTGTGTCGTCTCTGTCGCAACCTTCGGCATTGCCAGGGGCGCTGTCACCGGCTCCGTCGAGGTAACGCCTGCCACCGCCAGAACGGATTGGGCAGGTTCTGAAACCGGGCTTTCGGGTGCTGCCTCAGCAACGGCCGGGACTGGTTGCACCACCACCGGTTTAACCGCTTTGTCAGGCCGCACCTCGGGCGTTGCAGCGTTTTCCTGCGCCTCTTCAATTGGCGTCAAATCCGGTGGTACGTCCTCAAGCGGCGGGTGATCCGCAACCGCATCTACCTGGGCACCGGCGACAAGATCCTCAATGGACCCGATCACAGCAACGCCGCCGCCTTCCGATGCTGCAATCGAGACTTCGTCAGGATCTTTGGCAAAGAAGGCGGCACCGGTGCCGTGCAGCACCAGGGAAAGGATTGCCCCGGCAGCAAGGAAACGCGCGAAACTCACTTCGAGCCTCTTCTTGTAATGAGCACGATGTCGCTGCGTCCGGCGTCCTTCAGCTCGCGCAGCACCTTTTCCAAGGCGTCCGCCTTCAGCGTTCCGTCGGCAGCCACCTTGATCGCGCCAGCCGTGCCGTCTGCCTCGCCGTGCTGTGCAAGCCAGTCGGCGACGCCGATTTCGGTGTCTCCGGCAAAGGTGCGGCCTTGCTGGTCGACGATGAGTGCGCCGGTGGACCGGATGGTCTCGTCTTCCAGAATGTTCAGTGGCGGCTCGATCTTCCTGGCATCGTCCCGGGCGACGGACCCGGCAAACAGGAAGAAGATCAGCATCAGGAAAACGACGTTGATCAGCGGAATGGTGTTTTCCGGCGGTTCGCGGCGTTGTGGCAATTTCAAGCGCATGAGATCACCTATTGTCCCGTCACCAGAACACTCTTCAACCCGCTTCGGCGGGCCGCCGACATGACGTCAACCACGTCCTGGACATTTGCCTCAGGTCCGGACCAGATCGCGACAATGCTGTTTGCCTTGAGTGAGGAAAACAGCTCCGGCATGTCTGCCTTCAGGATCGGGCGGCCGTTGAGGTCCAGCTTTTCCGACGCGTGAATGCGCAGGTAGGCAGGTCTTTCCACCACTCCTCCACCTTCAGCGCCGCTGGAGATGTCCAGCGACTGGTAGCGCGTGAAGCTGGACGCCAGCATGAAGAACAGCAGCAGCAGGAAGATGACATCGATCAGCGAGGTCAGGCCAACGGGCTTGCGCCGGGCCCTTGCTTTAAACTGCATGCCTCGTCTCCGAAGCCTCCAGCGCCACGATCCGGGCTGAGCCGCGTTCGGCAATGGCGCCGGTAAAGAAGGCTGTGACGAGCGCTTCCATCTCGGCCTGCTCCGCTTCGATGCGGCTGTCGAACCAGCCGACAATGGCGGAGACGGGGATCGCGACCGAAAGGCCGACGGCGGTCGTCAGCAACGCCACCCAGATGCCGCCGGCCAGAACGGAAGGATCCACCGCCGCGCCAGCGCCCTGCATGGCTTGAAAGGCTTCGATCATGCCGAGCACGGTGCCCAGAAGGCCGATCAGCGGGGCCGTCTGGGCGATCATGTCGAGCGGGCGCAGGTAGGCCCTCAGCATGTTGATCCGCTGGATGCAGATCCGCTCGACGTCCTCTTTCAGAAGCTCGGTTCTGGTGTCGCTGCGGGCGCTGCCCTGCACGAGCTTCAGCATGATGTCGGCAACCACGGATTTTCCGCCGGCAGCCATCGCTTTCGCTTCCTGCGGCCGTCCGTCCAGCCACAAAGCCTGTGCCGCGCGGGCAGCACCAAAGCGGCCGACCCCCAGATAGAGAAACTGCAGCATCTTGGCGATGATCAGGGTGGCCGCGACCAGCGAAAGGGCAAGCAGGAACAACACCACCGGGCCGCCCTGGTCGACGAGGCCGGTTAATGGAGACAGGATGTGCGGCATGGCCGCGGAAAAGGCATCAGGCATCTTGATCACGCTTGGGTTGTCATCAGAGGATCAGGTCGATTTCCGACCGCGAGTCGATCCGCAGCAGCGGCAGGCAGTCCTGCTGCGCGGCATTCGGAAGGTCGCAGGCGCGCACCTCGTTCAGAAGGACACGGGAGATGCCGGCACATTCTCCCCTGGAAACGTCATATTGCCGGACACGTGTCTTGCCCGTGGGCAGGTCCCCGAAATCAACGGCGGCATAACCGGACACACCGTCGGATGTGTCGAACATCACCAGATCGAGGCCCAAGGCGTTCACGGGGGTGGTGAGCGCGTTGCGGATGACGAAAGTCAACCGGCAGGACCCGTTGACCGTCTCAGCATCATTCAGCTGGATGGAAATGGTGTTTTCCGCCTCGGCGGCGGCCTGGGTGGACGTCTGTGAGCTCATCTGTGTAGTCGTTTGGGCGCTGGCTGCGACAACGATTTGACTGCCGAGCAACAATGCCGTTGCAGCGCTCCGAACCGGAGCCGAGATCAAAGATGTCTTCATCCCTTCGCTCTCCCTTGGAGGCTCACGGCAGGCATGGCTCCGCGTTGGAACCCTGGCCGCGCGCCATTCGAGTTACTGACGTGTCTCCAGGCAAAGCGTTCGGGGCATTGGCCGGTGTGGATGAAACCATTGTCCCGCAGGCAGCACTCTCCGGTCAGGGAGCGCCAAATGCGCGACTGGTTTGCAGAACTGCTGGAGATTACTGAGGGCTGAGGCGGTCGGTGCGATCGTCAATACGACCAGCGCTGCCTTGGCTATCCGTTCTTTACACCGAAAGCGGCGGGGGAGGGAACCGGTTGGAATGAAAAAAGTTGAATAATAGATTCATAATTTAATGCGCGCGCCTGCAACGCAGCAGTAGGGCCAACTCGCTGACAAAAACAGGAGCCCCGCTGCAAGCAGTCCTTCCGCATAGAAGGCTTTCGACAAAGGTCATCGGGATCGGCGCTTAAGACTACCTGCGGAAAATGACCCGGCGGCATCAAGCTAGACCACCGCGCTACGCAGGGCGGTCAGGTGTGTGAACAGCGATGTGATGGGAAAGAATATGGCGGACAGAGAGGGATTCGAACCCTCGATACGGTTGCCCGTATACACGCGTTCCAGGCGTGCGCCTTCAACCACTCGGCCACCTGTCCGTCGCAAGCGTCACCCGCTTGAGTGGGGCGCAATATACCCATGGCGCGACCAAGTGCAAGCACTTGAACAAGTTTTTTTTCCGCTGCCTGATGGCTGTGGATTGTAGCGGTCTTTCTGCGGGTCATGCATCGGTGAAAAACGGCTGTAACGTGCGGTATGGGCAGCAGAAACCGGATCTGTAACTCTTTCTTGCCGACGGGGGCTGCGGGCAGCCGCTGGCCGGTCCGAAACCCGAGACTAGGCGAATTTGCCTTCATAGAATCAGCTGTTGGCAGTACGTGGCCGGGGCATCTTCCCGCAGGCATCTTCCAACAAGCAGGACAGGACACTGCACGTCCGTGCCAAGGAAGGTCGCAGGTCCGTTTTGGCGGACTGTATCCATGACACCGGCAAGCGGTCAGAATTCAAATTCTGGCAAGTCAATCGAAAAACAGTTGCGCAACCGGGGAACCAAAGTCACAAGAATGTGTTGAATATCAAATCTTGTTCCTGAACGAGGCGCTATTACCCTAAAGGAATGCTCAACATCCGGCGGCTATTATTTGAAAGCCTGTCCGGGACGCGTGCTCAGAATATTTTTTTGGCAAGGCTGAAAGCAAAGCGATGATCAGTGTTTTGAAGTTTTTATTCCGCATCTTCGGCTACGGTTTCGTCGCCGTTGCAATTATTGCCGGCATCGCCGATGCAAGCTCTTCCATTGCCCTGTCCGAGATTCGCCTGGCTCAGCTTGGGCAGGTCTGGCAGGACCTGTCGCCGACCTCGTTCGAAATGGCGGAAGTGCACGTCGTTGCATCATTTGATCCGACAGTGTGGCAGACCCTGAAAGAGACGGTCCTGACGTGGCCGGTCTGGGCTGTGTTTGCTCCCATCGGGCTGCTGTTGCTCTGGCTGGGGGCCAAGCGCCGCAGGCAGCGCGTGCTTTACGCCTGACAGACCTTTTTTGCCAGACAGGCAAGGTCCTGTGCCGCTCACTCAAGAACACCGTTGCGTGACGGGCCCCTTGGAAAGCGGGCGCAGCTGCGCCACATTAGGCACCTGAAATCAGCCGGCCGGTTCCCGGGTTTCCCTGGGTGCCTCGCTGGCATTTGTGGGAGAGTGCCATGTCGTTCATGACCATGCTGACCAAGAAATTTTCGCTGCCGGCCAAGGACGAGGCCCTGCCGGGACGCGCCGAGGCGATCCGTCCGGCCGAGCCGCATTTCGTCAACGGGCGGCCACTCGCAGGTCCTTATCCTGACACCATGAAAACCGTTGTCGTCGGGATGGGCTGCTTCTGGGGAGCCGAACGCCTGTTCTGGCAGCTGCCTGGTGTTCACGTCACCGCGGTTGGCTACGCCGGCGGTTACACGCCTAACCCGACCTATCATGAAACCTGTACCGGGCGCACTGGCCATACGGAAGTGGTTCTGGTGGTTTATGACCCGGCGCAGATTTCCCTGGGTGATCTGCTGAAGGTATTCTGGGAAAACCATGATCCGACCCAGGGCATGCGCCAGGGTAATGATACCGGTACCCAGTATCGCTCGGCGGTCTACGTCAAGAACGAAGACGATCTGGCAGAGGCCGAACAGTCCCGGCAGGCTTATCAGGCGGCACTCAAGGCTGGTGGTGTTGCAAGCACGATTACAACTGAAATTCGCGAGCTGGACACATTCTACTTCGCCGAAGACTACCATCAGCAATATCTTGCTAAGAACCCGGCGGGTTATTGCGGGATCGGCGGAACAGGCATCTCGTGCCCGGTCGGGTTGGGTCAGACTGCCTGAAGGTGGTCTGACAGCTTGATTGCGTTCTGCTTGAATTTCAGACGGGGCAGTGCCTGAGACCGGCATTGCCCCGTTCTTTGGACTGGTCCGCGCAATGGTCCAGGCAAAGGAAGCGTCGACAGCAGCAGGACAAAGGCTCCCGGCATGCTGCGATCAATGGCGTTGAGAAGACAGGTATCACGTGACGCAGAGGATTTGTCTTCCCATAAGTATTTTTCGGTAGATATACAATATTTTCAATACTCTAAGTAGAGGCTTCAGGCTTTCTTAAATTTGCTCTGCGAATGTCGATCCAACGCATGGGCGTTGAAGGATCGATTTGGTGAGCCGCACGGCAAAAATCTTCGCGGCGGGGTATTTCCTGGCCAGCTGTTTGCTGATGCTGATCGGCGTACTGGTGCCTGCCGGTGACGGTCCGGTCGCGGTATTCGCGCGGCCCTGGGGTGACAGCGCAATCACTGTCATTGCCAGATCGGGAGGACCGGTCCTGTTCATCGGAGACAGAAGCTGGGTAGCGCTCACCGAGGCCGGTGACCAACAGTCCATTGCTAACCTTTACCGGTCTGGGGCCGGTTTCGTGGCGTCCTCCTTCGTTGCGCAAGCGTGCGCGCGTCTGAGCGGTGCCTCCTTGGAGCAGATGTAATGAACAATATGGAAACCTCTCAACCGGATCAGTTCTCCGGTCAGCTTTCCGGCCTGGACCTGTTCCGGCAGAAGTTTGCCCGGATGCTGATTCACTTTATCTGGGTCAATGTCTTTCTGGTCATGGCAACAGCCTGGTGGGTTGGCTATGTATCGCTCGTGGCGGTCTGCGGTGCAGCGCTGCTGCTTGGTGTTGCGGCCACCGGCACCTGGATCAAATTTGGCGCGGGTGTCGAAACGCGCCTTGCAACATCCATGTCGCTTGCCGGTCTTGTCGCCCTGTTCGTGGCTGCCCTGGCAACGCCGGACGGGCAGATCACCTATCAGCTCGACGGGCACATGTATTTCTTCGCCGTCCTGGCGATCCTGGCAAGCTGGGTGGACTGGCGGGCGCTGGTTGCCTATGCCGCTGTCGTTGCCGTACACCATCTTGTGCTGAATTTTGCCATGCCCTGGGCGGTATTCCCCGGCGGGGCAGATTTCAGCCGCGTGGTGTTTCACGCGCTCATCGTGGTTGCGGAAGTCGGGGCCCTCTGGTGGATGACCGACAGCCTGGCGCAGGCGTTCGCCGCGTCCGACAAGGCGCGTGAAGAGGCGGAGGCAGCCCGTGCGGAAGCGATGGTGCTGCAACAGCAGACTGCTCAATACGACGAAATGGAACGTGCCAAGCAACAGGCCGTCAACGAACGCATCGCGGCATTTGAAAGCGACATCGCAACCAAACTGGATGGTGTCGGCCTGAAAGTGCGCGAAATGCGCGATGCCGCCAGCGAGCTTGGAACAGTCGCCGAAAACACCTCTTCACGTGCCGGGTCGGTATCGGATGCCTCCGAAACCGCATCGTCCAACGTGCAGATGGTCGCATCCGCCGCCGAAGAGCTGTCCTCCTCGATCGCAGAGATTTCGCGTCAGGTCGAACAGACCACCAGTATCGTCAACAAGGCGACGGAGAATGCTCAGACCAGCAACAGCAAGGTTGCAGGTCTTGCCGATGCGGCCAACAGGATCGGCGAGGTCGTTACGCTGATTCAGGCGATTGCCGAACAGACCAATCTTCTGGCCCTTAACGCCACCATCGAAGCCGCGCGCGCAGGCGAGGCGGGCAGGGGTTTTGCAGTGGTCGCCGCCGAAGTCAAGGAACTGGCAACCCAGACGTCCAAGGCAACGGAAGAGATCGGTGCCCAGATCGCCGCCATCCAGGCGGAGACCAAGGATGCGGTCGAATCCATCGGGGTGATCGCGTCGACAATGGACGAGGTCAACAGCTACACGGCCGCCATTGCCGCCGCTGTCGGCGAGCAGGGCTCGGCGACGCAGGAAATCTCGCGCAACGTGGCGGAAGCGGCGGACGGAACCGGGCGTGTCGCCAACAACATCGACGGCGTCCGGGAATCTGTCGAGCGAACCAGTCACTCGGTCGGTTCCATGGTCGAAGCGGCTGAAACACTTGATCTGGAAACCCAGGACATGCGCCGCGCGATCACCGCGTTCCTGAAGGATGTCGCTGCCTGACGCGTAGCCAAACCGGAATGTGACCTCGGGAAACCGGCGGCCTGTCCGCCGGTCTTTTCGTTCTTTCTGCCCGTTCAAGGCCTGCCCGCTTGACCTGATGTCGCTTGAATGCCATGAGCCGCTCCTTACGGACCAGCGTCGCGGGTGGAAACGCGCCACGCTGACAGCCTCTTTCACCCTTGCGGACACTGACACCTTACGATGCCTGCATCTCCCTTCCGGCCCGGATCGATCCTGCTGCTGGATCTGCTAAAGCGGCAATCCGCGCTGTTGTTTCAAGCGCCGGAAGAGGTGATCACCTGCACGCGCCTGGACGAGGTTCGTGGGTGCCTCAAGCGGCTTGAAGCTGCCCAGGCCGAAGGCAGGCATGCGGCGGGATACCTCGCCTATGAGCTGGGGTTTGCCTTCGAGGACAAGCTGCAACAGCGGTTTGAGGAAACCGGCGAACCGCTGCTCTGGTTCGGGCTTTATGGAGCGCCTGCGGAACTGGATCTGGATGAGGCCAGATCCTTGCTGGCAAATGCCCCGGACGGCGGCAAGGCAAGCGTCGGCAGGCCGGAGTTCGACATGGACCGGGCCGCTTATGACACAGCCTTCACCCGTGTTCGTGACCATCTGGCAAAGGGCGACATCTATCAGGTCAACCTGACCATGCGCGCGAGGTTCCGGCACCAGGGGGCTCCCGAGCAGATCTTTCAGGATCTCCTGCGCCGCCAGCCGGTCGAATTCGCCGCATTCTTGCGTCTTGAAGACCGTACCATCCTGTCCCTCTCGCCCGAACTCTTTCTGGAGCGGGAAGGCACTTGCCTGCGGACCAGACCGATGAAGGGGACCGCCGCCCGGGGGCGTTATGCCTCGGAAGATGCCGCGATTGCGCGCACGCTTTCAAGCGACCCGAAGCAACGCTCTGAAAACACCATGATTGTCGACCTGATGCGCAACGACCTGTCGCGCATCGCCCAAACGGGCACGGTGAAGGTGACCAAGTTGTGCGAGGTGGAGCGCTATCAGAGCCTTCACCAGATGACATCCACGGTCGAGGCCGAAGTGCCTTTGCACACCGGGTTTGCCCGCATCGTCGAACATCTTTTTCCGTGTGGGTCGATCACGGGAGCACCGAAGCTCAGCGCGATGCAGATTGCCCACGATCTGGAAACAGGCCCGCGCGGCGTCTACACCGGATCGATCGGTTATCTCGCACCGGGGGGCGACTTCCGGCTGAACGTTGCCATCCGCACGCTGGTGTTGCGGAACGATGGCAGCGGCGAAGCCGGCACCGGCTCCGGGGTGATCTTCGACAGTGGCGCTGCCCCCGAATATGACGAGTGCGCCTTGAAGCTGAGGTTCATGAGTGAAGACACGCCCGGCTTCGATCTGATCGAGACGCTGGCCCACCACCCTGACGACGGTTATCTGTTGCTGGAAAGGCATTTGCAGCGCCTGCAGGCTTCTGCAGCCTACTTCGGCTTCCGCTTCCGGGAAGAAGAGGTGCGCTCGGAACTCTTGCGGCATAGCCGCGCCTTTGCCGGCCCAAGGCGCGTACGCCTGTTGTTGGCGGCAGATGGCGGGACTTCGGTCACCTCGACGAATCTGGCCCCGGCCAGCCATGCGTCGCTCTTCAATCTGGTGCTTGCGCGCGAGACCACTCAGTCAGCGGACAGGTTCCTGTTCCACAAGACCACCAATCGTGCCTTCTACGATGACACGCGCCTGCGCTATCAGGCTGAAACCGGCTGTCAGGAGGTGCTGTTTGTGAATGAACACGGCTATCTCACGGAAGGCAGCTACACGACCCTTTTTGTTAAAAAGAACGGCAGCCTGCTGACGCCTGCACTCCAGCACGGTCTTCTTCCCGGCACGTTCCGCGCGGGCCTTCTGGAGCGGGGTCTGGCGGCCGAGGCGGATCTTGTGCCGCAGGATCTTCATGACGCCGAGGGCGTCTACGTCGGCAATTCCGTGCGCGGCCTGATACGTGCGCGCCTGCTTTCAGAGGAAGAGGCCGGGCTGTGGCGGCTGGAAGCCGGGCAACAAGGCGAAGCTGCGCGCAAGACTGGATGAAATCCGGTGTTCACCGGATGCCTTTCATTGCATCTCAGGCATCGTCCCAGGGAATGACCGTCAGTTCCGGCCAGAGCGCCTTCATTCGCGCGGCCTTCTCGGCGTAGGTTTCCAGGTTGGGTTGGGTGTAATTGGGCACAAGCCGCATACCGAACAGGTTGGCAAGGCCAAAGGGCGCATGCAGGACCAATCGCCCGTCCTGTGAAAGACGCGCCGCCACCGCATGTGTGCGCGAGGCATAGGTCGTCAGGGAATCCATTGCGCAATCAAGCGGGCGATAGGGCCTTCCGAAGCGCTCTTGATACCACAGGTGTACGCGGGCTTGATTTCGGACCTCAAGCAGACTGACCCACTCCGGGAGAGACTCGTTGACCTTGCCTATGACGGCGTCCTCTGCTTCGTAAGAGAGGTCCTTGCCGTCGAAATAGATGATATCGAAGTCCTTGATGCCGTGCAGCATGGGGCGGTTGGTCAGGACGTTCCAGACGGTCTGGTACATGCCGCCCGATACGAGCCAGGCATCCGGCAGGTTGAGATCACGCACTGTCGTGAGAATTTCCATCACGTGGGGGATGGAGCGGATGATCTGTTCAAGCCTTGCCAGCCGCGTCTCTTCGCAGGCGGCGTATGGATCACCCAGCCTTGTATCAAGGTCGTCCTGCGGCAAATCGGCGGTCATGACGGGATCCTTTCCTGCGAAGATCAACCTATCCGATTCTGACGCCTTGGCGAGCCACACCGGTGCGAGGCCTTGCACGGAAGCAAGCCCATGCTGGCATGAAGACCGGACTGGCGGATGCGGCCACCGACTTGACATGAGCCGGGCAGACGCCATCTCCTCTGGCAGCGCTTTGTAATTTCAGGAATTGCCGATGAATACATCGTCACGCAAACATGTGATTGCTGCACTGGCCGCTTGCGGGGCGGTGCTGGTCTCCGCCCTTCCGTCCGCAGCTCAATCCGGACGGCCTAACTCCACCGCCATGTCCTGCGGGCAGGTTCAATCCATGATCAACCAGCGAGGCGCCGTTGTGCTCAGCACGGGGCGCTATACCTTCGACCGCTATGTGGCAAACCGGAACTTCTGCCAGCATGGTGAGGTCACGCGGCGGGACTATATTCCGACGAGGGACAACGCGAAATGCTACGTGCTTCGCTGCATCAATCCCCAGCCCTGGCGGTATGACTGAGCCGTTCCCGAAACGGTTGCCGTGCCGATCTTCAACGGGAGACGTCATGTGACCCGACTTTCCGGCAACGCATGTTTCGGTTTGCTGACGTTTGCCTTTCTCGGGGTGTTTGCCGCCGTTGAGCCGGCCACGGCCCAGGCCGGGCGTCCGGACACGCGTTCAATGACCTGTGCCCAGGCCCAGGAACTGGTCAGGAAGAGCGGCAGCATCGTGCTGACAACCGGCCCGTCAACCTTTGACCGATTTGTTGCAAACGGCAGCTATTGTCGCCCGCAAACGGGGCAGGTCCGCGCGAAATTCGCGTCCACGCGAGACAATCCGCAATGCTCCGTCGGTTACAGGTGTTTCCAGAACCGGACGCAACGGTAAACGGGGTCCTTCTGCAAAAACTGGATATCGACGCTGAAGTCTTAACCGCCTTGCAGGCTTTTCTTGCTATTTCAGGTGCTAACGGGGCAACGCTGTGTTGCAATTCGAAACCGTTTCACAAATATGAAATACGGATTGCCTACTGCTGGAACTCATTAGACATTTAATACATGACTTCGCCTGAATACTCAGGAAAGGCCTTGCGATGAACGAGAATAATACAAGAAAACAACTCTTAATTGCGAAGTCCGCACTTCAGGCTGGCCTGTTTTTGTGTGCGGTTCTTGCGCCTGTGCAGCAAGCAGACGCGCAGACCCGGCGACAGCCGGATACGACCCAATTGTCCTGCGACCAGACACATGACCTGATCAAGAGGTTCGGGGGAATCAATCTGAAGTCGGGGCCTTACAAGTTTGACCGGTTCGTGACGGGC
The DNA here is from genome assembly GCF_054658235.1 of Roseibium sp. LAB1. NCBI lineage: Bacteria > Pseudomonadati > Pseudomonadota > Alphaproteobacteria > Hyphomicrobiales > Stappiaceae > Roseibium > Roseibium sp. LAB1. Next base: position 1,434,688 of record NZ_BAAGIB010000002.1, on the reverse strand, counting down.
CGGAACCAGTGTTTCGCGGGGCAGACGGTACGAACCACTTTCGTGCCGACAAAGGACAACCCGAGATGTTCCGTGCTGGTCTGCGCTGAAATGGGGCAGACCCGGCAGTAAAAAGGCCGCGCGATGGTGTTTCGCGCAGCCTCTTTTCCAGACATTGTCAAAGACCGGATCAGCCTCTCAGCGTGCCGCCGGTCGCCTTTTCGACATTGGCGATGATCTTCTTGGCCACCGCATCGATTTCCTCGTCCGTGAGGGTTTTCTGACGCGGTTGCAGCGTCACGTCGATGGCGACGGACTTCTGGTCTTCCGGAACGCCCTGGCCTTCATAGATGTCAAACAGGGTGACATCGCTGATCAGGGTCTTGTCCGCACCACGAGCGGCTTTCAGCAGCGCCTCGGCCGAAATGTCCTTGCCGACCAGGAAAGCGAAGTCGCGCTGGACCGGCATCAGGCCACTGACATTGAGGGCTCCCTTCGAACGGCCGCTCTTGCCCTTGGGCTCGGGCAGCGCGTCGAGGAAGATCTCGAATGCGACCAGCGGACCTTCGATATCGAGCATCTGAAGGGTGCGCGGGTGAATTTCGCCGAACACCGCCAGCACGTTCTTCGGACCAAGCTTGAGACAGCCTGAGCGGCCCGGATGGAACGTTGCCGGGGCGTCTGCCGACACCATCAGTTTTTCCACCGGAGCTCCGATGGCCGCCAGCGCTGCCTCGGCATCGGCCTTGGCATCGAACACGTCAACGGATTGGGAAACGCCCGACCAGTGCCGCCCGGCACCCTGCAGCTTTGCGGATCCGCGGCGTACGCCGGTTGCGACCATCTTCTGGCCTTCCGGCGTGTCGTTCTCGAACACCTGGCCGATTTCGAACAGGGCAACATTGCCGTAGCCCCTGTCGGCATTGCGCTGTGCTGCCACCAGCAGGCCCGGAAGCAGGCTCGGGCGCATGTCCGACATCTCGTTGGAAATCGGATTTGCCAGCGCCAGTGCAGCGCTGCCGCCACCGAAGAGTTCCGCATGATCCTTGGCGATGAACGACCAGGTGACCGCTTCGTTGAAGCCACGGGCAGCAAGCGCACGGCGCGCCTTGTTGCGGCGGATCTGGCCGGTGGTCAGCACCTTCTGGCCGACGGTGCCGGTGCGCGGCAGCGGCGTGAAGGGAACGCGTTCCAATCCGATGATACGCACGACCTCTTCGACCAGGTCGGCCTTGCCTTCGATGTCCGGGCGCCAGCTGGGCGCGGCCACCTTGACCTTGTCGCCGGCACCGGAAATCCAGAAGCCGAGCGACTTCAGGGTGACGTTGGCTTCCGCGGGAAGTACGTCGACGCCGGACAGGCGCTTGATCTCAGAATAGGGGAAATCGATGATGTTGCTGGTATCGGGAACAGTGCCTGCCTGTACAGTTTCCGACGGTTCACCGCCGCAAAGGTCCATGACCATGCGGGTGGCATATTCCAGGCCCGGCATCATGTAATTGGGGTCGACACCACGCTCGAAGCGGTAACGGGCGTCGGTGTTGACACCGAGCTTGCGGCCGGTGGCGGCAATGTCGTCCTCGTCCCACAGGGCAGACTCGATCAGCACATTGACGGTGTCTTCCGTACAGCCGGACGGTTCGCCACCCAGAATGCCGCCGAGGCTCTCCACGCCGTTGTCATCGGAAATGACGCAGATCGTGTCATCGAGCTCATAGCTCTTGCCGTTGAGACCGTCGATCTTTTCGCCCTGCTTGCCGCGGCGGACGACAAGATTGCCGTGAACCTTGTCCGCGTCGAACACGTGCAGCGGCCGCCCCTGATCGAAGGTGATGTAGTTGGTCATGTCGACAAGGGCGTTGATCGGACGCAAGCCGATGGCGGTCAGGCGGTCCTGCAGCCATTTCGGCGACGGCCCGTTCTTCACGCCCTTGACCATGCGCAGGCCAAAGGCCTTGCACATAGGTTTGGTGTCGCCGAAATCCAGCGTCACATCGACCGGGCAGGGGAAGCTGCCACGAACCTGTTCGTTGCTGCGTTCCTTCAGTTTGCCAATGCCGGCGGCGGCAAGGTCGCGGGCGATGCCGTAGACACCGGTGCAGTCCGGGCGGTTCGGGGTCAGACCGATTTCGATGACAGGTTCATCAAGACCTGCCCATTCGGCATAGGCCATGCCGACCGGGGCATCCGCAGGCAGATCGATAATGCCGTCATGTTCGTTGGAAAGTTCCAGCTCGCGCTCCGAGCACATCATACCGAAGCTTTCAACGTCGCGGATCTTGCCGACGGACAGCGTCACGTCCAGGCCGGGCACATAGTCGCCCGGCTTTCCAAGAACGCCGACAAGGCCGGCACGGGCATTGGGAGCGCCGCAGACAACCTGCACCGGATCACCTTCGCCAGTATCGACCTTCAGCACGCGCAACCGGTCGGCGTTGGGATGCTGCACGGCTTCCAGAACCTTTGCAATCCGAAACGGCTTCAGCCTGTCGGCGCGATTGGTGACTTCTTCGACTTCCAGACCGATCAGGGTGAGACGGTCAACGATCTCCTCCAGGCTGGCGTCGGTTTCCAGATGCTCCTTGAGCCAGGAAAGGGTGAATTTCATGTCTCGATCTCTTCAAACTTGATGCGGCGGCTTGGCCGCTAAACGGGGCGTGGGGGCGTCAGTTGCCGAGCCGGTCCACTTCGGGAATGATCGTGGCAGCGCCGTAATTTTCTGCAAAACGGCGGCCGATGTTGGAAAAGTCGCGCGTCCAGCCGCGCACGATCTCCGGCGTGATCTGCTGATTGGTGGCAATCGCCTGGGCGGCTTCCGTCTCGATCCGGTCCCGCAGGATGCCGAGCTCGATCTGGGCAGCATATTCGGCGCGGTATTTGCCGAGCCACCCCATGGCGACGATCACGACCATCACCAAAAGGGCCGCGGTGCTGGTCAGCCCCGCCCATTTTGCCGTGCCGCCGATCCGGCGGTCGCTGGCGATCAGCACGATCGAAGCGATGGTCAGGAAAGCCACGATATAGATCGCCTGCAGGAAACTCTGGTACTTCTCGGCCGAGCTTGCCTCGTGGCCCGCACGCAGACGCGTGATCCGGTCACGAAGATAAAGCAGCGCATCGGCTTCGGTGCCCAGTTTCTCCCGGAAATAGGTGTCGCAGAACCGCAGCCGGCCCCGGTTTTCGATCTTTTCCGCGCAGGCCTCCAGGAACGAGGTCGGCGTCGCAACGCGCGTATCCTTGTCCGCGGTCTGTGCGGCTGCCGGCAACAGGGCGGCAGCGGTCAGCATGGCGGCAAGAACGATGCGGATCAGCATTGACATGATGGCGCCCCCAAAATCAGGCGGTTAACTGGACAGACCGCCGAACAGCGTCGGCAGATCAAGTGGGCGGAAGCCGTAATGCTGGATCCAGCGGACGTCGGCGTCGAAGAAGGCGCGCAGGTCCGGCATGCCGTATTTCAGCATCGCGATGCGGTCGATCCCCATGCCCCAGGCAAAACCCTGGTAAACATCCGGATCAAGGCCGCAATTGCGGATCACATTCGGGTGGACCATGCCGCAGCCGAGGATTTCCAGCCAGTCTTCGCCCTGGCCGATCTTCACTTCGCCGCCGGACCGGTCGCACTGGATGTCGAGTTCCATGGACGGTTCGGTGAAGGGGAAGAAGCTCGGGCGGAAGCGCATCTTGATGTCGTCGACTTCGAAGAAGGCCTGGCAGAACTCGCGCAGTACCCATTTCAGATGGCCGAAATGGCTGCCCTTGTCGATCACGAGACCTTCCACCTGATGGAACATAGGCGTGTGGGTCTGGTCGCTGTCGCAGCGGTAGGTCCGGCCCGGAATGATGACGCGGATCGGCGGTTCCTGGCCACGCATGGTGCGGATCTGCACCGGCGAGGTGTGCGTGCGCAGCAACAGCCGTTCACCGTCTTCCTTCGGATTGAAGAAGAACGTGTCGTGCATCTCGCGCGCCGGGTGGCCTTCGGGAAAGTTCAGCGCGGTGAAGTTCAGTTCATCGGTCTCGATGTCCGGGCCTTCCGCGATGGAAAAGCCCATGTCGGCGAAGATGGCGGTCAGCTCGTCAATGACCTGGCTGACAGGGTGGATGCGCCCTGTTTCCGCCGGAGACGGGCGCAGCGGCAGGGTGATATCCACCTTCTCGCTGGCCAGACGGGCTTCCAGGGCCGCTTCCACCAGAACATCCTTCCGGGCGGCGATTGCGTCGGTGATTTTCGCCTTGAGGCCGTTAAGGGCAGGGCCCATCACCTGGCGTTCTTCCGGCGTCATCTTGCCGAGCGTTTTCATCTGCTCGGAGATCGAGCCCTTCTTGCCAAGGGCAGCAACGCGGATGTCTTCCAGGGCGGCTTCGGTCCCGGCGTCTTCGATGGCGGCCAGAAGATCGGATTCAAGTGTGTCGAGGTTGGACATGCGTACTCGGTCGTCGGTTCGCGCTGTGCGCGCGGAGGTGTCGAAACAGAAAGTCGGGGTCTTTTAGCGAATAATGGCGGTGATTGCCACGGCCTCATGCGCATTATTGCGTGAGTTCCCGAAGAGAAGAAAAGCGCCGGTATTCAAGCGCGTTAGCGCGTAAATCGCCCGCAGGCTGGGCCCTGCAGCTCGATGAGGCGCACGTCGATCCCGGAAAGAGGCTGAGAGCCACTGGATGGGCCGGAACGGCGGATATGTGCGGTACGGTCGCTCATGGGGCGTCAATGTAGCGAAAGGCGGGGCGATGGCAAGCGGAAAAGGCAGGCTGCCGCGTGCGGGTCCTGGCCAGGACGCTCTGATGGCAGCCGGATCCGGGAACTCTCCCCCCGCACAGGCGTTTCCACTTCAACTTCCCTGCTGTTTGCCAACGTCCGTGGACAGCCGGGCGCGTGGTACCAGGGGGAATATGCATGACACGAGGAAGAGACGCCGGAAGCCCGGAAAAGATCCCGCCACTCGGCTGGCTGGATATTGGTTATCGTGTCTGGCACGCGGTCCAGCGGGACCATATCGACTTGATCGCCGCCGGGGTTGCCTTCTACGGTCTTCTTGCAATCTTCCCCGCCATCACCGCTCTCACGGCGTTGTCCGGGCTTGTCGTCGAACCTGTCGAAGTCAGCCGCCAGCTTGAGATAATCGAAAATGTTCTGCCGCAGCAAGCGTCCCAGATCATACTCACACAGGCCGCTGACGTCGCCGGAAGCGAGAATGCAGGTCTCGGGTTTGCCTTCGTCATCGGTCTGGGCATTGCTGTCTATTCCGCCTCCAGGGGCATGGCCAGCCTGATGGAGGGACTCAACGTCGCCTATGACGAAGTCGAAAAGCGGGGCTTCATTGCCCTGAAGGCTCGCACCCTGGTGATGACGATCCTGATTGTTCTCGCTCTCATGCTGGGTTTGATCTCCGCGCTTCTGCTGCCCGTCGTCTTTGGTTACCTCGCCCTGCCGGACTGGCTTGAGAGGATCCTCTCCTCGGTGCGCTGGCTGCTCCTTGGTTTGTTGACCGTGACCGGTCTGTCCTTCGTCTACAGGTTCGGGCCATCGCGAACCGACGCCAAATGGAAATGGATAACGCCCGGCGCCGTGATCGCCTGTCTGTTGTGGCTTGCCGCGTCCTACGGTTTTTCGGTCTATGTGGCGAATTTCGCCAGCTACAACAGAACATTCGGCAGCCTTGCCGGTGTCATCATTCTGCTCATGTGGCTCTGGATATCCGCCTATATCGTCTTGCTCGGCGCAGAGCTGAACGGCGAGATGGAAGCACAGACACGGGAGGACAGCACCATTGGCCCGGATCAGCCAATGGGCACGCGCGGCGCGGTGAAGGCCGATATCCTGGGAAAATCCATTGCGGGCGCGGAATAGAACCGGCAGGCCTGCCAGCCCACTTATTCCGTCACCACATCCGCGCCTTTCGGGCGGCCGATTGAGCTCTGCAGCTCATCTCTCAACCAGTCTCCAAAGGCTTTCTTGGCCTTGGTCTGTGGCGCGTTTCTGCCGCTGATCAGCCAGTAGGCGCTACCCGTGGCGGGGCGTTCAGGGAACGGGGCGATCACCTGGCCGGATTTCACCGCGTAAACCGCAAGCGTTTCCCAGGCCAGGAACACCCCGTGCCCGGCGATAGCCGCATCAAGGCAAAGGGAGCCGTCGGAAAATGTCGGGCCGTCCTGCAGGATGCTCTCGTCAAGACCGAAGAGATCCAGCCAGGTCTTCCAGGTGAACATCTGTCCAGGGTCACGAATGATCGGCAACTTGCCGATATCCTTCGGCTCCCTGATCTGTTCGGCCAAGGCCGGGCTGCAAACCGGAAACACCCGTTGGTGCAGCAACTGTTCTGCCTTGACGCCCGGATAGGGGCCCTTGCCGACACGGATGCAAAGGTCGACGTCGCTCATATCCGGATCCACCAGATCCACTGTCGCTTCCACCCGCACACGGACGCCCGGGTGCACCTTGTTGAAGTTCTTGAGGTGCCACACCAGCCATTTGCCGGCAAAAACCGGGGCGACCGAAATCGTCAACGCATCCTCACGTCCGCGCTGGGTGGTGGCGATGGCGGTCGAAAGCGAAGACATCGCGCTTGTCAGGTGCGGCTGCATCGCAAGCACATGAGCGGTTGGCAGCAACAAGCGGTTCTGCCGTTCGAACAGCTGCACGCCAAGCTGGGCCTCGGTCTTGTGAACCTGCTGGCTGACAGCGCCGACCGTGACGCCAAGTTCGTCTGCCGCCGCCTTGACGGAGCCGAGCCGGGCAACGGCTTCCACGGCACGAAGGCCGGAGAGGTGAATGCGATTCAGGTTTTTCATTTTAGAAAATCTAAATCGAAAATCAGAATAAGTCGATTTTTTTAGCGAATGATGGCGGCTATATAGAGAGCATAGCTAAATTCAAAGAAGGAATTTGGCCATGCAAAAAACAATAATAAGGAGATTGAAACTCATGATGAAACTGTTCATGCGCCGCCACCTGACCGCACGTCCGGCTTCCGCTTACGACCGCACCGATCCGATGTCCCATCCGGCAATCGTACGCATGTCCCAGCGCGAACTGGCCGACCTGCCGCTCAACCGGCGCTAAGGCTCAAGGCCGGCTGAAAAGCCGGTCCCCGACCCTTCTGATCGACCCTCCGCAAGGACTGGCCGGTTGGACAAGACTTCCAAACCAGAAAACGGCGCCAGGGCGGAAAGCCCGGCGCCGTTTCTGTCTTTGGGCGGGCAGGGCAGTCCTGCCGCTGCCCAACGGACCGGATCAAACCGCGACCGGCTGCCTGTCGGCATATTGCGCGACCCCGTGCCCGAACGACCAATTCTCCAGCCGGGTCTCGACCAGGTTGATGAAGATGTCTTCGGACCGGATGCCGACTTCGCGGGCAAGCCCTTTGGCGATCCGGGCAAACAGCGCTTTCTTCTGGTCGACACTGCGTGTGTCGCTGACGGTCAGCTGGATGATGATCAGGTCGTCGGACCGATCGATATTCATGAAGTGGCGGCCGAACAGGAAATCCTCGCGCGAATGTTCGGTGATCATCATGAACTTGTCGTCCTGGGGCACGCCGAAGGTCTCGCGCATGGCCTGGTAGATTTCGTCCAGGATCGCGGATTTTTGGGCGGCGGTTTTGGAGCCCTTCATCAGGGAAATGTTGGTAAGCGGCATCGTGGTGTCCTCCGTCATGGGGGTGATGCCGTCGACTTTATGGTGGCTAGAAAGATTTGAAAAACAAATCTTTGATATTTCAAAAATCACAAATTAGAATGAATGTATGACCGATCTCGATATGGATCTCCTGCGCGCCTTTGTGCGTGTTGCTGAAACGGGCAGCTTTACACGGGCTGGTCAGATGACTGGCGCCAGCCAGTCTGCCGTCAGCGTCAAGATCAAGAAACTGGAAGAGCGTCTGGGTAGCACCTTGCTCAGCCGATCGCCCCGGTCCGTCCGGCTGACGAGCTTCGGTGCACGGTTTTTAAGTGATGCCCGCAGCCTGATCGACCTGCATGACAGGGTGGCGGCGCGCGTTTCCGGTCCTCAGGTTCAAAAGCGGCTGAGGTGCGGCATTAGCGATCATGCTGCAGGTGGCAGGCTTCCGGAGATAGTCGCCTCGCTCAGCAAGGCCTTGCCGGAGCATCGCCTCCACGTTGCGGTCGGATATTCCGACACGCTCTATACTGATTTCAAGGCAGGGCTGTTCAGCGCGATCATGGTCCGCTCCGAAGATGTCGAGGGTACCGGCCGTGTGGCCTTCGAGGAGAACCTTGTCTGGACGGCCTCCCGCGAATTTGCCTGGAAGGCCGGCGCGGCACTTCCCCTTGTCGCCCTGTCCGAGACATGCGCCCTCAGGCGCCTGGCGGAAGGCACGCTGAAGGACGCCGGGATCTCCTATGAAGACGCCTTCACCGGCACTGGTGTCGGCGCCATCCAGGCAGCGGTCAGTGCCGGCCTCGGTATCGCCTGCCTCGACAGGCGCAACATTCCGGCCGGCTGCCGTGAGGTTGGCGACCTCTATCAGCTTCCGGTCTTGCCGAAGACAAAGATGACGCTCTTCTGCCGCGAGGACGACATCGCCTCGGCGATTCTCGGCGCTTTCAGGGAACATCTTTGAGCCCTTGACCTGGAGTTGCTCCAGGGAGCTAGGGTTCACCTGACCAACAAGAGTGGAACCCATGCTGATCTCGGAAGCCTCCGTCAGAAGCGGCCTCAGCGCCGATACGATCCGTTACTACGAGAAGTCCGGAATTGTGCCCGCCATAGATCGTGGGGCGGACGGCCTGCGCCGGTTTTCTCCCGAGAATGTGGAGTGGCTCACGCTGCTCTACTGGCTGCGCAAGACCGGCATGTCGATGAAGGACATGCAGCGCTTCGCTGCGCTTTACCGCGAGGGCGGGCGCACCGTCAGCGAGCGCAAGGCTTTGCTGCTTGGGCATGCCGAAGCCCTCAAACGCAAACGCGCCGATCTCGACCGCTGCGAAGAGGTACTTGCCGAGAAGCTTGCCATTTACGACAAACTAGAAGGACAACGCCCATGAAGATCATCATTGTTGGTGCAGCCGGAGCGATCGGGCAGGCAGCCTGTGCCGAGCTCTCCACCCGTCATGAGATCATCACTGCCGGGCGTTCAGCGGGTGATATCAAGGTGGATCTTGCCGATGAGGAAAGCATCGACGCCATGTATGCGGAAGCCGGCCTCGTGGATGCGGTTATCTGTGCTGCCGGGGAGGTCGCTTTCGGCCGGTTGGCGGAGATGACCGGCGAGAAATATCTCTACAGCCTGAAGAACAAGGTGCTTACTCAGATCAATCTCGTTCTGAAGGGCCTGAAGGTTGTGAGCGAGGGCGGATCGTTCACCCTGACCAGCGGAATTCTGGACAGGGACCCGATCCGGGTCGGTTCGGGCTCGGCCACCACCAACGGCGCGCTCGGCGGCTTTGTCAAAGCGGCGGCCATCGACATGCCACGTGGTCTCAGGATCAATGTCGTGAGTCCCGGACTTCTGGAGGTCTCCGCCAACCGCTACGGTGCCATGTTCCCCGGTCACGAACACGTCTCGTCCCGGCGTGTCGGTCTTGCCTACGCCAAATGCGTCGAGGGAGGCGCGACGGGGCTGGTCGTGCCTGTGGACTGACAGGCCTGCCGGAGCACTCAGGCCTTCTTCACGAATTCCGTCAGGATGACGATGCGCTGATCGTTCACACGCCCTTCGATCTGGGAGGCGTTGTCCGCAACAAGGGAGATGTTGCGCACGGCGGTGCCGCGTTTGGCGGTGAAGTTGGCGCCCTTGACCTTGAGATCCTTGATCAGGGTCACCGTGTCGCCGGCAGCCAGAACAGCGCCGTGGGTATCCTTGTGCACCACGCCGTCGTCGTCGCTCATGCTGGCGCCTAGACCGGCCTTTGCCCAGGCGAGCGTGTCCTCTTCCAGATACAGCATGTCCAGAAGATCGCGCGCCCAGCTTTCATCAGGCATTTTTGAGAGCATGCGGTAGGCAACAACCTGAACCGGTGGCACCTGGCTCCAGGCGGCTTCATTCAGGCAGAGCCAGTGTTTGGGATCGACATCGGCAGCGCCTGAAATCTGATCCGCGCACGTCGTGCATGCGAGAACCGCCATCTCCGCGGTGCCGTCAGCAACCGGGCCAACGTCGAGCGGCTGCAACGCATCGGTGGCACCGCAGAATTCGCAGGCATTGCCGGCGCGGTCGGAAAGGGTCTGTTCGATAGTCATGGCAAGGCCTTGCTTGGGGGCGCGCCGCGGGCGGGCTTTTTCAGCCGGTCTATGGCGCTTCAATCAGGAGGGCAAAGAGGAGCAACGTTTGTCACGCCGGTTTGCCGAAGGCAAGACCCGGGCCTTGCAAACCTTGGCGCTGATACCTCTTGTCACGGAAAGCCGGGCATCGCCCGCCGTTCGAAAACCGCCGTAGGTCCGCTGGAGCTTTGGCTTGGCGCTTTGCGCCAAGCGGGTTCTCAATCGTCCATTTTCAGGGCCTGGATAAAGGCTTCCTGCGGGATTTCGACCTTGCCGAACTGGCGCATCTTCTTCTTGCCCGCCTTCTGCTTTTCCAGCAGCTTGCGCTTACGCGTGGCGTCGCCACCGTAGCACTTGGCGGTCACGTCCTTGCGCAGGGCGGAAATGGTCTCGCGGGCGATCACGCGGCCGCCGATGGCTGCCTGGATCGGGATCTTGAACATGTGCCGCGGGATCAGCTCTTTCAGCTTCTCACACATGGCACGGCCGCGCCGTTCCGCCTGGCTGCGATGCACGAGCACGGAAAGCGCATCGACAGGCTCTTCGTTGACCAGGATCGACATCCTGACAAGATCGCCTGCCCGGTAATCGGAAATCTGATAGTCGAACGAGGCGTATCCCTTGGAAATCGACTTCAGGCGGTCGTAGAAATCGAACACGACTTCGTTGAGCGGCAGGTCATAGGTGACCATCGCGCGCGACCCGACATAGGACAGGTTGATCTGAAGACCGCGCCGTTCCTGGCACAGTTTCAGGATGCCGCCCAGATATTCGTCCGGCGTCATGATGGTCGCCCGGATCCACGGTTCGCGGATCTCGGAGATCTTGACCACGTCCGGCATGTCGGCCGGATTGTGCAGTTCCACTTCAGACTCGTCCGTCAGGGACATCTGGTAGACAACCGAGGGTGCGGTCGCGATCAGGTCGAGGTCGAACTCGCGGTAGAGCCGTTCCTGGATGATTTCCAGATGCAGCAGGCCGAGGAAGCCGCAGCGGAAGCCAAACCCGAGCGCCGCGGAGGTTTCCATTTCGAACGAGAACGACGCATCGTTGAGGCGCAGCTTGCCCATGGCAGCACGCAGGTCTTCGAAGTCGTTCGCATCGACCGGGAAAAGGCCACAGAACACCACCGGCTGTGCCGGTTTGAAGCCCGGAAGAGCTTCCGCACAGGGCTTTTTCTCAAGGGTGATCGTATCGCCGACGCGCGTGTCGGCCACTTCCTTGATCGATCCGGTGATGACGCCGATCTCGCCGGCGTGAAGCTCGTCCACCTGCAGGAATTTGGGGGTCATGACGCCGACGCGGTCGACGTCATAGGCCGCACCCGTGCCCATCATCTTGATCTTCTGGCCCCGTTTCAGGGACCCGTCGATGACTCGGACCAGCACCATCACACCCAGGTAGGTGTCGTACCAGCTGTCGACCAGCATCGCCTTCAGCGTGGCATCCGGATCACCTTCCGGCGGCGGCAGCTTGGAAACGATCGCCTCCAGCACGTCGTCGACACCAAGACCGGTCTTGGCGGAGATCATGCAGGCTTCAGATGCATCGATACCGATCACATCCTCGATCTGCTCCTTGATGCGGTCCGGTTCGGCCGCGGGCAGGTCGATCTTGTTGAGTACGGTGACGATCTCGTGATCGTTGTCGATGGCCTGATAGACGTTGGCCAGTGTCTGGGCTTCAACACCCTGGGAAGCATCGACCACCAGCAGCGAGCCTTCACAGGCCGCCAGCGAGCGGGACACTTCGTAGGCAAAGTCCACGTGGCCCGGCGTATCGATCAGGTTCAGCCTATACTGGTTGCCGTCCTTGGCATTGTAGATCAGGCGCACTGTCTGCGCCTTGATCGTGATGCCGCGCTCGCGTTCGATGTCCATCGAATCGAGCACCTGCTCGGTCATTTCGCGGTCGGTCAGCGTGCCGGTCATCTGGATCAGGCGGTCGGCCAACGTCGACTTGCCGTGATCGATATGAGCCACGATGGAAAAGTTGCGGATGTTGGAAAGCTTCTTCGTCGTCATGGCCGCCCCTTTACCATTGCAATTCGATTTCGCCTAGTGGATTGAAGCGCTCGGGCGTTGAATTCCGGTGCTTTTTTGCACCTTCCGTGGAATGCCATGTTTCGCCGCGCCCGGTGCAATCTGTCACCTCCGGCAAATGACGTAGCCCGCAAGGGACATTTGTCGTGGCAAATCAACCTCAAAGTGTGATCTAGATTGTACCGGCAGTGATGTGTTGAACAGCCATACAAGAGATTACGATGTTGATCCGCAATGCAGAACCGAAGGACGTTCCGGCAATTCTGGTGCTCTATAATCAGGCAGTGCGCGAGACGACGGCTGCCTGGACCAGCCGCGAGGAAACGCTGGACGACAGGCTGACCTGGTTCGAAGGCCGCGTGAGGCAGGATCTGCCGGTTCTGGTGGCGGTTGACCACGACGACACGGTGCTCGGTTTTGCCAGCTTCGGGCCGTTCCGGCCGCGCGAAGGCTATCGCCTGACGGCGGAACACTCCGTCTACGTGGACCCGGCGATGCAACGGCGCGGCATCGGCCGTGCGCTTCTGGAACGGCTGATGGACATAGCCGCCGACAAGAAATTGCATGTGCTGGTCGGCGTGGTCGACGGCGACAACGCCGCCTCCATAGCCCTTCACGAGAAACTCGGCTTTCATGTCGCCGGACGCCTGCCGGAAGCCGGCACGAAGTTCGGCCGCTGGCTGGATCTGGTCTTCGTGGCCAGGGTTCTGGGTCCGATGCAATCGCCGGACGCCTGATATCATCCCACCGGTCAGGTGACTGTCGGGCAGCATGTTGTTCCGGTCTGCAGGCCGGGCATCAACATCTGGAAGGCAGGCGCCGGTGTCAGCACCACTGCTTCCTGCCGCAGCCTGCCGACGTCAATTTGCGGTCAGCACCGAACGGCAGTCGTTCGGCAGGGCGGCCAGCGCCATGGGACGTTTCTTGACAACCTTGGGAGGTTCGCCCGGTTTGGGTGGGTTTTTCGGCACCCAGGGCTCGTCGGACAGCCAATAGGCAAGGTTGGCGCCACAGCCGTCGCCGGGCGGCGGCGGGTTCTGGTCCTTGCAGCCGGCACTGCCGCGCGGGCAGGATAGGCGGACGTGAAAGTGATAGTGATGGCCCCACCACGGCCGCACCTTGCGCAGCCAGGACCGGTCGCGGCCCTTCTCGAAGTCGCACAGGGCTTTCTTGATCGTCGGGCTGACGAAGATGCGTGCGACGCGCTTGTCGGACGCCGCGCGCCTGATCAGCCGGGCATGTTTGTCGGACCATTTCTTCGGATCGACCCGCCGGTCCGCCCCCTTGATGTCCATCGGACCGATCAGCATCGAAATCGCGGAAATCTCTTCCCGTTCCTGGGCGGTCAGACGCCGGTTCGGCATTTCCGTCAGCCAGATATCGGCATCGAGGCCGATCTGGTGGCTGGCATGTCCGGAGGTCATCGGCCCGCCGCGGGGCTGCGCGATGTCTCCCACAAGCAGACCGTTCCAACCTGCCTTGGGCGCGTCGTTCGCCAGGTCCTTGAGATAGTCGATCAGGACGGGGTGGCCCCAATTGCGGTTTCGCGACAGGCGCATCGCCTGCCAGGTCGGCCCGTCCGTCGGCAGTTCCGCACCACCCGCAAGACACCCTTTGGCGTAGGAGCCGATCGAGCGGGCTTTCAGATGGGCAGGACCGGTGACTGCACCGAAATAATCGCGGGCGGGCTGGTCCCCATAAAGCACCAGCTTCGGCTTGTTCGCGACATAACCGTCCGGTACGTCGCGTTTCCTGGCCGGAATAGGCACGCCGGCAACCAGTTCGACAGTCGGTGAGTAGGCCTCTGAAGCGGGATCGGCAGGCTTGGCCGCCGGCACCGGCGCGGCCGAGGCAATCATGCAGGAAACCTGCAAGGCTGCTGCAAATGCCATGAGGCCGGACACCGAAAGGGTCCAGCCTGTTCGCTTGCCTGTTCTCCCCGTCCTCACCTTGAAACCTCGTGCGCCAGTCTGGGTGTCTGGCCGTCGTCGCTCTGCTGCTGCGACGGCCACCTCATTCCTCAGGCAGCATGCACCAAATCGGGTGTCTCCGCATCCGATTCGCGATTATCCACATGGGCGGCGATCATGTCGGCGAACGCGTCCAGGAAAACGGTGTTGTCCCGGATCACCCTGTCCGCCGCGCCGTTCAGCGTGATGATGTTGCCGGGGCGGGCGTTGTCGATGTCTTCTGCTTCCGCCGGAAGGACTGCATCGAGCCTGTGATAGGTTACATTCGGCAGTTCGGCGAAAAGCTGCCGTGCCTGGTCGCAAGTCGTCTGGCTTTGAGCGTCGGCCAGGATCGACATCAGGGGCGCACCCTTGGACGGCTGCAACCAGCCCAGAGCGCCCCAGCCGACGGCATCCTTGTAGAGGAAAGGCCGTTCCGGCGCCCGTCCCGTACCAAGCGACAGGATGACGATTTCGTCGTCGCCCCAACCGAGATCGCGAGCCTCCAGATAAGCCGCGACAGTCGGATCCTTCATGAAGACCGTTCCATCGATCAAGGCTTCCTCGCGACGGCGGCTGAGGTTTTCAACGCGTGCCGGCTCGAAATAGGAGGGAGTGGCGGTCGTCGCGCGCACTGCCTGCCAGAAGTAATAGTCGTCAGGTCGGCCGCTGCTGGCTTCCTGCCCGTTGGTCAGGAAAACGGCCTTGCGCTGTTCCAGGTCGTATGCGGTCAGCAAGAGATGCGTCAGGCCGCTGGCTATGGATGTCCAGCCGAAGCGTTCCTTCAGAAGTTTTTCCAGCGGACGCGGATCGTAAGTCTCGTCAAACAGGCCGAGCGAACTGGTGACGGTGCGTGCCAGCCGTGCGGAGATCGAAGATTTGAAGATGTCGCGCGCGTCGCGCTCGAAGAAGCTGCGGAGTTCGTCGATCGTCGCCGCCGGGGCACCGGCGGAGCCGCCCGGGCGAGGGGCGGACAGACCGGCGGCAATCAGGCCACCGGTGGAAGAACCGGCCATCAGGTCAAAAATCTGGTGCAGCGGCGCGGAGACGCCGCGCTGGCTCAAACGGCTTTCAAGAGTTTCGAGCAGCCGAAGCGGAATGAGGCCGCGAATACCGCCGCCGTCAATGGAAAGAATAAAACGTTTTTTCTGGGCCATGGGGTTCCCCGGGATCGTCGCAATGGAAGGCGCTACATCTCTCCGCGAAGACGGGAGACGCTTTTTGCTTACCCCAAGAATGTTGTCATCAAATGCGACACTGCAATGGCAAAGCGGAAAACAGGCGGACGATTTTTCGAAATTGGCGATCAAGAAGTTAAACCGGTCCGGTTAATCTGCGAAAACTCTGTACAGATCGTCCGGCCCCGGCCTCAGGATGCATTCGCCAGGAAGCCGCAGATGGTATCAACCAGCACCTCGGGACACTCCCTGTGAGGGATGTGGCCCGTATCGGGCAGCACAACCTTTTGCCCGCCCGTGCTCCGGGCAATGTGTTCCGGATGGCGCGGAGAGCCGTATTCGTCGAGTGCGCCGTGGATGGCAATTGTGCTGCAGCGGACATCGGCAAGGGCGTCGTCGAGCGACCAATCGGCAAAGGCGGGCGAAAGCCATGATTCCGTCCAGGCATTCAGAACCCAGCGCGCTTTTGCACCGTGATAGCGGGTCAGCCTGTCGAAGGCGTCCGGCTCGGCAAAGGCGACGCGGGCTTCTCTGACACCTTCCAGAGTGCGGTCCTCGATAAGGGCCTGGGCCGCAATCGTGATCAGGGCTGCGACCTTGTCCGGATGCTGTGCGGCGGTGTGCACCGCCATGCCGCCGCCGACGCTGTGCCCGCAGGCGATGAAGCGATCAAGCCCCAATTGGTCGCACAGAGCGGGCACGACAGTTCTGCCTTCGTCGGCAATGAAACTGGGTGGCAGGATGTCGCTGCGGGCCGAGGACTGACCGAAACCGGGCCTGTCATAGGCGATGACGGTGCGTCCGCAGGCAAGGGCAAGGCGTTCTGGAAAATCGCGCCAAAGAGCGATGCAGCCAAGAGAATCATGAAACAGAAGCACCGGCAGCTTGCCGGGCAAACGGTCTTCAGGTGTCCAGATACGAACGTGAACGGTGCTGCTGCCGACCGGGACGGCGCGTGTTTCAACATGGACGGTGCCGGACAAGAGAGCGGTCAACGTGTATTGCCTTTCCATAAAGGGTGTAGCGCTGTGCCTTCAGGCGGCGGGGCAGACGATGTGCCATTTCTGTGCGCGCGGTGTTGCGTCGAGGCTTATCGCAGGCTGTGGGCCTGCAACAAGCCTCTCTTTTCGAACTATTGCGTCTTGGCTCTTTATCCCGTGCAGCCTTTCGGACTAGGATCGTGCCGATTTTCCAACCTTCACAGGAAGTTCCATGAATATCGATCTGCTTCGCCGTCTTTGCGAAACGCCGGGTGTTCCGGGTCACGAACACCGGGTCCGCGACTTGATTCAGGCGGAAATCAAGGGTTTGTTCGACGAGATCACCGTCGACCCGATGGGCTCGCTGCTTTGCCGCCGGGACAGCCGCAAGTCCTCCAAGAAAGGAACCCCGAAGAAGGTCATGCTGCTGTGCCACATGGATGAGATCGGCTTCCTGGTCTCCCATGTCACGGACAAGGGCTTTGTGCATGTGCAGCCGGTCGGCGGCTTCGATGCGCGTAACCTGTTCTCCCGCCGCGTGCTGGTGTCTACCGACGAAGGTGACTTCAAGGGCGTGATGAACCCGGGTGGCAAGCCGATCCATATTTCCTCGCCGGAAGAGCGCAAGAAGGTGCCGGAACCCAAGGAATTCGTCATCGACATGGGCCTTGGCGAAAAGACCAAGGAGATCGTCAAGGTTGGCGACATGGTCACCATGGACGAGCCGCTGATCGAGATCGGCGACAAGGTCGTCTCCAAGGCGCTCGACAACCGCATCGCCTGCTGGCTTGGAATCGAAGCGATCAGAGGCCTTGGCAAGGCCAAGCATGATTGCGAAATTCACGTCGCTTTCACCTGTCAGGAAGAAGTCGGCCTGCGCGGCGCGCGGACAGCGTCTTTCGCCATAGCACCCGACATCGGGTTTGGCATCGACACCACGCTTGCCTGCGACACGCCGGGTGTTCCCGAGCAGGACCGCACCACGGTGCAGGGCGAAGGCTTCGGTCTGCATGTCAAGGATTCCAGCTTCATTGCGGACCGGGACCTGGTGAAGGAAATCGAAGCCATTGCGGTCAAGGAAAAGATCCCGTTCCAGCGCACAATGCTGGCCGCCGGTGGTCAGGACGGCGCTGCGGCCCAGCAGGCGGCCGCCGGTGCCAAGGCGATCGGCATCGTCGTCGGCACCCGCTACATCCACACGGTCACCGAAATGATCGACAAGGGCGACCTTCAGGCCGCGCTCGACATCATTGTTGCCTATCTGAAAAAGGCATAAGGCACTGAAAAAGGGGAGCTTCGGCTTCCCTTTTTGTTTCTGACCGGGCGTTACGAAGTCCTTGGGTTGGAACCACGGTTGACCCTCCGTGGCGTGTCACCCCGGTTTGTCGCATCAGCTGCAAGACCGCATTCAGTACAGGCTTTTCCGGCCGTATTTAGAGGCCAATCAACCCCTCAAGATGCGGGAAAACGCGTGGAAGCGTGTCCCTTCAGGCCGTCAGCCCAAGAAGATTGGACACCTGGTCGCCGGTGCCGGCATAAAGCTCGCTGACGGCAGCGCTCTGATAGCTGAAGGAGCCGTTGTCGAATTCGCCCTCGATCGAGGAGGCGTTCGCGGAGCGGACGGAGAGCCCGGTTTCACTGTCGTAGGACACCCGCTCGAAGGATACGAATTGCGCAGAAACGGTCTCGCCGCCGATTTCAGCTTCGATGGTGGTCGTGGAAATGGTCGCGCTTTCATAGGCCACATTGGCCGAAGCGCCACTTTCCTCTTCACCAAGAGCCGCCTTCAGCTTGCCGGCGGTCTTCTGATAGTCCTCGACAGTCGCAAGCGCGCCGTCTTTTTCGTCGTCGTCCTTGCCCTTGCCTTTTTCAACCGCATCCTGAAGAGCGGCGATCACGACCGCATCGTCCTCGGCCTGTTTGCTGGCAGCTTCCAGAACGCTGACTGCAGGGGATTTGTCATGCCCGTTGCGCTGGCCGATCTCGTGGCCATAGGCGTTGCCCTTGGGATCGTTCTTCTGGCCTTCCGCGCCGCCATTCGAAAAGGAAGCCGAAAAAAGGCTTGTGCTTTGCGTGGTGGTTTCGATGGAAATCTGCATGGCTTCGGATCCCGGCTCGTCCGGCCCTTCCTGGTCCGGTACAGTTGCAGAAATCATCCCGCAAAACCGTTAACAGGCCATTAACCAATAGGTGGACCGGCGTCAGGCCGATTTTACCGGGTCAAACGCCTTTTCCAGAAACCGTCCTCCCAGCACCATGCCGCGTTCGTCGATGGAGTGCCCAAGCCCGGGCAACAGGTGCAGGCTGGAGGTGACGCCGGCATCCGAAAGGGCCTGGTGAGCCGCTTCCGCATGATAGCAGGCAACAACATCATCTTCCTTGCCGTGGATGATCAGCGCCGGGCTCTGCGTGTTGATCCGGTCCAGTCGGCTGGCCCCTGGCAACAGTCCGGAATATCCGATCAGCGCAGCCGGGGAGCGCCTGCCGCGCAAACCGCACTGAAAGGTCATCATCGCACCCTGGCTGAAGCCGACCAGTGCCAGTGATCTGTCGTCGAGGTCGAGGCGGGCCAGTTCGTCGTCCAGAAAACGCTCGAGCACCGGCTGGGCTGCCTGCGCTCCGAGGCGATACTCGTTCAGGTCGCGTTCTTCAAGCGCAAACCATTGCCGCCCACCAAGCGCTTCAAAGGGAAGATGCTCGGGTGCATTCGGCGCGACAAAGGCGGCGTCCGGAAGCTGTACCTGCCAGGCGCGACCCAGATCGATCAGATCGGGACCGTCGGCTCCGTAGCCATGCAGGATCACCACCAGTTGACGGGCGGGATTGCCTGAGGCGGGGGCTAGACGGGGACCGTCAAGAAGAGGTGGGAAAGTGCCTGTCACGAGGATGGAACCTGATTATTCGGCTGGTGTCTTCCGGTCGGCCGTTCCGGAGGGAGACGGCAACCGTTCCTGAAGACGCATGAAGGGAAGGGCGATCAGCATGGCGGCGAGGATAAGGACGCCGGCCAGTGCGAACGGAGCACCCGGAAAGGAAATCGAAGCTTCCGGGCCTGAGAACGTGGCAAAGACCTGGGTCATCACCAGGGGGCTCACGACCATGGAAAGGCCGGCTGCACTGGCGATCAGCCCCTGCAGTTCGCCCTGGGCATTGTCAGGTACGCGGACCGACATCAGGCCGGTGAAGGCGGGAGTTGCCATCGCGCCGAGTGCTGCAAAGGAGATCAGCAGGTAGGCCATCCAGCCGGTGCTGGCGACGGCAAGCCCGGCGAAGGCAACGAGATTGGCGGCCAAGCCGATGAGGAGTGTCCGGCCCGGGCCGAGCTTTGGTTCAAGGACGCGGATCAGGTACCCCTGCACGAAGGCAAATCCGACACCGACGGCGGCCAACGACAGACCGATGTCACCGGGGCTCCAGGCAAACACTTCCTCGGCGTAGTAGCTCCAGACGGACGGATAAACGTAGTGGGCAATGTCGAACAGAAAGATGGCCAGAAGCAGCGTGCGCACTGCCGGGTAGACAGCGATCTGTTTCAGTGCGCCGAACGGATTGGCCCGTTTCCAGTCGAAGGTTCTCCTGTTTTCATTCTTCAGTGTTTCCGGAAGCATGAAATAGCCGAACAGGAAATTGACGAAGGACAGGCCGGCGGCTGCATAAAAGGGCGCGCGTGGCCCGTATTCTCCCAGAAAACCGCCGATCATCGGCCCGAGCACGAAGCCGACGCCAAATCCCGCCCCCACAAGTCCGAAGTTCTTCGCCCTGTCCTCCTTAGAGGACACATCGGCTATGAAGGCCGATGCTGCTGAAAAGGTCGCTCCGGCAACCCCCGACAGAGTTCTGCCGACGAACAGCACAGCCAGATGCCAGGACAGCGCCATGATCAGGTAATCGACAGCCATGGCGAACATGGACACAAGCAGAACCGGACGGCGGCCGAAACGGTCGGAAAGGTTGCCGAGGGTCGGACCGAAGGCGAACTGCATCAGCGCATAGACGACGCTGAGCGCGCCACCCCAGCGGGCGGCCTCGCTCACGGGCAGGGAAGTGAGTTCGGTCAGTAGCGAAGGCATGACCGGCATCATCAGGCCGATGCCCATGGAGTTGAGCACCAGCGTAACCAGGATGAACCCGAGCGCACTGCGTTTGGAGATACCGGACCGCAAGCCTTTTCCCGCCAATTCCGTCAACAGAAGGTGGCTGTGATCTTATCCGATTACTCGGCGGCCACCAGTGCCGGCTGCTCCCAGTTGCCTTTTTCGATTTCGGCAATCTGCTTGTCGATCTGGGCAACGACGAACCGCGAGAACGGCCCCAGGTGTACATAGAGCGCCAGCATCATCATCACCGGCTTGATGGCCCGGAAATTGGTGAAAGCGGTCTTGATCAGTGTCTTCCAGAACGGTCCGCGATAGGTGGTTTCCTTGAAGGTCATCGCCAGGATCAGGCGGCCAAACAACCTGATGTCATGAAAGAAGCCTGCTCCGAAAATCGATCCGTTGGCGCCGCTCATGTCGAGCATGGAGGCAACCTTCTGGACGCGGCGGAAATAGGCTTCCGGCCCATAGACCTGATCAATGACTTTCTTGAAGTCTTCCAGGATCTGGGCGCGGGGCCGCTTGGTGGTGAAGTTGAGGCCTGCGGTACACTGGTCGCCATGTTCCGTGTCCGGATCGTCCGTGGCGAAATCCGCGTGCAGGCGGCCTTCCTTGGCAAGCCGACGCGTGAGCTGCGTGTTGGGCAGGGCATAGAGCAGGCCAGTCATGGCGACAGGAATGGCGGCTTCCTCGATCAGGGCCGAGATCTCGTCGGCCACCTTGTCGCTTTCCTCGTCGAAGCCGACAATGAAGCCGGCCAGAACGAAGATGCCGGCATCGTAGATCTTGTGGACGCTTTTCGCGATGTCGCGGCGGGTGTTCTGCTTCTTGCGAGTCGCCACCAGGACCTCGGGGTCGGGGCTTTCGATACCGATGAAGACCGAGAAATATCCGGCCTTCTGCATCATTTTCAGAAGCGCTTCGTCGTCGGCAAGGTTCAGGGAGGCTTCGGTCGACATTTCGAACGGATACTTCCGTTCCATCTGCCATTTCGCCAGCTCGGGCAGGAAGCCCTTCACAGCCTTCTTGTTGCCGATCAGGTTGTCGTCGACGAAATCGACGTGGCCCCGGTAGCCAAGTTCGTACAGGCGGTCGAGTTCGGCCAGCATCTGGTCATTGGTCTTGGTACGCGGCACGCGGCCATAAAGCTCAATGATGTCGCAGAATTCGCAGGTGAACGGGCAGCCGCGCGAATACTGCACGCCGATCTGGACATAATCGTCGAACTTCAGGAGATCGAACCGCGGAACAGGGCTGGAGGAGACGTCGGCCTTGAATTTCTCGGCCGAGAAACGTCCGTTGCGGACCCCTTCCTGCCAGGCTTCGACAAAGGTGCTGAGAATGCCTTCGGCTTCTCCAAGCACCAGAAAATCGGCCGCTTCATAAACTTCCGGAGAGGAGGTCGCGTCCGGGCCGCCGACCACCACGGGAACATTCTTTTCTTGCGAGCGGCGGATGACGGCAAGGCAATCGGCCTGCTGAGGCAACATGCCGCCAGTCATCACCATGTCGGCCCAGGCGAGGTCGTCATTCGTCAGCGGGCCGGTATTGCGGTCGATAAGCCGGACATTCCAGGTGTCGGGCAACATTGCCGCAACGGTGATCAGGCCGAGAGGAGGGGCGGGATATTTTGCGCCGACCATTTCGCAGGTTGCGCCATAGTTCCAGAATGAACCGGCATTGAAGCGCGGATACACCAGCAGAACATTGCATTCCGACATTAATGGTCCCTCCAAACGGACACTCGTTCCCAACGGCGACACCGTAGCAACTTTACGCCCCGGCACAACCGCATTAAACAGCTTTCGTGGCTTCCCGCCCATACAGCCTGTCACTGCGAACTGGCGTCGGGCTTTCGCAGGCGGAAGATCAAACCGTGGACTTCGTTGCCAAGCTCCTGGCGCAGCACCACAGGTTTCTCGGTTTCGTAAATCAGCCCGGCCATCTCCGCCGTACGCTTGAGATAGGCGGGAGTGTGGGCATACCGTCCCGTCGGGTCGACCCGGTAATCGGGGCCGGACGGGTCATCGAGGTGCTCCACGCTGGCTATCAGGACACCGCCCGGCTGCAATGCTCCGGCGAGTGCGTTCATGAAAGGCTGCAGATCGCCGATGTAGCACAGGGTATCGACGCAAACGCCCAGGTCGAACCGGGTCGGCAGATCGGATGTCAGAAACCCGACAAGCTCACCTTCGACCAGAAAATCGAACACGTTCAGCGCAGCCGCCTTGCGCAGCATCCCGGGCGACAGATCGATGCCTGTGAGCTTGACGCAATGCTCACGGATCAAGGGCCCGCAAAGGCCCGTGCCGCAACCAAGATCGACCACATCCTGAAACTGGACCTGCCGTGTATCGGCCAGCGCCGCGACTTCAGCAGCAACCAGTTCCGGCGCACGGTAGCCCAGGTTCGTCAACACCTCGTCGAAGCTTTCGGAGAAATTGTCGAAATGGTCTTTGACATAGTCTTCAGGGGCGTGATCCATGGTGTCGCCGCGCACGGCCGCCAGCTGATACAGGGCAACCTTGTTGTCCGGATCGGCGGCGGCGACACTCTCCAGGTGCTCGATGGCGCGGTCCTTGCGACCGAGAGAACACAGGACGCGCGCGTGCCAGACCGGGTCCGACCAGACCTCCGCCCCGAACTCCAGGCAGCGTTCCAGGGCATCGGCTGCTTCGTGTCGGCGTCCGGCCAGCATCAAGGAAAGGCCGTAATTGTGCCAGGCATTCGGATTGTCCGGATCCAGCCGGACGATTTCCGTCAGGATCGGCAAGAGGTCGTCGTTGTTTTTAGCGCCCTCCAGCATGACGGTGATGTTGCTCCAGGCGTCCTGATGCCGCGGTTCGATCTCCACCGCGCGGACATAGGCCTCAAGGGCTTCGTCGGACTTGCCTTCGAGTTTCAGGATATTGCCGAGATTGTTGTATGCGGCCGCATTGCGGTTGTTGTTTTCCAGAGACTTGCGGATCAGGACGATCGCATTGTCCGCCTTGCCCGCATCGAAATGAAGAAGACCGAGGAAATGCAGCCCGTCGGCATGGTCCGGATCGGTCGTCAGGACATCCTTGTAGGCCGCCAGGGCCGCCTCCAGATTGCCGCTCCGGTGAGCGGTTATCCCTTCCTGCAGCCTGGCATCGAGTTCCATGAACGTCTCCGAAAAAAATTGCGCAATAAAAAAGGGCGGTCGAACCGCCCTTGTACCCGGTAATGACCTGTAAGTGACCTTACAGGACTTTCAGGTCTTCAGCCACCATCTGACCGCGGCGCCACTCCAGATCGAAAGCCACGAGTTGGCCTTCCTTTAGAGTGTCAATACCGGAACGGCGAAGGGCCGAAATGTCGACAAGGATGTCCTCGCCGTCTTGCGGTTCGATCGTGCCGATACCTCGGCGATTATCGAACCATTTCACGTTTCCATGCAGCATGGAGTCTTCTTTCTAATTCTTGTCATCTTGGCATACGACGGCTTCCATAGCTGCCTTTTTCAACGCCTTGATGACAGTGTTGATGATAATACTAAAGTACTTTTCAGACCCTGCTCGGAACTGGACATCGACGCGCGCAGTCTTTTCGCGACTGCCTCACCTCAAGATGCCGTTCCATTTGGCGGGGGTCTGGTCGCCCGGCTAAAAGTCCCGGGCTTTTCCATAGTGTCTATTAGTATGGTAATGAAATTGTTAATTACAAGACCTGCTCAGTGATCGAGCTTTCCCAGAACAACATATCTGAGGATGTCGACGACTTGTTCGGACGTCTCGGCAACCGCAAGTGCAGCTGCGTCAACTTCCTTGAGCGGATGTGTCAGCGACGGGTCGTGAACGACAATCAGTGATTTTCCGAGAGCGGCGGCGTAGCCGGCATCGAAAGCCGCGTTCCACTGCTTGTACTTGTCGCCGAAACGAACCACGACGATGTCGGCCTTTTCCAGCAGCGTACGCGTCCGGATGGCGTTTACCTTCGCGCCCTTGTGGTCGTACCAGAATTTGTTGTCCTCACCGCCCAGTATGGCGGCTCCGCAATCGTCGCTGGCATCGTGGTCGGTGACCGGAGACGAAAATTCCACCGGCAGCCCATGTGCCGCGGCACCTTCCATGATCCTGTCCCGCCAGTCGGTATGGATTTCGCCGGACAAGTAGACGCGCCAGGTGGTCATAAGGTTCTCCCATGCAAGCTTTTGATTATGTGACGAAACTTCTCGCCTTGTTTTGACAGGAAACTGGAGGCTGAGCCCGGCAACGTCAACCCCTGCGTTCATTTGCCCCTTGGCGCAGGCATCTGGAAGACTCGACAAGCCTGCACAAAAACTGAAGGGTATGCTGCCGCAAAGCTGAAATTGCGGCCCGTAATTTCAAGGAGTTCATTCATGTCTGCACTTTTGCTCGGAGACGAGGCACCGGATTTCGAAGCCGACAGCACGGATGGTCCGGTCCATTTTCACGAGGCGATCGAAGGATCCTGGGCGGTTCTGTTTTCCCACCCGAAAGATTTTACGCCGGTCTGCACCACCGAACTGGGTATGACCGCCAAGCTCAAGGACAAGTTCGAGGCTCGCGGCGTCAAGGTCTTCGGCGTTTCGGTGGATCCTATCGAGGATCACCGGGCCTGGGTTGGCGATATCGCCGACACGCAAGGCGTTGCCCTGAACTTCCCGCTGATTGCCGATCCGGACCGCAAGGTGGCGACCGCATACGGCATGATCCATCCGAATGCCAATGACACACTGACCGTAAGGTCGCTGTTCGTCATCGGACCGGACAAGAAGATCAAGCTGAAGATTGAATACCCGGCCTCCACGGGCCGCAACTTCGATGAGGTCATCCGCGTGATCGACAGCTTGCAGCTGACGTCTGCTCACAAGGTGGCCACCCCGGCAAACTGGGTGTCCGGCGAGGACGTCATCATCGTCCCGGCGGTGAGTGACGAAGAGGCGAAGGAAAAATTCCCCGAAGGCTGGAAAACCCTGAAGCCTTATCTGCGTGTCGTGCCGCAGCCCAAATAACGGCTGAAAAAAACGGATGAAATGGCTGGTGGCGCATGAAAAAGGCGCCGCCGCCTCATGGTTTGGTCAGGACAGGGAACTGTGACGGGATCACACCGTCTTCAGCAAGGCCTGCAGGGCAGTGCGGTAGTCCGGATAGCGGAACGCAAACCCAAGCTCCTCCTTGAGGCGCTTGTTGGAAACCCGCTTGTTCTCGCCATAGAACGATCTGGCCATCGGCGAAAGATCCGCGGTCTCGAACGGGATTTCGGGCGGCGCTTCAACGCCGAGCAGCTCCGCGGCATAGGCAACCACATCCTGAGGCGGGGCCGGTTCATCGTCCGTGACGTTGAATACCCGCGTCGACGGTTTTTCCATTGCCGCCTTCAACGCTCCGGCGATATCGGCAACATGAATGCGGTTGAACACCTGCCCCGGCTTCACCAGCCGCCGCGCCGTGCCTTTCCGGAAATTCTCGAAAGCGTTCCGGCCCGGGCCATAGATGCCGGACAGGCGGAAAATCTGAACCGGCAGATCGTTCTCTGCGGCAAATCCCAGCCACGCTTCTTCTGCGGCAACGCGCTGGACGGAGCGTTTGGAGACAGGGTTGAGTGGTGTCTCCTCATCGACCCAGGCACCGTCGTGATTTCCATAGACACCGACGGTGGAAAGGTATCCGATCCAGTGCGGTTTCGCGGCGGCAATCTCGCTGGCATATTGGTTCAGTACCGGGTCGCCGGCCTCGTTCGGGGCGATCGACACCAGAACATGAGTTGCCTGCTTCAAGGCGTCGGCAATACCTGCGCCTTGTGTGTCCCCGTCGAAGAGAAACGGGTCGACCCCGATGTCCCGGAGTGCGTCCGCCTTTTCCGCAGAGCGTGTTGTGCCGCCGATCCAGTCGAACTGGTCGCGCACTTCCTCTACAAATGCCTTTGAAGAAAACCCGGTGCCAAAGATAAACAGACGCATTCGTTCTAGAGCTCCAGATGCTTGCGGCGGATTTCATAAAGCGCAACGCCCGTGGCAACTGCGAGATTCAGGCTGTCGGCCTGGCCGACCTGTGGAATGCGGATCAGGGTGCGGCACGCGGCTGCCATGTCGTCTTCCAGCCCTTTCTGCTCATTTCCCATGACCAGCAGAACCGGCTCTGCGTAGTCTGGTGTGCGATAGTCGACGGAGCCCTTCAGATGGGTCGCAGCGACCGTGCCGGGCCACTTTTCGGCCAGTGACTTGAATTCGTCCTTGCCGAGTTTGGCCAGCGGCACGTGAAAGAGCGAGCCCATGGTGGCGCGCACGGCCTCCACGGCGAAAGGGTCGGTGCAATCGCCGACCAGCATCACACCGGCACCGCCGACGGCATCGACCGTGCGAATGATCGTGCCCAGGTTGCCCGGGTCGCGCACCCGGTCGAGCGCAACCCAGAGCGTGGTGCCGGAAGGGTCGATGTCGCGGGCGCCGAGAAGTTTCTGCTCGTAGACGCCGACAACCATCTGCGGATTGTCCTTGCGTGTCATCGCCGACATGACAGCGGTCGACGCTTCCAGGATCAGCGCCCCGCGCGCCTTTGCGGCAGCGGCGGCTTTTTGTGCGACTGGATTGTCCCGTGCGTCCGGTCCGAGTGCGAGATAGCGAACGCCCCAGCCGGCCTCCAGCGCATCGGTCGCCAGCTTCAGGCCCTCGGCCACGAACAGGCCCGACTGACTGCGGTGCTTGCGCTGCGCAACCAGCCCCTTGATCTCCTTGACGATCGGATTGGAATGGCTGGTGATCTGTTTCACCGCACCCTGGCGTTTTTCGATCATCGGCTGCTCCAGCGCGAAAAGAGCGACGTGGACAGCGCGCGCTTGCCGTCCTCCTCGCGGATGACCAGCTCGCCGGATTCCAGCAAGCCGCCTTCCGTGTCGAGCGTTTCGGCCATCAGCTCATGGATTGAGACGAAGCTGGAACGGATCGCATAGGCGGTCAGGATCATGAAGAGCGCGTCCTTGGCCAGGAGCTGCTTCAGGTCTGCCAGCATGCCCGGCAGGCTGGTGTAGATATCCCAGACCTCGCCCTTGGGACCACGGCCGTATTTCGGCGGGTCGAGAATGATGCCGTCATAGGTGTTGCCGCGCCGAACTTCGCGGGCAACAAATTTCGAAGCGTCCTCGCAGATCCATCGGATCGGCAGATCTTCGAGACCTGACATCTCCTGGTTCTCGCGGGCATAGCCGATGGCCTTCTTGGAGGCGTCCACGTGGGTCACCTGTGCCCCTTCCGTTGCCGGCAGCAGCGAGGCGAGGCCGGTGTAGCCGAAAAGGTTCAGGATCTTCAGCGGCTTTTCCGGCACGCGCTCGCGCTCGGCGCGGATCTTGCTGTTGACCCAGTCCCAATGGGCGGCCTGCTCGGGAAAGACGCCGACATGGCGGAACGACATGAAGCGGCCGTTGTAGCGAACCGGGCCATAGGACATCGGCCATGTTTCCGGAACGCTTCCGGAGAATTTCCAGCGACCCGGACCTTCTTCTTCCGTATCACCGGAAAAGACGGCATCGGCGCGGTTCCAGACACTTTCCTTAAGCCGGCGGGCGCCCATGGCCTGAGGCTCCGGGCGCACGATGGTGAACCGGCCGTAGCGCTCCAGCTTCTCGCCCTGGCCCATGTCCAGAAGCCGATAGTCCTTCCAGCCCTTCGTTTCCAGGATCACCGGCCAGCTCTGGTGTGCAGGCTTGCCGGACGGGGCATAGGTGGAGGCACTGGTCTGATCCGCCACGGGTCTCACTCGTTTTCTGTCAGGTTTGAGGTTTGTTCCGCCATAGAACATCCTGCCTTCATTTGAAAGTAGATTAGACGTTCCAAAGTGTCGGATCCGGTTGCTACGTCGGCTTTAGAACACATTCGTTCAAGGCGTTCCCTGATAAGGCATTCCAGCGCAGCCGAGGCCGCGGGCGGTGTGGGCAATGGTGTATTCACGCGCAAAAGAAAAGGGCGGGGAGCCGAAGCTCACCCGCCCTCCTGGGTCGAAATTTCGTGATCAGGCTGCGGCGACTTCGGACAGGAACTGTTCGACTTCGCGTTTCAGTTCGTCGGTCTTCATGGTCAGTTCGCCGGAGGCTGACAGCACCATGTCCGCGGAAGACGACGTCTGGTCGACGGCCTGCGAAAGCTGCGACATGGATGAAGACACGGCACCGGTGCCTTCCGCTGCGCGCTGTACGTTCTGCGAAATTTCCGCAGTGGCGGCGCCCTGCTGTTCGACAGCCGAGGCGATGGCCGTGGTGTAGGTGTTGACCTCGATCATGGTTTCCGCGATCTCGCCGATAGCGACGACGGATTCCTTTGTCGCATTCTGGATCTCGGTGATCTGGCTGGAGATCTCCTCGGTTGCCTTGGAGGTCTGTGTGGCCAGTTCCTTCACCTCTGCTGCGACAACCGCGAAGCCTCTGCCGGCTTCGCCTGCACGTGCGGCCTCGATGGTGGCGTTGAGAGCCAGGAGGTTGGTCTGTTCCGCAATCGCCTGGATGAGGGTCACCACTTCACCAATCTTGGTGGCGGCTTCCGCCAGCCCTTCGACCTTCTGGTTGGTGATCCGCGTGCCGGTGGTTGCGCGGTCGACGATTTCGGTCGTCTGGGCAACCTGACGGGAGATCTCGCCGATGGAGGCCGCCAGTTCTTCCGCAGCGCTTGCCACGGTCTGAACGTTGTTGGTGGTCTCGTTGGACGATGCCTGGGTCTCGCTGGCATAACCGGCGCTGTCCCGGGCAATTTCCGTCAGGGCCTGGGCAGTTGTGTCGAGGCCACCGGCGGTGGTTTCCACAGAGCCGAGCGCTTCTTCCGCCTTGGTGCGGAACGAGTGGATCAGGCTGTCGATACGCGCCTGACGCTCTTGCCGGGAAGCTTCCTCACGGGAATTTTGCTCCTGCAGGTGGGCGCGTTCGACTGCGTTGTCGCGGAACACCTGAACCGTACGGCTCATGTCGCCGATCTCGTCACCGCGGTCGATGCCCGGGATCTCGACTTCATTGTCGCCGTTTGCAAGGCGGTCCATGACGCCGGTGATCGTGCGGATCGGGCGAGTGATGGCCAGGTTCAGCACGAAGGCGAGACCGATGCCGCCGAGAATGGCAAGCAGGATCGTGACGGCAATCTGAACTTTGGCAGCGGTCGCAGCGGAATTGGCCGCCTGCGACTGTGACGCGGAAATCGACGTGATGTCGGCACTGACCTTGCGGGTCAGGTCGTCAAGCGCCTCACGCTTTGCCGCGAGATCGGCTTTGGTGACAAGCATTTCGCGGAAGGACTTGTCGAGCGTGGCGACGGAATCCGGGATGGCGTTGATCGCATCGGCGGCGGACGGCAGGATCATGGCGTATTTCACCATGTCCTTTTCCAGCTTCGCGAGATTGGCGATCTCTTCTTCCACGGCAGCCTGGTCATTGGCTCCGAATGCGCCAAACAGGTATAGCGTTTCGGCGCGGGCGGCCAGGGCCAGCTCGCTCAGGCTGGTGGCCTTCTCGGCGATCGATCGCACTGTTGCCAGTCGGGTGGATGCAGTCAATGCATCGGTCTTGGCCTTGGAGACCACCGGGTGAACCTGTCCGAGGATATCCACGGTAAACTCGTTCATACCATTGATCGCATCACCGACCGCCTGGCGTGCTTCATAGGCTTCGGAAAAACCGAGATCCTTGGTCAGATTTTCCAGCGAAGCGTTCAACTTGTTGGCCTGAGCGGCCAGCTTGCTGACGGTCTTGCGGTCGATGCCGTCAATCTGCTTGTACTTCATCTGCTTCGTGGACGTGACGAGGTTGCGCGCCGTGTCGATGGCCGTGGCGAGGTCTTCACCGTCAATGTTGCCGCTGCCCTGCAGGTAGAGCATGTGAACCTTGACGACTTCGTCCTTCAGCTCGAACACCGTACGCTGCAACTGGTTGGCATCGTCCAGCTGGCTGTTGGCTGCAAAGGCTTCGGCGCTGATGCGTTTTTCTTCCGTCAGAACGGCATCGCTGATGGTCGCCGCCAGTGCTTCCAGGTCGTTGGTGCTTTTCTGGAGCGTTCCCAGGCGGTCTTCCTGTTGAACAGTCTGCTCGACGACCTGTTCGAAAGTGGTCGAGAAGTGGGAGACCGCGTCCTTGGCACCGGCAACCTGGGTCTGCGCGGCGTCGTCGCCCGCGACCTCGCGGCTCAGAAGGTCAAGTTCGGTCTGCAGCGTTGCGACAGCTTCAAGAACCGAATTGCTGAGGTCTGCCGATGGATTGTTGAGATAGTCTTCGCGCTGCAAGGACGTGGCCTGCACCTGGCTGGCAACCTTGGCGGCCTGATCAGCGACGACGAAGCGTGAAGACAAGCCCTGAATGGCCAGAAACCCCACGCCGCCGACGACTGCGGTCAGCAGCAGAACAGCCAGAAAACCGCCGCCGACCTTGAAGCCAAATTTCAAGTCGGTCAGAATCTTCAATATTCGTTTCATCATATCCCCGCACAGCCGGAACAACTGCATTGTCGTTCTGTCAGTATTGCGGAGTGCGATGAACATTAGGTAAATCGCGAAATTTATCTTCAGGTAATATTTAGCTGAAGAAGAAATGGGTAAATTTGAAAATTTGCTTCAAGTGTTGAAAATATATATGCGGCACTAAGGAAAGCTCGGTTGTATATTCGATTTATACATGCTGACCGCCGTTGATGTGAATTTCTGATCCACTGACATAAGAAGACTTTTCCGAACACAGGTAGAAGATCGTGTCGGCGACTTCATTCGGCAGGCCAAGACGGCGCAGTGGAATGTCTTCGATCATCTTTTCGGTTCCTGGCGACAGGATCGATGTGTCGATCTCGCCCGGAGCGATGGCATTGACGCGAATTCCGTGCGGACCGAAGTCGGCCGCCATTTCCCGGGTGAGGGCTGCCAGCGCCGCCTTGGAGGTGGAATAGGCGGTTCCGGCGAAGGGATGCACGCGCATGCCGGCAATCGAGGTCACGTTGACCACGGACCCCTTGGCGTTCTGCAGTTCCTTGAAGAGGCCGCGGCCCAGCAGAATGGGGGCAAAGAAATTCACCTGAAAGACGGTCCGCCATTCGTGCATGGCCGTGGTCAGCGAATCCAGACGTTCTCCATCCGGGCCCTTCGGACTGATCCCCGCATTGTTCACCAGTGCATTGAGACGCGAGCCGTTGGGCTCCAGACGCTTGCGGATTTCCTGGGTGGCGTAGCCGAGGTTCTCCGGATCGGAGAGATCCACCTGAATGTGATCCTCCGGCCCCATAGGCCAGGGACATTTGTCTGAAAACGCCTGCCGGGAGCAGGTGATCACCCGCCAGCCTTCTGCGGAAAACCGCTTGACGGTGGCATGTCCGATGCCGCGGCTCGCACCTGTCAGCACGAGTGTCGGACGCTCGTCGGGGATACCCTTGCCGGTCATGTTATTTCCCTGCTGGCATGCGAAAGTCGTGGAAAAAGTTGACTCCCGCACTCGAGTTTCGTTATTGCGCTGGAATTCGTCAATGCCAATATGTTCGCATATGAGGACGCGCGCCGGATCCTACAATGATCATTTGCTCCTGTAACGTACTGTCTGACAAGCAACTTCGCGAAGCCGCGGAAGAAATGCGTGCAGACCCGAATGGCAAGGTGCCAACGCCCGGAGCTGTGTTCCGTCATCTGGGGTGCCGGCCGCGCTGCGGAAGCTGCTTCCCGTCCGTCATTGACATCATTCACGAAAAAAGTACTGAAGAGCAACCGCAGTCGGAAGAGTCGTCTGTTCAGATGAAGCAGGCCACAAACCGCTAGCACACACCGGCACTTGCCTCAGCAAGGGCATGGTCCGGCACACGGAAATCGATCAACTTCAGGACATCCGCTCACGTGGGAGTGGCCCCGGTTGATCACGCAGGGAGAGGGTCATGAAGGGCGAAGCGCGCGTAATCGAGTATCTCAACAAGGCTCTGCGTCACGAGCTGACGGCGGTGAACCAATATTGGGTGCATGCCCGGCTGCTGGCCGACTGGGGCTTCGGCAAACTGGCCGACAAGGAACTGGCGGAAGCTGATGAAGAACGTCAGCATGCACAGGACCTGATGGACCGGATCATCTTTCTGGAAGGCCTGCCAAATCTTCAGACGATCGATCCTTTGCGCATCGGTCAGTCGGTAAAGGAATGCCTGGAAGGCGATCTGGCAGCCGAATACGTTGCCCGCGCTCTTTACCATGAAGCCCGTGAGGTCTGCCGCGAGCTCGGCGACTATGTGTCCATGGCGCTGTTCGAAAAGTTGCTGAGCGACGAGGAAAGCCACATCGACTTCCTTGAAACCCAGCTCGAACTGATCGAGCGGATCGGCATCGACAACTATTCCCTGCTTCAGGCCAAGTCTGCGGACACCGCCGAATAAGCATCAGGGCTCACAAGCCCGATTTCCTCTGCCGTCGTCGGAGCCAATCTGGCAACGGCAGATATGTTCTGTCGACCATCAGCAGATTATTTAGGCGGCTCAGTTCCGCCGCGCGTTTTGGTCTTCCCCTTTGTTGGCGGACAATTGCACCTATGTGATCCCCTTCTCAGGCGCAGCCGTTGCCCGATCCACTCTCATCAAGAAAATGTACCTTGCCACCGGCTGCCTCCGCGTCTTCCTCGTCGTGCGTGACCAGCAGGACCGGCAAGTCCTTTTGTCTGGCTGCGTCGAAGACCAATGCCCGGATGTCGGCTCGCCGGGCCTTGTCGAGGCTTGAGAAAGGTTCGTCCAGCAGCAGTGCATGCGGTTCGGCGAGAAGCGTTCGCATCAAGGCAACCCGGGTTTGCTGACCACCGGACAATGTCGCCGGGTCGCGGCTGCCGAAGCCCGATAGCCCCGCATCGTCAAGGGCCTGCTGTGCCCTGTCCCTCCGAAGTGATCTCTTGCGAACGGTCGCCGGGATGGCGAACATCAGGTTTTGCAATACGGACATATGCGGGAACAACAAGGGCGTCTGGAACATCAGGCCGATGTGCCGCTCCTGCGCGGGCAGAGATGTGAGATCCTGTCCATCCAGAAGCACCTTGCCACCGGCCTGAAAATCCGGCCGGAGGAAACCGGCAATGAAGTCGAGCAGGCTGGATTTGCCGCTGCCGCTTTCCCCCATCACGGTCAGCACAGTACCCGGTTCAATCCGGCAGTCGATCCTGAGAAGCAGTGCCCCGTCAAGGCGAAGCGCGACATTCTGGAGGACCAGACCTGACGTCTCGTTTTGGGTGTGCATCGGCGGCCTCACCTTTCCAGCCGCATGGCGGCCCTGTTGCGGTGAAGCAGTGCCGGCAGCAGCGTGGCGACCATAAACCCGGCCAGAGGAACGCCAAGCTGCAGCAAGGCCAGCAGCGCGGCGACCTGCCGGTTACCCCCGCTGGCAAGAGCGACGCTTTCGGTGGTGACCGTGGCAATCCGGCCCGCACCGATCATCAGGGTCGGCAGATACTGGCCAACGGAGACCGCGGCTGCGACGGCAAGCGTTACCAGAACAGGCCGCAGCAGCAATGGCAAACGGATCTGCCAGAAGATGCGGCTGCGCGATGCCCCGATGGAGGCGGCGGCCTTGGCATAGCGCGGATCAAGCCGGGCCCAGGGGTCGCTCAGAGCCAGGAAGGCGTAGGGCAGGACGAACACCAGGTGGGCCAGCAAGACGGCGGTAAAGGTGCCGCTGAAATCAGCCGACAGGAACAATAGCTGCAAGCCGAATAGAAAACTGATCTGGGGCAGCAGCAGCGGCAGGAAGACCAGCGACTTCAATCGGTGTCCGGTTGAGATCTTGCGATGGTCGCGCGCTTCCAGCAGCCACAGGGTCAGGGACGTCGCCACAAGGGCGGAGGCACCAGCCAGACCGATGGTCGTGCCCAGGAGGCCCATGCTCATACCCAGCGTGTCGGTCATTCTCATGACATCCCATGCCTGAGGCAGAGCTGCTGGAAACCACCAGGAACGGGCGGCGGACCAGAGGCCGAGAAGCAGCAGCGACAAGACCATGGCTGCGATGATGGTCAGCATGACTAGTAGTCCGCCGTACCTTGCCGTCCGGTCGCGCAGATGGCGACGCCCGGTGTCCAGATGGCGCTTGAAGGCTGCAACAACAAGGCGTTCACCAGTCAGGTAGGTTCCCAGCGCTGCCGCACTGACGGCAAGTTGCAGCAAGGCGCCTGCAGAAGCCATCAGGCGATTGGTCAGGTCCGGGTCGTTCATCCAATGGACGAGCCGTGGGGCAAGCGGGGCCGGTGTCGTTGGTCCGAGGATGGCCGCAACATCGACGACGGATGTGGCATAGGCGACCACTGCCAGCACCGGCAGGCGGATCAGCGGATAGATCTGCGGCAGGACGATCCTGAAGAACGTTGAGACACAGCCGTAGCCAAGGCTGGCCCCCACCTTGAAATACTCCTGGATCTGAGGGCGGTTGAGCGCGGCAAGCGTCATCAGGAACAGAAAGGGCACTTCCTTGGCGACAAGACCGAATGTCATGGCGATGCCGAACGGATCGTTGAGGATCAGAACATCAGGTGGACGGGTCCAGCCGGTTGCCCATGGCGAAACCAGGCGAACCAGAAACCCGGATGGTGCGATCAGAAAGGCAAGACCGATGGCTGCCGCCGCGTGAGGCACGGAAAGCAACGGCGACAGAAACCGGGTCAGGCGCCGGAACGTCGCGGTTCCGGACCAGCCGGCCACGAACAGCAGTACGATCGCCAGCGACACGACAGAGGCCGTCAGGCCGGTGACAAAGCTGAGCCAGACCGAAGTCCACAAACCCGGCTGCTGGAAAAGGTGCCGGGTGGGCTCCAGGGACATATCGCTGCGGCCCAGCGCCGGCAGGTAACCGAAAGCGGGCAGGATTGTTCCGGCAAGACCGGCAAGCACCGGTCCGGCCAGGAGGACCGAGACGAGGATCACCGGAATGGCTGGAACCGCTTTCGGTTGCGTCGGCACGTGCCCCGGCTCACTCGGCGCCGTAACGGGCGGTCCAGGCTTCTTCCAGCGCGCTGACCCAGCTCGGGTGTGGTTCCGGCAGCACCGGGCCGAGCTGTTGAGGTGTCAGCGTTGCCGGTCCAAGGTCGAGCGTGTCGAAGAGAACCTTTTCGGTTTCAGGCAATCCTGCCACGTCGAGGACGGTCGGATCTCCCCAGATGCTCGGATCCTGTTTGCGGGCCTGTGCGGCGGGCGACAACAGGAAATTGGCGAAAACCTTGGCACCTGCCTGGCTGGAACTGTTGAACGGGATTGCAACGAAGTGTGTGTTGCCGATGGTGCCGCCATCCAGAACAAAGGTACGCACGCTTGGTGGCAATTCACCATTGGCAATGGAACTTGAGGCATCGGACGGGTTGAACGAAAACGCTATGTCCAGCTCGCCGTCGGCCAGGAGCTGTCGCATATGCGCGGCATCCTTCGGGAAGGCGCGTCCCTGGCGCCAGAGCGAGCCGTGCAATGCGTCCAGATAGGCAAACAGCGGTTCGGTCATGTCTTCAAAACGGGCTTCGTCGACAGGTTGCGTCAATGCAGACTTGTCCGGAACGGTGCTGACGAGAACCTGTTTCAGGAAGGTCGTGCCATAGAAATTGGGTGGTTGCGGATAGGCGAAGCGGCCTGGATGCGCCTTGGCGTAGCTCAGCAGTGCATCAAGCGTCGCGGGTGGGGTTTCCAGGTGCGCGCTGTCATACATGAAGACCAGTTTGGCCATGCCCCACGGGCTTTCCTGGCCATCTGTCGGAACGGTGAAGTCCTGGACGACAGTCGGCTTGTTTTCCACGTCGACGTAGCGCCAGTTCGGTAGTGTCTGCGCCCACCCGGAGGCCGCCAGCAACCCCTGTTCCTTCATGGCCGCGAAATTTTCACCGTTGATCCAGACGAGGTCGACAGCCCCGCCGCTGCTTTTGCCTACCGACTTTTCGGCCAGGACCTGCGAGACCACCGAGGCTGTGTCGCTGACCTTTACCTGAAGTACACGAACGTCAAAATTGTTCGCAACTTCCCGGGCGGCCCAGGCGATGTAGGCGTTGATGCGCGGCTCGCCGCCCCAGGCATGGAAATAAACGGTCTCGCCTTTGGCGTCGTCCAGAATGGCCTGCCATGCCGGATCATTGACGGTTTCCTGTGCCGGCGAGGCAACCGGCGTCATGAGTGCTCCGAGAAGACCAAGCGTTGCGGCAAGCGTGCGTTTCATCAGAAAATCCCCTGTTGCGGATCGTGTCCGGTTCCCGTTCCCTCGCGCAAGGCACATTGCACGGTCAAGACAAGGCTTTGTGAACGGAGTGACCTGGCCGGGTTGCTTCCCGGTGCAAATCAGACCGGCAGGATATGGGTATCCTTGATCTCCTCCATGACGGCATAAGTATGTGTTTCACGCACACCCGGCAGTGCCAGCACAACGTCGGACAGGAACGCTCGATAGGCTTCCATGTCCTTGACGCGGCTCTTCATGAGATAGTCGAAGCCACCTGCCACCATGTGACACTCCATAATGTCGGTTGACCGTTCGACGGCAATCTTGAAGGCATCGAAAATCTCCGGAGACGTCCGGTCGAGACGGATTTCGACGAAGACCAAAAGACCCCTGTCGACCATCTTCGGATTGAGGCTGGCCGAGAAGTGTTCGATGTAGCCTTCACGCACCAGACGCTTCATGCGTTCGGCCGTCGCGGTTGCCGAAAGATGCACCCGTTCGGCGAGGTCCGTGTTGGTAATGCGGCCGTCCTGCTGGAGAACCTTCAGAATCCTCCGGTCTGTCGTATCAAGCATGGTGAATTTCCCTACAAAGAAGAAATTTACAGAGAAATATACGGAGTTTGACTTCAAAAACAGTGAAAAGAGGACTTCGATTCGAGATATTTTAGGGAAATCTATTGGCCTGGCCCCGCGGGGCCTCTTTGGGAGGTTCTCATGACCGCAACTGTTGCAGCCATGAAGACAGTCAATTCAACCGAACTCGAGCCGTTTCGCCCGGCTTATGCCCCCCATGACAAAGCGCTTGTCGAAGCGCTTCTGAAGGAAGCCAACACCGATCCGGTGGTGGAAAAGCTGATTGATCAGCGCGCCCGCGGCTATATCGAAGACATGCGCTCCGTCCAGGTCGGTCTTGGCGGTGTGGAAGACTTCATGCGCGAGTTCGGCCTGACCACCCGTGAAGGTCTTGCCATGATGGTGCTGGCAGAGGCGCTGCTGCGCGTTCCGGACGCCAAAACGGCCGACAAGCTGATAGAGGACAAGCTGGCCGCAGCCCGTTTCGACGATCCCTCAGGTCCGAAATCCGACACCTGGCTGGTGTCTGCGTCTTCCTGGGCGCTGGGCGTTACCTCGCGTCTTCTGCACCCTGGCGACACACCCCAGTCGATCCTGTCCAGCCTCGTCAAGCGCATGGGCATGCCGACCGTGCGTATGGCGACCCGCAAGGCGATGCGCCTGCTCGGTCACCAGTTTGTGCTTGGCGAAACCATCCAGAAGGCTCTGGAACGCGCCAGGACACAGGAAGCCAAGGGCTACCGCTATTCCTACGACATGCTGGGTGAGGGCGCCCGCACCGCAAAGGACGCAGAGCGTTACTTCCAGTCCTACGCCAAGGCGATTGCCGCCATCGGCAAGGCCGCCGGTGACAAGCAGCTTCCGGACCGTCCAGGCATCTCGGTGAAGCTTTCGGCACTGCATCCCCGCTATCAGGCCGTCAATGGCGAGCGCGTACGCGACGAACTGCTGCCGAAGCTGCGCGAACTGGCGCAGATGGCCAAGGACCACAACCTCAATTTCACAGTCGATGCAGAAGAGGCCGACCGGCTTGAAATCTCGCTGGATATCATTGCCGCCATGCTGACCGATCCGGTCACCGAAGGTTGGGATGGTTTCGGCCTTGCGGTTCAGGCCTATCAGAAGCGCGGCGTTGACTTGATCGACTGGCTGGTCAGCGCGGCGCGCAGGACCAACCGCAAACTGATGGTGCGCCTCGTCAAGGGCGCCTATTGGGATACGGAAATCAAGCACGCCCAGGAAGGTGGTGCGGAAGGCTATCCGGTGTTCTCGCGCAAGGCGGCAACGGACCTGTCCTATCTGTGCTGTGCCAAGCGGATGCTGGCAGCACGTGACGTGCTCTACCCGCAATTCGCCACTCACAACGCGCTGACGGTCGCCCAGATCATCGAACTGTCCGGTGGAAAAGCTGAAGGCTACGAGTTCCAGCGCCTGCATGGCATGGGCGAGAGCCTCTACAAGTCCGTTGTCGAGCGCGACGGCTTTCCGTGCCGGATCTATGCTCCGGTCGGCGGCCACAAGGACTTGCTGGCCTATCTCGTTCGCCGTCTTCTGGAAAACGGGGCTAACTCTTCCTTCGTCACCATTGTGGGCGATGCCTCCGTGCCGGTTGAAAAGATGCTCAAGCGGCCAAAGGAGCTGCTCGACAACGGTCACCACACGGTCAACCGCTCGATCCCGCTGCCGAAGGATCTTTACGGCGACAGCCGGCGCAATTCCGATGGCGTTGAATTCGGCTGTGCGGCGGAACGCAATTTGCTGACGTCCGGCATGGCGAAAACCACGGCACCGTTCACCGACGCCACTCCGCTGGGGGCGGGCCTGAAGCCGTCAGGGGACGCAAACCCGGTGTTTGCCCCGATGGACGGCACCACCAAGGTCGGCACGGTGCGTTTCGCGGACAGCGATACGGCACGCCTTGCTGTCGAAAATGCCCAGAAGGGGTTCGAGAAATGGTCCCGCATGCCGGTTGAAGAGCGTG
This sequence comes from Roseibium sp. LAB1, assembly GCF_054658235.1. NCBI lineage: Bacteria > Pseudomonadati > Pseudomonadota > Alphaproteobacteria > Hyphomicrobiales > Stappiaceae > Roseibium > Roseibium sp. LAB1. The sequence goes on along the minus strand of NZ_BAAGIB010000002.1, from coordinate 1,395,552 downwards.
CGGCCGCCATCGACAAGGTCGGTGATCTGCTGGAGGCAAACCGGGACCGCCTGATGACGATCCTCTCCATGGAAGCCGGCAAGTGCCTGACCGATGGCATTGCCGAAATCCGTGAGGCGGTCGACTTCTGCCGTTATTATGCAGCCGAAGCCAGAAACCTGTTTGGCGAAGGCAAGCTGATGCCAGGGCCGACAGGCGAGGAAAACCGTTACCGGTATCGGGGCCGCGGCGTCTTCGTCTGCATCTCGCCGTGGAACTTCCCGCTGGCGATCTTCCTCGGCCAGATCAGCGCCGCCCTGATGGCGGGCAACGCCGTTGTTGCCAAGCCTGCGGAACAGACACCACTGATCGCCTTCGAAACTGCGAAACTGATGTATCAGGCCGGTATTCCGGAAGATGTCTTTTACCTGCTCCCGGGTGAAGGCGATGTCGGTGCCGCGCTGACCTCCCATCCGGCCGTTGCCGGGGTAGCCTTTACCGGATCGACCGAAACCGCCTGGCTGATCAACGGCACGCTGGCTGCAAAACGCGGCCCGATCGTACCGCTCATTGCCGAAACCGGTGGCATCAACGCGATGATTGTCGATGCGACGGCCCTGCCGGAACAGGTCTGCGATGATGTCATGATGTCCGCCTTCCGCTCCGCCGGTCAGCGCTGCTCGGCACTGCGTATGCTTTATGTGCAGGAGGATGTCGCCGATCATCTGCTGGAGATGCTGGAAGGCGCTGCCAAGGAACTCAGCCTGGGTGACCCGCGCTTGCCGTCCACCGATATCGGCCCGGTTATCGACGAGGAAGCACGCGACAACATTCTCTCCCATGTCGATGACATGAGAGAGAGCCAGAAACTGCGCTATGCCGGCAAGACGCCGCACGGCAAGCTGGCCAATGGCTCCTGGGTGGCTCCGCACATCATCGAACTGGACAAGGCCGAGGCCTTGACGCGGGAAGTCTTCGGACCGGTGTTGCACGTGGTCCGCTACAAGGCGGGCGACCTCGATAAGGTGCTAAACCAGATCGCAGGGACCGGCTACGGCCTGACGCTCGGTGTTCACAGCCGTATCGATGCAACGGTGAAGAAGGTCGTCGACCGGCTGTCCGTCGGCAACGTCTATGTCAACCGCAACACCATCGGCGCGGTTGTCGGCACCCAGCCCTTCGGCGGCTCCGGCCTGTCCGGCACCGGCCCCAAGGCCGGAGGCCCGGCTTACCTCTACCGGTTCGCCCTGGAACAGGTGGTCTCCATCAACACCGCGGCTGCCGGCGGCAACGCAAGCCTGGTGGCAGCCTCGGACGATTGAGGAGCAAGTCCTTCATGAAGCTGTGCAGTGGCCGGACTTGAAACTTGGACTTCGCCAATTGGTCAGACCGGTTCCTTTTCCCCTTGTGAGGTGAGGAGGGGGCTGAACAGCGAATCGGTCATTCGGGCTAAGGCTTCATACCCCCACCCCTCCCCACAACGGGGAGGGGGACCAGGCTCGGCAAGATTTGCGGTAGAGAGCATTCTCCGGCGTCTACCTTTCCTGCGTCATCCCATGGCTTGACCATGGGATCCATGCCGTTTCCTCTCCTGAAACGAGGCAGTCGAATGGCGTGGAGACTTGGTTCAACTACGGGCAACGACGAGACTTGGAGCTAGCTCCCCCGGGGCTTCGCCCGGCGTGTTGCCTCGGCCACGGTCGGGTCGTCCGGCCAGGGGTGCCTTGGATAGCGGCCCTTCATGTCGGCCTTCACATCCGCCCAGGAACCCTGCCAGAAGCCGGGAAGATCTTTCGTGATCTGGATCGGCCGCTGGGCCGGGGAAAGAAGTTCCAGGATCAGCGGCAGTCTGCCGTCGCAGACGCTCGGGTGGTCCTTGAGGCCGAAGAGTTCCTGCACGCGGATGGAAAGCGTCGGACCTGCGGCGGCACCATAGTCGATAGGCACCTTGCTGCCTGTCGGGGCAGTGAAGTGCGAGGGGGCAAGGCTGTCCAGCCGCGCGGCCGCATCATAGGGCAGGAGTGCCGCAAGCGCATTGCCGAGCACCGCGGTGTCAATTGCCCCCAGGCTCGTGCAGCCGGCGAGATAAGGCTGCAGCCAGGTGTCCAGTGTTTCCATTAGTGTGCCGTCGGAAAGGTCCGGCAGATCCTGCGCGCCGCTCTCCCGGGCATAGGCGACACGTTTTTTCAGCCGTTCCTGGTCCTTGCTCCAGGGCAGTCGGGAGACGCCGCGACGGCGGATTTCGGCAATCAGGGCGCGTTCAACGGCTTCCGGATCGGCTGATCGGATCTGGACGGACTTCAGCTCGACCGCCTTGTAACGGGTGACACGCCGTGCCTTCAGCGTACCGTCTCCTGTCAGCTGGACTTCGTCCTGTTCGACGATGTCAGCGGCAAACAGATCCTCGATATCGGCTTTAGAGATCGGTGCGCAGAGCTGGATGCGTCCGCTCGCGGCTTTACCTTGAATGTCGGCAACGGTCAGGAAGGCTTCCCGGGAAAGGGTGTGTTCCGCCTCCAGTTCGGCGCCGCGGCCATTGGCAAGGCGGAAGCGGCCGGTCTGTCCGCGCTGCTGGGCAACCCGGTCGGGATAGGCAAGGGCCAGCAGAAGTCCGGCACTTTCCGGGTCGATCTCCTTGCCTGACCCGCCAGCCTGCTTCAGCCAGCGTTCAGCCAGCTGGCGGCCGTCCTTGACACGCTGGCTCTTGTCGTGACGCAGGGATTGCAAACGTGCACGCAGATCCTGGTCGCGGCCGCCAAGACCCGGTTCGGACAGTATCAGCGCGATCATGGCGGCGGTAAAGCCGAGATCGCGGGCGACACCTTCCATCACCATATGTGCCAGGCGTGGATGCAGCGGAAGCTTCGCCAGAGCCTTGCCGTCTCCGGTCAGGCGTCCGTGGTCATCCAGTGCGTGCAGATCCTGAAGCAGTGTCCTGGCTTCATTCCAGGCCGCTTTTGGTGGCGGATCGGCAAAGGCGAGAGCCTCCGGATCGAGTGTCCCCCAGGCCGCAAGGTCCAACACCAGCCCGGTCAGATCCGCTTCCAGAATTTCAGGTGACTCGGCTTGCGGCAAGGCGACGGTCTGCGCTTCATCCCAGAGCCGGTAGCAGACACCGGACTCGGTACGTCCGGCTCGGCCCCGGCGCTGGTCGGCTGAAGCGCGTGAGACACGCACGGTTTCAAGCCGAGTCAGCCCGGTCTGCGGCTCATATTTGGGCACGCGGGCCAGACCGCTGTCGATGACGACACGCACGCCTTCGATGGTCAGCGATGTTTGGGCGATGGCACTGGCAAGAACGATCTTGCGTTTGCCGGCGTCGGCCGGCCGGATGGCTGCATCTTGCGCCTTGGCGTCGAGTCCACCGTAAAGCGGAGCCACCTGGCAGTTGGCGGTCAGTTTGCCGTCCAGCATCTCGGCTGTGCGGCGGATTTCGCCCTGACCGGGCAGAAAGACGAGAATGGACCCGGTTTCTTCCGCGAGAGCCTGCCGGATCGCCCGGACCATCTGCGGTTCGATGCGCTCGGTCGGCGTTCGTCCCAGATAACGTGTCTCAACCGGGTAGCTGCGGCCCGTGCTTTCGATCACCGGTGCATCGCCGAGCAGGCGCGCAATACCGGCAGCATCGAGCGTTGCGGACATCGGCAGCAGCCGTAAATCATCTCGCAGCGCCGACTGCACATCCAGCGCCAGCGCCAACCCGAGATCGCCATCAAGCGAGCGTTCGTGAAATTCGTCGAAGAGAATGGCGGCAACGCCGTTCAATTCCGGATCGTCCAGAATGAGCCGGGTGAAGACGCCTTCAGTGATGACCTCGATCCGCGTACGGGCGCTGACCTTCGTCTCCATGCGCACCCGATAGCCCACGGTTTCGCCGGGCTTTTCGCCAAGTTCGGCTGCCATCCGGCGCGCGGCAGCGCGGGCAGCCAGCCGTCTTGGTTCCAGAACGAGGATCTTGCCGTCACCGCGCCAGGTCGCGTTCAATAGGGCCAGCGGCACGCGGGTCGTCTTGCCCGCGCCCGGTTCGGCAACCAGAACCGCGTTCGGCCCCGCGTCAAGCGTTGCCAGAAGCTCCGGCAGGACACCGTCGATAGGTAACGGTGCCGCGAAGGCTGGGACGGTGGACATGGCGGGCCGTATCAGCTCTCGCCCGCTTCAGCGCCAGCGATCCATTGTCGACCCTGCATGTCGACCGCAAAGGCTTCCGGTGCGCGTGCGAACGAGGCAAGGCCTTCCAGGGCCGGGTCCGGGTGACGGACGATGAAAGTCGGGATCTTGGCCATCAGCGCCTCGTGCGGTGCCTTGGCTTCGAAGGCAGCCCGGAAACCGCCATCGGTCAGGAACCGGCTGATCCGCGAAGTGACACCACCGGTCAGATAAACGCCGCCACGGGCCAGAACCGCAAGGGCAAAATCACCAGCCACGCGGCCAAGCGCCCGGGCAAAGACCTCCAGCGTTTTCACCGCCACCGGATCGTTCTCTTCTGCGGCCATGGTTATGCTTGCAGCCGTCTTGAAGTCGCGCTCAGCGCCCAAATAGGCGGCAACGCCGCGGGCGAGGCGCGGCAGGCCTGTGCCGCTGAGAACCTGTTCGGCCCCCAGCCGTCCGCCGACGAGTTCGATATGCGGCCAGATAGCGACGTCCTCGGGCGTGACGGGACCGAGTTCCACATGTCCGCCTTCACCCGGAACCGGGATCCAGGTCTGCGCGGCATAGATCATTGCGGCGGCACCGAGACCCGTACCGGGGCCAAGCACGAACTTGGCACTCTCGCCACGGATCGTGCCGGAGCCGACCTGTTCGATATCGCGGCCACTATAGCCGGGCAGGGCCAGGGCCTGCGCTTCGAAATCATTGAGAACAATGACTTCTTCCAGGTCGAGATCGGCAATCATCTTCAGCGGCTCGATCACCCAGGCCGCGTTGGTAAGAGGAATTCTGTCACCGGTGACAGGGCCGGCAACCGCGATGATCGCAGTGCGCGGCTTCGGGTCCGTTCCCGGCAGAACGACTTCCCGAATGGCTGAGGAAATGTCCGTATGATCCGCGGTCGCGGTCTTTCCGCACATGCGGGTGGGCGCCTCCGCGTCGTCAACCAGGGCGAAACGGGCATTGGTGCCGCCGATATCGGCAACCAGAACCGGATAGGCAAAGGATTTAGCGTTCTTGGAAAAACTCATGAGGACAGGGAGCCAACTTCAGGTGTCGCGGACGTTGTCTTGAGGCCTTGCAGGCGCGCAGAGCGCAGCAGGATATCCGCGGTCGACGGATTGAGGGCCATCGGCATGTCGTAAACCACCGCGAGCCGCATCAGGGCTTTCACGTCGACATCGTGCGGCATGGGCGACAGCGGGTCGACGAAGAAGAGCAGGCCCTGGAGCTTGCCTTCGGCAATCATCGCGCCGATTTGCTGGTCACCGCCCAATGGGCCGCTTTTCAGCCGGGTGACCTTGAGATCCGGGCAGGCTTCCAGAATGCGGCCGCCGGTGGTGCCGGTGCTGACCAGATCGAAAACAGAGAGTTTGTCCTGGTGCCGTCTGGCGAACTCGACCATGGCGTCTTTCTTGGCGTCATGCGCGACAAGCGCAAGAGTGGGCGTTGCAGGCATCAAGGGTCCTCTGGTGTCTATGCAATCCGGATCGATTGAATAGCCGAAAGCTGCTCGAAACCAAAGTCCCGGGTTACCTGTCTGCATCCCGGTGGATGCCGATGAAAGGATCTCCTGGCCGGAAGCGGCAACGGCGGGGAAGTGTTTAGCCGTTCAAAGCGCTTTAGGCAAAGGAAGATGAACGGGCTGGTCCAGAACCTGTTCCCTTCGGGAAGACGGTTGGCCGGAAGTCAAAGAAAAAGCCGCGTTCCGGCCCGGAACGCGGCAGGCAATAAGGAGAATGGAGACGTGGTGGTCAGTCGAACAGATTGCAGCGGATCGGTTCGCGGCCGGCCACGTGCTGGAAATAGGGATCGGGTTCCGGCAGATGCAGTCCGGCGATCTCCATCACCAGTTTCATGCGGATCGCATCGGCGAACCCTTCCTGGCTGCGGACGGGAATGGCAAAGGACCCCGGACCGCCGATCACGCAATCCTCGTAATAGTGGTCGAGGTTGAGCATCGCCTGCCAGGTGTTCTTGTTCGACTTCATCATCAGCGGCAGACCGTTGATGGTCACACCCGAAGCTACCATGCGATCGCGCATGGCGGTCACGGAGCCGCCCTGGTTGTTCGGGCCGTCACCGGAGATGTCGATCACGCGGCGCAAGCCTTCATACTGGTTGTTCTGAACCAGAAACACGGATTTCTCGAGCGCCGAGGCGATGGAGGTCCGCTGGACCTGGCGGAGCGGCGCTTCTGCGATCTTGGAGGCAAAATGAGCCGCAGAACTCGCGTCCTGGATCAACGTCCAGTCAGCCACGATGAAATGCTCGTCGACCCCGCCCCACTCCATGTAGGTCACGGCCACGCGGCCGATCGGACCGACCTGTATGGCGTCAAGGAATTCCCTGGAGGTGAGAGCGGCGACATATCCGGCGCGCTGCACTTCCTGTTCCTCGGTATCCATGGATTGAGAGATGTCTACGGCCAGGACGAGTTCGACGTCCACTTCATTGGCCGGATCATAGCTGTATTGTGAAGATGCCATCAGTGCCGGACGGTAGTCGCGGGCTGCGGCAGGTGCGGCAAAAAGGAAAGCCGCACAGATAAGTGACAGTAAACTTGTAACCGTTGGTGCACAGTCTGTTTTCGTTATGTCGAGACGCATGGTTTTTCTCCTTAATTCAGCCTTTCGGCTGGATGACCACGTCTCCCCTGATTATTTTGTCGTTGAATTCCTTATCTTTCCGTTTCTCGTGATTCCTAACAAGGCAATGGCTGAATGCCTTGGATGAGCTTGGAAATTTACTTAGCAAGCTACATGCCAAACGTAGCGTAAATTTCCGCTGCTGGCAAAAGTAATGTGCACGGAGTGCATGTTATATCCACAGGTGCTGACCCTGCTCCGGAGTTGCTAGGCAAAATTTTCATCCATGATTCCGGCTGCAGCCTTACGTATAAGTAAGGTCGTGATTTCGTGAGACATTTCAATCCATCAGGCTGATCACATTTTTGCGCAAAACCGTGAGAAACACTGGTGAAGAGGGGCGCCGAAAACCTGGAACAGGTGACGATTCAGCACCTTCGCGGCAGTGTGCGCCGCCCGTGTCAAATCGCCGGGAGGCCAAGGCTTGTGGATGATTTTTTGATGAGCCTGACAAAACCAGGGGCAATTTTTGCCCTCCTGCTAGGCAAATTTTGCCGAGCTGATCCAAAAAATCCTTGAGTTCGGGCAGAAATTGCCGCCGCTCAGAAGTAGTACTCACGGCTGATTGCTGCCCAGAAATGCAGCAATCAGCCAGAAAATTGGCAGTTTTTTTAGTTGACGGCAAAGGCAAGGCTGGTCATGATCTGAAGAAATTCTCACTTGGTGAAGAATTTTTCGGGAGGCCTTCATGGCTCCGGACAAGCAAAAGCTCCGAAAGAGAGCAAGGCATAGCCGGACCGTCGCGGTCAACCGCTTCGCATGGCTGGACAGGCGGGCTATCCATCCTCATCGACTGGATGCCGGAAAGCCGGTCGTATTGAGAGTGGTCGAGCATCCTGTCCGCCGCAAGGCGGTTGCAGTGGCTCTGGAGGGGAAGGTTTCGACGCGGCATGCAGACACGCGACGACGACTGGACATCATATATGGCCATCCGGGCGGCATGGCTGTCCTTCGTGGGCGGCAGGACCCAGGGTGAAATCGCCTCCCAGCTCGGCGTCTCGCCGGCCAAGGTGCATCGGCTGATCGCGCATGCGCAAAAAGCCGGCTTCGTGAAGTTCCAGGTTGATGGCCGCCCGATGGAATGCCTTCAGCTTGAAAAGGAGCTGACGGAGCATTTCGGCCTGACCAATTGCATCATTGCGCCCGATCTTGGTGGTGGCGACGACGACAGTGCCCTCAGGGCCGTGGCCGTGTCCGCAGCGCAGTTCCTGTCCGGGCTTCTCGGCGGCTCCAACGTGACCCGTCTTGGCGTCGGCATGGGCCGCACCTTGACGGCGGCTGTCGAGGCTCTGCCGAAGGTCGCGCGGTCCGATCTCGAAATCATGTCGATCTGCGGATCCTTGACCCGCACGCTTGCCGCCAACCCCTATGACATCGTCCAGAAGATGCAGGAGCGCACAGGCGGCATCGGCTACTATCTGCCCGTTCCCTATTTTGCCGAGAACCAGGACGAAAAGGCGATGTTCCTGACCCAGCGCAGCGTGCAGGACCTGATGGAGCGCGCGCGCCAGTCCGATGCTTTCCTGATCGGCATCGGCTCCGTTGAGAACGAGGGCCATCTTGTCCAGCGCGGCATGATTTCCAAAAAAGAACAGGAAGATTTGCTGTCGGGCGGCGCCGTCTGTGATTTGATGGGGCGCTTTCTGACGATTGAGGGAAAATTGGCCCCGGATCCGCTCGGCGATTGCGCCGTGGGTCTGCATTTCGATGAAGTGCGCGGGCGCCGTGTGATTGCGCTGGTAGGCGGGGAGAGCAAGGTGGATGCCACGCTCGCGGCCCTGCGTACCGGTGTCATTACCGACCTTGTGGCAGACGAGACCCTTGCGAGGGCTCTGACGGCACGGGCCGGATTGCAGCTGGCACAGTCCGCATGACGCGGCTGGGTCACGAGGGGAAACGGGCCAGCCAAAAGGCGGCCCCCGCATGTCGGAGGACATATAAGTGAAAAAGCTTCTTACCATCGGCACCGCGCTTGCCGGCCTGGCCTTTACCGCCGTGGGCGCACTGGCAGCCGATATCAAGCCGGCTGTGCTTTACGATCTGGGCGGCCGTTTCGACAAGTCGTTCAACGAAGGTGCATACAACGGCGCTGAAAAGTTCAAGGAAGATACCGGCGTCGAATACCGCGACTTCGAAATCCAGAACGACAGCCAGCGCGAGCAGGCGCTGCGCAACTTTGCCAAGCGCGGCATGAACCCGATCGTCGCGATCGGCTTCTCCCAGGCTAACGCCGTGGAAAAGGTTGCCAAGGAATTCCCGGATACACAGTTCGCGATCGTCGACATGGTTGTCGATCTGCCGAACGTGCGCTCCATCCTGTTTAAAGAGCAGGAAGGCTCCTACATCGTCGGCATGCTGGCCGCCATGGCCTCCGAAACCGGCAAGGTCGGTTTCGTCGGTGGCATGGACATTCCGCTGATCCGCAAGTTCTCTTGTGGTTACAAGCAGGGCGTGATGGCTGCCAACCCGAACGCGGAAGTGTTCGAGAACATGACCGGCACCACCGGCGCGGCCTGGAACGATCCCGTCAAGGGTGGCGAACTGGCCAAGTCGCAGTTCGACCGTGGTGCTGACGTCGTCTATCACGCCGCCGGCGGCACCGGCATCGGTGTTCTGCAGGCTGCTGCTGACGCCGGCAAGCTCGGCATCGGCGTGGACAGCAACCAGAACAACCTGCATCCGGGCTCGGTTCTGACTTCCATGCTGAAGCGCGTTGACATCGCCGTCTACCAGGCGTTCGAAGACGCTGCCAACGACAGCTGGTCTTCCGGCTTCGAAGTCCTCGGCCTCAAGGAAGGCGGCGTCGACTGGGCGCTGGACGACAACAATGCCGAACTCGTCAACGACGAGATGAAAGCCAAGGTCGAAGAAGCGACCCAGAAGATCATCTCCGGCGAGATCGAAGTTCACGACTACATGGCCGACCAGTCCTGCCCGATGTAAGGCAGATCTAACGGACCTCCGCGCGGTTTCGCGCGGAGGTCCACCTGTATTTTCTGGCGTGCCCAACCCGTTTTCGGAGGACAGGATGCTCCGTCTCACATCAGGCGTCATTGCTGCGGCCTGCGCTGTCTTCATGACAACAACGGCAAGTCTGGCCGAACCGGCCATCGTTTATTCCGTCGGCGGAAAGTTCGACGGTTCATTCAACGAAAGCGCCTATGCCGGCGTGAAACGGTTTCAGGACCAGGACGGCGGCGCCGTCAGGGAATTCGAGTTGGAGCGCGACGCCCAGAGCCTTCAGGCCTTGCGGAATTTTGCCAGCCGCGGGGCGTCACCGGTTGTCGCCATCGGCTTCAACCAGGCGAACGCACTCGGCCAGGTGGCTCCGAATTTTCCGGAAACGGATTTTGCCATCGTCGACATGATGGTCGATCAGCCGAACGTGCGCTCCTATGTCTTCAAGGAACATGAAGGCGCCTACATCGGCGGTCTGCTGGCGGCCATGGCTTCAAAAAGCGGCACCATCGGGTTCGTCGGCGGCATGGATATTCCGATCATCCAGCGCTTCCTGTGCGGCTACAAGCAGGGTGCCCAGTCCGCCAGGGCCGACATCAGGGTGCTGTCCAACATGACGGGCGATACACCGGCCGCCTTTGCAGATCCCGTACGCGGCGGCGAACTGGCCATCGGTCAGATCAATCAGGGCGCCGATGTGATCATTCAGGCAGCCGGCGGCACAGGTATCGGCGTGCTGCAGGCCGCCGCCGACAAGGGCGTGCTCGGCATGGGCACCGACAGCAATCAGAACGGTCTGCATCCGGGCAAGGTCCTGACGTCCATCCGCAAGCGTGTCGACAACGCTGTCTACGACAGTTTTCAGGCGGCGAAGGACGGCACCTTCGAGCCCGGTATCAAGGTGCTGGGTGTCGCGGACGGCGGCATGGACTGGGTGCTGGACGAAAACAACATGGATCTGATCACGCCGGACATGAAGGCTGCGGCGGATGCTGCCGTTGCGGCCATATCCGACGGCACCGTCAAGGTTCATGATGTCGTCACGGACGGAGCGTGTCCATTCTGATCGGGACACCGCAAGGCAGCGGCGAGGGGCAACAACAATGACAAAGAAAAACGGTCACGCCTGGGGGAACGCATGAGCGATACGCCGGCAATCGAACTACGCAAGATCAACAAGCGGTTTGGCGCGGTTCACGCCAACAAGGACATCGACCTTGTGGTGAAAAAGGGGTCCATCCACGGCATCATCGGGGAGAACGGGGCGGGCAAGTCGACGCTCATGTCCATTCTCTACGGCTTCTACCAGGCCGATGAGGGCGACATCCTGGTGGATGGCAACAAGGTCACCATCTCGGACTCCAAGGCCGCCATCGGCTTGGGCATCGGCATGGTGCACCAGCACTTCATGCTGGTCGACAATTTCTCGGTGCTTGAAAACGTGGTGCTGGGTGCCGAGGACAGCGCCCTGCTGTCCGGCGGCATCAACCGCGCCCGGACGGAACTCAAGCGGCTGGAAGACGAATATGAGCTGCGTGTCGATCCGGACGCCCTGATCCAGGATCTGCCGGTCGGCCTGCAGCAGCGGGTGGAAATCCTGAAGGCGCTCTATCGCAGCGCGGAAGTTCTGATCCTCGACGAACCGACCGGCGTTCTGACACCGCCGGAAGCCGATCACTTGTTCAAGATCCTCGAAGTTCTGAAGAACGAGGGCAAGACGGTTCTCCTGATCACGCACAAGCTGCGCGAGATCATGGCAGCGACGGACACCGTTTCTGTAATGCGCCGCGGCGAGATGGTGGCGACACGCGAAACGGCGAGCACTTCCATGGAAGAACTGGCCGAACTGATGGTCGGCCGAAGCGTCCTGCTGCGCGTCGACAAGAAACCGGCGCAACCCAAGGCACCCGTGATGGAAGTCGAGAACCTGACGGTGACCGACAGCCGCGGTGTGCAGGTGGTAAAGGACGTTTCCTTCAACGTGTGCGCGGGCGAAATCGTCGGCATCGCCGGTGTCTCCGGCAACGGCCAGTCGGAACTCCTGGAAACACTTGCGGGCATCCGCCGGGCGACCAGAGGCACGCTGAAGATCAACGGCGAGACCATCGATCTGGGAACGAGCACGCTTGACGCCGCAGACATGCGGGCCAAGAGCATGGGCCACGTGCCGGAGGACCGGCATCGGATGGGTCTCATCAATTCCTTCTCAGAATACGAGAATTCCATCCTGGGTTATCACCGCGATCCGGCCTATTCCAAGGGCGTTCTGATGGATCTTGCCGCCATCAAGAAAAACGCTGTGGCGGAGATCGAGAAATACGATATCCGCCCGCCCAATCCTATGCTGAAGACCGCCAATTTCTCGGGTGGTAACCAGCAGAAGATCGTGCTGGCACGCGAGATCGAGCGCGACCCGGAGGTGCTCCTGGTCGGTCAGCCGACGCGCGGTGTCGATATCGGCGCCATCGAATTCATCCACCGCCGCATCGTGGAAATGCGCGATGCCGGCAAGGGCATATTGCTGGTCTCGGTGGAGCTTGACGAAATCCGTGCGCTGTCCGACCGGGTGCTGGTGATGTTTGACGGCAGGATCGTCGGCGAACGCGGCGGCGATGCGGACGAAGGCGAACTTGGCCTGCTGATGGCCGGTGTGGAAGATAACAACAATATGGCTGTTGAAGGAGGCGCGCGATGAGTGCCGGTCAGCTCCCGCGCTGGGTCGATTACGGCCTGATACCGTTCCTGAACCTGGCCGCCGCCTTTCTGGTGTCGGGCCTCGTCGTTGTCCTGATCGGTGAAAACCCGCTGGACGCAGTGCAGCTCCTGGTCTGGGGTTCCGTAGGGTATGGCGAAGGCATCGGCTTCACGCTGTTTTATGCCACCAACTTCATCTTCACGGGTCTTGCCGTGGCAGTCGCCTTCCATGCCGGGCTCTTCAACATCGGCGGCGAGGGGCAGGCCTATATCGGCGGGCTCGGGGTCGCCTTTGCCTGTCTGGCGCTGGACCATATCGTGCCGTGGTACATCACCCTGCCGTTTGCCATCATCGGCTCGGCGCTGATGGGGGCCGCCTGGGCGTTCATTCCGGCCTGGCTGCAGGCCACGCGTGGCAGCCACGTGGTGATCACCACCATCATGTTCAACTTCATCGCCTCGTCGCTGATGGTTTATCTGCTCAACAACGCGCTGAAGAAGCCGGGATCGATGCAGCCCGAAACGCGGACCTTCGAAGCCGGCGGCCGCCTGCCGTTCCTGAACGATATCTTCCCGTCCTTCGGCTTCGGCTATGCCCCGGTGAACCTGTCGCTCTTCGTCGCGCTGGCGGCATGTGTGCTGGTTTGGTTTCTGATCTGGCGCACCAAACTGGGCTTCGAAATCCGGTCCTTCGGAGCCAATGCCACGGCAGCAGTCTATGCCGGTATCTCGCCGGTGCGCACCATCGTCATCACCATGCTCATCTCCGGCGGTCTGGCAGGCATGATGGCGATCAACGAGATCATGGGTTCGCAGCACCGCCTCCTGATCGATTTCGTGACAGGCTACGGCTTCGTCGGCATTGCCGTCGCGCTCATGGGCCGGGCGCATCCGGTCGGCATCGTCCTGGCATCGATCCTGTTCGGCATGCTCTACCAGGGCGGCGCGGAACTGTCCTTCGAGATGCCGAACATCACGCGGGACATGATCATCGTGATCCAGGGCCTCGTGATCCTGTTTGCCGGTGCGCTTGAGCACATGTTCCGCCCGGCCATCGTCAAGCTGTTCACGCCCTCCCGGGCCCTTGCCGCGAAGGAGGCGTGATCATGTTCGAGATCGTGATCCTGACACTCGATTCCACCGTCCGCCTGTCGACACCGCTGCTGCTGGCCTGTCTCGCGGGGCTCTATTCGGAACGCTCCGGCGTGGTCGATATCGGCCTGGAAGGCAAGATGCTCGGTGCCGCCTTTGGGGCCGGTGCCGTGGCGTACCTGACCGGAAATGCCTGGATCGGCCTTCTGGCGGGTATGGCCGTCTCGATCGGCCTGTCCCTGATCCACGGCTTCGCCTCGATCACCAATCGCGGCAACCAGATCGTGTCCGGCGTCGCCATCAACTTCCTGGCCGCGGGCCTGACGGCACTGCTCGGTCAGACCTGGTTCCGTCAGGGCGGCCGCACGCCGTCGCTGCCGGAGGGTGGACGTTTCCGGGACATCATCCTGCCGTACGCGGAGGAGCTGCGCGACGTCCCGGTCATCGGTGGCATCTACAGCGAGCTGCTTTCTGGCCACAACATTCTGGTCTACGCCGCGTTTCTGGCCGTGCCGCTGACCTGGTGGGTGTTGTTCCGTACCCGTTTCGGACTGCGTCTGCGCGCGGTGGGTGAAAACCCGGCGGCTGTCGATACGGCCGGTATTTCAGTCACCTGGTTGCGCTATCGGGCGGTCATCGCCTGTGGCGCCCTGTGCGGTGTTGCCGGAGCCTATCTTTCCATCGCCCAGTCGTCCGGCTTCATCAAGGACATGACCGCGGGCAAGGGCTTCATCGCGCTGGCGGCTCTGATTTTCGCCAAGTGGAAACCGGCCAACGCCATGTTCGCCTGCCTGTTGTTCGGCTTCCTCGATGCGGTCGCCATCCGGATGCAGGGGCAGAAAATACCCGGTATCGGCGAAATTCCGGTGCAGTTCTTCCAGGCACTGCCCTATATTCTCACCGTGATCCTGCTTGCAGGCTTCATCGGCAAGGCAATCCCGCCCAAGGCGGCAGGCATTCCGTACCTCAAGGAGCGTTCATGAGCGATCTGGACGCGTTGTTCGAGGCCGCAAAAGCGGTTCGTGAAAACGCATATGCACCCTATTCCAACTTCCTGGTGGGCGCTGCCCTGCGCGCACCGGACGGCACCGTTTTCACCGGATGCAATGTCGAGAACGCTTCCTATCCGGTGAGCGTCTGTGCGGAAGGCGGAGCAGTCAGCTCCATGATCGGGGCCGGTTACCGCGAAATCGCGGAGGCCGTCGTCATTGGCGATGCGGCCCTGTGCACGCCTTGCGGCATGTGCCGCCAGCGTCTGAAGGAATTCGGCACGGACGACATCGTTGTCCATGTCGCGGATCTCGACGGTATCCGGCGCAGCTTCACGATGGATGAGCTGCTGCCTGCCGCCTTCGAGCTGGAATATACGTCAAAATAAGAAGGACTGACCCACAATGAGTGGTTTCGGCCGTGAATGCGCGGATATTGTCCGCGCTGCCCGGGAGGGCTCGTACAAGATTGGCATGATCCTTGGATCCGGCCTCGGCGCTCTCGCCGAGGAAGTCGAGGACGCTGTTCGCATTCCCTATTCGCATCTGACCGAATTTCCGGTCTCCACCGTCACGTCCCATTCCAGCGAGTTGGTTGCCGGCACGCTGTCCGGGGTGCCGGTGGTGATCCTGTCGGGCCGGACCCATTATTACGAGGGCGGCGATCCGACGGTCATGCGCACGCCGGTGGAAACGCTTAAGGAACTCGGCTGCGAGATCCTGCTGGCAACGAATGCAGCCGGCTCGCTGCGCCAGGAAGTTGCTCCCGGTTCGCCCATGCTGATTTCCGACCACATCAACTGGTCGGGCATGAACCCCTTGATCGGCGAAGAAGACGAAAAGCGCTTCCTCGACATGAGCACCGCCTACGATGCTGACCTGCGCGCGGCCATGAAAAAGGTGGCCGAGGAAACCGGCGATCCGGTTGCCGAGGGCGTCTACATGTGGTTTTCCGGCCCCTCTTTCGAAACGCCGGCCGAAATCCGCATGGCCAAGACACTGGGCGCGGATGCCGTCGGCATGTCCACGGTGCCGGAAGTCATCATGGCCCGGTTCCTGGGAATGCGCGTCGCGGCCATGTCGATCATCACCAATTACGGCGCAGGCATGCAGACTCACGCGTTGTCTCACGACGAAACCAAGTCCGTCGCCTTGCAGGGCATGGAACGTATGAAGCAGCTGGTGCGGGCATTCGTGAAGGAGATCGGCCAATGACTGACATGATCGAACACGCCAAACGGGCCCTCGGGCTCGTCGACCTGACCAACCTCAACGACGACTGCACGGCAGCGGACATTTCCAAGCTGACCGGACGGACCGTGACGGATCACGGGTCGGTTGCTGCTGTCTGTGTCTGGCCGCGGTTCGTGGCGCTGGCCGCACAAGAGCTGACCGGCACGGGTGTGAAGGTGGCGACAGTGGTCAACTTCCCTGATGGTGGTGAAGATACGGAAGCCGTCCTGGCCGAGACGAAGCTGGCGCTGGCTGACGGCGCCGACGAGATCGATCTGGTAATGCCTTACAAGGCTTTCTGCGCCGGACGTAAGGGCTTTGCGGAAGAGCAGATCATCCGCGTCAAGGCTGCCATTCCGGAACCGGCGCTGCTCAAGGTCATCCTGGAAACGGGTGAAATCAAGGACCCGTTGCTGATCCATGCAGCCTCCAACATCGCCATTGGAGCAGGTGCCGATTTCATCAAGACCTCGACCGGCAAGGTGCCGGTCAACGCGACGCTGGAAGCTGCCGAGATCATGCTCACCGCGATTGAGGAAGCCCGGCGCGACAACGCCGAGCGCGTCATCGGTTTCAAGCCGGCCGGCGGTATCCGGACGGCTGAGGATGCGGCGGCCTATCTGGCACTCGCCGACAAGATCATGGGCCAGAACTGGGTTTCGGCACACACGTTCCGCTTTGGAGCCAGCGGTCTTCTGGATGCCCTGATCTCCACGATCGAAGGCCAGGAAATCGTAGACCATTCCCACCACGGCTATTGAGACGGCTTCAAGAAGGACAAAAAATGCTGCCGCAGGAAATCATCAGAAAGAAGCGCGACGGCGGGACGCTGGACGCGGCGGAGATTGCTTTCTTCGTCAAGGGTCTGGCAGACGGCTCGGTCACGGAAGGCCAGGTGGCCGCGCTCGCCATGGCGGTCTTCTTCAAGGGGCTGACCGTTGACGAACGTGTGGCGCTGACACTTGCCATGCGCGACAGCGGCGATGTCATGGACTGGTCCGGCATCGACGCGCCGATCCTTGACAAGCATTCCACCGGGGGCGTCGGCGACAACGTCTCGCTGATGCTGGCACCGGCGCTTGCCGCTTGTGGCGCTGCCGTGCCGATGATCTCCGGTCGGGGTCTTGGTCATACGGGTGGCACGCTGGACAAGTTCGACAGCATCCCGGGCTATCAGACACAGCCGGATAATCTGCTGTTCAAGAAGGTGGTCAAGGAGATTGGCTGTGCCGTCATTGGCCAGACCGGCAACCTCGCCCCGGCCGACAAGCGTTTCTATGCCATCCGCGATGTGACCGGCACGGTCGAGAGCATTGATCTGATTACGGCGTCGATCCTGTCGAAGAAGCTGGCTGCCGGTCTGCAGGGGCTGGTGCTGGATGTGAAGTGGGGCACGGGCGCATTCATGGCAACGCTTGAGGATGCGCGTGCACTTGCCGAAAGCCTGGTCATGGTCGCAAACGGGGCGGGCCTGAAGACCACGGCTCTTCTGACCGACATGAATGAGCCGCTGGCGTCTGCCGCCGGCAATGCCGTTGAAGTTCAGAACGCTGTCGACTTCCTGAAAGGGACCACAATCGACAATCGTCTTTGGGATGTCACCGTGGCTCAGGGCGGCGAACTGCTTGCCTCCGGCGGTATTGCAGCCGACGCCCAGGCAGGTGCCGACATGATGCGCGAAGCGTTCCAGAGTGGCAAGGCGGCGGAAAAATTCGGCCAGATGGTTCACGCGCTCGGCGGCCCGGCGGACTTCATGGAGAAGGCGGAACTTTATCTAGCCAAGGCACCGGTTGAAGCGCCGGTCTATGCCGAGCATGACGGGGTGGTCACGGGCGTTGATGCCCGGGCGGTCGGCGTCGCAGTCGTCGCGCTTGGCGGTGGACGCCGGGCGGCTGCCGACGTGATCGATCCGTCTGTCGGCCTGACCAGTCTTGCCGGTGTCGGCAACACCGTGGATGCGGATGCACCGCTGGCCATCGTCCATGCCAGGACCGAGGCGGAGGCCGAAGAGGCGGCCGTCGCAGTGCGCAAGGCCTACACCGTCGGGTCAGCGGCAGAAGTTGTCGACAGGGCAAGTGTCGTAGAGCGTATCGCACCCTGATCGCAAACAGGTGCCCGGGCGAATGGTCGCCCGGAGCCTCTCCGGCCGAACCGGCCGGCAATGATAATTTGAGGAGATGTCCATGCCTCGTGCAATTTTGTGCGTTCTGGACAGTTTCGGTATCGGCGGCGCCGCGGATGCGGAAGCCTTTGGCGACGCCGGGGCCGACACTTTGGGCCATATCGCGGCGCAATGCGCCACCGGCAAAGGCGACAAGGACGGTCTGCGCTCCGGACCTTTGAGCGTTCCCAACATGGACCGGCTCGGCCTGGGGGCCGCCGGACGCCTGTCGACCGGAAAGGATGTGCCGGGTCTTGATTTTTCCGGCGAACCGGAAGGCCTGTGGGGTTATGCGGCCGAGGTTTCCAACGGCAAGGACACACCGTCCGGCCATTGGGAAATTGCGGGTGTTCCCGTTCGCTTTGACTGGGGTTATTTCCCGGAGACGATCCCGACGTTCCCGGAAGAGCTGATCGACAAGATCAGCGAGAAGGCGGGCCTCAATGGTATCCTGGGTGACAAACACGCCTCCGGCACGGAGATCATTGCCGAACTCGGTGAAGAGCACCTCCGCACGGGCAAGCCGATCTTCTATACATCCGCGGATTCGGTCATTCAGATTGCAGCCCACGAAGAGCATTACGGGCTGGAGAAGCTGTACGAACTCTGCAAGATCGCACGCGAATTTGCCGATCCCTACAACATCGGCCGGGTGATCGCGCGGCCCTTCGTCGGCGAAAGCTCCGACACCTTCCAGCGCACCGCCAACAGGCGCGACTACTCCGTGCTGCCACCGGAAAAGACCTTGCTCGACCGGCTGACCGCGGCAGGCCGCACGGTCTATGGTGTCGGCAAGATTTCCGACATCTTCGCGCATCAGGGTGTTGCAAAGGTGCTGAAGGGCGCAGGCAACGACCAGCTCTTCGACAAGACGCTGGAAGCCATGGAGCAGGCGTCCGACGGCGACATGATCTTCGCCAATTTCATCGATTTCGACTCCCTCTACGGTCACCGCCGGGACGTGCCGGGCTACGCCGCCGCGCTGGAGCATTTCGACCGCCGCCTTCCGGAAATGATTGCGAAGATGCGCGACGGCGATCTTCTGATCCTGACCGCGGATCACGGCTGCGACCCGACCTGGCGTGGTACGGACCACACCCGCGAACATGTCCCGGTGATCGCAACCGGTCCGGGACATGAAGGCAGAAGCGTGGGCGGCCGCAAGACCTATGCCGATATCGGCGAAAGTGTTGCCGATCATCTGGGCATTGCGGTGGGGCCGAACGGCACGAGTTTTCTCTGACCGCACCCGCATTCCGGCAAACCGGTGAATCGGGCACAATAGCCGCCGGCCGCTCCTGCGACCTTTCTGCCGAAAGACGGAGGAGTGGCCTGCAACACACTCGAATGAGGACCCGCGGGACATGAGCGACGCCATCACGGTTCCGAAGGCGGAATTGCATTGTCATATCGAAGGCGCTGCGCCGCCAACCCTGGTCAAGCGCCTTGCCGAAAAGCGCGGCGAGGATGTTTCCAGCGTGCTCGACGGCAACGGTAAATATGTCTGGTCCGACTTCACCACCTTCCTGAAGGCCTATGACGTGGCCAGTTCGGTGTTCAGGACACCGGCGGACTACGCCCTCCTGGCGGAAACCTATTTCCGTATGCTGGCGGCGGAGGGAGCAATCTACGGCGAGGTCTTTATCTCGCCCGATCATGCCCAGGCCGCGGGCCTGTCCTACCGGTCCTATGTCGAGGGGCTGGCTGCCGGAATAGAGCGCGCCAAGACCGATACGGCCATCGAAGGCCGCATGATTGCAATCGGCGTGCGCCACTTCGGGTCGGCGTCCGTCGAACGGGTCGTCAAGGAGGTGATCGGCAATCCACATCCCCTGGTGACCGGCTTCGGCCTGGCGGGCGACGAACGCTCCGGCCACCCGGCCAATTTCGCGAAAGCTTTCCGCATGGCGGCAGACGCGGGTCTCGGAACGACAGCCCACGCAGGCGAGTTCGGCGGTCCGGACAGCGTGACCGCGGCCCTTGAGTTCCTGCGCGTGAAACGCCTGGGCCACGGTGTGCGGGCGATTGAAGACAAGGACCTGGTCAAGCGCCTGGTCGACGAGGAGATCGTCCTGGAAGTCTGCCCGGGATCGAATATTGCCCTGGGCGTCTACACCCATCTGCGTTTCCACCCGATCAACATGCTGCGCAAGGAAGGCGTGAAGATCACGCTCAACTCCGACGATCCGCCCTTTTTTGGCACCACGCTCGGCAAGGAGTATTCATCGGTCACCGAAACCTTCGGCTGGAGTTTCGATGATCAGATGGAAGTGACCCGCACGGCCATCGAAGCCGCCTTCTGCGACGAAGCCACGCGCAACAGGCTACTGGTGCGACTGGAGAGCGCAAAGCAGGTGCCGACGGCCTGAGGCTGGTTTCCCGCCCCCCTGCCGGACGCGCGCGCCAGACTTGTTTCAGGAGAGTTCGCTTCGCTCACGCTGATATCTGGTTTCCGGATCGGCGCACAGCTTTGCCGTGCTTGTCCGGAATGACGTCGAGACTAAGTGCAGATGCTTTGAATTGGCTTGATTCAGCAAGAACTTTAGTGCGCCTCCCGCCTCCCGCCCCCTCATCCCCAAAACCTCATCCTGAGGAGCGCGCTTGCGCGCGTCTCGAAGGATGGGCGGCATACTCCGGAACAAACGACCTCCGAAACAAGCAGCCCATCCTTCAAGACGCCGCTGAAGCGGCTCCTCAGGATGAGGGGGGGAAGAGAGACGAATACTGAAGGTAAGGGTGGCGTCGGCCCCCCTCAGATTTCCCCGCCGGTCTCGTCCACTTCCGTACGCGGATCGAGGCTGACCGTTTCCGGTGTCGTGATCTGTGCGGTCGAGACAGCCATGACGAAGTCGGATTTGTCTTCCTGCGGAAGCGAGGCGCGCTGGCGTATGCGCCAGAGGGCAAAGAGCATCATGGAAAGGTGCGCTGCTGCCGTCACCTGGAAGAGCGCCCCGGGATAGGTGAAGGTCATCAATCCGGACGCCAGCAGGGGGCCGACCATTGTGCCGGCGCCGAAGATCAGCAGCAGACCACCGCTGATCCGGAGAAAGTCGCCGGGTTCGGCATGGTCGCTCGCATGGGCGACGATCACCGGATACATGGAATAGACCACGCCGCCGAAGCAGGCGATCAGGATGACTGTGAGGGTCGGATCCGTGCCGCCGAAGAAGGAAAGGCTGGAGCCGAAACTCATGGCAGTCACGGCGAGACCGACCAGCACCATGCGCCGGTCGAGCCTGTCGGACAGCATGCCGACCGGGATCTGCAACACGGCGCCGGCCAGCAGAGCCAAACTCATCATGATGGCAATTTCCGGAACATCCAGCCCGATGCGAAGGCCATAAACAGCCCCCAGTGTGCCGAACGACCCGTTTGAAATGCCGACCATGAAAACAGCGACAACGGCAATCGGCGAATTGCGCCAGAGCTTTTTCGGATCCAGCCGCGCCTGGGTCAAAGGTTGTGGTGATGCTGCGGTGGAAAGCGCCGTCGGCAGCAGCGACAGCGAGTAGATGATCGAACCGAGCACGAAGAAGAAAAAGCCGGTCGGATCGCCAAGTGTCAGCAGCATCTGCCCGGCAGTGGTCGCGCCCAGATTGATCATCGTATAGATGCCGAAGATCCGCCCGCGCGTTTCGCTGGTCGAACGTTCGTTCAGCCAGCTTTCCACGATCATCGCCGCGCCGGAAAAGCAGAAGCCGGTGATTGCCCGCAGCACAATCCAGACGGCGGCATCCATGAACAGGAGGTTCAGGAGAACCGAGATGCCTGCCAGCGAGGCAAGCGCCCCGAAGGCCCGCACATGACCCACACGCTTCACGATGACAGGCACGGCCAGACAGCCGCTGACATATCCGACGGCCCAACCGGTGCCGAGCAGACCGAGCGAGGCATCGGAAAAGCCGTTGGCTAGACCGGCCAGCGGCAGCAGAAGGCCATGCAGGCCGCCGGCGAGCAAAAGCAGTCCGGATCCGACGAGAAGGGCGGCAATTGAGACAACGGCAGACATGAAACTTCCGGTGTGGGGCGGTTGAAAGGCTTGGGTTCAAATCACACAGATGATGACCAATGACGAACCGGTTTGACAAGGTTATGGTGTGCAGATAGGCGAGGGCAGCGTCTTTTCACACAATCCTTTCCAGATCCGGCGATCTCCATGACCGATACTAAATCAGCCTTGTCCCTGTTCCGGCCGCAGCATGTTCGGGAAAAGGCCTATGAGCTTTTGAAGCTCGCCACAGATGGCAAACTCGCACATGTCGAAGCGGTTCCGGACCAGCTCGAGACAGCCCTGGCCACGGTGCTTGAAACAACCCGGGAAAACTATCCGGACTTTCACATTCCACCCTACGGCATCTGGCGGGATTTCGAGGCCGGCGGTATCGACCGATGGGGTGCGCTGGCAAATGCGCGCGGGTTTGAAACCGCGGAAGATATGCTGGCCGCTGCCGCCGATCTTGCGCTTCTCGGCACCTACATGAAGACCCGTCATCCCGAGGGCTGGGTTTTCGAGGACAGGATGACTGAGACCGAGGCGACCGGCCAAGAGGCCTCGGCGCTTGCGGCCTTCCACATGTTTGCGGCCGGATCCTTTTCCGGCGAAATGACCGACCCTTATCGTGTTGACGCGCAACCCCTTGTGCAGATGGACCGGATGGAACTTGCCGAGGGCCTGCAATGGGACGGAAGGGAGGATGACGACCTGCTTGAGGCGATGCAGCGCCATCTGAAACGCTTCGGTGAAGCGCTTGCCCTGCGGCCGGATCTTTTCGGGGAAGGGGACGAGACCCGTCCCGGCCGTCTTGCAGTTCGGATGGCAAAGGAAAGCGATGGTGTGGTTTCGGCAAGGGATCTGCTCGACCGCGTGCTGGAATCCCTGTGTCCGCTCTGGGACGGCGGTGCCAGCGAAGGAAGCATGGTCTATGGCGACAGCTTCGAGCATTACCAGCGGGGTGCGGTTTCCGAGAGAACTGTTGTGCCGTTCCATCTGGCTGCCCAGGAGATGGTCTATTCACTGATCGAACCTCTTGCCTGGGCCGGGTTTGAAGTCTCCGGACTGGAGGCACTGACGCCGCCGGCCGATCCTGCCCACGCGGCGCTGTTCCTCGACGCCGGAGTCCTGAAAATTCTCGAACCGGACACGGCGCTGTCAGCAGAGGCCGAACGCGACCGGATGGTCGAAATTCGGGCGGTGGCGCTTGCGCTCACCGACAGGCTGGCTGAACTGCTGCGACACGAGCTCAAGGTTCATCAGGATCAGTTGCCGCTTACCTGCATCCTGGAAGGCGGAACCGGCCGGGCTGGTAGCCTTTATTTGCAAGGACACCCGCAGGAAGCGAAAAAACTCGGGCACTTCATGAACCCGGGGTCTGTTTTTTGGTTGCCGTTCGGGGCATAGGTCCCGAACATGGAAAATTATGAGACCGGGCCGGTGTTGGCCCCATTGAAAAGAGAGGCAGATATGTCCGGAGCCACTGTCATCAGCCACCCGCTGGTTCAGCACAAACTGAGCATCATGCGCGACAAGGGAACGTCCACCCAGGGGTTCCGGCGGCTCCTGCGCGAAATCTCGACGCTGCTCTGCTACGAGGTCACTCGCGACCTGCCGCTGGTCTACCAGACCATCGAGACCCCGCTTGCCGAAATGCAGGCGCCGACCCTGGCCGGCAAGAAGCTGGTGTTTGCGTCGGTTCTGCGTGCGGGCAACGGACTTCTGGAAGGCATGCTGGATCTGGTTCCTTCCGCACGCGTTGCCCACATCGGGCTCTACCGTGATCCGCAGACGCTGCAGCCGGTCGAATATTACTTCAAGGCTCCGGAAGATCTGAACGAGCGCCTGGTGATCGTGGTCGATCCGATGCTGGCCACTGCCAACTCGGCCATTGCCGCGGTTCAAAAGCTCAAGGAACGCGGCGCCACCAACATCCGCTTCCTCTGCCTGCTTGCGGCACCGGAAGGTGTCAAGAATTTCAACGAGAACCACCCGGACGTGCCGGTTTACACTGCATCCATCGACGAGAAGCTGAACGAAAAAGGCTACATTGTTCCGGGTCTAGGGGACGCGGGCGACCGTATGTACGGCACGAAGTGACTGGCTGAGAGAACGGACGACAGAAAGCGCGGAGGGAAACTTCCGCGCTTTTTTGTTGCGCTTGAGGCCGCGGTGTCTAACCTTTTGGAATAAAAGGGGAGGCGACATGATTACGGTCTTTGGTTCCATCAATCTGGATCTGGTCGTTGCCGTGCCTCGCCTGCCGACCGCCGGTGAAACGGTGAGCGGCCGCGATCATCAGACATTTCCGGGTGGGAAAGGGGCCAACCAGGCACTGGCAGCCCGGCGGGCAGGCGCCGAGGTGCGGTTCATCGGCGCGGTTGGCCAGGACAGTTTTGCGGAATTGGCGCTGCTGAACCTCCGCCAGGCCGGCGTCGACCTTTCCGGTGTTCGCACCATGGCCGGGTCGACGGGCCTCGCCCTGATCGGTATCGACCCTGCAGGGGAAAACCAGATCATCGTCGCCAGTGGCACCAACGCCCGTGTCGAGGCATCCTGGTTGGAAGGCCGTTTCGGGCCCGGCCAGACGTTGCTGGTTCAAGGCGAGGTGCCATTGGCTGAAGTGGTCGAAGCTGCGCGGCTTGCCCGGGAGGCGGGAGGCACGGTCATCTGGAACCCGGCGCCTGTCCCCGAGGGCGACCTGGGTGCCTGCCTTGACGTTGCCGGAACAGTGGTGGTCAACGTGAATGAAGCGGCAGAGATCGGGGATCGTCTCGGCATTGCCGGAGACCCGGAAACATTTGCTGCGAAATTGGCGTCAAGTGGCCGCTCCGTTGTCGTCACGCTTGGTTCAGATGGTGTATTGGCGCGCACGTCAACGGCGCGCTACCGCTTCGGCTCTCCTGTCGTCAAGGCGGTCGATTCCACCGGCGCTGGCGATGCCTTTTGCGGCGCCCTGGCCGCCGCGCTCGACCGCAAGGCGTCATTCGAGCGTGCCTTGAAGGAAGGTGCTGCCGCTGGTGCACTTGCCTGCACGGTGACCGGCGCCCAGTCCAGCGCGCCGCATCTGGACGACATCGCCCGGCTGGCGGATTCAATTGGCTGATCCTGTTTTACAGGCCGCTAAGGAAACAGTGATATCTGTTGGGTTCACGCAACATCGGGACCCGGAATGTCGCGCTTTGTCATCATCTTCCTTGCCTGCATGGCGATCGCGCCGTTGGCGGCCTATCTGCTTGAGAACAGGCTTGCGGTTCTGGTGAGCGGCGGCAATGTTGCCGGTGATCAGGCCGAGGAAGATGACGGGGACACGGGCGAGCGGAGCCACCGCATATCGGCCAACAGACAAGGGCATTTCGTGGCCGATGCCTATTTGAACGGACGCGCCGTCGACATGCTGGTCGACACCGGTGCAACCGTCACGGTTTTGCCTGAATCGCTTGCGGAAAATATAGGCATCTTTGTGAAATCGTCCGACTACAAATATTCGATCCGCACGGCAAATGGCACGGTACATGGGGCTAGGGCGGTCATCGACAATTTGCGTATTGGAAAGATCAGGTTACGCAATATCGACACACTTGTATTGAAAGATCAAAGCCTCGGGGAACCCCTGCTTGGCATGTCCGTTCTCAACCAGCTGAAGCGGTTTGACATCTCCGGTGGCACGCTTGTACTGGTGCAGTGAATTGTCATACCGTTCTTTGGTGTTTACCCAGTTCCGTTCATCTCCATTGCTCTGAGAGGCATTGATGTTTCCGAAACCGCGTCCGACTTTGACTCCCAACACTTTTGAATATGAATCTTTTCCCATGGTGAAGCCCACGGGCTTCCGCGAATATGATGCTCGCTGGCTTTTCGAGAAAGAAATCAACCTGATGGGCATGCAGGCGCTCGGCATGGGCATCGGCACGCTCATTCACGAACGCGGCGTGCGTCCGGACATCGTGGTCGGCCATGATTTCCGGGGCTATTCCTCTTCCATCAAGATGGCGGTGATCAACGGTCTGCTGGCAGCCGGCATCAACGTGCACGACATTGGCCTGGCCCTGTCGCCGATGGCCTATTTCGCACAGTTCGCCCTCGACGTTCCGGCGGTCGCCATGATCACGGCGTCGCACAACGACAACGGCTGGACCGGGGTCAAGATGGGCATCGACCGCCCGCTGACCTTCGGTCCCGATGAAATGGGCCGGCTGAAGGAGATCGTTCTGGAAGCAGCCTTCAATCTGAAGGGTGGCGGCAGCTATCGCTTTGTCGACGGGTTCCCGGATGTTTATTTCAAGGATCTCACCGACCGGGCCAAGCTGAAACGTCCGATCAAGGTTGTCGCGGCATGCGGCAACGGCACGGCCGGTGCCTTCGCGCCGAAGATCCTGGAAGCGATCGGTGCCGAAGTCATCCCGCTCGACGCAGAGCTGGACCACACTTTCCCGCGCTACAATCCGAACCCGGAAGACATGAAGATGCTGCACGCGCTTCGTGACAAGGTTCTGGAAGTGGGAGCGGAAGTCGGCCTCGGGTTCGATGGCGACGGTGACCGCTGCGGTGTCGTCGACAACGAAGGCGAGGAGATCTTCGCCGACAAGGTCGGCGTGATGCTCGCACGCGATATCTCCGCGCTTCATCCCGGTGCCCAGTTTGTGGTCGATGTGAAATCCACCGGGCTCTTCCACACCGATCCGGTGCTGAAGGCCAACGGTGCAAAGACCGACTATTTCAAGACCGGTCACTCCTACATCAAGCGCCGTGTCACCGAGTTGAATGCCATGGTCGGGTTCGAAAAATCCGGCCACTATTTCTTCAACAAGCCCATCGGCCGCGGTTATGACGACGGGCTCGTTTCGGCCATCGCAATCCTCGATATGCTTGACCGTAACCCGGACAAGACCATGGCCGACCTGCGCCGGGATCTTCCCAAGACCTGGGGATCGCCGACCATGGCGCCGAAATGCGACGACGAAATCAAATACGACGTCGTCGACCGGGTTGTCGCCAGGTTCCAGGACATGAAAGCCAAGGGTGAAACGGTTGCCGGACAGTCGATCATCGATCTGATCACCGTCAACGGCGTTCGCGTTGTCAGCGAAGACGGAACCTGGGGGTTGGTGCGTGCCTCCTCCAACAAGCCGGAACTGGTGGTCGTGGTGGAAAGCCCTGTTTCCGAAGACCGCCTCCACGCCATGTTCAAGGCGGTTGACGGCGTCCTGCGCGAAAATTCGGAAGTGGGCGACTACAACCAGACGCTCTGAACCACTTGACCGACAGACGGAAGGCGGCGGATAGTTCCGCCGCCTTTTGTGCATCCTGCCGCCTTCTCGCCGGAGACATTCATGATCAAGGAATTTGGGGCTCTGCCCGACGGGACAGTCGTCCAGGAAATCACGCTGGCAAAAGGTCCCCTGGCGGCCTCGATCCTCACTCTCGGCGCCATCATCCGCGACCTCAAGGTCGACGGTGAGTCAGTTGTGCTCGGCTTTGAGGATTTGCAGAGTTATCTCGATCATTCGCCCTATTTCGGCGTGATTGCCGGACGCTGCGCCAACCGGATCGGCGGCGGTAGTCTGACGATTGACGGTGTCGACTATCAGCTCGACCAAAACGAAGCAGGAAAGAACCACCTTCACGGCGGCTCAGTCGGCTTCTCCCGCCGCGTCTGGCAGGTGGAGCAGCACGACAAGGCAAGCGTTCTGCTGAAACTTGTCTCCGAAGACGGCGACATGGGGTATCCGGGCCGTGTGGAAGTGCTCGCCCGCTACACATTGACCGGCACCGGTTCGCTTCGCCTGAAAATTACCGCGACCACCAACAAGACCACACCGGTCAATCTGACCCAGCATGCCTATTTCAATCTGGATGGCAGCAGCACGATACTCGATCACACCCTCGAAATTGCGGCAGAGACCTATTTGCCCGTGGATGAGGCCCTGATCCCGACCGGCGAGATCCGTAACGTGGCCTGGACACCCTACGATTTCCGGGATGGACGCAAGTTGAGGCGAAAGGCCGGTGAGGAAAACGTGCTCTATGATCACAATTTCTGCCTGGCAGATGCCCCGCGTGAGAACGTCGAATTCGCTGCCGCCCTGGAAGACAGTTCCGGTGACCGGCGCATGGAGGTCTGGACGACCGAACCGGGGCTGCAACTCTACGATGCTCAGAACATGGTAGTGCCGGTTCCAGGTTTGGGCGGCAGGTCCTATGGGTCTCATGCCGGTCTGTGCCTGGAGGCGCAACGCTGGCCGGACAGCGTCAATCATGACGGGTTCACGCCCGTTTTGTTACAGCCCTCAGAGACTTATACTCATGTTACGGAATTCCGTTTTTCCTGAAATGAGTTACATTGACCCAGCGGTGTGAGACAACAGGGGACTTGAGGGCAACTCGTGAAGACGGTTTTTTCAAACACCCAGCTCGCTCATGCACCGGCACAGGAAATTTCCGACGGTGAACTGAAGCCCGCAGTCGAGATCCCGAGCCGGGCGGAGATCGTGCTCAAGACTGTGCGGGAGCGCAATGTGGGCGAAATCGTTGCGCCGGAGGAATTTCCCGTCCGTCCGCTGCACCGGGTTCATGCACCCGAATACGTCTCCTTTCTGGAAAGCTTCTGGGACAGATGGACAGCCGCGGGGCGGTCACGGGAAGCCTTTCCTTTCGTCTGGCCCATCCGCAGCCTGCGTCAGGATGTTGAGGTCGATCACATCGACGGCCTGCTCGGGCGCTATTCCATGGATGCCGGGACGCCGCTTGGCGAACACACCTACAAGGCCGCGCGCGCCTCTGCGGATACCGCGCTGACAGCGGCCCGTCTGCTGCTCGACGGCGAGAAATCTGCCTTCGCCCTGTGCCGGCCTCCGGGACACCACGCCGGTTACGACTTCTTCGGCGGCTATTGTTTCTTCAACAATGCCGGCGTTGCCGCCCAGTATCTGCGGGATTACGGCCTGCATCGCATAGCGATCCTGGATGTCGACTATCATCATGGCAACGGCACTCAGGCTTTGTTCTACGACCGGCCGGACATCTTGTTCCTGTCGATCCACGCCGACCCGAAGCACGAGTATCCCTATTTCCTCGGCTTTGCCGATGAGACCGGCGAACACGCCGGCACCGGGTTCACTCGCAACTGGCCATTGCCGCTTGGCACCGACTGGGACAGCTACACGCCGGCCCTTGAGGAAGCGTGCAGGTGGCTGCTGGTATATAAACCGGAAGCGTTGATCGTCTCGCTTGGCATGGATTGCTACGAGAAGGATCCGATCTCCGGCTTCAAGTTCAAGAGCGAAGACTATATCCGGCTTGGCCAGAGGCTCGCCAAGGTAGGCATTCCCACCATCTTTCTGATGGAAGGCGGCTACGCCGTCGAGGCTCTGGGCACCAATTGCGTCAACGTGCTGGAAGGCTTCGAGGGATAGACCTCTTCGCCGGAGCCGCAAGATCCGCCTGAGAGATCGATCACTTGCTTCAAACGATTACTCGTTCAGCAACCCGAGTTGCGTCAGTTCCGCACGCAGACCGTCAGCCCCCTGGAAGTGATGCGCCGCCATTCCGATCTTGCGGGCAGCTTCGACGTTGCGCTCGCTGTCGTCGATGAAAAGGCATTGCGAGGCGGTCAGTCCATTGCGTTTCAGCAGAATTTCGTAGATGCGCAGACCGGGCTTGATTTCCTTTTCAGCGCCGGAGACGACGATGTCGCGAAAGCTGGTCTTCAGAAACGGAAACCGTTCCTGAGCTTCGGCGAACTTGTCTTCCGAAAAATTGGTGATCGCATATAAGGGCGTTCCCTGTGCCTTCAGCGTTGAAAGCAGGCCGGGCGTTCCGGGAATCTCGCCCGGAACCATGTCGTGCCAACGCTCGCTGTAGGCGGCAATGAGCTCCGCCTTGTCCGGGTGCCGGCGCGACAGAAGATTAACGGCCTCAGTCCAGGGGCGGCCGAGATCCTGCTGCAGGTTCCAGTCCATTGTGCAAACCGTCGTCAGGAAATCTTCGCGTTCGGCCTCATCCGGAATGAGTTCGCGATAGAGATATTCGGGATTCCATTCAATCAGGACATTCCCTATATCGAAGACGACGGTCGTGATAGGGTCGTTCATATGGCCGGTCCGGTTTTCTGGCGAAAGTTGTTTGAGAGGCGAGATAAAATTTTGCAAGTTTCATCAGAAGGTTATGTCGGCAATGTGGCGCTTGTGAAATTCCTGTTCCGGTGGCTCGCACCGGTTCTCGCCGCAGTCTTTCTCACCGTTGTCGGCGCGCACGCCCAGGATGCGCAATCCATGCCCGACCGGTTGCGCCTCGGCGTGGTGGTAGCCACCGATGACGGCGCGCGCGACCGGGTGGAACCGTTTCGTCTTGCGCTTGAAGACATTGCCGATCTGCCGGTGGACCTGTTCCTGATGGACACCATGGCCGACGCGGTCGAGGCACTTGCTGCCGGAAAGATCGATTACGCCCGCCTGTCGCCATCCGCATATGCCGCCGTGTATCAGCTCTGCAGTTGTGTGGAGCCGCTGGTGACTGCGGCTCCGGACGATTTCCCGGCCCGCTTCTACGCCATTCTCATCGCCAAACGCAGCGCCGAGCAGGTGACCCTGGCCGACCTCAAGGGAACGCGCCTCGCCGTTGGTGGCACGCGTGCCGTGACCGGCTATCGCGTTCCTCTTGCCAATCTGGCTGCGGACGGTGTCGATGCACGTGCGCATTTCAGCGCCCTTGTCGAGGTAAAGGACCCGGTCGAAGGCATTCGCGCCGTCCTGGATGGCAGGGTCGAGGCGGCCCTTGGGTGGTCAACTTTGGCGGGCGAGGCAAAGAACGGTTACACCGGTGGCACACTCAACGATTTCTACGTCTCGGGAGAACGCGGTTTCAAGGATCTGGAAATCGTCTGGCGCTCGCCGCCAATCCCCTATTCGGCCCACAGCATGCGCAAGGATCTGCCCGACGCATTGAAACGGCGCCTGAGGGCCGGTTTGATGGACATGCGCCGGGAAGCGCCCGATGCCTACCTTGCCATCGAACCTGACCTGCCGGGAGGGTTCGAACCCGTGGTGCATGCAGATTACCGGCCGGTCCTGCGCACCTATGAGGATAATTACGCCGCACTTCTGGATCCTGCCGGACGCTGAACTTCCAAAAGATGATCAGGCGTCAGCGGTCTCGGGGGTTAGCAGCGTTTCAGTGTGGCGCCGGATCATTGCTTCTTCGTCGGTCGGGATGACCAGAGCATTGATGCGGGACGCATCTGACGAAATTCGCTCTGCGCCGGCTTCATTTCTGGCCGGATCGATTTCCAGACCGAGCCACTCCTGGCCTGCACAGATTTTTTCCCGGATCAGGGCCGAATTCTCGCCGATGCCGCCGGTGAAGACCACAGTGTCGACGCCGCTCAGCACGGCTGCCATGGCGCCCACTTCACGCCGAATGCGAAAGACGAAATAGTCGATGGCTTCAGCGGCTTTCGGATCGGGGCTTTGCGTCAGGGTGCGCATGTCCTGACTGATGCCTGAGAGCCCCTTGAGACCCGATTGCTTGTAAAGCAGATCCGAAACCTCGGCGGGACTCATGCCCTTCGTGGTCAGCAGATACAGCACCACACCCGGGTCAAGCTGGCCGCAGCGCGTGCCCATCGGCAAACCGTCAAGCGCGGTGAAGCCCATGGTTGAGCCAATGCTCTGGCCTTTTCGAATGGCGCACATGGAAGCACCGTTGCCCAGGTGGGCAACGATCACGTTGCCGGCATGGATCTCGGGATGAGCCTGTTTCAGATAGCGGCAGATATACTCATAGGAGAGCCCGTGAAAACCGTAACGGCGCACGCCTTCATCATACAGCGGGCGGGGCAGGGCGAATGTGTCGTTTACCCAGGGATGGCTGCGGTGGAAGGCCGTATCGAAACAGGCAACCTGCATGGCCTCCGGAAAGGCTTCCCGGGCCGCGGCGATACCGGCCAGATTGTGCGGTTGATGCAGCGGCGCCAGCGGTTCAAGCGCCTTGAGGTCGGCCAGGATTTCAGGTGTCAGTCGAACCGGTGCGGTGTAGGTGATGCCCCCATGAACTACCCGGTGGCCGACGGCATCGACGTTGCGTCCGCCGAGTTCCTGTTCCAGAACCGGCAGAAGCGCAGCAAGCGAAGCGCCGTGGCTCTTGCCCTCGTCGGCGGTCAGCCGCCGGTCTATCCTTGTATCGGAAACCTTTGAGGCAAGGGCGACATGCGGCTCGGCGCCCAGTCCGGAAATCTGCCCCTTCAACTGCACGGCTTCCCCGGAATAGAGGGTGAACTTGATTGAGGAGGAGCCCGAATTCAGAACGAGGATGACCGGGGCCATGGTCAGTCGCCTTCCCGGTCGAGAATACCTGCCGGATTGCCGGTCGCCTGCCAGTGCATGTAGAGCAGGGCGAGCGCGCAGGAGGCGAGGCGGGCGCGGCTGTCGTCTGCCCGGCTGGTCAGCATGATGGGAACCTTGGCACCGATCACCAGCCCTGCTGCTTCCGCGTGGGCGATGAAGGTCAACTCCTTTGCCAGCATGTTGCCCGATTCCAGGTTCGGTACGATCAGAACTTCCGCATGTCCGGCAACCAGTGAGGTGATACCCTTTGTCCGGGCGGCCTGAACATCGATTGCATTGTCCATCGCCAGCGGGCCATCGACAATTGCCCCCGTAATCTGACCGCGTTCGGCCATCTTGGACAGGATCGCCGCATCAAGGCTGGACGGGATGGCCGGGTTCACGGTTTCAATTGCAGACAGAACACCCACACGCGGCATCTCCAGGCCAAGAGACAGTGCGGCATCAATGGCATTCTGGGTGATGTCGACCTTGGCATTGAGGTCCGGCGTGATGTTGATTGCGGCATCCGAAATCAGGACAGGCGTTTTGCGGCCTGGAATATCCATCACGAAGACATGGCTGATGCGCCGTTTGGTTCTGAGGCCGCCATCGCGTTTGACCACATGATGCAGAAGATGGTCTGTGTGAAGATGGCCTTTCATCACGGCCTTGACCCGGCCTTCATGCACCAGCGCGACGGCCCGTCCGGCCGCTTCCATCTCGTCTTCGATATCGATCAGCTCATAAGGACCGAGGTCTTCGTCAAGTTCCCTGGCGGCGGCTTCAATCCGGCTCTTCGCACCGATCAGGATCGGCATGATCAGGCCCTCGCGGGCAGCCATCAGGGCACCCTCCAGCGAGTTGGGGTCGTCAGGCGCGGCCACGGCGGTCGGCAGCGCAGGCAGGGTCTTCGCCAGTTCGATCATCCGGTTGAAGTGCCGGTGACGCTGAACCAGCAGGGCCGGGATGTTGCTGGAGTCGAATTCGATCAGCTCCGTCGGTGCTGCTACCTCGGCAACGCCTTCAACCAGCCGGGTTCCGTCTTCGCGCGTCACTGACATGTCGAACAGCACGATGTTGTCCGGCCGTTTTTCGGTAGCTGTGACCCTGACGTGCAGCTTGTCGCCGACAGCGGCCCCTCCAATAAAACGGAACGACTGGGCTTTGTAGATCGTGCCCGGTCCCGGAAGAATATTGCCGAGCACCGCGGAAGCCAGTCCGCCGACCCACATGGCCGGCGCAACCGGTTTGTCGACATGGCCGTCGCCGGTCCAGTCCGTGTCAGGCAGGTGAATCGGGTTGTGATTGCCGGAGGCGTGCGCGAAAACCAGCAGGTCGTTGGAAGAGCATTCGCGGACGATTTCCGCGGTATCGCCGACCTTGATCTGATCGTAAGTCTTGTTTGTCGCCATCGGTTCGAAAATCCCATACTGAAAAGTGCATATTGCGGCGCAACATTCCAGCGCAGATTAACCGGAATGTGCGACGTTACAAATACGGGAGTTAGCGTAGATACGCGGCTGGTCACCGGAAACGGGTACAGCCGGAACGAACCGGTCTTGTTTCAGAGGTTCAAACTGTTCCTGCTCGAAACCCGGTTCGCGTCTTCAGCAAGCCGGGCATTCAACGGTATCCGTCAGCCGCGGCCGCAAGTAATACGTGTCACTCAGGTCGATCGAAGATGCCCTGGAAAAATACTCAGTGAAGAGGCCGGAAAACGTCGGCACATACTTGAGATTGGTCTGGGCTACGACGATGGATGAGTTTGGGGCAGCCACTGCCTCCGGCAAATCCATCGGGGGCTTGGAACCCTCCGCCCAGGGGCTCCCTCCCTTGGAGGAGTAGCTCCAGTCGACAGCTGGAGTACCCTCATCGTCAAAGGTCACACTGGCGACGATTGTTTCAAGGTTGGTGTCGGGATAGGGATCCAGGATCTTGCCTCCAAGATCCATCATTGCGGTCAGGTCTGCGGGGGTAATGGTCTGAGCCTGGGCGACAAGGTCGGCGACCGAGTTGGCGATACGGCTGACCTTGCGGTCATGGTTCAAGGTGCCGGAGACTTCCTCCATGCCGATCAAGAGGACCAGCAGGAATGGCAGGATCATGGCAAATTCGATCGTAGAGACGGCACGCTTGTCAGCGCCAAAGGTCCTGAATCTGGCCAGCCAGTGCCGGTGATGTCTGAAATGAAGACGCATCTTAGTTCCAGGGTTCATTTCGAAACACCAAGGTAGAGGTGAGATAGCGCTCGTTGCCGTGATCCGCCAGGTTCAGTGACAAAAGCGAGGTGATCATTGGCCACCTGTAGATGACGTTCACAACAACGATCTCACCGGCTCCGGCGTCTTCGTAATTGGACTCTTCCTTCAGGTTACCTTCTTCATCGTAAAGGCTTTCACCTGCGGATTTGGCCAAGGCAAAGCTTTCGACCTTGTCGACATCGACGACCAACCGGTCCAGCGAACAGAGAAAGTCAGGCAGATTACTGCAAATCTGCGTCTTGAACGTATTCGCGTCATAGCCGCCTTCGTGGGCCTGACCCGTACGAATTTCGCGGGCTGCCGTAATCACCGCATTGTCAACCATTCGGTTTGCGAAATGGGACAGGCCGACTTCGATAATCCCGAACATCACCGTAAAGAAAGGAAGTGCAATCATTGCGAATTCGACGGCTGTCACCCCGCTGATGTCCTTGCCGAAGGAGGCACATCCTCTTTTCCGTCTCGAGACGAGGAGCCGTTTCAACAAGCGCATTCGGTGATTACTCCGTTGGGGAACCCGTTACTACAGCCCACCAGCTGCCTTGGTTGCCAGTTCATTGCGTGCGCTTGCCTGATCCGCGGTCTCCTTGAAGGATTCGATCGAATCTCCAAGGCGCAGCATCGGTTCGCATGCCGGATTGCAGGACAGTGATTCCCGTGACGCCTTCCTGTAGACGGAGACCACATCGTCATCCGACGCCTTGACTGTGATCACTTCATCCACGATCGGCTTGTTGTCGCCATCCAGGATCACGAGATTCGTGGTTCCGTAGCTCTTGCCGGTAATGACCACGGTGTTCTGGTCGAACATCGCGACATCCGCAATAAAGGGGTTGCCCACGATAACCGCTGCGGCACCGTCCTCGATCCGAAAGACCTTGGCGCGATCGACCGTGACGAGCACCGGGCCATCCTGTGCGACCGCGACGGTCGCGCTCAGGGTCATGGCAAACAGGCCAGTCCATCTGATTAGCTGCGCAAACATGCCTATGGATACTCCAATTGTGCATTTTCTTAGAAGATCATGCGTCAAACGTGGTGAACGATCTGCTAACGACTGAAGGAAAGAAGTGTAAATTGGTCTTATTTCGCTTTTTAGGGCGTATTATTCGTTCGCTTTGTCTTGAATCGCGGGGGTGAGGACTTTCTTCTGCGCCCTCACGTTTTGTTCGTCGCATAGAAGAATATATCTGAAGGATTGTAGCGTATAAGAAGGAGTGGGTGCGAAATAAAAACTAAGAAACGAATTGAATAATTTCAAAAATAAGTAGATAATATTTGCAAGACGTGAATTATATTAAAGTTTTTGGATTGTATTAATAAAATTTTATCTATACGTCTTGTTAACTATAGTCATAATTGCCAGCATTCTTTTTGTTGGGGATGGTAAATTTAACTGGTTGGAAAGCTCTCTGTCCTAGGGTGAGCCCATGTCCAATCGGACACAAAAGATCCGACGGACTTGAAGCTGTCAATTCAGTGGTACTTGGAGCAAAACACATGAAATCTCTTCTCAACCGTTTCGTAAAAGACGAATCCGGCGCAACTGCAATCGAATACGGCCTGATCGCTGGCCTGCTGTCCATCGTCATCATTGGCGCTCTGCAGTTGACCGGTACCTCGTTGAACGCCGTGTTCACCAACATCCAGACGCGCCTGACTTCTGCTGCAGGTAGCTAATCAGACGCGCCTACGCGATTTTCTGGGTCGATGACCCAGGTAAGAAAACGGGCAGTTTACTGCCCGTTTTTTTGCATTTACTGCCAAGTTGCTGCGAAGTGTTAACTCTCTACCGGTACTGTGAAGCTCAGTGTTTAGGTTAGATTGAGGGTCCAATGATCGAGGCCGCAATTCTCGTCATTTTTCCGATGTTGGTCGCTTTCGGCGGTGCGTCCGATCTGCTGACAATGACCATCCAGAACCGGGTGGCACTTCTGTTGATTGCAGGATTTGCCATTCTTGCCGTCGCAACTGGCTTGCCGTTACAGGCCTGGGGCATGCATGCCCTCGGATTTGCCGTCATTTTCGCACCCTGTTTCCTGTTCTTCGCGTTCGGCTGGATGGGCGGAGGCGACGTCAAGTTCATCAGCGCCATCGCGCTTTGGATAGGTTTTTCCCAGGAACTGCTGGTGTTCGTGCTGTTTGTAACCATCTACGGCATGTTGTTGACGCTTGGTCTACTTGCCATGCGCCAGAACGCGGTCGTGCCCAATGTCCTTTATCGCCAGGAGTGGTTCGCACGGCTTCATGACAGCAAAAGCGGCATCCCCTATGGCATTGCGATCGCAATTGCCGGGCTTCAGGTGTATTCATCCACCTATTGGTTCGACCTTATCCGCTGATCTCCCGTGTTGAAGCGTTGCGTCAGGCAGACTTGCTCTCCGACTGCGCAACACGTCTCAAGGCCTCATAGTGCTGTTGAAAGCTCTGGTTCGGTGCAATTGCCGGACATGTTCATCACGTTGAAGTGAAACACGGCCTGGATTCGGCAACGAATAGCCGATTTTCGTGATACTTACCCCCGTGATCGACCTTCAAGCCAATGCTTTTATCACACTGACAAAGCTTCCAGTGAAGCTACGCAACGGTCTTTTAGGTCAGTATTCGCTGCAGAATGCGGTAATTTAAGAAAGCGTTCAGTAAAGTTAATGGATATTAACTGAAAACATCCATATCTGATTAACCATGTTTTGACCAATTACCCCTCATCCTAGGCGGCAACAGCGCATGTGCGCATAGGAATATTGGGTTTTGGTCATGAAAATCGCTCGAATTTTCGTCCTGGCAATTGCCGTAGCGGCCGGCTTTATCGCTTTCCGTTTGGTCATGATGTCGGGCAACAAGCCTGCCGAGCCGCAAATCGTACAGGCTCCTGTCGCTGAGCAGACCAAAACGCAGGTTTTGGTGGCTCAACGGGACATTCCGCTCGGCGCAAAGCTGTCGGCAGATGACATGTCCTGGGCGAATTGGCCCGAAGATGCGGTCCCGTTCGGGGCCGTGACGAAGGAAGCCGCGCCGCTGGCCAATGAGGAATATGAAGGCCGAATCGCCCGGGCACCGATTTTCGCCGGCGAACCGGTGCGCCCTGAACGTCTTATCAATACCGACAAGGGCTTCATGGCGGCGATCCTGCCAAAGGGCAAACGCGCGATTGCGGTCAGCGTTGAAGCGGAAACCTCGGCTGGCGGGTTCATCTTGCCCGGCGACAAGGTCGACGTGATCCTGACGCGCAAGTCCGATACCGGGGCCCTCAGCGAAACGATCCTGGAAAACATCCGTATTCTGGCAATCGACAGCACCACGGCCGGTGAACAGGATCAGAAGAACCTGTCTCCGAAGCGAACGGCGACGCTGGAACTGACCCTGCCGCAATCCGAAGTCATCGCCCAGTCTCAACAGGTGGGAACGATCGCACTCGCACTGCGCAGTGCCCAGGACTCAGCTGACGACGCAGATGAAGACGGGGGGCGCCGCCGGGGTGTCAGTTACGTGAAATATGGCGTGACGAGCCAGGCAGGTGCCCAATGACCTCAGTTGAAAACAGAACGTCCGGCAAGAGGGGCGCGATGAAAAACTATCTTCACAAGTTGGCAGCCACCGTCTTTTTACTAGGGGGGCTAATGGGACTGGCCACTGCAGCAGCGCAGGCAGAAGGCAATTTCCCGAGCCAGGTCCATATCGCCGCGGGGGAACGGGCGACAGGCCGTATTCTTAATGTCGGTGTCGGCCGATCCGTTGTGGTCAATCTCGCGGAAGACGCAGCCGACGTTCTGGTGTCCAACCCGGAAATCGCTGATGCCGTCCTTAGAACACCACGCCGTATTTTCGTTATCGGCAACACCGTGGGCCAGTCGCGCCTCGTTCTGTTCAGCCGCAGCGGCAGGGAGTTGGCAAGCTTCGACGTGCGTGTGGAAAAGGACACGTCCGATATCACCCGGATTATCCGAAAGCTGATCCCGGGCTCGAATATTTCCGCCGAATCGGTCAACGGCAGTGTCGTGCTGAGCGGCACCACCAAAAGCACCCTTGAAGCCCAGCAGGCGGCAGACATTGCCGCCAAGTTTCAGGGGGCCAACGCTGCAAGCGAAGTCATCAACCTGATATCCGTAGCAGGCAAGGACCAGGTTCATCTCAAGGTCACGGTCGCGGAGGTCGAGCGGTCGATCATCAAGCAGCTCGGTGTCCAGTTTCAGGGCACGATCGGCGTCGGCAACTTCACGCCTTTCATGTCCAGTTTGCCGAACTTTTCTGTGAACCCGTCCATTGTGAACCAGGCTGTCGGCGGAACCCAACTGACCGCTGGCGCGACGAGCATCACCGCCCAGGTCGAAGCCCTGCAGCGTGAAGGTGTGATCCGAACCCTGGCCGAGCCGACCCTGACCGCAATTTCCGGTGAAAACGCAAGTTTCCTCGCCGGTGGTGAATTTCCGATCCCGATTTCCCAGAGAGACGGGGAATTGAGCGTCGAGTTCAAGAAGTTCGGTGTCGGTCTGGACTTTACGCCAGTGGTTCTGTCCGAAGGCCGGATCAGCCTGCGGGTAAAGACCGAGGTCAGCGAACTGAGCAACGACGGTGCAGTTTCTGCCGGTGGTATCACCATTTCCGCCCTCAAGGTCCGTCGCGCCGAATCGACCATGGAACTGCCCTCCGGCGGTACCCTGGTGATGGCGGGGCTCCTGCAGGAATCCTATCAGCAGGCCATTGAAGGCATACCGGGTCTGATGCAGATCCCGATCCTGGGTGCGCTGTTCAAGAGCCGGGATTTCCTGCGCGAACAGACGGAACTGGCCGTGTTTGTGACGCCCTATGTGGTTCAACCCGTTGCTGCCAGCAAACTGCAGCGCCCGGACAAGAACCTGATGGCGGCATCGGATGCCGAGACAATTTTCCTGAACCGGCTGAACAAGATCTACAACCCTACCGGAGCCGCTGCCGAAGGCACGTATCACGGTCAGGTTGGCTTTATCTACAAGTGAGGACGGACGGATGAATATGTCACAAACGGTCCGCAGAACGACGCTCTCGCAAACCGCACTTGTGGTCTTCGGATGCCTGATCGCCGCCGGTTGCCAGAACCAGTCGCAGACGCCGAGCCAGTTGCTGGCGTCCCATGATTACAGGCTGATGCACCCGATCGTGATCACAGAGGAGCCGGAGACGCTGGACCTTCCGGTTGGGCGGAACACACGTAATCTTCACGGGCCGGTTGAAAACACTATTGCTGCCTTCGGTCAGCAGTCCCGGCAGAAGGGGGACGGGTCGGTCGAGATCCTTGTGCCATCCGGCGGAGCCAACGAAGCAGCGGTTCATTCCGTTACGCCCAAGATCCGTCAGGCCCTGCAGCGTGGCGGTGTTTCCAGGAACAGGATCAGCACCCGTACCTACGCGGTGGGCGATCCGGGTGCCGATGCACCGATCCGCCTGTCCTATTCGCGGATGCAGGCCACCGCGGGAGAATGCGGTGCCTGGCCGAAGAACCTTGGTGGCGGTTTCGGTGCCAATATCAACTATGAGAATTTCGGGTGTGCAAGCCAGGCGAACCTGGCGGCTATGGTCGACAATCCGTCGGATCTGATCACGCCGAGAGCATCCGCTCCTTCCGATCAGGGCCGGCGTGCGGTGGTCATAGAAAACTACAGGAAGGGCGAGGTAACTGCGGGTGACTTCACCGAAGGTGTAGGCGCCGAAGTTGCTGAGAACTAGGGGATAGCTATGAGTGCCAACCCAGACTTGAAAGACATGTCCGGCTACATGGACCCTATTTCCGAACCTGCGGATCACAACTTTGCAGGAAGCGACGACGGTCTCCATATCGGTTCCATCCCGCGCATCACGGTGCACGGCTTCTGTCTGACCGACGCCACCATGCGGGTGGCGGAGGCCGCCATGGAAGACCGGCGCATGTCGAAGGCGCACCTGAAGCTGGACATGGGAGGTATCCCGGCTGCGATCGAAACCTTCGAGCAGGCGCCGACACCGAACCTGATTGTGGTGGAAACGTCCGGCAGGCGGGAAGATCTTCTGTCGAGCCTCGATCATATGGCCGAATTTTGTGATCCAGGGACCAAGGTGATCGTCATTGGCGACGTCAACGATGTCACACTGTATCGCGACCTGATTTCGCGCGGTGTCAGCGAGTATCTGATCACGCCTGTCAGTGTGTTCCAGCTTATTGGCGCCATCGGTAATCTCTATGCCGATCCGGATGCCGAACCGCTTGGCCGCACCATCGCGTTTTTCGGCGTGAAGGGGGGCTGTGGCGCTTCGACAATTGCCCATAACGGAGCGTGGGCGCTTGGCCGCATTTTCCAGAGTGAGGTCGTGGTGGCAGACCTGGATCTGCCTTTCGGCACCGCGGGACTGGATTACAATCAGGACCCTCTCCAGGGCGTCTTTGAAGCGGTGTCTTCACCCGAACGCCTGGATGAAACCTATCTCGACCGCATCCTGTCCAAATGCAACGAGCACCTGAGCCTGCTGGCGGCGCCGGCAACGCTCGAGCGGACTTATGACTACAGCGAAAAGTCTTTCGACCAACTGGTGGAGACCATGCGCGCCGGTGTGCCAAGTGTCGTCCTCGACGTGCCGCATGCCTGGAATGCCTGGGTCAAGAACACGCTCCTCAATGTTGACGAGATCGTTCTCGTTGCGGAGCCGGATCTGGCCAATTTGCGCAATGCCAAGAACGTGGTCGACATGTTGAAGCAGCTGCGGCCGAACGATCGTCCGCCGCATCTTGTCATGAACAAGATCAACGTTCCCAAGCGCCCCGAGATCAAACCGGATGAATTTGCCGGCGCGCTCGGATTGTCGGTTCATGCGGCCATTCCGTTTGAACCACAACTGTTCGGAACGGCGGCCAACAACGGACAGATGATCGGTGAGATAGACGCCAAACATGCGATTTCGCGCGTGTTCGACGATCTGGCACACACCGTCTCCGGCAAGGCGCAGCCCGTCAGGGCATCGCGGTCGAGCCTGGGCGGGTTGCTTTCAAAATTCAAGCGGAAGGCCGGTTAGACCGGCCTGAGAGCGGAGCAGATAGTTCGTTATGTTTGGTAGACGTGGCAGCTCATCGTCTGGACCCCAGACCCTTCGGCCCGGTGGCATACCCGGCCTGCAGGATACGCCTGCGCCGGTGGAACAGGCACACCAGCCGGAACAGTCGGCTCAACCGGCTCCGCAGAAGATCCAGACCGAACCTTCCCAGCCGGCGACTGCTCCAACACCGCCGCCGCCGCCCGAGCCTCAGCCGGCCGCTCCCGCAGCGCGGAAGAAGAACAGCGAGTATTACGAGACCAAGGCCCAGATCTTCAACGCACTGGTCGAGGCGATCGACCTGTCGCAGCTCGCCCGTCTCGATGCGGAGGATGCCCGGGACGAGATCCGTGATGTCGTGAATGACATCATCGCGTTGAAAAACGTGGTCATGTCCATTTCGGAGCAGGAAGACCTGCTGGAAGACATCTGCAACGACGTGCTCGGTTACGGTCCGCTGGAGCCACTGCTGGCACGTGACGACATCGCCGACATCATGGTCAACGGCGCCCACACGGTCTACATCGAAACCTCGGGCAAGGTAGAACAGACCGGGGTGACCTTCCGCGACAACGCACAGCTGATGAACATCTGCCAGCGTATTGTCAGCCAGGTCGGTCGCCGTGTCGACGATTCAAGTCCGATCTGCGACGCCCGTCTTCCCGACGGGTCCCGCGTGAACGTGATCGCACCACCGCTCGCCATCGACGGCCCGGCTCTCACCATTCGTAAGTTCAAACGCGACAAGCTGACGCTCGACCAGTTGACCAAGTTCGGCTCGATCACGCCGGAAGGGGCGACGATCCTGCAGATCATTGGCCGTTCGCGCTGTAACGTGCTGATTTCCGGTGGTACCGGTTCCGGTAAGACGACGCTGCTCAACTGTCTGACC
Organism: Roseibium sp. LAB1; assembly: GCF_054658235.1. NCBI lineage: Bacteria > Pseudomonadati > Pseudomonadota > Alphaproteobacteria > Hyphomicrobiales > Stappiaceae > Roseibium > Roseibium sp. LAB1. The sequence continues at coordinate 1,353,142 of NZ_BAAGIB010000002.1, read as the reverse complement.
GCCTATATCGAGAGCACTGAACGCATCATCACCTGCGAAGACTCGGCCGAATTGCAGCTACAGCAGCCACATGTGGTGCGTCTGGAAACACGTCCGCCCAACCTGGAAGGGGAAGGCGAAATCACCATGCGCGACCTGGTGAAGAACTGTCTGCGTATGCGTCCCGAGCGGATTATCGTGGGCGAAGTGCGTGGTCCGGAGGCCTTCGACCTTCTGCAGGCCATGAACACCGGTCACGACGGCTCGATGGGAACGCTGCACGCCAACTCCCCGCGCGAGGCCCTGTCCCGTCTGGAATCCATGATCACCATGGGCGGTTTTTCGCTGCCCTCCAGAACTCTGCGCGAAATGATCGTCTCGTCCATCGACGTGGTGGTTCAGGCGGCCCGCCTTCGCGACGGTTCGCGCCGCATCACCCATGTGACGGAAGTGATGGGCATGGAAGGCGACATCATCACGACCCAGGATGTCTTCCTCTACGACATTGTCGGCGAAGACCCGAACGGCAAGATCATCGGACGCCATCGCTCCACCGGTATTGGCCGACCGAAATTCTGGGAGCGCGCACGTTACTTCGGCGAAGAAGCCCGTCTGGCACAGGCACTGGATGCTGCCGAGATGCCTGAATATGTAGCTGATTGAGGACCCCATGTCCGGACTTGAAGAGTTTCTCACACCAGAAATCACCGGTTTAGCCGTTGCGGTCCTGGTGATGCTTGCCATTGGTGGCGTTATTTACAGCCTGTTTCAGCCCGCTCTGTCCGGTTCCAAGCGGCGCGATCAACGCGTGAACGCGGTTGCCGCCAGGCCTCAGAATGAAAAGCAGCGCAAGGCGCTCCGCGATGTCGATCGCCGCAAACGCTCGATCCAGGATCAGCTGAAGGATTTTGAGGAACGGCAGAAAGCCAAGCAGGACAAGCAGAAGAAGGTGTCGCTGAAGGTAAAGATCGAGCAGGCCGGTCTGACCTGGGAGACCCACCATTTCGTGATCTTCAGTGTCATAGCAGGCATGATATTCCTTGTGCTGGGTCTGATCTTCAGCGGAAATCTGATCATTGCGGCTGCATTTGGTTTTGCCGGTTCACTTGGTTTCCCTCGCTGGTATGTTTCCAGCAAACGCAAGCGCCGCTTCAACGCCTTTCTTGACGAACTTCCAAACGGTGTTGACATCATCGTGCGCGGTGTCAAGGCTGGCCTGCCCCTTGGCGACTGTATCAAGGTGGTTGCCCGCGAGGCCCGCGAACCGGTTGCAACCGAGTTTCGCAAGATCACCGAAACCCAGATCATGGGGATTTCGCTTGCAGATGCCGTCGGCAAGCTGCCCGAACGAGTGCCGCTGGCAGAAGCGAACTTCTTCGCGATCGTGGTTGCCATTCAGCAAAAGGCAGGTGGTGGTCTGGCTGAAGCCCTGAACAACCTGTCCAAGGTTCTGCGTGGGCGCAAGGCGATGAAACGCAAGATCCGGGCGCTCAGCGCCGAGGCTAAGTCATCGGCAGCCATCATTGGCTCCCTGCCGTTCTTCGTCGGCGGGATCATGTATTTCATTGCCCCGAACTATATCTTGACCTTGTTCGAGACCACGACGGGCAACATCATCATTGCCGGCTGTCTGTTCTGGATGTTCATCGGTGTCATGGTCATGCGGGCCATGATCAATTTCGACTTCTAGGAGACGACATGGATCTTGAAACCATTGCATCCAGTCAGTTTCTGGCAGCCGTTCTTGCCATGATTGCGGTTACGGGAACCATCTTCTCCCTGGTAATGCCGCTCCTGTCGCGGAACACCTTGAAGACACGGATGAAATCTGTCGCGATCGAGCGTGACAAGCTGCGCGCCAAGGAAAGGGCCCGGCTCCAGGCAAATCAGGCCGATGCCAAGGCCTCCTTGCGCAATCAGCCCAAGGCACAAATGAAAAGCCTGGTTGATCGGCTCAATCTGAAGGAAGCACTTTCGGACGAGAGTACTGTTGAAAATCTCAGGATGGCTGGCTACCGCGGGTCGGCACCGCTTTATTACTTCCTGACCGCAAGGATAGTGATCCCCGCGGTTATTTTCGTCTTTTCAACGTCGTACGCCTTTGTAATTTTGCCCGATACGCTTCCCGCCTTGTCCAAGCTTTGCTTCTGTATCGCTTTCGCGGGTCTCGGAGCGTTTATGCCGAACCTGTACTTGAAGAACAGGATCGACAAGCGCAAGCTGATCATACAGCGGGCCTGGCCGGATTCGCTCGACCTGATGCTGATCTGCGTGGAATCTGGCATGTCGATCGAAGAAGGCTTCAAGCGGGTTGCGGAGGAAGTCGGGGTCCAATCGGTCGAATTGGCCGAAGAACTGACGCTCACCACAGCAGAGCTGTCTTATCTCAGTGATCGACGTATCGCTTATGAAAACCTTGCCAAGCGAACCGGTGTCGACGGTGTCAAGAACGTGATGATGGCGCTGATCCAGGCGGAGCGCTACGGCACGCCGGTAGGGACAGCGCTGCGCAATATGGCGGACGATACTCGCGAACAGCGCATGCAGATGGCTGAACAGAAAGCTGCATCTCTGCCGCCGAAGCTGACGGTGCCGATGATCCTGTTTTTCCTGCCGGTACTGTTCTTTATTATCATGGGACCGGCTGTCATTCAGGTCATGGCGCAGTTTTAAGTTCAAGAAAGACCTGAGAAGTCACTTTTGCAGGTTCTCTTGGAGACCTATTCACCAAAACCGCAGACCCGAAAAGCGGTGTTCGGACGTGGTCCGGACACCGCTTTTCGTTTGATTGGTTGGATAGGGGCTGGGTCGCGCCGCCTAAGCCGGTTTGGAACCCCGCCTCAGCCCTGCTGGCGCTTCTGCATCATGGTGCGCAGATAGGCGATGTTGGCCTGGGCCTGCTGCGGGTCGATCTCGGCCTGTGCCACCTGAATGGCTTCGTCGAACTTGCCCTGGATGCCGAGAACCAGCGCCAGGTTCTGGCGCACGCGGCTGTCTGCGCCGGGCAGGGTGGCTGCCTTGCGCAGCGTGTATTCGGCATCGGGCAGGTCGTTGGACAACAGATAGGACAGACCCAGATTGTTCAGAAGGCTCGGATCGTTCGGAGCAATCATCAAAGCCTGCTTGTAAAGGCTGCGCGCCTTGTCGTGGTTGCCGGTCTGATCGTAGATCGCGGCCTCGGCGGACATCAGCTTCCAGTCCGGTGTGTCCGGCCTCTGGGCGCCGCGAATGACGTTGAGCGCTTCGTCGAACCGGCCGTTCATCGCAAGGACCTTGCCATAGGCAGAAGCGATTTCCCGGTCCTTGGGATGGGCGATCACGCCGGACCGCAACACGGCCATGGCCTGGGGTATCTGTCCGTTCTGGCTGAGAGCGTTCGAATATCCGAGGACCGCATTGCGGTCCTTGCGGTCGCGCTCATAGGCCTTGGACCATTTGGACACTTGTGCCAGCGCCTGCGAAGAACCCGGCGACGTGTAGCCGGAGGCAGGAGAGTGCGTGCCCGTGTTGGCTCGGTTGGACGCGCAGCCAGTGACAACGACAAGCGCCGACATGGCCATCAACGTCGTAGCGATACGGGTGCGACGGCGAAGGGAACCGGTTCTGGGCGATTGCATTTCCAACATCCTTGTTGTCGGCGGCTTTCAGGCTTCCTTATGAGAAATAGATAATTAACCCTAATGCTTGGTTAAGCGCCGTTGCGAAATGCGAGAAGCGGTGCGGATCTGCGTACACCTTATTGCGTCCGAACGCCGGGCATCCTAGGTCTTGAAGATCGAATCCAATCTCCAACGGAGGTCCTCCCGTGCGCGATAGCCTAGTCCGCAAAAGCGATGTTTCCAGTTCCACACCCATCCACGCTGTCACCGAGGCAAGCCTTCCTCAGGTTCTGGACAGTCTTGGGGCGGCGGCGTCGAACTGGTGCAAGGTCAACGATTTTGCAGGCAAGCCCGCAACCTTCCTGCTCGTTCCGGGAGAAGACGGCGCAGTGGTACTGTTCGGCGTTGAGGACGACGGCCTGTCGCATCCGCTGGCACTCGGCGGTCTGGTGGCAGGACTGCCGGAAGGAGACTACCATCTTGCAGACGGGTTTCCGGATCCGGAGCAGGCAGCGCTCGGCTTTGCGCTCTCCACCTATTCCTTTATGCGCTACCTGAAAAGCGAGGGCAAAACGCGCCGTCTTGCCGTCGATGACACAGTCGATCTGGACCGGCTTGGAACGATTCTCGACGGCGTCAAACTGGCCCGTGATCTCATCAACACTCCTGCGAATGACCTCGGGCCGGGCGAGTTGTCCCAGGCCGTGGTTTCTCTCTTCAAACAGCATGGCGGAACCGGACGTATTGTTATCGGGGAGGACCTTCTGGAAGAAAACTTCCCGATGGTGCATGCGGTCGGCAAGGCCAGCAGCCGGGCGCCGCGCCTTGCAGATTTTACCTGGGGCGACGAAGCTGCTCCCAAAGTCACGCTGGTGGGCAAGGGCGTCATCTTCGACACCGGCGGTCTTAATCTGAAGCCGGGATCTTCCATGGCTCTGATGAAGAAGGACATGGGCGGGGCCGCTAATGTGCTTGGCCTTGCCTCCATGATCATGGCCGCAAAGCTTCCGGTGCGCCTGCGCGTCATCGTCCCATGCGTCGAAAACGCGGTGGCAGGCAATGCCTTCCGTCCGGGCGATATCCTGCCGAGCCGCAAGGGACTGACCGTCGAAATCGGCAATACCGATGCGGAGGGCCGGTTGATCCTGGCCGATGCGCTGGCGCTTGCCGACGAGGAAAGCCCTGACATCCTGATCGATATGGCAACGCTCACTGGCGCTGCCCGCGTTGCGCTGGGGCCGGATCTGCCACCTTACTACACCGACGACGACGAACTGGCCGAAGACATCGCGGTGATGGCGGAAGCCACGGCCGACCCGTTGTGGCGCATGCCGCTCTGGCAGCCCTATCTGAAATATCTCGACAGCAAGGTTGCCGACATCAATCACATCAACACTTCCGGGGCAGGTTTCGCCGGCTCCGTCACGGCTGCCCTGTTCCTGTCCCGATTCGTTGAGAACACCGGAAGTTGGGTTCATTTCGATATTTTCGGCTGGACCCCGATGGAAAAGCCCGGAAAACCCATGGGCGGCGAAGCCCAGGGCATCCGCGGCCTGTTCGATGTGATCTCCGAGCGTTTTGCAGGCGCAAAATAACGGCTCCGAAACGTTTTCGTGCTTCGATGGTCATGGAGATGGATGGGGGAAAAGGATGGGACCCTGTAGCTCATGGCCGTCGAATTGCGCGCCTCACAGGCGCTGAAACTGATGCACGAGGTCAATCTGGCGCTTGTTCGCGATAGCGAACAGGATCTGTCCGCGCGCCAATTGACGATCCTGATGACGGTCTATCTGGAGCCGCCGCCTCATACCGTGCGCGGATTGGCAGCCAAGTTGAACGTCACCAAACCTGCTATCACCCGGGCGCTTGACACTCTGGGGGGGATGCGGCTTCTGTCGCGCAAGCGCGATGAAGCCGACAAACGCAATGTGATCATCACCCGCACGGTGGAAGGTGCGCTTTATCTGGAGCAGCTCGGCGATCTTGTGGTTGAAAAGGCCAGGGAACTGCCGCGCTGACAGGCCACCACATTTCGGGATCGACAATGACCGAGACTTTCGACCGCCGCCGCCACCCGGTTCGTGCTGACCTTGCCGCCACCGATTATGAGGGCAGGGTAAAGGCCACCCGCTTCGTTGACGGCGAGGTGTTTCAGATCATTGCCGACCAGTTGCCGATCCGGCCCGAACCGCGCCCGGATCGGCCGGTCGATACCGAAGCGCTCAGCGGCGAGTGGGTGACGGTCTATGAGCAGACGCCGGAAGGCTGGGCCTGGGGACAGCTCGACACGGACGGTTATGTGGGCTGGTTCTCGTCCAATGGTCTCGGGCCGGTCAAGCCGGCAACTCACCGGGTGCGCGCGCTCCGGACCTACCGCTACCCGGCCGCCGATCTCAAGTTTCCGCCGCTCGGGCTCCTGTCCATCGGCTCGCTGGTCACGGTAACCGGTGAAACCGAAACGCGCGGGCTCACCTATTCGCTTCTCAGTGATGGTTCGGCCGTCGTCGCCAAACATCTTGTGCCACTGGAAGCAATTGAAGATGACTGGGTTGCTGTCGCCGAAGAGTTGATCGGCACGCCCTACCGATGGGGGGGACGGTCAAGTCTCGGCCTCGACTGTTCAGCGCTGGTGCAGCTTGCCGCCCAGGCAGGCGGGTATGACCTGCCGCGCGACAGCGACATGCAGGAAGCCGAAGCCGGCGAGGCAATTCCCCATGACGACCCGTCCTCTTTGAAACGCGGTGATCTGCTGTTCTGGAAAGGCCACGTCGGCATCATCACTGGCGACAACTGCCTACTGCACGCCAACGGTTATACGATGACCGTCGCCTACGAGCCGCTGGACAAGGCCATTGACCGTATTGCGGCGACGGAATGGGGTGCGATCACCAGGGCACGGCGTTTGCCCGCACTTTAGGGTTTGGCCCGAATTTTGACAGGCTGCACGCTGTTTGGAGAGACTTCAGATGCGCAGCATCAGTCATGACCGGACATGGGTGTTTCCTCCCGCTCACTTGAAACAGGGTCAGAAGAGTTTGAGTCTCTGAAATTGGCAAATGACCGAATTGCGAGACATGCAGCCGGCTAAGTGTCAAAATGATCATGTTGCCAATCTGGGAGGGAAATCTATGCCGCTGATCGACATCCACGTCTTGGAAGGTGTCTTCTCAGAGGACGAAAAAGCACAACTCATCAGCGAGACGGCTAAAGCGTTCGGAACAGTTGCAGGCAAATCGATGCAAGACAACACTTCTGTACGGGTCCACGAGGTAAGAAGCGGGCATTGGGGTGGAGCAGACGGCGTTTGGACAACCGAAAAAGCGTTGGAACTAAAGGCCAAAGGCTAGTGAGGACCGCTTTGGGTACTCGAACCGGACATCGCATGCAGCGAATGAATGGAGCATGATCCCGGACGACTGAACGAGGCGCTGCTCCGGACGCGGCAAACGCCTGCCCGGAGCCATTTCCAGCAGGGGACGTATGTTCCTCGGCTTCATGGGCTGTTCTGTCAGCCCGGGAAGGTCTGCACGCCAATCGATTCAAGCGCGCCGGAGTTCGGGTTTTTCACCAGGCAAAGCTGGCTTTCGGTGCCTTGGATGAAACAGACCATGGGACGCTCTTCCTGGCGTGCGCGCTCATAGATTTCCCGGGTGACACCTTCTTCGACGTAGAACGGAAATTCGCCTGCTTCCGGACCTTCGGCGCCTTCAGGCCAAACCGGAAGCTTTGCGGACGTGGCAACATCGGCATAGCCGCTGATCCAGTCCAGCAAGGCTGCCTGCATCTCGGTCAGGGTTTCGATGCCGTAGAAGCCGAACAAGTCGTTCTGGTCAAAGGTGGCCTGAAATTCCACGCCGCCGGACTGATTGAAGACCGCTACCGAAACTTCTGCAGACCCGCATTCACCCTGTGCATCGGCTTCGACCGAATAGGTGTCCAGCCAGACGGCTTCGATAGACTGGGTGCAGTCCTCAGCCGCTGCAGTCTGGCTGAGGGGAAGTGCGAGAAGCCCAAGTGCCAAGACGGTGCTTGCGATGCTAAGTGTTTTCGAAAAAAGGAAATTCCGGAACGACATACCTGCCTCCAAATCGACTCGGATCGAGCCGGCGGGACTGTAGCTCCGGGCTTGAATAGCGGCAACAGATTTGCTGCGTCAGCCGTCGGGCGTCAGTGCCAGCTTGGGTTCAGCGCTGGAAGCTCCCTCTGCCACGTTCTCGAGTTCGCCCAGTTCAAGGTCCTCGATCCGCCGGCTGCGTTTGGAAATCTTGTCGGAGGAAATCAGGATCTGGTCGATATCCTTGTTGGCCTGCGCGAAATGCGCCTGAAGCTTGCCGACCCGGTCGTTCAACCGGCTGACATCGGCAATCAGATGGCCGACCTCGGCCTGGATCAGATGGGCCTGCTCGCGCATCTTGGCATCGCGCAACACCGACTGGATCACCTGGATCGACAGCATCAGCAGCGATGGCGAGACGATCACCACCCGCGCCCGGTGCGCCTTCTGGATGAGATCCTCGAAGCTCTCGTTGAGTTCGGCAAAGACGCTTTCAGACGGCACGAACAGGAAAGCGGTGTCCTGGGTTTCGCCAGGCAGCAGATATTTTTCGCTGACGTCCTGAATGTGTTTCGTGAAGTCGCGGCGAAACTGCGCCTGCGCATATTTAAGCTGATCGTCCGTTTCCGATTCGCGCAACAGGTTGAAGGCTTCCAGCGGGAACTTGGCGTCGATCGCAAGGGAAGGGGCACCGTTCGGCATGTGGATCAGGCAATCCGGACGGCTGTTGTTGGACAGCGTTGCCTGGAAGGAATAGGTGCTGGGTGCCATCTGGTCCTGGACGATTGCCTCCATCCGGCCCTGACCGAACGCGCCACGGGTCTGCTTGTTCGACAGGATCGCCTGCAACTGGCCCACCTGACCGGAAAGATCGGTGATCGTGCGCTGTGCCCGGTCGATCACCGCCAGCCGCTCGTGCAGGTGCCTGAGGCCGTCCTGGGTGCGTTTGCTGGTGTCGGCCATCGAGGTGTTCAGCTTGTGGCCCATGCCGTCCAGCCGCTCGTTGACGGCGCGCATCATGTCCGATTGCCGCGATCCGAACACTTCCGCCATCGTCTGCATACGGCCGGTCATTTCCCCCTGTGACTTCAGAAGCTGGGAGAGATGGCTTTCCAGCTCGTGAATGCGTTCGCCCGCCACCGTGTCCGATTCGGCACGCAGGCGGATCTCCCGCATGATCTTCAGAACCAGCCAGACAATCAGGGCCAGAAGAAACAGGCCGCCAGCAATGGCAGCTTCCAGAACCGTCACCGGACGGCCACTCAACTCAAACAGGATCTCGTTCATGAAACAAACATAGAACGATTCGGGACGAAGGCCCATCCGCGCGGCTGGACAGGCCTGTGGTCTTTTGATTGGTTGCCGGTCAGGTCGAGCGCGTGGAAAACGGGAGGGGACTGCGCTATTTCCGCGTTGACCGGCGCGCCACGATTTCTTATGTCAGGCGAATGACAATACGCCCGATCATCACCATTCCCGACCCGGTCCTGCGCGAGGTCTGTGCACCTATCGCGACCGTCGACGACGACGTCCGTAAGCTGGCCGACGATATGCTGGAAACCATGTACGATGCTCCGGGCATCGGTCTTGCCGCAAGCCAGGTCGGGCTATTGCAACGCATCTTCGTGCTCGACGTCGCAAAGGAAGACGCGCCGAAGGAGCCGATGGTGTTCATCAATCCGAAGATCGTGTGGTCGAGCGAAGACTTGTCGGTCTATCAGGAAGGCTGCCTGTCGATCCCCGAGTACTTTGAGGAGGTCGAGCGGCCTGCAGAAGTGACGGTCCAGTTTCTCAACCGCGAGGGCGCCGAACAGGAACTCAAGGCCGACGGACTGCTGGCAACCTGCATTCAACACGAGCTTGACCATCTCAACGGGAAGCTGTTCATTGACTACCTGTCGAAGTTGAAGCGCGACCGAGTTGTCAAGAAATTCACCAAGCAGGCGAAGCTGGCCGGAAAACTCTAATCCGGTGCCGCCTGCCTTAAACATGGGGCGGCATTCATGGATCAGGTCCTTTTCCTGAAACTCTTCGCTGCGCTGTTCGCAATCATGAACCCGATCGCGAACCTTCCGGTGTTTCTGTCGCTCACCGCGGACAAGGGTCCGGGTTTTGAGCGCAAGGTCGCCCTGACAGTTCTGATCGGCCTCGCCATCGGCTCGGCATTCATCGGCTTTACGGGCGATACCATTCTCAAGGTTTTCGGCATCAGCCTCGATGCTTTCCGTCTTGCCGGCGGCTTTCTCATTCTCCTGATCGCGCTCAACCTCATCTCCGGTGAAAAGAGCAAGGCTCATCACGGAACGGATGAGGAGCAGGAACATCATTCCGAACAGGAGAATCCGGCAATCTATCCGCTGACCGTGCCGATCCTGCTCGGTCCTGGCACGATTTCGACCATGATCATCTACCGCGGTCAGGTCACCGATCTTTCCCACGAGATTGCCTATGTCGCGGCCATTGCCGCCGCTATCGCCGTTCTGGTCGGCACATTCTTCGCTGCCCCGGTCCTGTCGAAATTCCTCGGCCAGACGGCAACCAGCGTCATGAGCCGCCTGATGGGCATGATCCTGGCGGCGATCGCAATGGAAATGATGGTCGGAAGCCTCAAGGCCCTTCTGCCCGGTCTGGCTTAGAGCGGGCTGACGTCGCGCGCCAGGTTCGATTGATCTCTCCCCGTCGGGATGAGTGGCCACCGACTGGAACAGCCGCAAACAACCCACTTCGCCCTCTTGCAACACCCGTCCTGAGACGCAATAAGGGCGCAGACCTTTCAAACCCTTCAGGAGCCTCATGTCCCTACGCGTCATCTTCATGGGCACCCCGGATTTCTCGGTGCCGACTCTCATGGAAATCGTCGGCCAGGGCCACGACGTGGTCGCCTGCTATTCCCAGCCGCCGCGCCCGGCGGGCCGTGGCATGGATCTGAAGAAATCGCCGGTCCATGAAGCCGCGGAGTCCTTCGGTATTCCGGTGTTTACACCGCAGAGCCTGAAAGGGGCGGAGGAACAGGAGGCCTTTGCGGCGTTGGATGCAGATGTCGCGGTGGTGGTCGCCTACGGACTTCTCCTGCCGAAACCGATCCTGGACGCGCCGCAATTTGGCTGCCTCAACCTTCATGCCTCCATGCTGCCGCGCTGGCGTGGCGCTGCACCGATCAACCGGGCGATCATGGCCGGTGATGCGGAAACCGCTGTTCAGGTGATGCGCATGGAAGAGGGGCTCGACACCGGCCCTGTGTGCATGTCGGAAACCGTGGCCATCGGCGAAAACATGACCGCCGGAGACCTGCACGACAAGCTGTCCTCGCTCGGCGGCGACCTGATGGTTCGAGCCCTGGCGGCACTCTCGCGCGGGGCTCTTGGCGATCAGGCGCAGTCTGAAGAGGGCGTCAGCTACGCAGCCAAACTCTCCAAGCAGGAAACCCGGATAGACTGGTCGAAACCGGCCAGGGACGTTCACAACCACATTCGCGGCCTGTCTCCCTTTCCCGGAGCCTGGTGCGAGATGCCGCTGGGTGGCAAGGCGGAACGGGTCAAGGTGCTGCGCAGCACGCTTGGCGAAGGGGCCGGAGCACCGGGATCAATCCAGACCGGCGGTGACGTGCCGGTTGTGTGTTGCGGTTCGGGTGCGGTTCGCCTCGAACAGGTTCAGCGAGCCGGCAAGAAGCCGATGAGCGGTGCGGAGTTCCTGCGCGGCGCATCGCTTTCTGACGGCACGGTTCTGGACTAAGCTGGCGTCTGAGGAGACCGACATGACCCAAGCCGCCGATGCTGCCGGCCTTACCATCAGAAATGTGACACCTGACGACGAAGCTGCCGTCAGGGAGCTGGTCCTGTCCGCCTTTCCATCCGACATGGAAGCCCGGCTGGTGCACACGCTGCGCCATTGCGGCGCTCTGGTGCTGGAACAGGTCGCGGTCGATGCCGACGGCCGGATCGTCGGACATATCGCCTATAGCCGTGTCACCCCGGCTGCCATCGGTTCGGGGCAGGGCATGCAGGTTGTCTGCCTTGCGCCTGTTTCCGTCTGGCCGGACCTGCAGAAGACGGGCATCGGTTCGGCGCTGATCAAGGCCTCTCTGGAAAGCCTGAAGGATCTGGGCGAGGACCTTGTTCTGGTGCTCGGTCCGCCGTCCTATTATCCGCGCTTCGGCTTCGATCCCGTATTGGCGCGCAAGGTGCAAGGGCCTTATGCGGGCGATGCCTTCATGGCGCTGGCGCTGACGGAAGCCGGATCGCGGGACCTGCCAATTGAGGTGGCCTTCGCCACACCCTTTGAAGAATTCGAGTAATGCCTCGTTACAAACTGACGGTGGAATATGACGGCAGGCCGTTCAGCGGCTGGCAGCGCCAGGCGAACGCGCCGTCCGTCCAGGCGGTGATCGAACGTGCCGTCAAGGCATTCTCCGGTGAGGAGGTGACCATCGGCGGCGCCGGTCGCACAGACACCGGCGTCCACGCCACCGGGCAGGTCTGCCATGTGGATCTTTCGAAGGCCTGGGACGCAAGAACGGTCATGGGGGCGCTGAATTTCCATTGCCAGCCCCATCCGGTGGTGATCCTGGATGCTGCGGAAATGCACGAAGGCTTCGACGCGCGCTTTTCCGCGATCCGCCGCTCCTATCGCTACCGCATTCACAATCGGCTGCCGCCGCTCACCCACCAGCTTGGGCTTGCCTGGCATGTGAAGGTGCATCTCGATGCGGACGCCATGCACGCGGCCGCGCAGGAATTCGTCGGTCATCACGACTTCACCACCTTCCGCCATACGCGCTGCCAGGCCAAAAGCCCTGAAAAGACGCTGGAGGAATTCCGGGTCTACCGCGAGGGTGAGTTCGTCATTGCCGAATGCTCCTCACGGTCTTTCCTGCACAATCAGGTGCGCTCGATGGTTGGCTCCCTGCGTCTGGTCGGTGAAGGCAAATGGGGCCCGGGTGATGTCACCAGGGCCCTGCAAGCCCGCGACCGGAACGCCTGCGGCCCGGTGGCGCCGGCAGACGGGCTTTACCTGACCCGTGTCGACTACCGTTCCGCGGAAACGGACATCGAACTCAAGAAGGATTGGCAGGCCCGCAAGGCGGCAATGGAAGCCCAGGAGGACGGCGAAGCTTAGTCAGCTTCGCTCTCAGTCCATCAGACGGTGTCCTCAGGTATCTCCACGCACTTCTTGTAGAGATGCCAGGTCGTATGACCGAGGATCGGCAGGGATACGATCAGACCCAGGAACGCCGGTGCCATCGACACGATCAGCACGGCGGTCACGACAAAGGCCCAGCCGATCATCGGGACGGGCGATGTGAATACGGCCCGCACGCTGGTGATCATGGCTGTGATGAAGTCCCGGTCCTCTTCCATCAGCAACGGGAAAGATACCACGGTCAGCGAAAACAGGATCAGTGACAGGATCGCCCCGACAACATGGCCGACGGCAAGGAACATCAGGCCTTCCGGCGTGGAGATGACCTGGGTCAGGAACTCGTCGAAGGAAGCAAACGACCGGAAGCCGAGGAAAAGCGCGAGGAGCAGGCGCACCTGATACATCCACATGATCTGGATGAACAAGACCACGAAGGCCATCCAGGACAGTTCCCGGCTTTTCTGAGCCCACATGGTGCCGAAGACTCTGGACCAGGACAGCTCTTCACCGTTCTGAAGTCGCCGGCTGACCTCATAAAGACCAACGGCCGCAAACGGCCCGATCAGCACGAAACCTGCCGCGGCCGGATAGGACAGGTAACTCATGTTGAGAGCGGCCGCGCTCAAGACGACGAAGAGACCGCCAAGGGCGAAAAAAGCCCCGATGGCGAGCCCGTAGACCGGAGCCCTGCGGAAGTCGGCAAGCCCCGCCGCAAATGCGTCTATCACATCGTTGACGGTAATCTTGTTGACCCTTGGCATGGGCCGGAGCCCATTGGCGGCAGGTGCCCCGGTGCCGTGCGGGGTCGACGTGTTGTCACTCATCAGGCGGCTTCCTCCCAAAAGCGTTTTGCCTGCCCGCCTCCCGCGGACAGGCGATCTTAGGCACGGAACGGCGTCCGGCTCAATCGGGAGAAGGGCGTATGCGCCGGTAAAATCCGACTTGGTGCAACGGCTGTCCTGCGTGTCGGGTTATCCGGTCGTGAAAATGGGGAGCAGGAGCTTTGGGCCCATCCTTCGAGACGGCCTGGCGGCATCCTCAGGATGAGGCTGCGGTTTGCCGAAGCCTTTCTTGCCCGTATCGCCTCATCCTGAGGAGCCGCGATAGCGGCGTCTCGAAGGATGGGCCACAAACGCTGGGCCCACCGCTCACACAGAAGTAGCGGCAGGCCGATTTGTGAAACAGGGTCTCACTCCGCAGCCGGCTTCTTGTCCATGTCGGCAGCCGCTGCAGCCGCAGCTGCGGTGACGGCTTCCTTCTGCTTGTCGTCCAGCTTCGCTGTGTCGGGAATGTTGACCCGCACTTCCTTGCGCGCGAACTGGATGCCGTTTTCTTCGAAAGCCTGCTGGACGCGCTTGTAGATTTCCTTGCGGATACCGAACTGCTTGCCGGGCTTCGTCGTGTACTTGCCGCGCACCACGATACCGACGTCGTCGACATCGGCGACGCCCTGTCCCTTGAACGGGGCCAGGATGTCGTCCTTGAACTCTTCCATTTCCATGATGTCCTGACCGATCCGCTTGAAGAGCTTGCGCACTTTCTCGACATCCGTATCGAAAGGCACGGTGAACTTCAGCTTCATGATCACCCAGTCGCGCGAGAGGTTGGTGAGCTTCGGGATTTCGCCATAAGGGACGATATGAACGGCACCGCGAGTGCCGCGCAGCTGCAGGGAGCGGATCGAGATTTTTTCGATGGTGCCCTGGGTGCCGCCTGCATCGATGAATTCGCCCAGACGGAAGGCATCGTCCATCAGGAAGAAGACGCCTGAAACGACATCGCGGACGAGTGTCTGCGCCCCGAAGCCGACAGCAAGACCGACGACACCGGCACCGGCCAGGAGCGGTGTGATGTTGATGCCAAGCTGACTGAGCGCGAGTAGCACGGTCAGGACAAGGATCGTGATCTGCACCACGACCCGGATCAACGGCAGGATCGTCGCCAGGCGCGACTTGCCGGCTCCACCCATTTCCGCGTCGTCATCTTCGTTCGAAGGAGGTGGAGAATCCTTGGCAAGTTGGTGTGCAACCCACAGATTGGTGATTTCCCAGGCTAGATAACCGGTAGCCAGAATAAGCAGAAAAATGACCGTATGCCGGGCGACCGCAGATCCGTCCTCGGCACCGAGCGCGAGCAGATTGAGGCCGTAAATCCTGCCGACCATCAGAATCAGGAATGCAAGCAGGGCAACCCTGGCGATGCGGACATAGCTGTGCCGGGTCTGCATGTGCGCGGCTTCCGCCACCGGGCCTTCTCCGCGCATGGGTGGGACAATGTGCGAGACGATGCCACGCACCATCGTGTCGAGGAAAGGTGCAAACACCACAAGTGCGATCACGGAGAGGGACCGCGCTGCCGTCAACGCATCAATGCCCATGCTGGTGGTCACCTGAACAAGCAACCAGTTGAAAACGATGAAGGCAATCGAGAAACAGGGCCAGAACCGGGCCATGCGTTCCAGGCCGCTGGTTGGTTCGTGCTCATCGCCCAGAATGATGCTTGTCAGGCCATGCCGGGCGTTCCAGATGACCGCCACGATCCATAGATTGATGCCGAAGCCGATGAAGAAGCGGAAGGTTTCGGCAGTCTCTCCTTCACCGGCTTCTATCATCACGTTGCGCAGGAAAAATATGCTGCCGACGAAGGCGAAGAGGCTAGTGAAGCTGCGGTAGAGCGAATTGGCGGTCGCATCGTTCGCGGTGACGAGGCGCAATTCGCGACGATGCGGTGCCAGCGCAAATCGGAGCAAGGCTGCCACAAGGCGCGGCAGGAATACGATCCAGTAGACTGCCTGGAAGGCAAATGTCCTTGCGACGGGATCGAGTATGGCAATCCTTCCGACGGCAAAAGCCACGATGGCGAAGACGATCAGACCGCCAAGATCGAGCGCGGCGCGAGTGGAAACCAGTTTGACCGTCTCGAAGAGACTGTTGGGATCACGGCTCTGGATTTTGTCACGGCGGGAGGCGAACAGCCGGTTGACCAGGAACTCGGCGGCAAAACCGGCTGCGAGGATCAACGCGATGGCACCGATGAGAATATGCGCCGGCCCGGCAACCGAGCCAGCAAGAAGCGCACCGATACTGCTGAACAGACTGGTGAAAAGCTCCGGAACATTTCTGAAGTTGGTGGCAATCATTGACCCGAATTGATCGGCTGCCATCTGAAGCTTGTCGATCAACTCTTCTTCCTCGGACAGCGGCGCGGCCTGCTGGTCCTTGGCTGCGGCACCTTGCTGCAGCAGCGTCATAAGGTCGGTAAGTGCCTTGACCTGCTCCGGATCGAGATCGGAAACGAGTTTTTCCATGGCTTGGGGTTGCAGCTGCGGGGGAAGGCTTTTTCCGGTGTCCTGTGCACTCGCCGGCAGCGTCAAAATAGACAGGAATGCCAGAATAAGCGTGAATGCACAGGCCGTTAGATTTGTCTTCCAGGCACCAGTCATCAGCGAGACCCCCATCTGCAGCGAACCTTTGGCGTTAGGATAGACACGCCGAACGTGCAAAATCCATAAAAATACCCAAGGGAAAGGGATCGCAATCTATACGATTGGCACAATTCGCGGGATCACGGCCTGGTCAAGATCGATGCAGCTGTGTAACAGAGCTTGATCCGGCCCGCGTATGCGTCTACCTCCTTGCCAGATCAATCGAACCTGAGCTGGATGGAATGACAACGCCCCCACAGAGCGCGAATACAGCCCCGGGGCCGATCTGGGCCCTTCTGAGCCCCATCGGTCGCATGGGCCGCGAACCTTATTGGTTGTGCTTCCTCGTCAGCTGGATCGTGTTCGGCATCGCGCTTCGGATCTGGTGGCTTTCGGCCGCCGAAACGCCGACGGCGGAATCCATGATATCCGGCGACTATATCGGCACAAATCCGCTGTTTCCGGTCCTGTTTTTCGTCCTCCAGTGGGTCGAGCTGGCGCTGGTCGTCAAACGTCTGCAGGATATCGGCCAGAGCGGTTTTCTTGCGCTCCTGATCTTCGTTCCGATCCTGAACGTGATCATGCTGATCTTTCTCGGCGTTGTTCCCAGCCAGGGGCAGCCGAACCGCCATGGGCCGATGCCCAACAGCTACTGGCGCAAACGCTGAGCGCGTGTGAGCCCCGCTACGATTAATCAAAGAGACTGAATTCATGCCCACTTCCGCCGTCGCAATCGCACAGGATCTCATCCGTTGCCCGTCCGTGACCCCTGCAGAAGGCGGAGCGCTGGCAGCGCTGGAAGCATTGCTCGGCAAGGCCGGGTTTATCGTCTCGCGCGTAACGTTTCAGGATGAAGACACGCCTGACGTGGAAAACCTGTTTGCCTCCATCGGCAGCGGTGCACCGCATTTTGTCTTTGCCGGTCACACGGATGTGGTTCCGGCCGGTGCGGAGAGTGACTGGCGCCACGGGCCGTTTGAAGGGACAATCGACAACGGCATTCTGTTCGGCCGCGGTGCGGTCGACATGAAAGGCGGCATCGCAGCTTTCGCGGCGGCGGCGCTCGACTATGTTGCGGAAAAGGGACCGGATTTCGGCGGGACGATTTCCTTTCTCATCACCGGTGACGAGGAAGGTCCGGCGGTCAACGGCACCGTCAAACTGCTGCAATGGGCCAAAGCGCAGGGACACGGTTTCGATGCCTGCATTGTCGGCGAGCCGACCAATCCGGATATGCTTGGCGATGCCATCAAGGTTGGCCGGCGTGGATCTCTCTCCGGTACGATCACCGTCCGCGGTGTGCAGGGGCATGCCGCCTATCCGCATCTGGCCGACAATCCGATCCCGGGACTGGTCCGTCTTCTGGCCGCGCTTGACGCGCTGGAGTTGGACAAGGGCAACGAACGCTTTCAGCCTTCCAATCTGGAAATAGTCTCGGCCGATGTCGGCAATCCGGCCTTCAATGTCATCCCGGCACGGGCCGAAGCCCGTTTCAACATCCGCTACAACGACGAATGGACGCTGGAGAGCCTGAAGGCCCATATCACCGGAACACTTGAGGCAGTGGACCTGGGCAGTCTCGCACTTACTCTGGAATTCAAGCGCGATGCCAGCGAATCCTTCCTGACCCGGGACGAAGTCCTGATCAAGGCCCTGAGCAAGGCTGTGGAAGCGGAAACCGGCCGGGTGCCGGAGCTTTCCACGGGCGGGGGAACGTCAGATGCCCGCTTCATCAAGAACTACTGCCCGGTGGTGGAATTCGGCCTCGTCGGCCAGACAATGCACAAGGTTGATGAATGTGTCGCGGTCGATGACCTTGACCGGCTGGCGGCAATCTACAAAAAATTCCTCATAAGTTATTTTTCTGGAGCGGACGGGAATTGATCAGCAAGGTCGAAATTCGCGCGGCGTTGGACGGATCCTGGCTGCTTTTGCGTAACCGTCCGGAAGGAATGGCGTTTTTCGACCAGTCCATTCAAGGCTTCTGGCGCTCGTTTTCCGTCATCTTTCTGCTGGTTCCGGTCTATGTGGTGAGCTGCCTTGCGGAAAAACAGCTCTTCTTCGCCGAGAACCTCTATCATCCGGACGCCTTTCCCAATGGCAGTTACTGGTTTGCCCAGTTCCTGGGAATGGGCATCGACTGGCTGGCGTTGCCGCTGCTGCTGGCACTGCTGGCCGCGCCGATAGGCATTTCACAGCGTTATGTCCCGTTCATCGTCGTACGTAACTGGACCAGCCTGCTCGCTTCGGTGCCTTATCTTGTCACCTATGTTCTGTTTCTTCTGAACATCATCTCGCCCGGCATCGTCGTGCTCTTGTCGCTGACCTGCCTCGTCGCTGTGGTCTGGTATCGCTACCAGGTCGCCCGCATCGCGCTTCAGACGACCGTCAGCCTGACCATCGGCGTCGTCGTGCTGGACGTGTTGCTGACGCTCGTGATTTCCCAGGTCGTCGGGCTTTTGTGGGGCGCATGAAAAACCCCGCCGGGTGAGGGCGGGGCTTTCCGGTTTTCAGATGCCGGAGCGTTCGTGGCGCTCGGTAGCCTACGTCAGTCGCGCAGAAGTTCGTTGATGCCGGTCTTGGACCGGGTCTTCTCGTCGACCGTCTTGACGATAACGGCACAGTAAAGGTTCGGTGCAGCTTCGCCGTTGCCCATCACCTTGTTACCCGGCATGGAGCCGGCAACCACCACGGAGTAAGGCGGCACTTCGCCATAGGTGATCTCGCCGGTCGCACGATTGACGATCTTGGTCGACTGACCGATGAAGACGCCCATGCCGAGCACGGATCCTTCGCGCACGATGCAGCCTTCGACCACTTCGGAGCGAGCACCGATGAAGCAATTGTCTTCGATGATCACCGGGCCGGCCTGGAGCGGTTCCAGAACGCCACCGATGCCGACACCACCGGACAGGTGCACATTCTTGCCGATTTGTGCGCAGGAGCCGACGGTTGCCCATGTATCGACCATCGTGCCCTCGTCAACAAAGGCGCCGAGGTTGACGAAGGACGGCATCAGGACGACGCCCTTGCCGATGAAGGCCGAGCGGCGGACGATGCAGTTCGGCACGGCGCGGAAACCGGCATTTTCGAAATCCATGCCGCGCCAGCCGTCGAATTTGGACGGCACCTTGTCCCACCAGGCCGCTTCGCCGGGGCCACCCTTGATGATGTCCATCGGGTTCAGGCGGAACGACAGCAGCACGGCTTTCTTGGCCCACTGGTTGACGGTCCAGTCGCCGTCCTTCTTTTCCGCAACACGCAACTGGCCCCGGTCGAGCAGGTTCAGCGTTTCCTCGACCGCGTCCCGAATCTCGCCGGTGGTCGTGGTGTCGATGGCGGCACGGTCTTCGAAGGCGGCGTCGATGGTCTTGGACAGGGAAGCGAGATCGTGGGTCATCAGGCAGATGGTCTCCGGGCGTTAACAATTCTGGCGCGGACCTAAGCCGCCCGGCTGGGTGCTGTCAAGCGCGTGAGGGTCTGCAGATGTCCTGTAGCCGTCAAACAACGGGGCGAACGCCGGCCTGTGTCGACGGAAAAACGCCGGTTATTCATGATGGTATGTTGAGAAAAGATAAAATGTTGATTGCGATCTTGGCAGTTTAAAGCGGCGATCAAATCGCTAGTTTGAAGTCAATTCAATAAAATCATGAAGAGTGCTTCCCGTGGAATTATGGATCCCGATCACCATTGCAGCAGCGTTCTGCCAGAACCTGCGCACGGCCCTCCAGAAACACTTGAAGGGTCAGCTTGGGACGACCGGGGCAACCTTCGTTCGGTTCGGCTACGGTGTGCCTTTCGCGATTGGCTATGCCGTCGTGCTGCACACCGTGTTCAAGTTTCCTCTGCCTGCGCCGACATCGACACTGTTCATCGCTGGTGCCCTGGGTGGTCTGGCGCAGATCCTGGGTACATTTCTGCTGATCCACCTGTTCTCCTTCCGCAACTTTGCTGTCGGCACGGCCTATTCCAAGACCGAACCGATCCAGGCAGCCCTGTTCGGCTTTGTGGTTCTGGGCGAACATATTTCCCTGGCGGCCGGGCTGTGCATTCTGGTCGGCGTCATCGGCGTGGTGGTGATCTCGCTCGCCCGGGTTCCCTTGACGCTGGCCGCCATCCGCACCTCCCTGATCGGACGTCCGGCGCTGATCGGCCTTGCCTCGGCAGCCTTCTTTGGCGCGTCCGCGGTTGCCTACCGCACGGCCTCGCTGTCGCTGGAAGGAACCGGTGTTCCGATGCAGGCCGCCTACGCGCTGGTTTATGCGACGGCCTTCCAGACAATTGTCATGGCGGTCTGGATGGTGCTGCGCGAACCCGACCAATTGCGCGCAAGCATTCGGGCCTGGCGAGCCGCTGTTTGGGTCGGGGCAACAGGTGTCGCCGGATCCGTCGGCTGGTTCACCGCCATGACGCTGCAGAACGTTGCCTATGTGCGCGCGCTTGCCCAGGTGGAGCTGGTCTTCACCTTCCTGGTTTCCTGGCTGGTGTTCAAGGAAGCGATTGCCCGGTCGGAGATCTTCGGTTGCGTGCTGATCGTCGCGGCAGTGGTGGGGGTCATCCTGCTGCGCTAGCGTGACATCGGCCGGAAAACGGACGCTCTCGATTCCTTCAATCAAACTGTAAAGTGACCTTTAGGCATTTGTTTCGGTTTTAAGGATATTCTGAGGTAAGCTCCAAGACTGCGATGTACTGATCGTTGACGGATGGAGATTTCTCGACCTGACGAGATGAGATGTTGAAGTCGTTTTTTTCCCGAATTGGAGCCAGTCACATTCTGACCCGGCCCAGCCTGGCCAGTATTGCGGCGATCGGTATTGCTCTTGCCGTTACCCTTGCTGCGGGAATTTTCGCGGAAGTCCAGAACCGGTCCGTTCACTTGCAAAGCGCGCGCGCGGATGTCGCCGAGCAGCTGGGCCTTGTGCGCGCCCGGCTGGAAGGCAACATCAACAGCAACTTGCAGCTGGTACGTGGCCTCGTTGCGCTGATCGCAACCCAGCCGGACATCGATCAGGACCAGTTCGGCCGTATTTCCAGCAGTCTCATCGGCAAGCACTCGCAGCTTCGCAACGTTGCCGGCGCGCCGGATCTGATCGTCAGCCTGATGTATCCCATGGCAGGAAACGAAAAGGCCATCGGGCTCGATTACCGGAAAAACGAACAGCAACGGAAAGCTGCCCTTCGGGCGGTCAATTCGGGCGAGATGGTGCTGGCCGGACCGGTCGACCTGTTGCAGGGCGGCAAGGGGTTTATCGGGAGGTTTCCCGTCTTCACGGAAAATGAAGACGGCACCAGACGCCTGTGGGGTCTGGTTGCCGCGGTTGTCGACGCCGAGCGCCTGTATGCGGACAGCGGCCTGCTGGATCCCGCACTCCCGGTGGAGATCGCCATCCTGGGACGCGATGCCACCATTACCGACAAGACGGTCTTCTTCGGCGATCAAAACGTGCTGGCGCAGAAGCCCGTGCTTTCGGACGTGGTCCTGCCGACCGGACGCTGGCAGGTTGCAGCGATCCCGCGTGGCGGCTGGTCTGCGATGCCGGACAACGCCTGGACGGTCCGGCTGCTGATGCTTGCCGGAGGGCTGCTCGTCCTGCTGCCAATCTTCATTGCAGGTCAGCTCTACGATCAGCGCCGCGGGCATATTCGCGAACTCAGGCGGCGCCAGGTCCAGATGGAAGGCCTGTCCCAACGTTTGAAACTGGCGCTGGACACGTCAAAGATCGGGATCTGGGAGCTCAATCTCGACACCGGCGTGCTGACGTGGGACGGACGCATGCGGGAACTTTACGATATCCCGGAATGGCGCGACACGTCACACTATGACGTCTGGTCCGAACGCCTGCACCCGGACGATCTGAAACGGGCCGAGACGGAATACTGGGACGCAATCGATTCCGGGGGAACCTATCATTCGGACTTCAGGGTCATTCTTCAGGATGGGTCCACGCGCTGGATCCGCGCCATCGGCGCCGTTCATACCAACACCCGCGGCCAGCGCTATATCCTGGGCGTCAACTGGGACGTTTCCCGGGATTTCCAGCTGAAGACCCGGTTGCTCAACGCCAAGCAGAATGCCGAGGACAGGAACCGCGAACTGGAAGACGCCCGTGCGCTGATGGAGCACCATTCGCTGCACGACAGTCTTACGGGGCTCCCGAACCGGCGGTTCCTGGACCGGAAGCTGCTGGACGAACAGGCCCCGGACAAGCCGAGGGCGCTCCTGCATATCGACCTGGACCGTTTCAAGCACATCAACGATACGCTTGGCCATGCGGCCGGCGACTCGATGCTGACACACGCCGCATCGGTGCTGATGGAAAACGCCAGCTCCAGCGACTTCGTCGCGCGCATCGGCGGTGATGAATTCGTGATTGCCGTCACCGAACCGACGGACGAGGCAAGCCTTGCAGCGCTCGCGGACAGGATCATCGAACAGATGCGCCAACCGGTGCCGTTCGAGAACCACCAGTGCCGCTTCGGTGTGTCCATCGGCATCGCCATGGCGGACACGACGGTGAGCGATTACGGCCGGCATTTGCTGGTTGATGCCGACATTGCCCTCTATCGGGCCAAGAGAAACGGCCGCAACCGGTTCGAATTCTTCTCCGACACGCTGAAATCGGAAATCGTCCGCAACAAGCAGGTTGCCGATGACATCCTGTGTGCGCTGGAGCGCCAGGAATTCCTGGCGTATTTTCAGCCGCAGTTCGATGCCAGGACGCTGGCGATCACCGGTGTCGAGGCGCTTGCGCGATGGAACCACCCGACGGAAGGCATCCTGACGCCGGATGTGTTCCTGAAAACGGCCGACGAACTCAATGTCGTTCCTTTGATCGACCGGATTATTCTGGAGCAGACGCTGTGGCAGTCCGCGCGCTGGAAAGCCGCCGGGATCCACATTCCGAAAATGTCGGTCAATGTGTCCGCAGGCAGGCTCAACGACGCAAACCTGATGGAAAGCCTCGAGGGGCTCGCCCTTGAACCCGGCTCGCTGTCGTTCGAATTGCTGGAATCCATTTTCCTGGACGAAAAGAACGACCTTATCGCAACCAATTTCGAGCATCTGCGGGAAAAGGGGATCGACATTGAGATCGACGACTTTGGGACCGGTTATGCGTCCATCGTCAGCCTCATTCATCTGCGTCCGAAACGGCTGAAGATTGACCGCCAACTGGTCATCCCGATCACCCATTCGGAAGGCCAGCGCCGTCTGGTCGCGTCGATCATCGAAATCGGTCAGTCACTCGGCATCAAGGTTGTCGCCGAGGGCGTGGAAACCATGGAGCATGCCAAGATCCTCCGTGATCTGGGCTGCGACGCGCTGCAAGGCTATGCCTTTGCACCGGCAATGCCCTCGGACAGGCTCATCGCCTTCGTTCGCGAAGAGCGGTGGCGCGAGGCGTCCTGAAGAGATCACCACTCGGCAAGGCTTCCGTCCTCGTGGCGCCAAACCGGATTACGCCAGCGGTGGCCTTCCCTTGCACGCGCAATGACATAATCCTCGTTCACCTCGATGCCGAGTCCGGGCCCCTGGGGTATGGCGGCAAAACCATCCGCATAGGCGAAGACTTCGGGGTTGGAGATATAGTCCAGGAGGTCATTCGACTCATTGTAGTGGATGCCGAGGCTCTGCTCCTGAATGAAAGCGTTGTAGGACACCGCATCGACCTGAAGACATGCTGCAAGGGCAATGGGGCCAAGCGGGCAGTGGGGCGCCAGTGCAACGTCATAGGCCTCGGCCATGGCCGCGATCTTCCGGCATTCCGTGATCCCGCCGGCGTGGGAAAGGTCGGGCTGGATCACGTCCACATAACCGTCCGAGAGCACGGTCTTGAAGTCCCACCGGGAATAGAGCCGCTCGCCCAGGGCAATCGGTGTCGATGTGTGACTGACGATGTCCCGCAGGGCTTCACGGTTTTCTGAAAGCACCGGTTCTTCAATGAACATCAGCTTGTAGGGATCCAGCTCCCGCGCCAGGATCTTGGCCATGGGCTTGTGCACTCGGCCGTGGAAATCCACCGCGATGCCGATGTCAGGCCCAACAGCCTCGCGCACGCTTGCGATGGCCTCCACCGCCGCGTTCAGCCGCGCGTTGCTATCAACGAACTGCAGTTCGGCACAGCCGTTCATTTTCAGTGCCTTGAAGCCGCGTTCGACAACTTGCCTGGCATTGTCCGCAAGCTCCGAAGGCCTGTCGCCCCCTATCCAGGAATAGACCTTGATCCTGTCGCGCAGCTGACCGCCGAGCAGCGAGTGAACCGGCTGGCCCAGGGCCTTGCCCTTGATGTCCCACAGGGCCTGGTCGATACCGGCAAGGGCACTCATGTGAATGGCTCCGCCCCGGTAGAAACCGCCGCGATACAGCACCGTCCAATGATCTTCGATGAGGAAGGGATCCTTGCCGATGAGATAGTCGGCAAGCTCATGCACTGCCGCTTCCGTTGTCAGGGCACGGCCTTCGACCACAGGCTCGCCCCAACCGGTGACGCCTTCATCGGTCTCGATCTTCAGGAAAAGCCAGCGCGGCGGCACGATATAGGTCGTGAATTTGGTGATCTTCATGTTGATAAGCTTCCGGCAATGGGCGCGGTCATCGGGGCAGAAGGCGGGACAGAGGTCAGACCTGAACGCGGCCGGCAGCTTCTTGGGCGGCGGTCAGGTCGTGTTCGGCCAGGTCGAGCATCCGGTTTGATGCCTCCCGGGCCCGTGGCGCGTCGCGCAGGCGCAGGGCGTCCACCAGTTCGCCATGCAACTGGATGGCCAGGTCCCGGCTTTCCACGGCGGTGTTGGAGGCATGCAGCGTATAGTGCAGGGCTGTATGAATGGCGCTGGACAGGCGCCTGAAGACCTGGTTGTGGCTGGCGGCCATCAGCACACTGTGGAAGTCCACATCCGCCTCGGTGAAGGCTTCAGGGTCGGTGCTTGCATCGCGCATCCGCATCCAGGCGGATTCCAGTGCGGCGATTTCCTGCATGGTGGCGCGTTTCGCGGCAAATTCCGCCGCCGCCGGCTCGATCGTCCGCCGGGCTTCCAGGATGCATCCGAGCAGATCGAACTCGTGGATGAAGGGGCCGATCCAGTCGAGCACTTCCCCATCCAGAATGTTCCAGTCCTCCCGGTCCGTGACAACTGTCCCGACACGAGGCTTGACCCGTAGCATGCCTTTGGACTCCAGAACCTTGATGGATTCGCGGATAACCGTGCGGCTGACGCCATAGATCTCGCAAAGATCGTTCTCCCGGGGCAGTTGAGCGCCGACGGGATATTTTTCCGAGCAGATGTCTTCCGCGAGAGCTGCCGTCACATTCTTTCGCACGCGAGGGCGCTTGCCACTGCTCTGATCAGTGGTCGCTGTATGCTCCCTCAACGTTTCCAATGGCCTGCTCCCTGTTCTTGCCGGACTGGCATCCCGCATTTTTAGCGGATTTTTTTGCTCTGCGCGAACTGCGCGTTTCGCTGTCCGTCGTCGAATGTCGGGCGACTTTAACTGATACATCATACAAAGGCAATTGACTGGTATGATGATTCACAGTAGGTCTGTTGAAGCGCCCCGGGAGGCAGGGCGCCCCGAACGAGATTGGGAGGATCTGCAATGCGTGTTCTGAAAAAAGCCGTTCTGACCGGAGTGATGGCCCTTGCCATCGCCGGTTCTGCCCATGCCGCTGACGTGAAAATCGGTTTCGTCGTCAAGCAGCCGGAAGAGCCCTGGTTCCAGGACGAATGGAAGTTTGCCCAGAAAGCTGCCGAGGAAAAGGGTTTCACCCTGGTCGAAATCGGCGCGCCGGACGGTGAGAAGGTTCAGGCAGCGATCGACAACCTTGGCGCCCAGGGTGCGCAGGGGTTCATCATCTGTGTGCCGGACGTGAAGCTCGGGCCGGGGATCGTGGCCAAGGCGGCGGCCAACGAGCTGAAGCTCATGACCGTGGATGATCGCCTCGTCGGCGCCGATGGAGAGCCGATCGAAAGCGTGCCGCACATGGGTATTTCCGCAGTGAAGATCGGAGAGACAGTGGGTCAGTCCATTGCTGCCGAGATCAAGGCCCGTGGCTGGGACATGTCGGAAGTGGGCGCGATCCGTGTTTCCTATGACCAGCTCCCGACCGCCGTTGACCGGGTGGAAGGCGCCATTGCGGCCCTGACGGCTGCCGGTTTTCCTGCCGAGAACATCTATGATGCACCCCAGGCCAAGACCGATACGGAAGCGGCCCTGAACGCGGCGACCACCGTGCTTAACCAGCATGCGGACGTGAAGAACTGGATTGCTTTCGGCCTCAACGACGAAGCCGTTCTCGGCGCGGTCCGGGCGACGGAATCGGTCGGCATTCCGGCGGAAAACGTTATCGGTGTCGGCATCGGTGGTGCTGAATCTGCCATCAACGAATTCAAGAAGCCGAACCCGACCGGTTTCTACGGCACGGTGATCATTTCGCCGAAACGCCACGGCTATGAAACCGCTCTCAACATGTACGAGTGGATCGCCAATAACAAGGAACCGGAGCCGCTCATCCTGACGTCCGGCTCCCTGGCCCTGCGCGACACCTACGTGGACGTGCGCAAGGACCTTGGCATCGAGTGATCCTTTCCGACTGACACCTGTTCCGGCGGCCGGTTCCACGGCCGCCGGGGAACTGTTGCGCGAGCGTCATGTCTTATCTGTCAGTACAAAACATCTCCAAGAGCTATCCGGGGGTTCAGGCCCTGTCGGACATCTCCTTCTCGGTGGAGAAGGGGGCCGTACACGGGCTCATGGGGGAAAACGGTGCCGGCAAGTCCACCCTTATCCGGGTGCTGTCCGGCGACCAGTCCGCGGACAGCGGATCCATCTCGATCGAGGGGATCGAACAGAGCTACGGATCTGTGCGCGACGCCTTCGATGCCGGAGTGATCGTGATCCATCAGGAACTTCAGCTCGTACCGGAGCTGACTGTGGCGGAAAATCTCTGGCTGGGCCGGTTTCCGGGCCGCGGCGGCGTTCTCGATGGCCGGCGGCTGGTGGAGACTGTGCGCAGCCGGCTTGAGGAGATCGGCGTCGACGTCGATCCCAATGCCAAGGTAGCCTCGCTGTCCATCGGTGCGCGCCAGATGGTGGAAATCGCCAAGGCCGTGATGATGGAAGCCCGGGTCATTGCACTGGACGAGCCGACGTCCTCCCTGTCGTCCCGGGAGAGCGAGATCCTGTTCGAGCTGATCGCCCGGCTGAAGGCCAAGGGCACGGTCATCCTCTATGTCTCCCACCGGCTTGAGGAAATCTTCCATCTTTGCGACAGTCTGACCGTTCTGCGCGACGGCCGTCTCGCAGCCCATCACCCCGACATTGCCAACGTCACCCGGGACCAGATCATCGCCGAGATGGTCGGGCGCGAAATTGGCAACATCTGGGGCTGGCGTGGCCGGTCCTTCGGGCCGGTACGGCTGGAAGTGTCCGGCATCTCAGGCGAAAAGCTTCCCGGCCCGGTCGAATTCTCGGTTCGGCAGGGTGAAATTCTGGGTTTCTTCGGCCTGATCGGCGCCGGGCGCAGCGAGTTGATGCGCCTCGTCTACGGCGCCGACTCGCGGCGTGTCGGCACGGTCTCCATTGATGGCAAGGAAGTGCCGGCGGACAATCCGCGCGGTGCCATAAATGCAGGGCTGGTGCTGTGTCCGGAAGACCGGAAACACGACGGCATCATCCAGGGCCGGTCCATTGAGGAAAACATCGCCATTTCCTCGCGCCGGCACATGTCACCCTTCGGCATTCTCCAGCCCGGCAAGGAAGCAGCTCTTGCGGATCGCTTCATCGCCCGGCTGAAGGTACGCACGCCTTCGCGGAAGCAGGACATCGTCAATCTCTCCGGCGGCAACCAGCAAAAGGTCATCCTCGGACGCTGGCTGTCCGAGCAGGGCGTGAAGGTGCTGATCGTCGACGAGCCGACACGCGGCATCGATGTCGGCGCCAAGTCGGAAATCTACGACATCCTCTACGAGCTTGCGGAAGGCGGTATGGCCATTGTGGTCGTTTCCAGCGAGCTGCCCGAAGTGATGGGAATTTCCGACCGCATCATCGTCATGTGCGAAGGCCGTATGGTCGGCGAATTCGCACGGGAAACCTTTGAAGAGCGCAGCATTCTGACCCTGGCCTTGCCGGACAGAAATGCTGCCCACACGGTGTGAACGGAACCGTTTCAGATGAATTCTCTCAAGAAAATTTTGCTCGGAGACCAGGGGCTGGTGGTCATCTTTGCGGTGGCCTTCGCAATCGTTTCCCTGACCGTTCCCAACTTCCTCACCGAGCGCAACATTCTCGGTCTGCTGCAATCCGTCGTCACGATAGGCATCGTTGCCTGCACGATGATGTTCTGCTTGGCGTCCCGGGACTTTGACCTTTCGGTCGGATCGACGGTGGCCTTTACCGGCATGATCGCCGTCATAGCCTCCAATATGACCGGCTCCATCGTGCTGGGGCTCCTCGTTGCCCTGCTGAGTGGGGCGCTGGTCGGGGCGGTCAACGGCTTCGTCATCGCCTGTTTCCGCATCAATGCGCTGATCACCACGCTGGCGACCATGCAGATCGTCAGGGGACTGGCGCTGATCGTGTCAGACGGCCGCGCGGTGGGTATCAACGACCCCGGTTTCTACCAGCTCGCCCTGTCCCGCTTCCTCGGCATCCCGACGCCGATCTGGGTCATGGGTGCGCTTTTCATCGCCTTCGGCTTTCTTTTGAACCGCACGGTCTTCGGCAAGAACACACTGGCAATCGGCGGCAATCCGGAAGCGGCCCGCCTTGCCGGGGTGAATGTGGTGTCCATGCGGATCTGGATCTTTGCCCTGCAGGGCCTGATCTGCGCCGTAGCAGGCATCATGCTTGCCTCGCGCATCACGTCCGGCCAACCGAATGCGGCCACCGGCCTTGAACTCTCGGTAATTTCCGCCTGTGTCCTCGGCGGAGTTTCCCTGGCCGGTGGCCGCGCTGCGATGACTGGCGTCATCGTCGGGGTGATGATCATGGGGATTGCCGAAAACGTCATGAACCTTCTGAACATTCAGGCCTTTTACCAATATGTGGTGCGTGGTCTGATCCTGCTGATCGCGGTTCTTCTCGACAATCTGCGCTCTTCTGCAAGCCGCTGATGTCCGTGGATGCCGCGCAACAATGGACGCTTTCGCAAGGCGGGCTGACGGTCACCGTCAGCCCGCAGGGCGGTTCGATTGTGCAAGCTGCATGGCGGGGAACGCCGATCCTGGTGGCGGCCGGCGGACTAAAAGGGACGGCCGCTTGTTTTCCTCTGGTGCCCTTCGGAAACCGGATCGCAAACAATCGCTTCACCTTCCGGGGGCAGAGCTTCACGCTCCAACCCAATACGCACGAGCCTCTTGTTCTGCACGGCGACGGCTGGCTGGGGACCTGGGATCTGACAGATAGAACCGGCAATTTTCTCGAACTGGAGCTGTGCAGGCAGCAATCGGTCCAAAGCCCCTATGCCTTTGAGGCGCACCAGAAGGTTCATCTGGAAGAGAACCGCCTATCCTTGAACCTTCGCGTGACGAACCGTGGCGATACTGCCCTGCCGTTCGGCATTGGGTTTCATCCGTTTTTCCGGCGAGCGCCTGATACGACCTTGCAGACCAAAGTGCGAGACATGTGGCGTGAAGGGGAGGGGCATCTGCCGGACGGCCGGCAGGACATTCCCGCAGATCTCGATTTTTCCAGACCGCGCGCCGTGCCGTCCCGCTGGATCAACAACGCTTTCGGCGGCTTTGCCGGAAAGGCGAGACTGCACTGGCCAGACATCGATCTCGCGCTTGAACTCGAGTGCGATCCGGTGTTCGACGTGATGATGATCTACGCTCCGCAGGCAGGGGCCGACTTTGTCTGCCTAGAACCCATGAGCCACCTGCCGAACGGTCACAACCTGCCGGATTTCGGCGGCTTGAGTGTTCTGGAGCCGGGGGCAGAGCTGTCTGGAACGATAACCATGACGTTTGTTTAGGGATCGAATGACGGGGAGAAGAACGATGGGTAATCGGCTTTCGGGCAAGCGTATCCTGGTGACCGGGGCAGCACAGGGGATCGGTCTGGCTATCGTTGAGGCCTGTCTCGACGAAGGCGCAGCAGTGGTCTGCATGGACCGGGACGCGGCGCTGCTGGCCCGCAACGTTGCGGATCTGGGTGGGGAGGGTGACTGCCTGGCCGCCCTTGCCGGTGACATCACCAACGCGGAGGAAATTGCCGCCGTGATTGCTCACGCGCAACAGACCATCGGCCCGTTGAACGCGCTCATCAACAATGCGGGGGTGAATGTTTTCAACGAGCCCCTGTCCCTGAGCGACGAGGACTGGAACCGCTGCTTCGACGTCAACCTGAAGGGGGCTTGGAACTGCGCCCGCGCCGTGTTGCCGGGTCTGCTTGAGCAGGGTGGCGGCGTCATTCTCAATATTGCCTCGACGCATGCCTTCACCATCATTCCGCACACTTTCCCCTATCCGTTGGCAAAACACGCCCTGCTGGGGCTCACCAAGTCCCTCGCACTGGAATATGCCGCGCAGAATGTCCGGGTGAATGCACTGGCGCCGGGCTATGTCCAGACCCAGAAGGTGGTCGATTACTGGAACAGCTTTCCTGACCCCGAGGCTGCCCGGCAGGAGACCTTGCGGCTGCATCCGGGTGGGCGCATCGCCACGCCGGATGAAATCGCCCGGGCGGCTGTCTTCATGATTTCCGACGAATGCCCCTTCATGAACGCCGCCTGCCTGACCATCGACGGCGGCCTCAGTGTCCAGCAGCACCCGGCCTGACACAGGCACTTTCTCAAAAAATCAGGCTTGACCCTGACACTAACGTCAACCGGCTAACACCGGCTCGGCGCATATGCGCAGATGTTAAATCAGGAAAGCAAGCCAAGATGAGTGAACGAACAAACTGGCAGGGCAAGGTCGCGATTGTAACGGGTGGAAGCTCCGGCATTGGAGAGGCCACTGCACTGGCGTTGGTCGACCAGGGGGCGAATGTCGTCATCACGGGACGTGATGCGGCCAGGCTCGCCGGCGTTGCCGGCAAGAGTGATGCAATCGAGGCCGTCCAAGCCGACAGCGCCGACCCGGCGGGCAGCAGTCGTGCTGTCGAGGCGGCAATAGGCCGATGGGGTAAACTGGATCTCGTCGTCAACAATGCAGGCGCGGGCAAGCCGATGCCCATCGACGCCTATGATGCCGAGACGCTTTCGCAAATCTGCGCGGTGAATATCGTTGCGCCGTCCCTTCTGTTGAAGGAAGCCCGATCGGCCTTGCGCGACAGCAAGGGGGCGGTCGTCAATATCGGAACGGCAGTCTCCCAAAATGCAGCGCCGGGGCTGGCGCACTATGCAGCAACGAAGGCGGCGCTTGAGCATTTGACGCGATCCTGGGCCATCGAACTTGCCGCTGACGGTATACGAGTGAACGCCGTATCGCCCGGTCCCGTCAAGAGTGGAGCTCTGACAGGCATGATGGGTCTGCCTGCGGAAGTTGCGCAAACGATTGAGGCGACCGAGGCCGCTCAGATTCCCCTGGGTCGGCGCGGGCTGACTTCCGACCTCGTTCCGTGGATCTTGAGCCTCGGCAGTTCCGCCAACGAGTGGCTCACCGCGCAGGTGATCACGATTGACGGGGGCTGGTCGTCGCGAAGCTAGCCATCTGAGGTTCTTCGGGCAACCAGCAATCTCCAGGCGCTTTCCTCTTGATGAGGAGGGCGCCCCTTGCCACCTGTAGATCTCGAGAGAGCGTTTCTTGAAATCCGGGGATTGACCGTGACACTAGTGTCAAGGTGCTAGACCGGCTTTGAAAGGGGTCGAAATGCAGATCAAGGAAGCAGCCGAACGGCTTGGCATTACGGAGCGGATGCTGCGCCACTACGAGAAATCGGGCCTCATGGAAACCCGCCGCTCGGAAAATGGCTATCGCAGCTACAGCGACGCCGATCTGCGCCGTGCTGGCCGGATCCGTGATTTCATTGCGACGGGTTTTTCCACGCGCGAGGTTCGCGCGATGGCCGCCTGCCTTTCCGACGAGGGGGCCGGACCTTGCGAGGGGGGTATTCCTCAACTCTTGAAGAAGCTCGAGCATATCGACCGGCTCAGCGCCGATCTCGAAGCGAAGCGGGAAGCCATTCTCGAGCGCCTCGCCGTGCTCGAGGAAGCACTTTCGGCCCGGGCGGGCGAAAAAGACCACTCTGGCGCTGCGGTTGAGACGCCGCCTCCGGGCCAGGCAGCTGGTGCGGCCCGTCGGCACCGTGTCGACCTTGAACCTCTCGCGAACGGGCGCTGACCGCCGGTCACACTAATTGACGAATTTCTCCATTGACAAGACGTGAGTTCTATCACAAATTTCTGTCATGACAGAAATTACCGACAAAACCGATCCGTCGGCAAAGGAAAAGTTCATCCTCTATTGGGGGGACATGGGGAGCCAGTGGAGCGTCAACCGCTCGGTGGCACAGATCCATGCCTTGCTGTTCCTCAGCCCGGCCCCCATGAACGCGGAGCAGATTTCCGAGGAGTTGGGCATCGCAAGGTCGAATGTCTCCAACTCCCTGAAGGAACTGGTCGGATGGCGGTTGATCCAGCGGGTGCCGGTGGCCGGTGACCGCCGGGAGCATTTCGTGGCCGAGACCGACGTCTGGGAAATGGCCCTGCTGATAGCGAAGGGCCGCAAGGAGCGGGAAATCGATCCGGCGATCCGTGCCATTGATATCTGCGTGCGCCAGGCGGAAAAGGAGAAGGCGCTGGACCCTGTTGCGCTGGAGCGGATGCAGGAAATGCATCAGTTTCTGACGACGGCCGACCGCTGGTCGGAGCAGATGCTGAGCGTACCGAAGTCCAAACTCTCCAGCTTGATGAAGATGGGCGACAAGGTTCTCTCGCTGCTCAAGATCGGCGGCAAGAAGGGTTGACTATCTGGTCTTGATGTCTTCTGCGCGTCCAGCCTCCGCCTCGCCTCCGGAGGTCACGCAGGCGCACCGCGCAGCGATAGACAGATCGGGTGGGAGATCCGCAGGTCAGCCACCCGGGGCTCACGTTCAAAATTTTTTGCGAACTTATTTCTCTTTATACAGAAATAACCGACATGACAGGAGGAATTGGAAATGCGAAACGCAAGCGCCACTCTGGAACGACCCGCAGCTGGCGACCGCCGTTTTCGCGATCTTCTGGGAGAAGCCGCCTGGCACCGCCTGCCTGCCGCGGTTCGCCACCGGTTCGGCAAACGTCTGAGCGGTGGGGCCAGTGTTGTCTATCAGGGCCTGGTCGTTTCCATGCGGATGAACCTTGCCGGCAGCATTCTGGCGCAACTTGCGCGGCTTATCGGTGGTCCGCTTCCCCACGACAGGTCATCGCTCAATCAGCCGGCTGTTGTTTCCGTCACCGAGGATATCGCCAGCGATGGCCAGTTCTGGATCCGCCAATATGGGCGCGCCTCGGGCTTTCCGCAGGTGATCCACAGCTCAAAGCGGTTCGAAGGCCCGACGGGTATCGAGGAATATATCGGGGCCGGGATCGGCATGGCTCTGCGCGTGAGCGCCCTTGCAGATGGCCTTATTTTCGAGAGCGATCACTATTTCCTGCAAGCTGGACAGTGGCGGCTGCGGTTGCCTGCCTGGCTCCGGCCTGGCGCCCTGACGATCACCCATCGGGACCTCGGTCAGGACCGCTTTCTGTTCACCCTTTCCCTCAAGAGCCGCGTTTTCGGCGAACTGGTTCACCAGGACGCGCTCTTTCATGACATGGAGACTTGATCATGGATAATCCCGTTCTCTGGACGTTGATCTCCATCCAGATATTCATGGGCGCATTCGACACGCTTGTGCACCACGAAGGCAGCGAGCGTCTGGCATGGCGCGCGTCGCAGAAAACCGAACTACGGCTGCACGGTGTGCGCAATTTCTTCTATGCGGTGATCTTCCTCTGCTTTGGCTGGCTGGAGCCGCATGGGGCCTTCACCATTCTGTTGACCACGATCCTTGTTGCAGAAGTGTTGATCACGCTTTGGGATTTCGTCGAGGAAGACATGACCCGCAAGCTGCCATGGACCGAGCGGATCAATCACACGCTGCTCGCGTTGAACTATGGCGCGATCCTGGCTCTGGCCGCGCCGGTGCTCTGGCAATGGTCGTTCCTGCCAAGCGCGCTGATCCCCGTCAGCTATGGCTGGTGGAGTGTGCTTGCCACCGTGTCTGCGCTCGGGGTCGGGCTCTTCAGTGCGCGGGATCTGCTTGCCGCCGCGCGCAGCGACAGGCTCGCCCGGCCTGATCCGGCGGGCCTGGTCGCAGCCCTGCCGCCGCGTCGGCATATCCTTGTCACGGGCGGCACCGGGTTCATCGGTCAGCGGCTGGTGGAGGCCCTGGTCTCGGGTGGCCATTTCGTCACGGTTTTGACCCGCGACCCCGGCAAGGCCGAGCAACTGGCTCATCCCGTCC
Source organism: Roseibium sp. LAB1 (assembly GCF_054658235.1). NCBI lineage: Bacteria > Pseudomonadati > Pseudomonadota > Alphaproteobacteria > Hyphomicrobiales > Stappiaceae > Roseibium > Roseibium sp. LAB1. The sequence goes on along the minus strand of NZ_BAAGIB010000002.1, from coordinate 1,318,523 downwards.
GTGTCATTACCGGTCTCGACCAGATCCAAAACGCCGACCGTGTCGACGCCATCGTCAATCTGGCTGGAGATCCGATCGCGAGTGGCTTGTGGACGAGCCGAAAACGTGCCCGGATCATCAACTCACGCGTTGAGATGACCAAAGCGCTAAAGGCTCTGGTCGGGCGTCTCGACAACAAGCCGGCCTGTCTGATCAACGGTTCGGCCATCGGCTGGTACGGTCTGCACGATGATGAAAGCCTGACCGAAGAGGCCTCATTCGAGCCCGCCTTCGTTCATGACGTCTGCGCGCGCTGGGAGCAGGCCGCTCGCCCGCTGGAGCAGGACGGTGTGCGTGTCGTGCTTTTGCGGATCGGCCTTGTCCTGGGTGTCGAGGGCGGCATTCTGGCAAAGCTGCTGACGCCGTTTGAGTTCGGCGGCGGCGGTGCGATGGGTTCCGGTCGTCAGTGGATGTCTTGGATTGAACGGGACGATCTCGTCCGCATCATTGCCCGTGCGGTGGCCGATGAAACCCTGATCGGTCCCGTCAACGCCACAGCACCTGTGCCGGCCCGAAACGCAGACTTCGCCAAGGCTCTGGCCAAGGCGCTTCACCGCCCCGCATTCCTGCGCCTGCCTGCCTGGCTCTTGTCGACGGTACTCGGCGATATGGGCCGGGAGACGATGCTGGCCGGCCAGCGCGTGGTGCCGGCAAAACTGGTCGCCGCAGGCTTCAGGTTTCGCCATCCGGAGCTGGCCCCAATGCTGCAGGTGATCACGGGCGCGAAGGAGGGGGCCACGCGCGGCGCAGAACAAAAGACCCGGTCATTGGCTTGAGCGGGTGTCACGTGACCATAGGACCACGAGCTGCGATCAACAGGGGGCTGCCGACAGACACCGGCCGCCCCTTTTCCACGTTCCACTCTCCATCGTCATCCCGGACGAAGCGTAGCGAAGATCCGGGATCGGGGAGCCTAGGTCTTTCGTTCATAGGACATGCCGGCGTTGTCGGTGGCTCCCCGATCCCGGCTCGCGCTCTGCTTGGCCGGGATGACGAAGCAGAGGGGAGGGAGCAGACCCAGAGGGGGCATTTCGCCGGCACCACGATCCTCACGCCCCCCACCAAAAAACCTCACGTCAGAAGCGGACGCAATTCCGACTGGACCTTCAGGAGGGCGGGGAGGAACGTTGTTGTTGCTGTTTCCGGCGCGGCGGAGGTGCTGCTGTAGCCAATATTCAGCGCCGCAATGGTGTGGCCGTGGGAATTCAGCACCGGAACCGCGATGGAGCACAGTCCGGGCTCGACCTCCTGATCGATCATGGCAAAGCCCTGGCTGCGGATGCTGGCAAGTTCGGCCAGAATGGCGTCCACCCGGGTGAGGGTCTTCGGTGTCAGCGCCGTCAGGGTCATGGCCTCCAGCCGCGCCTTGGCCTCGCTCTCTGGCAGGGCAGCCAGCATGACGCGGCCCATGGACGAGCAATGGGCCGGCAGCCGCGAGCCCGGCATCAGCGCAATCGACATGACCTTCGTTCGGGCGGCGCGGGCCACATAGACGATCTCGTCTCCATCAAGGATCGACACCGACGAACTTTCGCCGATCTGTTCCGACAGGCGGTCGAGCAACGGCTGCACCACACGGGGCAAGGGCATGGTGGCAAGGCAGGCAGTCCCCAGACGCAACACCTGCGGCGTGAGAGTGAAGAACTTTCCGTCCCAGTTTGCATATCCAAGATGCGCCAAGGTCAACAGGCACCGGCGGGAGGTTGCCCGGTCGAGACCGGACGCGTTCGCGACCTCTGTAATCGACTGACGGGGCCGGTCGGCGGTAAAGGTCTCGATGACCTTTAGCCCCTTGGCCAGGCCTCCCATGATGTCCCGTTCCGCAATCATGTGTGTCGTCTCATGTGATGTTGATTTGTGCGATATGTAAACAAACGCAGCATATCGCACAAATCAATTGGACGAAAGACACCTGCCGTCGCTATCTCCTTGGCACTGCACAGCCCGCAAGCGGACCGGCCCTGAGATGTGGAGACATCCCGTCCTCATGCGAACGCGAGACGCTTCGGGCGATGCCCGAGAAGGAGACAATGATGGACAAGACGGTTTCCGACCTTGCCACCGCCGTGGCGGGGATCGAGGACGGCATGACGGTGATGATCGGCGGCTTCGGCGGTTCCGGATCTCCCATCGAGCTGATCCATGCGCTGATTGACCGCTATCACGAGACGGGGCATCCGAAGGACCTCGTGGTCATCAACAACAATGCCGGCAACGGTCATGTGGGCCTTGCCGCGCTCATCGAGGCGGGCATGGTGCGCAAGCTGATCTGCTCCTTCCCGCGCTCTGCCGACCCGGTGGTCTTTACCGAGATGTATCTGGCAGGCGGCATCGAGCTGGAACTGGTGCCCCAGGGCACGCTGGCGGAACGGATCCGCGCGGGTGGTGCGGGCATTCCCGCCTTCTACACGCCGTCCTCCTACGGCACGGACCTGGCCAAGGACAAGCCGGTCGCCGAGTTCGACGGCCGCATGTATGTGCAGGAACGCTGGCTGAAGGCCGATGTTGCGCTTGTGAAGGCCGATACGGCGGACACCTTCGGCAATCTGACCTACCGCATGGCCGCCCGGAATTTCAATCCGCTGATGTGCATGGCCGCAGCACAAGCCATCGTGCAGGCAAGCCGGATTGTCGATGCGGGCGGGATTGATCCCGAAGTCGTCGTCACGCCGGGGATCTTCGTACAAAAGGTCGTGGAGGTTGCCGATCCGCTGCAGGAAGAAGACCTCAATCGCGCCAATGCCGCCTATCCGTTGGAGGCCTGAGATGGAAAAGCTTTCAAACAACCAGATCGCCTGGCGCGCGGCACAGGATATTGCCGACGGTGCCTATGTGAACCTCGGCATCGGTTTCCCCGAGAAGGTCGCCCAGTTTCAGCCGGACGGCCGGGAAGCGATCTTTCACACCGAGAACGGGCTTCTCGGCTTCGGCCAGGCGCCTGAAGCAGGCTCGGAAGACTGGGACCTGATCAATGCCGGCAAGAAAGCCGTCACGCTGAAGCCCGGTGCCGCCTTCTTCCACCATGCCGACAGCTTCGCGATGGTGCGCGGCGGTCATCTGGATGTGGCCATCCTGGGTGCTTATGAAGTTGCCGAAAACGGTGACCTTGCCAACTGGTCGACCGGCCCGAAGGGCGTTCCGGCGGTTGGCGGGGCGATGGATCTTGTGCACGGCGCCAAGCGGGTTGCCGTCATCACCGATCACGTCACGAAAAAAGGACAGCCGAAACTGGTCAAGCGCTGCTCTCTGCCGCTCACCGGTGTCGGCTGCGTGACCCGTGTCTATACCAGCCTTGCGGTGATCGACATCGAGAACGGCCGCTTCGTGCTGCGTGAAAAACTGCCCGGACTGTCGCTTGAAGATCTTCAGGCGGTGACCGGCGCAGAGCTTCTTGTTCCCGGCGCTGTCGCCGATCTTGTTGTTCCCGAGGTGTAAAATGGCTGAAGCCTTTATTTGCGATTATATCCGTACGCCCATTGGCCGCTTCGGCGGGGCGCTGTCCTCCGTTCGCGCCGATGACCTTGGTGCCATTCCGCTGAAGGCGCTGGTGGAGCGGCACCAGAACATGGACTGGGCAGCGGTTGAGGAAGTCTTTTTCGGCTGCGCCAACCAGGCAGGCGAGGATAACCGCAACGTCGCCCGCATGAGCCTGCTGCTGGCTGGACTGCCGGAAACCGTGCCCGGCACCACCTTGAACCGCCTGTGCGGTTCGGGCATGGATGCCGTCATCAGCGCGGCCCGGGCCATCAAGGCCGGTGAAATGGAGCTGGCGATTGCCGGTGGCGTGGAATCCATGTCCCGTGCGCCGTTCGTCATGCCCAAGGCGGAAACCGCATTTTCGCGTCAGAACGAGATTTTCGACACCACTATCGGCTGGCGCTTCGTCAATCCTCTGATGAAAAAGCAATACGGCATCGATTCCATGCCGGAGACCGGCGAGAACGTTGCCGAAGATTATAACGTCTCCCGCGAAGATCAGGACGCCTTTGCCCTGCGCTCACAGCAGAAGGCCGCCACCGCCCAGGAGAACGGCCGTCTTGCGCAGGAAATCACGCCGGTGACCATTCCTCAGCGCAAGGGCGACCCTGTGATTGTCGAAAGGGACGAACACCCGCGGGCAACATCGCTGGAAGCTCTGGCGAAGCTGCGGGCACCGTTCCGTGAAGGCGGCAGCGTCACTGCGGGCAACGCGTCCGGCGTTAACGATGGCGCTGCCGCGCTGATCGTTGCGTCCGAAGTCGCGATCCGGAAATACGGACTGACGCCAATCGCCCGCATTTCCGGCGGTGCCACGGCAGGCGTCGAACCGCGCATCATGGGCATTGGCCCGGCACCGGCAACGAAAAAACTGTGCGAGCGGCTCGGCATTCAGCCGACCGATTTCGATGTCGTCGAACTCAACGAAGCCTTTGCAAGCCAGGGCATTGCGGTTCTGCGCCAGCTCGGGATTGCAGAGGACGCGGACCATGTCAATCCGAATGGCGGTGCCATCGCGCTTGGCCACCCGCTCGGCATGTCGGGTGCGCGTATCGCCGGCACAGCTGCTCTGGAGCTGCAGCAGCGTGGCGCCAAACGCGCCCTTGCCACCATGTGCATCGGTGTCGGTCAGGGTATCGCGATCGCGCTGGAAAGCGTCTGATCGTCGGCATTCCGCCATCAAGACGAACGGCCGGGCATCACACCCGGCCGTTTCGGTTTTCGTCCCTCAAGGATTGAGGACGATCACCTTGGTCTGGCCACCATTGCAGGTGTAACAGCAATTGGTACAGCGGTTGCGGTTCTTGTAGCCGACACCCCAATACAGATTGCTGCGATTGCGCACCCAAGCGCCATAGCAGACCTTTTCTCCGCGCTGGCAGGAAATGTTGATCGTCTTCGTCGAAAAATCGTCGAGCACGTAGATCTTTTTGTTGCCGGGCCAGACATGTCCACGGCGTGTGTCGGAATAAAGCTCCACGTCGACAATGTTCTGATGCTTGCTTTCAAACCGCCACAACAGCGTTTCAGCGGATGCCGGCGATGCAGCGGTGGACAAATAAACAAATGAGAACGCCAACAAGACGGCGCTCAAAAGCCCCTTACACATAATACTTCCCCCAAAGTACCCCAGAAAGAGGCTGCGCCAGAACTTGTCTTGAACGGACGACGGGCAGCCCCTTTCACCTTATGAAGTCTTTTTGCAAGGGATGGCAAGCCGTCGTTGCCAATATCTGTTCTCAAACAGTGGTTTGCAGCCAATCCCGAAACGTGGCAACCGGGCGCGTCAAGGTGCGGGCGGGCGAACGCACGAACCAGTATCCGGTGTCCAGTTCAACCACTTTCCAGTCCGGCATGATCAGATGACCAGCCTCCAGTTCCTGGGAGACGAAGCGTCTGTCGATCACGATCGCGCCCATGCCGGCAATCGCGGCCTGGATGGCAAGATCCCGGCTTTGCAGTACGGTTCCAGATTTGGTGTCGGGGTGGCTGAGGCCGGCCTCCTCCAGCCAGCGCGTCCAGTCGCCGCGCCGTGAGGCGCTGTGCAGAAGCCGAAGACCGGTCAGAACGGACGTATCGGCGGCATCCTTGCCACGCAGCAGGCCGGGGGCCAAGGCCACCGCCAGATGTTCCTTCCACAAAAGATGGCTCTCGACACTCGGCCAGTTGCCGGTGCCGAGCCGAATGGCACAGTCGTAGTTCTCGCGGTCGAGGTCGACCATTCTTGTGGACGCGGACAACAGCAGCTCCACATCCGGCTGGCTCGCCTGGAAATCGGGAAGGCGCGGGATCAACCAGCGCGTCGCGAAGGTCGAGACAGTGCTGATCCTCAGTTCTGTCCGTCCCCGGCGGCGGAAGCTGTCGACCGCCTCCTCGATGCGATCGAAAGCATCACCCATGCTGAGTGCCAGCCGTTGACCTTCTTCGGTCAAGGTGAGGCCACGTCCGTCCCGGTTGACCAGGGTCGCACCAAGCTCGTTTTCCAGTTTGCGCATCAGATGAGACAACGCCGACGGCGAGACGCCGAGTTTTTCGGCCGCAAGCGACGCGCGCCCGTGACGGGCCAGCAGGGAAAAGGCATGAAGCGCACGCAGGGACGCCATGGTCGATCTCCGGAAAGTTGAATATTCTTCAATAATGAAGCCCGGAGTTCCTGTCGAGATCCTTTAGGCTTTTCCGGCAGAACGTTCCGTTTCCGGCCTGTTCACAAGGGTCACCAGCACGAAGGAAATGTTCAACAGCAGAACACAGGTATTCAACTTTGCAATCGATACCAGTATCCATGCACCGGCTTGGTGCGGATACTGCCAGGCGCGGGCGAAGGTGCCGATATTCTCCGCAATCCAGATGAACAGGGCGGCCAGGAAGAGGACGAGTACCAGCGGCATCTTGTGCCGGTACCGGACCACCGAATAGGCGCTAGCTGATGGCCCCGAGCACGGCCTTCAGGAAGCCGGTCAGCTCATCGGTGGTGAAATCCACGTGCGGATAGGGATCGCCTTCCATGTCCCAGGTTTCCTGAAACACCTCTCGTGTGCCTGTCGGCAGGATCAGCGTCGTGCACATGCCGAGTGCATGCGGCACGTTCAGGTTCTTGGCAAGGTCTTCGAACATGGCGGCGCGCGCCGGGGCAACGCCCGTATGCGCCAGGAAACGCTCGTAGGTGACCTTGTTGGGCTTGGGGACAAGATCTGCAGAGACGATGTCGAAGATATCCTCGAAATGATCCGCGATGCCCAGTGCCGCGGCCGTGCGTTCCGCGTGCGGACGGTCGCCGTTGGTGAAGATGAACTTCCGCCCCGGCAGGGCCTCGATCGCGGTGGCAAGGTCCGGATCGGGTTTCAGGGTCGAATAATCGATGTCGTGGACAAAGCGCAGATAATCGTCCGGGTCGATGTTGTGTGTGCTCATCAGCCCGCGCAACGTCGTGCCGAACTCGTGATAGAGCTCTTTCTGATGCGCCATCGCCTCGTCGGGTGGCAGGTTCAGTGTTTTCTGCACATAGAGCGAGATCTGTTCGTTGATCTGCGGGAACAGGTCGCTGTCATGCGGGTAAAGCGTGTTGTCCAGATCGAAGATCCAGGCCTCGACGCCTTTGAAGATCCTCAGGTCGCGGCGATGAGCCTGCGGGCCCTCGTGGGGCAGGGGGCGTTTTCCGGTCACGGGCGGATCAACGTCCCTGCGCCACCGTCGGTGAACAGTTCCAGAAGAACCGCATGCGGCACCTTGCCGTTCAGAATGACAACGCCTTCGACGCCGCGTTCCAGGGCCTCGATACAGGTTTCGACCTTGGGGATCATGCCGCCGGAAATGGTGCCGTCGGCAATCAGCTCATGCGCCTTGGCAACGGTCAGCTGTTTGATCAGGTTGCCGTCCTTGTCGAGAACGCCGGGCACGTCCGTCAGGAACAGCAGCCGCTTGGCGTTGAGGGAGCCGGCGATTGCGCCGGCGGCTGTGTCGGCGTTGATATTGTAGGTCTCGCCGTCTTCACCGGGGGCGACCGGGGCGACCACGGGAATGATGTCTTCCTTCAGCACCAGCTTCAAAACGGTCGGATCGATCTTGTCCGGTTCGCCCACGAAGCCGAGGTCGAGAACGCTCTCGATATTGCTGTCCGGATCGACCACGGTCCGGGTCAGCTTGCGGGCCGTGACCAGATTGCCGTCCTTGCCGCACAGGCCGACCGCGCGGCCACCCTCGGCATTGATCAGCTGGACGATTTCCTTGTTGATCGAACCGGCAAGAACCATCTCGACCACTTCCACGGTGGCCCTGTCGGTGACACGAAGACCACCCTTGAACTCGCTGACGATGTTCAGCCGTTGCAGCATCTTGCCGATCTGCGGCCCACCGCCATGGACCACCACCGGATTGACCCCGGACTGGCGCAGCAGCGTGATGTCGCGCGCAAACGCCTGGCCAAGTTCCGGATCGCCCATGGCATGGCCGCCGTATTTCACGACAACTGTCTTGTTGTCGTAGCGCTGCATGTAGGGCAGGGCATGGGCAATGATGTTGGCGCGTGTGGCGGTGTCAGGCGTGGTCATGGAACTGAAATACTCACCGTGGCTGGGAAAATGTCTCGCGAAAGACCCCTGCTATAGCCGGTTTGAAGTGGCTTCACAATCGGCGCAGGAGAGACAGGTCATTGGGTGGCCAGAAGAAACAGCTCCGCCCGCAGTTCGTCGACGCCGCGGTTCTTTTCCGAGGATGTGGCCAGGATCTCCGGATGAGCGGCTACCCGCTTGCGCAGGATTGCCTGCGTTTCCTCGATCAGGCGGACGAGTTGCGGCGGTTTGATCTTGTCCGCCTTGGTCAGAACGACCTGATAGACGACGGCCGCCTTGTCGAGCAGGTCCATCGCTTCTAGATCGTTCTTCTTGATGCCATGCCGGCTGTCGATCAGCAGGATCACACGGCGCAGGTTCGGCCGTCCGCGCAGATAGGAAAACACCAGCTGCGTCCAGGCTTCCACCAGTTCCTTGGGCGCCTGGGCGTAGCCGTATCCCGGCATGTCGACAATGGTCAGCGGCGTCTCGGGAGCGATGAAGAAGTTCAGCATCTGCGTCCGGCCCGGAGTCGCAGAGGTGCGCGCAAGATCCTTGCGCCCGGTCAGCGCGTTGATCAGGCTGGACTTGCCCACGTTCGACCGCCCTGCAAAGGCGATCTCCGCACCGGCCGCCTCGGGCAGATTGGCCATGTCGGTGACGCTGGTCAGAAAGTCCCACGGCCGGCAGAACATCAGCCGGCCAGCTTCGAGGTCTTCGTCGGAATATTTTTGTTCTTCGCTCATAAGCGCCTTCTACCCTGCCTGAAAGCAACCGTCACTAGTTTTGGCAGGCCGGATCATGCCTGCAAACCGACAAGGCGCACTCTTTTGAAAGGGACGCCTTGCAGGCTTCTGGTTCGTGAGACCGGCGCGTTCGGCTCAGGCCGTGTTTCGTTCCGCATCGCACGCACTGTCCGTCTCTGTCGCGACAGCCTCCAGGGCCTCGATATCCGCACCACGGATCGCATCGAGGTTCCGCGAAATCATCTCGACCGGCCAGTCCCACCAGGCGATTTCAAGCAGCCGTTCGATGGTGGATTCATCAAACCGGAGTTTCACCACGCGGGCAGGATTGCCGACGACCACCGAATAGGGCGGCACGTCGGACGCGACCACCGCATGCGCACCGATGATCGCACCCGAACAGATGGTAACACCGGGCATGACCGTTGCGTTGGTGCCGAACCAGACATCGTGGCCGACAATGGTATCGCCCTTCAGGTGATCGAAAATGGTCGCCGGATCGAAGCCCTGTTCCCAGCCATTCTGAAAGATGTTGAACGGGTAGGTCGAAAAACCTGTCATGGCGTGGTTGGCGCCGCTCATGATGAAGGTCGTTCCCTGCGCGAGTGCGCAGAACTTTCCGATCTTCAGCCGGTCGCCGAGAAAGTCGAAATGGTAGCGCACGTTGCGGTTCTCGAACTCCGCTGCGTGGCTTTCATCATTGTAATAGGTGAAGTCGCCCACTTCGATGGTGGGGCGGGTGATCACGTTTTTCAGGTAAACCGTGTGCGGTTCGCCATTGAATGGGTAGTGCGTGTCGGGGGACGGGCCGTGCATGGGGCCTCCTTGAAAGCAAGAAAACAAGGGAAGAGGAAAACGCGTGTCGGACGCGGTTGACCTGCCGGAGAGCGGCTTCGCCTTGCGGATCAGGTCTTGCTTTATTGGATCATCTGGCCGTGCACTCCTAATAAGGGGGGGATACTGATCGATGGTTAAATGAACCATGGCCTCCATGACCGGGTCAAGCCAAGCCTGCCACCCGGCCCGGTTTTGCAGTCCGGTTGTGTCTTTCAAGAAACAGAACCCGGCGCACTTCTTACTTCCTGTGAGGAAGAAGAACACCTTGGCGGCTATTGCTGGTTTTGCTGTGTGCGGCGTCACAAGTGTCAGGCCGCTCCCGCCTCTATCTTGCCGTCAGCGGGCAAGCGCCTGTCTTTAGGTTGAAGAGGGGAAATCACGATGCCGCATTTGCAATGGAATGCCTTCAAAAGGGAAATCGAAGCGCTGCAAGATATCTACCGGCAGGACAACAAATGGGTCGGATGGTGGCGTCATGCTTCCTGGAACAATGACTGTGTCATGCCCGCCTATATTCGCGCGGCTTACCGGCTCTACGACGCCACGGCCAGGAACGAGCTTGAAATCATCGTGCTGGGTGGCACAAGCATCCGTATGGCACGGGATCTGATCTTCGCCTTCGGCATTACCGGCCTGAACGGCATCCAGGACGCACCGACTGTTGTCGCGGCCCGCGAGGCACAAGCGGCCCGCGAGGCACCGCGGCCCACAGCAGACCGAAACGGCATGCCGGTTCCCCCACCCGCAAATCCGGACAATCGCGTTGTCCCGGTGAACGGCGTGGGCAGCATCCTCAGCGAAGACCGTTGGACCCCGATCCTGAACGATGCATTGATCGTCGGTTCGGCGACCGCACAGCATGATTTCGTGATTGCGCTTGACCAATACGAGCAGGGAATCTGGCGTGAATGCGAAGCTTCGCTGAAGCCGCACCTGGCTCGCATGCATGCCCGATACGCCGGGAGATTTGGCGGCAATCCGCCGGAGTCCTTTCTGAAAAACACCGAAGAGTACAGGCTTATGGTCTGGCAGCGCTTTTTCAGCTGGAACATGCAGATGTTCTGGGACACAAAAATAAACATTCCCCGTGTCCTGACGCGCGAATTGCTCGGGCTCTCGATGTTCGGCTACGAAGTCAAGTTGGGCGACAAGCAGATCGGATTCAAGCCAAACACGAATGCGCCGGATCCGACCTTCACGGCCTATGTAAATGGATTGCGCACCTTGCGCTTTCAGGACAGCACGGCGCGGTCGCGGATCATGCAGGCCATCTCCACGTTCCTTTTAGGCAACAACCATGCCATCGGCTTCACAGCAGACCAGCACAATGTCCGCACGCCACCCATCACAGGCGGCCAGCCAATACAGTTCGTGTAAATTTTAACCGGCGTGATCTGCCCGACATGGAAATGGCCCGCCGAATGGCGGGCCATCTCATTTTTGTCTTGGGCTCGGACTGCGTCAGCCCTTGTCGTCGGGAGCCGGCTTTTTCCGTTTGAACAGGGCTCCCAGATTGTCCCAGAGCTCCACCTTGGCTCCCTGACGGCGCATGATCACATATTGCTGCGTCACGGACAGGGTGTTGTTCCACGCCCAGTAGATCACCAGTCCGGCCGGGAAAGAGGCCAGCATGAAGGTGAAGATCACGGGCATCCAGGTGAAGATCATCTGCTGGGTCGGATCGGGCGGCGCCGGGTTCATCTTCATCTGGACGAACATGGTGATGCCCATGATCAGCGGCCAGACGCCCAGCATCAGCATCTGCGGCGGATCCCAGGGGATCAGGCCGAACAGGTTGAAGAGGGTGGTCGGGTCCGGTGCCGAAAGATCCTGGATCCAGCCAAAGAATGGTGCATGGCGCATTTCAATGGTGACGTAGAGCACCTTGTAGAGCGAGAAGAACACCGGAATCTGGACAACAATAGGCAGACAGCCCGCCAGCGGATTGATCTTCTCTTTCTTGTAGAGCTCCATCAGCGCCTGTTGCTGCTTCTGCCGGTCGTCGGAATATTTCTCCCGAATTTCTGTCATCTGCGGCTGCACGAGCTTCATCTTGCTCATGGAGACGTAGGACTTGTTGGCCAGCGGGAAGAAGATCAGCTTGACGATAACGGTCACAACCAGGATGGCTACGCCGAAGTTGCCGAACAGGTGGAAGAACCAGTCGATGGCAAAGAACATCGGCTTGGTGAGGAAGTAGAACCAGCCCCAGTCGATCAGCAGTTCGAAACGCTCGATGCCGAGTGCTTCCTCATATCCGTCGAGAAGCTTGGTTTCCTTGGCGCCGGCAAACAGATACGAGCTGGTTTCGCCGGTCGCGCCGCCCGCGATGGTCACACCGTTGCCGAGATAGTCGGCCTGGAAGACATCGGTCGTTGCGGAATGGCTGAAGCCCGGCTGGAACTCCTGGCCCGGTGTCGGAATGAGCGTCGCGGCCCAGTACTTGTCGGTGATGCCGAGCCAGCCCTGGTCCACCTTGGCAGGACGGATGGAGCTTTCTTCCACCAGATCGTCGTAATCGACTTCCTTGAGGCCTTCTTCGCCGAAGACGCCGAGCAGACCTTCATGCAGGATGTAGATGCCTTTGGTCTCAGGCATGCCCTTGCGGGCGATCAGGCCGTAGGGATAAAGCGTTACCGCGTCACTGCCGGTGTTTTCGACCGACTGGTTGACGGTGAACATGTAATTTTCGTCGACCGAGAATGTGCGTTTGAAGACGAGACCGGCGCCATTGTCCCAGGACAGCGTGAGCGGTGTCGAGGGGGTCAGTGTCGCCTCGCCGTCGATGGACCAGACCGTATCGGGGCCGGGCAGCGCGAGATCCGCACCCGGGTCACCGACCCAGCCGTAATCGGCGTAATAGGGCTTGGGGCTTCCGGAGGGCGAGAACAGCACGATGGTCGGGCTGCTCTTGTCGACGGTCTCGTGATAGTCCTTCAACCGGATATCATCGAGGCGGCCGCCTTTCAGATTGACGGACCCTTCCAGACTGGGCGTATCGATCGTCACGCGCTGGGAAGCAGCGATGGCGGCTTCCCGGTTGGCGAAGGCGGGTTGCTGCCCGGCCACCGGTGCGGTGGTGTCTGTTCCCTGCGAAGCGGTCGGTTGCGGCGCATCCGGGTTCGCGGTGCCGGTCGCGACCTTTTGGGCGGCATCCTGCTGGGCCTGAAGTTCAGCCTGCTGGCGTTCCAACTGAGGCGCGGCAACGAAATATTGCCAGCCGAGCAGAACAATCAGGGACAGAACGATTGCGAGAATCGTATTGCGGTTTTCAGAAATCAACTGGATTTACCCCTGTTTCCTGCGCTGTGTCGATTGGGCTTGCGGGCCCTGCCGGCGCGGTTTTCCCCGTCCGCGCGGCGTTTGCGGATCCAGCACCTGGCTCAGGCCAGACTTAAGGTCTGCAACGATTTTTTCAAAGGGAAGAGTGAGCGCGCTGTCGCGGGCGACAAGCACAAAATCCGCCTTTTGCGGGATATCTTCGGGCATGAGTTCGGCCACGGCGGCCCGAAGCCGCCGCTTTATGCGGCTGCGTATAACCGAATTGCCGGTTTTCTTTGTAACCGTATAGCCCACCCGCGACGCGTCGTCGCTGTCGCGTTTCAAGCCCTGAACGACAAAAGCGCGCCGGCCCAGCCGGCCGCCTTTGGCGACCGCCAGGAATTCGGAGCGCTTTTTCAAAGTGTCCATAGCGACGGATTGGTGTTGGCAGTCGCCGCCAACCCGGCGCACTGCGGGCTGATCGCCGATTAGGCGCTGAGGCTCTTGCGACCCTTCGCGCGGCGACGAGCAAGCACCTGACGGCCAGTCTTGGTGGCCATACGTGCGCGGAAGCCGTGGCGACGCTTGCGGACAAGACGGCTCGGTTGATACGTACGCTTCATTGTTCTTCCCCGCGCGACTAAGAACGCGGCCCTTGTTCATTTTTTAAATTCTTTGGAGGAAGCACCCGAAGCGCCGTGTAGAGCGCGGCTTTTCCAGCCTTGGGTCCGAATGCATGTCCCGGTCGAGCGCGCTTATAAGGGCCATGCCGCCTCAAGTCAACTTTGCAGGCCTAAGATTCTGCGTTTTCCTTTCCATCACGCACAGGTGAAGCGGAAAGCGGCGGGCGTCACTTATCAGTGAGGCACAGTTCTTTTTACGAGGTTTAAGGTACATCTGCCTATCAGGTCAAAAAAAGCAGGCAGGTCCTGCGCGAAAAAATCGAACTGATGGACAAGTGGATGCTGGGTGGAGAGGCCAACAGAATGACGCCGTCAAAGGACAGGGCGCAGACCGGTGCCAAGGCTCAGGAACGCTCGGGTGCCGGTAAACTGAAGAAGTGGCTTCCCGTTGTGGTTCTCGCGGCGCTGATGGTGCTTGGCTTTGCCCTTGGCCTGCACAAGCAGCTGACCTTGTCCAACCTGATCATGCAGCGGCAGGACCTTGCCGGTTATGTCGACCAGAACCTGGTGATCGCCATTCTTGTTTATATGTCAGTCTATACAGTCGCTGTCGCCCTGTCGTTTCCGGGGGCATCGCTGCTGACCATCGCGGGAGGCTTTCTCTTTGGTTGGATACTCGGCGGGTTTGCAACGGTGCTGGGGGCAACAATCGGCGCCTGCGCCGTCTTTCTGGTTGCCCGGACGTCTTTCGGTGAAGTGCTCACCCATCGGGCCGGGCCTTTTCTGGCGCGACTGGCCGAAGGGTTCCGCAAGGATGCCTTTCACTACCTCCTGTTCCTGCGGTTGACACCGGTGTTTCCCTTCTGGCTGGTCAACATTGCTCCCGCCATCTTCAGGATGCCGCTGTCGTCCTACACGCTCGCCACGTTTTTCGGCATCGTTCCGGGTACCTTTGCCTTCACCTTCATTGGTTCCGGTCTCGACAGCGTCATCGCGGCCCAGGAGGCCGCGAACCCCGGATGTGCGGCGTCCGGCACCTGCCAGATCGATGTGGCTGCCCTGGTCACACCCCAGTTGCTGGTGGCCTTTTTCGCTCTCGGGATTGCCAGCCTCATTCCGGTGATCTTGAAAAAAATCTGCAATCGTTAAATCTGCCGCCTGTTTTCTGCCGAATCGGAGCCCGCCATGGCCAACTTGCTGACCCCGGACATTTGCGTGATTGGCGCCGGATCCGCCGGATTGTCCGTTGCAGCGGCTGCGGCGGCTTTCGGTGTCGAGGTGGTCCTGATCGAAAAGGGCCTGATGGGGGGAGATTGTCTCAATTACGGCTGCGTTCCCTCCAAGGCGCTTCTGGCTGCGGCAAAGGCCGCGCACGCTCAGGAAGCTGCGAGCCGGTTCGGAGTGCAAGGCGCCCAGCCGAAAGTCGACTTTGCCGAAGCGAACGATCATGTCCGCAAGGTCATCGCCGCCATCGAACCGCATGATTCCCAGGAACGCTTCGAAGACCTTGGCGTCACTGTTCTGCGTGAGGCGGCCAATTTCACCGGTCCGGACGAAGTGCTTGCCGGCGCGATCCGGATCCGGGCCCGGCGCTACGTCATCGCAACCGGTTCCTCCGCTTTCGTCCCGCCGATACCCGGTCTTGAAGACGTCCCTTACCTGACCAACGAAACCCTTTTCCAGTTGCGTGAGCGGCCGGGGCACCTGGCGATCGTCGGTGGCGGGCCAATTGGCCTGGAAATGGCGCAAGCCCATCGGCGCCTCGGGTCGAAGGTGACCGTGTTCGAGGCCCAGAAGGCACTTGGCAAGGACGATCCGGAACTGGCGGCCATCGTGCTGGACACCTTGCGGGCTGAAGGCGTCGACATTCTGGAAGAAACGGCCGTCGAAAAGGTGAGCCGGACCGGCCCGGGGCTGACGATCAGCGCTAGAGGGCCGGATGGAGCGCCGGTGAGCGTGGAGGCCTCGCATCTTCTGGTAGCGACCGGCCGTTCACCGAATGTCGAAGGGCTCCGGCTCGACGCGGCCGGCATCACCCATGACCGGAAGGGTATTGCGGTCGACAAGAGATTGCGCACGAGCAACCGGCGTGTCTATGCCATCGGCGATGTGGCCGGCGGACTGCAGTTTACACATGTCGCCGGGTATCAGGCGGGCCTTGTGATTCGCTCCATCTTGTTCCGCCTTCCTGCCGCGATGAACGAGGACGTCGTGCCCTGGGTGACCTACACTTCGCCCGAACTCGGCCATGTCGGCCTGACCGCGGCCGAGGCCCGCAAGCGCTACGGGCACAAGGTCAAGGTGCTGGCGGTGGACTACACCGGCAACGACAGGGCACAGGCCGAAGGCCTCACGATGGGCCGGCTGAAGCTGATCGCCGGGCCGCGCGGCAGGTTGCTTGGAGCCGATATCGCCGGTGCCCAGGCCGGGGAGGTTATCAATCTGCTTTCGCTCGCCTTGTCCAAGAAGATGTCCATGAAGGATCTTGCCGGTTTCATCGCCCCATATCCGACGCTCGGTGAACTCGTGCGCCGTGCGGCATTTTCTTACTATGCGGAAGCGCCCAAAAATGCTTGGCTGCGACGAGTGATCGGTTTCCTGCGTTTGTTCGGGTAACCGTTGGCACGGACGGCTGGAGAGGTGCCGTGTGCCATCACGGGTGCGGGGCCGGGGCCTTGGGATTTGGAAAGACGTGACATGAAACATGAGGGCTCGCCGCAAGGATCGGCTGTCCCGCAAGAAACCGCCACCGCGCCGGCCTCACCTGGCGACGGCTTCGGGCATTATCGGTTCGGCGGCCTGTCCGGCAAGCTTCTGTTGATGACCGTGCTCTTCGTGATGCTGGCGGAAATCCTCATCTATGTGCCGTCGATCGCCAATTTTCGAAACACCTGGCTCATGGACCGGCTGACCACCGCCGGGGTCGCGGCCTCCGTGCTGGCGGAGACCAACACCATTGCCCCGCGGCTTCAGGAAGAATTGCTCCGCACGACCGGCGCTCTTGCGATTTCGCTCGACGAAGGTTCGCGGCGCAGTCTGATCGCCATGAGCAACGTGCCGGCAGAGATGGATTTCGTCGTCGACATGGCCGAGGTCACCCCGTGGTCCGCGATCCTGCACAGTTTCGAGATTCTGACGTATCGCGGTGAGGGCGCCATGCGGATCATCGGTGTCGGCCAGATGGGGCACACCGAGCATGTGGATGTCGTCCTGCCGGTGCGCCTGCTGCAGCAGGACATGCTGGCCTTCTCCGGCCGCATTCTGGCGTTGTCGCTGGTGATTTCAATCATCACGGCAAGTCTTGTCTACATCACGCTGCGGGCGTTGTTCATCCGTCCGCTGCGTCGCCTGACGCGCTCCATGGAACGCTTTGCCGAAAGTCCGGAGGATTCCTCGCGCATCATGTCGGTTTCCGGCCGCCGTGACGAGCTGGGCGATGCGGAAATCCGTCTGGCAGGCATGGAGGAGGCCCTGTCCAGGGCGCTCCACCAGAAGCAGAGGCTCGCCGACCTGGGTCTGGCCGTTTCCAAGATCAACCACGACCTGCGCAACCTGCTGGCCTCCGCACAACTGTTTCTCGAGCGCCTGGAGCACGTGCCGGACCCGACGGTCAAACGCCTTGCACCCAAGATCCTTGCAACCCTTGACCGCGCGGTCGGTTACACCCAGGCGGTGATGTCCTACGGCAAGGCTCAGGAGCGCGCACCACAGCGCCGGTTGCTGGCGCTGAGGCGTGTCGGTGATGACGTGGCGGACGTGCTGGGGCTCGTGGACCACGCCACGGTGCGCTTCGAAAACAACGTGCCGACGGACATCGAGATCGACGCCGATCCGGAACAGATCTTCCGCGTGCTGCTCAACCTCATCCGCAACGCCTTTCAGGCGCTGGAGGCGGAAAAGGATGAAACCCTGGTGCGCCGGATCACCCTGGAGGCCGAGCGTGAAGGCAATTGTGTTCGTGTGCGGGTCTCGGACACCGGGCCGGGTATTCCGGACAACATTCGCAAGGCGCTGTTCAGGGCCTTCCACAGCGGCTCGAAAAACGGCGGTGTCGGTCTTGGCCTGGCGATTGTCGCCGAACTTCTCAAGGCACATGGCGGATCGGTGCGTCTGGAAGACGATCGCACCGGCACGTGTTTCTGTTTCGAGGTTCCTGACCGCAGTTCGTGACCGGGAGGGGCGATCTTATTCACCGCTAAGTCTTGAGGAATTTTGCGGCTTTCGGAACTGTGTGACAGTTCCTTGAAAAAAAGTTCAAAAAGGTTCTTGCAATCCCCACCGGACCGCAGTAGGTAAGCGCCCTGTCCGGGGCACACAGCAAGCCCCGCAGCGCCAAGACAAGTCATCGGCAGGTTCAACCGAGATGACAAGATCTTCGCAAATACGCACCGGTAGCTCAGCTGGATAGAGCACCAGACTACGAATCTGGGGGTCGGGGGTTCGAATCCTCCCCGGTGCGCCACTCCCCAAATCTTGAACGTCAGATCACTTTGGCTGTTACGCCATCACGTGACCCGAAATGGAAATGCGGCTGTTCGTGCCTTGCGCGGCGAACGATCGGCAAGAGTCTGCTCTGCCCGATGCCACACCATGTTTGAACGCCCTGATCGGTGATTTCGATATTGACAGGATGTTGTCGATCTGAAAACTTTGCTATATGGCAAAGTATCATGAAACATCCATTGACCGCACGTTTTTTGCCTTGGCTGATCCGACGCGGAGACAGGTTCTCGAAAGGCTGAAATCGGAACCTGATCTGTCTATCAGCGAGCTTGCAAAACCTCTGCCGATCAAAATGCCCGGGCTGATGAAGCATCTTGCGATCTTGTCGGATGCCGGACTGATTTCACGGACGAAAACCGGGCGGGTCGTGACTGTAAGTCTTGCAGCACAGCCGCTGCGTGAAGCGGTCGAGTGGCTTCATCACTACGAAACGTTCTGGAATGTCAGCCTTGATCGTCTGGCGGCATTTGTTGAGGAGGGCAGCGAAAATGAGTAGCCGGCTCCCCGACATAATCATCGTGCGAAAGCTGAAGGCATCGCCCGAGAAGGTCTATGCAGCGATAACCCGTCCCGACCAGATATTGCAGTGGTGGGGGCCTGATGCCGGGCCTGCCATCCGGGCTGAAACTGACCTCCGGCCCGGTGGCCGCTACAGCATCGTTTTTCGCCTGATGGATGGCTCAGAACACAACCCAACCGGTATCTATCGCGAAGTCATCCCAAACGAGAAGGTCGTCTTCACTTGGCAGTGGCCCGGCCGACCCGAATGGGAGTCACAGGTGACGATCCTGCTTCAACCAATCGACATTGGCATGAAATTGACCCTGAAACATGAGCGTCTCCCCAACGAGGAAGCGATCAACAGCCACACCGCTGGTTGGACAGGCTGGGTCGGCGAGCTGCAAACCTATCTGGAGGCTGGAAAATGAGCGAGCTGATCGTCTGGACTTATGATTGGGTACCTGATGGCGTCCGCGGCTTCGTGCGCGATTTTCGACTGAGATGGGCGTGTGAAGAAGCGGGGCTTGCATACTCGGTTCAAACGGTGCCCTTCAGCGACAGGGAAGCCGGCCATTATGCACGGCAACCGTTCGGCCAGGTTCCTTTCCTGACCGATGGCGAGCTTGAGATATTCGAGAGCGGTGCCGGGCTGCTGCACCTGGCCCGCAAGAGCGAAAAGCTCATGCCGACTGATCCTGTCGGTGAGTCCCAGACGCTGCAATGGACAATCGCCGCGCTCAATTCGGTCGAGATGGTTTCGGTCCCCTGGTGGTTCCTGGAAGTCACCGGTGCGAAGGAAAACAATCTGACCGGATGGTTCGAAAGCCGCCTTGCCCACATGGAAACCGTTCTCAAGGAGCGGGAATGGCTGGCGGCTGGCCGCTTCACGGTCGCGGACCTGATGATGGCGGATGTGCTGCGTGTCGAGAAGGTTCGTGCTTTCGGAAGCCGCCCTGCAACGGAAGCCTATGTAACGCGGATCACCGAACGACCGGCGTTCAAAAAGGCCCATGCCGACCAGGTGGCGCACTTCGCGAAAGCCGATTGAGACACCACTCTTTTTGCAGGAGCTAACGCAAGACGCACCCGTGAAACAGAGATTGCCTGATGCTCGAAAAGAACACCCGGGCGGCGACGTCTGTTTCAATCAGGGCGAGACCTTCTCGTTTCTTCTCGCCACAGGCACCCAGGTAGAAATTGAAACCAGCTGGAACACTGTTGTCGGCAATTGCGGCCAGGAGAGTATGTGCGGCCGGTGCACAGACAAACGGGGTGTTTCGTGGCTGGTTTTCACCGCGAAAGCTCATCGACGCCATGACGGTTGGAGGTGCTGAAGCAAAGCTTGCCTTCGTCGCCATGATGCAAATGAAGAAGATCGGCATAGCCATGATTGAAAAGGCGCTTAAAGGGCAGATCGGGTCTGCCTCGGCCAAGGCGCAGGTGCAATCGACCAAATGCTGAGACAGATCTGCAATCCGCGGGAGCGGACGGCAGGATGGCCCTGCCAATCGGACCTGTGTTAGCCGGTTGGCCGTGAGGTTTGTCTGCCCCGGGAAAGCTGAATTGGGAAACCATTCGGATACAAGTGAATTGAATTCGAGCGGTCGATTTTGATCGATGCAAGACAAGAATTATTCGAAATAAAAATCTGAAAAATATTTTGTTATTTGATTCTTATTCTGAGTTGTGTATTCTGAATTTAAGAAAAAATCGGCAGAAACTATAAGATATATTGACGTTCTTGCCCGTTTTGTCATGAAAATACAAACTTTATAAGCGTATCGTGGCGATGTCGGTGGTGTCGGCGTCGAGGCGCACGGTCCCGCGATACTTGTCGGCCGCTGGAACCGGCTGGAACAAGTTTGATGCTGCTGCTGCCGGCTGCCGGCTGCAGGCCCAGACACAGTTTGCTTCGTCAGATCAAAAAAGGTTGCAGAAGCAACGGCTTGAACGCCGGTTTGACAACTGGTCACAGGTTCTGACGATGCCGGCGCTTCCAGTGCCGGGTCCTCGCCGGTGAATTCTCTGAAGACAAAGGAAATCCAGATATCATGGCCAAGAAGACGGTCTCAAACAGCGCTACAAGCAAACCCTCGGGCGGCTCGCCGGATCACAGCTTCAGGATCGGGCAGGCCGTGCGCCTGAAAAACGTGTTCGGCGGCAAGGGCACCTCGGGCCTGACCTATCGTGTCACGGGAAGGTTGCCGGCCAGGGATGGCGTGCCGCAATATCGCATTCAGTCCGATGGGGAAGCCTATGAGCGCATGACCAGGCAGGATCAGCTGGAAGCGGTTGGCGAAGCTGCGGCAGGCTCAAATTCGGCACTGCTTGAAAGAACGTTCGGTACGAGCCACCGATAGTCTCCTGTGGCACCTGTTCTGCCGACCCGTTGAGCATCGCTCAACGCTTGCCAGGCGGCTGCCGGCAAGTTTGACCGGATACCCGGGACATGGGTGGACCTCGTTGCGTTTGAACTGCTACCAGGCTGCAAGGCGTCTGCGCTGATCACGAAGCTGGCGATGGCCTGACGGCACGCCATGGTCTTGCGGGCTGGATTGATAAAGCGGACAGCCGTCCGGGGCTGGGGCACATTGAATGCCTGTCGTGGCCATTGCAGCCGGCGATATCCGTCGCCGGCGAGACCTGTTGGATAAATCCCTGAGGAAAAGAGGAATGAAGGCCGTCTGTCAGGCCTTGGGGCGTGCGCGCTTGCGCGTCTTTGCCGGGGCTGCCTTGCTCGTGGCAATGGCAGCTTTCTGGTCCTGGTTGGCCAGTCTTGCAGCTTTCAGGCGGGCTGTCTTGGCGTCCCGGGCCGATGCCTCGGCCTCGTTGATTTCGCGCGCAATGCGCCGGGTCGTTTCCGCCTTGCTTTCCGCAGTTTCCCTCCGTGTCCGAAGCGGGCTTTCATTGTCCTTTGTGGAAGTCATCTGCACGTCTCCAACCGATAGATGGTGGTAATTGCAAAAAAGGCCGGGAGTTACCCCGGCCTTTTCTATTCATCCTGCCGCCCGGTGCCAGTACATCCGTGGTCACCGAACAGAGTTGGATGCGGAATTAGACTTCCTGAAGGTTGTCAGCAGCGGACTTGCCGGAGCGGCGGTCCTGGACAACTTCAAAGCTCACCTTCTGGCCTTCGACCAGGCCGCGCATGCCAGCGCGCTCTACAGCGGAGATGTGCACGAACACGTCGGCAGCGCCATCTTCCGGCTGAATGAAGCCAAAGCCTTTGGTGGAGTTGAAGAATTTAACGGTTCCTACGGCCATAACGATTTCCTTTCAATCGGTCATGATAGTTTGCGCGCCTCACGGTAGGCGGGGCAGCGCGGTTAGGTCGACGTTGATGGGAAGATCGTTCAGAACGCGGAAGTCCGCGCAGTCACAAAGTTCGACAAACAATATCGATGACGAGTACCTAAGTTGAAACCGTGTTCAAAACAAGGCGTATTTCATGTTTCTCTGAAAAGAATTTTTCAAAACATCCCACTCAGCAATATTAATTCGTTTTGGCCTCGCTTTTGGATCATTTTAGCGGTGGTCAGATAATTTTTCGGGCAAGCGCCCTGTGTCGCCAATGTCAGATTCCCGGTTGATCAGGAAAGAGAAAAGCCCGCACACGTCGGGGAGGGCCTGATCCGGGCGTGTTTATTGTGTCGGCCTTCCTTTAGATGCTACAAAGACGCGGAGTGTTTTTTCAATGTGAGTTCAGAGACATATATGTCCCAGACGCTGGAAATTTCGCTCCTCGGAGAACTGCGCGTCAGGGCGATGGGGCAGGAAATCGGTCTGCCGGCCTCCAGGAAGGCGCGGGCGCTTCTGGCTTTTCTGGTCGCGACCGGACGGCCCCATCGGCGCGAACGGTTGTGCGAATTGTTCTGGGATCTACCGGACGATCCGAAAGCGGCGCTGCGCTGGGCGCTGAGCAAGCTGCGCCGTGCGGTCGATACTCCCGACCGCTTGCGCATCATCGCCGATCGCGAACGCGTTCAATTCGATGCCGAGGGTATCGGCGTTGATATTCTCGATATTCATGCAAGGCTCCGCGATCAGGCCGGAATGCTGTCCGTCAACGAACTTGAAGATATGGCCACGCGGCTTGGCAACATGCTGCTGGACGGGCTCGACGGTGCCGGGGACGAGGCATTCGACGCCTGGCTGACGGCAGAGCGGGAAGACGTTCATCTGGCCCAGGTGGAAGTGTACCGGCGCCTGGCCATCCATTCGGAAGTTGGCCCGGCAGCACGCCGCAAATGGATGCGCCTGTGGCAGGAAGCCGACCCGGAGGGCGCAGAGACACACGGACAGAGATGGACCGGTGCCGAAGCCGCGGGCCCAGCGTCGCAACTCTCGTCCGCAGGCGCGCGCCCCTATGATGCCGCGCTTGCCGACACGAGTTCGGCAGAGCCGGAACACCGGGTTCGAAAGGCCCGCGCGCATGCGTTGAGAGCTCAGAATATCGGTTTCTGTGACGTGGCCGACGGTACCAAGATCGCCTATGCCAGCATCGGTTCCGGCCCGCCGGTCCTGAAAGCGGCAAACTGGTTGAATCACCTGGAATTCGACTGGTCGAGCCCGATCTGGGGCAGGAGTTTCGCCGAACTTTCGCGCGGTCGCACGTTCATCCGGTATGACGAGCGCGGGTGCGGCCTGTCCGACTGGGATGTCCAGGATCTCAGTTTTGAAGCCTTCGTTGAGGATCTGGAGGCAGTTGCCGACACACTCGGGCTGGAGCGGTTTCCGCTGGTGGGTATTTCGCAGGGTTGTGCCGTGTCGGTCGAATATGCGGTCCGCCATCCCGAACGCGTGTCCGGGCTGATCCTGATCAGCGGTTACGCCGCTGGCTGGCGGTATCTCGCATCGCCCGAGGAACAGGCGCGGCGCGAAGCGGTGATAAAGTTGACGGAGCTCGGCTGGGGTACGGACAATCCGGCCTACCGGCATATTTTCTCGCAAACCTTCATGCCGGATGCCAGCGCCGAAACCCTGAACTGGTTCGACGATTTCCAGCGACAGACAACTTCACCGAGAAACGCGGCACGGTTTCAGGATGCCTTCGGTCATATCGATGTCCGGCACCGGCTTGGGCAGGTGAAGGCGCCGACCATCGTGCTGCATTCCAGATATGATCAGCGCATTCCGCTGGAACTTGGCCAGGCCGTCGCCGCCGGCATTCCGGGCGCGCAATTCGTTGCACTGGAAAGCCGCAATCACATTCTGGTCGACCAGGAACCTGCCTGGCAGGTTTGCCTCGAGGCCATCCGCCGTTTCCTTGACGAACAGGGCATCTGAACCAGAGTGTGCTCACCCGTGGTTTCCGGCGGGCAGCGCCGAGTTGAAAGACAATGTCCTTGCTCCGCCTGTCCCGCCGGCAATGCCGTATTCCGGTTACCGGTCAGCGGCGAATGAAGGGCGAAGAACATTGCAGGCGCGAACCCTGGCCTGACTGGAACGTGTTGTCGGATACCCGATAGGAATTATAGCGGCCGAAGCACCAATCGATGTGCCGCGTCACGACCGCATCGCGTGCGCCGAAGGCCCACTGATGCTTATATCCGCTTCCGTGCTTGTTACCATAACCTCCGGCAATGGCTGCCGGCGCAAATGCCGTTGTTGCCAGAGCTGCGGCGGCAACGGCGGTGAAGATGGTTTTCCTGAACATCGGGATCTCCCTTTGGCTTGGTGATGGCGAAGCGGTGTTCGCCGGTACCCCTTACCTAGGAGAGATCTTCCGCCTGGACCTGTGACACGCGACACTGCCCCGACATGAAGCGTCGAAGGAACAGGGCGCGCATCAGGCTTGCGGATGAGCGTTCGTTCCCGCAAGGCTCATACGCTGTCAGCAACATCCTCCAGGCCTTCCCGGTTGCGGATAATGAGCCAGCCGTCCTTCAGGTCGATCAGATCTGCTTTCTGGAACTTGCGCAGGCACCGGTTCACGGTCTCTCGCGTATTGCCGATCATTTCGGCGATTTCCGACTGGGAAAGCGACAGCTTCGTCAGCGGTTTTTCCTCGGTGCCGGGAGCAGTCACGGTGATGCGGAGCAACAGGCGGGCCAGACGTTCCGGCAGACCAAGAAAGCCGATTTCCATCATGCGCTCGTCCGACCGTCGCACCCGCTGGCAAAGCAATTCGATCAGTCGGATGGAAAGAGCGGGGTCGCGATTGAGCACTTCAAGCAGAGACCGGCGCTCGAGAACAACCAGCTTGCAGTTGGTCAGAGCCCGCACGTTTGCAGACCGTTCGCCACCGTCAAGCAGGGCGATTTCACCGAAGACGTCACCCGGATGCAGTTCCGACAAGGTGACGTCGCGGGCGCTGGGTGTCGGCATGCTGACACGCACCGAACCTTCCGCAATCGCCATCATGCTTTGCCCCGGCGTTCCCATGTCGAAGATGACATCGCCTGTGGTGTAGCGCTTGATATGGGCGAATGCGGCAAGATCCTTGCGACTCTCCTCGTCCAGCGCTTGGAAAATAAAGCTCTGTCCCAGGAGCTTTTCCTTATTCAAACTCTCGTCTGCAGCCATATTCTCTCTTTCTCACGTGATGCGAGCACCAGTACAACGGTGGTTACAACGCTTGCCGTGTCATACCATGGTAGTATTTCACGGTGATGCCTTACTTAAAATTGACAAGCCTATTGGGATTGCAATGTCAACACGACGATTGAAAATGGCCGGAACCCTGATCTGGTTCATGTTCGCAGCTTCCGCCGCGGCCATGGCGCAGGATGTGAACGGCTGCGAGCGAACGGAAGTCCAGGATCCACCAAGGGTCGTCTATCAGTGCGCAAACGGCCTCGTGATTGAAGCCGAAGCTGCCGGTGCCTTCAATATCGACACCGCCGCCGGCACTCCTCGTCCGGAGGAAGTCGATGTCGACGCCGACGCGGTGCTGATCGAAGTCGAACCGGACAGCGGCCCCTTCCAGGTGCGGACACCCCACGCCATCGCCGCCGTGCGCGGCACGATCTACGCGGTCGATGTCGGGCCGGAGCGCACATCTGTCTTCGTGGTGCGCGGTCATGTGTCGGTCTCCCGACCGGACGGCTCCGACACGGTTCTGCTGGCGGCAGGTGAAGGCGCGGACGTTGCTCCCGGCCTTCCCTTCGCACCAGCAACGTGGTCGGCGGAAAGGGCTGCAGGGCTTTTGTCCCGTTTCGGTCAATGAAACTGAAGCTCTACGTCGGTCTCGTGATCCTTGCGATGCTGGGGGGCGTCTTGTGGGCGGGCTCCCTGGCGCTGAACCATGTCGCGGGACGGGCCAGCGTGCTGGACCGGCTGGAGACGGTGCTTCTGGATCTTCGCATCCAGATCAAGGGACCGCGCGAAGCGCCGCTGAACGTGGTGATCGTGGCCATCGACGATGCGACGGTTGCCACGGCCGGTCACTACCCGGTCGACCGTGCCTTGCTGACAAGGCTGGTCGAGCAGATCCGGGACGCCGGTGCCAAGGCGCTGGCCATCGACATCCTGCTCATGGGCAAATCGACTGAAGACGCCGACGCCAGACTTGCCGCGGCGCTTGCCTCGCTGCCCACAGTCATTGCGGCCGGTGGCCAGTTCCCGCTTGAAAAGGCGGTAACAGTGCTGGTGCCGGCCCCGGAAACCGAGTTGCGGCCACTTGAAGCCTTTGCCGAAGCGGCCAGTGTCGGGCTTGTCAATGTGGCGACCGATGCCGGCGGCACACCGCGCCACATCCCCTTGATTTTCAAGACCGAAGAGGGACTTGCACCATCCTTCGGCATGCAGGCCATCACCAGGTTTCTGGGCACCGCCCCTTCCGTGACGGCGGAAGGTATCCGAATCGAAAGCCGTGTGCAGCCGCTGGATCTGCGATGGCAACAGCCATTGAACTACTACGGCAAGAGCGGCAGCGTCACGACAATCAGCGCGCAAACGCTTCTCAATGGTGAAGCGTCAGCCAAGGCTGCTCTTGACGGACGTCTGGTTCTTCTGGGTGTCACGGCAACGGGTGTTGGCGACCGGTTCTCCACGCCGTTCGATCCGATCCTGCCCGGGGTGGAAGTCCTGTCGACGGGAATAGCCAATCTGCTCGACGGCTCGGTGCTTCTGCGTGACAGCCGTATCCGCGGTTTCGATGCTCTTGCGGCGGCCTCCATCACGCTGCTCGGCATGGTCGCCATCGTGTTTCTGCCACTGGCCAGCGCAACCATCGTCTATTTGCTGCTCCTCCTGGGCTGGCTGACTGTTGTTGTCATTTGTTTCAACCAGGCTATCTGGTTCAACGCCGCTCTGCCGATTGCGGCAAGCGTCCCACCTGTCGTGGCACTGGCGGTGCTGCGAGAGGGCTTCGAGTGGTTTCGGGTGCGCCGGCTGGTGGCGGCCCGCGAGGCACTAAGCCGGTTCCAGGCACCGGATTTGGCCCGTCGCATTGCCGACGATCCCGGTTTCCTGCTGGTCCCGCGCGAGCAGCCGGTTGCCATCCTGTTCATCGATCTGTCCGGCTATACCGCCCTTTCGGAAAAACTGGGCCCCTCGCGCACCCGGGATGTTCTGAAGGCCTTTCATACGCTGGTCGTCAACGAGGCCGCGCGCAACAAGGGCCTTGTGCTGGACTTCATGGGCGATGGCGCCATGATCGGTTTTGGAATTCCGGACGCCGCGCCGCGGGATGCGGCGGATGCCTGCCGCTGCGCCTTCGACCTTGTTGGCGCGGTCCGGGACTGGATCCTGGCCTCCGGCCTCAACGCCGATATTCGCGACGTGCGTCTTGGCGGCCACTTCGGTCCGGTGGTGCTGTCGCGCCTCGGCCATGAAAACCAGCAACAGATCGCCGCGACCGGCGATTGCGTCAACGTGGCCAGCAGGTTGATGGAGGTCGGCAAGGCGCGTGGTGCATCGATCGTCCTGTCCACTGCCCTGATGGCTGCCGCCCGGTCGTCCGGGGTGGTCTTGGACGAGCCGCCGCGCATGGAAGCCGTGGTAATCAGGGGCCGCGTGCAGGAACTGGAGGTCGCATTGTGGACGGCGGACGAAGCCATTCCGAAACAGCACGAGGCGTCTGTAGCGGACTGAACCTTGCGATCCGCGATTGCAGGCTTGGTCAAAAGCGCACGGGCGGAAGCTTTCTGCCTCCGCCCGTTTGGTCCACCTGCCATCAGCTCGAGGGTTGCTTCGGCAGGCGGTGTGCCCGTTTCTGCGGACAGGAAGACCATAGCCGGACGAGACCTTGAAGGCCTGTGACGTCTCTCACAGGACAATCAGCATTATGCAGAGGCCTTCGCCCTGGGTGGTCCGGACAGTCTGCCACTGTTTCTTGCCTTGCCTCAGGGCAAAAATCGTCCCAGTCAGTCTCTTCAATTTTGCCAGGGTATGTCCTACCGTGTGCGGCACCGCGCAGGAACATTTGAGTCGCCTGCGGCAAGATCTTTCCAACCGCATTCGAGACGAGACCCTTCATGGCACAGCTGCCGAATTCCCTTGAAGCCCGTGACACGGCATTTCAGCTCCATTCCTATGCCGACGCCCGCCGTCAGGAAGAGACAGGCGCATTGGTGATAGAGAAGGGCGAAGGCATCTACGTCGAGGATATCAACGGCAAGCGCTACATCGAAGGCATGGCTGGTCTCTGGAGCGTTGCCGTCGGCTTTGGCGAAAAGCGCCTGGTCGAGGCAGCTGCCCGGCAGATGGAGAAGCTGCCCTACTACCACACCTTCACCTACAAGACCCACGGGCCCTCCATCGAACTGGCGGAAAAGCTGGTCGAGATGGCACCCGTGCCGATGTCGAAGGCCTATTTCACCAACTCCGGTTCCGAAGCCAACGACACGGCGATCAAGCTGATCTGGTACCGGTCGAACGCCCTTGGGCAGCCGGAACGCAAGAAGATCATCTCGCGCGTGCGCGGCTATCATGGCGTGACGGTCGCTTCGGCCAGTCTAACGGGCCTGCCCAACAACCATCGTTCCTTCGACCTGCCACTGCCGCAGATCCTGCACACCACCTGTCCGCATTACCGCACCATGAAAAAGGACGGTGAGAGCGAGGCCGATTTCGCAAAGCGCTGTGCCCAGGATCTGGAAGACCTAATCCTCGCCGAAGGCCCTGAAACGATTGCCGCCTTCTTCGCCGAGCCTGTGATGGGGGCGGGCGGTGTGGTCGTGCCGCCGGACGGATACTGGGAAGCGGTCCAGCCGATCCTCAAGAAATATGAAATTCTCTTCGTCGCCGATGAGGTGATCTGCGGCTTTGGCCGGACCGGCAACATGTTCGGCACCGAAACCTACAATCTTCAGCCGGACATGATGACGCTCTCAAAGGCTTTGTCGTCATCCTATCAGCCAATTTCCGCGTTGCTGATCAATGACACCGTCTATCAGCCGATAGCCGACGAAAGCCACAAGATCGGCGTTCTCGGCCATGGCTATACAGGCAGCGGACATCCGGTGGCAGCCGCCGTTGCGCTGGAGAACCTGAAGATCATCGAGGAACGCGATCTGGTCGGCCATGTCAAAGCCATTGCGCCAATCTTCCAGAAACGACTTGCCGGTCTTGCGGAAAACCCGCTGGTGATCGAGACTCGCGGCATCGGGCTGATCGGTGCGGCGGAACTCAAGCATGAGGCCCTCGCGGCAACACCCGGTGCGCTCGGCGCAAAAACCAATGCGGTGTTCCATGACAAGGGGCTGATATCGCGCAACATGCTGGATGCCATGGCTTTCTGTCCCCCGCTGATCATTACCGAAACACAGGTGAACGAACTCTTCGACATCGCAGAAGCCGGGCTCAAGGCAGTTCAGGAAAGCCTGTGAGTGGCATCTACTCCATCCTGGGCACCATATCCGGCACCTCCGCCGACGGCATCGATCTGGCCTGGATCGAAACCGACGGGCGGACGGTTGCCCGGTTTGGGCCGGCGGAAACCGCAAGCTATCGGCCCGAGACCAAGCGACGGGTGCTGGACGCTGCTGCGCGCAAGGGCACCGGGCGGGAAAGCTGGCCGGAGATAACCGCCGCCGTCACGCGCGACCATGCCGAAGCGATCCTGGCCTTTCTGGCAAGGCATGACCTGTCGCCCGACGCTGTGGTGTTTCACGGCCAGACCGTATGGCACGACCCGGGCAAGGGTGAAACGGTTCAACTGGGTGATCCGCAGACCCTGGCAACGGATCTGAACGTGCCGGTGATCGGCGATGTGCGTCTGGCCGATATGGCGGACGGAGGACAGGGGGCACCGCTGGTGCCCGTCTATCACCAGGCGCTTGCCAAGACGCTGGTTGGCGAAGACCTTGAGCCACTCTGTTTCCTCAATGTCGGAGGGGTTTCCAACCTTACCTATATTGAAGGCGACCGGCTGCTCGCCTTCGACATCGGCCCGGGCAACGCGTTTCTGGACGACTGGATCCGCAACCATGGCGCGGGCGAGTATGACGCCGGCGGTGAGATTTCGGCCAGGGGAAAAATCGACGAAGAGCGCTTGCGCTCTGCAATGGCCCATCCGTTTCTGGCCGAGCCGGGCCCGAAGTCACTCGACCGCTACAGTTTTTCCGGTGCGTTTGCCGAAGGCCTCAGTCTTGAAGACGGTGCCGCAACGCTGCTTGCCTTCACCGCCGAAGCGATCGCCAGTTCGGAGAAACTCTTGCCGCGGGTTCCCGGGCTTTGGCTGGTCTGCGGTGGTGGCCGGCACAATCCGGTTCTGATGAAGGCCCTCTCGGACCGTCTTGCGGGACAGATTGTTTCGGCGGACGATTACGGGATTGACGGCGATGCCCTGGAAGCCCAGGCAATGGCGTTTCTGGGCGCGCGTCTGAAGGCTGGCCTGCCGACCACATTTCCGGGTACCACCGGTGTCAGCCAGCCGGTCGTCGGCGGCAAACTGTATACGCCCGGCAATTGAACGGGCGGAAACAGTTCAAGTTCTTGGCGACCGGGGAACCGCTGGTCTTGCCGAGGGCAGTGCTTCGAACGGTGGAACGACCCAAGAGCTGCAATTGCTTGCGCGAACACCTGCTTGCGGCTAACCAGACATCATGAACGGATCTGAAATCTACCATCGGCTGATCGGCCTCATCGAAGAGCGGGTCTTGAAACCCGGCGACCGCTTGCGTGAGGCGGATCTGGCGGAGGAATTCGGCGTCTCCAGAACGCCGATCCGGGAAGGCTTGAAACGGCTGGAGGCCCAGGGTCTCGCAGTCCATGAACCCAACCGGGGCATGGTCGTGCCGACACTGGATCATGGCCAGATCAACGAAGTCTATTTCATGCGGGAAGTGCTGGAGGGAACGGCAGCCGGCCTTGCCGCCAAGCATGCGTCCAAGCCGGAAGTGGAGATCCTGCAGGATCTTGTCACCGCTGACCGTAAGCGCATCGCGGACAAGGACAGCCTGGTGCGCTCCAACCGTGAGTTTCACCGCCGTCTGTGCCTGGCCTCGCACAACCGCTATCTGGTCGACCAGATCGACCACCTGCGCCTGTCACTCATCCTGATGGCGGGCACCACCCTGGACACGCCGGAGCGGCGCGAAACGGCAGTCGAAGAACATGCTGCCATCGTTGATGCGATTTCCAGGGGGGACTGCGCTGCTGCAGAAGCCGCGGCCAGGCTTCACATTGCCCATGCG
Organism: Roseibium sp. LAB1; assembly: GCF_054658235.1. Classification (NCBI taxonomy): domain Bacteria; kingdom Pseudomonadati; phylum Pseudomonadota; class Alphaproteobacteria; order Hyphomicrobiales; family Stappiaceae; genus Roseibium; species Roseibium sp. LAB1. The sequence continues at coordinate 1,287,408 of NZ_BAAGIB010000002.1, read as the reverse complement.
CACAAGACGCGGCTGCAGCAGATCTGATCAGCCGGTCAGGACCTGGCCGGCCGATTGCAGCAACAGCGTCAACGCTGCGACGACAAGGACAGTGAAGGTCAAGGTCATGCCCGCAACCCTGAACTTCAGCGGCTCCGGTTCCTGGCTGACACTGTAGGCGTGCAGAGCCCTGCCGATGAAAAAGGCGGCCCCAAGGGCCCATAGTAGCCAGGTTGCAGCTCCGGTCAGCTCCAGGAGCAGCATCAACATCAGCCCCAGCGGCACGTATTCGGAAAAGTTGCCGTGCGCGCGCATGCGCCTTTGCAGCCCGCCATGACCGCCGTCACCCAGGCCAATGCGCTCGCTCTTGCGAACACCGATCACCCGGACGCTCAGAAAGATGTAAAGCAAGGTCATCAGGCCGGCGAACAGCGGAGTGACGAAAATCGGCATGTTGGCCTCATGAAGGAGAGACCCGGCGGCGAGGGTTTCTGCCGCCGGATTTGGTCAGTTTACGTCGGTCAGGAGCGGGCGGATCAGCACTCGACGATATTGACGGCCAGGCCGCCTTTCGACGTTTCCTTGTACTGCTCCATCATGTCCATGCCGGTCTGACGCATGGTCTCGATGCAGCCGTCCAGAGGCACGAAGTGCGAGCCGTCGCCGCGAAGCGCCAGAGAGGCTGCCGTGACCGCCTTTACCGCGCCAAGTGCGTTTCGTTCGATGCAGGGGACCTGCACCAGACCCGCGATCGGATCGCAGGTCATGCCGAGATGGTGTTCGAGCGCGATCTCCGCAGCATTTTCAATTTGCTCGTTCGTGCCGCCAAGCGCCGCGCAAAGACCGGCAGCCGCCATGGCAGAGGCCGAGCCGACTTCCCCCTGGCAGCCGACTTCGGCTCCGGAAATCGAGGCATTTGCCTTGATGATGCCGCCGACCGCGGCAGCCGTCAGCAGGAAGGTCCGGATACCGGACTGATCTGCGCCGGGGCAGTGGTCGAGATAGTAGCGTGTCACGGCCGGAATGACACCGGCAGCGCCGTTTGTCGGCGCCGTCACGACGCGTCCCCCGGCCGCGTTCTCCTCGTTGACGGCCATGGCGTAGACGCCCAGCCAGTCAACGACGTTATGCTCGAAGGGCGGGTTCGTGCGGCCTTCGCGGATGAGCTTCTGGTAGATGTCGGCAGCGCGCCGCTTCACCTTCAGGCCGCCCGGCAGAATGCCGGTCTGGGAAATACCGCGGTTGATGCAGGAATCCATGGCTGACCACAGCCGGTCGATGCCCTCTTCCACTTCCTCTTGTGGCTTGTCGCTGCATTCGTTGCGCAGTTTCATTTCGGCAATGGAAAGCTCGGCTTCCCGGCCCATCTCCAGCATCTGTTTCGCCGAGGCAAAGGGAAACGGCACATCCTGCTTGGCAAGCTCGTTCACCGGCTCGTTGTTGGTCTTGCGCAGTTCGGACTCGCTGACCACGAACCCGCCACCGATGGAATAATAGACAAAGCTGTCGATGACGGAACCGGCGGCATCCAGCAGGTGGAACGTCATGCCGTTGGCATGCAGCGCCAAAGGCGGGCCATAATCGAAGATGACATCCCGCGACGGTTCGAAATGCAGTTCGGGCAGGCCGTCGATGACGAGCGTCTTGCTCTGCTCCAGGTCCGCCAGCATCGGTTCGACCTTGTCCGGATCGATGGAGTCGGGCCGCGCTCCCAGAAGGCCGAGGCAGACGGCCTTGTCCGTGGCGTGGCCCTTGCCGGTAAAGGCGAGCGAACCATGCAAGGTCACGGTCAGGCGCGTCGCGCGGCTTTCCGCCCCCGCCAGGCCTCGCACCCTGTCAAGGTAGCGGTGGACGGCAACCATGGGACCGACCGTGTGAGAGCTGGACGGCCCGATGCCGATTTTAAAAATGTCGAAGACGCTGATGAACATCTCTTGAACCGCACTTGAACAGATGCACCGGCCCAGCCGGTGCTTTGACGTCACGCTAACAGATAGCGCCCGAGCGTCCTCCATTCAAACGGGCATTTTTGTGTTATTTGCGACATGTCGCCGAAACAGGCGTTTTCCCGTGCAGCTTTCAACCGGATCAAACGGTTCGCGGAATCAGTTGTTTGCGAAATGACCCTTTGATAGCGTGCGACTTCCTTTCAAATGCAACTATCCGACACAAGAGCTTCTCATGACCTCGCAGCACCCGGCCGACATGGCAGATGTTCTGGCTTCCAAAAAGCAAGCGTTTCAGATCCCGGACGGGGTCATCTACCTGGATGGCAATTCTCTGGGTGTGCTGCCGAAACACGTGCCTGCCCGTATTGCACAGGTCATCACCGAAGAGTGGGGTAACAGCCTGATCAGGGCCTGGAACACCCACAGCTGGATCGACCTTCCAGCCCGCACGGGGGACCGTATCGGCAAGCTGATTGGCGCACCGGCGGGAACGGTCGTGGCCTGCGACAGCACCTCGGTCAATGTGTTCAAGGTGCTGTCCGCAGCTTTGGCGCTGCGCCCGGACCGCAGGGTGATCCTGTCCGACAACGGCAATTTCCCGACCGACCTTTATGTCGCCTCGGGGCTGACCCAGTTGCTCGACAAGGGGTTCGAACTGAAGGTCGTCGACCCCGAAGCGGTCAAGGATGCCATCGGTGAGGACGTTGCGGTGGTGATGCTCACCCAGGTCGATTATCGCACCGGCCGGGTCCATGACATGGCCGACATCACCCGTACGGCTCATGATGCCGGCGCGCTGGCGATTTGGGATCTTGCCCACTCGGCAGGTGCGATCCCGGTTGACCTCAGCGGCGCCGGTGCGGATTTCGCCGTCGGCTGTGGCTACAAATACCTGAACGGTGGCCCGGGAGCGCCGGCGTTCCTCTATGTTGCCCCCGAACATCAGGACAAGGTGACGTCGCCGATGACCGGCTGGATGGGGCATGAAGCACCGTTCGCCTTCGATCTCGACTACCGTCCCGTTGCCGGCATCAACCGGATGACGGTCGGCACCCCGGCCATTCTCGCGCTTTCAAGCCTTCATTCGGCCCTCGACGTGTTCGAAGACGTCGACATGGCGGATATCCGCCGAAAGTCCGTGTCGCTCAGTGAATTGTTCATCGCCGAAGTCGAGGAAAAATGTCCGCAGCTGACACTTGCCAGTCCGCGCGACCCGGAGGCCCGCGGCAGTCAGGTGTCGTTCCGCTTTGCGGAAGGCTACGCCGTCATGCAGGCCTTGATCAGTCGCGGTGTGATCGGCGATTTCCGGGCGCCGGACGTCATGCGTTTCGGTTTCACGCCGCTTTACCTGTCACATCAGGACATTGTCGACGCGGTCGAGATTCTGAAGGACATTCTGGAGACGGAAAGCTGGAACCGGCCGGAGTTCAAGACCCGCGCGAAGGTTACATAGCCGCGGCGCGGATCTGGGCCTGAAGCATGTCGACGAACTGTTCTTCAGGCACCGGCTTGGAATAGAGGAACCCCTGAAAGCGGTTGCAGCCGTTTTCCGACAGCCAGGCTCGCTGTTCGACGGTTTCCACGCCTTCGGCAACGACCGTGGCATCAAGTGCGGTGGCCAGCGACAGGATCAGCTTGACGATGGCTCCGCCGCTGGCAATGTCGTCCATGAACATCCGGTCGATCTTGATACCGTCGATCGGATAATTGTGCAGATAGGCCAGGTTCGAGTATCCGGTGCCGAAATCGTCGATGACGATCCGGTAGCCGGCTGCCTTCAGCTTCATCAGGGAATCATAGGCATGCGGAATGTCGCCGAGCAGAACGCTCTCGGTGATTTCCAGCGAGATCTCGTTCGCGTTGCAGCCCGTCTCTTTCGGCAGGTTCTGCATGCGGGAGACAAACATGGGGTCCGAAAGCTGCTTGGGCGAGACATTCATCGATAGCGGAACGGACACATTCAGCAGTTTGAGCCCCGACTGCATGTAGGCGACGTTTCGGCTGACCCATGTACCGAGTTCATTGATGAGCCCCGTTTCCTCGGCAACCGGTACGAAATCGTCCGGGCTGATCAGGCCCTTCTCCGGGTGCTGCCAGCGCAACAAGGCTTCGGCACCGACAACCCGCTGGGATCGCGTGCAGGCAATCGGCTGGTAATAAAGAAGGAATTCGTTCTCGCGGATTGCCCGTTCGAGGTCCTTTTTCAAGGACATGTGCTTGTCCCGGAGCTTCCGCATGAACTCCTTGTAGCGGACGCATTTGTTCTTTCGCTCGGACTTGGCCTGGTAAAGCGCAAGGTCAGCATGACGCATGAGCTGGTCGATGTCGGTCCCGTCGGTCGGATAATGGGCGTAGCCGATGCTCAGCCCGACATGACGCGGTTTTCCGTCGATCAGTTGCGGACTGGCGAAGGCCTGCAGAAGCGCCTGCCCGAACCAGTCCGGCCGGGGGCTTTCTGGCGAGGACAGGTGGCAGATCAGAAATTCGTCACCGCCAAGACGCGCGACGATATCGTTGTTGCCCGCCAATTCCTTCAGCTTGGAGGCGACCAGTTGCAGCAGGTGGTCGCCTGCAGCATGGCCGAGCGTATCGTTGACCATCTTGAAGTCGTCGAGATCCACAAGATACAGCGTTGCAATCAGGTTGTTGTCCTTCGCCGTCTGCTTCACATGCGACAGACGCTCTTTCAGATAGGTCCGGTTCGACAGGCCGGTCAGCGCGTCGTGGCTGGCAAGATACTGTGCCCGTTCCTTGGTCTGGTGAAGCTCGGTGACGTCGATCTCGCTCAGCAGAAAGGCCGGCTTTCCGGTTACCGCATCGTGGCACCGGCGGATGGTGATTTCGTGCCAGCGCAGGCCGTCGCTTGTCCGCACTTCCGCCACGAACTTGGTCGTGGCCTTGGCGGTCAGGACGCCCATCACGTTCTTGGCGAGAACCTGGTCGAGAAAATGATCCCACAAGGTGCACTCGAGATCGGTGCAGGCAGCCCTGGCGGCCGTGTTGCGGTAAAGCGGGTGCCCGTCTTCCGAGAACAGCGAAATCATCACCGTGGTGTGCATCAGCGCTTCGGCGCTTCTGAGCGTTTCCGGCTGTTGTTCGTGATGCGGACGGCCTTCGCAAAGGAGAGCCATGCGGCCGTCATTCAGCCGGAGGCCGCTCATGATCACCTGCAGAACCTCTGCTTTGCCCTTGGGATAAAGCGTCCAGATTTCTGAAAAGATCACGTCGTGCTTGGTAAAGTCCTGCTGGTACTGTCGCAGACGCTGTTCCACAGAATGGGACATGTCCGTGCTCATGTCGCGCGCGCGCAACTCTTCCAGCGATTCGGCATCGGTAATTTCGAGAGCCTTGCGATTGGCCCACAGAATGCGCTTTTCGTCGAAATCGAAAATCCAGATACCGGTGTCGAGACGGTCGTAAATCGAAAAGATCAGATCCTGATCCACCTTGCCGTCGGCGATAGTAAAAGGCAGGGATGCTTTCCTTTTTTCGGTCGCCTGTTGCGTCTCGGAAAGGTCGGACATGTGTGACAGGGTCGTTCTCCAGGATGAACGCAAGCTGATTCAAATGTTGTGACGGGCGAGGCCGCCTGTTCGTGTCCGGCAACGCGAATTCGTGACTCTGCAGAAGTGTATGGAACGTGAAGATATCATTCAATTTAAAATCGGGAAAACCGCTGACAAACTTAACGAGATCTGGCGATACTATTGGTTCCGGTATTTGGATTATTGGCGTTCGATAAAAGTTGCATAAAACACCGGGGATTTCTTGCGTGACGCCTGGCAGGCCCGAATTGAAGCTTCTGATGCAGAGAAAGTCGGCTTGCCACCGGATTTAATGGTAGGTGCCGACCGTTCGCAGTTGTGCTTGCACAGCTTTACAACACCTGAGGGCCATGATTGTTTCCAATGGTCTGAAACGCGGCAAATGCCCGCCAGCAGGATGTTTCAAGATGACGGATCTGTTCGACATCACACCGCCGGTGCGGCCGGGAATTGCAGTCTATCCTGGCGATGCGCCCTATACGACATCCTGGACGGCGACGATTTCGGATGACTGTCCGGTAAATGTGGGTGAATTTTCCATGTCGAGCCATTGCGGCGCCCACGCCGACGCCCCGCTGCACTACGATCCGAACGGTCTTTCGATCGACCAGCTTGATCTGCACGACTTCGTCGGCCCGGCGCGGCTGGTCGATGCGCGCGGGTCCGGTCCGCTTTGCCTGCCGGAAGAGCTGGCGCCTTTCCTCGTTGACTGCCCGCCGCGCATGCTTGTCCGGCTTGCCGGCGAGAGGGACGTGACGGTCTGGCCGGCGGGCTACAGGGCACTGGCACCGGAAACGATGACCTTGCTGGCGGACGCAGGCGTCAAACTGATTGGGGTCGATGTCCCCTCCGTTGACCCGGATCCTTCCGAAACCTTGCCCAGTCACGGGATCGCCCGTTCCCGCGACATGCTGATTCTGGAAAATCTTGCTCTTTCTGCGGTGGAACCCGGTGATTATGAGTTGATTGCGCTGCCAATGAAGTTAGAAGGGCTGGACGCCGCGCCGGTTCGGGCCATTTTGCGCCCGCTCCGCCAATCCCGGGAAACGGGAACGCGCGGCCGCGAATAAGAAAAAGACTGACCGTTGGGAGCGGCAAGGAGCGTGAATGCTGGAGCTTGATCAGCTCATTATGGATTTCAGCGGATTCCGGGCGGTGAATTGCTGCTCGTTCCGTGTCGAGGAAGGCAGTATCACCGGACTGATCGGCCCGAACGGGGCTGGCAAGACAACGCTTTTCAACCTGATCGCAGGGGCGTTGCAGCCAACAAGCGGGCGGATCCGGTTTCTGGGTGAGGATGTCACCAGCCTGGCCAGCCATGAGCTGTTTCACAAGGGGCTGGTGCGGACCTTCCAGATCCCGCACGAATTTCACAAGCTGACAGTGCTGGAAAACCTGATGATGGTGCCGCCGTCACAGCCGGGTGAAAGCCTGTTGTCCAACTGGATTGCCTGGGGCCGGGTGAAGGCTGCCGAAGCCGAGGTCGAGAAAAAGGCCTACGAAACCCTGGCGTTTCTTGAGCTGACCCACGTGGCGCATGAGCCGGCCGGCAATCTATCCGGTGGCCAGAAGAAGCTTCTGGAGCTGGGGCGCACCATGATGACTGACGCCAAGCTCGTGCTGCTGGACGAGCCGGCGGCAGGCGTCAATCGCACACTTCTGCGCAAGCTCGAAACCAAGATCGAGATCCTGAACAAGGAACGCGGCTACACGTTCATCCTGATCGAACACGACATGGAAATGATCGAGAAGCTCTGCGACCCCGTCGTCTGCATGGCCGAGGGCCGGGTGCTAATCCAGGGGGCATTCCAGACCGTGCGTTCCAACCCACAGGTTCTGGAAGCCTATCTGGGCGAGACCACGGGAGATGCCGCATGACAGCGCTTCTTTCCATGGACGGCATCACCGGGGGCTACGGTGAAGCCGACATTCTCCAGGATGTCTCCATGCATGTGGATCCGGACGAGATCGTCGTGATTGTCGGCCCGAACGGGGCCGGCAAGTCCACCGCCATGAAATCTGTTTTCGGCCTTTTGACCATCCGCGGTGGCCGTATGCTGTTCGACGGGGACGACATCACCAGCTGGGCCCCCAATCGCATCGTCCAGCGCGGCATCTGCTATGTGCCGCAGGTCGACAACATCTTCCGGGAAATGTCGATCCACGAGAACCTGGAGATGGGCGGTTTCCTGAAGAAGGGAGATCTCAGCGCAGCCTACGACAGGGTCTACACCCTGTTTCCGGATCTGAAGGAACGCCGCAAGACGCTTGCCGGTTCCCTTTCAGGCGGACAGCGCCAGATGGTGGCAATGGGCCGGGCCCTGATGCTCGACCCCAAGCTTCTGCTTCTTGACGAACCGACCGCCGGCCTGTCGCCCAGGTACATGGAACAGATCTTCCAGATCTGCCGGGATGTGCGCAGCACGGGGGTTGCGATCCTCCTGGTGGAACAGCACGCCAAGCAGGCCCTTGCCTTTGCCGACCGGGGTTATGTTCTGGCCGCCGGCAAGAACCGTCATGAAGGCCGCGGTGCCGACCTTCTGGCCGACCGTGAAGTCGCCGAAATGTTCCTGGGGGGCTGAGCGGTATGGAATTCCTGGAACTTGTCAATTTCTACGTCATTCCGGGCATCGTGCTCGGGTCGATCTATGCGCTCGGCGCGGTCGGCATCACGCTGATCTTCGCCATCCTGCGCTATGCCCATCTGGCTCATGGCGATCTGGCAACGCTTGGTGCCTTCATTGCGCTGGCCGCGGTCACCGGCCTCGGCATTTCGCCGCTGGTCGCGCTGCCGATCGCCATCATCGCCACAGCCGCCGTCGCTGTCGGCATCGACAAGGTGTTCTACGAACATCTGCGTGAACGGCCGAAGATCGTCACCGTGATGGCCTCTCTGGGTATCGCCCTGATGATCCGCGCCGTGGTGCAGGTGGTCTGGGGTGTCGACACCGAAACCTATTCGCGCGGCATCGTTCGCCCGGAGAACTATTTTGCTCTGCGCATTCGCGACCGCGAGATCCTGACGGTCATCGCCATGATCGCGCTTGTCGGCGGCCTGCAGCTTTTCCTGACGCGCTCCAAATGGGGCAAGGCCATGCGCGCCATGTCGGACAATCCCAATCTGGCGCTGCTGTCGGGCATCGATAACAAGAAGGTCGTGATGCTGACCTGGGTGATTGCCGGCGGTCTTTGTGCCGCCTCCGGCGTCTTCCTCGGGCTCAACACGGAACTGAAATCGCTGATGGGCTGGCAGATGCTGCTGCCGATGTTTGCCGCCGCCATTCTGGGCGGGGTCGGGCGGATCGAGGGAGCCGTGCTCGGCGGGCTCATCGTCGGCATTGCCGAAGAGCTGTCGGTGCTGGTGATCCCCAGCGAATACAAGGCCGCGATGGCCTTCGCCATCCTGTTGTTCATGCTGCTTGTGCGCCCGACCGGGCTGCTCAAGGGCAAAGTGCTTTAAGGGGAGGGGGAGAAAATGGAATATCTCGGTCTTCTCAACTACGCCCTCTTCATGGCGATCTTTATCGGCATCTATGCGCTGCTGGCGCTGGGGCTCAACATCCAGTGGGGCTTTGCCGGTCTCTTCAACGCCGGCATTGCCGGGTTCTTCGCCGTCGGCGCCTATACTTCGGCGGTTCTCACGACTGAGGCTGCCGATGGCCGCATCGGTGGCTTCGATCTGCCGTTTTTCGTCGGCTGGATCGGAGCCATGGTCGCCGCCGCGCTGGTGGCATGGCCCATCGGCAAGATCTGTCTGCGGTTCCGCTCCGACTATCTGGCGATTGCCTCCATCGGTATTGCGGAAATCATCCGTCTGGTTGTCAAGTCCGAAGCGGTGCTGACCAATGGCGCCCGCGGCATATCCGGCATCCCGCGCCCGGCAACCGAGTTTCCTTCCCTGGCGCAGGAAACTGCTTATCTGGCCTCCCAGGCAGCCTATCTTGCCATTGTGGTCGTGGTGCTGGTTGCGGCCTATATTCTGGTGGAACGCCAGTTCAACGCACCCTGGGGCCGCATGATGCGCGCCATCCGCGACAATGAAGGCGCGGCCAAGGCCATGGGCAAGGACGTCGAGTTCCGCCGTCTTCAGGCCTTCATCTTCGGCTCGGCGCTGATGGGCCTGGGCGGAGCGCTGTTCGCGCATTTCAACCGTTCGATCACCCCGGAAGCCATCGATCCGATGGTCGCGACCTTCCTGGTCTGGATCATGCTGATCCTTGGTGGCTCCGGCAACAATCGAGGCGCCATTCTGGGCGCGGCGGTGGTGTGGATCATCTGGTCCATGTCGGAAATCGCGACGGACCGTCTACCGACGGAATATGCGATCCAGGCCAAATACATTCGACTGTTCCTGATCGGTCTGATGCTGCAGCTGGTGCTGCGCTTCCGGCCGGAAGGCCTGCTGCCGGAACCGCTGAGAGGCGACCGGCGCCCAACAAGATCCGGTGCGGATCACACTTAGATCCGTTCCTCAGGCTAGCTTGCCGGTTTCGGGAAGCGGAGCCTTGAAAATCCAAAGTCCCGGCGAAGACCGGAATATTGAGGAGGTACTTTGATGAAAACCAAGATTCTTGCGCTCGCTGCTGGTCTGATGACCGCAACCGCGCTGGCTTCCGTGCCGGCAAAGGCCGATGTCAAGATCGGCTTGCTCGGCGGCATCTCCGGCCCGATCGCAGCCATGGCCCCGGCCATGATCGATGCCGCTCAGCTGGCCTTTCAGCAGGTCAACGAGCAAGGTGGTATCGGCGAAGGTGAAAAGCTGGTCGGCGTTGTCGGCGACAGTGCCTGTAACCCGCAGAACGGCACCGACGCTGCAACCAAGGCCGTCAACATCGAAGGCGTCATCGGCGTCGTCGGTCCGCATTGTTCGGGCGCGGTTCTGGCCGCTGCCGGTTCGGTCACCATTCCGGCCGGCATCACCATGATCACCCCGTCCGGCACCTCGCCGGAAATCTCCACGCTCGACGACAAGGGCACCGTGTTCCGCACCGTGCCGTCTGACGACTATCAGGGGCGTGCACTGGCACGTACCCTGAAGCAGCAGGGCTACGAGAAAGTTGCCGTCGCTTACCTCAACAACGACTACGGCACCGGTCTTGCCAATGCGTTCAAGGCGGAATTCGTCGATGAACTTGGCGGTGAAGTCACGCAGTTCGCAGCCCATGAGGAAGGCAAGGCCTCCTATCGTTCGAACCTCGCAGAACTCGCCAAAGGCGGAGCGGATACGCTGGTGATCTTCGACTACGGCGACGGCACCGGCCTGACCATTCTGCGTCAGGCTCTCGAAAACGGCTTCTTCGACAAGTTCGTCGGCGGCGACGGCATGAAATCCGAAGCAGTGATCAACGAACTGGGCGCGGAAAACCTCGCCACCTTCGTGTCGTCCTCTCCGGTTGGCGAACAGTCCGAATCCCTCGACATCTTCAACGAAGCCTTCAAGGGCATCGGCGGCGATCCGGATGCAATCTTTGCCACCACGTCCTATGACGCGGCGTTCCTGCTGGCACTGGCTGTCGAAAAAGCCGGCGGCAAGAAGGAAGACGTTGCAGCGGCCATGGTCGAAGTCTCCAACGGCGAAGGCGAAACGATCCGTCCGGGCGAGTGGAAGAAGGCCAAGGAGCTGATCGCAGCAGGTAAGGCCATCGATTACAAGGGCGCCGCAGGCGACCATAACTTCGACGCCAAGGGCGACGTCCCGGGCACCTATGCCCTGTGGGAAGTCGGTGCGAATGGCTTCGAAGTCCTGACCGAAATGAAATAAGCGACTTCGCAAGAAGCGTTTGAACGAAACCGGCGGTTCGAAAGGGCCGCCGGTTTTTTTGTGTGAGGGCAACCGTTAATTCTCGTCGGGCGTCATCCCATGGCAGGACCATGGGATCCATGCCGTTTCGAATTGGCTTGGAAGCTGAAAAGACCCAAGGCTGCAAACAGGCAAGATTTGGAAGGCGTCACAACGATCCACCCTTACCCCCGTCCATAATTCCCGCTATACACCCCGCCATGCGTGATCTGGATGTTCTTGTGCTTGGGGGCGGTGCCGCCGGTCTGATGTGTGCGATTGAGGCGGCGAAGCGCGGGCGCAAGGTGCTCGTGGTTGACCATGCCAGGAAACCTGCGGAGAAGATCCGCATATCCGGCGGGGGACGCTGCAACTTTACGAACATCCATTGTTCGCCGGCTAATTTTCTGTCGCAAAACCCGAGGTTCTGTGTCTCGGCGCTCAAGCGCTACACCCAGCAGGATTTCCTGAAACTGGTCGAAAAGCATCGTATTTCCTGGCACGAGAAAACACTTGGGCAGCTCTTTTGCGACGACAGCGCCAGGGACATCATCCGCATGCTGCTGGCTGAGCTCGAAGCCGCTGGTGGGCAGTTGCAACTGGAGACGGAGATCAAGGCCGTTGAGAAGCCGGATGACAGGTTTTCGGTGTCGACGTCCAAGGGGCCGCTGCGGGCTGTTTCTGTCGTGGTGGCAACGGGTGGGCCCTCCATCCCGAAGATGGGGGCGAGCGGCTTCGGTTACGATCTGGCAAAGCAGTTCGCGCTGGACGTGATCGCTCCCCGCGCAGCGCTGGTGCCGCTGACCTTTTCCGATACCAACAAGGAACTGTGCGGCCGGCTTGCCGGTGTCTCGGTGGATGCGGTTGTCTCGTTCCAGAAGACGTCCTTTCGCGAAGGCCTGCTCTTCACCCACCGCGGTCTGTCTGGCCCCTCGGTTCTGCAGATTTCGTCCTACTGGCAGGAGGGCAAGCCGATTTCGGTGAACCTGTCGCCCGAGGCCGACGTCTTCGAAGCCTTGCGGCGTGCCCGGCAGGACAATGCGAAGCAGGATCTGAAGACCGCGCTGGGGGGCTTGTTGCCCAACCGGCTGGCCGATGAGCTGTCGCAGGCCTTTTCCCTGAAAGGCCGCCTTGCCGACCAGTCGGACAAGGTGCTGCGCCGGGCGGCCGAACAGCTGAACCGCTGGCAACTGACACCGGTCGGCACCGAAGGCTACCGCACGGCGGAAGTCACAATCGGCGGGGTCGATACGAAGGAATTGTCGTCCAAGACCATGGAGAGCACGAAGGTGCCCGGGCTCTATTTCATTGGCGAGGTGGTCGACGTCACCGGTCATCTCGGTGGCTTCAATTTCCAGTGGGCCTGGTCTTCCGGTCACGCTGCCGGACAGGTGGTCTGACGGCTGCATTCATCAATTCGTGGACGTGTTTGCGCGGCGCAGCATTTTTTGATGATCGCCCCTCAAAGGTGGTTATAGTGGTTCGAAAGAGAGCCTGGCTCCAGGCCACTCTGCTGCCCCTGCCTTGGCCACTCGCGTCCTGAGGAAAGGGGCAGTGCCTGGGTAACAGATGATGGCTGGCGGCTGATAGCTGACGTCCGGGGGGATGAATGAAGCGCGTAACGATCCACGATGTGGCCGAAACGGCTGGTGTCAGCCTGGCGACGGTTGACCGTGTGCTGAACGGGCGGCCGGGTGTCCGAAAGGTCACCATCGAGAAGGTCAAGAAAGCGGTCGATGCGCTGAACTACAAGCCGGATGTCTTTGCCGCCGGCCTTGCCAAAAAGCGGGTCTACCGGCTGCATTTCCTCATTCCGAACGGCCCCAACGCCTTCATGGAAGACCTGACACGCGAAGCGTTGTCGCATGCTGAAACCATGAGCGGTGACCGCATGCACGTGCATGTGGAACCCATCGACGCATTCGACGGTCACCGGGTTGCGGGCACGCTGGCAATCCTCGATCGCTCTCGCTGTGACGGCGTCGCGGTGGTCGCGCCCGCCTTTCCCGAGGTTCAGGCTGCCATCGACCGGCTGCAGGACCGGGGTGTGCCGGTGGTGACGCTGGTCTCCGATCACCCTTCATCCACCCGCCAGCATTTTGTCGGTATCGACAATGTGGCCGCAGGGAGCACTGCCGGGCGGTTGCTCGGGCGTTTCCTGCCCAGGGCTCCGGCAAAGATCGGCATCATCGCCGGTTCTCTCGGCTTGCGTGACCATGCTGAGCGGTACCAGGGCTGCCGGGATGTGATCGAACGAGACTACCCGCATCTGGAGCTGCTGAAGGTGCGTGAGGGCCGGGACGACAATGCCCGCAACGCGGATCTGATGAGGAAACTGCTGATTGAACATCCCGACCTCGCCGGGCTCTACAACATTGGCGCGGGCAACCGAGGCACAATTGCGGCCCTGAAAGATAGCGGACGCGCCCGGGACATCGTTTTCGTCGGTCACGAACTGACGCCCTACACGCGTGAAGCGCTGCAGGACGAGGTGCTTGATGCCGTGATTGCCCAGGATCCCGGTCATGAGATCCGCAGCGCAATCCGTGTTCTGAAGGCGCTCTGCGATGGGGTTCCGATCATCGAGGGGCAGGAGCGGATCGGCATCGACGTGTTCCTGAAGGACAATTTGCCCGAGAGTCCGAAGCCTTCGGAAGCCGTCGAACAGCCTGCCTGAGCCCGTCAAAGGAGCGACTTTCCGGCGATCCTGCCAAAAAGTCGCCTCTCACATTCAAATTTTGAATTGACCTTTCAGATCGCGCACCTCATATCTATGGCATGCGTTTGACACAACAGACAAACTATGCCGTACGCGCGCTGATGTATTGCGCCGTCAACCCGGACAAACCGAGCAAGGTCGCAGATATTGCGGCGAGCTTTGACATGTCTGAGACCCACCTGTTCAAGATCATGAAAGTCCTGGTCGATGCCAATCTGATCAAGACCATTCGTGGCCGCAACGGTGGGGTTATGCTGGCGCGACCGGCGGAAAATATTTCGGTTGGCGAAGTTGTGCGCGCCGCCGAGGAAAGCTTCCTGCTTGCAGAGTGCTTCGACAGTGGCCGCAAGGATTGCCCGCTCATCATGTCCTGCGGCTTCAACGGCCTGCTGCATGAAGCGCTGGAAGCGTTCATGGAGGTTCTGGACGGCAAGTCGATTGCCGACCTGTCGGAAGACCGCTTCGGCATGCGCGATCTGCTGAAGATCGACGTTACCAAGACCCCGATCGCGGCCAACGCGTAAGCCATTTCCGGCATATCAAAGTTTCGAAGGCGCCACCAAACGGTCGGCGCTTTTTTGTTTTGGCCGTCTCGATCATTTTTAGAGTTGTCGGGAAAAGGTCTGGCACGGCACGCGACCCGCGCGAACGGCTGGGAAGAAAAGGCCGGGCTGGCTTGCCGCTGAGGGAGAGGAGAGGGCGGTTGGCTGGCCTGGCATTTGTCACCTCCGGTTTCCCGGAGGCCCTGTCTAATCCGAAACCAGAGGACGCGATTTCCGGTTCCGTTTCGATCAGGCATTGCCTTGATAGAAAAACTTGAGTATGAGTGTCAAGTATAAAGTTGAGTTAGAAACTCACCTTTTGATTTCGATGTCCCACCGCTCCTCCAACAGGCTGATTTTTGAACAGTTTCAGGAGCAATACAAAGGCCAAGGACCGATTGCGCGCCATGACACCGACCGCCAACAGCCAGAAGCACCGCCTCTCCCTGGGTTCAAGCAGCCGCGCCTCGCGCGCCTTTGCGGCAACGCCGCCGCGCGAGTCGAAATCGGAACTCGACACCCGTGACCTTTTCAGCGGTCAGCGCCAGATCCAGATCCGCCACAACGACGAAACCTACCGTCTGTCGATCACCAAACAGGGCAAGCTGATTCTGACGAAGTGAGAATACGTGCCTGACATCCCAGCAAATGCGAGGTTCCAGGACGCCTCATCGAAATGAAATTCGATTGCGGTGAGTTCCCGCGAAATCCGGGTCCCGGCCGTCCAACATGTGTCGGCCGGGATGACAGCGGGAACCAACGTGAGGATGCAGGACTGTCACCCCGCAAAAATGGCCACCGGTTTGCCGACACCGCGCAGGGCGTGTTCACCCATGGCGTAGAGATCGGTCTGAAGTTCGCCGGAGAGTGCATCGCGCACCGGTTCGGTCAGGAGGAGCGGGCGGCCGAGCGGTTTGCAAAGCGATTCCACCCGACTGGTCTCGTTGACGGCACGTCCGATCACAGTGAAATCGAGCCGCTCCTCGCCGCCGACATTGCCGAAAAAGATCTCACCCCGGTGAAGGCCGATTCCGATCTTGAGCGGGTGCCAGTGGATGGGATCCGGTAGATCCTCTGGCGGGTTTTCATTCAGCTCGTCGATGGCCAGCAGCGCCGCCTTGGCAGCTTTCATTGCTGCGTTGGCCGCGGCGGTTTCCCCGAATGTTTTCTGATCGAACACGGCAAGAACGCCGTCACCCATGAACTTCAGGATGTCGCCGCCATGGTTGAGCACGGCGTCTGAAATACGGTCGAAATAGGCGTTGAGGATGGCGGTCACTTCCGGCCCGCTGAGCCTGTCGGCCAGTTGGGTGAAGCCGCGCATGTCGGCCATGAAGACCACGGCATTGATGGCTTCGCCGTCACCGCGCTTGATTTCGCCGTCCAGAACACGCTGTCCTGCAATGGGGCCGAGATAAGTATCGGCAACATTGCGGGCGATCCGCTGGACGATGTGGCGCTCGATATGGAGCGCCAGCAGATCGATCAGGTTTCGGATCAGATCTTTCTCCGCCGGCGGAAATCCACCGGGTTTGCGGGTTGCCAAGGTCATGGCGTTCCGCTTTTCGTGCGAGGAACTGAGCGGCAGGGCGACATAGTTGGTGTACCCCTGGTCGGCCAGCTCCCGCATCAGCGGAGCGGAATT
Source organism: Roseibium sp. LAB1 (assembly GCF_054658235.1). NCBI lineage: Bacteria > Pseudomonadati > Pseudomonadota > Alphaproteobacteria > Hyphomicrobiales > Stappiaceae > Roseibium > Roseibium sp. LAB1. The sequence continues at coordinate 1,271,250 of NZ_BAAGIB010000002.1, read as the reverse complement.
TGCCCCCTCTTCACTTTCCAGGTCGACCTTGATCGTCTGCCCCTCATTGATGACGTGAGACAGCGGATTGCGGGTGAAGGCTTCCGATTTCGACGCGTTGGCATCCGCGGCGACCTCGTCACAGAACATGTCCTGACTGTTCCAGACCCAGGAAAACCCGATGACCCGGGGATGCAGCGTGCCGATATGCAGCGTCGCGCGGTCGATGGCGAGGCCGGCAGCCTTGCAGCGCCACATGAACTCCTCGAACATCAGCATGACATTGTCGATCCGCGTCGCCTCGTGCAGCAGCCACGAATTCAGTTGGTCGATACCGAGCGTTTCCGGCGCGCAGGAAGGGCCTCTCCGTGAGCGGGCAAGCAGATAGACAAAGGGCGCGTAACTGCGCGGGGCGGGGTCAAGAAAGGCTTTGTTCATCGGGGCTCCGCAAAACGGCTTTCACTAATATCTCGGGCACCGAGGCACAAACTTCAATCTGCAATATACCGAATGGTAGAAAATGCTTAGGAAAGGTCCAGGTGGAACGTGAGAACGGCAGATTGCGAGACCTGACCATCCTTCGAGACAGCGCTTCTCGCCTCCTCAGGATGAGGTCGGTGTGTGGCACGACCTGGCCGGCTTTCAGCACATTCTGCCTCATCCCGAGAAGCCGCGCCAGCGGCGTCTCCAAGGATGGGGCCTGGTTCCAAGATGGTTGGAAAGACGGCGTGTTAGAACGCCGCTTCGACGCCGCCCATTTCCACGTAAACGCTCTTGGTCTGGCTGTAGTATTCAATCGCGGCATGACCGTTCTCGCGGCCGATGCCCGACTTCTTGTAGCCGCCAAAGGGCATTTCGATCGGGGTCAGGTTGTAGGTGTTGATCCAGCAGGTGCCGGCCTGAAGCTGGTCGATCACCCGATGCGCCCGTTGAATGTCCTTGGTGAAGACACCCGCGGCAAGGCCGAATTCAGTGTCGTTGGCGCGGGCGATGACATCGTCCTCGTCGGTGAAGTCGAGAACGCTCAGCACCGGCCCGAAGATCTCCTCACGCGCGATGCGCATGTCGTCCTTCACGTCGGCGAAAACCGTCGGCTTAACGAAATAGCCGTCCGGGAAGCTGGCGACCGCGGCCGCACCACCACCGCAGACCAGACGAGCACCTTCTTCCTGGCCGACCTGCATGTAGTGGAGCACCTTGTCGAGCTGCTGTTTGGAAACCAGCGGACCGATATTGGTTCTCTCGTCCAGCGGGTCGCCGAGAACAGCCTTGGCGGTACGTTCCGCCAGCCGCGTCACGAAGGCTTCCTTGATCGCCTCGTGAACGAAGACGCGTGTGCCGTTGGAGCAGATCTGTCCGGTGGAATAGAAGTTGGCGTTGATGGCAGCGGATACGGCGTTTTCGATGTCTGCATCGTCGAACACGATCAGCGGCGACTTGCCGCCGAGCTCCAGTGTCGTCTTCTTCAGATGTTCCCCCGCAAGCGCGGCCACCTTGGCACCGGTGGGCACAGAGCCGGTGAGAGAGATTTTGGCAATGGCCGGGTGGGCCACCAACTTCGCGCCGACGTCGCCGAAGCCCTGCAGCACGTTGAACACACCGTCGGGCAGGCCAGCCTCGGTGAAGGCTTCGGCCAGCTTCAGGGCGCTGAGCGGCGTGACCTCCGACGGCTTGAAGATCATGGCGTTGCCGCACACGAGCGCCGGAGCTGCCTTCCAGCAGGCGATCTGGATCGGATAGTTCCAGGCACCAATGCCGAAACAGATGCCGAGCGGTTCGCGCTTTGTATAGGCAAACGAGCCGCCGAGATCGATATGCTCGCCGGTGAGCGTCGCCGCCAGGCCGCCGAAATACTCCAGGCAGTCTGCACCGGACGCCGCATCGGCAATCAGGGTTTCCTGCAAGGGTTTGCCGGTGTCCAGCGTTTCCAGAATGGAAAGGTCGCGGTTCTTTTCGCGCAGGATCTCCGCCGTCCTGCGCAAGATGCGGCCACGTTCGACAGGGGGCGTCGTCGACCAGATTTTCTGGCCTTCCTGGGCGGAGCGGATCGCCGCCTCGATCACCGCATCGTCGGCGGCGCGGATCTGTGCGATGACTTCACCGGTTGCAGGATACAGCGAGTCGAATGGAGTGCCGCTCTGGCTCTCGACATATGAGCCGCCGACATAATGGGATGCTTGCGGTTGGGCGCGCATGGGTTGGCTCCTTGATCTGTGTCTGCCGTTGGACTGCGGGGATCAACGCTGGCTGGATTGCCAGTCCGGGTGGATCCACGGTTCCTGGTTGGCCGCCGGCAGTGGGGTCTTGCCGAGAATATGGTCCGATGCCTTTTCCCCGACCATAATCGAGGGCGCATTCAGATTGCCATTGGTGATTTGCGGAAATATCGAACTGTCGGCGACACGCAAGCCGTCGACGCCGATCACCCGGCATTCCGGATCGACCACGGCCATCGTATCGTCCTTGGCCCCCATCCGGCAGGTGCCACAGGGATGATAGGCGCTTTCCACGTGCTCGCGGATGAAGCTGTTCAGCTCCTCGTCGCTTTGCACTTTGTCGCCCGGCTGGATTTCCTTGCCGCGGTACGGTGCAAAGGCCTCCTGGTCGAAGATCTCTCGGGTGAGGCGAATGCAGGTGCGGAAGTCTTCCCAGTCGTCTTCGTGGGACATGTAGTTGAACAGGATCGACGGCTTGGCCTTCGGGTCGCTGGACGTCAGCTTGATCCGGCCGCGCGATTTGGAGCGCATTGGCCCGACATGGGCCTGGAAGCCATGGCCTTCCGCAGCCGCCTGGCCGTCATAGCGCACGGCAAAGGGCAGGAAGTGATACTGGATGTCAGGATATTTCACACCCGCCCTGGAACGGATGAAGGCGCAGCTCTCGAACTGGTTCGAAGCACCCAGCCCCTGTTTCAGGAACAGCCACTGGGCGCCGATCAGGGCCTTGGAAACAAGATTCCAGTGCTTGTAAAGCGTGATCGGCTGGGTGCAGGCCTGCTGCAGGTAAAGTTCCAGGTGGTCCTGAAGGTTGGCGCCGACGCCGGGCCTGTCTGCAACGACATCGATCCCCATTTCGGCAAGATGTGCTGCCGGGCCAATGCCGGACTGCATCAGGATCTTCGGGGAGTTGATGGAAGAAGCCGACAGGACAACTTCGCGCGCGGCTTTCGCCTCACGCACTTCGCCGCCGGTATCAAATTCCACGCCGACTGCGCGCTTGTCCTCGATCAGGACCCGGCGCACGAGTGCCCCCTTGATGAGGGTCAGGTTGCCGCGTTTCAGGGCCGGTTTCAGATAGGCATTGGCGGCAGACCAGCGGCGGCCACGGTGGACCGTCATCTCCATGTCGCCGAAGCCTTCCTGACGCTCGCCGTTATAGTCGGCGGTCACGCCGTAGCCGGCTTGTTCACCGGCGGACTTGAAAGCGTCGAACAGCGGGTTCCATTTCGTGCCGCGCTGAACATGCAGCGGGCCGTTGGTTCCGCGCCAGCCGTCCTGGCCGCCATGGCTGTGTTCCTGGCGCTTGTAGTAGGGCAGGACGTGGCGATAGCCCCAGCCGCTCGCGCCCATCTCTTCCCAGGTGTCGAAGTCGCAGGCATGGCCGCGCACATAGACCATGCCGTTGATTGAGGACGATCCGCCGATGACCTTGCCGCGCGGGGTGGCAAGGCGCCGCCCGTCCAGATGCGGTTCCGGTTCGCTGGTGTAGCCCCAGTCGTAAAGGGGCATGTTCATCGGATAGGACAGGGCAGCCGGCATCTGGATCAGCGGGCCGACGTCAGTGCCGCCGAATTCCAGCACAAGCACCCTGTTGTTCGGATCCTCCGACAGGCGGTACGCCAGGGCGCAGCCTGCGGAGCCGGCTCCGACGATGATGAAGTCGAACTGGTCGCTCATGTTGGTCCTAGCTGCTCAATTCTTGGTGTTGCGCGCCAGGTGGACGGCAATCTGGGTTTCCACGTAGTCCTCGACCATGGCAATTGCGGCCGACCGGTCGGTCTTGCCGTCGCGCAGGGCCTGCCGGATCCAGACACCGTCGATCATCGACGCGGTGCCTTCGGCAATCCGGCGTGCCTCGTCCTGGGGCATGAAGGCCCGCAGGTTGTGGGTCAGGTTCGAGGCAAGCCTTGCGGCGTAGATCTTCAGAAGACGGCTGTTGTTGTCGGTGGTGCGCGACTGGACATAGAAGGCAAGCCAGGCAGCGATCACCGCAGGCTGAAACTGGTCGACGGAAAAGTTGCCGGCGATGATCGCCGAGATACGCTCGCGCGGGGTCTCCGCCTTTACCAGGCTCTCGCGAATGGCCCGGCCAAGCTCGGTCAGGAGATGGCGCATGGTGGCAGCCAGCAATTGGTCCTTCGAGCCGAAATAGTGATGCACCAGACCGCCGGAAACGCCCGCGCGCTTGGCTATCTGCGCCATGGTCACTTCGCTGTAGCCGCGTTCGTGTATGGCATCGACCGTCGCGTCAATCAGACTGCGCCGCCGTTCCGCTTCCATTCCGACCTTGGGCATTTCGACCTCCGACACTGGGCGAGAGAAGAATTCGGCTCAGCTTTGCTACCGATGATCTGACGACGGCAAATCCGGCCAAGCACAAGTCCGGGTGCCGATCGTCTCGATCGTGGTCCAGCAGCGTCAAGGCGAAGGACTAGCCTTCCCCGGAGCCTTTCCGGGACCCTTGCCAAGTTCGTCTCACACTCGAGTATTATTTTTAATTGATCAGTCAATCAATGAAAACTTGCAATTTTTTCCGGTGGATGTTTGGATCTAAGTTAGGCAGGCTATGGGCAGAGGAAATTGAGGGCGATAGAACCACTCACAAACCCCACGCACTGCAGAAAAACAAGAAAACAGACTTTCCATAGGAGGTATGCATATGAAATTAGCAGCGAAACTCGCTGGAGGCCTGGCGCTCGGGCTGATGCTCACGGGAACCGCTCTGGCAAACGATCCGGAAAGCTGCCAGACGGTTCGCTTCTCCGACGTCGGCTGGACCGACATCACGGCTACCACTGCCGCAACCTCGGTGGTGCTGGAAGCACTCGGCTACAAGCCGGATGTGAAGCTTCTGTCCGTGCCGGTGACCTATGCGTCGCTCAAGAACAAGGACATTGACGTCTTCCTCGGCAACTGGATGCCGACCATGGAAGGCGACATCAAGAATTACCGTGAGGACGGCTCCGTCGAAACGGTCCGTGCCAATCTGGAAGGCGCGAAATACACGCTGGCCGTTCCGGAATACACCTACGAAAAAGGCCTGAAGAGCTTCCAGGACATTGCCAAGTTCAAGGATGATCTCGACGGCAAGATCTACGGCATCGAGCCGGGCAACGACGGCAACCGCCTGATCATCGGCATGATCGATGAAAACCTCTTCGGCCTGGAAGGTTTCGAGGTGGTGGAATCCTCTGAGCAGGGCATGCTGGCGCAGGTCGCCCGCGCGAACCGCCGCGACGCGGACATCGTCTTCCTCGGCTGGGAACCGCACCCGATGAATGCCAATTTCAAGATGAAGTATCTTGAAGGAGGCGACGATATTTTCGGCCCGAACTACGGCGGCGCCACCGTCTACACCAATGTGCGTGCCGGCTACGTCAAGGAATGCCCGAACGTCGGCAAGCTGCTTGAGAACCTGGAATTCTCGCTGCCCATGGAAAACGAGATCATGGGCGCCATCCTGATCGAGGGCGAGGATCCCAACAAGGCGGCAGCTGCCTGGCTGAAGGAACATCCGGCAACCTTCGAAAACTGGCTCGTTGGTGTGAAGACCATTGATGGCGGCGACAGCTTCGCAGCCGTCAAGAGCGCTCTTGGACTTTAACGTCTCTTGTGAAGTGGACGCCGTCGCTCACGACGGCGTCCTTTCTCGTGGCAACAAGTTTCACAAGGGGGCTCACGTTGGAGTGGCTGACTGAAGAAAAGATCCCGATCGGCAGTTGGGCGAAAGCCGGGGTCGATTGGCTTACCGACAACGCATACTGGTTGTTCGACGGAATTTCCGCCTTCCTCTTGACGATCATCGACGGGATCTTGTGGGTGCTTCAGGCGCCACATCCCCTGGTGATGGTCGCCGTCTTTGTCGCACTGGCCTATTTCGTACACCGCACAATCACGTTCGCAGCCCTTGTGGCGGTCGCCCTGTTGCTCATCATCAATCAGGGGTACTGGGAAGAGACGACGGAAACCCTGGCCCTGGTCATGGCTTCGACGATTGTCTGCATGGCGATCGGCGTTCCGATCGGCGTTCTTGCGGCACATCGTCCGCGCTTTTACGCCGTTCTGCGTCCTGTCCTCGATCTGATGCAGACGCTGCCGACCTTTGTTTACCTGATCCCGGCACTCATCCTGTTCGGCCTGGGCATGGTGCCCGGTCTGATCGCAACGGTGATCTTTTCCATTCCCGCGCCAATCCGGCTCACGCAGCTTGGGGTGTCGTCGACGCCAACCTCGCTCCTGGAAGCCGGCAAGGCCTTTGGAGCGACGAATTCCCAGCTGCTCTGGAAAATCGAGTTGCCCTACGCGCTCCCGCAGATCATGGCGGGGCTGACGCAGACAATCATGCTGTCGCTGTCGATGGTCGTGATCGCCGCGCTCGTTGCTGCCGACGGTCTCGGGGTTCCGGTGCTGCGGGCGCTGAACACGGCAAACGTCGCGCTGGGCTTCGAGGCGGGCGTCTGCATCGTCCTGATCGCCATCGTTCTCGACCGTTTCTTCCGCACACCGTCCGGAGGCAACAAGAAATGAGCGATGCAACCATGATGCCTGTCGTTTCCTTCAAGGAAGTCGACATCGTCTTCGGCGAAAAGCCTCATTCGGCTCTGCCCCTGATCGATGCGGGCAAGACCCGTCAGGAAATCCAGGCCGAAACCGGCCAGATCCTGGGTGTCGCCGGCGCTACCTTTGACATCTACGAAGGCGAAGTGATCGTCCTGATGGGCCTGTCCGGCTCCGGCAAGTCGACGCTGCTTCGCGCCGTCAACGGCCTTAATCCCGTCATCCGGGGCGAAGTACAGGTCCATGACGGCGCGCGTTACGTCAATCCGGAAACCTGCTCGGAAAACGATCTGCGGGAATTGCGCCGGCACCGGATCGGCATGGTGTTCCAGCAGTTCGGTCTTCTGCCCTGGCGCACGGTGGCGGAAAACGTCGGCTTCGGCCTGGAGCTTGCAGGCATGCCGACAAAGGAAAGGGCGGCCAAGGTAGAGGCCCAGCTCAAGCTGGTCGGCCTTACCGGCTGGGGCGAAAAGCATGTGCACGAATTGTCCGGCGGCATGCAGCAGCGTGTCGGCCTGGCCCGTGCATTTGCGACCGACGCACCAATCTTGCTGATGGACGAACCGTTCTCGGCGCTGGATCCGCTCATTCGCGACAAGCTGCAGGACGAACTGCTCGACCTTCAGAAGGAACTCAACCGGACCATAATCTTCGTCAGTCACGATCTCGATGAAGCGGCCAAGATCGGCTCGCGCATCGCGATCATGGAAGGCGGGCGGGTGATCCAGCTGGGTACGTCGCAGGAAATCGTCAAGGCACCGGCCACCAGGTATGTGGCGGAATTCGTCAGTCACATGAACCCGCTCAATGTGCTCCGGGCCCGTGATATCATGGTGCCTCCCGGCAGCCTGCCGGGCTCGCTTGCCAGTGGCCTGACCTGTGATGCGGAAGCCTCGATCCGGGAAGTTGCGCAGTTGAAGAAATCCAGCAAGGACCCTGTCGTCGTCAAGGCGAGCGGTTCCATTGTCGGTGTTATCGGCGAGAAGGAACTTCTGGACTGCATGGCGTAAGGTGTGCAAGGCGAAACGAAGGCGGTTCAACCCGATGGACTTCCTCGGGATGAGGACGGATATTCGACAGCGGGAAAGCGATTTCGAAAGCTGCGTATCAAGCCACAAAACAAACAAAAAACGGGACCGAAAGGTCCCGTTTTTCGTTGTTCAATCCGCGCCAGCCGCCTGCAGGCGGAGGCCGCAGTCTGAAACCTTAGAGCAGTTCGAGCTGTGCAGCCTGCTTGCCGCGGCCGCGACGGTCATCTTCGGCAACGAAGGAGATCTTCGCACCTTCGACAGGCGTACCGATACCGGCCTGCTCGAATGCGGTGATGTGGACGAAGACGTCCTTGGAACCGTTTTCCGGAGTGATGAAGCCGAAGCCACGGTCATGGTTGAAGAATTTAATGGTGCCGTTCTCACGCATGGAGAAACCTTTCCGCTGGTTGGATGCGCCATCCCGTTCCCGGCAGGCGCGGATAAACGAGAAGTCAACAAGAAACGGAAAGCTTAGAAATTCAGAGCAGCGCTTGATGGAGCCCTGCCGAAGTCAGTCTCACCGGGTCTTTCGTCAGTCCCGTACGGCACAACGCGTACCGATGGAAAATAATGTAGGTCGAGGTGGCGCTGACGGCAAGCGAAAGATTTTGGCAGTGGTCAAATCTAGGCCACAAAGCCGATAAATCCTGATTTCGTGACAAAGTGACAGCATGTGACACCAGTCACAGTGCCCGACCGGGGGGCGGGTTAGTTTCGTCTCATGAGTTGAGGCGGACAGCAGGGCCTCACGACACAGGAAGGGACACCGTCATGTTCAAGAAGTTTGCAGTTACCGCCTCTGCGCTGGCTCTTGTTGCCGGCGTCACGTTGACCTCCCAGGCAACGCCCGCACATGCCGCCAAGGGCTGGCAGGTTGGCGTCGGTGTCGCCAGCGGCCTCGCCGCAGGAGCGATCCTCGGGTCGGCTCTTTCCCAGCCTCGCTATGTTGCTCCGCCGCCGGCCTATTATCCGGCGCCGCCGGCCTACTATCCCGCACCGGCCCCGGTGGTGTACCGCCCGGCTCCCTGGAGCCCGGCCTGGTACAACTACTGCAGCCGCAAGTACCGCTCGTTCAACCCGAACACCGGTTACTTCCTGTCCTATTCCGGGCAGTACCGCTTCTGCCAGTAAGGCAATTTCTACTATCGCCGGCGCAACCGGCCCGAAGAGGCCTCCGGCCACTCCCTGCAAGGGTTTCCTCCCCACCTTGCAGGGAGTTTTTTGTTTGCATGAGATCAAAAGCTCGAAAGCGTTTCTGATGAACGCTGGTTTTCTGAAAGAATTCGTCAGAATTGAGCGTTTTACATCTTCTAAAATTGCAATTACTCGTATTTTGATTGTCTCCTCCACCTTCCAAGGGTGGAGGATTACTTTCCGATCATCGAGATGTCCTTGGCGCTTCCGCGACATCTCTGCCGGTTGGACGGGGGAAAATACATGATTGCGAAATACCTTGGTGTCCTGCTGCCGCTCGCTGCGTTAAGCATGACGATTTCACCCGCAAATTCACAACAGACGCTGCCTGCCGTGGACGGGATCAGCGGTAAGGTAACCCTCAATGGCGGCAGTTCCGACGGAAACGCGGTCGGAGGTGTGGAAGGCGCAATCACGATGCCGCTTGGACACAGGTTCGGCCTGCAGCTTGATGCCGGTGTCGGTGGCTATGATGAACCCTTTGCAGGGCAATCCGCCTATTACGGCGCCGGGGCGCATCTGTTCTGGCGAGACCCGTCAACCGGCATGATCGGCCTCGAAGGCTCCCTTTCCCATCTGGACGCGTACCAGGGTGTCGATGTGTTTTCCGCCGGCATAGAGGCCGAGCGATACTGGGGTCCGATCACACTAGGGGGCGTCGTCGGGGTGACGGATGGCAGCCACGCGATCGAAACCAACGGACGCGGTCAATTCAGATATGATCTCGATGCCACATTCGTGGCCGGTTCGAAACTCACCTGGTATCCTGACGAGAACCTGGCCCTGTCTGTGTCCGGCAGGGTATCGGGTGGTGATGCATCCGGGGGGCTCGGCGTCGAATGGGCACCGCTACGCGATACGCAGCTTCAACCCAGCCTGTTTGCGCGCGCTGCACTGCGCGAGGGCGGCGAAGCCTATGCTCTTGCGGGCGTCAGCATCTATTTCGGTGGCAAGTCCAAGTCCCTTATCCGTCGCCATCGCGAGGATGATCCGCCGATCGCTAATGTGATGACACTGGGAGATCTGGGTTTTACCCTGGGTGCGATCATGAAGTTCAAACAACATAAGGACAATCCGACCCAGCAACCTAACGGGACGCCTCCGTCTCTGTCGATACTTGGTTGGCTTCTCTAGGGCCTCTGGCAAGAGAAAAATGCCAGGCCGGTGTCAGGCCTACACCCGCTTGGCTGCGCGCATGATGGTTTCAAGCTGGTTGAGAAATCGAGAGCGGTCAGCCTTGGTGAAGCCAGGGCCACTTTCGCGGATTTCACCGATTTCACGCAGGTGGGTGTTGAGATCGCGCATGGCAAGGCGCATGCCAATGGCATCCTCACGGAACGGTTTGCCCGTCGGGCCGATGACCAGAGCTCCCGCCTTCACGCATCGTGCCGCCAGCGGCACATCGGCAGTCACCACAACATCGCCGGGTTGAGCCCGTTCCGCAATCCAGTTGTCGGCTTCGTCCGGCCCTTCAGGCACGACCACCCGTTCGATCAGGTCGCCTTCCGGAAGCCGCATCCAGCTGTTCGAGACGAATTTGATCTGCACGTTGTGGCGCTCGCCCACGCGAACGGCTTCGTCCTTGACCGGACAGGCGTCGGCGTCGATGTAGAGCACGGTCATGTTGCTTGCTCTCCTTTCGAGCGTTGAAGATAGGCTGCGATGCCAGCCGCCGCCCGGGCTCCTGTCGCAAAACACGCCTGCAGCAGGTACCCGCCCGTTGGCGCTTCCCAGTCCAGCATTTCACCGGCGGCAAAGACGCCGGGCAGCTTCTTGAGCATCAGCCCCTCATCCAGTTCGTCCAGAGCAATGCCGCCAGCGGAGGAGATCGCCCGTTCGATGGAATAGGGGGCATCAAGAACAACGGGAATCGCCTTGATGCGTCCTGCAAGGGTTGCCGGATCGGAGGGAATGTCGCCAGCTTCACGCAGCAGCGCCATTTCCACCGGGTTCATCCGCAGGGTCTTTTTGAGGAATGTGGCGACAGATTGCTTGCCGCGGGGTCTTGAGAGTTTTGCTGCCAACTCGTCCGCCCCGGCCTGTGGCCGCAGGTCGATGTCCAGTGTCGCGGAGCTGGTCTTGTTGATCGTGTCGCGCAATTCGGCGGACAAGGCGTAGACCGCGCCGCCTTCAAGTCCCTGACCCGTAACAACGGCCTCTCCCATTACCTTCTTGCCGTCGTGGCAAAGAGCGATGCGCTTGAGTGGGGTACCGGCAAACCGGTCTTTCAGGAAATCACTCCAGCTGGTTCGAAATCCGCAATTTGCCGGCTGAAGCCGGTTGATGCGGACACCGTGCTCTTCCAGCATTGGCACCCAGGCAGCATTGGAGCCGAGCTTCGGCCAGCTTGCGCCGCCCAGAGCCAACAGGCAGGCACGCGCGGAAAGGGACTGCGTGTCCTCGTCTCCAGTTCCATCCTTGTCCCCGGTCCGGATCCGGAACGTTCCGTCCTGCTCGATGCCGCTCAGTGCATGCCGTGTCAGCAGACGTACGCCGTTCCTGTCCAGCCGGCGCAGCCAGGCGCGCAACAGAGGTGATGCCTTCATGGATTTCGGGAAAACGCGCCCGCTGCTGCCGACAAAGGTGTCTTCGCCAAGGTCTTCGCACCAGCCTCGCAGCGCTTCGGGCGGAAAGTCGCGGATAAGGGGCGTCAAAAAGGGCTCAGCGTGCCGGTAGCGTCCCAGGAAGGCCGCAAGGTCCTCGCTGTGGGTCAGGTTCAGGCCACCACGGCCGGCCATCAGGAATTTGCGCGCGGGAGAGGGCATGCGGTCGATCACCACAACGGCATGGCCTTTTTCGGACAGGCGCTCCGCAGCGAAAAGACCGGCCGGACCGGCGCCGGCAATCAGAACGTCAAACATGCCGCCTTATAGTTCAAGGCGGGCGGCAAAGACCACCATGGATTTTCATCAAGGCCGATGATTGAAAATCGCGGTTTTCCGCAAGTATTTGTTATCAGTCTCATGAGATTATTATCCGGGGGTTGTACCTGCGGAAGTTTTCCCGGCAGGTTTTCTTCCTGTGAAAGGAGCCGTGAATGGAAAAAAACACGGACCTGGTAGTCGTTGCCGATCCGGACAAGGAAGTGCAGACGGGCTTTGAACGCCTGTTTGGCACTCACATGAGGGTCGTCTGCTTTTCTGAGACGGAAACTGCTTTGCAGTTTCTGAAGCAGAACCATGGCGCGGCAGTCATTTTCTCTTGTTTCAATTTGCCGGGACGCGGCGGAACGGCCTTTCTTCGGGCTGCGGAGAGCATTGCCCCACAGGCCGCTCGGGTCATGCTGACCCGGGAAACCTCGGCGGAAGCCATCAAGAAAACACTCAATGAAGCCCATGCCTTCATGTTTCTGGAAAAGCCCTGTCAATCGACAGATCTGGTCAACGCCATGGAAACGGCGCTGTCCCATCACCTTCAGCTCGCCAAGGACCGCGCGCTGCTGGAGCGGACACTGGCCGGATCCGTCAAGCTTCTGATCGACATGCTGGCGCTGTTCCACCCGGAAGCCTTCCGGCGCACGGCTACAGTCCGCAAACAGGCCCTGCGGCTGGCCAAGCGCCTTGGAATGAAGAAAACCTGGGAACTTGAGATGTCGGTGATGTTGTCACCGCTCGGCGAAGCGTTAATGCCGAAACAGATCCTCGCCCGTTACCGCGCCGCCCGCAGCCTCACCGAGCAAGAACGTAATATTCTGGACCGCGCGCCGGTCCAGTCGCGGGATCTTTTGAAGAACATTCCACAATTGGAGAAGGTGTCCGAATATCTGTTTCTGTCCGGCCGCGGTTTCGACGGGTCGGGTTTCCCCAAGGATGGGCCGACGGGCAAGGAAATCCCGATGATTGCCCGCATCCTCAAGCTGCTGACCGATCTCTGGTATGCAAGCCCGGAAAGCGGGCCGGATGCCGCGGCCTTCGAGGCACTCACCATCAACAAGCGCAAATATGATCCGATGCTGCTGGAGCTGGCCAAGGACACGCTGATGGATGACGTGCCGGAGGCCCGCAAGAAGCTCATTGCCGAATGCTATATTCGCTCGCTTCAGCCTGGCGATGTGTTGATTGATGATGCGCTGACCGAAATCGGCCACGAACTGGTGCTGTCCCGCGGACATATGCTGACACCGACCACCATCCGCCGGCTGGAGCATTTCCACCAGGCTTCGGGTGTCCGCCAGCCTATCCGCGTCGAACGTCATTCGGCCCCGGAAGAGGCTCTGATCGATACGGCCTGAAACGTGAAGGACGGCGGCGAGAGCGTCCGTCAGTCCGTCTTTGTCCTGTCCAGCAATTCGGCCTCATAGGCCTTGGCGACGCGCAGGAAGCGGGCGTGGGCGTAGTTCATGGCAAGGATGAATCCCCACCAGCCGTATTTGCGGTACTTGCGCACGAAATAGGCCTTGAAGAAGCTCACCGGGAATTCTGTCAGGAGGCGGCTTTTCGGCAGTTTGCGGCCGCGGGCGCGCATGTCGTCCACCTGCATGCCGGAATAGCGGTTGTATTTGCCCACCTGGAAATCCAGCGAGCGAATGGACCGATGCGCCATGATGCCGGAAAGGTTCGCAATCCGCGCGCCCTCCTCGGGGCGCACCGTGTCATGCACGGTGGAAGCCGAGAACCGGCCCTTGCGCCGGTCGTAGAGACGGATCTGGTGGTAGCCGTAGGCCCAGGGGGCAGGGGCGGATTCATGGGCATAAAGATCGCGGATCATGATGCGCCAGCCGTCGGCGTCCGTGTAGCTTCCGTCGGCGAATTTGGCTCTGATTTCAGCGGCGAGGTCCGGCGTCACTTCTTCGTCGGCGTCCAGATTGAGCAGCCAGTCGTTGCGGCAGAGGTCTTCGCCAAAGCGTTTCTGCGGGCCGTAGCCGGGCCAGTCGTTGTGAACGACCCGCGCACCAAGTTTCTCGGCCACGGCGACCGTCTCATCACTGGACCCGCTGTCGATGACGATGACCTCGTCCACCCAACCAATGACGCTTGCGATCGGCAGGGCAATCCGGTCGGCCTCGTCACGGGCAATGATGAAAACGGAAAGGGGCAGGCGGTCGGTCATGAACGGTCCGGCTTTACTGTGAAGGCGTGGCCGGAAAAGCTCCGGCGCGACTATTTAGCCGTGCCGGAGCCTGAATTGAAGTCGGGAAATCAGGATTTCACGCGTGCGAACAGCGCATCGAGGCCCTGAAGCGCAATCGTGGACCCGTCCAGCGTACCGCTGAAGCCGGGGGCGCTCAGGTCTTCCATCTCAAGTCCGCTCAACGTAACGGTCGCTGGCTCGGTGCCGAGGTTGAAGGCGCAAAGCACGGTTTCATCCTGATGACTGCGGGTGAACACCAGCGTGTTGTCCTGGCTGTCGAGAAAGACCATGTCGCCCTTTTTCAGGGGCTCATGGGACTGCCGCCAGGCGTAGAAGGCCCGGTTCCGGTTGAGGATGGAGTTTTCATCCTTGTCCTGCTCGAAGGCGGCAAGGGCAAGGTGATCCTGCGCGACCGGAAGCCAGGGCTCGGCTTCGGAGAAACCGGCATGGCTGTTGTCCTTCACCCAGGGCATCGGCGTCCGGCAGCCGTCACGACCCTTGTATTCCGGCCAGAAACGGATGCCGTATGGATCCTGCAGCTTCTCGAACGGCACTTCAGCCTGCGGCAGTCCCAGTTCCTCGCCCTGGTAAAGGCAGGGCGTGCCGCGCAGGGAGGCGCAGAGCGCGGTTTCGAGCGGTGCGAACCGGGCAAGGTCCAGATCTTCACCCCAGCGGCTGGCCACCCGCTTCACATCATGGTTCGACAGCGCCCAGGAGGCCCAGCCCGAGCCGATACCGGCGTTCATTTCTTCCACGATCTTGCGGATATAAGGCGCCGAATGCTGAGGGGTCAGCAGGTCGAAGCTGTAGGCCATGTGAATGCGTTTGCCGGCTTCCGTGTAGGAGGCGGTCAGTTCCACGGCCTGGCCATCGGCGCCGATCTCACCCACGGATGTCGTGCCGGGATATTTGTCCAGGAGGGCGCGCAGCTTTTCAAGGAACACCAGGTTTTCCGGCTGGGTCTTGTCATAAAGGTGATCCTGGTACCCGTACGGGTTGGTTGGATCGACGGTGGACGGCATCTGCGAAGCGCTCAGCGGAGGATTGTCCCGGAGCTGCTTGTCGTGGAAATAGAAGTTCACCGTATCAAGGCGGAAGCCGTCGACACCCCTGTCGAGCCAGAACCTGGCAGCACCGAGAACGGCATCCTGAACCTCCGTGTTATGGAAGTTCAGATCCGGCTGGCTGGTCAGGAAATTATGCATGTAATACTGGCACCGGCGGCTGTCCCATTCCCAGGCCGGCCCTCCGAAGATCGACAGCCAGTTGGTCGGCACAGTACCGTCCGGCCTGGCGTCGGCCCACACGAACCAGTCGGCTTTGGCATTGTCCCGCGAAGAGCGGCTCTCGACAAACCAGGGGTGCCGGTCGGAGGTGTGCGAGATTACCAGATCGATGATCACCTTGAGGCCACGTGCATGGGCGGCGGCCAGCATGCGGTCGAAATCGGCAAGGGTGCCGAACATCGGGTCGACATCCTCGTAATCGGAGACGTCGTAACCGAAATCGTCCATCGGCGAGGTGAAGAAGGGCGACAGCCAGATGGCATCGACACCCAGCGAGGCGATGTAGTCCATACGTTCGCTGACGCCGTTCAGGTCGCCGATGCCGTCACCGTTGGTGTCGTTGAAGGAGCGCGGATAGATCTGGTAGATCACCGCTCCACGCCACCAATCCGGGTCTTTGATCATGTCTGATGGCACATCAGCCTCCAGGCCCGTTTCGGCTTCTTCGAACATTGCCGGTGTCTCCGTTCCGCTTCTGAGGCGATCTTAGGGGTTTCAAAGCGCTTTGAATGGCTATATCCAGCGCCTCTTCAGGTCAAGTGAACAGTTCTGAAAAAGTTGCGCGGGGATCGCTTTCGGTAAGCGATGTGTGAATTGTGTCGTTCGATCGCGCGCATGAGGAAGCACATGCAAAAACCGGCCCTGCGAGGCAGGGCCGGTGGAGCTACTGAAAAGTGACGAAACACGATTTTGTCCGGAACACGCACTTCCTACACCGCTTGAATGACAGCGGTATGACCATGTTCTTCGTCGTTTCTCCCTGGCATGAGCCGCGCTCACCGTGTAGCAGGCGCGCAGTCGATTGCTGCGTTATCTCTTTGGACTATCGAAGGTAAGTAATTGAATTAAATAGCGGAAAAATATTGTTATTACGTTTAGGTCAGTTTCTTCTTGCAAAGCAACATGGAAGCTGGAACTGTCCCCGCACACAGAACTTACGTAAGATGGAGGACACCCGCACGGAACAAGCGATCCGGCGGAAATCGGGTTCCATCTTGCGGGCAAAAACCTGGAGGAAGTGTCATGACGGCAGCCATGGTGGGTTGGGCACACATGCCCTTCGGCAAACATTCGGAAGAAACGGTTGAAAGCATGATCGTCAAGGTGGCGGTCGATGCCATCAAGGACGCCGGCATCGAGCCGGGAGATGTCGACGAGATTCTGCTCGGTCATTTCAATGCGGGTTTCTCGGCGCAGGATTTCACCGCCTCTCTGGTCTTGCAGGCCGATCCGGCCCTGCGCTTCAAGCCGGCAACCCGTGTCGAAAACGCTTGCGCCACCGGCTCTGCCGCCGTCCATCAGGGCGTGCGTGCCATTGCATCGGGCGACGCCCGCTTCGTGCTTGTGGTCGGTGTCGAGCAGATGACCACGACCCCCGGACCGGAAATCGGCAAGAACCTGCTTAAGGCGTCCTACCTGAAGGAAGAAGGCGATATCCCGGCAGGCTTTGCCGGTGTCTTCGGCAAGATCGCCGATGCCTATTTCCAGAAATATGGCGACCAGTCCGATGCCCTGGCCAAGATTGCGTCGAAGAACCACAAGAACGGTGTCGGCAATCCTTACGCCCAGATGCGCAAGGATCTCGGATTTGATTTCTGCCGGGCGGAATCTGAAAAGAACCCGTTTGTTGCCGGTCCGCTGAAGCGCACCGACTGTTCGCTGGTGTCCGACGGTGCCGCGGCACTGGTCCTGACCGATCCGGCAACGGCACTCGGCATGAAAAAGGCTGTCGCCTTCCGTGCACTTGCCCATGTGCAGGATTTCCTGCCCATGTCTAAGCGCGACATCCTGAAGTTTGAAGGGTGTTCCAAGGCCTGGGGCCAGGCACTCGGCGATGCCAATCTGGCGCTGGACGATCTGTCTTTCGTCGAGACCCACGACTGTTTCACCATTGCCGAGCTGATCGAATATGAAGCCATGGGCCTCACCAAGGAAGGCGAGGGCGCTCGCGCCGTGCTGGAAGGCTGGACGGAGATGGGCGGCAAACTGCCGGTGAACCCCTCTGGTGGTCTGAAGGCCAAGGGCCATCCGATTGGCGCTACCGGTGTCTCCATGCACGTGCTCACTGCCATGCAGCTGACCGGCACTGCCGGCGACATTCAGGTCAAGAACGCCGAAATCGGCGGCATCTTCAACATGGGTGGTGCCGCAGTGGCCAACTTCGTGTCCGTAATGCAGGCGATGAAGTAATCGGCAGGCAAAAATATTTCTAACTGGGACTTAAAAAGAGGGCGATTTATTGCCCTCTTTTTCGTTTTTGTTGAATATCAAAGTAGTTTTTCAATTAGTTTAAGCTGGTAAGAAATTCCTGAGTGTTCACCTAAATTAATTTTTTAAAAATCTTATAAAAACAAGATATTGCCCAGAGTAACGCACCGGCAGGGGCAGGTGCGGCATAAACTGGGTCAACCATGTTCGTCTTCAAAAGTCTGAAATCCAAAATGATCGCCATGCTGGCGGTTCTATTTGTTGTCGCAACCGCATTGAGCCTCGGGACAATCCGCAATCTTGGTGTGCTCGAGGAAAATGCGGGACATCTTCGTGAGCGGGCGGAAACCTTCGCCACTGACGGTGTCAACCTGGCCATGACGCTTCGAAAAATGCAGTTCGACATCGTTCAGGTGCAGCAGTGGCTGACGGATATATCCGCCACGCGCGGTCTCGATGGTCTGAACGACGGGTTTGATCTTGCAGCCGACTTCTCCGAACAGCTCAAAAGCGACAGTGCGGCGGCGATAGCTCTTGCTGAAATGCTTGGTTATGCCGATCTGGTTGAGAAGATCCAGGACATACAGGGGAAATTCCCGGCGTATTATGATTCAGGAAAAGCCATGGCCGAAGCCTATGTTGCCGGAGGTCCTGAGCAGGGCAACAAGCTCATGGGTAATTTCGACGGCGCAGCTGAAGGCCTGACAACTGCCCTTGAGGCGGCTCTCGATCTACATCAAGAACACCTGGAAACGGAGCGCGCCGAACTGGCAACTGAAGTCGCAAGCTATCATAGCGCGGCCGAAAGCGCAGATGTAATGACCTACGCCAACCTGGGGCTTGTCGTACTTGCTCTGGCAGCCGCAGGCTTCTTCGTCATGCGGTCGGTTATCCTGCCACTTGGCTCCTTCTCCGAAGCCGTGGGTCGTCTCGCCCAGGGCGACTATGGCGTTCATCTTCCCGAGTGCGAACGCGCCGACGAAATCGGGCAACTGGCAAATGCGATCAACATCCTGCGCGATGGCGCGTCCGAGCGGGAAAAGCTGGTTGGGGCGCAGAAAGCGGAAGACGAGGCCCGCATTCTCCGTTTGCGTCAGCGCGAAGAACTGACGGCTTCTTTCCGCAGCAGTGTGTCTTCACTCATTGTCGATGTAACCGGAACCATGTCGGAGCTCGAAGAAACGGCAACCGTGCTGATCGGCGTTGCCGACGACACAACCGCACATGCGGAAGGGGCAGCTCATTCTTCCAATTCTGCCCTTGGCAATGTCGAGGCTGTTGCCTCTGCCGCCGAGGAGCTTTCCGTTTCCATCGAAGAGATCAACCAGCGCGTGGCTTCCACATCCGCAGTTGTCTCTGAGGCGGCGGAAACCACGAGCCTGACCAATGACAAGGTGGCGACCCTGTCGTCGGCAGCTCAGGAAATCGGCGAAGTCGTCCAGTTGATCCAGACCATTGCAGAACAGACCAACCTTCTGGCGCTGAACGCCACAATCGAGGCTGCCCGCGCAGGCGAGGCCGGAAGGGGCTTTGCAGTCGTGGCGGCGGAAGTGAAGGAATTGGCCAACCAGACGGCCAAGGCAACGGAAAGCATCACGCAGCAGATTGTTGCCATTCAGGAAGCGACCACCGATGCGGCTCACTCGATCCAGCAGATTACAGAGATCATGGGCAATGTGACGGCGGAAACCACGGCGATTGCCTCCGCGGTCACCGAACAGAGCGCGGCAACCAGTGAAATTGCCCGTGGTGTCAACGAGGCCTCAAGCAGCACTCAGACGGCAAGCGAAAGCGTGTCCGGCATGAAGGAAAACGCGGTCCGCTCCAAGGATGCTGCTGGAGAAGTCAGGCAGGCAGTCAATCTGGTCGCCGAACGGACCCAGACGCTGACGCATCAGATCGAGGACTTTATCAAGTCCTTTGCAGCCTGAGGCACTTTCGTCAGTGCAAGGAAAAGCCGGCGGTTTCCGCCGGCTTTTCCTTGCACGTGGTCACTGCCATGCAGCTGACCGGCACTGCCGGCGACATTCAGGTCAAGAACGCCGAGATCGGCGGCATCTACAACTGGGAGGGGCCGCGGTGGCCAATTTCGTGTCCGTGATGCAGGCGATGAAGTAGTCTTGTAACGAACAGGAAGTGCAATTAGCTTGCGATGGATGGATCGGCTGTGGCTGCTCCGTCCATTCTTGTTTCAGTCTCTATACAAATCTCATGACAAAAGACTTATTCATCAGTTTATTTTACGTGGCGGTGTTATATTTCTTCGGCGCCTTCACAATACTGCAGGGATGTCCGCCCTTTTACAAGGAATCTAAGCCAATTTTCGCCTTCAACTCTCCGGCGAAGGATGAAGTTCTGGAGGGAATGCAATTTATATTCATTGCTTCTGGAGTTGTTCTAGCCACGATTTTTCTGAATTGGTTGACCGGCTTAAACGTTTTTCTGGCCTTCTCCGCCGGTTGCCTCTACGGCGGCTGGTCCATTCGCTCAAAATTGAAACGGACGTCTGACGGGCCTCTGCCCTGGGTCGCGGTCTACACGGCATCACCGCTGCTGTTCCCGCTGTTCGATCGCAGGCCGATGCTGCTGTTCGACATCTGGACGCTGGCCGTCACGGGCGTCTTCGGTTTTCCCCTAGTCGCGATTGCCTTCATGAAGGGGTGAGGCGGGGCGAGGGTTTTCGTGTTTCCGGACTGCCACCCCTATTCGAAGCGCAGCAGATGGCCAAGATTCGGCAAATCGGTCGTTGCGCAGCACAGTGACTGATGTGACTCTTGGCTGCCCATTTGCGCAGGGATGGCAACAGTGGAAATGCAATTGCAGTGCAAAACTGTGAGGATTACTGCGCCGCGCTTGCGACTGCTGAATAAAGGTCCTCGTCCGTCAATTCAGGCGGAGAGACCGGTGCACCGCCGCCTTCGCCGACGTAGCTATCCGCGACACCGTAAATGAAGACTCCGCCCACCTTGCGCTTGACGATGGCAACCCGCTCGATCAGCTGGAAATCACCTGTCTCGCAGTTGGCATAACTGGTGTAGAGCGGTTTGCCGTTCTCGTTGATCCTTTCCGAGCCGGAGCTAAACCTGCCTTCCGTGCATTTCTTCTGACTGTCGGCGACAATAAGAGACATCAGCTCTTCTTCCGATTGATAGCTGCCCTCCGGAAAAATATGCGCCACAAGTGTTCGGGCGTCGTTGGCGGCAACCGCGTGCAAACCGTTGAGGTCTTCCTCGCGCTGTCCTTCCGGGATCAGCTTCAGCCCGGAAATACCCGCACTGCCCATCAGGTTGAACAGAGCCTGTGTGGCTTCGATGGCAAGTTGCGGATCGGTAGCTGCGCTGGTGGCCGATGCGTTCTCTTTGGCCGGTGCCGTATTCCCGAGGCCACCTTGCGGGCTGGCTGCTGCGGTCGTGCCGGTGCCCGGTGCTGCGCCATGGCGGGCAATGTTCTGCTCCACGCATTTGGCAAGACGGGCCATCAGGCGGGAGGTTCCCGTCAGTCGAAACTCGTAATTATAGGTGCCGTCGTGAACGTAGAGTGTCCGGCCCCGGCGGAAGCGGGTGATGATGTAGCCGCCCTTCGGCATCTGCATGCGGGCGAGATCCTTGGACGTCGCCTTGGCAACGCCGCTCTGCCACGCGCCCCGGTCGATCCGATACTGAAGCGGAATGTCCGCGCCCACCTTCATGTTCCAGTGAGGTGCTGAAAAGCCGATGGCCCAATTGTAATGGGTATCGACCTGGACATACAGCGTGATGCCGCTGCGATAGTCCGCGGATGCGACGCAGGTCGAAAACCCACCGCTCTGATCGTCCGTGAATGCGCTGCCGTGCCAGCTGCCGACACGGAACTTGTCGACGACGGCAGCATGAGCAATTCCGAAGCTGCCGAGGAGCAGAAGTCCGGCGGCAATCCCGGCAGCAGCACCGGCCGCAACCAATGAGTGAACAAGACGCATCATACCCCCCTGATGCCATAGCGACCGGGTTCCAGCCGCTTGGAAAGGCTAAGTGATTTCCTCTGCGGCATCAAGAAAGACGCACTCTGAAACAACGGTGTTGTGCCTTTGCGGACCAGTTTGGACAAAGACCGGCAAAGCCGTCTGAAACCCGCCTGTGGCCAATAGATCCGGAGCGGCGGTGCAAGAGGATTTCCCTGCGAAACCCGCTTTGGAGAGCTGCCGGGAATTGAAATTGGTCAAAGCAGACGATTGCAAAAAACTATTCCGCTTCTGTTTCCAGCTTTGAAATCCGGTGCCCGGCGCCGGAAAGGGCCTCCGACTACATTAAGTCCATCAAACTGGGACCGGAGACCCTGAAGATGACGAGCCGTAGCGGCGACACTCTGAAAACACTGAAAAAGCCGGAAGACCGGCTCGACGTGTTCCCGGCCTTCATGAAGGTGGCCGGGCGGCGAGTGCTTGTCGTGGGTCACGGCGGTGAAGCTGCCGCGAAGGTCCGCCTCCTGGGTGAAACCAATGCCACGATCGTGGTCGTCTCCAGCACGGTCGAACCGGATCTGCAGGACGCCATCACGCTGTTCGAGGCCGAGCATGTTGCAGAGGATTTTAAGCCCCGTCACCTGAACGATGCGGCGCTGGTGTTTTCCGCCCGTGAAGACTGGGATCTCGACAAGGCCGTTGTCGATGCCGCCCGCAAGGCAGGCGTTCCGGTCAACGCTGTCGACAAGCCGGAGCTTTGCGATTTCTACACCGGTGCACTGGTCAACCGTGCGCCGATTGCCGTGGCGATCACCTCCACCGGTGTTGGCCCCGTGCTCTCGCGACACATCCGCGCCCGGATCGAGGCCATGCTGCCGCGTTCCACCGGTGAGCTGGCGCGTCTTGCCGAAAGCTTTCGCGATGCCGCCACCAAGGTGATCCGCGACGGCGGCCTGCGCCGCAGCTTCTGGGCGCGTTTCTTCTCCGGTTCGGTCGCTACCAATCTTTATGCCGGCAAGGCTGATGTCGCCCGTTCAGAGGCGCAGCGTTTGCTGAACTCCATGGCCGACGAGCCCGGTTTTGTCTGGCTGGTCGGCGCAGGACCGGGTGCGGAAGATCTGTTGACCCTGCGCGCACAGCGCCTGCTTCAGGAAGCCGACGTCATCGTTCACGATGCGCTGGTGCCGGCGAATGTCGTTGCCATGGGGCGCCGCGACGCGGAACGCATTTCGGTCGGCAAGCGCAAGGGCGCTCATTCCGTACCGCAGTCAGAAATTTGCAGCCTTCTGGTCGACCTTGGTCGCAAGGGGCTGAAAGTCGTGCGCCTGAAGGCGGGAGATCCGATGGTCTTCGGCCGCGCGGCGGAAGAAATGGAGGCGCTCCGCGAAGGTGGCGTCGGCTTTGAAATTGTTCCCGGCGTCACAGCAGCCTTCGCCGCGGCAGCTTCGGCCCAGATCCCGCTCACGTTGCGCGGTGTCGCCTCCAACCTGGTTTTCGCAACCGGCCACAACGCCAGGTCCGAAACCCTGCCGGACTGGGCCGGGCTTGCTCTCAAGGGCGCGACGGTTGCGGTCTATATGGGCCGGTCCGTGGCCGCTGCCGTTGCCGAGAAGATGATCGGTGCGGGTTTGAAGCCGGAAACGCCGGTTGCCGTGATCGAGAACGCGGCTCACCCGGACGAACGCCAATTTGCCGGAACCCTTTCCGAACTCGCGGTGCTGTCGAACCGCAGCGAGATCGACGGGCCGGTTCTGATCGTGATCGGTGAGGCCGTGGGCCATGCCGCAATGGACAAGGCCGAACCCCTGGCGCCGCAGCTTGCCGCCCGGGTCGCTGCCGCCTGAATTTGAAGAGAGTGGACGCACATGAAAGTCATCACCGCCAACCGCCTTCTGAACGGCGATGTTGTCTGGCTCGCGGAAAACGGGTCCTGGGTCGAGCGCATTACCCTGGCAAAGGTCTATGAGGGCAAGGAAGCGGTCGCCGCAGCCCTGGCCGAAGGCCTTGAAGCCGAGAAGAACCAGAAAGTCGTCAGCGTCTATGAGATGGACGTGACCGTCGAGGACGGTGTCATCGTTCCGGTTCGCCTGCGCGAGAAGATCCGCGCGACCGGCCCGACCACCCACCCGGAACTGGGCAAGCAGGCCCAGGCAGTTTCCGCCTGAGATAACAGACTAGGGCGGGGCAGCGCCTTCACATGGCAGCGCCCGCTGAGGAGAGATTGAGACATGTACCGTTACGACGAATTTGACGCGAGTTTCGTGAACCAGCGCACCGAGCAGTTCAAGGACCAGGTCCGCCGCCGTCTTGCCGGCGAATTGTCCGAGGACGAGTTCAAGCCGCTGCGCCTGATGAACGGTCTGTATCTGCAGCTTCATGCCTACATGCTGCGTGTTGCCATTCCCTATGGCACGCTCAATGGACGGCAGATGCGCAAGCTTGCGCACATTGCCCGAACCTATGACCAGAGCTACGGCCACTTCACCACGCGCCAGAACATCCAGTTCAACTGGCCGAAGCTGGAAGACACGCCGAAGATCCTGGAAGAGCTTGCCGAAGTCGAGATGCACGCCATCCAGACCTCTGGCAACTGCATTCGCAACGTGACCGCGGACCATTTCGCCGGTGCTGCCGCCGACGAAATCGCCGACCCGCGTCCCTATGCGGAGATCCTGCGCCAGTGGTCGTCGCTGCATCCGGAATTCTCGTTCCTGCCGCGCAAGTTCAAGATCGCCATCACCGGCGCCCCGAACGACCGCGCCGCGGTGCAGGTGCACGACATCGGTCTGCAGCTGACCCGCAACGATGCCGGCGAGATCGGCTTCGTGGTTTTCGTCGGTGGCGGTCTCGGCCGCACGCCGATGATCGGCCGCAAGGTGCGCGACTTCCTGCCCGAGGAAGATCTGCTGGCATATTCGGAGGCGATCCTGCGCGTCTATAACCGTTATGGCCGCCGTGACAACAAGTACAAGGCCCGCATCAAGATCCTGGTTCATGAAACCGGTCTGGAAGAGCTGAAGGCGGATATCGAAGCCGAATTTGAAAAGATCCGCTTCGGCGTCCTGCGTCTGCCGGACGAGGAAGTGCGCCGCATCGAAGCCTATTTCGCACCGCCACCGCTGGAAGTGGGCAGCGCGACCTCGCCCGTGGTTGAAGCTCGCAAGGCGTCGGATGCAGCCTTTGCCCAGTTCACGGCTCATAACCTCAACCCGCACCGGGTGCCGGGCTACACGTCCGTGACCCTGTCGATGAAGCCGATCGGCGGCATCCCGGGCGATGCGTCCGACGAGCAGATGGATGTGATCGCGGACCTCGCCGAAAAATACGGACATGACGAGATCCGCATCAGCCACGAGCAGAACGTGATCCTGCCGCATGTGAAACTGGACGACTTGCCGGCGCTGTTCGATCAGCTTGTGGCGGCCCGTATTGCGGAAGGCAATTCCGGTCTGATCACCGACATCATCGCCTGCCCGGGCATGGACTATTGCGCCCTGGCAACCGCCCGCTCCATTCCGGTTGCGCAACGGATCTCCGAACGCTTCGGTGCTGCAGACCGGCAGGCGGAAATCGGTGAGCTGAAGATCAAGATCTCCGGCTGCATCAACGCCTGTGGTCACCACCATGTCGGCCACATCGGCATTCTCGGTCTGGAGAAGAAGGGCGAGGAATTCTATCAGGTGACGCTTGGCGGTTCCGCCAACGAAAACGCGTCCATTGGTGAAATCGTCGGCCGCGGCTTCTCGTCTGAAGAAGTGGTCGATGCCATCGAGAAGCTGGTCGATACCTATCTCGGCCTGCGGAACGGCAAAGAAGAGACCTTCCTGGAGGCTTATCGCCGGGTTGGGGAGGATCCCTTCAAGGAGGCCCTTTATGGCGCTGCATGAGACATTCAGCCTAGGTGCTGATCCGGAGCTGGGCTTGCAGGCGGAAGTAGCTGCGCTCAATGCCCAGTTCGAGGGTGCAACCGCGGACGACGTTCTGAGGGGGGCCATCCGCCACCAGTTTGCCGGTGGCATTGCCATGGTCTCCAGCTTCGGAGCAGACTCCGCCGTGCTGTTGCATATGGTCGCCCAGATCGATCCGTCGACGCCGGTGATCTTTGTCGACACGGTCAAGCTGTTTCCGGCCACGCTTCTCTACCGTGATGAACTGATCGAAAAGCTCGGCCTGACCGATGTCCGGACCCAGAAGCCGAACAAGGACGATCTTTCCAGGGAAGATCCGGCAGGCATGCTTTGGATGAGCGACACCGATGCCTGCTGCCATATTCGCAAGGTGGTGCCGCTGGCGCAGGCCTTGGACGGGTTCGAGGCCTGGATCTCCGGACGCAAGCGGTTCCAGAGTGCAAGCCGCTCCAGCCTGGAGTTCTTCGAGATCGACGAAGGCAGGGTGAAGGTCAATCCGCTCGCGGACTGGACGGCAGCCGAAATTCTGGATTACGCCAAGACCCACAACCTGCCGCCGCATCCGCTGGTCGCGCAGGGCTACCCCTCCATCGGCTGCCTGCCCTGCACCAGCAAGGTTGCTCCCGGTGAGGACCCCCGTGCCGGACGTTGGCGCGGCCAGGACAAGACGGAATGCGGCATTCACTGGCCGACCCATGGCAAGGAAGTTGACGGTAGTGGTATCTGACCGCTGCCGGTAAAGGATTTTGAGGACGCAAAGAATGGCAACGATTTTCAAGGACGGCGATTTCGTCGAGGAAACCTGGACACGCACAGATACCGAAGCCGGCACCTCTGTCGAAGGCGATGCGCTTGTGCCGATGACCGTGTTTCTCATCGACCCGGACGCCTATCTGGCTCGCGACGGCAAGACCGCCGTCATCGTCGAGGCAGGCGATGATGTCGAGCTGATCGAAAACTATCTCGACCGGCTGGCGCTGGTTGCCGTCGACTTCCCGAGTTTTTCCGATGGTCGCGGCTTTTCCGCGGCCCGTATCCTGCGCGAGCAGATCGGGTACAAGGGCGACATCCGCGCAATCGGAAAATACATTCTCGACCAGGTGCCGCTGGCGCGCCGCTGTGGTGTGTCGACGTTCGAGATTTCCAAGCCGGAAGTCCTGAAGGCCCTGAAGGCCGGGGAATGGCCCGAAGTGACCAAATATCTGCAACCTGTCGGCACCGTCGATGAAATCCCGGAAGGCACGCGTCCCTGGGCACGTCGCTCCCACAGGGATCTTGCTGTCGCAGCAGAATAATTCAGACAGGCCCGGCCGGTTGTACGCTGGCCGGCACGTTGTTTTGAAGAAACATTTACAGGGATCTCGCCGGGCGGGATCCTTGTTTGTTTTTGGAGGCCTTTCCCGTCCACTTCCGGATCACGCCTTGCGCGGCGGGCATAGTTGGCCTGGTGCTGCGGATCCGCAGAAAGGTGTCTGAAACGATCGATTGCTCACGCTTGATTCTTTGCCGTCAAATAAAATGTTTGAGCGTAGCCTCGTTCCGCTTTTCCCGCAGAGGAGTGGCCCGCAACCTGGAAGCACTTCGTCAGTGGATTGAAACATCCGGTTACAGGCTGTGAGTCGCGTTGTCACGAGACTGTCTTATTATACGTCATATGGTCTCGCGGCATAGTAATTTGCCGGCGAACCGGTCGTCGCGCACGAGACAATGTGGCGTCAAATCGAGGAGCCGGGGGTATTGCCTTATCGATTCCCGAAAACCAATACCTCAGGCCGGTTTCGGTCCACAGCAGGAATGTCGCTCAATGGCCGTCACTCGCACTCTGGAAACGCTCTTCGATCTGAGGAAACCAGTCGTAAAGACCAACAAGGTGCTGGTCGTCGGTGTCAGCTCCAAACGGTCGCTCGGCCTGGCAATCGGCGAGCATATGCATCAGAGCGGCTGGGAAACGGTGCTGACGTCGCGCCGGCCCGAAAAGCTGGCCGCAAAGACACCGCATCACGACATCCGTTTCCTGGACTATCCCCAGTCCATGGACGCAATCGATGACCTGACCGATCTGACAGGCATGGTGTTCTGCCTCGCCAAGACCGATATCAGCGACACCGGCCAGAGCGGGCTGTTGGGCACGAGCGAAGAGAATTTTCTGAAGACCATCAGCACGAGCTGCTATGCCTTCATCGCCCTGGTACGCGAAGTCCAGCGGCGCAACCCCAACCTCAGGTCCGTTGTTGCGCTGACCTTTCTGGGGGGAGAGCGGGTGGTTCCCGGTTACGAGGTACTTGGCGTTGCCAAGGCTGCGCTCGAACATTCCGTGCGGGCGCTCGCAGCCGAACTCGGTCATGAAAATGTCCGCGTCAACGGGGTTTCCGCTGGCGCTGTGCCCACCACCTCGTCGCGCGTTCTGCCCGATTTCCGTAAGGTTCATGAAGTTCTGTCACGCCAGTCGTTCCTTCGCCGCGGTGTCACTGCCGAGGAAGTCGCCGGTGCGGCGGCCTATCTGCTCAGCGAGCAGTCCGGCGGCATGACGGGCGAGATCCTTCAGGTCAACGGCGGATTGCGGCACACGGTTCTGTAACGAACAGCACCTGCCTCAACTTGCGCTGAGGCGCGTCCGGGCGAAGTCTGCCATTGCAATTCGGTTGGCCTGGCAACGGCCTTTTTGCGTAAAGCGACAGAGCCTACCGACAATTCAAGTCCAGGGTTTTGGCTGAATTTAATACAGTGCATCCGCAGGCAGGAAGTTAATGCATACTTTGTGCTTGTGTTCCTGTCAGTTGTTTGGATAAACAGCCTCACCATGCCCCAGATGGATCAAGGGATTCGGACTTCGAAACCTTCCGAAACAACGGGTGCACTTCGAGAAATTGCGGAAGGTCCGACGGCGAATGCCTGAATTAATTTAATTTGGGCGGTCGCAGATGGAGATGGCTGTGGTCGAGAACTTATACGGCAAGGGCGGCGTGCTGGACCGCTTCGCGAGGCCTGAACTGCGCGTTCCGTTCTTACTCGGGATGGCAGTGTTTCTGGCCTGCCTCTTCGGTATCCTGACACGGCCGACCGGGTTTCTGGCCGCAGTCTGGCCCGCCAATGCGATCCTCCTCGGCCTGATGATCCGCGTGCCGAAATCGGACGGGTGGCAGAGCTGGTGTGCCGCCGCCCTGGCGTATATGGCTGCGGATCTGTTGACCGGCTCGACGTTTGAAAAGTCGTTTCTGCTCAACGCTGCCAACATTGTCGGGGTGGCGGCCGGCTATCAGGTCTGCAGGCACTTGCCTGTCGCTTCCGCCCGGCTGCAGCAACCGATTGCGCTACTTCATCTTGTACTGGCCTCGGCGATTGCCGCCAGCGCGGCAGGTGTCGTTGGAGGCATTGCAAATCCGCTTCTGTTCGGAGGCGGCGTTATTCCAGGTTGGATCTTCTGGTCGACGACCGAGCTGGTGAATTACATCTCTTTCCTGCCGGTCATTCTCTCCGCCCCCAGGCTGGGGAGAACGCACACGGACCTTGCCGGTCTGATCACGCGCCTGAGGCAGGAAAAGCGGATACCTCTGATCCTGCTTCTGATGTCCTGTGCTGCAGGGGCGGTCGTCGGCGGTCCCGGTGCCATCGCTTTTCCCGTGCCGGCGCTTTTGTGGTGCGGTCTCGTTTTTTCAGTGTTTCCGACCGCGATATTGACGCTTTTCATTGGCGTCTGGGGGCTTGTTATTCTTTCAAACGGTCTGGGTGACGGCTCATCTCAGCAGCTCGACGTGATGACACTCATCTCCATCCGGCTTGGTATTTCCCTTGTCGCGCTGGCCCCCATCATGCTGTCTTGCATCACACAAAGCCGGAACGGGCTGCTGGACCGTCTGCAATACCTCGCCATGCACGATCAGCTTACCGATGTTCTCAACAGAAACACCTTCCGGGATGAACTTGGCCGCAGGCTTGCCTGCGGAACAAGCGGCTTTGCCCTGCTGATGGTCGATCTCGATCATTTCAAGTCGGTCAACGACACGTTTGGACATGCGGCCGGCGATACCGTTCTGGTCAGTTTTGTCCGGAGGGTGGAAAGCACTCTGCGGCCGGGCAGTCTTCTTGGCCGCATGGGCGGCGAAGAATTTGCGGTGATGATCCCGGACTGTCACCTCGCGGATGCCGTGGCAGAAGCGGAAAGAATTCGGCAGAGCGTCGGCTGCCAGCCAGTCGCTGCGGGAGACGGCAAGGTGGTTCGGGTCACGGCAAGTCTCGGCGTTGTCGCGGTCGAAACCGACAACGCAGCCTGTCTCGACACCCTTCTGGCCGAAGCCGACAGGCTTTGCTACCTGGCAAAGGAACGTGGCCGCAACCGCGTGGAGTTTGGCGGAGCGGCCTAAGCTGCCCGCTTCGTGACATGCTTCAGTCTTCTGTGGTCGGAGTGAGGTAGAGCAATTGCGGGAAGATCTCTTCCAGCGCCGGGTCGCGTCCCGTTTCGGCATTGGCCGTATAGAACTGCCGATTGGCCTTCAGGTTGGCATAGCCGTGAATGAACGCCCACAGCATGGTTTCAACGGACGTCCGATGTACCGGATTTTCACAATTGTCGGGTGAAAGCCCCTCGGAGACTTCCCTCAGAACCGCATAGGATTCACGGCTCGCAGGCTGCAAGTCCGGATAGATGTCGATCTGGCGTTCCATGGAGAACATCAGCCGGAACAAATGCGGGTTTTCTTCCACGAAAGCGATGTAGCCATGGGCGCTTGCAAGTATCTGCGCGCGTGCATCTTTCGCCGCGTCCGCCATGTGCCTGCGCATCGTCCCGGCAAATTGCCGGAAGCCTTCCGTTGCGATGGCAGCCTGGAGGATGGCGAGATTGGCGAAGTGGTTCTTCGGCGCCCCATGAGAAACGCCGGCACGAGCCGCACAGGCCCGAAGTGACAGGGCTTCCAGCCCGTCTTCGCGCAGGATGTCCAGTCCAGCCTGGATCAGGGCTTCCTTCAGATTGCCGTGATGATATTTCGGATCGCTCAGGCCGGCCTCCCTCAAAGTAGACAGTGTCAACATTTTCGTTGACGTTGTGAAATCCGACATATAGACAGTGACAACATTGCTGGGGTCGCAATGCAGAAGGGTTGTCTTATGTCGTCTAAGTGTTATGTGCGGGCTGGTCTCATTGCAAGCCTTGCCCTTGTCGCAGGTCCTGCGATGGGGGACGAGCAGAAGGACTGGAGTGTGCTGGTCGGTGCCGGTCCCTTCTTTGGCCCGGAATATCTGGGATCGAAGGACTACGGTTTTGTCCCCGGCATCATCGCGTCCGTGCAGAAGGGGCCTTATTTCGTCAAGTTCAACGGATTGACGGCAACAGCAAACGTGCTGCCTTTCGAAAGTTTCTATGCCGGTCCCCTGATCGGCTACGGCACAGGCCGCAAGGACGTTTCCGACAAGGTTGTCGACAAGCTTCCCGACGTCGACGAGGAGTTGTGGGTCGGCGCCACGGTTGGCGGTGGCTATGCGGGTTTGCTTCTCGATCGCGATTCGCTTGGTGCCAGCATTGAAATCGCCCATGATGTTATTGGCGACAGCGGCACCACGGCAACTTTCAGCCTGGGCTACGAGATCAATGCCACGCAACGTCTGGCCCTGGGCCTCGACGTCTCCACGACCTTTGCCGATGGAGCCTATGCCGATGCCTATTACTCCGTGACCGCAAAAGGGGCGTCAGCGAGCGGTCTCAGGCAATACAAGGCCGACGCCGGGTTCCGGGACGTGAGCGTCGATGTGTCATCGAGGTTCGCGGTTACCGAGAACTGGGGCGTCGGCGGACTGGTCGGTGGGTCAGTGCTTCTCGGCAGCATGGCCGACAGCCCGATCGTCGAGGATCGGGGCGAAGCGCTCAGTGGGCATGGTGGCCTTTTCCTCTGGTACCGTTTCTGACCGGGCCACCGACACAGGCAGCCGGTCTTTAGCGGAAAAACTGAGCCAGTACATAAGCTGGGAAGATTACCAGCGGGGCCAAGGTCAGGAGCATGCCTATGGCCCTGCCGAGGCCGAAACCGGACGTGACCAGCGTGCCATAATGGAGAACCCGGCCGAACAGAAGGGCGCCACCAACGCTCCAGAGCATTGCATCCGGTGCTCCGGCAATCTCGGCGGCTCCCATGGCCAGCAGGGTCATCGGGACGGTTTCCGTAAAGTTGGCGTGCGCCCTCATGCGTTGCAGCAGGGTTGCGTCGTCGCCGTGCAGAAACTGAATGCCGGTTCTGGCCCGGCGGAGACCAACTGCCACCGTCATAGGCACCTGCAATACCGCAAACAGGGCAACAAAGATCGCCGTCACCGGCAGCACAGACATCGTTTGCATGGATGGATCTCTTGCGAAAGCTTGTTTCGAACGGCTGGCCGGGCCGCCTCCCGGCGCAAGGCCGGGCGACAGGTTCCAGGTGCCGAGTTTCAGTTGCAAAGGGCCAGCCGCACTTACGCGTCTGCCGGTTCTTCGTATGTAATCATCGCGATAACGCCTCCCAGCGGATCGACGATCGTTGCAATGCGACCGACATTCGGAATGCTCATCGGTTCCATAGTTACCGTAGCGCCAAGCGCACGGGCTTTTTCGACACGCGTATCGACATTGTCGACAGTGACGTAGGGCAGCCAGCGGGGGCTGTCAGTTTCCATGGACGGAAAGCCGCCAATCATCTCTTCGTTGTTCATGATCATGGTATAGGGGCCAACGCCCACATCCACGGTTTTCGAACCCCAGCCGAGCAAATCGGAATAGAAGGCCTGCGCCTTGGCTCCATCTGCGCAGTGAAGTTCCATCCAGCTGAATGCGCCATGGGTTTGCGACGGAATGCTCATGTCTTTCATCCTCATTGTTGAAAAAGGTCACCTGGAACAGCCAGGTGAACAGAGGACGGTGGAGGGCAGACAGATCCGACAGGGCGATTGAAATTAATTGAAAGATCGAACTGTATTTGAAGCGGTGGGGCCGGTAGCGCGGTCAAATGCCGGGAGAAACGCTCATCTTTCGGAGGATGTGGTCGCGGTCGACATCGGTTGCGGCAAAGTCCAGTGCCTTGCGGTAAGCCGCCTGCGCTTCCTCCTCCCGGCCCAGTTCTTCCAGGAGCGTGGCGCGGACAACATGAAAATTCGGGTAACGCTCCAGCGAGCCTGACAAGGCCTCCAGCTTGCACAAGGCCTCCTCTGGTCCTTTCAACTTTGCCTGAACCACGGCGCGGTTGAGCGCGACGACAGGCGAGGGGCGAATATGTTCCAGTGCCCGGTAGAGGCGGTCGATCTCCGCCCAGTTTGTCTGTGCGTAGGTTTCCGCCTGAGTGTGGGTCGATGCGATGGCGGCCTCGATCTGAAGCGGTCCTGGCCGTGCCTTGCGTAAGGCGGCTTCCAGAAGAATGTTTCCTTCCGCGATCAGTTTCCGGTCCCAGAGCAACCGGTCCTGATCCTCCAGCGTAACCGCGCTGCCGCTCCTGCTGAGCCGGGCCTTGCGGCGGGAATGCTGAATCAGGCACAGGGCCAGCAATCCGCGCAGTTCCGGCTCTTCGGGAAAGAGCCGCACGATCAGGCGGGCAAGGCGGATGGCTTCCTCGCACAGGGACTCGCGGATCAGCTCCTCTCCCTGAGATGCGGAATAACCTTCGTTGAAGATCAGGTAGATGGCATTGGCGACAGTGGACAGCCGCTCGGCACGGGCTACCCGGTCGGGTTCCTCATAAACGAGGTTTGCCGCCTGCAGCCGTTTTTTGGCACGTGTGATACGCTGTTCCATGGTCTTTGGCTGGACCAGGAACGCACGTGCGATTTCCTCGACCGTGAGACCGGTGACGATTTTCAGTGAGAGGGCAATCTGCTGGTCCCGGCGCAGCATCGGATGACAGCAGGTAAACAGGAGGCGCAGGACATCGTCCCGGTAGACGGCGTGATCCAGTGACTGCGTCAGATCTTCTTCCGGATGTGGCCCTTGGAGAGCAGGATCGAGATCTTCGGGAGCGGTGAGCGTCTCCTTTTTCCGCTTGCGCAGGACATCGATGCCCGCATTGCGTCCGGCCACGATCAGCCAGGCAACCGGATCGGCGGGCAACTGGTCTGGTGACCAGGCCGTCAGCGCCTTCAACGACGCCTCCTGGAACGAATCCTCGGCGAGGTCTATGTCGCCGAAGAAACGGTTGAGGGCCGCCAGAACCCGCGGGCGGGCAGCCCTAAGATGCGTTGATAACCAGGCGCTCGGCATTCTTGAAATCGGCTCCCTCGAAGAACTCCACCGGGCGGATTTCAATACGGCCATGATCGAGCGGCAGGATCTTCACCGCCTCTATGGCTTCCTCCAGCGTCGGGCAGTCGATCAGGTAAAATCCCATGAACTGCTCCTTCGTCTCGGCAAAGGGACCATCCGTGACAACAAAGTCGTCGCGATCCTTGTTGATTGTGACCGACGTACCGGTCGACATCAGCTTGGTCGCAACGGCAAAGGACTTGTTCGTCTTGGTATGTTCGTGAAACGCGCCGTGCTTCTGATAGACGGCGGCAAGTTCTTCGGGTGGCAGAGCATCGATGAAATCTTCGCTGGCATAAATCAAAACGGAAAACAGCATTCAAGTCCCTCCGGTTCCTTGGATCGATACCCCAGGAACGTTCAGGCGCGAGCTTAACCGACAGTCGGACCAAAAAAAGGAGAAAATTTCCTGCCGTATCTGCTGCCGGCATGCGGAAGCGGGGTGACGCTCGTTCGTACAACAAGCTGCCACCCGTCCTTGGTCCTCGGCTAGGCGTTGCCGATGAGCACGCCCGCGGCAAAGACCAGGGAGCCGCCGAGGACCACCTGAAACGCCGCCCGCAGAAACGGTGTTTCCATGTAACGGTTCTGGATCCAGGCAATCGCCCACAATTCGATGAAAACGACGACGGCTGCGACGCTTGTCGCCGTCCAGAATTCGGGAATGAGATAGGGCAGGGCGTGACCGAGGCCGCCGAGCGCGGTCATGATGCCGGAGGCAAGGCCGCGCTTCAGCGGCGAGCCGCGACCGGACAACACGCCATCGTCATGGGCGGCTTCCGTAAAGCCCATGGAAATACCTGCGCCGACGGAGGCCGACAGCCCGACAAGAAAGGTCTGCCAGGTATCCTGCGTTGCAAAGGCGGCAGCAAAGATCGGGGCAAGCGTCGACACCGACCCGTCCATCAGCCCGGCGAGTCCGGGCTGGACATAGGTCAGGATGAATTGCCGGCGTTCGGTCTGGCGTTCTTCTTCCTGCACGTCGTCCGGCGTGTGTTTGGCACCCAGACGCTGGGCCAGGCTTTCGTGCCCTTTTTCCGCAAGGGCCAGATCGCCCAGAAGCTCGCGGGTTCCCGCATCGGATGTGCGCTTGGCGGCTTCGATATAGAAGCGGTAGGCCTGCGCCTCCATATCCTCCGCCATGGCGCGGACCTTTTCCAGTCCGAGTGGGCGCACGAGCCAGTCGGGCTTGCGATCATAATAGCCGCGCACATGCTCCCGGCGAATGAGCGGAATCGTTTCGCCAAACCGGGCACGGTGCTGTTCGATCAGCCGCCGCCTGTGCTCGTTTTCCTCTTCCGCCATGTCGTCGAAGACCTTGGCCGATTGCGGAAACTGATCGCGCAGCCCATCGGCGTAAGCCTTGTAGATGCGGGCGTCGTCTTCTTCGGAGGAAATCGCGAGCGCCAGGATTTCCTGTTCGGAAAGGGACGAGAAATCCCGTTTTCCCAGCGTGAAGAACCGTCTGAGCATAAAGGTTTTTCCTGAAATGCGCCGTGCTTGAGATGTTTCAACTCAAGCTCCTGCGAGGGAGAATGGCAAGAGCTGAAAGTCAAGAATGCAGATTCCGGCCGGCGCCATGATGACGCATGTACCCCGCGTCGGTTGCATCCACCAGGGGCCAGCTCTTGCTAATCGGGGCGGGAAGCACGCTGTTTTCCGACGTAGTCGATAAAGGCACGCAGCGGGCTTGGCATGAAACGGCTTGAGAAATAGAGGCGCGGACCGTCGAACTCGACCCACCAGTCAGTCAGTACCGGCATCAGGGTTCCGGATTCGAAATGCGGCTCCAGCCAGTTCCGGAAAGTATGTACGAAACCATGCCCGGCCTGTGCCAGCCCGATCGCGGCGGCTGCGCTCGAGGTCGAGATGATGAGCCTTGCCGCCGGATCCACGATCAGTGTTTCATTTTCTTTTTCGAACTCCCAATCGGTCAACGCTCCGCTGGAAAAGCGGTGCCTGATACAATCATGCTTCAGCAGGTCGCGCGGATGCTCAGGCACGCCCTTCCGCTCCAGATAGGCAGGCGCGGCAGCTAACGCCGCCCATTGGCGTTTGGGGCCGATCGGAACGGCGATCATGTCCTGTGCAAGATGCTCACCGTATCGGATACCCGCATCGCATCCGGCGGCATTGATATCCAGAAACCTGTCATCGACCATTACCTCTATCTGCACTTCCGGATGAGTGGCCAGAAAGCCATCAAGGAGAGGTGGCAGGATGTCGGTCATTACCGCACCAGGCACGTTCAACTTCAGTCGGCCGCGAACCGTACTTTGCGAACTGGCGGCATCGCTGAGGGCAGCTCGGGCTTCCGCCATCACCGGTTCGAGGCGGTCGGCAAGCGCCTTGCCTGCTTCCGTAAACCGGACACTTCGGGTGGTGCGAACGAACAGTGGCACACCGAGCCGCCGTTCCAGCCGCGTGATCGTCTCGCTGACGGTGGAAGGTGCAAGGCCCAGCCAACGGGATGCTGTTCGGAAACCCTGGCCTCTTGCGACTGCCAGGAAGATGGAGATCTCGTCGAGCGAGGGGAAGGGATTATTGTTCGTCATGTCGAACAAGGTATTCGCACCATGACAGGTTATCAATCTTAGGGCGAACAGTCATGTTTGATGAACAAGGAGACTTCTCATGACTGATCAACTTCCCTCGGCCGCTGCTGGCCGGTTCACGTTTCCCGGCACGAGCCTGTCCGTCAACCGGATGGGGTACGGTGCCATGCAGCTTGCCGGACCGCATGTGTTCGGTCCTCCAAAAGACGTAGCCGAGGCACGCGCAGTCCTGACGGAGGCTCTGGAACTTGGCATCGATCACATCGACACCAGCGATTTTTACGGCCCCCATGTCACCAACGAGCTGATACGCGAGGCAATTCATCCCTATCCGGCCAATCTCGTTCTGGTGACCAAAATAGGTGCATGGCGCAACGACGAAGGCGGCTGGATCCTCGACCGGAACCCGGACTTCCTTCGCAAGTCGGTCGAGGACAACCTTGAGCGCCTGAACCTTGAGCATCTGGCAGTCGTCAACCTGCGCATGAGTGGTCCGGATGACGATATGGCAGAGCCAATGGAGGTCATGCGACGGATGCAGGAAGAGGGCCTGTTGCTCCATATCGGCGTCAGCACGGTCACCGAGGCACAACTGCAGGCTGCCCGCGACATCGCGCCTGTGGTTTGCGTGCAGAACCATTACAATCTTGTCCAGCGCCAGGACGACAGGATGATCGACAGCCTGGCTGACGACGGCATCGCTTATGTGCCTTATTTTCCGCTTGGGGGCTTCACGCCGCTGCAGGTTGGGGAATTGAACGCGATTGCTGAAGATCTCGGGCATTCCCCGCAAAAGGTTGCTCTCAGCTGGTTGCTGCATGGCAGCCCGAACATCCTGCTCATCCCCGGCACTTCTCGGCGAACGCATCTGCGTGAGAATATTTCTGCCGCCAGCCTCAAGCTGGACAACGAGGTCATGAGGCGGTTGAACGCCATTGCAGGCCTGAACTGAATGAAAAAGGCCCGGCCGCAATTTCGCAGCCGGGCTTTGTCTTTGGTTGCTGGCGTTGGGGCGCGCTTATCCCAGCCAACCGTCGCGTTTCAGCAACTGATAGGTTTCGTCGAGCGTCTTCTCGGCGGTCTTCACCAGAATGTCGGCTTCTTCATGGGTCAGGACCAGCGGCGGCGAGATGATCAGGCTGTCGCGCACAGCGCGCATGACCATTCCGTTGCCGAAGGAAATGTCACGGCAGATGGTGCCGGCGGTACCGACATCCTTGAAGGGCCGGTGCGGATTTTTCTTGTCCGGCACCAGTTCCAGTGCGCCGACAAGGCCGCTCATGCGCGCTTCGCCGATCAACGGATGGTCGCCCAGCTTCAGCCAGCGCTCCTTGAGATAGGGACCGATATCGGTCTTGACGCGCTCGACCAGGCCTTCGCGCTCGATGATGTCCAGATTGGCGAGGGCAGCCGCGGCACAGGCTGGATGACCTGAATAGGTGTAGCCGTGATAGAACTCCTCGCCCGACAGCATCAGGCCTTCGGCCACGCGGTCGGACACCATGACACCGCCCATCGGCAGGTAGCCGGACGTCAGGCCCTTGGCGATCGGCATCAGGTCCGGCTTCATGCCGTAATGGGTCGAACCGAACCACTCTCCGAGACGGCCGAAACCGCAGATCACTTCGTCGGAAACGAACAGGATGTCGCGCTCGTCGAGGATGCGGCGGATTTCCGGCCAATAGGTCTCCGGCGGAATGATGACGCCGCCCGCGCCCTGGATAGGTTCGGCGATGAAGGCCGCGACCTTGTCCTCACCGATCTCGTCGATGGCTTCTTCCAGCTTGCGGGCTGCAAAGACACCGAACTCTTCCGGGCTCATCTCATGGCCTTCACCGAACCAGTAGGGCTGGTCGATGTGATGGACACCGGGAACCGGAAGATCGCCCTGCTGGTGCATGCCCTTCATGCCGCCCAGGCTGGTGCCGGCAAGCGTGGAGCCGTGATAGCCGTTCCAGCGGCCGATGATCACCTTCTTGTCCGGTTTGCCCATCTTGTCCCAATAGGTGCGAACCATGCGGAACACAGTGTCGTTGGCCTCGGATCCGGACGAGCAATAGAACACCCTGTTGATGTGATCGGGAGCCAGTTTCGCCAGCTTCTCCGACAGGGCGATCGCAGGCGGATGGGTCGTCTTGAAGAACGTGTTGTAATAGGACAATTCGTTCATCTGCTTGTAGACGGCGTCCGCAATTTCCTTGCGGCCATGACCCACCTGAACGCACCACAGACCGGCCATGCCGTCCAGAATCCGGTTGCCCTCCGAATCCGTCAGCCAGATGCCGTCGGCATGGGTGATCACCCGGCTGCCTTCCTGGTTCAGCGACTTCATGTCGGAAAAAGGATGCCAGTGGTGAGCGGCATCGAGTTCCTGAAGAGCCTTGGTCGGATAGATGTTGGAATGGGCCGTCATTGGCGAACGCTCCGGATAGTGACAGACGGGATCAGACGTTGAGCAGCAGGTATTCCCGCTCCCAGGGGCTGATCACGGACATGAAGGTTTCAAATTCCTCGTATTTGATCGCCCGGTAGGTGGCGACGAACTGTTCGCCGAATACCTCGATCATCTCGTCGGATTTTTCGAACTTGGCCAGCGCCTCCGGCAGGCCGCGCGGCAGGGATTTCGACCGTTCCGAACAATCGTCGGATTTCGGGGAATCCGGCTTCAGTCCGTTGACCATGCCCAGATAACCGCAGGCAAGACTTGCGGCGATGGCGAGATACGGATTGACGTCGGACCCCGGAACCCGGTTTTCCAGGCGCCGTGCCTGGGCGTTGGAATAGGGTACGCGCAGGCCTACCGTGCGGTTGTCATATCCCCAATAGACATTCACCGGCGCGGTCGAGGTCTTTGAGAACCGGCGGTAGGAATTGACGAAGGGCGCCATGATGCAGGTGACCCGCGGCAGGTACCGCTGGTGACCGGCAATGAAGGATAGGAACGCCTGGGTTTCCTCGCCGTTCGCGTCGGCAAAGATGTTGAGTCCTGTTTCCTTGTCGATCACCGACTGGTGGATATGCATGGCCGAACCCGGCTGGTTCGACATCGGTTTCGACATGAAGGTGGCGTACATCTCGTGGCGCAGCGCGGCTTCGCGGATGGTACGCTTGAACAGAAAAACCTGGTCGGCCAGGGCCAGCGGCTGGCCATGACGCAGGTTGATTTCCATCTGCGCCGCGCCTTCCTCGTGGATCATCGTGTCGATCTCGAGGCCCTGCTGTTCCGACAGGTCGTAGATGTCGTCGATCAGGTCATCGAATTCATTCAACGCGGAAATCGAATAGGACTGGCGGCCGACTTCCGGCCGGCCGGAGCGCCCGCGCGGCGGTTCCAGCGGATAGTCGGGATCGGTGTTCGGACGCACAAGGTAAAATTCGATTTCCGGTGCCACGACCGGTTCCCAGCCCTTGTCCTCGTAGAGTTTGAGAACGCGCTTCAGAACGTTGCGGGGGGCGGTTTCAACCGGAGCCCCCTGGCGAGTGACCGCGTCGTGGATAAGCTGCGCCGTTGGGTCGCTTTCCCACGGCACAGTGGTCAGCGTGCTGTAGTCGGGCTTGAAATAAAGGTCGCCGTCAATCGGGTTGTGCTGAAACCAGTCGTCATCGTCCGGATAGTCGCCCGAGATCGTCTGCGCGAAGATCGAGGCAGGCATCGTCATGACCGGGCCGGAGAAGAACTTTCCCGTCGGCATCATCTTGCCGCGGGCAACACCGGCAAGGTCCGGAACGATACATTCGATGTCCTGGATGTTGCGCGCATTGAGCCATTCGCGGGCAGCATCGACATCCGGAACGCCGCGCAGGCTGTCGACCGGATTTTCGCTTTCGCTGGCAGGCGTTTCAGCAGTCACAAGAAGCTCCAATGGTTTGGCACTTTGGCCGGGGCAGGGAACGCCATTTGGACGGCAAACAGGGGTGTTATCAAGAGCCTGTCTGCGAGAGCCTGTCCCGGGTCGAAGAAATCATTTTGTGATCACAAAATGGCACGGCTTGAGAAAAGGATCAACCGCCTGATGCATCCGACAGGATTTCCTTGCCCAGGAGGCCCATTCCGTCGGCAATATCGGCCGCAATGGCAGCCCGCAGGGCCGGCCCATCCTGCTCTTCAATCGCGCGGATAGCTTCCTTGTGCCGGTCTTCCAGGCTGGCGGTGCCGACCCGGCCGTAGACAGTGCGCATGAACGGCGCGAACTGCAGCCACAAACTGTCGATCAGCGGCAGCAGAACCTTGGATCCGGAAGCCCTGTAGATGCGAAAATGAAAAGCGTGATTGAGCCGCATATAGGCCTCGGCGTCGCCGCTGGTCAGGCGCTCGTCGATGTTGTCGTCGATCGACTGAAGGTCCTTCGCATCCTGCGGCGTGAGGTGGGGCAGAGCCAATTCCGCCAGTTCCGGTTCCAGAAGGAGCCTGGCTTTCAACACTTCGTCGAAGCGGGCAGGGGTCATGTCCGGGATCTGCACCCGTCCGTTGGGCTTGACCTCGAGGGCGTTCTCCGCCGCCAGCCGTTGCAGCACTTCGCGCACCGGCATCGGGCTGACGCCCAATTCTGCCGCAAGGCCCCGGATCGTCACGGCTTTTCCGGGAATGAACCGCCCGGTCAACAACCCGGACCGGACGGCACTGTCGACCTGTCCACGGGTCGCGCCGCGCGACGTCGAAGGGCCGCTGGCCTCCTTCGCGGGGCCGGATTGCAAGGCGGATCGCCGAAGGGCCAAAGACATCCTCCCGAAAAAGTCAAACGGTCAATTTATGCGATGCCGCTTGACAGGGTTTTCCGAAAGTGATCACATTTTTGGAAAGGACGCAAACAAAAGCTGCCGCCTGCCGCATGAGTGCGGACGGCTCAGTCCAGCAAGACGCAGGGGCGTAAAAACTCTAAATGAACGAGCTTCCCCACCAGATCCTCGAGCATCCGGCGCTGCCCGGGTGGAAGACGGATTTCGAGGCCTTCATGGCCGCCCATCCCGATCTTGATACGCTCGAGGTCATTCTGCCGGATACCAACGGCGTGCTGCGCGGCAAGTGGCTGCCGGGCAAGGCTCTCGAAAAAGTTTTCGAGGGCGGTGTGGCCTTTCCCTATTCGCTTTACGGGCTGGATGTCTGGGGCCGCGAGGTCGAAGCGACCGGTATGCACCTGGAAACAGGTGACAAGGACGGCGTCTGCTGGCCGATCCCCGAAACGCTGAAGCTCGTTCCCTGGACAGACCGCAAGACCGCTCAGGTGCTGCTGTCCATGTATGACCGGGACGGAGAGCCCTTCCTGGCGGATCCGCGTCACGTTCTGGAAAACATGGTCGCCCGCCTGAAGGACGAATTCGGTGTGACCGCCACCTGCGCCTTCGAGCTCGAATTCTATCTGTTCGAGGAAAGCGACGGCGACTGGACCGAGCAGCCGAAGCCGCTGTTTTCCACCCATCTCGGCCCGGCCCGGCAAAACATGTATGCCCTGTCGGATCTGGAAGCCCTGCTGCCTGTCGTCGACGATCTGCGCCGGGCCTGCGAGGTCCAGGGGATTCCGGCCGACGCGGCGGTGTCTGAAGCCGCGCCCGGCCAGTTCGAACTCAATTTGCATCATCGCCGCAATCCGTTGCTTGCCGCTGACGACGTCGTCATGCTGCGCCGCCTCGTGGCCGGGGTTGCCCGCAAGCACGAACTCAAGGCTTCCTTCATGGCCAAACCCTACGTCGAGTGGCCCGGTAACGGCATGCATGTTCATGTGTCCATGGAAGACGAGAAAGGCAACTTGTTCGCGAATCCGGAAACCGGCGCCGACAGGCTGGGCCATGCCATCAACGGCCTTTTGAAAACCATGCCGGAAGCCCTGTTGCTGTTCATCTCGACCTTCAACGGCTTCCGCCGAATGCAGCCCGGTTCCTATGCTCCTGCCTCGATTTGCTGGGGCTACGACAACCGATCCGTGGCCTTGCGCGTTCCGGCCTCGACACCGGACGCGGCGCGCGTGGAACACCGGATCGCCGGCGCCGACGCCAACCCCTATCTTGTGCTGACCGGCATCCTTGCCGGTATGATGGAAGGCCTCAGGCTGAAGAAGGATCCGCCTGCGCCCGTGACCGGCAATGCCTACGAGAAGCGCAAGAAACGCCTGACGCCCTGGATGGACGAAGCCATTGATGCTTTTGAAGCCTCGAAGCTGATGAAACAGGCGGTCGGCAAGGAAATGCACAAGGTACTTACCGAGATCAAACGGGAGGAACTGAACGAATTTGGGCGGGAGATTTCGTCGCTTGAGCGACAGACTTATTTGTGATCGGCTGTTGCCCAAAATCGACGCTGGACAAAAACCGGCACCATAGCCAATCTGCGGGACAGACAAGACGCAAACAGCGCAAATGTCCATTTGCATTCAGGCACTAGGCCATCAAAAGGCCACAGACAAAACTCTGAGGGGAGTTCTCAAATGACGTTGAAATCCATGTTGACCGGGGTCGCCGTTCTCAGCCTGATGAGCGGTGCGGCATTCGCCCAGGACAAGGTCGTGAATGTCTACAACTGGTCGGACTATATCGACGAGACCATTCTGGAAGACTTCACCAAGGAAACCGGCATCAAGGTTGTCTACGACGTGTTCGATAGCAACGAAGTGCTGGAAACCAAGTTGCTGGCAGGCGGCACGGGCTACGACGTCGTCGTCCCGACCGGAACCTTCCTGGCCCGCCAGATCCAGGCTGGCGTCTTCTCCGAACTGGACAAGTCCAAGCTGCCGAACCTTTCCAACATGTGGAAGGACATCGAGGCACGTGTCGACAAATACGATCCGGGCAACAAGCACTCCATCAACTACATGTGGGGCACCACCGGTTTCGGCTACAATGTCGACAAGGTGAAAGCGGCCCTCGGCGACAACCCGCCGGTAGACAGCTGGGATCTCCTGTTCAAGAAGGAGAACATCGAGAAGCTGAAGGATTGCGGCGTGTTCATTCTGGACGCTCCGACCGAGCTCATCCCGGCCGCGCTCAACTATCTGGGTCTTGATCCGGACAGCAAGGATCCGGCGGAAATCGAAAAGGCAGGCGAGCTGCTGATGTCGGTTCGCCCGTATATCCAGAAGTTCCACTCTTCCGAATACATCAACGCACTCGCCAATGGCGATATCTGCCTGGCAGTCGGCTGGTCCGGCGATGTTCTGCAGGCCCGCGACCGCGCTTCCGAAGCCGGCAACGGCGTGACCGTCGAATATTCGATCCCGAAAGAAGGCGCGCTGATGTGGTTCGACCAGATGGCGATCCCGGCCGATGCTCCGCACAAGGAAGAAGCGCACGAGTTCCTCAACTACATCATGCGTCCTGAAGTCATGGCGAAGGCCTCCAACGTGGTCTACTACGCCAACGGCAACAAGGCATCGCAGGAATTCCTCAACGAGGACGTGATCGGCGATCCGGCGATCTACCCGCCCGAGGAAGCGGTGAAGAACCTCTACACCGTGACCCCCTATCCCCCGAAGGTGAACCGGGTCGTGACCCGTACCTGGACCTCGGTCAAGAGCGGACAGTAAGCGAATGCAAACGCCGGGCCCTTCCCAAGGGTCCGGCGCTTTGGTCTTGTGAAGGTCTCTTAGGGGTGGGGATTGCTTTGGCGAAGAAATCGATTGGACCGGTGCGTCGGGCCTACAGCCCATGGGATGACCCGGAAAAAGCACCGTTTATCGAATTCCGGAATGTCACCAAGAAGTTCGGTGACTTTACCGCGGTCAACAACCTGTCTCTGAAAATCTATGAGCGAGAGTTTTTCGCGCTGCTTGGTGGCTCGGGCTGTGGCAAGACCACGCTGATGCGCATGCTGGCCGGTTTCGAGACGCCGACATCGGGGCAGATCTTTCTTGATGGTCAGGACCTGGCCGGTATCCCGCCTTTCAAACGCCCGTCCAACATGATGTTCCAGTCCTACGCGCTGTTTCCGCACATGAGTGTTGAAAAGAACATCGCCTTCGGTCTGAAGCAGGACAAGTTGCCGGCATCTGAGGTCGATGCACGCGTTGCCGAAATGCTGCGGCTGACCAAGCTGGAACAATTCGCCAAACGCAGGCCGCACCAGCTCTCGGGTGGCCAGCGCCAGCGTGTCGCGCTCGCCCGCTCGCTTGCCAAGCGCCCCAAGGTACTGCTGCTGGACGAGCCGCTCGGCGCGCTTGACCGCAAGCTTCGCGAAGAAACCCAGTTCGAGCTGATGAACATTCAGGAAGAACTGAAAATGACCTTCCTGATCGTCACCCACGACCAGGAAGAGGCCATGACTGTGGCGGACCGCATCGCCGTCATGGACAAGGGCGAGCTGGTTCAGGTCGCCACACCGGCCGAAATCTACGAAACCCCCAATTCCAAGTTCGTGGCCGACTTCATCGGCGATATCAATCTGATCGAAGCCAACGTCATCGAGAAATCGGAGGCGGGAACGAAGCTGCGCTCGGTGGCGGACGATTTCTCAATCGAAAGCGACCAGGTGACCGATGCCGCGATCGGCGATCGGGTCTGGTACGCCATTCGCCCGGAAAAGGTTCGTATTGCCCAGGGGCGCCGTGAAAAGGGTGTGCCCAACCGGA
This sequence comes from Roseibium sp. LAB1, assembly GCF_054658235.1. Classification (NCBI taxonomy): domain Bacteria; kingdom Pseudomonadati; phylum Pseudomonadota; class Alphaproteobacteria; order Hyphomicrobiales; family Stappiaceae; genus Roseibium; species Roseibium sp. LAB1. The sequence continues at coordinate 1,226,497 of NZ_BAAGIB010000002.1, read as the reverse complement.
TCGACGGCGTGGTTTGGGATATCGCTTATCTTGGCGACATGTCCATCATCCACTCGAAGGTCGGGGGTGACGACAGCGACACGCTGCGAGCCACCTTTGCCAATGTCTCCCGCATGGTCGAGAACCCGATCACCTGGGATGACGAGGTCGTCATGTCCTTCGACCGGGATGCCGGCGTCATTCTCAAAGGGTAGGAGGAAGCGATGTCAGAGCTGCACGTTCCCGCCCAACCCAAACGGTCACTCGGCGGCTGGCTGCTGATCGCGGTGCCCTATGTCTGGTTGCTGATCTTTTTCCTGGCGCCGTTTCTGATCGTCTTCAAGATTTCCCTGTCTCAGGTGGCTGTCGCCATTCCCCCCTATGTTCCGACCTTCGACCTGGCGGAAGGCTGGAAAGGCATCTGGGAAAGCGTTTCGGAGTTCTCCTTCGAAAACTACATCTGGCTGACGGAAGACGATCTTTACTGGAAATCCTATCTGTCGTCGGTGATCATCGCAGGCATTTCAACGCTGCTGACTCTCATCATCGGCTATCCGATCGCCTACGGCATGGCGCGCAGTCCACAGTCCTTGCGTCCGACGTTGTTGATGCTGGTGATCCTGCCTTTCTGGACCAGCTTTCTGATCCGCGTCTACGCCTGGATCGGCATCCTGAAAAATGAAGGCCTGCTCAACCAGCTTCTGCTGGCGCTCGGCATCATCGACGAACCGCTGGTGATCATGAACACCAACATCGCGGTCTTTATCGGTATCGTCTATTCCTACCTGCCGTTCCTGGTGCTGCCACTTTATGCCAGCCTGGAACGGCTTGACGGCAGCCTGCTGGAAGCGGCTGAGGATCTGGGCTGTCCGCCTTGGAAGGCCTTCTGGAAAATCACCGTGCCCTTGTCGCTGCCCGGTGTCATCGCGGGATGTTTCCTGGTGTTTATTCCGGCCGTCGGTGAGTTCGTTATTCCGGATCTGCTCGGCGGGTCCAATACGCTGATGATCGGCAAGACGCTCTGGGTCGAGTTTTTCAACAACCGCGACTGGCCGGTGTCGTCGGCAGTCGCCGTGATCCTTCTGATGATCCTGGTGGTCCCGATCGTGCTCTTCCAGAACCAGCAGCAGAAAATGTCGGAGAAAGAAGGATGACGCGCGGTCCGACCTGGTTCAACATCACCTCGCTCGTGGCAGGCTTTTCGTTCCTGTATCTGCCCATCGTGCTACTGGTTATCTATTCCTTCAACGAAAGCCGGCTCGTAACCGTGTGGGGGGGCTTTTCCACCAAATGGTACGCCTCGCTGCTGCAAAACGATCAGCTGCTCGATGCTGCCTGGGTGACGCTGCGTGTTGCCTTTGCCTCGGCCACCCTGGCGACGATCATCGGCACCATTGCCGCGCTTGTTCTGGTGAGGTCCGGACGGTTCGTCGGCCGGTCGCTGTTCTCCGGCATGATCTTCGCGCCGCTGGTGATGCCGGAGGTGATCCTCGGCCTGTCGCTGCTTCTGCTGTTCGTGGCCATGGACTATACCCGCGGTTTCTGGACCGTGATGCTGGCGCACACCACCTTTGCCAGTTGTTATGTGGCCGTCGTGGTCCAGTCGCGTCTGGTCGGCTTCGACAAGTCCATCGAGGAAGCTGCCGAAGACCTCGGCTGCCCGCCGGTCAAGACCTTCTTCCTGATCACGCTGCCGATCATCCTGCCCGGTGTCATCGCCGGATGGATGCTGGCCTTCACATTGTCGCTGGACGACCTGGTGATCGCCAGCTTCACCACGGGGCCGGGTGCCACGACGTTGCCGATGAAGATCTACTCCCAGGTCCGGCTTGGCGTAACACCGGAAATCAATGCGGTCTGCACCATTCTCGTTGTTCTGGTCACCATGGGTGTGATTGCCGCCTCCATAGCGACCAAACGGCAACAGGTGCAAAAAGAGCGCGACGAACGGGCCGCTTTTGGCGCGGAAGGCTGATTACCTGATCCGGGGCAGCCGTCAGCCTACTGACTGGCCGTGATCTGAAGGCACTCGAAACCGGGTGCCGTAATCTGGGCAATACCGATTTTTTAACAAAACCATGCACATTTAACAGTCGGGGCTATGCACGTATAAGTGTAGCCTGACAGGCAAGTTCAATGGGGTTTCGCGATCAATGGCATGGCATGAAACAGAGCATTTGCTGGCTCTGGATGGCACGGCCGTATCCCAAATAAAAGTTCGTCAATTCGAAGCGCCCACGCTTTCGGAAATGCACCGGCTTTGGGCGTCGCTGAAAGGCGGCGCAGTGTCGACGCCGTTTCAGACCCCGGAGTTTCTGTCGGCTTTTCAGGACACCCAGACAAAGGTCGGGGAACGTAATCTGTCCGTAGCTGTCTTTGCCGAAGCCGGTGAACAGCAGACCCCGTGCATGCTTCTGCCACTTGTTAAGTACCGTCGCGGCCCGATCAGGGTTGTCGGCATGCCTGACTACGGACTGGCGGACCAGAACGGTCCGGTCATCGGTGCCGCCTGTCAGGCGACAAGAGACTTCCGAGTCGAAATGATCCGCGCGTTCCTGGGACGCATCGACGATGCAGACATCGTTGATTTTCAAAAGCTGCACGGCCGCATCGATACATTGGAAAACCCGCTTTGGTATCTGCCAGAGGCATTTGTCCAAAACAGTTCGCTGCAACTGGACCTTCGCGAAGTGGGCAGCTCCGGCAACCGGTGCGGCAAATCGATCTACAAGAAAACCAGATCGAAATTTCGCAAGCTTGTCGACGCGGGTGTCACCCTGGTCGAGGCCACAACGCCTGAAGAGCGCGTGCACCTGTTCAGAACCCTTGCCGCTCAACGCAGTGAGCGCTTCCGCCAGCTCGGCCGGGAGGACAGCCTGGAGCGGGAAGACCGCTCATCGTTCTACTCCCGTCTGGCAGCGATGGAGGCAGCGGAAACACCCTACAAGGCTTTTGCGCTGAAGCGGGGCGACGAGACTGTTGCAGCCATGGTGCTGATGATGTCGGGTTCCCAGGCAACGGCTGTTCTGGTGTCTATCGGGGATCCTCGATGGCACGCCTATTCGCCGGGAATGGTGTTGTTCGCCAAGGCGATTGAACGGTCATACGAAGCCGGTGTGCGCTGGTTCAGCTTTGGAACCGGCCAGCAGGAATACAAGCAAAGATTTGGCGGCCAGGAACAGCCATCCCGTCGTCTGCTCCTGCCTCTCAGTACGCGCGGAAGGCTGTTCGTGGGGGCGCGCGAGGCGCATCGGGCCGCACAGGACATGCTGCAGATCGCGCTTCGCAGGAATGGTGTGGAGGTGTGACCGACATGTCAGTCATGGCTGGAGGAAAAACCGGGCCTGCATATCCGGCAAGCAACAGGACCAATATCGTCTGGCATGAGAAACCCGGTGGAGATGTCCTGGCATCGCTTTGGTCTTCTCTTTCAGACGGTGTCGTGTGTTCGTCGTTTCAGACGAAGGAGTTCGTCGACTGTTTTTTTCGCGAACTTGCACCGGCCACTTGCGAGACCTTCGGAGTGCTTGCGGCATATTGGCAGGATAATCCTGCGCCCTGCGCGCTCTTACCATTGATACGATATCGAAAGGGACCGGTTCGTATTGCATCGAGCCCGGATCTGGGAGTAGCTGACCAGAACGCACCTGTCCTCAGCCGGGCATTTGCAAACGAAGACAGTGCAGTGGTGCAGGCGGTTGCGTTCGATATGATCGGGGCAATTTCGGGTGCGGACGTTCTTGACATCAGGAAACTGCATGCGTCGATGGGGGATACGTCCAACCCTCTTTTCTGGCATCCGGGAGCAACCGGGGAAAGCAGTACATTGTTTCTGGACGCCGACGCTCTTGCTGCTTCGGGAACCGGCGCGCAGAAAGGGGTTTACAAGAAGTCCAGAGCAAGCTTTCGCAAAATCGAGAAGGAAGGTGTGCGACTGGTCGAGGCCGCAAGTGCGGGCGAGCGGTTGGAAATCCTCGAAACCTTGATGGTGCACCGGGAGCAGCGTTTCAATTCCCTTGGGCGCAGGAACACCTTGAAGCAGGACAATCGGGAGAATTTCTATCGGGCTTTGGCGGCCCAACCGGGCAGGGACAATCCACTCAAGGTTCTGGCACTCAAGACCGACACCAGCATTGTTGCCGCTGTTGCCATGTTGGTGAACGAAGGACATTTGAACGGCATTTTGATCTCGATCGGGGCGGAACAGTGGCACCGGTATTCGCCTGGCATGGTCATGCTCGTCCAGTCGCTATACTGGGCACGGGACAACAATATGAAGATCTATAATTTCGGGGCCGGTTTGCAGGCCTACAAAAGCAGGTTCGGCGCAACCGAACAGCCAACACGACGCCTGCTCCTGCCGCTGAATGCAAAAGGATGGGCGGCCATCACCGCAGTAAAAGCCAGACAGCACGCAAAAGAGATGTTGAAGGCCTTCAAGGCAGACTAGGGTGTGGAACGCTTATCCCGCCCGCGGTGGACGGACCAGGTAGATCAGCAGCCAGATAGGGACGACGATGAAGGCGCCCAGGATCATGTTGGGAATAGCCCAGTCCCGAAACTCCAGCAGATAGATCCAGAGTTCCAGCGGGCTCATGCCAACTGAGCCCAGAATGTCCTGTGCCGTGATGTTCACGAAAGAAAGACCCGCCCCGACAAGCAGCGAGATGACCGCGATCTTGAAGAATGTCGACAGAAACGGGAACACAGTACGTGATGTCTTTCAGTAGGCTCAGGGTATCGGGTACCGCAAGGAGAGCGAATATGCCCGGCGGTCAATGCTCAATTCTTGCCATTAAGAATTTACAAACCATAAACAACTTGCCGAAAACCGCCAAAACCCGCGCCGCGGCGGTAGCGCAGCACCCGGTATCGTGGGGCAAGTCGATTAAGTGACGAGTCATTCATGTTTTTCGCTGCAACGCGGGAAAGAGCTCTTGACCCGGTCGAACCAAGCGGCGAATGTGCGCCTCACGCATGTAGCGGTCTTAAACGGGAGTGAAACATGAACAAAATTTATCCGGACGCAAAGGCCGCCCTCGAGGGGCTGACCTTTGACGGCATGACGGTGATGGCCGGCGGGTTCGGCCTCTGCGGCATTCCGGAAAATCTGATCGTGGCGCTCCGGGATTCCGGAGCCAAGGACATCACCGCCATTTCCAACAATGCCGGTGTCGATGACTTTGGCCTCGGTCTTCTGCTGCAGACACGCCAGATCAAGAAGATGGTTTCGTCCTACGTCGGTGAAAACGCGACCTTCGAAAAGCAGTATCTGAACGGTGAACTCGAGCTGGAGTTCAACCCGCAAGGCACGCTGGCCGAGCGCATCCGGGCAGGCGGCGCAGGCATTCCGGGCTTCTACACCAAGACCGGCGTCGGCACGCTGATTGCCGAAGGCAAGGAGCACAAGGACTTCAACGGCGAGACCTACATCATGGAAACTGGCCTCGTGGCCGATGTGTCGCTGGTCAAGGCCTGGAAGGCCGACAAGGAAGGCAACCTGATCTACCGCAAGACCGCGCGCAACTTCAATCCGATGATGGCAACCGCCGGCAAGACCTGTGTCGTGGAAGTCGAGGAGATTGTCGAGATCGGTGAACTCGACCCGGACAACATCCACACCGCCGGCATCTTCGTCGACCGCATCATCGTCGGCAGCCACGAAAAACGCATCGAAAAGCGCACCACGCGCGCAGCCTGAGGGAGATAACATCATGGCATGGACTCGTGATGACATGGCAAAGCGTGCCGCGCAGGAACTGGAAGACGGCTTCTATGTAAACCTGGGCATCGGCATTCCGACCCTTGTATCCAACTATATTCCGGACGGTGTCCACGTGACCCTGCAGTCGGAAAACGGCATGCTCGGCATGGGCCCGTTCCCGACCGATGACGAGGTCGACGCCGACCTGATCAACGCCGGCAAGCAGACCATCACCGAACTGCCGCAGACCAGCTATTTCTCGTCTGCCGACAGCTTCGGCATGATCCGCGGCGGCCATATCGACCTGTCGATCCTTGGCGCCATGGAAGTGTCCGAAGACGGCGATCTCGCCAACTGGATGATTCCGGGCAAGATGGTCAAGGGCATGGGTGGTGCGATGGATCTCGTTGCAGGCGTCAAGCGCGTGGTGGTGATCATGGATCACACCTCGAAGGCCGGCGATCCCAAGCTGCTGAAAGAATGCTCGCTGCCGCTCACTGGTGTAAAATGCGTTGACCGCGTGATCACCAATTTCGGGGTCTTCGACGTCGTCGATGGCGGCCTGAAGGTGGTTGAACTCGCTGACGGCGTCACGCTGGACGAAGTCAAGGAAAAGACCCAGGCGACGCTCCTGTCCTAAGGCGGGTGCGCACTTCGGCGACGTTTCAAGCAAAGGTGTCTGCGGTCTCGCAGACACCTTTTTTGATGCCGGTCCACCCAGGCCCGGCGATCTTTTTCAAAGAAAATAAATTATGTGAATGGGTCGTAGGCTCAATATGTCCCGAATTGGAACCAATTCGTAGAATTACCAAGGAAATATCCAAATTCGTTAATAGTTTGAATTGCGATTAACCCGCATAAATCTAGCATAGATAACTCGTTGTCCTTTAAAAGCCGGGAAAGACGATTTCCTGGCTAAAAAACAGATCAGTGTTTACGCGTTTTGACGACTGGCGTTTACCTTCTTCAATCCACCTTCAAGACTTGCTGTGTATGGTTTCCAGGTATTCGCAAGGGGTGTTTGGCGTGCCTGGAACGCATGGGGCTGTCTCAAAGCTGATTAAAGTCCTGTCGACCTGGCTTCCCAGCCTGCGCACGCGGTTCGTGTTGCTGGTGGCCGGCCTGTTTCTGGCACTCTCGGTCGTTATGATCATGGTAGCGAGCTATCTCGATCTGCGTGACGAAGAGCAGCGGGTGGTCTCGGACGCGCGGGCTATCGGGGCGACGGTCAGCCGTCTGGCCGTGCCGCATCTGACCAACCACCACTACCTGATCCTCGAGCAGGAACTGGAAAGCATCGCCGGCAGCGGTGTCGTCGAACTGGCTCAGGTTCACGATCCGGCCCGGGCGGTCACAATCGACAGCGATCCGGTCACCAGCTATTTCGACGAATTGGACCAGCATCCGCTGATCAAGCTGTCTCTGGAAACCGGCCTGGACCAGATCCGTCAGACGAAAGACAGGATCGAAATCGCCTTGCCCGTGCGCGAGACGGCGGACAGCCCGGTTCTCGGGGTCGCGCTTGTGTCGGTCAAGCGGCTTCAGGCCAATGGCATGCTGTTCGCCATCTGGGGCCGGAACATCGTCATCACCCTGGTGCTGCTGATATTTTGTATTCCGGTGACGTTTCACTTTGCGGAAAACTTCGTCCGGCCGATCAAGGCTCTAACCCAAACCGCTCACACGGTGAGCGCTGGCAATTTCGACGCGCCTTTCCCTGTCGAACGAACCGATGAAATCGGTGTTCTCGCCCGCGCCTATCGCGATATGGTCGGGACCATACGCAACAACATGGCCCGCATTCATGAGCTGGCCTATGTCGACCCGGTAACACGCCTGCCGAACCGGGAGTGTTTCCGCCAGCACTTCAATTCCAACATGCAGAACAGCGATGGCACGCGGCAACGCATGTCTGTTCTCTTTATCGATCTCGACCGTTTCAAGCGGGTGAATGACAGCTACGGACACGATCATGGCGACGCCCTGTTAAAGGAAGTGGCGGCGCGGCTGCAGCGTCTGTTGAACAGGTCTGACAACGTGGCGGCAGGTAACGCAACTTTTCCGCCACTTGTCGCCAGGCTTGGCGGCGATGAGTTCGCCATCATTATGCCGGCCGAAAAGCCCATGTCCAACGTCTACACGCTCGCAGACCAGCTGGTGCAATGTGTCGAACAGCCCCTGGAAATTAACGGTCTGACCATGGCCGTCGGAGCCAGCATCGGCGTCTCGACCTATCCCGAAGACGGCGAAGATTACACAGCGATCCTGAAGAACGCGGACATTGCCATGTACGCGGCCAAGCGGACCGGCGGCAACCGGGCTTGCTTCTTCAACGAGATCGAAGGCGACTCGCGGTCTCATGAACGTATCCGCCTGGAAGCGGAACTGAAACGGGCTCTTCTGACAGACGAGATCACCATCGCTTTCCAGCCAAAGATCGGTTGTGCCTCGATGAAGGTTGTTGGTGCCGAAGTGCTCGCCCGCTGGGACCATCCGGAGCGGGGCCTGCTGGCGCCGGGCTGTTTTATCGACGTTGCCGAGGAAAGTGACCTGATAACGCGCCTGGGTGACCGGGTTCTGGAGCTTGCCTGCCGCCAGGGGCGTGTCTGGCTCGAACAGGGTCAGCGTTTACCGCTGGCGGTCAATGTGTCTATCCGCCAACTTGAAAAGCCGGGGTTCACGGCTCGTGTGCTCGACATTCTGGAGGTGACCGGCTTTCCGGCTGAGCTGTTGCAGCTTGAGGTGACGGAGACGGTTGCCATGGGGGATCCGGAGCGGATTTCGGAGGCGGCCAAGCCGCTTCTGGAAGCCGGCATCACCTTTGCCATCGATGATTTCGGAACCGGCTATTCCAGCCTGGCGCATTTGCAGCGACTGCCGTTCAATACCTTCAAGATCGACCGCAGTTTCATCAGCGGCCTTGCCGCGGACCATCACAGCCGCTCGATCGTCCAGACCATTCTGGCGATGGCCAAGAGCCTCAGCTACGAAGTTGTCGCCGAGGGCGTTGAAACGGAAGAACAGCACGTTTTCCTGGCGGAGAACGGCTGTACGACCGCGCAAGGCTTCCTCTTTGCACGGCCGATGCCGGCAGAGCATTTCGAAGCCTGGTCAAAAGCGTTCCTGCAGGATGGGTCTCAAAGATTCCCTAGCGTCATGCAGCTGGTGGAAAGCGGCCGCATAGTCGCCGCCTGAGGCTGCAAGGCAGCAAATCGCGCCAGTCTTATTCCGCGGCCTCGGTCTTCCGGCGCTCGGCAATGGGTCGGATCGCGGGGAAATCCTGGTCGGTCAGCGTTTCCTTCGCAAGCAGCATGGCCGCGCCCTCGTCGAGTTCACCGCGATGGCTTTTCAGGAGGTCCTTGGCGCGCTGGAACGCAGCTTCCACCCGTTGCTTGATCGCAAGGTCGATCTCCCGCTGGGTCTGTTCGGATACCTCAGCAACGTCTCCGGCAGGCTGGCCGAGAAAATTCTGACGTTGGGTGGAATAGGCGCGATTGCCCAGGTCCGGATCCATGCCGTAGCGCATGACCATGTCACGGGCAACTTCGGTCACCTTTTGCAGGTCATCGGAAGCTCCTGTGGAGATCTCGTTGAAGACGACGTCTTCTGCTGCCCGGCCTCCCATCAGAACGGTCATGCGGTTTTCCAGATCTTGTTCGGATAACAGGAAACGATCCTCGGTCGGACGTTGCATCGTGTAACCAAGTGCGCCGATGCCGCGCGGGATGATCGAGATCTTGTGCACCGGATCGCAGCCTTCCAGATTGGCCGCAACCAGGGCATGGCCCATTTCGTGGAAGGCAACGGTCCTGCGTTCCTTGTCGGACAGGATCCGGCTACGCTTTTCCAGTCCCGCGATGACCCGCTCGACCGCCTCGTTGAAGTCCTGCAGCGTGACGGCATCTCCCTGTCGCCGGGTTGCCAGCAGGGCGGCCTCGTTAACAAGTGTCGCGAGGTCGGCGCCGGAAAAACCGGCAGTCAGCTGGGCCACCTGGTCGAGGTCGATCTCTGCCGCCAGCTTGATCTTCTTCACATGGACGTCGAGGATCGCCCGCCGGCCGATCTTGTCCGGACGGTCGACCAGCACCTGGCGGTCGAAACGTCCGGCGCGCAACAGGGCCGGGTCCAGGATCTCCGGCCGGTTGGTCGCCGCCAGCAGGATGATGCCGCTGGACGGATCGAAGCCGTCGAGTTCGGTCAGGAGCTGGTTGAGGGTCTGTTCCTTCTCGTCGTTGCTGCCCATGGGGCCAGCCGCACGCGCCCGGCCGAGAGCGTCCAGCTCGTCGATGAAGATGATGGCCGGTGCGGCCTTGCGGGCCTGTTCGAAGAGATCGCGCACACGCGCCGCGCCGACACCGACGAACATTTCCACGAATTCGGAGCCGGAGATCGAAAAAAACGGCACGCCGGCTTCACCGGCCACGGCGCGGGCCAGCAGTGTCTTGCCTGTGCCAGGAGGGCCAACCAGAAGGATGCCCTTGGGCACATGCGCGCCCAGACGGCCATAGGAAGCCGGTTCCTTCAGGAAGTCGACGATCTCCTTCAGTTCCCGCTTGGCTTCATCCACCCCGGCGACATTCTGAAAAGTGACTTTCACATCCTTTTCGACAAACACCTTCGCCTTGGATTTGCCGACCGTCATCATGCCGCCGAGGCCCTGTTTCTCGGCGAAGCGGCGGATAAAGAACATCCACAAGCCGAACAGAAGCAGGACCGGCAGAACCCACGAAAGGATGTCTCGAATGAAGGTGTTCTGAACGACACCGGTATATTTGACGTCATACTTGCTGAGTTCGTCGGCAAGGGGGATCTCGACACGTGTGGTGACGAAATACTGCTTGCCGTCCTTGAGTTCCGCCTTGAACTTGCCTTCGATGAAGTTCTCCTTGACGGCGATCTCCTCGATCTTGCCGTCCTTGAGATACTGCTCGAACTGGCTGTAGGGGATCTGCTCGACGGTTCGGTAAGTGGCCCACCAGCTTTGGAACATCAGCACCAGCATCATGGCGATGAAGGCGTACCAAAGATTTATCTGGTGTTTCTTTTCCATCGAGGAATCGTCCCGGCAAATATCTGAACTATGCCGCCATTGACGCGGTTCACCGGGAGGCTGTCAAGGCGCGAAGCGGGGCGCGAGACGGCATGGCAGCCCCGGCTCAGATGACTGGCTCCAGTTGCCGCTTGGAGGTTTGCGTGCGGAAAGACGAGGCGCTGGAACGAGCAAGGTAGATGACGGGGATCAGGCCGACGAGAACGATCGCCAGCGAGGGCAGGGCGGCTTCGCCGAAGGCTTCGCGCGATGCGGCTTCAAACACGGTCGTCGCCAGTGTCTCGAAGTTGAACGGGCGCAGCAGCACTGTTGCGGGCAGCTCCTTCATGCAATCGACGAAGCTGAGCAGGGCTGCGGACAGAAGCACGGGCTTCAGGATAGGCAAGTGAATCTGTGTCAGGGTTTGCCCGGTGTTGCGACCGAGCGTTCGGGCGGCCATGTCGAGATGCGGTGTGATCCGGCCGAAGCCGCCTTCCACCTGGCCATAGGAGACCGCGAGGAAGCGGACCACATAGGCGAACACAAGACCGGTGCCGCTGCCCAGCAGCAAAAGCCCGGTATTGATGCCGAACCAGGCTTCCATGCGGGCATCCAGAAAATTGTCGAAGCCGGCCAGCGGAACCAGAATGCCGATGGCCAGAACGGTGCCCGGAATGGCATAGCCGATGGAGGCAAGCCGGACGGCAACTTTCAGCGGGCCTCTGGGATTCAGGCGCAGGGCATATGCCAGGGCAACGGAAATGAGCACTGTGATCAGCGCTGCAACGGCAGCAAGGCTCAGACTGTTCCAGACGGCTTCCAGAAAACCGCTGTCCCAAAAGCCATCCAGCCGCCGGCTGGCAAGGTCTGCAAGCAACAGGCCGGGCACAACGAAGCCGACAAAGACAGGTGTGAGGCACAGCAGCAACGCCAGCATGGACTGCCAGCGGCCCAGTTCGAAGCGCGTCGGCGGCCGGTGCTTGGCGCCTCCTCCGCTGTCGAAACGCTGTTTGCGCCGTCCGAACCGCTCCAGCCACAGCAGCAGGAACACCATGACCAGCATGGCCAGTGCCAACTGGGCGGCACCCCCAAGGCTCGAGCGGTGCAGCCAGGTGTCATAAACGGAGAAGGTCAGCGTCTTTACACCGAAGAACGTCACGGCACCGATATCGTTGAGGCATTCCATCAGGGCGAGCGAAATGCCAATGACGATCGCTGGTCTTGCAAGGGGCAGGGCAACACGGAAGAAAAGCCCGTAGGGCGAAGCGCCAAGCGTGCGCGAGACATCCAGCGTCGAGGCGGACTGGATGAGGAAGCTGGCGCGGGTCGTCAGGTAGACATAAGGGTAGAGCACCGCCCCCATGACGAATATGGCGCCGCCCAGCGAGCGAATTTCGGGAAACCAATAGTCTCTGGACGTCTTGAAGCCGAATAGCGTCCGGATCAGGCTCTGGACCGGACCGGTATAATCGAGCACTTCGACATAGGCGAAGGCGACAATATAGGTCGGCACGGCCAGAGGTACGAGAAGGGCCCAGTCGAGAATCTTCCTTCCCGGGAAATTGCACATCGTTACCAGCCAGGCGGTGGCAACGCCGGTAATGCCGGTGGTCAGGCCGACGCCGAGCATCAGCAACACGGTGGTTTTCAGGGAGCCCGGCAGAACCGTCGTCAGAAGGTGTCCCCAGACCTCACCCGTCGGCGTCAACGCAATCCACACAATTGCTGCCAATGGCAACAGTACCAGCGTGGCAATCGTCAGTGATGAAAATTGCCAGAAACGGTCTGCAAGAGTGAGGGATGGCGTGCGCAGCAAGGCCTGTCATTTCTTTGAGAATGGTTCGCAGGAAGCTCTATAGGCAAAACCCGGAAAATGCAAAAGCCAAGAGATACCGAGGCGTGACCTGAATTTTTGCGGTGGTTTTCTTTTCGTCATGCCATGGCTCGACCATGGCATCCATGCCGTTGAGGATCGGATCGACGTCACCTCTGAATTTTGTCGACAGGGAACGGCATGGATTGCCGGATCAAGTCCGGCAATGACGGGCCCCAGAATAGTTTGAAAGTCCGCCTTCCTTGCTCTCAACAGAAAAGCGCCGCAGAATGCGGCGCCCGTCTTTTTGTCATCGTGGCCTCAAGAAGCCGGACCGTCGTCGAAGCCGACTTCGTCGATCAGTTCGCTGGCAGTCTTGCGGTTCTTGGCAATGTCGGCAAGCGGCAGGGTGTCCTTTTTGAATTCACCCCAGCTCGCAACGCGTTCGGACACCGCAACACCCGGCTTGACCGGATATTCGTGGTTGGTTTCGGCGTAGATTTCCTGGGCTTCTTCGGAGGACAGGAACTCGATCAGCTTGACCGCATTGTCCTTGTTCGGTGCGTTCTTCGCAAGGATGACGCCGGCAATGTTGACGTGGCTGCCGCGGTCGTTGGTATTCGGGAACAGGATGCGGACGCTGTCGGCCCAGGTCTGCTGTTCCGGTTCCTTCTCGCTGGTCTGCATCAGACCCATGTAATAGGTGTTGCCGAGTGCGATGTCGCATTCGCCGGCAAAGATGGCCTTGACCTGGGCGCGGTCGTTGCCGGCAGGCTTGCGGGCGAGGTTGTCGCGAACGCCTTCCAGCCATTTCTCGGTCTCTTCGACACCATGATGCGCGACCATCGAGGCAACCAGCCCGACGGTGTAGACGTGTTGTCCGGAGCGGGTACACAGGCGGCCCTTCCACTTCGGATCTGCAAGTTCCTCGTAGGTGATGCTGTCCTGGTCAACACGTTCCTTGGAGGCGTAGATCACACGGGCGCGGTTGGTCAGGCCGATCCAGTGTCCTTCCGGATCGCGGAATTCTGCCGGAACGTTCGCATTGACGACTTCAGAGACAACCGGCTGTGAAATGCCGAGCTGCTTGGCGCCGTCCAGGCGGCCGATATCAACAGTCAGCAGAACGTCCGCCGGTGAGTTGGCCCCTTCCGCCGCAATGCGCTCGCCCAGGCCTTCAGCGGCAAAGACGACGTTGGTCTTGATGCCTGTTTCCTTGGTGAAGGCTTCGAGCAGCGGCTCGATCAGATACGGCTGGCGGTAGGAGTAGATATTCACTTCCCCGTCGGCAAATGCGGGTACGGCGGAAAGGGTTGCCGAGGACAGCAGGGCGGCGCCTGCCAGGGCACGGAAAGTGGAATTCATGTAACTCTCCCGGTGAGTTGGTTCTTGTTGTCCGGAACCTGGATCCGAAGCTTGCCGGGAATATGTCGCCAGAGTGTTATAAAGTCAATAAAGCAAGTAAAATCAATACTTTAGAATGGTTCAAAACTAACTGGAGGATTGCACTCCAGTATATTCCCGAAAAGCGATGAGAATACAGGAGTTTAAGACTCGACTTTAAGTGTGCCGTCACTGCGCAAGTGGCATTGGAAGTCGATCACGAACACGTTATCGGTGGGCGTGAAAAACTGTCACACCCAGGCAAGAGCCGGCCGCAAGAAGGCTGTGCCGTCGGACGACTGCCAGACGCCGTGGGCCATGATCACTTTTTCCGGTGACCAGGCAAGGATACGGTCTCGGCAGACACGCGCCTTGCGACGGTTGAAGAAGCTCAATCGCCATTCCAGGGGCGCATAGCCCTTGCCTTCGACAATACCCCACAAACCGGCGATCCAGCGTTGCCAGGGCTTCCAGTACCGGTCCAGAAACCCTTGCGAGAAATGCTCGCTGAGATCGGCCAGGATGACCGTTGCGGAGGGTTGGTGCAGGAACACCACTTCATCCATTGCCGGAGATCCGGAAAAGCGCACCATGTCGATGACACCTTCAAAGGCATCCGGCACGGCCTCGTCCAGCGCCGGTTCGAAGGCAAGATCGGTGCGTTTGGAAATGGTGCTCTCAGGCCCCCAGAGTTTTGCCTCCGGCCAGGCCGCCTTCCAGTCTTGCAGGAAAAGGTGGTGGATCTTGTTTGGGCTGACGAGATGCGCCGGGGTTCCCAGAGCGTCGACTTCCCGCCGGATGTCCGGTGACAGGGCGATCGGCGACCAGACCCACAGCTTGCCGGACGGCAAGCGGACGATGACGCAGCGGGTCGGGTAGGGAAATCCGTAGAAGGAGACATTGTCTCCTTCCAGGATCCAGATGTTGCTGTCGACTTCAATCAAGAACCGCTCCTGACAGGTCCGGCACTATTCCGAAAGCACCCGTTGGGTGGGGAATATGATTTCCACCAGCGTACCCTGGTCAGGTGTGGAATCGATATGGAAGCTGGCCCGGTTTGCCTCGACCAGAGCCTTGGTCAGAGGCAGACCGAGACCGGTTCCACCGCCCCGGCTGGAGGTGTGCAGTTGCCGGAAGGGTTCGAGCGCCGCCGCAAGCTGCTTGGCTGTCATGCCGGTGCCGGTGTCGCGGACACGCAGGGCAACCTCGCCATTGCTTTCCAGCGCGGTCGACAGGATCACCTGGCCACCGGACTTGTTGTATTTGATGGCGTTGGACAGAAGGTTCAGCACGATCTGGCGCAGCGAGCGCGGGTCGGCCACCACGTCAGGCACGGATTCCGGCAGGCTGGCGCGGATGATGACACGTTCCCGGTTGGCCTGTGGCTGCATCAAGGCAACGCATTCGTTGATGACGTCATTGGTCGAGACGGCAGAGAACTTGAGATCCAGCTTGCCTGCCTCGATCTTGGACAGGTCCAGAAGATCGTTGATAAGGCTCATGATGTGTGAGCCGGATGTGCGGATGTCCTTGAGGTAGTCCTTGTAGCGGTCGTTGCCGATCGGGCCAAATCGCTCTTCCATCATGACTTCCGAAAAGCCGATGATGGCGTTCAGCGGTGTGCGGATCTCATGGCTGATCTTGGCCAGGAAATCGGACTTCTGAGAACTGGCGTTCTCGGCCTGGCGCTTGGCCTGGGTCAGTTCCTCTTCGGCGGTCTTCCACTGGGTGATGTCCCGCAGCACCGCACAGTATTTGACATCGTCCTTGGTTCCACCGATCCGGCCAATGGTCATGAACAGCGGAATGAGCCCACCGGTCGGAACCTTGCCCAGCACTTCGCGTCCATCATTGAGGATGGAGGCAACGCCGTTGCGCGACAGTCCGTCCAGATAGTCGGCGGCGGCCCGGTGGCTTTCCGGTGCAAGGAATTCGGTCAGCGGGGCGCCGATCATGTCAGACCGGCTGGCGCTGAACAGGGCTTCCGCCGATCCGTTTACCTTCAGGATGGAGCCGTTTTGATCGAGCACCAGAACGCCGTCGGTGGCGGTTTCCAGGATGGTGTCCATCTCGGCGATCTGGTTGCGCGCGCTGTCGAGTTCCGCGCGCACTTCCGCAAAGAAGTTCGGCGATGAGGGGGCCGCAGTGGCAGGAGCCGGTTTTACCTTGCGTTCGGTGATGGAAATCATCAGACCCCGGTTGCCGTTCCACGGAACCGAATGCATGTGCGCATCGACATTCAGAACACCACCGTCGGACAAGCGCATCTTCATGGTCTCATCGACCTCGCCGTCCATGCCTTCGGCATCCGGCAATTCTTCCGCGTCATCGATGAAGAGGGCCTCAAGACCGCCTGCTTCGCACAGAGCGGCGATCGACCGGTAGCCAAGCATCTTCAAGAGGGCCTTGTTGGCGTAGAGAACTTCCCGGTCGTGGGCAATGGCGATGCCGATGGGCAAGCGGTCCAGCAGGCTCGGGTCAATGGGTCCGGCTTCCGGAACTTCCGGCGGCAGCTCTTCGACAGGTTCTTCCGGATCGGGCGCATCGAATTCTTCAAGATCACCCTCAAGCCGTGCTCCCAAGGCTTCCGCGATCTTGCGGAAGGCCTGGCGTTCGGGCCGGGAAAGACCAGAGGTATCCACCGGAACGACGCGTGGTTTTACCGTTGCGAGCGGGATGACCTGGCCAGTCGTCTTCTGCTCGGCCGGTTCGTCGGCGTCGCCTGTTTCGGCAGCCTTGTCCTCGCTCTCGAATGCAGCAGTTTCCTCGAAGAACTCACGCTCCTCTGCGGTGTCATCCGTTTCCAGAGACGCGGCTACGGCTTCGATCTCGCGGTCTTCTTCCTCAACGAGATCGAAATGTGCATCTTCAAAGGCGGGTTCGGGCTCGAACTGGTCATCGTCCCGGAGAGAGGGGGCTTCGTTCCCCGCTTGAAGATCGTCTTCCACGTCGGAGAGGTCGACATCGTCGTCGTCAACAGCCTCGAGCGACGTGTCGTCGTCTTCCAGACCCTTGGTATCTTCTTCTTCCTCGAAGAGATCGCGCGGCTTCTTCTCTGCCTGCTTGTACGCCTTGGCAAGCGACTTGACCGCACTTTCGATTTCAGCGGGCTTCAACGCCGCAGGTCCGGAAATACCGGTCGGCTCGACGGCAACAGGTTTGGCTGCCGCAACGGCTGTGTCGGTGGCCATGATCTCGTCAACGGGCGGTTCGTCGACCGCGGCATCGCTCTCGACGTCCACGTCTGCTTCGGTTTCGTCTGTCAGATCAGCATCGTCCTCGTCGAAGGAGGTATCTTCGGTCGCGACGTCACTGGCCTCGTCTTCAAGATCTTCGGCTTCAGCGTCTGCCGCTTCCTGTGTGTCTTCTGTTTCTTCCGTCGGGTCGCCCGCTGTTCCGATGACCTCAGCACTTGCGACGTCGCCAGCTTCTTCATCAGTCTCTGAAGCGTCGGTTGCTTCGGACGAAGCTTCGCTGTCCGGTGCGTCTTGAAGGCCGGATTCCAGCGCCTTGAACTTGCTGTCGAGAGCTGCGCCCGGCAGATCGTCGAAATCCTTTTCGGTGTCGGGTCCGGTATCATCTGCCGCGGTACCGGTTGCATCAACTCCCGTGTCAGTCTTGTCGGCTTCATTCGCCTTCACGGGCGGCTCGACAGGGCGCTGCGGGGGTTTGCCGGTGAACTTTGCCAGTGAACCGACCAGAGCAGCCGCGCTGGCACCCAGAAAAGTCTTGCCTGCGAAGGAATCCGGTTTTGCCGGTTTCAGATCCGCAAGCCTGGCCGCTGCTTCAGCAGTTTCCTGCTGTTGTGTTGCGTCCGGCTCTTCGGATTCACCCGCCTGTACGTTCGCAGTGGCATCAGGTGTTTCGGCCGCGGCTTCGGCATTGCCGAGGGTGTCTTCCCTAACCTGGTCGCTGCTGGCCGCGGCAAGGTCCTCGTCCATGTCCGTCACTGCGGAGATTTCACCGGCCTCGACGGCGGGGTTGCTTTCCATCTGCGTTTCAGCGCTGCGGGAGATTTCTTCTTCCGAAAGCTGGTCGTGACCGGTTTCGGTCTCGTCCGAGACGGTGGCTGCCGCCCCGACAACGGCCAGCACCGGTCCGGCGGGCTGCTCGCCGCGCTCTGCCACCGCGTCGGCGGTCCGGCAAACACCGAAGCCTCGATAGCCTTCGAATTTGCGATTCCGGTCGAAGGCGGGCAGGGCGGCCATGTCCACGGGCACGCGCAAGTCTGCGCCGGTCACCGGCCAGTCAATTGTCTTGCCGCTCCAGGTATCGCGCCGGTCAAGCGCTCGTGCGATGTGACCGCGCGGGTCGAGATCGAACCGGTCGGCAACTTGCTGCCAGGTCAGGCCGACAATGTCGGTTGCCGACGGGCCGAGAACTTCGGCAAACTCGTCGGACAGGAACGTGAACCGCTGGTCGATATCCATCTTCCAGGCAAAGCGCACCGGTCTGCGCCGCGGCTGGAAGACGAAGCCGTCCCGCGCCGTGTCATCGCTCGTGTCTGCGGCGGTTGCGTCTTCAAGACCCGTACCGTTGGACACGGCGCCCTCGGAGACAGCCTCCATGGCGCTGATCTTCTCGCTATCAGCATCAACAGCGGTTTCGTCTTCCTCGTAGATGTCGAGGTCCACCTCTCCGGCGTCCATCGGGGAGATGTCGTCCGACATAACCGCACTGGCGACGACCGACTGCTCGTGGACGGGCTGGTCGACGGTGTCTTCCACCAGGGGCTCGTCTCTATCCTGCGCCGCTGTGTCCGGAGTGACGGTAGGTTGGTCAGCGGTTTCCAGCTCGTCTTCGTCCGCCCGCACCCAGCCGGCATCGTCGTCGCCGGTTGCGGATGCCTCGTCCTCTTTTCCGGATGAGGCCGCAGCGACGGCTGCTCCGGCGGCAAAGCCCGCTGCAGGCAATGCGGCATCGGCAGCGGATGGCTCCGGCTCTTCCGTGCTTTTGCTGGTGTCTTCCCCGGTGTCCGTGTCGCCATCAGCCAGGGGCAGGTTTTCCAGAACCACCAGCTTCTCGCGGTCGGTAACCTTCAGGACCACACCCTCGTGGAAGGCGCCTTCCAGCTCCAGCGGTCCGAAGAGGGCCGTTTGGTCCTCCGGCAGGTCGAGGTCTTCCGGGGTTCCGACAAGCTCGCCGAAGCGGTTTTCCACCGAACCGCCATCCGTCACGAACACTGTGGCGTCGTCGTCGCGCAGCATCTGCGCAAAGGCCGGAACCGGGTCCTTCGTTGCCGACAGGCCCTTGTCGCCGCACACGATCAGGGCAGCAGCGTCACCATTTTCCAGTTCGACGCGCATGCACTGGCACGTCAGCAACATGACCCGAAGGCCCCGGTAGAATCGAAGCCGGTCGATGCTGAATTTGTCGGTGAGGCCGGATTCGGCGATGCGGGCAATATGCGGACGGGCAGGCGAGCGCTCGAGCGACGTCAGGCTGGCCAGATCGGATACGGTCTGTGCCGAGAAAAACGCGGCCCCGGCGGCATTCGCCCATAGAATACGCGCGCCGTCAGCCGACCAGAGCCAGGCTGCCCTTTTGTCGGCGACAAGCTGAACCAGATCATCCATGGCGGTCAGTTCCAGGAATGATAGGGTCTGTTCGTCCATGGCTCTGCTCCAAACTGGTCTGCAACACCGGTTGACGGGTGCGTGGCGGCCGGATTTGCCCAAAGTGGTAAACACTCCGTTAATACAAGCAATCTCCAACTCAGTCCACGTAAAGCAAGGTTGCTAAAGGGGTTACATGAAGGCGTGGTTAATCCGACTGGACAAGTTTGCCGGAATGCCATCGTCGTGTTACGAATTTTTGGCATGGAAGGATTTCAGGATACCTGCCTGATATCTTTCGTCGACCTGAGGAGCGCCGACATGAGCACAGACAAGACCGGATTTGAAATTCCCGACCAGATGCGCGATTTCGCGGAAAAGAGCGTCGACCAGGCCCGCAAGGCCTTCGACGACTTCATGGGAGCGACCCACAAGGCCGTCAGCAACGTGGAAGACAGCGCAAATGCGGTTCAGGCCGGGGCTGCGGATGTCAACAAGAAGGCGCTGACCTATGCCGAAGAGCATGTCGACGCCGCCTTCAAGTTCGCGCAGGAACTGGTCAAGGCGCAAAACGTCGAAGACATGATGAACCTGCAGCAGGATTATCTGCGCAGTCAGATGGAGTCCCTCGGCGAACAGGCGCGCGAGTTTTCCAACTCGGCCACCAAGGCCGTTCAGGACGCTGCCAAGGCCACTCAGAAAAAATAATCTGGCTGGCTTTTTTGCCTTGCGCAGGGTGACGGAACCCCGCGCAAGGTCCGGCAAGTGTTGCGTTGAATATTTCCTGTTTTGGTTGTATGATTTTTCCCGGCTTCGCTGTCTTGTTTCGTCTTCCTTTGTCCGGCCAATGACTTGACGTCAGGGGTCTGGATTTCGACAGGCGTTTTGCAGAGCGGAATAGACGAAACCCCAGAAATCCCCGACGGTAATTTCATTGTGCAGTGCAAAAAAATGTTGCAATGCAGCACGGCATGCACTATGTAGTGTTTGCGGATGACGACAGGGACCGCCGGCAAACGTATCGGCGGAAGAAAATGCACCAATGATCGCATCCGGACTCAAGGAGATGAGATCATGACTGACACGACAACCACTGGCACTGCAAAAACTGCCCCGAAAGCCCGCGCCACCAAAGCAAAAACTTCTGCCGCTGGTGCAGCTTTCCCGGACTTCGAGGCTTTTGCCATGCCGAATATGGAAGTTCCTGCCATGTTCCGTGAAGCAACGGAAAAAGGCATCGAGAACGCCCGCGACGCTTATGCAAAAGTGAAAACCGCTGCTGAAGACGCGACTGACCTGATGGAAGACACCTTCGAGACGTCCCGTCAGGGCGTGGTGGAATTCAACCACAAGGCTGTTGATGCTGCCAAAGCCAACGCCGACGCTGCTTTCACTTTCGTCAAGGACATCATGTCCGCAAAGAGCATATCTGAAGCTATCGAACTGCAGTCCACGTTTGCTCGCCAGCAGTTTGACGCTCTGAGCGCCCAGACCAAGGAAATGCATGAGCTGGCTACCAAGCTCGGCACCGATGTTTCCGCTCCGGTCAAGGAAGCGTTCGAGAAGTCCTTCAAGGACATCAAGGTCAACTAATCCGGCATTCGGCCGTCCGCAATCACATGATTGCGGCATGGCCGGGCCTTGCCGATGATATCGGCAAACAGTTGATATGCCCGGAGCATCGCTCCGGGCATTTGCTTTTCAACAGGTCGGAAATTTCCGAAAATTCCCGCTTGCGGGTTGGAAAAAACGAGTTTAGAAGACGCCCTTGCAAATGGCGGCACGGGTCAGTATGGTCCGCGTCACCTCACGCCTTTAAGCAGACGTAGCTCAGTTGGTTAGAGCGTCGGATTGTGGCTCCGAAGGTCGGTGGTTCGAATCCACTCGTCTGTACCATTCCCCCTTCATTCATTTGAAATCAGAAAATGTTCCAGACGCAGGTCATTCTTGCGGCTGCCGCGTCTGATGGCATTTTTATTTTGTACTCGTAATACGGCAGCAGAATTGTCCGAAGCTGCTGTGAGATCTCCTTCATAATCGAAGTCAGAGCCTTTGGTCGGAATGCGGCGGCCGGAGCTGGGATGCCCATTGTCCTCAAGCTGGTTCTTCGTGGCGCAGCCACCCTGCGCATGATCCTCAGATGCCGGTTCTCGGATTTGAGGACAAGAAACGGATAGTTAGGCTCGGCTCGATCGTGACACCTGTCGCTCGGACCTCGGCTCATGCCGGGTCCAATGACAGACAGGAGAAAACGTCATGGAACTGGAAAACAAGTCGATCATCATCACCGGGGCAAGCAGCGGGATCGGTGCTGCCGCAGCGGCCTTGTTTGCGGCCGAAGGGGCGCAGGTCGTCCTCGGCGCAAGGCGATCCGTGGAGCTTGAGTCTGTTGCCTCCAAAATCCGCGCGGCCAACGGCACAGCCGTGTTTCTGGACGGCGACGTCAAGGACGAGGGCTATGCCGCTGCGCTTGTCGACCTCGCCTTGAAGGAGTTCGGCCGACTGGATGGTGCGTTCAACAATGCCGGCATCGTTGGCGCGATGGAACCTGTCCCCGACATGGGCATTGGCAACTGGAACGAAATCCTGGCGGTCAACCTGACCGCGGCCTTCCTGGCTGCAAAGGCACAGATACCCGCCATGAAGAAAACCGGTGGAGGTTCGATCGTCTTCACATCGTCATTCGTCGGCTTCAGCAATGCGGGCTTGCCTGGCATGGGCGCCTATGCGGCCTCCAAGGCCGGTCTCAATGGCTTGGTGCAATCACTTGCCTCTGACCATGCCGCGGAAGGTATTCGGGCTCATGCCTTGATGCCGGGGGGCACCATCACAGCAGCCGGTGGGGAAGGAAATCCCGACGTCATGGCATTCATTGCAGGTTTGCACCCCATGAAACGTATGGCGGACGCGAGGGAGATCGCACAAGCTGCGCTTTTCCTGCTGTCTGATCGGGCAAGCTTCATGACGGGAAGTCCCACGATTGTCGATGGCGGCATGTCCATTCGGCTGACCTGACCAGACGCTTTGCCACAAGGCGGGTAGCTGCCTTGTGGCAAATTCCGGAACGACAGTTCATCGCAGCAGCGCCAGTTCAGCAGGCCTGAACAGTGCCCCCCACTCTATTCTCTGACTTCATATTCAAATTTGCCCTCGGCTCGGAAATCGGGTCGATGAAGTCCCCGATTTGAGGGTAAGGACCGGAGTGCGCGGTCGTAATGCCGGTGACAGGATCGGCGAAGTTGAAGACACCAATTTCGGGAAAACGCACCAATGGAAACCGTGGAATTCGATCAGACAAAGCTGCCAGTTGCCGAGGATCCAAGGTGGGCGCGTATTGCAGCCCGCGACAAGACCGCAGACGGCCAGTTCTGGTATTCGGTTTCGACGACCGGGGTCTATTGTCGTCCCTCGTGCCCTTCGCGCCTGGCCAATCCGGAGAATGTGCAGCTTCACTCCACGCTTGAAAGCGCGCGGGCGACCGGCTTCAGGGCGTGTAAACGGTGCAGGCCGGAAGGCCTGCCACCCGCTGCGGAGAATGCAGCCATCGTTGCCAGAGCTTGCCGTATCATTGAAAAAAGCGAGGAAGAGCCGTCACTGGATGATCTTGCCCGCTCCGTTGGCCGCAGCTCCAGCTACTTTCACCGTGTCTTCAAGGCGGCGACCGGTCTTACTCCGAAAGATTATGCCTCGGCACACAGGGCCAACAAGGTTCGCGACGGACTTGGGTCCGGCATAACGGTGACAGAGGCCATCTATGACGCAGGCTTTAACTCCAGCGGGCGTTTTTACGAAAAGTCCACTGGGCTGCTGGGCATGACACCCACGCAATATCGCTCCGGCGGGGCCGATGAGGAAATCAGGTTTGCGGTCGGCCAGGCGTCTCTTGGTGCAATCCTGGTTGCATCCAGCAGGAAAGGCGTTGTTTCGATTCTCCTTGGAAATGATCCAGGCGAATTGGTCAGGGATCTGCAGGATCGTTTCCCCAGGGCAAGACTGGTTGGTGCGGACCACGACTATGAAGTGCTGGTCGCAAGAGTGGTGGGATTTGTCGAATGCCCCAAAATCGGTCTGGATCTTCCGCTTGATGTCCGCGGCACCGTTTTTCAGCAAAGGGTATGGCAGGCACTTCAGGAAATCCCTGCCGGCGAAACTGTTTCCTATTCGGAAGTTGCCCGGCGCATCAGGGCGCCCAAAGCAACCCGGGCCGTCGCACGGGCGTGTGCTGCAAACAATCTCGCGGTGGCAATCCCCTGCCACCGTGTGGTTCGAAACGACGGTGCACTTTCAGGCTATGCCTGGGGTATCGACCGTAAGCGCGATCTGATCGAGAGCGAGAAGCTGGCATGAACAACTTCACCACTGTCCCGGATCGCGCGGCCGCGGCGACGTCCGCCGTTGAGGCGCGGGTCGCCGGCTATGATTGGGCCGCAATCCATGAAGAGTTGAACGGTTTCGGCTGTGTCACGCTGCCAAAGCTTTTGTCGTCCGAGGAATGTCGTGCGCTCTCGTCTCTCTATGTCGACGAAAACCACTTCAGAAGCCATGTGATCATGGCCCGGCACGGGTTCGGCAAAGGGGAATATCGCTACTTCAAATATCCTCTACCGGATATTCTCGGGGGATTGCGGACCGCGCTTTATCCGCGTTTCGCCGGTCTCGCCAACAGGTGGAACGAGACGATGGGGTTCGATCAACGATATCCGGATACCCACGCCGACTATCTGCAACAATGCCACCTGGCGGGTCAGAACCGGCCAACTCCGCTTCTGCTGCAGTACAGTGCCGGCGACTTCAACTGCCTTCACCAGGATCTTTATGGCGATCTGGTTTTTCCGATCCAGGTCGCGATTTTGCTGTCGGAACCGGACAAGGATTTCGCGGGCGGCGAGTTCTGCATGACCGAACAACGCCCGCGCATGCAGAGCCGCGTTGAAGTTGTCCGTCTGCACCAGGGAGATGCAGTCGCCTTTGCCGTTCACAACCGTCCGGTCCAGGGAACGAGGGGGAGCTACCGTGTAAACCTGCGTCACGGCGTCAGCCGCGTTCGCTCCGGCATTCGGCATACCGCAGGAATTATTTTCCATGACGCGAAATGATGTTCGCCACTTCGCATCATCGTTTGCTTGCGGGAAGGTGGCTTCAACCCTCATTCCGCTAGTGGTGAGCATGATTTCCCGGCTGGATTGCAGGGGCAGCAGTGACATGCCCCGCCGCGTGAACCGATCTGCTGGCTGGTTATGCGGCCGGTTCTCCCAACAAATTAAGACTTTCTGCCGGTTCAGCGGCGGCGAAAGCGTTGTGCGGAACGCCAGACTCTGTCTGAATGAGAGCACCTGGTCTCAAAGGAGCGCACAATGTCCTATCATGATGCCCCCGGTCTTGGTCGCCGTCTGGTTCGCCTGCCGGGTCAGTTGCTTCTGGCACTTGTGAACGCGACGGCGCTGCTCGTCATTGCTGCCTGCGTGCTGGCGCTTGTTGTGTTGAACAGGGTCGATAGCGCGGGCGAACGCATCGCCGGGAACGTGACCGAAGCCGCGCTGGCCCGCTTGCAGGTCTCTCCGGGAGAATTCAAGTCCCGGATCGAAGCGCTGGATGGCAAGATCTCGGCACTCAGGACACAGCTTTCCGATCCGGAGCTCAAGGATCACTGGGAAGTCGCGCAGCAGTTGAAGGACCTCAACCGGAACCTTGCCGACATCAAGCTGGCAGCGGCCGGTCTGAGCGCTGCCGGTCCGCAAATCACCGAAACCGCCTTCGAGCAGGCGGGCGACATGCTTACCGGTGCGCTCTACGCCCTGCGCGGGTGCCAGGTCGAGGTGAAAGACGCCGAGCCGTCAAGCTGACCGCCTTGCTTGCCGATCAGCCCTGAAACACGTCCGCCCATTCGGGATGCTTGCGGCGCTGCGCATTCACATAAGGACATAGCGGTACGATCTTCACCTGCTTGTGGCGGGCATCCTCGACAAGTCGCTCCACCAATGCCTTGCCGACACCCATGCCGCGCATGCTGTCCGGCACACCGGTGTGATCGGCGATGATCAGATGTTCGTTGACGATGGAAAAGGTCAGTTCGGCAGGCTCGGTAATCCCTTCGATCTTGGCCACGTAGCGGCCTTTGCTGCCATCCTGTTCCAGGGTGATGGCGGGGGACGTCGTTGCGGACATTGTCTGTCTCCTGAAGTGGAAGAAAGCGATTGCTCTGATCCAGGGTGCAATTTGGTATTTTCTGTCCAAGGGAACAGGTTGCCCGTTCCGCTCCCGACTTCATTCTCCGTCTTTGCAGGGCTCGACCCTGCAATCCATGCCGTTTCCTTGCTTCAGGCAAAGTCTGCCCGTGTGGAGGTGAAACAGGGGGAAACCCATGGGCGACCCTTAGGATGACGGAATGGGATGGAGGACTTTGCAGAAGCCATGTGTTTCCAGCCACCCGATTGTTCCCGATATCATCCCCGATGATGTACAGGGAGAGGGGCGGGAACGATCCCGCCCCAACACCTGCTAGGCTGCCAGGTCGAACAGCAGGAACTCCGCATTCTCGCTGGCGGTCAGCGAGATCGCGCCGGTCTGCAGCAGACCGAGGCCATCGCCGGCGGAAAGCGGCTGGTCATTGACGCTAAGCTTGCCCTTCACCAGTTGCAGCCAGACCTTGCGGCCGGGGCGGATGTCGAAGTCAAGGCTACGGTCAGCGGACAGAAGAGACGCGTAGAGATCGACATCCTGATGAATGGTGACGGATCCGTCACGCCCGTCGCGAGACCCGATCAGACGCAGCGCGTTCTGCCGTTCGGCGTCCGGAAAGGCCTTTTGTTCGTAGCTTGGCTGAAGCCCGTCCGCTTCCGGCACGATCCAGATTTGCAGGAAGTGGACCGGGGCCGTGTCCGAATGATTGTACTCGCTGTGGCGGACACCGGTGCCCGCGCTCATGCGCTGCAGTTCACCGGGCCGGATGACCGAGCCTGTGCCAATCGAATCCTTGTGTTCCAGTCCGCCCGAAACGACGTAGGAGATGATCTCCATGTTTTGGTGCGGGTGGGTCGGGAAACCGGCGCTCGGGGCGACGCGGTCCTCGTTGATCACCCGCAAGGCTCCAAAGCCGATGTGGTTCGGATCGAAGTAGGACCCGAAGGAGAAGGTGTGCTTGCTCTTCAGCCAGCCGAAATCGGCGTCGCCTCTGGCATCCGAAGGACGAAGTATCTGGTTCATGGATCAATCCTTTCCCAATCTCTGGCACGAAGAGGTCCGTGCGCTGTTGGGTCTTAGATTGCCATTGCAGTTCCATTTTACAATTCAGCCGAAGCTGGACAATTAGTTGTCAATTCTTGAACAATAGCCTATTGAACCGCCTTGGGGGCTTCGGCTCGGATGCGGTTTCGTTCCGCGATCTGTTTAGATACGCCGCCGTTCACGGTTGCCGGTTTTCCATCCGGGCCGAACGCGCACTTGAATGTGAAGGCGTCCGCTGAGGGGCCGGTGTCGCCCAGATGTTCGAAGCGTTCGACCGCTTCCACCCAGTCCGGCTGATGGCCTTCAGGCACCCACCAAAGCGCATAGGCAGGATAGCTGTTGTCTTCCCGCATGAAGTCAGGTCCCTGTCTCAGGATCTCGGCATGCGGCCCGCGGTAGACGGCTGCAAGCGCTGATTCCAGATCCTGCCAGAGCGAGATTGTGGAGGGTGCCCAGCCGTCGCCATTGTCCTGCCAGTACTTGGGAAACACCTGCTCGCCCCAACTGTCCGGTCCAGGTTCGTCGTCGTATCCCGAGCGGGCAACGAAGCCTTCGGCGCGTTCCATGGCCGCCCACACAAGCGGCTCTGCCTGGTGGAAAGGCTCCACATCCCGGTGGTCTGCCCGGGTGCGGAATTGGCCGAATGTGTAGAGCGCAATCCAGTAACCGCTCATGTCGCCTCCCTGCCGAATGACACCTGGCCGAGACTGGCCGCAAATCGCTCCAATCACAAGAGCTTGCGGGGGCAGCAAAACAGATAGTCCACGTAAGCGGCTGGAAAAATCCGCGCAGCTGGTCTAAGCGCTGGATGACGACTTTGGCGGCCGGCATCAGTGCGGCCACCGGCAACGAGGATAATTGCGTGGAAGATCTCAGCCTTTTCTCCCTTGGCCTACTGGCTGTTGCACTGCTGGCAACCGGGCTTGTGGCCGGGATCATCGCCGGCCTGCTCGGTGTCGGCGGCGGCATCGTCATCGTGCCGGTACTCTATTACATGTTCACCGCGCTGAAGATCGACCCTTCCGTGCTCATGCATGTGGCGGTTGGAACGTCATTGGCAACCATCCTGGCAACCGGTACTTCGTCGGCGCGCGCCCATTACAATCGTGGCAGCGTTGATATGGATCTGCTGAAACGCTGGTGGTGGGCGATTGCCCTTGGCGTTGTTGCGGGTGGAACCCTTGCGGGCAACATCTCGGGTGGCGCGCTGACGCTGGTCTTCGGGATCGTGGCGCTCGCGGTGTCGGCGAACATGATGTTCCGCAAGGACGGTTCCCATCTGGCCGACAGCCTGCCGGGCACTCCGATCAAGGAAGTGCTGGGTTTCCTGATCGGCGGGATCTCCGTGATGATGGGCATTGGCGGTGGCACGCTCGGCGTGCCGACGTTGACGCTGTTCAATTATCCGATCCGCAAGGCCGTCGGAACCGCCGCGGCCATCGGCCTGATCATTGCCGTTCCCGGCACCTTGCTGTCGATCTTTTTCGGCTGGGGAGAGGCTGGGCGTCCGCCGTTCTCGCTTGGGTATGTCAACCTCATCGGCTTTTTTCTGATCATTCCGGCCAGCACGTTTGCAGCGCCCCTGGGTGCCAAGATCGCTCACGCGATCGATCCGTCCAAGCTCAAGCTGGTATTCGCGCTGTTCCTCGGCTTTACCGGCCTGCGCATGATCTACGGCGTGCTGTTCTGACGAGGGATCCGGTCCCGGCAGCAGGAACGCTGATGGGTAAATCAAAAGGTTTTATTGGTTCTCGGGCGATTTATCAGCAATACTGACCATTCTTTGCGGGGGCTGCCCGCCGCCTGACACTCTTGGACAGACATGTTGAACAAAAATGTGACCCTCAGCCTGCAAGGCTGCGTGCGGGGCGCCACGATGTGCATTCCGGTCTCCCCGGGCATCATCGCGCTTGGACTGGTCTTCGGAACGGTCGCCGCACAAAAGGGACTGACCTTCCTGGAAACAATCATGATCAACTCGCTGGTCTTCGCCGGGGCCAGTCAGTTCGTCGCGATGGAAGTCTACAGCGATCCGCTCACCTATGGTCTTGTGGTGGCGATGATCGGGGTGACGGCTGCCGTCAACATGCGCATGCTCCTGATCGGCGCGAGCCTGCGGCCGTGGCTCGGGCAGGTGCCCGCCTGGCAGACCTATCCTTCCCTGTTCCTGCTGACGGATCTCAACTGGCTGCTGGCCTTGTCGGAATACAACAAGGGTACGCGCGACTGGGGGATCTATCTGGGCAGCGGCCTGTTCACGTGGTCGGTCTGGTCGCTTTCCGTCATTCCGGGTTATTTTGCCGGCAGTCTGGTGTCTGACCCGAAGGTCTACGGCCTCGATGTGGTTCTGCCGGCCTTCTTCGCCGCGCTTCTGGTGCCGCTCTGGAAAGGCAAGCGCCAGACCGTCAGCTGGCTGTTCGCAGGCGGTATCGCCGCGCTGACCTGGTATCTCGTCGGTGGCTACTGGAGCATTTTCACCGGTGCCATTGCCGGTGCTTTCGCGGGGGCCTATCTCGATGACTGAGGGAGCCTTTACCGCAGATCCAATCTTCATTCTGGCCGTGCTTGGCATGACCGCGGTCACCTATGCGCTTAGAGCAGGCGGTTACTGGGTCATGGGCCGGTTGCCGATCACGCCGCGGGTTCGCCGTGGACTTGAAGCCCTGCCGGGAGCGATCATCGTCTCCACCATCCTGCCTATCGTGCTGAAGGGTGGGCTGGCCGTGGCCCTGTGCCTCGTTGTCGCTGCAGCCGCACAGGTGACCTTGCGCAAGGAATATGTCGCCGTCTTCTGCGCGGCAGGTGCCGCAGCCGCCCTTCGGGCAGCCGGGCTTTAACTTTCTATCGGTTCAAGATCCGCCGAACCTGCCCGGCCGTTTCTTCAACATTGCTTCCCGCGTCGATTTCCGACCAGTTCATCCGGCCAAGATCGTAGCCGAGTTGCGTGTCGACAACGTCGGTGGTTGCATCCGAGGCATCGTCTTCACGTGCCTGGACACGGGCTTTCAGGATGTTCGCCGGGGCCGACAGCCAAAAGCCGCTGAACCCGCAGTCGACCTTGCCTGCGATGGCTTTAACGCGGTCCCGTTCGCTTTCAGCGGCAAACACGGCATCAAAGATCGCCGAGTGGCCGGCCGCAAGGACGGTCTGAATGGCGTCGTCCAGCGCATGGTAGACCTTCTGGGAGGCTTCGAGCGTGTAGGCTTCCACTGGTGCCTTTTCCGTCTCGTCGATGCCCAGCAGACGTTTGCGCATCACGTCCGTACGCAACACCCGTGCTCCGGGAGCTCGCCCGATCTCAGGGGCAACTTCATAGGCGAGCGTGGTTTTGCCGGTGCCGGACAGGCCGCCGATGGCGACCAGTTGTGGACGCGACGGATCCAGAAAGGTCAATGCATGGCGGAAATAGGCCTGAGCCTGGTCGCGCTGTAGTTGTTTCTGCTCCGGGTCAGACTGGTTGAGTGCAGCGCTGGCTGCGATCTTCGAGCGGATTGCAGCACGCATCATCAAGTAGAAAGGCAGAGCTGCCAGGCCTTCGGAATGTGTGTCCAGGCGGCTCTTGTCCAGATATCGGTTGAACACTCTGTTGGCGGCGCGCAGTTGGCCACGATCCCACAGATCCATCAGGAGAAAGGCGAGGTCGTAGAGAACGTCGCCCGTGGCAATCGCATCGGAAAATTCGACCGCGTCGAACAGCACTGGGTAACCGTCGACCAGGACGATGTTGCGAAGATGGGCATCGCCGTGGCAGCGGCGGATCAGACCCTGCTCGCCGCGCCGCAGGATCAACTCGTGCAGGGCCGAGAGAACGGTGCGGGATGTTTCGGTCAGATGCCGGACAGCTTCTGCGTCAAACAGATCGGGATGCTCGCGAAAGGCATCGTCGTTCTGCTCCACATAGCTTGCAAGCTCCGCGTAGAACCCGTTGCCCTGGCGCAGTGGCGCGGCGTCATGAGCACTGACCATCATGTCCGCCAGCCGGGCGGACAGGCTGTCGGGAAGCGGGCCTTGTTCGGCAATGGCATCCAGTTCGTGCTGCCGCTCGAACCGGTTCATTTCAATCGCCCACTCAATGACCTCGCCAGTGCCGCCAAGGGCCAGGCTTCCGTCAGCTTCCCGCGTTACAGGTACGGCTTGCCGGTAGATCTGCGGTGCATTGGGCCGGTTATAGGTGATTTCCGCCTTGCAGGCCTCTTCGCGCAGAGGCAACGTCGAATAATCAAGGAAGGGAAACTTGACCGACCGCTTGACCTTGTAGGCCTTGCTGCCCACCAGAAAAACGATGTTGGCATGGGTGTCGATCCGCCTTACCTCGGCCCGGTGCGGATCGTCTGAAGGCAGGCTGCTCAGGAAGGCAAGCGCCTGGTTCTGGGTTTCGGCCTGATCCATCTTCCGTCCCTTTAGCTGACACACGGCAAAACATGCCCCACATGCAAACCGTCGGGTTTGATCCTTCTCAATGTGAGGTGCCCCGGATGTGGCACAAATAAACCGGATTGTCAGTAAAGGAGGGCCCCATGAACGACTATCCTGCATTGAAGAAGATCAGGTTGAACCTGGCCAGAACCAAGGATTTCCCGCAAGGCTCGGCGAGCCACGGTTACGAATTCACCGCTCCGCTTGATGAAAGCGGTCATATTGACGCCGGCCTTTGGAAGAAGGAGCGTGACCATTGCCGTGTTCGGCGTTTCTGGGGCGCCGAGGAAGAGGAAGTCGGGCATCTCATCCACCGCCCCGGTGGATCCTGGGCTTTCCATTACGACATCGACGGCGAGGATGACGACGAGGCGGGCTACCGGTTCGGCGCGCATGCCTTCAACCCGGGCGAATATGTCTCCATCAAGGACGAGGACGGTGAAATGCACACCTTCCAGGTGGTGACGGTTCAACCGGTCTGAAATCAGCTTCCCATAACAAGACATAACAACGAATGGGGGCAGGGGCGCCGGGGAACCGGTGCCCCTTTATTGTGTCTCGTCAGTTTGGATCTGGATCTGCGTTCGGCTTGCGCCTGACTTGTTCTGAATGAAGGTGCTGGAAGACCGGGGAGGAGTATCCTTCCAATTTGGAATGACCCCATTGCCAATTAATCTGATTTTCGCCCCTAACGGGCCAGATTTTCATACGCTATAGAATGAACAGAACTTTTTTATCGTAAGGACCCGGAACATGGACCAGAAGACCGGCGGCGAATTGTTGGTAGAGGCGCTGGAGCGCCATGGCGCGGAGCGCGTGTTCTGTGTGCCCGGCGAAAGTTACCTTGCCGTGCTCGATGCGCTTTATGACGCGTCGATACCGGTCACGGTCTGCCGCCAGGAAGGCGGCGCGGCGATGATGGCCGATGCCTGGGGCAAGCTCACCGGCAAGCCGGGCATCTGCATGGTGACACGTGGGCCCGGTGCCACGAACGCTTCCGCAGGCGTACATGTAGCGGCGCAGGATTCAACGCCGATGATCCTGTTCATCGGCCAGATCGAACGCGGCATGCGCGAGCGCGAAGCCTTTCAGGAAATCGACTACCGCCAGATGTTCGGTGGCATCGCAAAATGGGTGGCCGAGATCGATCACGCGGACCGCGTACCCGAGTTCATTTCCCGTGCGTATCATGTCGCGACATCCGGCCGTCCGGGGCCGGTGGTGCTGGCTCTGCCGGAGGACATGCTGGTTGAAAAGGCAGCCGCCGAACAGCCGCCCGCTTGGACCCAGGTTGAGACCCACCCGGGCCTCACCCAGATGGCGGACCTGCAGAAGCGCCTGTGGGCGGCGGAACGGCCGATTGCCATCCTGGGCGGCAGCCGCTGGTCCGAAGACGCCGTGGCCGCCTTCACCCGCTTTGCAGAGCGTTTCGACCTGCCGGTCGCCTGTTCGTTCCGCCGTCAGATGCTGTTCGACAATCTTCATCCGAACTACGCCGGCGATGTCGGTATCGGCATCAATCCGAAACTGCTTGCGCGGGTCAAATCGTCCGACCTGATCCTACTCGTCGGCGGACGACTGTCGGAGATGCCGAGCCAGTCCTATTCGCTGCTCGATATTCCGTCTCCGGCACAGCAGTTGGTGCATGTTCATCCGGATGCGGAGGAACTCGGCCGTGTCTACCGCCCGGCACAGGCGATCCATGCCAGCCCGACCGCCTTCTGCAAGGCCGCCGAAGGCCTTCAGCCGCCGGCAGAGTTGAAAGGCGCCGGTCAAGCGGCACAGGCCCATCGGGACTATCTCGACTGGTCCGGCGCCCGGCCGCAAGTTCCCGGCAACCTGCAGATGTCAGGCGTCATGGAATGGCTGGAAGCCAACCTGCCGGAAGACGCGGTCTGCACCAACGGTGCCGGCAACTACGCCACCTGGCTGCACCGCTTCCACCGTTTCCGCCGCTACGCCACGCAGGCAGCACCAACCAGTGGCTCCATGGGCTACGGCCTGCCGGCGGCGGTTGCCGCCAAGCTCGCCTATCCGGAGCGCGAAGTCGTCTGTTTTGCAGGTGACGGCTGCTTGCAGATGACCATGCAGGAATTCGGCACTGCCTGTCAGGACGGCGCCAACATCATTGTGCTGGCGATCGACAACGGCATGTACGGCACCATCCGCATGCACCAGGAGCGCACCTATCCGGGCCGCCCGTCGGCAACCAAACTGGTCAATCCGGATTTCGCCGCTCTCGCCCGCAGCTATGGTGCCTTCGGCGAGACGGTGGAAACGACGGATGCCTTCGGTCCGGCGTTCGAACGAGCCCGCGTTGCCGGAACACCGGCGATCCTGCACCTGAAGCTCGACCCGGAAGCCATCACCCCGGCCGCCAGCCTCAGCCAGATCCGCGCAGTCGCACAAGGCAGGTAGCCGGCTTTTATTCAACTGCGGTGCTTTCCGCCTTGTCGCGTTGGCGGCAAGGCCGGAACAGGATCAGCTGTTTGGCAGGGCAAAAAACCCGTCAGGTCATCAGGTTGCGGAGCCTCGCCAGCGTATCCGCAGCTGCTGTCTTACAGATCGTTCAACATCAGTTGGCCGACGCGGGCGGCCACCGCTGGCAGGCTTTTTAAACCGGCGCGGTGCCGTCGCAAACCTGGTTGATCAGCTCCGGCGGCAATCATTGTGACAGCGACAATCGCGGTCTTGAGAAAACATGCCGGCCGACTTTCATTTCCCGCCCATCGCTGTTTTTTATCGTCTAGGGTGCGCGTCAAAGCAGATGTGAATGCGCCCGGGTTCAGTCGGGTCCTTTTTCCGCAAGGCCCTGAATTGCCGCGCAATTTCTGCATCCTGCATTACAAGCGGACACGGGAGCACGGCATGGCCGACCGGATGGACAGCACCACGATTACCGCGGGTGGCGCGGTGTTCGGCAAGTTGAAAGCGCTTGGCGTCGACTATGTCTTTGCCAATTCCGGAACGGATTTCCCACCGATCATCGAGGGACTGATCGAAGCGACCCAGAGCGGGCTCGACCTGCCGGTACCGATCACGGTGCCGCACGAGCATGTCGCCGTGGGCATGGCGCATGGTTACTACCAGATCTCGGGCAGGATCCAGTCGGTCATGCTGCACACCAATGTGGGGCTTTCCAACGGCATCACCGGGGCCATCAATGCCTGGTGCGACCAGATCCCCGTCCTGATGATGTCCGGTCGCACACCGGTGATGGAAGGCGGCCGCTTCGGTGCCCGCACGGTTCCGATCGGCTGGGGGCAGGAAATGTTCGACCAGACCGCGCTGATCCGCGAGGTTACCAAGTGGGACTATGAACTGCGCTTCCCCGAGCAGATCGCGGATCTCTTCGACCGGGGCTGGGCCATCGCCAATTCCACGCCCAAAGGGCCCGTCTATCTCAGCCTGCCGCGAGAAGTTCTGTGCGGGCAAACCCCGCCCGATGGCCTCGATACACCTTCGAAACAGGCACCCGTCATTGCCGCACCGGACCCCGCTTCCCTGAAACGGGCAGCGGATCTGCTGGCACAGGCAAAAAGCCCGTTGATCATCAGCCAGCGCGGCGCTGGATCGGAAGGAGCCTTTGCGGCCCTCGGACCGTTCCTGACGGACTGGGCCCTGCCGCTGTCGCACTATTGGGCCAATCAGCTTTCCGTGCCCCTGTCGCACCCGATGCAGGTAGGAGCGTCGCCGGAAGCGTTGCTTGCCGAGGCGGACGTGGTGCTGGTGATGAATTCTCTGGCGCCCTGGTGGCCGGACAAGGTTACGCTTCGCGACGACGTCACCGTGATCCAGCTCGGGCCGGATCCGCTCTTTTCCCGCACTCCGATCCGCAACTTTCAGGCGGATGTGACCCTGGCAGGCGAAACCGCACAGACGGTGCTGGCACTGATTGCCGAAATGCAGACGCGCCCGCGCGACGAAGCCGCGTTGAACGCTCGCAGACATCGTATTGCCGAACTGTCCTCCGCCAATCGTGCGGAGGTTGTCGGCCGGGCCAAGCGCGGCAATTCCGGGCCGATGAGCAAGGACTGGGTCAGTCTTTGCCTTGGCCGCGCCATCAAGGGACGGAAGGCCACCATCTTCCATGAACTTGGTTGTCCGCTTGAGCCGCTCGATCTGGAGCAACCGAACAGCTACTTCCAGGAACCTCATTCCGGGGGGCTTGGCTGGGGCCTTGCCGCAGCGCTTGGCGCGCAGCTCGCCGATCGCGACCGGTTGGTCTTCGCAACAATCGGCGACGGCAGCTACATGTTCGCCAACCCGACGGCCTGCCACATGGTCGCCGAGGCGCATGCGTTGCCGGTCATCACGCTGGTGCTGAACAACGAGGAATGGGGCGCGGTGCGTCATTCTGTGGTGGGCACCTATAAGGACGGCCTTGCCAGCAAGGCCAATGATGTGCCGCTGACGTCGCTTCGGCCAAGCCCGGATTTCACCAGAACTGCCGAAGCCAGCCGCGCTTATACCGAGACGGTGACGGAAGGCGACGCCCTGCCGGCAGCGCTGGAACGTGCCATCAAGGTGGCGACGGAGGAAAAGCGGCAGGTCCTGCTCAACATCGCCATCGCGCGGGCTTGAGGCATAGGCTCGATTAATTGGAAGATTAAGAAAATCAAGGGACGATTATCTTGTTTTTCCGAAAGGAGCTCTTCGGACATGCCCCGTGGTCCGGTATCGAAAGGCAAGTCATAGTTCCCGGCAACTGGTTTTGTTGAAGAAGAAGGTTGGCCGTGTCCCAGTCCATGTCCCCAAGATCCTATTACGCGCCGACCGGCGGTCACCCCGGTCAGGAAACACTCCTGACCGACCGGGCCGTCTTTACCGATGCCTATGCGGTCATCCCGAAAGGCACGATGCGTGACATCGTCACCAGCTATCTGCCGTTCTGGAACAAGACCCGCCTGTGGGTGCTGTCTCGGCCATTGTCCGGGTTTGCCGAAACCTTCTCGCAGTACATCGTCGAAGTCTCGCCGGGTGGCGGCTCCGACCGGCCGGAGACCGACCCTTCAGCCGAAGGCGTCCTGTTCGTTGTCGAGGGGGAGGCCGTTCTGACGGCCGAGGGTCAGCGTTACGACCTGAAGCCCGGAAGCTACGCCTTCCTGCCGCCGCAAACCGACTGGGCCCTGAAGAACACAGGCAGCGAGCCGGTGCGGTTCCACTGGGTCCGCAAGGCG
The DNA here is from genome assembly GCF_054658235.1 of Roseibium sp. LAB1. Lineage (NCBI taxonomy): Bacteria > Pseudomonadati > Pseudomonadota > Alphaproteobacteria > Hyphomicrobiales > Stappiaceae > Roseibium > Roseibium sp. LAB1. The sequence continues at coordinate 1,190,214 of NZ_BAAGIB010000002.1, read as the reverse complement.
TTCGAGCCTGTCGACGGTCTGGAGCGGCCGACCCTTTTCGTCACCCACGAAAACGATATCGAACCGCGTGCGATGCCCGGTACGGACGGCAAATGGGCAACGACCCGTTTTGTCGACCCCGAAGACGTGCGCCACGACATGCATGTCAACATCGTTACCTTCCAGCCGGGGGCGGTTATTCCCTTCGCTGAAACTCATGTGATGGAACACGGGCTTTATGTCCTGGAAGGCAAGGCGGTCTATCGCCTCAACCAGGACTGGGTCGAGGTCGAGGCTGGCGACTACATGTGGCTGCGCGCTTTCTGCCCGCAAGCCTGCTATGCCGGCGGTCCGGGTCCGTTCCGCTATCTCCTCTACAAGGACGTCAATCGGCACATGAAACTGCAGCCGGCCGGCCGCTTCGAGGCCGGTGCCCGGCAGAGCTTCCGCAGCGCTGCAGAGTAAAGAGAAAAGCCTCTCCTTGCCACGTCCTCCTCAGAATGAGGCAGTGGGCGGGAGCGGCTGTATCTTTGGAAGGACCGAAGGTAGGGAAGACGTCCTCATTCCACGGTCTTCCTTTGCGGCGAAGTGACTTCACCACCGAGGGCGGCGGTCAGTGCAGCGGCCGCCGCCTTCACCGCTTCCGCGAAGGGGGCGATCCTGTCCGGGCTGACGCGGCTGGTGGGGCCGGACACGGACAGCCCGGCGACAGCCTCGCCATAGTGATTGAACACGGGCGCCGCTATGCAGCGCATGCCGAGGTTCTTTTCCTCCCCGTCGATCGAATACCCGCGCGCACGGATCGTCTCCAGATCCGCGGCCAGCAGGTCCGCGTCGCACAGCGTGTGTTCGGTGAAGCGTTCCCGGTCGGTTTGCCGCAGGATGCGTTTGCACTGATCCTTGTCCATGAAGGCCAGCAGTGCCTTGCCGATGCCGGAGGCATGCAGCGGCGACAATGTGCCGGGCGGGAAAAACGCACGAATGCTTTCGTGGGTCTCAACCTGGCTGACGAACAGCACCTGATCTGCCTGCGCCACACCCAGATTGGCCGTTTCTCCCGTCTGTTCCATCAGAGAGCGCAGGATCGGGCGAGCCCGCTCCACCAGACTGGTGCGCCTGAGAAAGCGTGCGCCGATGATGAAGGCCCCCGGGCCGATGTGCCAGAGCTGCTGGGCCTGGTCGAATTCCACCAGGCCGCGTGCCTCCAGCGTAAACAGGATGCGGTAGAGCGTCGCCGTGGATTCGCCAAGCTGCTCCGACAGGGCCGACAGCGAGACGCCGGACTGGGTGCTCAGATGCTCAAACACGGCCATGGCCCGGTCGAGCGACTTGATGGTGTTCTGCTCGGTCTTGTCGTCCCAGGCCCGCGGCCGTCCGCGGGCGCGCCTTGTGCTGGAAGTATCGGTTTTCTGGTCTGTCATCAGATCACTTTTTACCAATATGAAAAATCAATTCATCATATGAAAAATATAACACACTGACAAGATTGGTAATTTCTGAAAATTACAGTTCTGAAAAAATATTTTAAAAAAATTGCGGAACTTTGCCCTTGCGCAGTACCGTTTCTCAAAATTCATAAGAGGAAACGGCCATGAGCTTCCAGAATCCTGTTTTCATTCCCGGCCCCACCAACATGCCGGAAGCGCTCCGCAGAGCCTGCGACATGCCGACCCTGGACCATCGCTCGCCGCTGTTCGGACAGATCCTGCAGCCAGCGCTTGCCGGCGTCAAAAAGGTCCTGAAGACGGAAACCGCCGAGGTGTTCCTGTTTCCGTCGACCGGCACCGGCGGATGGGAAACAGCCATCACCAACACCTTGAGCCCTGGCGACAAGATCCTGGCTGCCCGCAACGGCATGTTCAGCCATCGCTGGATCGACATGTGCCAGCGCCACGGTTTGAAAGTTGAAGTTGTCGAAGCGCCCTGGGGCACGGGATTGCCGGCGAACCGCTACGAGGAAATCCTTGCCGCGGATACCAATCACGAGATCAAGGCCGTTCTGGCAACGCACAATGAAACCGCGACAGGCGTCAAATCCGACATTGCCGCGGTGCGCCGCGCGCTGAATGCCGCAAAGCATCCGGCCCTGCTCTTCGTCGACGGCGTCAGCTCCATTGCCTCCATGGATTTCCGCATGGACGAATGGGGCGTTGATGCTGCCATCACCGGATCCCAGAAAGGCTTCATGCTGCCGCCGGGCCTTGCCATCATCGCCCTGTCGCCAAAGGCGCAGGCCACCGTAGAAAGCGCCAGGCTGCCGCGCACCTTTTTCGATGTTCGCGACATGATGAAGGCCTACGCCAACAACGCCTATCCCTATACGCCGGCCGTCGGTCTGATGAACGGTCTGAAGCAGAGCTGCGACATGCTGCTCACGGAAGGGCTCGACAACGTCTTTGCCCGCCACCACCGCATTGCCGAAGGCGTGCGTGCCGCTGTCCGGGCCTGGGGCCTGGAGCTTTGCGCCCGGACACCTGACGTCTATTCGGACACTGTCAGCGCAATCCGCACGCCCGAGGGCTTCAACGCCACCAGCATCGTGACCCATGCTGCCGGCAAATACGGTGTCGCCTTTGGCGTCGGCCTTGGAGAGGTCGCAGGCAAGGTCTTCCGCATCGGCCATCTCGGCAGCCTGACCGACGTCATGATGCTGTCGGGGCTGGCGACCGCCGAAATGGTCATGGCCGATCTCGGCCTCAACATCAAACTCGGCGCCGGTGTTGCGGCCGCCCAGGAAGTCTATCGCAGCGACAGCGCCATTGCCTCGAAGGAAGCCGCATGAAAACCGACGCCCTGACCCAGTACATTCCGACGCTCGAGGACATGCTCGTCGCCCATGAGCGCATCAAGCCGCATATCCACCGCACGCCGGTCATGACCTCATCGTTCCTGAACGAATTGACCGGTGCGGAGCTGTTCTTCAAATGCGAGAACTTCCAGAAGGCGGGTGCTTTCAAGGTGCGCGGTGCGTCGAATGCCGTCTTCGGTCTGGACGAGGAAACCGCCAAGGCCGGTGTCGCCACCCATTCGTCGGGCAATCACGCGCTCAGCCTGTCCTATGCAGCCGGTCGACGGGGCATTCCCTGCCACGTGGTGATGCCGCGAACTGCGCCGCAGGCCAAGAAGGACGCGGTGCGCGGTTATGGCGGCATCATCACCGAGTGCGAGCCGTCCACTTCCAGCCGCGAAGCGGTCTTTGCCGAGGTTGAAGCCCGCACCGGCGCGGAGTTCGTTCATCCCTATAACGACCCGCGTGTGATCGCGGGGCAGGGCACCTGTTCCAAGGAATTGCTGGAGCAGACGGACGGCCTTGACGCGGTGATCGCTCCGATCGGCGGCGGCGGCATGGTGTCCGGCACGTGTCTGACCCTGTCGAACCTGGCACCAGGCGTGGAGATCTTTGCTGCGGAACCGGAGCAGGCGGATGATGCCGCGCGCAGTTTCAAGGCCGGCCACATCATTGCCGACGACGCACCGAACACCGTTGCCGACGGGCTGAAGGTGCCGCTCAAGGAGCTGACCTGGCACTTCGTCTCCAACCACGTCACCGACATCCTGACTGCCTCGGAACAGGAAATTGTCGATGCCATGCGGCTGATCTGGGCACGGATGAAGATCGTCATGGAACCTTCCTCCGCCGTGCCGTTGGCAACCATCCTGAAGAACAGGGACGTCTTCGCCGGCAAGCGCGTCGGGGTGATTATCACCGGCGGCAATGTCGATCTCGGCAAATTGCCCTGGAGCATCCTGCGTTCCGAGGAACGCAGCTAAGATGCTCCACCGCTTTAAAAACGATCAACTTTTCAGCATTCGGATGAAATCCGAAAGCTGGTTGATCCGGAACGTATAGGCCACTTGGAGAAGTACGAAATGAACGCACAAACCGGATTTGAAAAACTCGAAGTCGGCTATGACATTCCGGCCCTTCCGGGCATGGATGAGGCCGATATCCAGACGCCTTGCCTGGTGCTCGATCTCGATGCGCTGGAGCGCAACATCAAGAAGATGGGCGACTACGCCAAGGCCCATGGCATGCGCCACCGGGTCCATGGCAAGATGCACAAGTCGGTGGATGTTGCCAAGTTGCAGGAACGTCTCGGCGGTGCTGTCGGCGTCTGCTGCCAGAAGGTTTCGGAAGCCGAAGTTTTCGCCCGTGGCGGCATAAAGGACATTCTTGTCTCCAACCAGGTGCGCGACCCGAAAAAGATCGACCGTTTGGCGCAGCTACCGAAATACGGCTGCCGCACGATCGTTTGCGTGGATGATCTTGCCAATGTCGCGGACCTGTCAGAGGCTGCCGTCAAACACGACACTACTCTGGAAGTCTTCATCGAGATCGATTGCGGCGCCGGTCGCTGCGGCGTGACCACGAGCGACGCCGTCGTCGAGATCGCCAAGGCGGTGGATGTAGCCAGAAACCTGAAGTTCTCCGGTATCCAGGCCTACCAGGGCGCCATGCAGCACATCGACAGCTTTGAGGCCCGCAAGGAAAAACTCGACATCGCCATCGCCATGGTCAAGGACGCTGTCGAGGCGTTGAAGAAGGAAGGTCTGGAACCGGAACTCGTTTCAGGCGGCGGCACGGGCTCCTACTATTTTGAGTCCAATTCCGGCGTCTACAACGAGCTGCAATGTGGTTCCTACGCCTTCATGGATGCGGATTACGGCCGGATCCTTGATAAGGACGGCAAGCGCATCGACCAGGGTGAATGGGAAAATGCCTTCTTCATCCTGACCCAGGTAATGAGCCACGCAAAAGCCGACAAGGCGATCTGCGATGCGGGCCTTAAAGCCCAGTCCGTCGACAGCGGCCTGCCGTTCATCTACGGCCGCAGCGATGTCGAATATGTCAAATGCTCGGACGAGCACGGTGTCATTGCCGATCCGAAGGGTGTTTTGCAGGTGGGCGAGAAGCTGAAGCTGGTTCCGGGCCACTGCGACCCGACCGCCAACGTTCACGACTGGTATGTCGGCGTGCGAGGCGGCAAGGTCGAGACGGTCTGGCCGGTCTCGGCCCGCGGCAAGGCTTATTGAGAACCACGATCTCCCAGCCTCCCCTTCGTCATCCCGGCCAAGCGCAGCGCGAGCCGGGACCGGAGAGCCCCATTGTCTTCGGGATTAACCCGATACACCCCGGCTCCCCGGTCCCGGATCTCCGCTCCGCTGCGTCCGGGATGACGATGGAGGGGAGGCGTTTTGCAGCGCCCTGAACCAACCACATCCTCATCCTGAGGAGGACCGCAGGTCCGTCTCGAAGGATGGGCCAAATACTCCGAGCGAGCCGCCCATCCTTCGAGACGGCGCTTCGCACCTCCTCAGGATGAGGTCGGGGGTGAAGAAGATGTTTTGCTGGAGACATACATGATCATCGTTCCTGAAAAGGAAATCGCCGGCCTCATCGGCCGCCAGGAATCCTTCGAGGCCGTCGAGAGCGTCTTTGCCGCCATGGCGAGCGGAGCGGCCTATAATTTTCCGGTTATCCGTGAGGCAATCGGACATGCCGATGCGCTTTATGGTTTCAAGTCCGGCTTCGACCGGTCGTCTCTGGCGCTTGGCCTGAAGTCCGGGGGCTACTGGCCGGGCAACATGGCAAAGGGGCTTACCAACCATCAGTCGACCGTGTTCCTGTTCGATGCCGATACCGGCAAGGCAAAGGCCGTTGTCGGCGGCAACCTTCTGACGGCGCTCAGAACGGCGGCAGCTTCGGCAGTGTCCATCAAGCATCTGGCACGCAAGGACGCGAAGGTGCTTGGCATGATCGGGGCTGGCCACCAGTCGGCATTCCAGATGCGGGCCGCGGCCGAACAGCGCAATTTCGAAAAGGTGCTCGGCTGGAACCTTCACCCGGACAGGCTGGTGCGCCTGGAAGAGACCGCCAGCGAGCTGGGCCTTCCCTACGAATCCGTCGATCTGGACAGGCTGGGTGCGGAAGCCGACGTGATCGTATCGATCACCTCCAGCTTCGATCCCATTCTGATGGAGGAGCACGTCACACCGGGCACGCATATTGCCTGCATGGGGACCGATACCAAGGGCAAGCAGGAAGTCGATGTTGCGCTTGTTGCCAGGGCAAAGCTCTTCACCGACGAAGTTGCACAGTCGGCAACGATCGGCGAATGCCAGCATGCGGTCGCCGCCGGAATTGTCTCTGAGGACAATATAATTGAGATCGGCGCAGTCATTAATGGTAATCATCCGGGCAGGACGTCGCAGAGCGATATTACCCTCTTCGACGGTACCGGCGTCGGCCTTCAGGACCTTGCCGTGGCATCCGCTGCGGTCGATCTGGCAATCCGGAAAGGCGTCGCAATCGAAGTGGACTTTTGAGGCTTCGAAGACAGGCACAGCCGGCGCGTCCTCCCCGGATCAGCTCCTGGCCGTCCTTCCGGGGTCTCATCCGACGGAACTAGGTCGTGAGAATGCGGATTGTGATCAACGGGTTCGGCCGGATCGGCCGGACAGTTTTGCGTCAGGTGCTCAAACTCCCGGAAACGGAACGAATAGAAGTGGTGCGGATCAACGATATCGCACCGCTGGAGACCTGTGCGTATCTCTTCAAATATGACAGCGTTTTCGGTCCATGGCCGGGCGAGGTCACGGCGGGTGACGGCACACTGACGGTGGATGGGCGCGAGATCGTGTTTTCCGCCGAGCCTGATCTGTCTCTCCTCGACCTTTCCGAGGTTGATGTGGTGATGGAATGCACCGGCAAGGCTGATACGCGCGATATCGCCGAGCGTGGTCTCAGAGCCGGGGCAAAAAACGTTCTGGTTTCCGGTCCTTCAAAGGCGGCGGACGTCACGCTGGTTCTGGGGGCTAACGAGGAACAGCTCGGCAGCCACCGTATCGTCTCCAACGGCTCCTGCACCACCAACGCGCTCGCCCCGCTCCTGCGCGGTCTCGATGATGCCATCGGCATCAAGAGCGGGCATATGACCACCATTCACTGCTACACCGGCAGTCAGCCGATGGTGGACGCTCCGCGCGGCCCGCTGGAGCGCAGCCGCGCCGGGGGCGTCTCCATGGTTCCGACCACCACAAGTGCCACCAGGCTCGTCGGCGACGTGCTGCCCCAGCTTGCCGGCAAGGTGAGCGGAGCTGCCGTGCGTGTTCCGGCGATCAGTGTTTCGGCCGTCGACCTGACGGTGACATTGGCACAGCCCGTCAAGGCACCGTTCAACGACAAGCTGCTCGAGATCTTTGCCGGTAATCCGGTGATCGGCTTTGTGCGTGACCGGGTCGTGTCCACGGATATGCGGGCCCGTCCGGAATCCCTGGTAATCCATCTGCCCGAAACGCTTGAAGCCAATGACTACCAGGTGCGCATCTTCGGCTGGTACGACAATGAATGGGGCTTTTCCGCCCGCATGATCGACATGGCGCGGCTGATGGCGGGGCGGTAAGGGGAGAAGCCCACAAGCTCTCCTTTTGCTGTCGGTCCTGACAAGTGCCATAACCTGCGCGCCGCGAATACCTCAGAAGAAAATTGGCCGCGCTTGCAGCGCGAAATATGTCTGGATTCCGGATCTGCGTCCGGCTGCACCTCCCTTGTCCGGAATGACGTTGAGAGATCAGATGCAAGGTCTCTGATCAATTCACTGCCAGTCTCTCAGACGGGCAAAACCCCACCATGGACATCCCGGCCAAACGACGTGCGAGCCGGGATCGGGAAGTGACAGGACCAGGGTATTTCCACGTGATGACCGGCAGATCCCGGCTCACCAGTCCCGGATCTTCGCTGCGCTGCGTCCGGCATGACGTGCCAGAGGCCACAAAAAAGGGCCGCTGGTGCGGCCCTTTCTCATGTTCCTGAAGCGCTTGCCCTTACGCCGTTTCTTCCTTCGGCAGGGAGCCGCGTCCGTGGCCGGAGAGACCGCCGGAAACCTCTTCGGTGGATTCGTCGGAGAGTTCTTCCGGCAGCACCAGGTTGAGGACGATGGCGATCAAGGCCGCCGGCAGCAGACCGCTGGTCAGAAGGATGCGCGCGGTATCCGGCATGTGCTGCAGGGCGCCCGGTTCCAGCTGAAGGCCGAGGCCGATGGACAGCGAGATGGCGAAGATCACCATGTTGCGCCGGTTCCAGTTCACATCCGACAGCATCGAGATACCGGCGGCAACAACCATGCCGAACATCACGATGACACCGCCGCCAAGAACCTCGATCGGAACGGTGCGGATCACCGCGCCGACCTTCGGGATCAGGCCGCAGACGATCAGGAAGATCGCTCCGATGGTCACCACATGGCGGCTCATGACACCGGTCATGGCGATGAGGCCGACATTCTGGCTGAAGGAGGTGTTCGGGAAACCGCCGAAGAAACCGGCGATGGCCGTTCCAAGACCATCGGCAAAGGTCGCTCCGGCAATTTCCTTGTCCGTGGCTTCTCGGCCGGCACCGCCCTTGGTGATGCCGGAGACGTCGCCAACGGTTTCCACCGCCGACACGAAGGCCATCAGGCAGAAGCCGAGCACGGCTGCAAAGGAGAATTCAAAACCGTATTTGAACGGCTGTGGCAGGGCAAAGACGGCCGCACGGTCCCAGGAGGTCGAGACTGCTTCGAAGGTTAGCATGCCGGTGGCCAGCGCGAAGATGTAACCGGCGATCAGGCCGAGCAACACCGCGGAGACCGACATCATGCCCTTGCCGAAGAACTTCAGTCCGAGAGTTACCACGATCACCACCAGAGCGGCAGCCCAGTTGATCAATGAGCCATATTCCGGTGTGCCGATGGCTGGAACACCGCCGGCAGCATACTGGATGCCGACCTGAACCAGCGCGAGGCCGATCATGGTCACCACAAGTCCTGTCACCAGCGGTGGCAGGGCGAAGCGTATCTTGCCGATGACCAGACCCAGGCAGGCATGGAAGAAACCACCGATGATGACACCACCGAAGAGTGCCGCCAGACCGTCGACGCCCTTGCCGGCGACAAGCGGGATCATGATCGGCAGGAAGGCAAAGGAGGTGCCCTGAACGATGGGCAGGGCCGCGCCGACCGGGCCGAGGGTGATCGTCTGCAACAGGGTCGCGACCCCGGCGAAGACCATGGACATCTGGATGAGATAAAGCAGTTCCGGAAAGTCGGGAGAATTGGACCCGAAACCGAAGCCGGCTGCACCGGCCACGATGATGGCAGGTGTGACGTTGGAGACGAACATGGCCAGGACATGCTGGATGCCAAGCGGGATCGCCTTGTATAGCGGTGGCGTGTAATTGGGATCCCGGAGCTGCTCCGGAGATCCGATCGACGAATTAGACATTTCTGCTCCTCTGAAGGTCGTATGAACGTCTCCGCCTCGTTGAGCGGGCAGGGATCGTTCTGAAAGGGAGGCTTATTCCTTGTTGTCGGCCTCCACTGTCCAAGGGTCGGGAAACCAGTGTTCCTCCAGGTTGGTTCCTTCCCCGATGCGGTCCACGACCGCGTAGCGGCCCGCTTGCCAAAGCGGCGCCAAAACACCGTGCCAGGTGCCGCGATACAGGTTTATCGCCTGTCCGGGCTGGCTGATGAATGCCTTCAGGTTGGCCGGCTGGCCGTTCTCGTCGTCAGCGACGACAACAAGCATCGGCACACCGTCCAGCGGAATGAAGGCCTGACTGCCTTCCGGGTGACGCTCGACCATGTCGACGACATAGGGAAACGACCGGGCCTTGGCATCGAACAGGCTGATGCCTGCCCGGCCTTCGCCGAAGTCGAGCTTTGCCCGGTCGTGATGACGGCCGCACATGCCCTGATTTATGATTTTGTCGGGCGCACCCGCCACCTCGAGAACATCGCCATAGGGGGCGAAGGCCTCTGCGGTCAGGATCGATGGGGCAATGAGACGGCTCACGGCAGCAGGTCCTTGAGCCGGAACTGGGCAATCCGTTCCACCTGACGGCAGGCTTCCCCGAATTCCGTCGCACGGTCATTGTCGATCCGGCGCTGGAAGGCAGCCATGATCGAGGCCTTGTCATGATCGCGCACTGCGATGATGAACGGGAAGCCGTGTTTTTCGACGTAGGTATTGTTCAGCCGGGTAAAAGTCTCGCGTTCCTCGTCGGTCAGCATGTCGAGACCGGCGCTGGCCTGTTCGTTGGTGCTTTCCGCCGTGAGGCGGCCGGCCTGTGCCAGCTTGCCGGCAAGGTCCGGGTGTGCGGTCAGAACGCCGAGGCGTTCTTCTTCGCTGGCGGAACGGAACATCCGGCACAGAGCATTGTGAACACCGGCGGCGCAGTCATGGGCCGGGCCGAGTTCAAGGTCGAAGGCGCGTTCGGCAATCCAGGGGGAATGCTCGAAGATGCCGCCGAAGGTTTTGACGAACTCGGCTTTTTCCATACGGCTGGGGCGAAGGCCTTTCTGCGGCGGATGGGTCTTGGCCCAATGGTCCGCGATCTCGAGCCGTCGCGGGCACCAGACGCCGTCATGGGTCTGGATATGATCGATGAACTTCTTCAGCGCCATGATCTTGCCCGGACGGCCGACAAGGCGGCAATGCAGGCCGATGGACATCATTTTTGGCGTGTCCGTCGAACCTTCCTCATAGAGCATGTCGAAAGCGTTCTTCAGGTAGAGGAAGAAATCCTCACCGTCCGTCCATCCCGGTGCGGTCGCGAAGCGCATGTCGTTGGCTTCCAGCGTATAGGGAATGATCAGCTGATCCCGGCCGTCGACATCCAGCCAATAGGGCAGATCGTCGTCATAGGTGTCGGAAATATAGGCAAATCCACCTTCCTCGGCGACAAGGCGGACGGTGTTTTCCGAGCAGCGGCCGGTGTACCAGCCGAGTGGACGGCTGCCGACCACTTCCGTGTGCAGGCGGATTGCCTCGGCAATGGCCGCGCGTTCCTCCGCCTCGGGCATGTCCTTGTGCTCGACCCACTTGAGGCCGTGGCTGGCGATTTCCCAGCCGGCGTCCTTCATGGCCTGGACCTGTTCCGGACTGCGGGCAAGCGCGGAGGCGACCCCGTAGATGGTCAGCGGAATGCCGGCCCGGGTGAACAGCCGGTGCAGGCGCCAGAAGCCGGCGCGCGCGCCGTATTCATAGATGGATTCCATGTTCCAGTGACGCTTGCCCTGCCACTGGGCAGCACCTGGAATATCGGACAGGAACGCCTCTGACGCGGCATCATCGTGCAACACGCAATTCTCGCCGCCTTCCTCGTAGTTCAACACGAACTGGACAGCGACCCTGGCTCCACCCGGCCACTTTGGATCCGGCGGGTTCTGACCATAGCCACGCATGTTCCGGGAATAGCGATTCAAGACGGACCTCCTCGTGATACCAACGGATTTTGAACCAAGCAAAGACTATGCCTCATTCAAGGGCTGGCATGTTGTCTTCTTATAAAACAGAATAATGGACATGACTTTCTCGTCTTTTTAGAAAGTGCTTCCTGTGAACCACGGGTGCCCTTCGGGTGAGGCCCACAGCATCATGCGCGCAATCTGACATCTGGAGGAGGCCACGATGGCCGGTTACCTGACAACCCACGTGCTCGACACCGCCCAGGGCTGCCCTGGAAAAGGCATCAAGATCGATCTTTATGCAATCGACGGCGAAAGCCGGACCTATGTCCGCAGCCTCGAAACCAACGACGACGGCCGCACCGACAGCCCGATCCTGCCAAAAGACGAATTCAAGACCGGAACCTACGAGCTGGTGTTCCATGTCGGCGCCTATTTCGACGCCGCAGGCATCAAGCTGCCGGAACCGAAATTCCTCGACGTGGTACCGCTGCGATTCGGCATGTCGGAGGAGGCCCACTACCACGTGCCTCTTCTTGTCTCGCCATTCAGCTATTCGACCTATCGGGGCAGCTGAGGCTTCTATTTAAAGAAACTCTGCAGAAACCGTGTCGTTTCAGCGCTCAAGCCAACCACCTTGTTGGTCGCCTGCCGGTAGAACTTGAAATTGAGTTCGGTTTCCGGCCGGCCGTCCTTCCAGTCGTTGAAGGGACGCAAGTGAGCCCGGCCAAGCGGACGTTGCGCTGTTGCGTCCCGGCTGATCTCCAAATTCACGCGCGGGACCTGACGGTCCACATTCTCCAGCCTCGGCACGGCTTCGACGGTGGATACAACACCTCGAGCGATCAGACCCGGTCCGCCCTCATTTTCACTCGCAAAGACGAAGATCACGTCACCGGCAGAAATGTTCTTGCCGCCATACATGGTTTTCTGACGCGGCAGACTGAAATGCATCGCATCGAGATCTCGAATTTCCACCTTTACGGCGTAAGCCATTTACCGACCCTTTTGGCACCGACGCCAACGCCCGCGGCAATACGGGCAGCCCATTCAATCGGCTGGAGAGCGCTCTAGATTGACACGTACGGCAGACATTTCACCCGTCTCCTTCTTCAAAATAATCTCCCGATGCGGATACGGGATGCCGATCTCGTTTTCCTTGAACGTATCCCACAGCGCCAGCAGCACCTTGCCGCGCACATTGGTGAGGCCCTGTTGCGGGTCGCGGATCCAGAAGCGCAGGACGAAGTCGAGCGAACTGTCGCCAAACCCCGTCAGCCAGCAGACCGGGCGCCGGGAGTTTTCGACCCGGCTAACGGTCATCGCAGCTTCGATGGCCAACTTGCTGACCTCATGCGGATCGGCATCGTAGGAAACGCCGAAATTGACGTCGAGACGGACAAGTTCGTCGCTGAAGGACCAGTTGATCACCCGGTGGGTGATGAAGTCCTCGTTCGGGATCAGATACTCGCGTCCGTCTCGCGTCACGACGGAAACGAAGCGGGCACGCAACTCGCGGATCCAGCCGAACGTGCCTTCCAGCGAGATGGTGTCGCCCGGTTTGATCGACTTGTCGAGCAGGATTATGATGCCGGAAATGAAGTTGGAAATGACCTTCTGCAGGCCGAATCCGAGACCAAGGCCGACGGCCCCGGTAAAGACCGTGAACGCGGACAGATCGATTCCGACGGATGACAGAGCGATCATCCCGGCCACCAGAATCAGCCCGAACTTGGCGACCTTGCCGACCAGCACTCGGATCGAAGGGGTCAGCTCGTCCGACTTTTGAACCTGCTCATCGAAATAGCGCCCGACAACCACCGCGACCCATATGGTTGCGATCAGAAGCAGGACCGCCTTGAGGATCAGCAGCAGCGACAGCCGCATCTCGCCGAGCGGCAACGCCAGACTGTCGAGGAACGTGCCGGCCTCGTCGTCGAAACCCAGAATGACCAGCGCGACATAGATCCAGGCTAGCCAGCTGAGCGATCTGGCCACCAGCCGGTTGCGGATAACTCTTGAAAGTACTGCGACAAACAGCCAGGCGAGCGACAGGGACAGGGCAATCGCAATGAAATGGCTGCGGCTCGGCCAGGTGACGCTGCGCATGACCGTGAGCGCGATGAACAGAAACAGGCTGAAGAAGATCCACTCGATCCGCCGGAGCAGAGCCACCACCACCCGCAGCAGGCTCGGGTGTCCCTTGATCTCCCGGGCACGGGCTTCCAGCCTCGGTTCAAAGCGAAGGCTCAGCACCTTGGCCAGGCCGAACAGGACGGCGATGATGGCGAGCTGATAGGCAAACCAGGGCGCAGTCAGGTAGCTGAGCGCCAGTGTGACCCAGGACTGAACTGCGGCAATGAAGGTGTCCGGACTCATGTTTACCCGCTTTCACCCGAAGGTCGCCGGAAACGGACCGGCGACAATGTTCCGGTCCGCTGGCGAAAGCTTAGCAACAAATTCAATCCTTTACACCCTTGCCACGTTTCCCTGATAGGTGATTGCCCTGGAATGTAACTAGGCGACCCGAACCGTCCGGCAACTCCTCTCGGGTGCATCGGCATGTCGCGCCAAGTGGTTCCTGTCGCATGTCAAAGCTGCTAAAGCATCTCCAGATTGATTTGAGGGACGAGCCTTGGCAGAGATATCACTTCGGGATGCGCTGACCCTGCGGCGCACGGTGCGGCAGTTCACGCAGACAACCGTTCCCCGGACCGCGCTGGAAAGGCTGATCCAGGCCGCTCAAGGCGAAACCGGTGCCGAAGGTCGCAGAACCGCGCCATCGGCTCATGCCCTGTTCCCGCTTAGGCTGTTTGTCGTTGCCGGCCGCGTGGACGATCTGGAAACCGGGCTGTATGCGGTTGATTCCGCGACCCTCGAAATGACAAAGCGTCACGGCAAGGATCTGCGGCCGGACCTTCGTCGGGCAGCCATCGGCGATCCGGCGTGGATCACGGATGCGGCCTGCATCGTTGCGATTGCTGCCGACATGATCGGCCCCTGCCAGCATTTCGCCGACCAGCCACCTTATGGCGCACGCGGCGCCCGTTATGTGCATATGGAAGCCGGTGCGGCGGCGCAGAATCTGCAGCTTCAGGCAGTCGCCGAAGGTCTCGGTGCGGTGCTTGTCGGCGGCTTTCACGACGAAGCCACCGCAGACATCCTTGGCCTGGAGGCCCCTCTTGCCCCCCTGATCCTGCTCTGTGTCGGTGCACCGGAAGCGACCCCGGCCTGATGGATCACGCGACCAGATGGCCTGCGTCCAGGTCTTGCCGGAAACGCGTTACCCAGTCCGCGCTGGTGGCATCGGCCAGCTTGGCGACGCCCGGCACGACATTGTCTGCCTCCGAGCCGTCGCATCCGAGGTGCTCCAACACCTGACGCAGCGCGGCTTGAGGATCGGCGGCGAGATCCTCATAGGTCATCCTCAATGGTGAGATGCCTTCGCTCGCGAACCAGTCCGTCCACTCCAGGTCGAAACGGGTGAAGCGGTCGTGGCATTCTTGCAGCGCGACCGGATCGTATTCCAGCGGTTGCGGTTCCGACAAACGCTCCAGCTCGGTGCCGTCCGGGGCCTTGTGCCAGAGACCGGATTGCTCGGCCCGGACAAAGGAGACAGCCTGATCGACCTTGTCGGTGCGGGTCAGGTGAATGAACAGCGTCTTGCCGAAGGCGGCCTCAAGTCGTGCCAGATCGCTCGCACCGTCCGGATGCAGGATGGCAAGTTGTTTCATGAAGAAGTCAAAGCTGTGCCGCTGAAGGCGCAGGCCAAAGAGGTCGGTACCTCGGGTTCCTTTTTCGATGGCCGTCGCAAATATACGGTGCAGCAGTGCCCGCTCGCCTTCTTCCCGCATCACGTCAACGTTCAGGTCCTCGCGCCAGGCCGCCAGGGACGGCTCGTGAAAGTAGGAGCCCGGATGCCCGGATACACCCGTTGCCGACAGAAGCTTGCAGAGCAGCGTGCTGCCGCTGCGGGGGGAGGTGCACAGGATGTAGGACGAGTAGGCAGACATGGCATCTTCATTTCAAGGATAGGTGACAGGCGCAAGACACCTGCAGCAACGTGTGGTGCTTGCGCCGGACATAGGATTGAAATTGCGACGGATTTTGATCAAGGGGTGTCCGGCGAGCAACACCCTGTCAGTGCGTTCGCCGTTACCGGTCAGGTCTTGGAGTGCAACTGCAGACCGGCAAGACAGTTTGTTCGCAGAAGTTCCGCAGCGCGGTTTTCGCTCAAGCCTCACCCTATGCAAAACGGTCACCCCGGAAAAGCGCGGCGCAGATCCGGGGCCTGCTCGTAGAGGTAGCTCACCGAAACGGGAGCATTGAGAGCCGCACCCAGGTTCTGGAAATGAGCAGGCCCCGGGTCTCGCGTTGCTCGCCCGGGGTGACGTCAAAGGCAGTAGCACCGGCGTACGTTTGCGTCTGAGGTCTTGCTGGCAAGCGCTCACGTTACGCCAGGCGACGACTTTCAGTCCGCCATCAGTCGCAGGCTGCGGTGATGATGATTTCGACCTTCAGTTCCGCCCGGGCAAGTTTGGATTCTCCGCAGGCACGTGCCGGGGCGTGGCCTTCGGGTACCCAGGCGTCCCAGACGGAGTTCATGTCGGCGAAGTCGCTCATGTCCGACAGCCAGACGATGGCTTGCAGGATGTTCTTGCGCGAGGAGCCAGCCTTTTCCAGCAAAGCGTCGATGCGCGACAGGCAATCCCGGGTCTGGTCGGCAACACTTGCGCCGTCGCCCACCTGGCCGCACAAATAGGCAACGCCATTGTGCTTGACGATCTTGCTCATGCGGGGGCCGGTTTCGATGCGTTCTATCATGTGACGGGTTCCTGTTCGTCGGTTTCCAGGTCGGTCATGGCCGCCAGCTCACCGAGCGTGACCGGTTTCAGCGGCGGCCGGATGCGGTAATAGCCGGTGTCGTCCTGCGAACGTCCATTCTCGGCAGCAAGAAGCTCGGTAACCGTCAGCCCGCAATAGCGGCCCTGACATGGGCCCATGCCGGATCGTCCAAAGGCCTTTGTCTGGTTGGGACCAAGGCACCCGAGACCGGCATAGCGGCGAATGTCACCTGCGGTGACTTCCTCGCAGCGGCAGACGATTGTGTCATCGGCTGGCGCCAGAGCTTCCTTGAACGGCGGGTAAGCCCGGTCCACGAACGGCCGCGCGGCGAGTTCGATCGCCAGCTGCTGCTGTAAGCGGGCTGCCGTCCGGTCGCGATCTGACGGGGTGGATTTTCCGAGATCGCTGGCAATCTCCAGCGCGGCAAGCGCTCCCTGTAGCCGGGCGGCAATTGCCCCGCCGATTCCCGCGCCATCGCCGGCGATGAAAATGCCGGAAACCTTTGTCCGGCCCCAGTCGTCTTTTTTCGGCACGAAGCAGTGTTGCTCTTCGTTCCAATGATGCGGTACGTCGATGGAACGGGCCGCCTGTGTATTGGGCACGACGCCGTGGTGCAGCAGCACTGTCGCGCAGTCCAGCCTGTGGTGTTTGCCGTTGGAGACAAAGTTTATGGCTTCCGCCTGTGTCTTGCCTTCAATGGTGATCTCCGACGCGCCGGTGTAGCGGGCAACACCCGCCTTGCGGATCTCGGCCAGCAGACCCAGCCCCTTTGCCAGCAGACGCCAGCCACGGAGTGCACCGGGAAGGTATCGAAGCGCAGCTTTTCTGTCAGACGATGTCTGTGTTTCCACAAGAGCCAGTGGCGGTGTGCCTGCCCGGCACATCTGGGCGGCGACCAGGTAAAGCAAAGGCCCGCTTCCTGCCAGAACGGCCTGCTCGCACAAAAGACCGGACTGTTTCAAGAGGATCTGTGCCGCGCCTGCGGTCATCACGCCAGGCAACGTCCAGCCCGGCACCGGCATCGGCCGCTCCAGCGCGCCGGTGGCAATCAGCAGGCGCTTGGCTTTTGCGGTGGAAGCTGCGCCGTCACGGGTAAAGGAGACGCGCGGACCTGCTTCGATCTGCCAGATGGTGGTGCCTGTCAGATGCCGGATCATCGGATGGTCGAGCGCCTCTGCGAGCACGCGTCCCTTGGTGTAATCGCTGCCGAGAATTTGTGCCCGGTCTTCTGGCACGTTTCCGACGTCGCGGTAGATCTGTCCACCGGGCCGGGCCTGCTCGTCCAGAAGCAGAACGGAAAGTCCCGCGTCTGCCGCTGTTCTGGCTGCCGCCATTCCTGCCGGACCCGCGCCGAGAACAAGAAGGTCTGCTTCAAGCATCGCCGTCTCCTTCGGTTCCCGGCATGCCGATATCCATGCCGGCGGTCACCTCGCTCATGCAGGCCTGACGGGTGACACCGTCGATTTCGACAAGGCACTCGAAGCAGGCGCCCATCATGCAGAACGGTCCGCGCTCCGCTCCGGATACGGGCGTCTGACGGAAGGACAGGACACCGGCCGCCAGAAGCTCGGCCGCCAGATTGCCGCCATCGCGCAACATCAGATCCTTGCCGGCAAACCGGACGCGGACGCGGACGCGAGGAACATCTGTTTCCAGTTCACGAAAGGTCGAAGCGGTCTTCACTGAACACCTCCAGGTCTGGCGCTGTGTCGGTCTTTTCCAGCCAGTCGGGCAGGAAGGATGCATGTGCGGCGGCCAGGGTAATGCCGCTGTGGCAGGTCAAGAGAAAGGCGCCCGGCATCTCCTGGCTTTCCTGATAGATCGGCAGGCCATCGGGCGAGAGTACCCGCAAGGCTCCCCAGCTGCGCACGAGCTGGGCCTTTGCCAGGATCGGGTAGGCGGTTACCGCCTCGGCTGCGAGACCCGCGAGTCCTTTGGCGGTGACCTTGTCATTGAACCCGACTTCCTCGTTGGTCGCGCCGATCTGAATGCCGCCTTCATCCACCTGACGGGCGATCAGGGACGGCCGGTTGAGGATCTTCGGCAGCTTTTCGGTGATCAGGACCTGGCCGCGCTGCGGCCGAATGGGAGCCATGAAGCCCAGTTTTGGTCCAAGTGCTGCCGAGCCGAGACCGGCGGCAAGCACCAGTTTGGCCGCTTCGACGACGGTTCCATCGCTGCACCTGATTTTAAACGAGCTGTCCCGCGTGACCGTGTCCACCGTCTTGCCGTTCAGCACGGTTCCGCCCTTGCCGCGTACACCGGCGGCAAGGCCTCGCAGCAGCTTCAGCGGATTGGCGTGGCCGTCCTGATGATGAAGAATGGCCCCGGCCACCTTCGGTCCGATCTCGGGTTCTTCCCGGCGCAGCTCGTTGTGCCCCAGAATTTCATAAGGGTAATCACCGCCGAGCTTTTCCCTCAGGATTTCATATTGGGCGACGGTCTCGGCAAGTGTCTCGTCCGAGAAATGGAGGTCGTAACCGCCGTTCTGTTCCAGCGCCGCGTCAAAACCGGTAGCATCTCGCAAGGTGGCGGCGAAGTCCGCCCAGGCAGCCGCAGACCGTTGTGACCAGCGGGCATAGGCGGGCTGTTTCATGCCCTTGGATTGCACCCAGACAAGGCCGAAATTACCGCGGCTGGCGCGAAAACTGCCGTCGTCACCGTCAAGAACGGTGACTGACCTGCTGCGCTGGAGCAGACCCCAGGCAACGGAAAGCCCCACGACGCCTCCACCGATGATGGCGTAGTCCGATTCCATGATATTTCCCGAATTAGATCGATAACCGGGCGGCGCAGGCCGCCCGGCAGAGCGCTGGTCAGTTCACAGCATTCAGTTCAAAGCCTTGTCGAGGATCGACTGGCCCCACTCCTGACCGACGTCATTGAGAAGCTCCGGCCATACCGTTTCACGCACCTTGGTTGCCATGCCGGCAAGCTGTTCGTCGGTGAGTTCAACGACCGTCGCATCGAGTTCATCTGAAAGACGCTGCTCCCACTTGCCCTGGTCTTCCTCGGCGACGACCCAGCGGGCGGCTTCGAAGTCTTCAGCAGCCTTTTTCATAGCTGTCTGATCGTCCTCATCGAGGCCCGACAGAGCTTCGTTGGAAATGATCATGAACCAGACCTCGAAATGGGTGTTGGCCGGAATGTAGGACTTGGTGACATCGCGGAACGACGCATAGTAGCCCTCTGCACCAGAGCCGATGACACCGTCGACCACACCTACCTGGATCGCCGTGAAGGCTTCGGAGAAGGGGATCGGTGCCGGAATATAGCCGAGCGCTTCACCGGTGAGCTGGAAGCTCTTGATACCGGGCACGCGCACCTTGATGCCTTTCGGCTCGGTGGTGCCGGGCGTGACGGCGTCGCGGTTCAGGGAAATGCCGCCGAAATAGACCGGGTAAGCCGCCAGCATGGTGATGTCCTGCTTGGAGAACAGCTCGGCCATGGTCTCGTGCAGCACACCGCCGGGGCCATAGATCTTGCGGGCCTCTTCCCAGTTGGACGCCAGGAACGGCACAGAAGCGATCTGCATCCGCCGGTCGGTACCGGTTGCTGCCGGCTGGGTTGCCATTTCAATGGCGCCGACGGACACACGTTCCTGCACGGTGGTGTAGTCACCCAGTGCCGAGGCGGCGTAGATCTCGATATTGACGTCGCCGCCGGTGGCTTCCTTTACGGCTTCGGCATAGGCCTTCAGCTCGACGTCGATGGTCGCGCCCTGCGGACGGACATGGCTCATCTTGAAATCGGCCGCCTGGGCAGCGCCGGAAAGGCCGATCAGTGTTGCGACGGCAGTCGCGGTCAAAAGCTTCTTCATGATGTTCCCCGTGGTTTGCATGTTGTCCTCCCTGGAAAGTCGGTTTCGGTTGGATTTATGAGCCGGCTCAGTAGCCGAACAGGCGTGGCAGGTAGAGCGACAGGTCCGGCCAGAAGGAGGTCAGGAAGACCACCGGCACGTAACCGGTCACGACCAGGAACATGGCCGGCGGAATGACCTTGGTGACCTTCACCTTGCCGATGCGGGCGCCGAGATAGAGGATCGACGCATAGGGCGGTGTAACCCCGCCCATGGCGGTGTTGACGCCCATGATCGCGGCGAACTGGACCGGGCTGATATCGAGCGCCTGCATCAGTGGCAGCAGGAGTGGCGCCACCAGAATGATGGCGGTGGCATCGTTGACGACCATGCCGATCAGGAACAGCAGGATGTTGATCAGGATCAGCAGAACGATCTTGTTCTCGGTGATGCCGAAGATGACGCTGACCAGCTTCTGCGGCACGCCTTCGTAAACGAACATCTGCCCGAGGATCATGGAAAACAGGATCATCAGCATGATTGCGCCGACGGCCGTCGCGGCTTCCTTGCCGGCAAAGAGGAAGTTGTCGAGACGCAGGCCCTTGTAGATCAGGAAGCCGACCGGGATTGCGTAGATGACGGCAAGAGCGGCGGATTCGGTCGGAGTCATGATGCCGCCGTAGATGCCGCCAAGGATCATCACCGGCATCAGCAGGGCCGGAAAGGCATAGATGCCGCGCTTCGTGATGTCGGCGGTGAACTCCCGCGCGGTCGGCTTTTCGTCCAGAACCAGGTTGAACTTGCGTGCCATCCAAAGGTTCACGGCCGAAAAGTTGAACATGATGAGCAGGCCCGGGCCGAGGGTCGCCAGAAAGCAGGCGGCGATCGAAGTGTCCGTCACCCAGCCGAACAGGATCATGCTCAGGGACGGCGGGATCAGCAGACCGAGGATCGACGAATTGGCGATCAGCGCGGTGGCGTATTCCCGTGGATAACCGCGTTTTTCCATTTCCGGGATCAGCAGCGGGCCGATGGCGGAAATACCCGTTAGACCGGAGCCGGATATAGCACCGATGATGGCGCAGCTGACGGCAGCGACGACACCCAGACCACCACGGACATGACCGACGAAGGAATTGACGAAGCGCAGCAGCGCTGCGGCAATCCCGCTTTCCGACATGATGGTGCCGGCAAGCACGAACAGCGGTATGGCGAGGAGCGCCGGGTTGCCGAGCTGCTGAAAACCCCACAGCACCATGCCTTTCATGGTGACGTCGCCGATGAAATACATGACCATCAACGCTGCGCCGAAGCACCAGGGCAGCGGGACGCCCAGGGTCAGCGTGATGACCAGAACCAGGATGGCCAGAAGCGCGATCTCGATCATTGTGCGCCTCCATCTGCCGTCCGCAGGCTGCGGACATGCATCAGCAGATAGGTGCCGGTATAGACCATCATCAGCACCAGCCCGACGACCAGCGCGACATCTGCATAGAAGGTCGGAATGTAGAGGGTCGGGCTCTCGCGCCAGACCCGCCAGGCATAGCGGGTATAGTCCCACGCCCAGGTCAGCAGCCAGATGCCGACAACGAGGCTGATCAGTTCACCGACAATGGCCAGAATGGTGTGTTGGCGGTCTGTCTTGAGGAAGATTTCAAGGACGTTGGCGCGGATGTGGCTGTTTTCCCGGGAGGCGTTTACCGCGCCGAAAATATAGAGCCAGAGCGTCGGATACATGATCGTTTCTTCCAGCCCCATCACCGGGACCTGAAACACGTAGCGCGTGACGACCTGAACAAACTGGCCAAGCGCGACGATCATGATCAGAGCCGTCAAAAGGCACTGCGTGAACCGTTCCAAAACCACCCCCGTATTGTTGGCGCCTTTTTTTGGCGCTCGAACACCCTCTGTCTGGAAGGGGAGTATGGAATTGGCCAATCCATAAAGGCAAATTCGAAATATTGCTACTTTGATAGAGTGACTTTATAGTTTTGTCATGAACCTTTCCTTCCGTCAGTTGCAGACATTCGTGCAGGTGATGCGCACCGGATCCGTCTCCGAAGCAGGGCGGGCTTTGGGGCGGACCCAACCTGCCGTCAGTGCCATGATTGCGGGGCTGGAACGGGAAGTCGGCTTTCAGCTGTTCGAACGCGAGCGCGGCCGGCTCGTGCCCAAGCCCGAAGCGCATTATTTTCTGGAAGAGGCTGAGTTTCTGCTGGAGCGTCTGGCCCGCTCGACCCGCACACTGCAGGACATCGGCAACCTGGAAAAGGGCAAGCTCCGGATCGCCTGCAACCCGGCAGCCTCCAGCTTTTTCATGCCCCGGGTTCTGGCCGATTTCCTGCGGGACAAACCGGAGATCGAAGCCTCTCTGATGATGCGGTCTTCTCCTGTTGTCACCGACTGGATTGCCTCCCAACAGTACGATATCGGCTTTGCCGAAACGCCGGAACCGCGACGCACCATCATTTCGGAAGTCTTCGCTCTGCCGGGTGTCTGCGCCGTGCCGAAGGACGATCCGCTCGCCCGGAAAAAGACGATCACACCCGCCGATCTTGACGGCAAACCGATGGCGATGCTGTTCGACGATCACTCGATCAGTGAACAGACACGCAAGGCCTTCGACGAGGCGGGAGCAAGGCTCAACAAGCGCTTCGAGCTCAGAACGTTCCTGCCCGCCCTGCAGCTTGTCTCCGAAGGGCTTTGCTACACGATCTGCGAGGGATTGTCGGCGATCAGCCATCAGGAAAGCTTCGGCCCGGAAAACAGTCTGGTGTTCCGTCCGTTCAAACCGGATTGCTTTCTCAACATGTCGCTGCTGACCCCGGCCAACCGGCCGCTCTCCCTTCTGGTGGAAAGCTTTGCGGAGGTGTTGCGCGGGGAAGTGAAGACGCTGGTGGATCGGGCTGCCGGCCTCGGGACAACACTAAGACAGTAGCGCCGATCTGCGATATCAGGCTCTCAGTGGGCGCTGGCCATGTCCGCCAGCGATTTCTGGATGTGCGCCACCATGAAATCCAGAAACAGGCGCACCTTCGGATCCTGGCGGCGGCGGTGGGTGTAGAGGCAGGCCATCTGGACGGGGATCGGCGGCTCGCTTTCCAGCACTGGCACCAGCTTGCCGGCGGCGAGATAATCGGCAACCTCGAACACCGGTTTCAACACGATGCCGTGTCCTTCCAGCGCCCAGCCGGTCAGAACGTCGCCATGGTCGGATTCGAACGGACCGGAGACCGCGACGCGCTTCACACCGTTTTCCGTCTGCAGAGGCCACTGGAATTCCGGCGCGCCGGGATACCGCATGTTGAGACAGTCGTGGCGGCCGGCGGCCAGCTCGTCGCTGGTTTTCGGGTTGCCCTTGCGGGCAAGATACTCCGGCGAAGCGCAGAGCATGCGGCTGCAATCAGCGATCTTGCGGATCTTCAGGTTGGAATCTTCCGGCAGACCCAGGAAAAACGCGGCATCGAGACCTTCTCCGGTCAGGTCGACCTTGCGGTCGGACAGGCGCAGGCGGATGTCGATCAGCGGGTTCGCTTCCTTGAACTTCGGGATCGCAGGTGCGATCAGTCTCTGACCCATGCCGATGGGGGCAGCCACAAAGAGCGTGCCGCGCGGCGAACGGGTGACATTGCTGATCTCCGCTTCAGCTTCTTCCACCGCCTCGATGATTTTTGTTGCACCGCGATAGAACAAGTTGCCATGCTCTGTCGGACTGAGGGCACGGGTGGTTCGCTGGAACAGGCGCACATTCAGATGCTCTTCCAGTTGGGACACCCGTGACGACGCGACGGCGGATGAAATCCGCAGATCTCGTGCAGCGGCAGACATGTTGCCCAACTCGTAAACGCGCAGAAAGGTACGGATGTTTTCCAGATACGCCATGAGGATGTCCAGCCGGGCCGGTTTATTGTTCCGATTTTTTTGAAACTGCTCGGAATTATCCCGAGATACCAGAAAATTCCCGCATGGGCTAGCTTGGGTCAAACGAATTTGGAGGGGAAGCAATGCTGGACATTGCCATCATTTGGGACTGGATTGCCTTTGCGGTCCGCTGGCTGCACGTGATTACCGCGATGGCCTGGATCGGTTCGTCGTTCTATTTCGTCGCGCTGGACCTCGGGCTGAAGAAGGCCCCCGACCTGCCCAAGGGCGCCCATGGCGAGGAATGGCAGGTTCACGGCGGCGGCTTCTATCACATCCGCAAGTTCCTGGTTGCCCCGGAAAACATGCCGGAGCACCTGGTCTGGTTCAAATGGGAAAGCTATTCCACGTGGCTGTCCGGCGCGGCCCTTCTGATGGTTGTCTACTGGGTTGGCGGCGAACTTTACCTGATCGATCCGGCCAAGGCCGATCTCGCCCTGTGGCAGGGCGTCCTGATTTCCGCCGGTTCTCTGACTATCGGCTGGCTGGTCTATGACCGGCTGTGCAAGTCGAAGCTCGGCGAGAGCCCGACGCTGCTGATGGTGCTGCTGTTCGCACTGCTGGTGGCCATGGGTTACGGCTACAACGAGATCTTCACCGGTCGGGCCACCATGCTGCACCTTGGCGCCTTCACCGCCACGATCATGACCGCGAACGTGTTCTTTATCATCATTCCGAACCAGAAAATCGTGGTGGCGGACCTGAAGGCCGGGCGCACGCCGGACGCAAAATACGGCAAGATCGCCAAGCTGCGCTCAACCCACAACAATTACCTGACCCTGCCGGTCGTGTTCCTGATGCTGAGCAACCATTACCCGCTCGCCTTCGCCTCGGAATACAACTGGCTGATCGCTGCCCTTGTCTTCCTGATGGGCGTCACCATCCGGCATTATTTCAACACCAAGCACACGGGCGCTCCCGCACCGACCTGGACCTGGCTGGCAACGGCGATCCTGTTCGTCGCGATCATTCAGCTGTCCATGGCACCGTTGCAACAGGATACCTGGGAGGCTTCGGACGCCCGTTCGCTGACTGAGACGGAACAGGTGTTCGCCAGTGCGGAAGGCATCGACGACGTCATGAACATCATCCCAGGTCGATGCGGCATGTGCCACGCCCGCGAACCCTTCTACGAGGGCATTCACTGGGCACCGAAAGGCATGCTTCTGGAAACCAAGGCGGATGTCGTGCGCGCCGCCAAGCAGATCTACCTTCAGGCCGGCGTCACCAACGCCATGCCACCGGCCAACGTCTCCTTCATGGAAGAGGACGAGCGCAAGAAGATCGTGGAATGGTACCGGAATGCCCGCGAGCAACTGCCGTTCGGAGTGGCCGCAACACATTGATTAAACGCCATTCTGCCAAACATTGCGCTCCTCCCGGTGGGGAGCGCTCTTGTTTGGCTGAAGCTGCGCCTGCCTTGTCATCCGGATCTGGCTTTAGGCCTACGAAGTGGGGTCAGATTTCTTCCGGCACCTCTGCCACGGGCAACGTCACCAGGGCTATGCCGGGATCGTCCGGCGAAGTGCTGACGGAAAAGCCGAGAGACTGGCACATGGAGATCATTGACGTGTTTTCCTTCAGGACCTCGCCCTTGATCACCTCGATACCGTCCGCTTTCGCGTAACGGATGATCAGTTTCATCAAGGTCCAGCCAAGCCCCTGGCCTTTCAGGTCCGAGCGGACCATGACGGCATATTCACCCGTCTGGTGGTCCGGGTCCGCATGCAGGCGCACCACGCCAAGCAAGCTGCCGTCAGAAGGTTCGATAGCCGCAAAGGCGATTGCGCGGGCGTAATCGAGCTGGGTCAGCCGGGACAGGAAACGGTGACTGAAATCACGCACCGGTGCGAAGAAGCGCAGGCGCAGGTCTTCTGGCGTTACCTGCTCGAAAAACGTCTTGAACAGGTCCTCGTCTTCCGGACGGACGGGCCGGATGAAGATTTCGCGCCCATCCTTCAGCTCGAGCGTCCGCTCCCATTCCTGCGGGTAGGGCGCAATGGCAAGGCGGGAGCTGCCGGTGCGGCCCGGGCGTTTTTCCGGATGGCACAATGTCATGCGCGCATCCAGCCCGATGAGGCCGCTCGGCAGGGCAACCAGCGGATTGATGTCGAGTTCCTGTATCTCAGGAATATCGACGGTGATCTGGGAGAGCTTCACCAGGGCTTGCGCAAGCGCTGCCCTGTCGAGTGCCGGACGTGCCGGTCCGCCGTCCAGAAGTCGGGCAATCCGGGTGCGGTCAATCAGAGCCTCGGCCAGATTGAGATCCAGCGGCGGGAGTTCCAGAGCAACGTCCTCGCTTTCCTCAATGGCCGTGCCACCATGGCCGAACACCAGAAACGGCCCAAAATCCTGCGTTTCGGCGACGCCCATGTAAAGCTCCAGTCCGTGCCGGTCTTCCAGCATCGGATGGATGGAGAGCCCGGCAATGTGGGCGTCCGGGTAGTCCCGTCTGGTTTTTGTGACCAGCTCTTCAGCCGCATGTCGGACGGCTTCGGGGCTTTCCAGCCCCAGCCGGACGCCATCGATCCGCGATTTGAACGGCAGGTCCGGTGAGATCAACTTGGCAACGCAATGCACCGCGGTCTTGAAGAAGGGTTCCGACAGTTTGCCGGCTTCCTCGGGCGTTGACGCCATGGCGGTCGCCATGATCGGCAGATCATAGGCTTCCAGAACCGCGACCACTTCCGGCGGACTGAGCCAGGTGCGGTCTTCCTGAAGAGCCGCGGCGACGATGCCGCGTGCACGCGCGACATCAGGCGAAAATGTGCTCGGCAGGCTGGCGGGTGCTGCCATCAGGAATTCGCGCGCCTGCGCATCATGGGCCAGATGCATCAGACTGCGTGCGGCCTCCGCCGGGCTGGCGTAGTTCGGGATCCGGGCTTCGGAAAGAGCTGCCCGCGTTGCGCCGTCACCGCCGATGAGGCCCGCCACAAGCGCCTTGCGCCGGCCGGTTCTGCGCCGGTCCTGGGCGGCAGCATCGGCGATTGCCTTGGCGATGGCGGACAAGGGCTGGAAGGCGCTGGCCGCCTGAAGCACGACGGCACCGTCGACGTTCGGGTCTTTCAGCACCGTCACGATCGCCTCGGTGATCTGCTCGGGTGTGACGTTCTCCTTCAGGATCACCGATCCGCCTGCGGCAGGCGTTACCGACAGGCCTGCATAGCTGCGGCTGGTGTCTTCAAGGGCTGTTCGTGTTTCCGGGGCAAGTTCGGCGAAGGCCCCGCCCAGATCCGTCAGCCTGTCGACGGCAAGGCTGGCGAGGCTGCGCCCGTTGGCGATGACGGCGAGCTTGTCGCATCGGGGAACACGGATGTGGGATAGGGTTTCCAGTGCCTCGAACATCTCGTCGAGATCTTGCACGCGCAACAGTCCGGTGCGGCGAAACACTGTCTCGTAGACCCGGTCCGTGCGGGCGAGGCGACCGGCGTGGGTTCGGCCCGTGCCGCCTGTATCCCGGCTCTTGCCGGAGCGGATCACGATCACCGGTTTGCTGCGGGCAGCCGCCCTGGCGGCGGATATGAACTTTCTCGGAACGGCGATGCCTTCCAGATGAAGAACGATCGCGCGGGTATGATAGTCCTGGGCGAAATAGTCGATCAGGTCACTGATATCGACATCCATCCGTGCGCCGAGCGAGACGACAGCGGAAAAGCCGGTTCGGTGGGTCTTCGCCCAGGAAAGCGTCGCGTTGAGAACGGCGCCGGAGCGCGAGAAAAAGGCAACTTCCCCTTTTTCCGGCCGCTCGGCGCTCAGAAGGGCGTTGAGTCCGGTTGCCGGAACGGCAAGGCCAAGTGTGCCCGGTCCGATGAGGCGCAAGTTGGTTGCCTGCGCGGCCACGCGGCAGTCCTGAAGCAGCTCCTCCGGCCAGGTTTCGTAGCCGGGAGACGGGATCAGCACAGCCTTGGTTCCGCCTGCACCGAGGGCCCTGATCTGTTCCGGTAATGCGTCCGCCCTGGCGAGGTATATTGCCAGGTCAGGCATCTTTTTCAGGTCTTCCAGCCGGTCAACCTTCCGGCCCTTGAACGGAACATTGTCGTCGATCCCGACGAGCGTTACCGGATGGCCGGCTTCGATGTCCTGCAGGCAGGCAATCAGCTTGCTGGTCAGGACGCCCGGATGCCTGCAGGGCCCGATCACGGCTATCGATCCTGGCGCAAAGAAACCATCAAGGTTGCGAATGGTCATGAGATCGATCCTCTGAAAAGCTCCGCAAGGAACGAGACGTCTGAAATGAACCTAGGTCACAGGCCGAAATTTTCACGTAACCGGTACGACAAACCGCAATCATTCGACAGTCAGGCCTGCTGCTGTACCGGTGTCTTGAAACCGAGATTGTGCGCCCAGTTTACGCTCAATTTCGCTCCGCCCGAGCCCGAACACGTGTGCTGGTGTGACTTGCTCACAAAAAAGCCCGCGGACCGGAGTGTGTCAGGTTCGCGGGCGTTTTGCATCGCAAAATCTCAATGCCTTCAGGGAACGGCCCGGACCCATGATAGAGGTCGGGACCGCGTTCGCGCGTGCGCCGGGTGCCTAATGGGCCATCAGCACCGGAACGGTCATGGCTTCCAGAATTTCCCTGGTTGCTCCGCCGAACAGGAATTCACGCATGCGGCTGTGGCCATAACCGCCCATCACCACCAGATCGTTGCTGTTGTCGGACACATGGTTGAGAACCGTATCGGCAATGCCCGCCTGCGGGTTGGTGACAACGTCGACGGTGACATCCATGTTGTGGCGAGCCAGATAGTTGGCGACGTCGGCACCGGGCTGTCCGGTTGCTTTCGTTGCTTTCTTCTCGACAACCAGAACGGTGATCTTTTCCGCCCTTTCCAGAACCGGCAGGGCGGCGTGGATGGCCCGCGTTGCCGTTGAGCTGCCGTCCCAGCCGACCAGAACGTTCTGTGGTTGGAAGGATTTGCTCCCGATATAGGGCACAAGCAGAACCGGCACACCACTTTCAAACAGGACCGTCTCGATCAGCAGTTCGCGCATCGGCTCCGGCTTGTCCGGATTGGCCTGGCCAATGACCACGAGGTCGGTCGGGCGGCAATGAACAAGCACGTTTTCCAGCGGGCCGCCGGTGAGGATTTCCGCGAGCCGGCTTTCGTTCTTCACGCCTGCCAGGCGGGCAAGCTCGTCGAATTCCTTTTTTGCCTCGGAAGCGGCGGCGATCGCCTGTTCATGTGCTGCCTGCAAATAGTCGACCGGCATTGGCGCGGCGGCAAATGCGGGGACAACCGGCTCGAACGACACGGCCAGTCCGGTGACATGGGCATCGTAGTTGCGGCCGAATTCCAGGGCATATTTGGCGGCAGGCTGGTCGCCCGCGAGATCCAGAACGGTCAAAATATCTTTGATAGGCATATATCCCTCCTGCGGCCGGTATCATGGCATCGAACCAGCTTCGTTAAAAATCTATAGGACTGAATGTGGTGAGTCCTTGACGCGCATCAATGTCACTTTTCCGGTCCGATGCCCAGCCGGGTGGCGGGAACGGAAAAAATGCGCAATATGGAGCAATGTCAAAACGCTGGCTCTATCTGGCCTTGCCACCGTTCCTGCTCGTGGCGGCCGCCTTCATGCTGGTTCAGCTCTTCATGGAGCTGGATGAGGACAGCGTTGACAGGAAGGCAGCCGAGCGGCTGACGCTCTATCGCCAGACAATTCTGGGCGAATACCAGAAGTATCGCTATCTGCCCTATATGATCGCCCGCGACCCGCGGGCGACATCCGCGCTCGGGCTCGGTCAGCCGTCGGAAAGCGCCAATCGTTTCCTGCAGGAAATGGCTGAAAATTCCGGCGTGGAACTGCTCTACGTCATGAACACCGAAGGCACGACCCTGGCTTCCAGCAACTGGCAGGAAGAATTGTCGCTGGTTGGCCGCAACTACGGTTTCAGGCCTTATTTCACCTCGGCCATCAAAGGCGAGGAAGGCCGGTTTTTTGCAATCGGCGCAACCTCGGACGAACCCGGCCTGTTCCTGGCCCGGCCGACGCCGGTCAGCGGCAGGCCGGTTGGCGTCGCGGTGGTCAAGGTAGACATGGGGCCTTTGGAAGAAGCCTGGGCCGAGGGCGGTGAGACCGTATTTGCGACTGATGCCAATGGCGTGATTTTTCTGTCCAGCCAGTCCGACTGGCGCTACCGGACGCTGACGGCGCTGCCGCAGGAAGTGCGCCAGATGATCGAGGCCACGCGTCAGTATGCCGGACGGGACCTGTCCCCGGTCAGCGACACGCTGGTTGAGGAAAAGCAGCAGCTTGTCATCGACGGCAAGGATTACCGGCACAATTCGGCGGACGTCGGCCTGCTCGGCTGGACCCTGCATTTCCTGGTGCCGGTGGAGGAAACCCGCAAGAGCGTGCTGCCGATCTGGGCGGCGACCATCACGCTCTGCCTCGTCTATGCGGTCATTGTTCTGGTGCTCCGCGGAAGGCGCCTGCGCAAGGCTTCCGCGCTCTTGCGGCAGGAATCGGCTGGCCTGAAGGAGCTGAACACTCGCCTGGTGGAAGAAATCCAGGAGCGGCGGCGGGTCGAAAAAGAGCTGCTGGAAGCACAGCGCGGCCTTGCCCGCTCCAGCCGCCTGGCGGCCGTCGGCGAGATGTCGGCGGCGGTCGTTCATGAACTCAGCCAGCCACTGGCAGCCTTGCGCATGTTCGTGGCTGGAACGCGCAAGTTCCTGGAAAAGGGCGATACGGAAACCGCCTCGGAAAACCTCAACGAGATCGACTCCCTGCAGATGCGCATGGCCAGCCTGACGCAGGAACTCAAACGCTTCGCCCGGCCCGGTGAAAGCCGGATCGAGAAGATCGACCTGACCGAGAGTGTCCGGACCGCCGAAAAGATTGTCCGTCCCCGTTTCGAGGAGACCGGCTGCCTCCTGAAGCTGGACCTGCCGTGTGAGCCGCTGGAAGCGGAAACCGCGCCGCTCCGGATCGAGCAGATCCTGGTCAATCTTCTGCGCAATGGCGCCGACGCAACGGCGGGCGAAGAAGCCGGCGAGGTGCAGCTGCGTGCAGACCGGCAGGGCAGTGAGCTGGTGTTGGCAATTTCCGACAACGGGCCCGGGATCCCGGAAGATCTGAAGGAGCGGATCTTTGATCCGTTCTTCTCCACCAAGACCAGCAGCGGTGGCATGGGGCTCGGCCTTGCCATCTCCATGCGTCTTGCAGAGGATCTGGGCGGCAGCTTGTCGGTGCGGGCCAACAGCCCTAAGGGTGCTGTGTTTGAATTGCGTCTGCCTGCGCTGACCGGGAATAGAGCCGGCCAGACTTCGGCAGATGCCAGGACCGAACGGGAACCCGAAGCCGCAGAATGACCGACCTTTCCCAGAAGATCCCTGTTCTTATCGTCGATGACGACCCGGCCATGCGCGCAGCCTTGCGGCAATGGATAAGGCTGGCCGGTTTCGAAACCCAGGAGGTGGCGACCGCAGGACAGGCGCTGGCCAGATTGTCCGCCGACTTCCGTGGCTGTGTTGTCTCGGACGTGATGCTGGATGGTGAGGACGGTGTCTCCCTGCTGCGCAGGATCGGAGCGATCGACGCGGACCTTCCGGTGGTTCTGATCACCGGTCACGGTGACGTGCCGATGGCCGTCGAGGCGATGCGGGCCGGGGCCTACGACTTTGTCGAAAAGCCCTTCGATCCCGACCACATTGCCGACGTGGTCCGCCGGGCCTGCGACAGGCGGGCGCTTGTCTTGGAGAACCGCTTGCTGCGCACGCAGCTTCAGGACGGCGCTGGGCTGGAAAGCCGCCTGATCGGCAACAGTCCAGCCATGCAGGCCCTGCGTCAGCAGATCCTGCATTTTGCTGCCACGGATGCTGCCGTCCTCATCACCGGCGAAACCGGCACCGGCAAAGAAGTGATCGCCCAGGCCCTTCACGATTTCAGCGCGCGCAAGGCTGGGGCTTTCATGGCCATCAATGCCGCGGCCCTGCCGGAAGCCATGGTGGAAGCGGAACTGTTTGGCCATGAGGCAGGGGCCTTCACGGGCGCGGACAGACAAAGGATCGGCCGGATCGAGGCGGCAAGCGGCGGTGTCCTGTTCCTGGACGAGATCGTCTCCATGCCGCTGGCGCTCCAGCCGAAACTGCTGCGCGTTCTTCAGGAGAAAAAGGTGGACCGTATTGGTGGAACAAAGCCCGTCGACGTCGATATCCGCCTGGTCAGCGCGGCCAATATCGATCCGAAAGAGGCGGTGCGCACGGGGCGGTTGCGCGAGGACCTGCTTTTCAGGCTGAACACCATCGAACTGCGTGTACCGCCGCTGCGCGAACGCGGTCGTGACGCGCTCTTGCTGTTCGACACGTTCCTGAACCGCTTTGCCGCCCAATACGGGCTGGACGCCCCGACCACCAGCGCTCGTGACGAGGCATTTCTGCAGACCTATGGCTGGCCCGGAAATGTTCGGGAATTGCGCAACGCTGCCGAACGATTCGTGCTCAACGCCCCGGTCAGCCCACAGCCTCTGGAAGAGCTGGTGACGGGACAGCGGGAAACGACCCCGGTTCCCGCCGGTGGTGGCTTGAAGGAACTTATGGACGCCTATGAGCGTAACCTGATTGAAGGTTCACTGCGGCGTCATGGCGGACGAATGGCCGACGTCATGCAGGAACTCAACCTGCCGCGCCGGACGCTGAACGAAAAAATGACCCGCCTTGGCCTCAGCCGCGATCTGGCAAGCACCGAGGGTGTGGAGGGGTAGACGCTCCTCAAGGCATTCATCCGAACGATGCTCCCAGCATCCAGCCTCATCCAGAGGAAGTGCGTCGGCGCTGTCTCGAAGCATGGGCCGCTTGCTCTTGAAGTCGCATGCCGTCCCTCGAGACGGACGTGGCGGTCCTTCTCAGGATGAGCGTTTCAGTGAATGAGACGGTGGTGCAAGGCAGGCAAGCAAGCTCCCCAGACCACGCCAAACTGGCGAAAATCCGCCAAGGGTCACGAGGCATCGGCAAGATCTTGCCGAGCTGCACCGCAGCATTTTTGGGCAGGGACAGAAAGAAGCGCCGATTTCCTTCGGGAAAGTGTTGCCAGCGAGAACTGGCACGGGTCATGCTACAGGTTCATCGACTTGGCACGGGCTTGTGCGCGGAGGTGTTCAGGCCGAGCTGCCAAGGAAATGAGCAAACGTCTTGGGAGGATTGCATGCTCTTTTCACTGAAATCCGCAACCGCTGTATCCGCGGCTGCGCTGTCTCTGGTATTCGCCACCGAAACCTTTGCCGCTGATGTCACCTGGAACGTGTCGCTCTGGGGCAAGCGCCGTGCGTTTACCGAGCATGTCGAAAAGCTGGCCGAAGAAGTGGCCGCAAAGACCGACGGCAAGTTCGAAATCAAACTGCAGTACGGTGAAGCCCTGTCGAAGTCTCGCGAGAATCTCGACGGCATTTCCTTCGGTGCGTTCGAAATGGCGCAGATCTGCGCCTCCTATCACCCGGACAAGAACCCGAGCCTGACGGTTCTGGAACTGCCGTTCCTGGGCGTGAAGGACCTTGACCAGGAAATCAAGGTATCGATGAAGCTCTATGAGCATCCCGCCGTGAAGGAAGACCTTGCTCGCTGGAACGCTCAGGCCCTGATGCCGTCGCCGATGCCGCAGTACAACTTTGCAGGCAAGGGCGATGTGCCGAGCAAGATTTCCGATTTCAACGGCATGCGTGTGCGTGCCTTGGGCGGCATCGGCCAGCTGATGGAAGCCGTTGGCGCCGTGCCGACCTCCGTGACCGCTTCGGAAACCTACCAGGCGATCGACTCCGGCACTGTGGCGGCTGCCAGTTTCGCACCGCATGCGCATCTGTCGTTCAAGGTGGTGGAAGTCGCCGACTGGTGGACCAAGAACCTGAACCCGGGAACCGTGCAGTGCCCGGTGATCGTGAACATCGACGCCTACAATGCCTTGCCGGATGACTTCAAGGCAGCACTCGACAGCTCGGTTCAGCCGGCGCTGGCGCACTACCTGGAAACCTACGACAAGGTTTATGAAAAGTGGTGGCCGGAGCTGGAAAGCCGCGGCGTGACCCAGGTCGAGTTCTCCGACGCCGAACTGGCAGCCTTTGCTGAAAAAGCCGGTCCGATCCAGGCCGCATGGGTGGAAGAACAGTCCGCCAACGGTCTGCCGGCACAGGAGATCCTGGACATGGTCAAGTCGACCCTCGCGGAATAAGCCCGGCAAGCCTGGACTATTCCACACTCTTCCCGGCGCGACCTGCGTCGGGAAGCCAATGCTCGGGGCTTAACTCATGAACACAATCGATCCCGGAGGACGTTCCGTTTCGGAGCGCCCGGTCACTTATATCCGCTTTGATGGCTGGCTCGCTCATGTCGAGAATGCCTTCAACCTGTTTGCCGCCGGGGCCATTCTGGCCTTGATGCTGCTGGCCGTGGTTCAGGTAATCGGCCGCCTGGTCTTCAACACCCCTGTGCCGGGCTTCATCGACATTACCGAACAGGCCATGGCCATCTTCGCCTTCGCCGGTATCGCCTACTGCCAGCGCGTCGGTGGCCACATCCGCATGGAAATCGTGCTCGGCAAGCTAAGCGGCCGGACGCTTTACATCTGCGAAATGCTGGGTGTCATCCTGATCGCCTTCACGGTCGCCCTCCTGATCTGGGGCTCCTGGTACCATTTCGACCGCTCCTGGACGATCGGCGACAGCACTATGGATATCCGCCTGCCGACCTGGCCGTCCAAGCTGATGGTGCCGGTCGCGCTCAGTCTTCTGTTTCTGCGCCTGTGCATGCAGGCCTACGGTTACGCTCGCCTGGTCGCCGACCCGGCGCGTGAAGCCTACTGCGTGCCGATGATCGAGGGTGTCGAGGAACACGCCAAACACGAAATCGAAGAAGCCCTGGGCGACGACATTGAAGAAGGAGGCGCGCGATGACGACGCCGTTTGAAGTTGGCCTCCTGATGACCGGCGTGCTGCTGGTCCTTGTTGTCCTGGGTGTGCGCGTGGCCTTTGCGGCAGCCTTCACAGGTCTGGTTGGGCTGATTGTCCTGTTCTCCCTGAAAATGGGGTTCTCGAAAGGCTTTTTCGTAGCCCTGCAGATGGCAGGCACGATCCCTCATTCCAAGTCGGTCACCTATGCCCTGTCGGTATTGCCGACCTTCATCCTGATCGGTTTTCTGGCCTTTTACGCAGGCTTCACCAAGCAGTTGTTTGAAGCGGCAAAACGCTGGCTTGGCTGGCTGCCGGGCGGCATGGCCGTCGGCACGGTGTTCTCCACCGCCGGTTTTGCGGCCGTTTCGGGGGCATCGGTGGCAACGGCTGCGGTCTTTGCACGCGTCGCCATTCCCGAAATGCTGGCAGCCGGTTATTCCAAGCGCCTGTCGGCGGCAGTGGTCGCCGCGGGTGGCACGCTGGCCTCGCTGATCCCGCCGTCCGCGATCCTTGTGATCTACGCCATTCTGGTGGAACAGTCGGTCGGCAAGCTGCTGATCGCCGGTTTCCTGCCGGGCGTGTTTTCGGCGCTGATCTATGTCGGCATCATCGTGGGCGTCTCCGCCTGGCGCGGCGATGCACCACCGGTTGGCGGCTTTACCTGGAAAGAGCGGTTCGAAAGCGTTCCGGGAACCCTGCCGATCATTGCGGTTGTCGCGATCATCTTCTGTTCGTTCTTTTTCGGTCTGGCCACCCCGACCGAAGCCGGTTCGCTCGGAGCCTTCGTGGTGCTGGTCGTTGCCTTCATGAAAGGCATGCGCACCAAGCAGCTCGGTCAGGCCCTGCACGAGACCGCGAAATTGACGGTGATGATCTTCACGCTGATCTGGGGCGTGCTGGTCTATGTCCGGTTCCTGGGCTTTGCCGGCCTGCCGGACGCCTTCAAGGACTTTATCGTCGCGCTGGACTATTCTCCCTGGGTGGTGATGGTCTGCATTCTCCTGGCCTATGCCGTGCTTGGCATGTTCATGGATGCGATCGGCATGCTCATCCTGACGCTGCCTGTGGTCTATCCTGCGGTGATGGCGCTGAACGGCGGTGAGGGCGTTTCGGCGGCCGACAGTGCCTTCGGCATGTCGGGCGAGGCCTGCTCGATCTGGTTCGGCATTCTGGTGGTGAAGATGGCGGAGCTCTGTCTGATCACGCCACCGATCGGGTTGAACTGCTTCGTCGTGTCGGGCGTCCGTCCGGATATTCCGGTTCAGGAAGTTTTCCGCGGATGCGTACCGTTCTTCGTCGCCGATGTCCTGACCATCGCGGGCCTGCTGGCTTTCCCGTCGATCATCACGATCCTGCCGGAGCTGATGTCCTGACAGCGTCGAAATCGGACTAGAAAAGGAAAACGCCGCCGGGAGGTCTTTCCGGCGGCGTTTTTTCGTTGTTGGCCGGGGAATTGCCCCGGGTTCGGGTTAATCGAAGATGTGAGCCTGGCTTTGCGGGGTGTCGAAGCGGTTCGGCCCCGGGGTGCCTGCAAAGAACATGTTGGCAAAGCCCTGGCAGATGGTCAGAAGCGTGCCGATGATCGGGATGAACCACGCCAGCATCCACATGCCGGAGACGTCCCTGTCATGAAAACGGCGCACCTGAACGGAGATGTTCGACACGAAGAACGGCAACAGGGTCAACCAAAGTGTGAAAACGCTCGAGTCGGCGAGGATCCGTCTGGCTTCGGCTTCGTTGTCGAAATTCAGGCCGAGCGATGCGAAGAAACCGAAGACGATGGCGGCCGACACGATGGTGTTGAACGTTCCGATGGCCCAGTAGCCGAGCCGGCCGATCCGGCCGTTGAAGCTGAAGAAGAAGCCGAGAAACTGCAGCGCCGCGTCAATGATCGACAGGCCACTTTCGCCGGAAACCTGCGCAGCGGCACCTCCTGCGCGCGCATAACTGCCAGCAGCCGAGGCATAGGCATCGTTGCCGGAATAGGCGTTCTGGCTCGGGCCCCATTGACCCGGGCCTTGCTGGTTCAATCCACGTTTTCCAAACTGCTTGCGCTGCACCGCCATCAGTATCCCCCGTCCGAAAATTTCTTGTCAGAACGGAGGTAACGCTACGCGAGCCGACTTAAGATTGACGTAAGGGAGTTGGTTAAATCTTGGTGAAATTGCGAAGGGATGGTTGTCCGGTCAGAACAGGCTGCCCTGGCTGGTTGCCGGGCCCTTGGCGGGAGCCTGCCTTTTCGGTTTGGCGGGTTTGGGACCGGCACTGTCGCTGAGCGCCACAGCGTCGAGGGTGCCGTCCGCCAGCTCAATGGAAAGGGCCGCCCCGGAGGCAACTGCCGCAGCCGAGCGAACCGGTTGGCCGCTGTCGTCCCGCACCACTGCATATCCGCGTGCCAGAACATCCTTGTAGGAAAGCGACTTCAGCAGTTTCTGCAACCCGTCGAGACGTGCCTTTTCCTGAGACAGGCGAGCAAGATAGGCACGGTTGAGCCGATCACCCAGACCGGACAGGCGTTCTGTGCCAAGTGTCGTCTGCTGGGTGAGCCTGGCCGGTGTCAGCCGCACGGCCAGCGCTTCGAAGGACTGCCGCTTCTGCGCGACGGCGACCTGCAGTGCGCGCTGCTTGCGGTCGCTTGCCTGGACAAGATCCTGCCGGGCCTTCGTGCTCAGACGGGACAGGAGCAGTG
This sequence comes from Roseibium sp. LAB1, assembly GCF_054658235.1. Classification (NCBI taxonomy): domain Bacteria; kingdom Pseudomonadati; phylum Pseudomonadota; class Alphaproteobacteria; order Hyphomicrobiales; family Stappiaceae; genus Roseibium; species Roseibium sp. LAB1. Next base: position 1,152,871 of record NZ_BAAGIB010000002.1, on the reverse strand, counting down.
GTGTCAGGCGGCCGGCAAAATTCTGGTAATGGGTCCGGTGCGTTCTGGTGCTGACGATCAGTGCCCGTTCCAGGCTGCTGGCCAGCGTATCGAATTTCTGGCGCGGCAGGGCCAGGAGGTCCTGCGGTGCGGGCAGGGCGGCGCTGGCGGCACGCAACTCGGTGCGCCGGGTGGTGACGAACCGCACCAGCCCCGAATTGAGCCTGCGGGACCGGTCATCGACCATGGCCATCAGTTCGGCCTTCACCGGCACGGCAATTTCCGCAGCGCCCGTCGGCGTGGGCGCACGCAGGTCGGCGGCAAGGTCGATTAGTGTCCAGTCGGTTTCATGGCCGACGGCCGAGATCAGCGGGATCTGGCTATCTGCAGCTGCGCGGACGACGGCTTCCTCGTTGAAACCCCAAAGGTCCTCGATGCTACCGCCGCCGCGGGCAACGATCAGAACATCCGGGCGCGGGATCGGGCCGCCGGGTTGCAGGGCGTTGAAGCCGCGAATGCCGTTGGCGACTTCAGCGCCCGAGGTTTCGCCCTGGACGCGGACAGGCCAGACCAGAACATGCAGGGGAAAGCGGTCGGCGATCCGGTGCAGGATATCCCGGATGACCGCACCGGTGGGCGAGGTCACCACGCCGATGACCCTTGGCAAAGGTGGCAACAGCTGTTTGCGCTCTTCGGCAAAGAGGCCTTCTGCAGCGAGCTTCTTCTTGCGCTCTTCCAGCAGCGCCATCAGCGCGCCGGCACCGGCAGGTTCCAGGGAATCGATCACCATCTGGTATTTCGACTGGCCCGGGAACGTCGTGATCTTGCCGGTGGCGATCACCTCCAGCCCCTGTTCGGGCTGGATTTTCAGTTTGGAAGCGGCTCCTCGCCAGATCACGCCGGACAGGACCGAGCGGTCGTCCTTCAGGTCCAGATAGATATGACCGGACCCCGGCCGGGAAATCCGGCCCAATTCGCCGCGCACCCGCACATAGCCGAAGGCATCCTCCATCGTACGCTTGATGGAGAAGGAAATTTCGGAGACCGAAAATTCGGCGACATTTGAGGGTTGATCGGCCACAGGTGATTCCTTTGCTCTCCTGAAACTGGAGGCATCAAATGCGGTGGTCAAGACGGCAGGCGGCGTGTCGACACGAAAGCGCGCACAAATTGGCTCAGTTCCGGTGGCGTCGCTTGATGGAGACCAGGCATCCGGCATCCTGAGGATGGCGGGCCGGCAAGTCCTTTGCGATTGCATCGACAACGTCGATGTCTGTCATGGCTCCGGCATAGGAACGGGTGTTACCCCCAGCCCGTCTTATCCTGCGCCCATGGCCACTGATGGTACAATCCCAGATTTCTCCCGTTGACGGGTCAAGGTGCCGCGGCAGCGCATGTGGTTTCTGTCGGCCCGGCATGTCGGTCACATGCTGTGGACTGTTCGGCGCGTCCACGTGGCTCGGGGCGTGCGATATCGTGTTGGTTGCCGGGAGGGAGCTGGAACCTCTGACGACTGCGACCTGACCGGTGCCGCCAGGACGCACGGGCGGTATGCCGATTGTGGAGGTAGTGGCCGTAGGCACCGGGCGTGGCACGAGTTGGGGTGTGGGGACAGGTGTTGGTGTTGGTGTCTGCTGAACCTGCTGCGGAACCCGCTGGGGAATTGAAAATAGCTGCGGCACGAGAGAAGGGGTTGCGACGGGTTGCAGCGTCGGTGCTTGCTGCACTTGCTGCGGGACCTGTTGTGGACTGTTGCTTAACTGCGGAACCAGCGGCGGGACAGCAACGGGCCTCGGGGTCGGTGCTTGCTGCACTTGCTGCGGGACCTGTTGTGGACTGTTGCTTAACTGCGGAACCAGTGGCGGGACAGCAACGGGCCTCGGGGTCGGCGCTTGCTGCACTTGCTGGGGTACCTGTTGCGGACTGTTGAGCCGCTGCGGCACCACTGACGGAACAGCGACGGGTCGCAGAGTTGGCGCTTGTTGCACTTGTTGCGGGACAGGGTTCGGAGTTGCCAGCGGAACCGTGTAAGGAATGGCACCGGGTCCACCCTGCCCCGTGGTGGGGGCTATGGTTTGACCGGTGGGCAGTTGGGTGCTTGTGGGGGGCTGGCCGCCCGTCGTCCCACCACCAGTGCCACCTGATGACGTGGCGCTGCAATCTGACCCATGATGGTTGCCTACACCAATGCACCATCCATAGTGACTTCCTGCGGCTTCTGCTGACGATACGGCCATCCCAGCACACAGCACGAGTGCGGCGGACAGTGACCTGTGCTTTGGGAACAGATGCACCATCACCAGGTTCTCCCGAGACTGAGGTAGAAAGCAGGGCTGTAGCGCTCGGTAAATTCTCCGTCCACCAGCGGCACGCCCAGCCATCCGTTGACGAAATAATTTCGGGCAAAGATGGAAGACCAGCCGGCTCCGGCGGACACGAGGCTTGAATGCCCGATTTCAGTTGGTGTGGGATCCAGGTTGCTGATCGTGCCGGCATCGAGAAAGACAAAAGGCTCGAAACGATCAAGCCAGGTGCCGGTGGTGTCGACCGAAAGGGAAAGTTCCAGCTTGCTGATCAGGCCGAGGTCTCCCTGGGCCTCGTCGAAACGGTATCCGCGCAGTGAATAGCGGTCGCCCAGGTAGATTTGCTCGACAGAGGGTAGGTGGTTGCTGGTGGCCTGCCCCCAGAATTTCGGTGTTCAGATACACGCTGTGATGCAGAAACGGTAGCGGCTCGATATGGCCGATCCCAGCACGCAGATGCCAGAAGGTGTCGTCTCCGTCATCGATGGCCGAAGGTTCCGGACCAGCGCGTGTTCCGGCCGTGAAGTTTACCGCCAGTTCGGTTGCGCCACCCCTGTCGTGAGTGTTGCCATATATCAAGGCCAGTGCCGCCGTATCGACGGCGCTACGGTATTTGAAGCCGCCACCGTCCGAGTTTGAATCTGCATAGCGCAATTCCAGCAAAGCATAGCCGTATTCATGGGTGTTTCTGAGAAATGGATACCCGAATGACAAAACGCCATTCAGCCCGTTCTGGTCTGTGGTGACCAGCGACCCACTGGCGTTGCGGCGCCCGAGGGCGTTGCCGAAATAGCCTTCCACGTAGGCGCCGTTCGAACCAACCGGTGCGCGGTAGGTGACTGCACCGAAAAAGGAATGACCGTCATCCGCAACTGTCTCGAACGTGTCGACGGCGCTGACACCGGCCTGAAGCCGCAGCAGATCCCCCGCAAGGAAAGTCGAATAGAATTCCTGGCTCGCAAAACCGGCCAGGGTTTTACCGAATTCCCGAGGCGGATTGTCGAATTGAAGGCTGCCGGATTGCCTGACGCTGCTTGCCAGTCTTCGCAGCCGGGCACCTGTCTGGCCTGACGGATAATCAAGCTCGGTTGTCAGATGAACTCCGGCCAGATCCCGGGCAAGCATAATGGCACGTTCGAAAGTGCTTTGCCGCAGGGGGCGTTCCGCGACCAGATGCTGCACATAGGACCGAATCCGCCGGTAGAGCCGTGCATCTACACCCTCAATAGAAATGGTTTCCACAAATCCTTCACGAACCCGGAACGTGTCGGACGGTGCGCCGGGTGTTCGGACAACCTGAACCTCCGTGAGGAAATATCCGTCTTCGCGATAGATGAGCTCGATGCTTTGGGCGAGGCGATTCGAATAGACTTCGCCATCCTGGAGGCGAATGTGCTGATAAGCGAAGGCAAGCAGGTGTCCAGGATCGTAGACGGTTACACCGGTGATCCGCGGGGTTGCCAGGCAAGCCGATGCCATCCCTACAATCAACAGGGCTGTTAGGAACAATTGTCGTAAAAGTTGAATTGCTTCAGTCTCGAGAAATCCCCAACTCATGAACGCAGGAGCATCGTCATGACTGGCAATAGTTCTTGTTCTCAGTAGCTTGGCGCGGCTGCAAGACGGCATTTGCATCGAGTCCGGGGCTGCTTGTCTCTGTGTTGACGTTAGGGAGGCAGGTTTGACGGTGCAACCGGAATATGCAGAACTTCATGGTGTTGTTCAGGAAAAAACAGCCCACGATCTTAGCCCGCACATAAAACCCTGTAAAAAATGCTTGTATCTCGGAAACGGCATTGAAATTGCCACGATCGCTGACCAGTGTCATGACATGGCCAAATACGAGTTCAACATGCAACGACTGTTTTTGCGACACATCCTCGCCGATGGTGCGCGCATCGAAGCGGACCGCAGCCAGGCGAACTACCTTCTGAACGTTCTGCGCCTCAAGGACGGCGACTATGTGCTTGTCTTCAACGGCAGCGACGGCGAATGGCTGGCCAAGATCGTCAGCAACGGACGGCGCGACTGCACCTTGCAGCTGATGGAGCGCACCCGGGAACAGACCTCTGCGAACGACCTGATGTACATGTTCGCCCCGCTCAAGCACGCGCGGCTGGACTACATGGTGCAAAAGGCCGTGGAGATGGGGGCGGGCAGCCTGAAGCCGGTGCTGACCCAGCATACCCAGGCAAGCCGTATCAATCTGGAGCGCATGGAAGCCAACGTGATCGAAGCTGCCGAGCAGTGCGGCGTGCTGGCGGTCCCGGAAGTGCTTGCACCCCAGCCGTTGGCGGATGTGCTTGCGGTTTGGCCAGAAGCGCAGCCCGGGCGCAGGTTGCTGTTCTGCGATGAAGCGGAAGGAACCAACAACCCGCTTCTGACTCTCGCCCAGATGAAGGAAAATGGTCCGCAGCCGCTGGCCATTCTGATCGGCCCTGAAGGCGGCTTCTCAGAAGAAGAGCGGTCGCTTTTGCGCAGTCTCGATTTTGTCACCCCAATTCCCCTCGGTCCGCGTATCCTGCGTGCCGATACGGCCGCCGTAGCTGCCTTGGCCGTGCTGCAGGCAACGGTCGGCGACTGGAGATAGACGAATGCCGCAGGAGGTCCTTGCACCCGGAGGCGCAAGCAGCGGAAACGTTGAGGCGACCGGCGGTGTCAGGGACGCGAAGAAGGCAATCGCTCCGGCAGAAACGCGCAGGGGCTTTCGTGTGCCGGTCGGGGTCGCTCTCGGACTGGTGTTTTCCGTTCTGCTGGTCCTCATCTGCGGCATCATCATCACCTATATGGCCGCTTCGGACCGGCGTATCGCCGGCCGGCTTCTGGACGAGCAGGGCGTTGCCGTTCTCAGGGGCAACGAGGAGGTTCTGACCGGGTTCTTCGACAGACAGCAACTGCTGTTCCGTTCAGTCGCGGCCCATGTTGCCGAAACGGGTGCGAAGCTGACCGCAGCCGATCTTCGAGCCTACGAGCCGTTGATGCCCGATGGCGCCAGGCTGGAACTCGGTTCGGCCGTTCTGGTCGAAACCCCGCCGGATGAATTGCCGGACATCGCCTGGTCTGCTTTCGAGATCCGCACGGGCTTCGACACGGCGATCAAGACAGCGGAACTGGATCTTGGTAACGGCCAGCTCCTGATCGGCGTTTATCCGCAACAGGTCTTTGCCGATCTTGCCCGGACCATGGCCTTTGAAGGCAGGCAACAGGTTTTCATGCTGTCCGGACGGGACCGGGCAATCGCCGTCGAAGGGCTTCCTGCGAGCGATTTCTTGGTGCAGCCCGGGCAACCGCTGCCTTCCCTGGACAAGCTGACCGGATCGCCGCTCCATCTCATCTGGGCACCCAACGACCAGTCCCACGATATGGGCGGGTCGGTGACGGGCAGGGTGTTCCCGGGTGACCAGGGCATGTTCACGGCACTCTATACCGAGGTCGGCTCAGGCCCGGCCAAGGGCTGGATCCTGGGAGCTCTCTACAAGGCGGAGGAATTCGGTGCCGCGCTGGACCAGACGCGGATCGTCCTTTACGCCGCGCTGGTTGCGCTTGTTGTCGGCGCGGTTCTGTCTTTTGCGGTTGGCCGGATGCTCGGGCGCCCGCTGATCCGTCTTGCCCATGCGGCTGCCGGCCTGCGTCAGCTCGAGTTTGCATCCACCGGCAAATTGCCGCGCTCTCGGCTGAAAGAACTGGACGACGTCAACCAGGCGTTCAACGGCTCCCTCGGAGCGCTCAATGCCTTTGCCAAATATGTGCCACGGCAGCTTGTGTCCCGGTTGATCGAAGAGGGTATGACCGAGGCGCGCAACATCGAACTGCGGGAAATGACCATCGTCTTCACTGATCTCGCCGGATTCACAGGCATGGCCTCGCACCTGAGCGCGGAGGAAACGGCCGCCTACCTGAACGGCTATTTCGAGACGGTGTCGCAGGCGATAACCGAGCGTCAGGGCACGATCGACAAGTTCATCGGCGACGGCGTGATGGCGTTCTGGGGCGCACCGGCCGATCAGCCGGACCACGCCGCCAAGGCGATTGCTGCGGTCAAGGCGCTCGCCGACCGGATCACCGCGGAACCGGACGCCTCCATGCGCGTGCGCGTCGGGGTTCACACCGGCAAGGTGGTGGTTGGCGATATCGGCTCTGCCGCCCGCATGAACTATACGGTTATCGGGGACGCGGTGAACGTTGCCGCTAGGCTTCAGGAATATGGCAAGCATGTCGACCCGGGCGCTCGGGTGATCGTTCTTGCCAGCGGCGATACGATGGCCCAGTTGCCGGAAGGTCTCAGCGCCACCAGTCTTGGTGCCATCCAGCTTCGTGGCCGCACGGAACCGTTATCGGTCTTCAGGATCGCGTGACAGCAGACACGCGGTCTGATGGTAGCGGATTTTCGTCCGGGCAGGTCTTGGTTTCCAACAAGTTCGCGAAGCGGTCTGAATTGGCTCTGCCGCAGGCACGTCCCGCTGCTGCCAGTGGGCGCAGGACCGTTGCGTGGACCACCGGCGAACAAGCTTTCGGCAATGCTGTCGCACAGCCCCGGGATCCGCTATCGCGCTTTGCTGAAAAAACGGATTGCAGTGCTCAAACGACTCGGCATGATCACCATGCGCACTTCGGTGTCGTTTCCTTGCTTGCATTCTTGTTTCAGGAAACCTAAATCACCGAGGCTCAAAAGCGTTCCTCCCGGGACGCGCCGGATCACTGCGGTTTGTAGGGGGCAGCCTGACGGGCCGCGCAGTTTTTAGGACGCTTTCATGGCCCGCGATACGGTCGACTCCACCCCGATTGAAACAGTTGCGGACCTCGCCGCGACGCTCGAGGAGGGCTGTAAGCCGGAAGAGAAGTTTCTCATCGGCACCGAGCACGAAAAGTTCGGCTTCTGCCTGAACGAACTGTCGCCGATCCCCTACGAGGGCGAAAAGGGCGTCGAAGCTATCCTGACCGGCATGGAAAAGCTGATCAACTGGGAGCGGATCGAGGATGCAGGCAAGATCATCGGTTTGGCCGACGACCGTGGCGGCGGTGCGATCTCCATCGAGCCGGGTGGCCAGTTTGAACTTTCGGGTGCGCCGCTCGACAACCTGCATCTGACCTGCCGCGAAGCCAACCAGCATCTTGCCGACGTACGCCGGGTCGCCGAACCGCTCGGCATCGGCTTTCTGGGCATCGGCATGGCCCCGACCTGGACGCGCGCCGACATGCCGCGCATGCCGAAGTCCCGTTACGACATCATGACGAACTACATGCCGAAGGTCGGCTCGCTTGGTCTCGACATGATGTACCGGACCTCCACCATCCAGGTGAATCTCGATTTTTCGTCCGAAGCGGACATGGCCCTGAAGATGCGCGTCGGTCTGGCGCTGCAACCGATTGCGACCGCCATTTTCGCCAATTCACCCTTCACCGAAGGCAAGCCGAACGGCTTCAAATCCTTCCGCGCCCAGATCTGGACCGACACCGACCACGATCGCACCGGCGACATGCCCTTTGCCTTCGAGGAAGGCTTCGGGTTTGAGCGCTACGTCGAATGGGCGATTGATGTGCCGATGTATTTCGTCAAGCGCGGCTCGACCTATTACGACGTCACCGGCACCACCTTCCGCCAGTTCATGGAAGGTGCACTGGAAGGCAAGGTGCCGGATGCAACGCCCAACATTGGCGACTGGAACAATCACCTGTCCACGCTTTTCCCGGATGTCCGGCTGAAAAAATATATTGAGATGCGCGGGGCCGACGGCGGTCCCTGGCGGCGCATCTGCGCTCTGCCGGCACTCTGGGTCGGTCTGCTTTACGACCAGGGCGTGCTCGATCAGGCCTGGGAACTGGTCAAGGACTGGACGCAGGAAGAACGTGCGGCCCTCAGGGCAGGTGTTCCCGAAACCGCACTGCAGACGCCGTTCCGCTCCGGCACCGTTCTGGATGTCGCCAAGCAGGTGCTTGCCCTGTCTCAGGAAGGTCTCAAGCGCCGCAACCGCCTGAGCGATGGCGATCTGGACGAGCGCGTGCATCTGGCTCCGATCGAGGAAGGCCTTGCTTCCGGCATGTGCCCGGCCGACGTTCTGCTGCAGCGCTATCAAGGTTCCTGGAAGGGCGACATCAGCCAGGTCTTCCGCGACTACGCCTATTGAGTGGCGCCTGCCCGCGACTGTCAGTTGCGGGCGACTGGCACTGTCCGCAAAAGGCCTCAATTGACCTGAGGGCCGCGAAGCGTCACTCTGTCTGTGATCGGTCTTTTTTCTCAAGGCCTTGCAACAGCGTGAGCGGAGCGACGCAAATGACTGGCAGCGAGACGGGAGCTCCTCCCTTCGACATCTTTTCCCTGTCGGAAGATGTGCGCAACCGTTTCGGCTGGTCGAATGACGACCTGAGCCGGGTGATGGAGCAGCTCTTGCCTGCTGCGCTCAACGGCTTCCGCTACTTCGGCAGCACTGTGCCGGGCTTTTCAGAATTTCTCGGGCAGACGTCACCCCTTGGCACGGCCGCGCAAAATCCGTTTGCCGGTTATGCGGGCCTGTTCCAGAGCCCCTCCGATGCGGCGTTGACGCCGTTTTTTGGGCCCGAGGCTGTTCAAAAGGCTCTTGCCAGCCAGATATCCAGCCTCACCGGACTGCAGCGTGATGCCATCCAGGAAATGATGCCGGTGGCGGCGACGCTTGCCATGGGGCAGATCGCCAGGCCCTTTGTCCACGGCGAGGCCCGCAACCTGCTCGACGCCTATCTGCGCGGCTTTGCCCGAGGCCGGCCGAAACCGCAGCCGACCCCGGTCGACTATCTTCAAGGGTATGCCGAGGCCATGCAGTCCTTCTGGGGTGCTTTTCTGCAGCCTGCCAGCATCGTCACGAAACCTGCGACACCCGAGCCCGAACCGGAGCCGCAGGAAGAAGAGCTGCCGTCGGAGGACGAGGCAGAGGATCTTGACGCCAACGCCTCTGAATTCGAGGAGATGGTGTCCAGCTGGATGACGGCCGGACGCGATTTTCAGTCCAGCCAGTTCAAGGCCTTCGACAGCTTCTTCGAAAAAGCCTCAAAGGACTTCCGGGATACCTGAGGTGTGTCCGAGCGGCGTCTGCCGCAGATCTCTTTTTGCAAAAAAAGACCCGCCGTGAGGCGGGTCAGTTTCGTCAGCAAGGCTTGCCGACAGGGGCTGCAAATGAGGGGAGGTCAGCCGAAGGGTCAGGCCGCCAGCTGGCGGGTCTTGCTTTCGGTCACGAGTGTCATCACCGGCTTGTCCTGCGCCGAATTGGCGGCGCTATAACCGAGCGTCTCGCGGAGCGCTGAAGATTCGTTCACCAGAGATGTCGGATCGGTATAGAACGGCTGCGCCAGTGCGCGTCGAACGTCGCTCCGGGTCAGGCCGATGTCTTTCAGCTGCTCGTCGGACCAGTCATTCAGTTCCGCGAACTGACGACGGTTGTTCAGTACACGCCATACACGGGCAACCATCTGCCCGAAGAGAGCGAAGAACGGGGTGCTTGCGGTATGTGTCATGGCAAAATTCTCCTGTTGGCTGACGGAGGGATTCCGGCTGCCTGTTCCGAGCCTGATTTGGCGTCGCTTGTTGTGGAACATCCCCTATGTGGACTTTTTGCTTTTATTAATCCAACGAATGTTTGTGATTGAAATAATCACTTTTTGTGAAGTCAAAATTCTCAAAGCGCTTCGATTGAGGCAATGCGGCCGCACTGTGAAATCATTTCGCCATTAAATGGATGCCGTGTTAAACATGAGCATCCTTTATCAGTGAGGCGCTTATGCTCGACCTGGATCAGCTCCGGACCTTTGTGGCCATTGCCGAAAGCGGCAGCTTCACCAAGGCAGCGGACAATGTGCACAAGACGCAGTCGGCGGTGTCCATGCAGATGCGCCGACTGGAAGAGCGGATCGGCAAACCGCTGTTCGTCCGTGTCGGCCGTCAGTCCCGCCTGACCGAGCATGGCGAACGACTGCTTCATTACGCACGCAGGCTCGTTCAGCTCAATGACGAGACACTTTCCGCCTTCGATGACACGGAACTTGCCGGCCTCGTCCGCCTGGGTACGCCGGATGACTACGCCGACCGGTTCCTGCCGGAAATTCTGGCGCGCTTCTCCAGATCCAATCCGAAGGCCGAAGTCAGCGTTGTCTGTGCCCCGACACCCAATCTGGCCGACATGATCGCCGAGGGCGAACTTGATGTTGCTATCATCACCCACGTGCAGAAACGGGGCCGCAAGAACGTCGACCTCGTCCGGCGTGAGCCGTTGCTCTGGGTCGTTTCGGCCCGTCACGCGGTGGAAAACGAGTCGCCCCTGCCGCTGGCGCTCGGGCGTGCCACCTGCGACTGGCGCCGGGCAGCAATCAATGCTCTCAGCGACCAGATGCGCGAGCACCGGCTGCTTTATTCGAGCTGGAATTCGACGGCTGTCGGAGCCGCCGTTCTGGCCGGGCTTGCCATTTCCGTTCTGCCGGAATCGGCGCTTCGGTCCGGAATGCGAGTGCTGACGGAGGCCGAAGGCTTCCCGAAACTGCCCGATTGCGAGATAGGCATCATGCGGTCCTGGCACAACAATTCCCGTGTCACGGACGCGCTGGTCGAGCACATCGTCTCGTCGCTCGACAACCTCTCGGTGCCCCTGGCTGCCGAGTAGTTGCAACGGAGCGGAATTCCTGGACTGATTTCAAGAGCTTACCTAGAGAACTGATTCCGTCAGGCAAGCAAATTCCGATTGAATTGTAAAAAGTTGTGATGTATCTTCTGTAGATTAATTCGAATCTCAAATCTCACCACTGGTTTGTGGCTCATTTATAGGGTCCTTGCATGCATCACGCACTGGACATCGACCAACTTCGAACGTTTTTAGCGATCGCGGAGCTGGGCAGCTTCACCAAGGCTGGCGAAGCTGTGCACAAGACACAGTCGGCGGTTTCCATGCAGATGCGGCGGCTGGAAGAGCGTGTCGGCCAACCGATTTTCATCAAGGACGGTCGTCAGTCCCGACTGACGGAAAACGGCTTGCGGCTGGTCGAGTTTGCCCGGCGCATGATCATGCTGAACGACGAAACCCTGTCGGCCTTTAACGGCCAGAAGGAAGTCGGTCACGTGAAGCTCGGCGTGCCGGACGATTATGCCGACCGGCTGCTGCCGCAGGTGCTGGCAGCCTTCAACCGGCTCAACCCTTCCATTGAAGTGCAGGTGGAATGCCTGTCCAGTGTCCGGCTGACGGATGCGATCCGCGAAGGAACACTCGACGTCGCCATCACGACGTCCCAGGACACGATGGATCTGAGAGGCGAAATCATTCGCCGCGAACCACTCTACTGGGTCACGTCGACCCAGCATTCTGCCCATACCCAGGACATCGTCCGGCTGGCGCTCGGTCCGGTGACCTGTGGCTGGCGGCGGATTTCCATGGATGCTCTCGATCGTGCGGGACGCCCCTACCGGGTCTCCTACACAAGCTCAAGCGCCGCAGCCCTTGTTGGTGCCGTGCAGGCCGGGCTCGCGGTCACGGTGTTTCCGGAAAGCGCGATCCGGGACGGCATGCGCATTCTGGACGAGAAGGACGGGTTTCCGACGCTGCCTTATTGCGATATCGCTCTGCTGCGCTCGGATACCGCACGCGAAGCCATGCACGACACATTGTGCAATCACCTGGTGGCGGCCATCGGCAACGTTGGCAGCGGCACATCCCAAATGGCGGCGGAATAAACCTCCGCCGTCCGGTTTCTTCTCATGTCAGGGATGGACCTACCGGGCACGCAGCATCATCAGGTTGCCACCGATGACACAGGCCAGACCGGCGGCGGCCACTGGCGTCCACTGATAGCCTTCGAAAATGGTCGACAGAGTGAGAGCGACCACCGGGAACATCACGGTGGCATAGCCCGCCCGTGCCGAGCCGATGCGTCCGAGCAGGGTCAGGTAGGAGGCAAACGCGATCACAGAGGCAACCACCGCCAAATAGATCAGACTGCCGAGATAGTGGACCGACCATTCCACGGAAAAGCTCTGGCCGTGCAAGGCGGAAAACAGGCCCAGGAACACCATGCCGTAGACCATGCCCCAGGCCGTGGCAGGTGTAACGCCGATGCCGCGCCGCTGTGTGTCAGCCGACAGCATGTTGCCCAGGCAGAAGGACAGAGTACCGCCAACGCACATGGCCAGGCCGATGGCGGCTTCGCCGTTGAATTCGGCCCCGGCCAGCTTCGGCCAGAACATCAGGCCGATGCCGAGAAAGCCGAGCAGGCCAGCCACGAGTGCGATCGGGCTTGGCCGTTGGCCGAACAGGATCAAACCCAGAAACAGGTTGAAGATCGAGGCGGTGGAGAAGATCACCGCCAGCAGCCCGGACGGCAAAATGGCCGCGCCGTAATAAAACAGCGTGAAGTTGGTGGAGAACAGAAGCACGCCAAGACCGGCAAACCGCATGTGGTCCTGAAGCCCGAAGGCAAGATGATGTCCGCGAAAGCGCGCCCAAGCCATCATGATCGAGGCTGCCAGCACGAAGCGCCAGAACACCGAAACTTCAGGTGAGACCGTCGCCACCTGACCTTTCATCGCGATCCAGCTGAAGCCCCAGGCCAGCACCGTTACCGCGTAAAGACCATAGTCGGTTGCACTGAAACCGGCAGAGCCGGGCCGGAGGCTGGGGGATGCAACGCTCATGAAGGAACCGATCTAGAAGGGGGATGTTGTCACAAAGATTGGCGGTCCAGACACTTCAATGCAAATGATTGTTTTTGATGTTTTCATCAAGGTTGCGCATGGATAAGGTCTGTGTGGAACGGGAGCGGCAAAGCTCGCAGGCACCATTGAGGGCAAGATGCACTTTCTCGTCGTAGAGAACTATCAGCATACGGACCTCGGCATTCTGGGCCGGGTCGCCACGCAGGAAGGTTATAGCTGGAAGACCGTAAGGGCCTATGAGAGAGAGCTGCTCCCAACGACGACCGACGCGTTTATGGGATTGGTGGTGCTGGGGGGAGCCCAGGATGCACTGGCGGATGAAGCGTATCCGCATCTGCCGCAAGTCTGCGATCTGATCCGTGCCTTCGATGATGCCGAGAAGCCGGTTCTGGGCATTTGCCTAGGATCACAACTGATCGCCCGTGCCTTCGGCGGAGAAAACCTTCTTGGCCTGCCGGTGGAATTCGGCTGGCACGATGTGACACCAACGGACGCAGGCCAGGAGGATCCGGTGGTTGGCAAGCTCGGTACCGGGGCGCCGCAGTTCCACTGGCATTCCGATACGGTTACACTGCCTGATGGCGCCGTGCTACTGGCAAGCAGCGCCATGACACCGGTTCAGGCATTCCGCATGGGCCGTACGACCTACGCAATCCAGTTCCATTTTGAAACCGGCCTGCCCGAAGTCCGCAACTGGACGGAAACCTTCGCCGACGATATTCGGGCGCATACGCCGGACTGGCACAGCCGTTTCGACGCCGAAGCGACCCGCAATGCGGCGCAGGCCGACGAGACCGGCGCCGCAATTGCAAAGGCCTGGCTGTCTTTGCTTTGAACCCTTTCGCGCACAAACGCGTGTCCCGGGATTTTGTCATCCCGGTTTTCAGACAACCGGGGTTCCACCGGCCAGAACCGTCTGCATTGCCGTTTCGTCCAGGTTTCCTCCCGAAAGAATGATCCCCGCCTTCTTGCCTTGAAGTTTCGGCGCATCCTGAATCAGGGCGGCGAGGGCGGCAGCGCCTGCTCCTTCTGCAAGATTATGCGTATCGGCAAAAAGGATGCGGATGGCGGCAGCAATCTCGTCATCCGACACCGTCGCGATCCGGCTGGCGCGATTCCGCAGGATGTCGAGCGCCGGCTGCACCGGCTCCCGGCAGGCCATTCCGTCGGCGAAAGTGGCGGCCGTGTCCGTGGTGACGATTTTTCCGGCCTCGGCAGAAAGCCGGTAGGCGGGGGCGTTTTCCGTCACGATCGGCACGATCTCGGTTTTCAAGCCCAGCAGGTCGCGAACCGTTATCAGCCCGCAGGCACCGGACCCCATGCCGACCGGAACATAGACCACATCGAGGTCGCCATGCGCCTGGAAGAATTCCAAAGCGTAGGTGGCAACACCCAGGACGATGTTCTTGTGAAAGCTCGGCACCATCAGGAAGCCGCTTTCGCCGGCCAGCCGTTCGGCGGTTCGCCGGGAAATATCGAAGTCGCGACCGTCGATCACAAGGTTCGCACCGAAAGCCTTCATCGCCCGGTTCTTGCCCTCCGCATTGCCTTCGGGCACCACGATGGTGGCGGGCAGGCCAAGCGTGCGGGCGGCCAGGGCCATGGACTGGCCATGGTTCCCCCGGGTGGCTGTCACCACCCCACTGGGGCGGCCGTTTTCTTCGATATGTTTCTGGATAAAGACGATGGAACTGCGTGCCTTGAAGGCACCGATCGGCGTGTGGTTCTCGTGTTTTACCGCAATCTCCACGCCGAAACGCTCTTTCAGGAGTGGCCAGACATAACTTGGCGTTTCAGGCACCAGTTGGCGCACGATCGGAAAGGCGGCTTCAAGTTCGTCCAGGGTGAAAAGGGGTGTCATTTGCGTGGTCGGGCCTGATTGTTGGTATTGGTCGGCGGCGAGTATATCCCGGCGGCCGGTCCCGTCTTTCAGGATCCTGAACCTATTCGGGCTTGCGCGGCCAACAATCCTGCGTCAGGTTTGCTGGCCATGTCGCCGAACACTGTTCATACCCGGCTGGAATCAAGGTCCATCAAGCGGGAGATTGCCGGGCACAGGCTCAGCCTGCTGCCGGCCGTCGCCTATGACGTCGGCTTCGTGGCGGATACGGACACCATCGGCTTTGCCTTCGACGTTCAAACGGGCAGCCATGCCATTGCCTCGGACAGGCAAGAAGAGTTCGTCCGATTGCCCAACACGCTGGCTTTGACCCCAAGCGGTTGTGATATTCGCTCAAGGTCGGACACAGGTGGCGAATACCTTCTGCTCAGCGGCGGCAGTATCCGTCTTGCGGGCGATAGCTACCGGACCAATATCCCGTCGAAATCGGCTTCCGTGGCGGCGAGCAGACTGCGCAAGTGGTTGTTGTCGGACGCGCCGTTAGACCGTGTCGAAACCGAAGCATGCCTAAACGCGCTTGCCGAGGCCGGGCAAAAGCCGCAGCGCCCAGGCAAGGCGGCAAGATGGATGACGGGCAAACGTTTCCGGAGAGTGGCCGACAGGATCGAGGCCGATCTCGGGTCAGGCCTGACCGTTGCCGTTCTGGCGGAGGAGATCGGCGTTTCTGCAAGTTTCCTGAGCCGGGCCTTCTCGGCGTATTGCGGGCAGTCGCCTTATGACTACATCGTCAGCCGGCGGCTGCAGCGCGCTCGCGCGCTCATCGCCTCCACCGGGAAGCCGCTCGCGGAGATCGCGCTCTGTTCAGGATTTTCATCGCAAAGCCACATGACCGCCAGTTTCCGGACACGCCTCGGGATCAGTCCCTCGATGATCGCGCGTCCGGACCGGTGATCGGTCAGAGCACCAGGTTGTGACGGCCGACCTTGTTGATGTCGGTTTCGCCGCAAAGACCCATGGTGACATCCAGTTCCTTGTGCATGATCTGCAGCACCTTGGAGACACCTTCCTTGCCCATGGCACCAAGGCCATAGATGAAGGCGCGGCCGATGTAGGTGCTTTTCGCGCCCATGGCCACGGCCTTGAAGACGTCCTGACCGGACCGGATACCGCTGTCGAAATGCACTTCGATCTTGTCGCCGACCGCATCGACGATGTCCTGAAGCACCTCATAGGATGCAAGTGCACCGTCGAGCTGACGGCCACCATGGTTGGAGACGACGATCGCGTCTGCGCCGACCTCCGCCGCGATCTTCGCGTCCTCGACATCGTTGATGCCCTTGAGGATCAGTTTGCGCTTCCAGTGGGATTTCACCCATTCCACCGATGACCAGTCGAGGGTCGGGTCGAACTGGCTGTTGGTCCATTCGGCAAGTGAGGTCATGTCTCCAACGCCGGCCACATGGCCATGAATGTTGCCAAACTGGCGGCGCTTGGTCTGCATCATGTGCCAGCACCAGCGCGGCTTGAAGGCAAGGTCCAGCAACACGTGCGGCTTGGGCTTGGGCGGCGTGGACAGACCGTTTTTCAGGTCCTTGTGACGCTGGCCCAGCACCTGAAGATCGAGCGTGAGAACGAGTGCCGAACAGCCCGCAGCCGTTGCACGCTGCATCAGGTTTTCCGAAAAGCCCCGGTCGCGCATGACATAGAGCTGGAACCAGAACGGGTTCTTGGTGTTCTCGGCGACATCTTCGATGGAGCACACGCTCATGGTGGACAGCGTGAAAGGCACGCCGAATTCCTCGGCGGCCTGCGCGGCGAGAATCTCGCCATCGGCTCGCTGCATCCCTGTCAGACCGACGGGGGCAAGAGCGACCGGCATGGAGACGTCCTGGCCAACCATCGTGGTCTTGACCGTGCGGTTGTCGATGTTGCAGGCAACGCGTTGCCGCAGCTTCTGGCGCTGCAGCGCCGCTTCGTTTTCCCGGTAGGTGCTCTGTGTCCAGGACCCCGTATCCGCATAGTCGTAAAACATTTTCGGAACCCGGCGCCGAGCCAGGGCCTGCATGTCGGCAACATCGGTCACAACAGTCATCGATTTCCTCCTGAGGCTCACGAACGAGCCGGTTATCGGGTTCGTCTCAGGCCGGCCAGCTGTTCGCGCCGGTCCAGATCCTTCGTTTCGGCCAGGGTGCCGCGCACATAGTCGATATGGTCTTCCGAGGCCTGTCTTGCGCGGGCGGTATCCCCGGTCCGAATTGCGTCGGCGATGGCCTTGTGCTGCTGCAACAGCTCTATCCGCGCCGTCGGATGGTGGTAAAGCCTGCCCCGGTTGTAGAAGACACCGTTTTCCAGAAGGCGGTAACAGGAGCGCAGCGTGTGCAGCATCACCACGTTGTGGGCCGCTTCGCCGACCGCGTGGTGGAAGGCGACGTCCAGCCGGCTTTCCGCAGGAAGGTCTTCGACATCATGCGCTTCCTGCATCTGGCGAACAATGTCCTGAAGCCGGGCAAGATCGGACGGGGCGGCCCGCGCGGCCGCAAGGGCTGCAGCCTGGCTCTCGATGCCGCGCCGGAATTCGAAATAATCGTTCACTGCGCCCGGATGGCGGGCGATGAGTTGGATCACCGCTTCGGAAAAGATCGGGCCAATCAGGTCCGCAACATATGTGCCGCCGCCACGGCGTGATGCGATCAGCTCCCGGTCTTCAAGCGTTTTCAGCGCCTCGCGAAGCACCGGCCGGGAGACGTTCATCTGGTCGGCAAGGTCGCGCTCGGCGGGCAGTCTGTCGCCGGACTGAAGCACGCCTTTCAGGATCAGATCCTCGATCTGCTCCACGACGGCATTTGCCGTTTTCTGATGATCGACCGGCTGAAACATACCGCTCCCGCTCCATTGGTGACGCGGAAAATAGCGCCGCTTTCGAAATTGGTCAATTTTTTTGTCCAATTATTTGTTGCTGAAATGTCGCGCCGGAAACCCAATTGTCGGCTGCGGCAATAATGCCGATTGGTTTCCGCCATGCCTTAGGGGAATGTGAGAGAGACAGAACGCTACCAAAGTCGGGGTTGTTCCTTGGATCAGGGATCAGAAAACGGGTCCACCTTTCCTGCCTTCCGCACGTCTCCGCTCAGGGAAAAGGTGCTGGGGGAGGTTCACGCACGGCCGTTTCGCGCGTTGCCCTGTCCGCGGACTGTTCTCCACTACGCTTTCCTGACGGACGCGGACGAAGCTGCCAGAGATCATGCCTGGCTGTCCGAATTCTGCATTTCCCGCGGCGGGCACGGACCCGCACCCGGTGCCCGGCATCATACGGTCAATTTCGGCGGTGGCACCTTGAGTTGGGAGCAGCACGCGGAATTCACCACATACACTTGGGATGGAGCTGCCCACGAGCAGACCATTTTCGGGCAGGTGCCGATAAACCATCCCTTTGGCGCCGCGTTTCGGGCTCCGGGAGATCTGCTGGTCGCTGTCAGGCTGGAACTGCGTGGTGGCGACGAGGGCAAGGAGTGGCGGAGCCAGTTCGATGAAGGCAGCCTGACGGTCTCCAATCTGGAAGATGGAGCCGCCATGGTCGCAACCGACTTCCGGCAGGATGGCGACGGTCTCACACGGCTCCTGGTCTGCAACCGGACCCTGAGCGACGTTCAGTCCGGCGCCATTGTCCAGAGGCTTCTGGAAGTGGAAACCTACCGCACGCTGGCCATGCTGGGGTTGTTCGAGGCAACGAGACTTCAACCCGACATCCGGCGCTTCGAGATCGAGCTGGCGGAACTGACCGGTCAGATGCAGGAGACCTCCGCGCTGGGCGCCAACCAGGAGCTTCTGGACAAATTGAGCGGCCTGGCCGCGGCACTTGAAGCAGGGGCGACGGCCAGCACCTTCCGGTTCGGCGCGAGCCGCGCCTATGACCAGATCGTCCGGGCGAGGCTCGAGACCCTGCGCGAAGACGCTGCCTCCGGCGAACTTTCAATGGCATCTTTCCTCGTCCGTCGGCTTGCCCCGGCCATGCGCACTTGCCAGGCCATAGAGGACCGCCAGGCGATGCTCTCGCGCAAGCTGGCGCGGGCCACCACGCTGTTGCGCACCCGTGTCGATGTCGAACTGGAAGAACAGAACCGCTCGCTGCTGGAGTCCATGAACCGGCGCGCGCACCTTCAGCTTCGCCTGCAGCAAACCGTCGAAGGCCTGTCCGTCGCGGCCGTGAGCTACTACGTCGTCGGCCTGATTTCCTATCTCGCGAAAGCCGCCAAGGAAACCGGCCTGCCTCTGCCCGATTCCAACGTTATGACCGGCATATCCGTTCCGGTGGTCGTGCTGGTGATCTGGTGGACGGTCAAGCGCATCCGCCAGCAACATGGTGAACACTAGGGGCTGCAACACGGAAAACCCGTGCAGCAGGCTGGTCCCGTCGGTGTGACTCCGGATTGCCGGCTCCCGCGTCCAGGATCCCGCACGCAGAACAGTTTGGTTCTCAAACATGAAAAAGGCCGGGTTCCCCCGGCCTTTGCTGTATTCTCTTCGAGACAGGCTTACTTGCTCGAACCGTCTTCGTTGTATTGGTTCAAGTAGGCGATCACGTTCTCGCGGTCGTCTTCCTTCTTCAGACCTGCAAAAGCCATCTTGCCCTTCGGAATCATGTCCTTCGGCTTGGTCAGGTAGGCATCGAGCGTCTCGACGTCCCATACCTTGCCATCGGCCATTTCGAGCAGGTTTGCGGAATACTTGTAGCCATCAACCGCGCCCCAGGCCCGGCCGACAATACCATTCAGTTCGGGACCGACCTTGTTCTTGGCGTCAGGTCCAACCGCGTGGCAGGCGGCGCATTTCTTGAAAACTTTCTCACCCTTGGCAGGGTCGCCGTCGGCGCTAGCCTGAACGGTCAGGGCCAGAAGCGCGGTTCCGGCGATCATCAGCAGTCGCTGCATATGTGTCTCCCTCGGTTTGGGTGTTCAAACCCCCGCCAACAGAACAGGATGTCACACGTTGATGCAAGTGACGGACCGTCGCATCCCGTCAGAACCGCTCACGATCATCCCGGGGGCCCCTGCACCAAGTCGGGATTTCAGCCTGCCCGGGCATTGCTTGGCAGGCGTAGCCAGTCTTCCAGCCCATGATCCCAATAGGGCGACGAGCCATAGAGACCTGCAAGGAAATCGATGAAGACGCGCACCTTGGCGGGGAGGAACTGGCGACTGGGATAAACGGCATAAAGGCCGACATCCTTCGAAGCCCGGTACTGCGGCAGCAGAATCTGCAATTTTCCTTCACGCAGTTCCGGGCCGACGTCCCAGGTGGAGCGGAGCGCGACACCGACCCCTGCCAACAGGCACTCGCGCACGACCTCGTTGGAATTGGTCTTGACCGGTGCCTGCGTGCGCACCGTCTCGATGCCGTCCGGACCCGCCAGGCGCCAGGGGTCCTGGTTGGTCGCGGCAATGGTGACGTGATTGGCGACAAGATCCTCGATGCTTTCCGGCATGCCGTATTTTTCCAGATAGGCGGGGCTGGCGCACAGGATGCGGTGCACCGGTGCAAGACGGCGGGCCACAAGGCTCGAATCGGAAAGCTCTGCAATGCGGATGGCAAGATCGTAACCGTCGCCGACAATGTCGACGAAATCGTCGGAGAGATCGAGATTCACGGACAGATCGGAATTCTCGGCCAGGAAATTGCCGAGGTGAGGGGCAATGTGCAGACGGCCAAAGGAGGTCGGTACCGCGACCTTCAGATTGCCGCGTGCCTTGGCAGAACCTCGCGAGACGAACGATTCGGCTTCTTCCACGGACGCAAGAATGGCGACCACACGCTCGTAAAAGCCCTGTCCGGCCTCGGTCATGGCGATCTGGCGCGTCGTGCGTTGCAGCAGCCTTGTCCCGAGTTTTTCCTCCAGACGCCGGATGCGTTTGGAGACGACTGCGGGCGACAGGCTCATTTCGCGGCCGGCTGCCGACATGCTGCCGGCGCTCACCACCCTTGCGAAAATCTCCATGTCGGTCAGATTGCTCATTTTCAATCTCTCAGAAAGACAATTAGTATTTGCCGGTCGTTTCCCTCGGGCACGAACCTTGCCAGACTTGGGCAAGGGTAATTCACTGCCATCTCATGTTACGTAGGACCAATTCAACTGGATCAACGTATTTATAGGTATAAGGAGTTCGTTTCGTGACCGCCATTGCGATGCCCGCACCCGATCAGGCCGTGTTGGCCCGCCGCCAGGAGATCCTGGGCGCGCTTCAGGCAATTGTGCCCGGAGAAGGGGTGATCCATGACGAACGCGAAATGCGCGCCTACGAGACCGACGCGCTGACGGCATACCGCCAGTTGCCTCTGATCGTCGTCCTGCCGGAAACGGTCGAGCAGGTCTCCAGGGTTCTGAAATATTGCCACGACAACGACGTTAAGGTCGTCCCCCGTGGGGCGGGAACCTCGCTGTCGGGCGGTGCACTGCCCCTGGAAGACGGCGTTCTGCTGTCGATGATGAAGTTCAACCGTGTCCTCGACATCGACTATGAGAACCGGGCCGTGGTCGTCCAGCCAGGTGTTACCAACCTGGGCATTACACGCGCGGTCGAACACGAGGGCTTCTATTACGCACCGGATCCGTCCTCTCAGATTGCCTGTTCCATCGGTGGCAACATTGCCGAAAATTCCGGCGGTGTGCACTGCCTGAAGTACGGCCTGACCACCAACAATGTTCTGGGCCTTGAAATGGTGCTGGTCACCGGCGAGGTCATCCGTCTTGGCGGCAAGCATCTGGATAGCGAGGGCTATGACCTGCTGGCGCTGATGACCGGTTCGGAAGGTCTGCTCGGGGTCGTGACCGAAGTTACCGTGCGCATCCTGCAAAAACCCGAGACTGCACGAGCACTCCTGATCGGGTTTCCGACCAGCGAGGACGGCGGCCGCTGCGTGGCCGAAATCATCGCCGCCGGCATCATTCCCGGGGGCATGGAGATGATGGACAAGCCCGCCATTCACGCAGCGGAGGATTTCGTCAACGCGGGGTATCCGCGCGATGTCGAGGCCTTGCTGATCGTGGAGCTGGACGGTCCGGAAGGCGAGGTCGATTATCTGATCGGCCGGGTGGAGGAAATCGCCAAGGCCAACCAGGCCAGCCATGTGCGTATTTCCGAAAGTGAAGAAGAGCGCATGACCTTCTGGGCGGGCCGCAAGGCGGCGTTTCCGGCGGTCGGCCGTATCTCTCCGGATTACCTGTGCATGGACGGCACGATCCCGCGCCGCGAGCTGCCGAAGGTGCTGGCCAGAATGCGGGAGCTGTCCGAAAAACACGGGCTTGGTGTCGCCAACGTCTTTCACGCCGGCGACGGCAATCTGCACCCGCTGATCCTCTACGATGCCAACAAGCCTGGCGAGCTGGACGCAGCCGAGGCCTTTGGTGCAGATATCCTGAGACTGTGTGTTGAGGTCGGCGGCGTTTTGACCGGGGAACACGGCGTCGGTATCGAAAAGCGCGACCTGATGACGGACATGTTCACCGAAGCGGATCTGAAGCAGCAGCAGCGTGTCAAATGCGCTTTCGACCAGAAGCATCTCCTCAATCCGGGTAAGGTTTTTCCGGTGCTGCACCGCTGCGCCGAACTCGGCAAGATGCATGTACACAAGGGCCAGTTGCCCTTTCCAGATATTCCGCGGTTCTGAGGGCAAGGCATGGACGCAATAATGAAACCGCGAAACACCGGAGACGTGGAAAAGGTGGTGGCCTGGGCCGCCGCCGAAGACCAGCCTCTGGAAATTATCGGCCAGGGCTCGAAGCGGGCGCTCGGGCGCCCCGTGCAGGCCGCCCATGTTCTGGATCTTTCGGGACTGACGGGCGTGGAGAGTTACGAACCGGCAGAGCTGGTGCTGACCGTGAAGGCCGGCACGCCGATTACCGAGGTCGAGAAGCTGGTCGACGACAACGGCCAGGAACTATCGTTCGAACCGATGGATTTCGGCCCGCTTCTGGGCAGCGCTCCGGCGCAGGGCACAATTGGCGGCGTGCTGGCGGCAAACCTGTCCGGCCCCCGCCGGATCAAGGCTGGTGCCGCTCGGGATCACGTGCTTGGCATGGAAGCGGTATCCGGACGCGGCGAAATCTTCAATTCCGGCGGCAAGGTGGTCAAGAACGTCACCGGTTACGACCTGCCGCGGGCTCTGTGCGGTGCCTATGGCACGCTTGCCGTCGCAACAACCGTGACACTGAAGGTCAATCCCAAGCCGGAGACCTCGGCGACATTCATGCTGTCCGGACTGACTGACGACGACGGCATCAAGGCGTTGTGCCAGGCCATGGGGTCGTCGGCGGAAGTCTCCGGTGCCGCCCATCTACCTGCGGGCGTTAACGGAGGCAGCAGCTCGACCGTATTGCGCCTGGAAGGGTTCTCCACTTCGGTGGACTACCGTTTCAAGACCCTGCAGGCATTGCTGGGTCCCTACGGCACCCCCGCGCGGCTGGAGGAGATGGAAACCGGGGCGCTCTGGCAGACAATCCGGGATGTGAAACCCTATGCCGGCGGCGAAACACCCGTCTGGCGGATTTCCGTCGCCCCGACGGCAGGGCCTCAACTGGTTGCGGGCCTGAGAGAAGCGTTCGAGCTTCAGGCGTACTACGACTGGAGCGGCGGTCTTGTCTGGCTGTCCTGTCTGGACGGCAACCTTCACGAGGTGGACATCAGGGCAGCGGTGGCTGCGGTCGGTGGTGGTCATGCGATGCTTGTGCGGGCCGATGCGTCCCAGCGATCCAATGCTTCGGTGTTTCAACCACAGCCGGCTCCTCTGGCAGCCCTGTCGCGCCGCCTGAAAGAACAGTTTGACCCGAAAGGCATCCTAAATCCTGGAAAAATGGTCAGCGGCGTGTAGTGTGACGGCATAATCATCACGCGCATTTCAAACGGAGCGCCTTCATGGATCAACAGTCCGAAGTTTCCGGTTACATGGAGCCTGGCGGCAAGAACGCCACGCTCATCTATATTCTTTATCTGGCAAACATCATTGTGCCGTTCACCGCCATTGTCGGCGTCATCTTTGCCTATCTCAACAGGGGCAACGGCTCGGCCTGGGTCGACAGTCACTACACCTATCAGATCCGCACCTTCTGGATCGGGCTGCTGCTCGGCATTGTCAGCGGTCTTCTGACCCTGGTTCTGATCGGGTTCCTGATGCTGATCGCCGTGCTGATCTGGATGATCGTCCGTTGCATCAAGGGGCTTCAGCTTGCAGGCCGCAACGAGCCTGTGCCCAATCCGGAAACCTGGATGTTCTGACCAACGGGCAATGCCCGCCCGCTGTGTGCGGTACGGGCCTCGAACGTTCAAGAAAGATTGCCGGAGCGGCAGGAATTACTGCGCCGGCAGGCACTTCACTGTCACGTCATAGCCGTAACCATCGCGCTGGTGCGTGGTGTTTTTCAGCGACCACTTGTTCTTTTCAGCCTTGTTCTTCTTCGCCGCCACGGCGTCCAGTTCGAAATAGGCCTTGGCGGACACGGTCCAGGTCTTGCTGAGCGCGGCGGACTTCTTCATGCCACCCTTCAACACTTTGTCCAGATTGAGCGAGCACGCCTGCACCGGATCCCAGCCCTGCCACTTCACCTTGGCCATCGGGATCACCGGCTTGTAGGAAATGGAAACCGTGCGCTTGGTGCCCGCACCGACATCGCGGTTCTGGAAGCTCTTGCTCCACAACGCACCGTCCGCTTCGAAATACTGCACGTTCTTGAAGGAACCGACCTTCATGGCAACAATGCGCTCGCCGCTGGTTGCCTTGGCCGACAGGCGCAGCAGGAACCGGTGATTGCCGGATTTGATCTTGGTGTAGTTGTAGGAATTGGCTTTCACTTCGACAGGATTGACGTCGATACCGTCGCGTTTGACGTCCACGTTTTCGATCCAGTCCTTGGCCATGGCGCCGGTTGCAACGCTGGCCAGAACGGCGGTCAGAACGGCTGTTTTTGAAATGGTCTCAATCATCAAATAAATTCCTTGTTTGGCATTACTGTTGTCCACGCTTCGCAACCTAGGCACCCGAGGTTGAACCGGTTCTGAGTGCGCCATTTATCCGGGGTTCATGTTCCCGCCTTTCGGCTCACGGGTCCGGGAAGCGGTGGGACAAAAAGTTCGTGCCGGCAAAACCGTTGTGCCGCAAAGGTGCCTTGTGCCGCCCTTCTTCAGACCGTACGATCCGCCTCGCTCGGAAGGAGAAACCCGAAACGACGGGTCATTGAGGGATACGGGGAGCAATGCAGACAAATTTCACCGCAGAGCAGCTGAAGGACAGTCACGTCGCAGCGTCGGAAAAGATCCTGCGCAAATGTGTGCACTGCGGTTTCTGTACAGCCACGTGCCCGACCTTCACGCTGCTGGGAGACGAACTCGACAGCCCCCGGGGCCGGATCTACCTGATCAAGGATATGCTGGAGAACGACCGCCCGGCGGACGCGACCATCGTCAAGCATATCGACCGGTGCCTGTCCTGCCTTGCCTGCATGACCACCTGTCCGTCCGGCGTGCATTACATGCATCTGGTCGATCACGCCCGCATTCATATCGAAAAGACCTACAAGCGTCCGCTCCCGGACCGCGTGATGCGCTCGATCCTTGCATTCGTGCTGCCTCATCCGAAACGGTTCCGGCTTGCCCTGATTGGTGCATATTTCGGCCGGCCTTTTGCGGGTCTTCTGAAGATGATGGGGGGGCCGCTTGCCCGCATGGGTGCCATGCTGGAACTGGCACCGGCCAAGGCGCCGGGCCGCGGACAGCTGGAAGGACCCGGGGTCTTCACGCCTGACATCCCCAAACGCAAGGGGCGTATTGCGCTTCTCAGCGGCTGCGCCCAGCCTGTCCTCAATCCCGGCATCAACGATGCGACCATCCGGCTCTTGCGCAGGGCCGGGTACGAGATCGTGCTGCCTGAGGGCGAGGTCTGTTGTGGGGCGCTTGTTCATCACATGGGCAAGGAAGAAGCGTCCCTGGAAAACGCCCGTCGCAATGTCGACGTCTGGATGAAGGAAGCCGAGGGCGAGGGACTGGATGCGATTCTCATCACCGCATCCGGTTGCGGCACCACCATCAAGGACTACGGCTTCATGCTGAAGGACGATCCAGCCTATGCCGAAAAGGCGGCCCGGGTGTCAGACCTTGCAAAGGACGTGACCGAGTTTCTGACCGGTGTCGACCTTGGCGAGCCGCCAATGAAGCCCGGCCTGACGGTTGCCTACCACTCGGCCTGTTCCATGCAGCACGGCCAGAAGATCACCCGCCAGCCGAAAGATCTGCTGACGGCCGCGGGCTTTGCCGTGAAGAATGTTCCCGAAGGCCACCTGTGCTGCGGTTCGGCCGGAACTTACAACATTCTCCAGCCGGAGATTGCCCGCCGCCTTCGTGACCGCAAGGTCGCCAATATCGAAAAGACCCGGCCGGACGTGATCGCCACCGGCAATATCGGCTGCATGACGCAGATCGGTCTTGGCACCGAAATACCGATCCTGCACACGGCGGAACTGCTCGACTGGGTCTATGGTGGTCCTCAACCGGAAAGTCTGACACCGGTCCTCCAGCAGCGCGACGCGGCGGAATAGGCAGAGGGAACGGCGGGGAGAGCTCCTTGCGGGCTCGCAGCCCGTCAGCTCTCCCGCGTGCCCAGTTGTACCGGCGTCTTGTCTCCGTCCGGGGAACCGTCGACAGGTTGTCCGGCCAGCCGCAGCGTACGTTCCAGCAGTTCCTCGTAGATCGGACGCCCGCCCATGTGGTGCGCCGTCAGCGAGGCCGTCGTGCAGGTGATCAGCACGGGCATGATGAGTGAATAGGCGCCGGTCAGTTCCATCACCAGAACCACACCGACGAGCGGCGCGCGCACGGATGCGGCGAAGAACCCGCCCATGGCGGCAACCGCACATGCGCTCCGGAAATCGTCTTCCACCGGCAGCAGCTCCGCGGATGCGACACCGAACGCGAGACCGGCGCAGGTTGCGATCGACAGCATAGGCGCGAAGATGCCGCCCGGCACACCGGATGCATAGGAAAACAGAACCCCGCCGAAACGAAACAGCGTCAGCACCAACAGCGTGATCACTCCGTAATTCGACAGGATGAGGTCGTGGACCAGTTCTTCTCCGCCGCTGGTGGCCGCCGGAAGGGCGTTCAGCAGCAGGCCTGTTGCCGCACCGATGACCAGCGCCGGCACCCAGCGAAGCCCGGAAGGAATTTTCAGAAAGAGATCCATGACAGTGATCAGCGCCCGATTGAAAAACACACCGAGCGCGCCAAGGAAAATTCCGAGAACCGCCAGCAGCGCGAAGCTCCAGACCGGCACATAGCCGACATCAACCTGCAGTGGCGGGCCGATATGGGTCAGCTGTTCTGTAATGGCCGCGCTCAGGATCGAGGCGATGATGACAGCCATATAGGTGCGATAGCCGAAGGGGAATTGCCGGCGGGTTTCCTCAACGATGAACAGGATGGCGGCAAGCGGGGCGTTGAACGCGGCCGCCAGCCCTGCGGCGGCCCCGGCAGCCAGAAGGCCCTTGTGGTCATCGGGCGACAGATCCTGCGAACGCGACAAGGCCTCCGCGGTCATCGCGCCCATATGGATCGTGGGACCTTCCCGCCCGAGCACAAGCCCTGATCCGAGCGCCAGCAGACCACCGAAAAACTTGGCGATGAGAACACGCGGCCAATGCAGCGGCCGCTTGTCTTCCATTGCCCCTTCGATTTCCTGGATCCCGCTGCCGGCTGCTTCAGGGGCGATCCGCCTCACCAGAAGATAGGCACCCGTGACACAGGCGGCCGATATCGCCATGGATACCGCGTAAGGCATGTACCCCGTTCCGAGTGCCCCCCGAAGCGCGGCATAATGGGCAAACAGGAAATCCAGCCCGGTGTGGAAGCCGGTCGCCAAACCGCCGACCATAATGCCGACCAGCGTGGCCTTGAAAAAATAGGCGGCATCCGAACGGACCGAAAAGGAGGAGAGTGGGTCTTTCATGCCGCGGTCCTGAAAGAGCTTTGGGAAAACAGCTGCAGGCCGGCGATTCGACCCTTGTTGCCATCAGACTGCAAAGAAAAGCCGGACCCCGCAACAAAAACGCGCGGCACGGCCGCGCGTCTGAATTCCGTTCGCCGGAATGCGGGAAGCCTGGTCAGATTACATGCACCGTGGTGCCGACCTTGACCCGCTCGTATAGGTCCATGACGTCCTCGTTGCGCATGCGGATGCAGCCGGAGGAAACCGCGTGACCGATGGTCCAGGGCTGATTGGAGCCGTGGATGCGGTAGAGCGTCGAGCCGAGATACATGGCGCGCGCACCAAGCGGGTTTTCCGGGCCGCCAGCCATGAACGTCGGCAGGTCAGGGCGGCGCTTGCGCATTTCCGCCGGCGGACGCCAGTCCGGCCATTCCGCCTTGCGGGTGACCTTGTGCGTGCCCGCCCATTCGAAACCGGGCTTGCCGACGCCAACACCATAGCGCCGTGCCGTACCGTCGTTCTGAACCAGATACAGGTAACGTTCGTTGGTATCGATCACGATCGTGCCGGCCTTGTGCGGGCCATCATAGTTCACGATGGTCGGCAGGAACTGCGGCGCGATCTGCCGGGATTGCGGCGCTCTTGCCTGGCGTTGCGGCTGTTGGCGCACCGGTTGCTGGCGTGGCGACCACCAGTTGGCGCGGCGCACTTGCGGCTGCTGCTGGACACGCGGCTGCTGAACACGCTGCTGTTTGAACTGATACCGCTGCTTTGTCGAGCGTCGCTGCACCTGTGGCTGCAACTGCAGCATCCAGGGCTCGGTCAGGTTCGGGCTGAGCACGAGCGGTGGCGGCGAGACCTGGCCCGCGGTTGCCGGAACACCGGCAAGGCCGGAGGAAAGAACCAGGACACCGGCGAACCCGAGTGCCTTGGGAAGCATATTACGCAGCAGGAACATGGCAGTACTCATCAACTTGTCATCGACCACGTTCAGCGGCCTTTTACAGCCGCCGGTTAACGGATTGGCAAGGATGATAAGCAGCTCAGGCTGTTGCAAAGATGAATCCGGCGCAGGGAAATCAGGTAATCTTTTCTTATGGTTAGTCGTTGGTTGAGGAACAGGCTTAATGAAATCCTAGGCGACGCGGATGTGACCTGAGTGACCTTTTGAGTCCGTTTGAAAAGACTGTGCTTTCCAGGAATCCTTGGTTAACGCACGCGATGCCGGGCGTCGCGCGCCACAAGCGGCAGGATCGGCCGCGTCTGCTGCATCGACATCCCCGGCTTGATGCGCGGATCATAAAGCATGTTCAAAATGATCTGGTCGAACACCGTGAAGCGGCTGTGGCGCGAGGAATCGTTAAAGACAGAATGGGTGAGCTGCTCGTCATCATTCATCGGGCCGAGGCCCTGCAGAAGTTCCTCGACAAGGCAACGTTTGAACAGGAACTCGCCTTCGTCGGAAACGATGACCGCCGCCGAACGCTTGATGCCCTTGCGTCCTGAAACGACACGAACAAGGCATCGACCCGGGACCCGGGCATGATCGTTCTTGTAGATGTCCTTCTTCACGACCGGTTCATACTGAGCCCGGTCCACCACATAGACTTCGAAATTCGCAGCGGCAGGATCGTTGGTGATATCGGTTGTCAGCCCGCCGACGCGGTTGCCGATTTCCCGGACGAACCGGTGAACAGTCTGCGTCCTGTCGCGTGCAGACAGATTATGGACATAAAACAGGACCGGGGTTGTGAACTTCTTGACCAGATATGGGCGCCAGCTCCAGCTACGGTATTCGAGACCGAACACGGTCTTCTCGAATCCAGCCAGCAACTCTTCCGTCGAAAAGGAATCGGCTGCTGCCGCCGGGGAGCTCAAGCTGACAGGGCCTGTAAGAAGGAGCAGACAGGTCAATAGGAAGCGCATGAAATTCATTTAGGTCAAAGCACCGTTTGCAGCCACATTGGCCTGAGGGTCATGCCTGATCATGCGCGCAGCAGTTCGTTGTTAAAGCCTGTCGAGGATAACCAAAGCGTCGCCGGGTGGAAAGCCAAGAAACCGTTACCAAACACCAAATTACGCCGTTGGGTGCGCCAAGCATTGAAAAAACAATTCTTTAAACTTCGCGCGCTATAAGGGTTCCTATTGCGATTTAAGAAAGCCTGCAGGGGCGGGGAACGGGAGTAGGCATGGCCGCGGTGAAAAGATCCTTTCGAGCGGAAAGCTTGATACGCATGAATTCCGGGGCGAACGAGACCCCCGCCTATGCTGAAGAACGTCGTCACCAGGAAGTTTTGGCAGAGATCGCCAGCCTCAAATCCATGCTGAAGAACGGGCCGGACCAACAGGCACCGCTTGATCCGGAAGCCATGAGCGCAAAGTTCATGGCCGAGTTCCGCAAGGAACTGTCCGAGGCAGCCAAGCTCAAGGTCGAACTGGACGCCATCTACGAGGCAATCGCCCAGACGAAGCGCGAGATCGCGACGCTGCATCACACGACTGGTTCCAAGGGCGAGGAGATGACCCGGGTCACCAACGAGCTTGACGCCGTGGTGATCGGAACGGAAGGGGCGACCGAAACGATCCTGGCGTCTGCCGAGTTCATCGACGAGACCGCCAACACGCTGTCCGCGCGTCTTGGCAAGGAAGACGCCGAACTGGCAAACGATATTCAGGACAAGGTCATCCAGATCTTCGAGGCCTGCAACTTCCAGGATCTGACCGGCCAGCGCATCACCAAGGTGGTATCGACACTACGGTTCGTCGAAGATCGCATCATGCAGATGATGGACATCTGGGGCGGCATCGAAACCTTCAAGGACATCGAAGTCGAACAGCGTGACCACAAGGAAGGCGACGCTGCCCTGCTCAACGGTCCGGCGCTGGAAAGCGACATCGATGTGGCAACCCAGGACGATATTGACGCCCTGTTCGCCTGAGACGCCTCTCAAATCAGACATTGCAAAACCCGGCCGGATTGGCCGGGTTTTGTTTTTTTGGGTCCGGCAGCTCGCATTTCGGGTTGCCTTGCGGTTTCGTCGAGGCTACCAAGGCGTGAACAAATGGTGAATATCGAGGCATCGCATGGCGCAGCAGAAACCGGCGGAAACGTCACATAGGGAACGCGACCCGGTGACAGGCCTTCTGTTGGGTGACGATGACAGGAACCGCTGCTGGTGGCATGGCGGGCTGGAGGACTACCAGCGCTATCACGACACCGAGTGGGGCTGGCCGGTTGACGAGGACAGGCGTCTTTTTGAGAAAATCTGTCTGGAAGGGTTTCAGTCTGGCCTGTCCTGGCTGACCATCCTGCGCAAGCGCGACGCCTTCCGGGCCGCCTTTGCCAATTTCGAATTCGAGCAGGTGGCAAAGTTTACGGAAGCGGATGTTGAACGCTGTCTTCAGGACAGCGGTATTGTCCGCCATCGCCGCAAGATCGAATCCACCATCAACAACGCCCGGCGGGCACTGGAGCTGAGGCAGGAGTTCGGCACGCTCGCCGCCTACTTCTGGTCGTTCGAGCCGAAACCGGAAAACCGTCCGGAAAAACTGGATTTCGCGACGGCGAAAACCCTGGGCAAGACGGCGGAAAGCACGGCGTTGTCGAAGGATTTGAAAAAACGCGGCTGGAGTTTTGTCGGCCCGACCACAGTCTATGCCTTCATGCAATCGATGGGCATGGTCAACGACCACCTGGAAGGTTGCTGTTGCCGCGAAAGCGTCGAGGCGGTCCGCACGGCGTTCAAACGTCCGGTGCGGCGCTGAAGGCGTTCAGGTCTTTAAGAGTTGCAAGGCATCATTTCCAACCATTGTCCACGAACTCGCCGGTTCGTTCACCCGTAAGAAGGTGGGGGCCGGGCCGGTCGGCCACCCGTGCTTTGCCATTTCCATGGCTAGCCAACCTCGGCAGAAAACGCAGGGCTGAGAACTGGCACAGATGGATTCCCTTCCCCCTTGTGGGGAAGGGTTAGGGATGGGGGTATTCGGCGAAGTCGAAAAAGCACCGGAAACAAGCAACGCCCGCAATGATGTGACGCGGCTCGGAAACGCTGCGGAGCGCCTACCCGACCACCTTTGCCTTCAGCGGAGAAAACAGCCGGTTTTCCTTGGAGAACACATAGTCCAACGTTTCGACGGTTACGGTTTCCGCACCTTCTTCGATCAAGAGCTGAGCGCAGTCGGCAACGGCGTCCTTGGGGCACAGAACGCTGACATGATGCAGGTCGTCGACCTCTGAAAAGCGTTGCTGGGCGCCGACATTGCTGACGGACCGAAGGGCCTGCGTGCGGTCGGCGACCACGGCTTTCACCAGTTTGACGTTGCGCGCGGCGTCTTCCGCGGCCACCCGGTCGAGAATTGCCCGGGCTGCACCAAGGGCGGTGGCTGACCAGTCGGCGTTGAGCGAAGCCACGAGATTGGCCTGGCTCTTCAGCATCACGCCGTCAGTCAGGATTTTCAGGTTGTTGGCCTGCAGCGTCGAGCCGGTGGTGGTGATGTCGACGATGAGTTCCGCGGACCCGGCTGCCGGTGCGCCTTCAGTCGCGCCTGCACTTTCCACGATGCGATAGTCGGCTATGCCGTGACCGGCAAAGAACGAACGGGTGAGATTGACGTATTTGGTCGCAACACGCAGACGGCGGCCATGTCGATTGCGGAAATCGGAAGCGACATCTGACAGATCCGCCATGGTTTCAACGTCGATCCACGCCTTGGGCACGGCAACCACCACATCTGCCGGGCCGAAGCCGAGCGGAGTGACGATGTGGACCGTGCTTTCCGGATTGGCGATGTTCTCATGCACGAGATCCAGGCCGGTGATGCCGAAATGGACCGTGCCGTCGGAAAGTTCCCGTGCAATTTCTGAAGCCGACAGGAAGGCGATTTCCACATTCGGCAGACCCTTGATGGCACCGCGATAATTTCGTGCGCCGCCGGGCTGCACCACCTTCAGGCCCGCACGGCCGAAGAACTCGTGCGTGTTTTCCTGCAGGCGACCCTTGGAGGGGATGGCGATAATCAGTTTGCTCATGACCTAACACTCGCTGCAATCCGGTCGAGCCACATTGAAAAGCCGATGGCCGGTACGTCGTCTTCAGCCCCCAGAAGCGTCACCAGCTTGTCGTAGCGGCCGCCGCCGACCAGCGGACCTTCCACCGGCGGATTGATGGCGTGAATCTCGAAGACAAAGCCGGAATAATAATCGAGGCGGCGGCCGAACTCGGCTGCGAATGTCAGCCGGGAAGGGTCGATGCCTTTGGTGTTCAGGGCCGCAAGACGTTGTTCGAATGCGGCAATGGGCGTGTCCAGCCCAAGGCCGAAATCGCGTGCAAAATCGCGCAGTACGCTGGCGGCGCTGGCACCGTCCGCCTTCAGGGCCAGATAGGCTGAAAGTGTTTCCGCCGCCTTGTCGTGGCCACGGGCGCCACTGGCAAGGGCAGCCTGTTCCAGGAAACGGTCGGCGATTTCGCTGGGAGTACGTCCGCCGACGGCTGAAATTCCGGCAATCGACAAAAGATCCTCGACGACCGCGTGGGCAGCCTCAGGATCAGCTCCTTCCAGGGCCGACAGGAAGCCGAGGCGGACGTCACGGCTGTCATCATCGGACGCCGAAGCACCGGCCATGCGGGTGATCGCGGCGGTCAGACGGTCTGTCTCGCCAAAGAGATCACGCAGGCGGCGGCGCCACACGGTCGGCAGATCGAGACCTTCCAGCACGGCAGCAAAAAGCGTCTCGTCGCCGATGCGGATGACGATGTCCGACAGGCCGAATTCTTCCAGTGCCTTGACGGACAGCGCAAGCAGATCGGCATCGGCTTCGGCGGTGTCCGTACGGCCGAGACTTTCGGCACCAAGTTGCGGGATTTCCCCCAGACCGTCCGGCCGCTGCCGGAACACCGGGCCGTTGTAGCAATAGGCGGCGGGAAGCTTGACGGCGTCCTGCGCCAGATGATGACGGCAAACCGGAATGGTGAAGTCGGGGCGCAGGCACAGGTCGAGCCCGTCGGTGCCGCTGGTCAGATACAGCCGGCGGCGGATATCCTCGCCGGTCAGGTCCAGAAAGACGTCCGCCGGTTGCAGGATCGGCGGGCTGACCTCGTCATGGCCCGCGGCCCTGAACAGGCCGAGCACCGTTTCGATCTTTTCCGGATCCAGTCCGGTTACCTGTGCCGCCCCGCTCATGTTCATCCCTCGTTCTGTCGCTGGCGGTCTTCCGCCTGCCCGTCCAGGATGCTGCGCACGGTTGCGATGAGGTCCGTCTCCTTGACGGTCACCTGCGCCGGACGGCTTTCACGCCAGGTAATGTTGTCGGTGATCTCTTCGGAAAGCCGCTTGCCCTCGATCAGGTCCTTGACCTGGATCTCGCCGGCTTCCCGCTCGTCAGAGCCCTGGATGATGGCAATCGGGCAGTTGCGCCGGTCGGCATATTTCAGCTGGTTGCCGAACTTCTTCCAGTTGCCCTGGTACATTTCTGCGCGAATACCGGCTTCGCGCAGGTCCTGCACCATTTTCTGGTAGCGTCCAAGCGCGGCGACATCGCCGTCCATCACGGTGACCAGCACCGGCGCGACAACGTCGGACGTGCCGAGCTTGCCGAGGTTCTTCAGCGCGGTCATCAGGCGGGAAACGCCGATTGAAAAGCCTGTCGCGGGTACGTCACGTCCGGTGAAGCGCTTGACCAGCCCATCATAGCGACCGCCGCCGCCGACAGATCCGAACTGGACGACGTCGCCCTTCTCGTTGGTCACGTCGAAAAGGAGTTCGGCTTCGAACACTGTGCCGGTGTAATACTCCAGGCCGCGCACGACCGAGGGGTCGATCTTGATCCGGTCCTCGCCATAACCGCAGGCCGAGAAGATCTCCGCCATGGTGTTAAGCTCGGTGATGCCCTCGTTGTCCAACGTGCCCGTGCCTGAGACAAAGGCAATAATGCTGTCGATGGCGTTCGGGTCCAGCTCCGCACCCTTGGTAAAGTCGCCGCTCTCGTCCTTGCGGCCGTCGCCCAGCAGCAGGCGAACGCCTTCAATTCCGAACTTGTCGAGCTTGTCGATGGCTCTGAGAACCGTCAGCCGGCGTTCTTCATGATCTTCACCACCAAGGCCAATGCTTTCCAGCACACCGTCCAGAACCTTGCGGTTGTTGACCCGGATGACATATTGCCCGCGCGGAATGCCGAGAGCTTCCATCGTGTCGGACATCATCATGCACATTTCGGCATCCGCCTGGACGCCCGGCGCGCCGACCGTATCCGCGTCGAACTGCATGAACTGGCGAAAGCGGCCCGGCCCGGGCTTTTCATTGCGGAACACCCAGCCGGCCCGGTAGGTGCGGTAGGGCAGCTGGATCTCGTTGATGTTCTCCGACACGTGGCGCGCCAGTGGTGCGGTCAGGTCGTAGCGCAGGCTCATCCATTGCTCGTCTTCGTCCTGCACCGAAAAAACACCGGCGTTGGGCCGGTCGGTGTCGGGCAGGAACTTGCCGAGGCAATCGGTGTATTCGAAAGCGGGGGTTTCGACGGGATCGAAACCGTAACGCTCATAGACGCCGCGAATTTTCGCAAGCATCTCGTCCGTGGCGCGAATGTCCTCGGCAGAGCGGTCAACGAAGCCACGCGGCAGGCGGGCTTTCAGCTTGTTCGGTTTTTTGGCCATAAAGGTCTTGAATCCTGGCGAGTTCCCGGCCGGACTGCGCCCAGGGAAACCCTTCGCATCCAGCTGGCTGATATTGCGGCTGTCGTAGACGAAACACGGCGCAAGGGCAAGGCGGTGCAGCATGCTGGCGGTTCGTTCGATACCGACTGGATGAGAGGGTGCGCTTCAGATCCGGGTTCGGAGAATGCCGTGCAGCGCGCAGGGACACTTCGGCGAATCTGCACCTGGTGCCTTGTTTGCATCACAGTTCGCGGTAAAAGGGCGTTTCAGGAACAGTGGAAATGTGGCAGCGGAAGACCGGTAAAGCATATCGGTTCGGCAATTCGGCCGGACAGTGCAGGCGGTTCCCGGACAATGCAGGCATCTATTGTCTTTTCTTGTATTTAATCTCTGCCGGGCTATGGTCCGCGCGGATCGGGTGAAAAGGGCCGTTTCGTCGCCAGTGAAAGGCACGGGACCGGCGGACAGGGTTCAGAATGGACAGTGCGGTGCGCATGGCGGACGAAAATGTCGGCGAAGGCGGGGCTGAGGCCTTGACGGGACCGACAAAGCAGACGGCCGCCGAACTCAGTATCATCCTGCCGAGTTTCAACGAAGCCGCCAACATTCCGATCCTGATCGGCCTCCTGGACGAGGCACTTGCCGGCATTGCCTGGGAAGCGATCGTCGTCGACGACAATTCACCGGACGGAACCACCGAGGTCGCCCGCAATATCGCCCGGACCGATGCCCGCGTCAGGGTCATCCGCCGGATTGGCCGCCGGGGCCTTTCAGGGGCTTGCATCGAGGGCATTCTGGCGTCTTCCGCACCCTTTGTTGCGGTCATGGATGCGGACCTGCAGCATGACGAGACCATGCTGCCCAAGATGCTGGCCGCTCTGAAGGCCGACGACACGGACCTGGTGGTCGCAAGCCGCAAGGTCGATGGCGGCACCATTGGCGAAGGCCTGTCATCGTTTCGTGCCTGGGGCTCCAACTTTGCCAATGGTCTGGCGCAGAAGCTGCTGAATGTCACCTTGAAGGATCCGATGAGCGGCTTCTTCATGATCCGCCGAGAAAAAGCCGAAGCCCTTGCGCCGAAACTCTCGCCCCAGGGCTTCAAGATCCTGCTCGACCTCGTTTCCAGTGCGGACGGTACCCTGAAAATCAAGGAACTGCCGTTCACATTCCGCGAACGCCAGCACGGCGAGAGCAAGCTGGATACGCTGGTGACGCTCGACTATTTCGGCCTGCTGCTCGCGAAGTATTTCGGCGACATCGTTTCGGTGCGTTTCCTGATGTTCGGCCTTGTTGGGGCAAGCGGCCTGTTCGTCCATCTGGCGGCGCTGCGCGTGTTCCTCTTGAGTGATCTGGAATTCAACCTCGCCCAGACGGCGGCGTCCTTTGTCGCCATGACATCGAACTTCTTCTTCAACAATCAGCTGACCTACCGCGACCGGCGCCTGACCGGCTTTAAGGTGCTGATCGGTCTCCTGACCTTCTATGCGGTCTGTTCGGTCGGTGTCCTTGCCAACGTCGGTGTCGCCAACCTGATCTACGCCGATCCGTCCTATTGGTGGTTCGCCGGTACGGCGGGCGCGATCATGGGGGCTGTCTGGAACTATGCGGCAAGCTCCGCTCTGACCTGGCGCAAGTCGTAAAGGCCTTTCGTGACTGCTCAAGCCCAGACAGGACCCGTGCCTTTTTACCTGCGGCCGGCAGGACTGATCCTGATCGTCGGCCTGCTGACGGCGCTGAAAATCTTTGCCGCAGCCAATTCCCATTTTGTCGAGGACGAAGCCTATTACCGGCTTTGGGGGCTTTCTCCGGCCCTGAGTTATTACGACCATCCGCCGATGATTGGCTGGTGGATCGGCATCGGGCAGACGTTTTTCGGTGACACGGTCTTTGCGGTGCGTGCGCTTGTCATTGCATCCGGCGTGATCGGTTCCCTGGCACTGTGGCGCACCGCCTCGCTGCTGTTCGGGCGCACCGCTGCTGCATGGTCCGTGCTGTTTCTCAACGCCAGCCTGCTGGTTGGCATTGGCGGCATTCTCGCGACGCCTGACGCACCTTCTGTGTTGTTCTGGGGGCTAACCCTGTGGGCACTGACGGAGCTGTCGACATCCAGAAACGCCAACTGGTGGCTGGTGGTTGGGCTGATGGCAGGCTGTGGGCTGCTTGCCAAGTATTCGGTCCTGTTCCTGGGGGCGGGCATCGTGCTCTGGTTGATGTGGGTGCCGGATGCCCGGCGCTGGTGGAGCCGCTGGCAGCTCTGGGCTGGGGGGCTGCTTGCGCTCCTCTGCTTTTCGCCGGTGCTTTACTGGAACCACGCCCATGAGTGGGTCAGCTTCTACAAACAGTTCGGCAGGGCTGGCACGGCGGGCTTCACCGCCAGGTACATTCCCGAGTTTCTGGGCGCTCTGATCGGCCTGATGAACCCGTTGATCGCGGTGCTGGCATTTGCCGGTGCCTTGAGGCTTTTCAAGGGATTGAAGGCGCGGGAAAACGCGGCGTCTCTCCTGCTTCTCACCGTTTTGCCGTTCCTGCTGTATCTCGTCTACCACTCGTTTCATTCCCGCGTACAGGCCAACTGGCCAGCGCCGCTTTTCCCCGCCTTCGCCATGATGGCGGCGGTGTTCGTCACCAACCTGCCGACCGGTTCCGTCTTGTGGCAGCGCCTGGCCCAAGCGGGTGTCGCGCTTGGCCTTGCCGTTGCCGTGGTGGTGCAGCTTCACGCGGTCTGGCCGCTGACGGGCACATTTGCGCGCAAGGACCCGACCTTCCAGTTGCGCGGCTGGCCCGAGATCGGTCAGGAGGTACGGGAACTGGCAAACAGGGAAGGGGCCGGCTTCGTGGCAACGACCAGCTACGGTCTCAACGGCCAGCTCGACTTCCTGCTGAAGGAAGACCTGCCGGTGTTCCAGCTGACCGAGCGGATACGCTATGTCATGCAGCCGGTGCCCGACATGTCGCTGTTCGATGGTCCGGGGCTTTATGTTGCCGAAAAACGCCGGAACCGGGAAAGCGACCTGCGGCAGTCGTTTGCCTCCGTGGAGGAAGTCGCCGAGCTGACGCGCAAGGTCAAAGATGTGCCGTTGGAAAAGCTTGTAGTCTACAAGGTTGAAGGGCGTATCGGCCCGGTGTTGGAGCCGGTTGACGCAAACTGAACCGGCAGAAGATGTCGGCTCCACCCAACATCCGACTTGATTTGCTTGACCGAATGCCGCAGGGATGTGGCTTAATATTCATAATGTCCGGTCCGCCTGCGGAATTTCATGAAGCGAATTACACTTGGAGCGTTGGACTACGGCCTTGCCTTCGGGGTCGACCGCGCCTTGCGTGAACTTGTGGAACGGGGGCGCCTCAGCGCTCTCGGGGCCATGGTTGCCACCGAGCTGTGGCCACGGGAATTCCGTCCACTTCAGGAAACCGCGGAAAAAGTCGGCAAACGCGCTCTGTTCGGAGTGACGCTTGCTTTCAGCGGCGATCGTGTCTCGCCCGTCAGCGCCCGCATGCAGGAAATCTATGGCGACCGCATGTTCACACGTGAACAGATCCAGCGCCGTGCCTTGTTCCGGCTTTTGCCCGACCAAATCCTGCAAGAAGAAGCCCAGGCACAGCTTGCCCGTTACAGCGTGCTGATGAAACGCCAGCCGGATTTCGTGGCAGTGCGCGAGGGGCTTCTGGAGCGCACGTCGCTGGCGCGGATCGTTCTGAAGGCGATCGAGCATGCCGACTATCCCGAACCGCCTCTGGTGATTTCGCCAGTGCCGCCAGGTCTCAAGGCAGCCCGGCTGTCGCGTCTTGCCAGGGTGCATGGGCTGAAGCTGCTGCCCAAGGCTGAGCCCTTGCCGGAGACCGAGGATCAGGAAGCGCTGCATGCCCTGTTGCACAATCACTTCGACGGCATGAGCGACCTCAGCTTCGTTGCCGCTATTCCGGGCCGGTCTGACGACCGCCTGCGCCGGGACGAGCCGCGGCGGAAGATTGCGATTCGCGAATGCCAGTATGAGGTTCTGTCCAGTCAGCGGTTCTTTCATACGCTGGAGAAAAAAGACGTTTTTCTGAACTGACACCGAACTTTCGCGTAGGGTGCGGGCTGAGAGATAAGTGTGCGTGTTGACCAGGGCCTGCGATAACAGCCCGGCAGGACTGAAAGGCGCCGCAGGGCACAACGAAAAAACGGCCCTGCGGGGTACAGGGCCGTTTTTCGTGGAGGTCCGGAAGAGGGGAGGGGCGGCCCCGCTTCCATGTCCTTTGATATAGGGTTATTTTGCTGGAATGCACGTGATGGGCATCACAAGATGACGTTTGATCTTGTAATTTCGCGGGTATCAGCGCTTTTGGCAGGGGGAAGGTGTGGCTGAAATCAAGGATTTTTTAAAAAATAGCTTTTCGCTAGAGGGGCTTGACCCGGAATTGGCCGTTGGCCTGTCGCGCCTCGCAAGGCCGATGAAAATATCGGCCGGCACCATTCTCTTCGAAAACGGGGACCCCGGAAACGGCTGTTACGCCGTCCTGGAAGGCTCGCTCAAGGTTTCGCTTCTGTCCGTGGAAGGCGACGAGCAACTGCTTGCGGTGCTTGGACCGGGCGATCTTGTCGGTGAACTGGCCCTGCTCGACGGTCGTCCGCGGTCGGCCACGGTCATCTCCCTCAAGGAAGCCCAGCTCGCATTCATCGACAAGGCCGCCTTCCAGCGCTTCGCCGACGAGAACCCGGCCGTCTACCGGCATATGCTGTCAATTGTCGGCAAGCGGCTGCGTCACGCCAATGATGTGCTGGCGGCGCGCTCGTTCCTGCCCTTGCCGGGACGGGTCGCGCAGACCCTTCTGCAGCTGGCGGAAACTTTCGGCAAGCCGCTGGACGATGGCCGGTTGCTGATCCACTACAAGCTCAGCCAGGCGGACATCGCCAACATGGCGGGGGCCGCGCGTGAAAACGTCAGCCGCGTCCTTAACGACTGGAAACGGGCAGGCACCATCAGCCGGATTTCAGGCTACTATTGCCTGGAGCAGATGGACTTCCTGGAAAAGGCCTCGACGCTATAAGGCAACAAGGGTGTCCATCACCGGAACAACAGTGCAGATGCACTGGGTGAGGGCTGCGCACTCTGATGCTGCTTTCCACCGAGCTTGATCCAACGCTGCCTTGCCGGAATTTGCCGTGATACCGTCTTGCGGCCGTTCTGCTTCAAGCGTCGGTTTCCACCGGCATGGCCAATTGCGTTCCTGCAAGGATTGACGCCAGAGTGTCGGCATTGAGACTGTCGAGAAACGCTTCCGATGCCCGTGCCATCGCGCCTTTCAAGGCGCAGCGCGGCAGGAAAGCGCAGACTGTGGGTTCGGGCTTGAGACAGGCCACCACGCCAAGGTCTGGCTCGATCAGCCGTACGACGTCACCCAGCCGGATCGTGTCTGGCGCCCTGGCCAGACGGATGCCACCGCCGCGTCCGCGGGTCGTCTCCAGGTAGCCACCCTTGGCGAGATGGGCGACGATTTTCATCACATGAGACTTGGCAAGGCCAAGCTGCCGCGACAGCTTGTCGACGGTCTGCGGATCGTTCGACTGGCCTGTGGCCATCAGGATTCTCAAGGCAAAATCGCTGGCCTGACTAAGGCGCATGGCTGGGTCTCTTTAAACATTCATCTTATATGTTGATTTTAGCGCGTCGCTGTGCCATTTAAAAGATGCATCTTAAATGAATGTTATGGAGGCGGCGATGGAAGCCCCTAACTCCAGTTCAAACAGGTACAAGCTGCAGAGACGCGACACGCCGGACAAGGGCGACCGCCTCCAGCGCTATGAGCAGGTCGACGAACAGGCGATCCATGTGATGGTCCATACCTTCTATGGCTGCATTCGCCAGCATCCGCGGTTGGGGGGCATCTTCGAGCGCCGCCTGGCTGGCCGGTGGGAAGAGCACCTGCCGAAAATGGAGGCCTTCTGGCAATCCGTGCTGATGAAGAACGGCGCCTACAAGGGAAAGCCTGTGCCGGCCCACCTGAAGCAGAAGGAGATGGTCAGCGCGGACTACGGTGAATGGCTCGGCGTGTTCCGCCCCGTGATCCGCGAATTGTTCGTTCCTGACCTTGCCGACGAGATTGTCTCCGTTGCTGAACGAATTGCCCAGAGCCTCTGGCTGGCCACCTTCGGAACACCCGGAGCCAATCCACCAGCCGAGCTGTCCTCGCAATCTTCTGAATGGAGCTGATCATGCTGGTAACAATCGTCCTGATCGCGGAAGCACTGGTGTTCGTCTGGTTCACGGTGTTCTCGCTGATGCTTCTTTCCATGTATCTGGACTCGCGCGGCATGCCGCTGCCGAAGCTGGATGTTGCCGGGCGGACGCTGATCGGCAGCGCAAAACTGGCCTTCATCACCGGCATTATCGCTCTTTCGGCGATGACAGTCTTCGAGATCCAGGCCTTCAGCTAGAAAGTCACAAAAATGAACACGTCCAATCTTATGCATCGCGGCCTGCCGATCCTGCTGATCTGGGTCGCGGCACCCATGCCCTTGTGGATCATGGCGATCCTGATGTTTGTCTTGCGATAACAGGCTTTGGGTCAGCAACGTAGGGACCCGCCGTCGTTCAGCCACTTCTATTCTTGCAGGCTATGACCTAGTCTTCTTGCGAGAATCAGCGGAGGGGTTCAGGCGTGTACGACGAAAAGCCGACTGGCGATCTGACATTGCGTACCATGGCGATGCCGGCCGACACCAATGCCTCGGGAGATATTTTCGGGGGCTGGGTGTTGTCGCAGATGGATCTGGCAGGCGGTATCGCTGCCGGTCAGCGGGCCGAAGGGCGTGTTGTGACCATCGCGGTCGACAAGATGAAATTCATCCGGCCTGTCCATGTGGGCGATGTGCTGTGCGTTTATGCCGAAGTCCTTCGCGTCGGCAATTCGTCGATGGAAATCAAGCTTGAATCCTGGGCTCTGCGTCATCGCTACGGCCACCGCGAAAAGGTGACCGAAGCGGTCTTCACCATGGTGGCCGTCGATGACGGCGGCAAGCCGCGTCCCGTTCCCAAAAGGGATTGAGCGAACAGACGCGCCGCCGACGCACAGCTTGGCATTCGGACAAGCCCCGGATAACCAGCCTTCTTTATTAGTGCCTGAGGGGTCCATGCCGATTGAGAATATCGGCAAACAGGTCTTCATCGACAGCGCAGGTGCAGCCGTTCGCCCAGAGTTGAAGCAGTGTTTTCAGGCGCTCTGTGCGGGCCGACTGGCTGAGCGGCGCCTTGTGCCGCGGCAGGCCGCCCAGAATGCGCAGGGATTTGATCCGTGCCAGCACGCAGTCTTCAGCTGCCTGGCACCAGATATCCGTTCCGGCAAGCTGGGAGCTCGCCGCCACATGGTTCTCGATCAGATCTGCCGCACGTCCGGCAAAAGGGTCCTGAGACAAAAAATCCTCCATCGGTTGCCCGAGGAGGACTGGCGCATGCAAATTAACCGCTTCGTTGCCGGAAAGCCTCGGTTGAGGGTCTGACCGGCCGCATCCCTGTTGCGGAAACCACCTTGCCCGGAACGGCAGGTTGGCGAGGGCGCCAGCCCTTCTCTTGATGATT
The DNA here is from genome assembly GCF_054658235.1 of Roseibium sp. LAB1. Lineage (NCBI taxonomy): Bacteria > Pseudomonadati > Pseudomonadota > Alphaproteobacteria > Hyphomicrobiales > Stappiaceae > Roseibium > Roseibium sp. LAB1. Next base: position 1,109,915 of record NZ_BAAGIB010000002.1, on the reverse strand, counting down.
GCGGGCTTATGCCATGTCCATTCCACCTTGGCAAGACCGTCAGTGCATGGCACATCTTCCTGAAAGGACTAGCTCGGGAGTGTGTGTAGTTGGACCGGTCCATGTTGCATCACAGTCGGCCAATCGTGCCGATCCTGCTCGCCTTTTGCGCCTGCTTCATTGATGTGGTCTGCATCCTCGGCCTGTTTCATACGTTTACGGCCTTCATAACCGGCACCCTTGTCGTTCTGTGCACGGAGGTGTTTCACCAGGCGGAAAACGCGGCCCTGAAGGTGTTTGTGCTGGCAGTCTTCTTCGCATCCACCCTCTTCTGGTTCGTTTCCGTTACGAGGCTGGTGCAGAAAAACAGGATCACCGTGAAGCATCTGTTCGCGCTCGAAGCCTTGCTGGTGGCTGCCTTCATGCTGGTTGCAGGACTGGGCGATCCATCCGCCGGAGGCCCGCTCTCGGCCGTCACCCTGACGGCGATCGGGTTTTCGACCGTCGCCATGTCGCTTCAGAATGTCATCATGCTGACGCTGCTCAACCGGCATGTTCCGACAACCATCATGACCGGCAACACGCTGAAGCTTGTGCTTGGCATCGCCGACTATTTTACGCATCCCGAAACGCGGCCAGACAGCCGGTCTCGGATCCGTCACCAGACCCTGGTGCTGTCCGCCTTCGCCGCCGGAGGGCTGCTGGCAAGTTTTCTGATGACGATCATGGGCTTCTGGGCGCTTGCGATACCTGTCACCCTGCTGATGTTGCTGGCGCTGGTGCAGCCGGTGCGCGAGGGTCAGGCCGCCTGAGGCAGGTAGCACCCTGGCTACATGGCCAAATTGTTTCTGATTCGTCGGGCCGAGAGGGAATGCCCCTAGCGATGCTTGTCGTAGTCGATGCGACCATCGACCAGATGGATGCGCCGGTCCATCCGGTCGGCAAGCTCAAGGTCGTGCGTGACTGCGACAACGGTTGTTTTCTCGGTCTTCACGATGTCCTGCAGGCTTTCAAACACCTGTTCGGTTGAAGCGCTGTCCAGACTTCCGGTCGGTTCGTCTGCCAGGATCAGCGCCGGCGAATTGGCAAGCGCGCGGGCAACGGCGACCCGCTGGCGCTGACCACCGGAAAGTTGCTCCGGGCGGCGGTGCAGGAAGTCTTCCAGTCCGAGTGCCGCCAGAAGCCCCGTTGCATGATCGAGCTGCGCCTTGGGGCTGCGTTTGCCGAGCCGCTGCATCGGGATCATCACATTTTCCAGCGCGGTAAACTCTGGCAGAAGGAAATGGAACTGAAAGACGAAGCCCAGTTTTTCCAGACGAAGTTGCGCCATTTCGGCAGATGTCAGCGCATGGGTGGGAAGTCCGTCGATCCGGACTTCGCCGGACGTTGGCCGGTCCAGAAGGCCCAGCAGATAGAGCAGAGAGGATTTGCCGGATCCTGACGGGCCGGTAATTGCCACGAACTCCGCTTCGCCCACCTGAAAGCTCACATCCTGCACCAGCGTCACCGGCACGATGGCCGGCAGGATACGGGTGAGATTGCTGGCCTCCAGCAAAACACGGTCGGCTTGGGCCTGCTGTTCCGGGGCAGGGGTCATGTCGCGCCCCGGATGATGTCGACAGGGTTGAGCCGGGCGGCCTTCCGGGCGGGAATATATCCGGCGATTCCGGAGGAAAACAGTGCGAGAAGGCAGGCAACGACGTAGTGCAGGGTGGAGAAATAGATCGGCAGGTGAGTCATTTCCACGTCCTGGGTGAACTCGAATTTGACGGACGCAAGATAGCTCGAGAGGCCGAAGCCGAGGGCCGAGCCTGCGAGAGCTCCCAGAACGCCGATCACCAGTCCTTCAAGCACGAAGATCTGCTGAATGTCGCCTTCCGGAAATCCGAGGGATTTCAGGATCGCGATGTCGCGTGCCTTTTCGTGTACGATTGTCGAGACGATGTTGAAGATGCCGAACCCGGCAACGACGAGGATGGCCCCGACGACCGTGTACATGATCACGTTGCGCACGAAAAAGGCTTCCATCAACCCTTCGTTGGCCTCTTCCCAGGATACCGCCTTGTAGCCAAGCTGGCGCTCAGCCCGGGCGGCAACCTCGTTGGCTTCTCCGATCGAGTTGAGGTGGATTGCGATCGAGTTGATGACGTCAGGCTTTTCCAGGAGGATCTGAACCGCCTTCAACGGTGCATAGGCCAGTCCTTCATCGCTTGTGGTGATGCCGCTGTGGAACAGGCCGACGATCTTGAAGCGTTTGGCGACGCCGTTTGCGGAAGTCAGGGTCACAGTATCTCCCAGCTCCGCGCCGAGCCGTTCAGCGGCCTTGTCACCGATGACGAGCCCGTTGGATGTGATGTCCAGATCCTCGAAGGTGCCCTGACGCATGTCCTCGCCGATCTTGGAAACAGTCAGTTCGCGCTTGGGCTCCACGCCGATCAGCGTCATGCCGATGTCCTGTCCGGCATAGCGCAGCACCGCCTGGCCGCTCAGACGCTGTGCCATCGACCCGTTCACCCAGTCGCGCAACGAGGCGAGCGCTTCCGTGGGGTTGCGGATACCGCGAAGGTCTTCCTTCGGTCTCAAGCCATGATAAGTGACGGCATCGTAGACGGCACTGGCCGGTTGTTCCGCCGGTGCGCGCTGTTCGTCCAGGATCTCCACATGGGGAATGGCATCGATCAGCGTTGCCGTGAAATCGCGTTGGGATCCTTCCATGAGGCTGGCCATCGCCACCGAAAAACCCACGCCGAGCGCAACCCCAAGCGTCGAAACGATGGTTTGACGCAAGCGATTGCGGATGTGGGTGGAAGCGATGCGCAAGAGAAGCATTACTTGCCGTCTCCGGCCACCGGTCTGACTGTCTGCCCTTCTTCGAGATCCGGGTTATAGGGAAAAACAACCCGGGTACTGGCGGTAACACCTGTCAGTACTTCAATGGCGCGAGTCCCCCTGATCCCGGTTTGGATCGCCAGCGGCACGACCCTGTTGTCACGATCCAGCGTCAGCAGCTTCGAACCGTCGAAGGCCGCGGTCGGCAGCAGCAGCGCATCCTCTTTCTCGGCAGTGACAATATTGATCTCGGCTGTCATGCCGATGCGCAGCGGCGTGTCTTCGGGCAGGTCGAGGTAGACCCGGTAGTTCTTCAGCACCGGGTCGCCTTTCGGGGTGATGCTGGCGACTTTCGCTGTCAGTTCCTTGTCTGGAAAGGCATCCGCGCGGATCAGGGCCGTGTGGCCCTTGGCGACCTTGGGAATATCCTCTTCGTTGACTTCCGCCACCAGTTGAAGGGGAGACGGCTGGCCAATCCAGAACAGGATTTCACCGGGTTCGGCAACTTCTCCGACCGATCCGTCCGCACGCAGCACCATTCCGTCCATGGGGGCCACGATGACATAGTCGCGCAGACGCTCTTTCTGAGCCGCGGTTATGGCATTGATGCGGATCAGTTCGTTCTGGGCCTTGTCGTAGACCTGCTGGCTGACGACCCGGCGTTCCAGCAGCTGCAAGGCACGCGCCTTGTCGGACTGGGCCAGTTCCTGGCGCGCTTCCAGCTCGGCGAGTGTCGCACGGGCGTCGCCGCTGTCGAGCTCCGCCAGCTTGTCGCCCTTTGTCACATGGTCGCCCTCGCAGCCGCACAGCGAAACGATCCGCTCCCGGATGATGCTGGTGACCTTGGCCCATCGCACGGGTTCGACGACAGCCGTGGCATAGACCACTTCCGCCGCCCTGCCGGTGGTGGGGCTCACTGTCTGAACTTCAGGCGGTCTTTGCGACCACCAGAACCAGCCGGTGACGGTCCCGGCGATCAGCAGAAGAAAAATCAGGAGTTTCAAAAAACGCATCGTACACCCTTGCCGGATCTGCCGCCACAATAGCGTCTCGGTGGCGCAATGCCATGGTCTGGATCAAATGTGAAAACTTGCGTGCGAAGGTGTTGCCGATCCGGTTTCCTGCGCTCCAGGGTTTAGTCAAGTCTTCCCAGGCAATCAGTAATGCGGCGGTTTTTCGATCTGATGACCAGGCAGAACATTTTCCATCAGCTCGGTGACCTGATCCGTCATGTTGGTGACGAGCCGGTTCAGCCGGTCGAGCTGGCGTCCCTGATTGAAAACGACGGTGTTGAGTTCGTCGATGGTGTTGAGCGCATGGGCGAGGTCGATCTCGAGCTTCTCGATCCGGGCTTCCTTGTCGTCGGCCATTGGCGTCTCCTGCGTCTTCTGGGCGCTGTTTCGTTTGCGACGCGCCCGGTGTCTGTCGACGCAGGTATATTGCGGGAGCGGCGAAACACCAACTCCCATCATTGGTACGCAGCGGGTTTGCAGCCGGCACGCCTGTGCATATATCTATACGTAATCCTGACAAGGACCGGGATCCATCAAACCAGAGAGTGCCGCATGACAGACCTGTCCGACTTCGAGATCTCCCGCAAATGGCCAGCGACGCATCCCGACCGCATCCAGCTTTACTCGCTGCCAACGCCCAATGGCATCAAGGTCTCCGCCATGCTGGAGGAAACGGGCCTGCCTTATGAACCGCATCTGGTCGATTTTGGCAGCGATGACCAGTTGAGCCCGGAATTCCTGTCGCTCAATCCGAACAACAAGATCCCGGCAATGATCGATCCGCTCGGCCCTGGAGGCGAGCCGCTGCCATTGTGGGAATCGGGGGCGATACTGATTTATCTGGCGGAAAAGTCCGGCAAATTTCTGCCGAAAGACCCGGCAAAGCGCGCCGAAACGCTCCAATGGCTGATGTGGCAGATGGGGGGCTTCGGCCCGATGGCAGGACAGCTCGGCTTTTTTCACAAGTTCGCTGGCCGGGAATACGAAGACCGCCGTCCGTTCGAGCGGTACCGGGATGAAACCAGACGCCTGCTCGGCGTTCTGGACCGGCAGTTGGAGGGGCGGGAATTCATTATAGGGAACGACTACACCATCGCCGACATGGCCTGTTGGCCCTGGGCGCGAAACATCAACGGGTTCTATGAAGCCGGTGAAGTGACCGGCTTCGCGTCTTTCACAAATGTCGTCCGCTGGGTCGACACCTGCATGAGCCGTCCCGCAAGCCGCAAGGCAGTCGACATTCCTTCGCGCGACTAGGTTTCAGCGACAGTCCCTCAAGCCAGGAAGACGACCGAGGTCAACAGGGCAAGCAACAGGATAATCACTGCTGCGACCCGCCAGACCGTACCGTATCTGGAAACCGGGGGAACCTGGGATTCCAGCTCCTGGTCGGTCAGCGCCTCCTGAGCGATGGTCCTGTTAAGGTGATCCGTGGTTTCATATGGTTCTGAAGCTGTCTGTCTCATACCCTGTGCCATTGGTCTCTCCATGTTCCTGTTCTTAAGGAAAACCGGCGAAGACCACTTCGGTTCCGAAAAGCGTCCCGGACGCTTTCGGACGTCGGACATGGAGCAGCCGGATCACTGCCCTTCGGCGTCCTTCAGCGGGGGCCCGTTGAACTCTGTTTCGATGAGCAAATCGACCTCATCGCCAACCCCGAGATTGGAACCTTCAGGTGGCAGGCCGTAGGACATGCCGAAATCGGACCTCTTCAGCGTAGCCGTTGCGGAAAACCCGATCCGCGCCTGCGGATCGTAAACGGCCAGACCCGGATAACCTCCGTTGAAGCGCACGTTGAGTTCGACAGGTCGTGTTTCTCCCCGGAATGTCAGGTTGCCTGTTACGACAGCGGTGTCATCCCCGGTCAGGTCAATGTCAGTCGAGCGATAGGTGATCTTCGGATGGGCAGCCGCATCCAGCCAATCGGGACCAAGCAACATGTCACGGAAGCCATCCGGTGGAGTTGCAGTCAGGTGCAGCGACGCCGGGTTGATGTTGACGCTCAGGCTGGCATTCACCGGATCAGCCGGGTCGATTTCCAGAGTGGCATCAAAGTCTGCAAATGACGCGCTGTAGAATGAAAACCCGAGGTGATCTGCCCTGAAAGTGAGCGTGGAATGGTATTTGTCGATCTTGTAGCTGCCCGCCGGGAGGTCCGCCGCGGTGTCTCCCGCATTCGCGGCAAGTGACGGCAGCAGCATCAATGCAGCAACGGAAAACGCGGAGAGAAGACAAAGTCCCGGTGACTGCGGCATGGTGGTTCCTTTGTTGTCCGGCGATCTGAAGCCGTGTGTATCCCGGTTCGAATTCAGGTGCGGCGGTTGGTGTGTTGCTGGTGAGCTCATTCCGAAGGATCAACCGTTCAGAACCAAGCCTAGTTAACGTACCGACCAGTTGGTATGTTGTCAAGTTGCGTTCATGGCTTCTCGCCGGGAAGGGAAAGAGATTTGGATCATGGATCCCCTACCGAAGCCATGGTTGCCGAACAGCGGTGCAAACTCAAATGATGGGCGGCAAACAAAAAGGGCGGTCCAAAGAGGGACCTTTCGATAAAGCTTTTGAGCTTTGGGCTTCTTGGATGTCCATGCCGCTCCCCGTGCCGCACCGCGGCACAAACCTAAATGATGGGCGGCAAACAAAAAAGGCGGTCCGAAGACCGCCCTTTCGATAAAGCTTTTGAGCTTTGGGCTTCTTGGATGTCCATGCCGCTCCCCGTGCCGCATCGCGGCACAAACCTAAATGATGGGCGGCAAACAAAAAGGGCGGTCCGAAGACCGCCCTTTCGATAAAGCTTTTGAGCTTTGGGCTTCTTAGAAGCCCATGCCGCCCATACCGCCCATGTCGCCACCCGGCATTGCCGGAGCGTCTTTCTTCGGCAGTTCGGCAACCATGGCTTCGGTGGTGATCAGCAGACCAGCGACGGAAGCTGCGTCCTGCAGAGCAGTACGGACAACCTTGGTCGGGTCGATGATGCCAGCTTCGATCATGTTGACGAACTGTTCGGTCTGAGCGTTGAAGCCGAAGGACGGATCGTCGTTTTCCTGGATCTTGCCAACAACGATGGAGCCTTCGACACCAGCGTTTTCAGCGATCTGACGGATCGGAGCTTCCAGAGCGCGCAGGACGATCTTGATACCGGCTGCGATGTCTGCGTTGTCAGACTTCAGGCCTTCAACGGCCTTCTTGGCACGCAGGAGAGCGGTACCGCCACCCGGGACGATGCCTTCTTCAACGGCAGCGCGGGTTGCGTTCAGAGCGTCGTCGACGCGGTCTTTTTTCTCTTTCACTTCGATTTCGGTCGCACCGCCAACGCGGATCACGGCAACGCCGCCTGCAAGCTTAGCAAGACGCTCCTGGAGCTTCTCACGGTCGTAATCGGAAGTGGTTTCTTCGATCTGAGCCTTGATCTGGGAAACGCGGCCGTTGATGTCGTCCTTGGAACCAGCACCGTCAACGATGGTGGTGTTTTCCTTGGTGATGGACACCTTCTCGGCGGTGCCGAGCATGTCGAGGGTCACGTTCTCAAGCTTGATGCCGAGATCTTCGGAGATCACGGTACCGCCGGTCAGGATCGCGATGTCTTCCAGCATGGCCTTGCGGCGGTCGCCGAAGCCCGGAGCCTTGACGGCAGCAATCTTCAGGCCGCCACGCAGCTTGTTGACGACGAGGGTAGCGAGTGCTTCGCCTTCGACGTCTTCAGCAATGATCAGCAGCGGACGGGAAGACTGAACAACAGCTTCCAGGATCGGCAGCATGGCCTGCAGGTTGGAGAGCTTCTTTTCGTGCAGCAGGATGTACGGCTTTTCCAGGTCAGCCATCATCTTGTCAGCGTTGGTGACGAAGTAAGGAGACAGGTAGCCGCGGTCGAACTGCATGCCTTCAACGACTTCGAGTTCCGTTTCGAGGGACTTTGCTTCCTCGACGGTGATCACGCCTTCGTTGCCGACTTTCTGCATCGCTTCGGCAATGTCCTTGCCGACCTGCTCGTCGCCGTTAGCGGAGATCGTGCCGACCTGTGCCACTTCAGCGGAAGTGGTGATGGTCTTGGAGGCAGCGGTCAGAGCCTTGACGGCTTCAGCAGCAGCGAGATCGACGCCGCGCTTCAGGTCCATCGGGTTCATGCCGGCTGCAACAGCCTTGGCGCCTTCCTTGACGATGGACTGGGCCAGAACGGTTGCGGTGGTGGTACCGTCGCCAGCGATGTCGTTGGTCTTGGAAGCCACTTCGCGCACCATCTGGGCGCCCATGTTTTCGAACTTGTCTTCCAGTTCGATTTCCTTGGCAACCGAGACACCGTCCTTGGTGATGCGCGGTGCGCCGAAGGACTTGTCGAGAACGACGTTACGGCCTTTCGGGCCGAGGGTTACCTTGACGGCATTTGCGAGAGTGTCCACGCCGCGCAGCATGCGCTCGCGAGCGTCGGAACCGAATTTTACTTCTTTAGAAGACATGTGGTCGTCTCACTTATTTTGGAATTTGAATTGAGATCAGAAGCGGTTCGCGAGTGGTTACGCGATCACGCCCATGATGTCGGATTCCTTCATGATCAGGAGGTCTTCACCGTCGATCTTGACTTCGGTGCCGGACCACTTGCCGAACAGAACGCGGTCGCCAGCCTTGACGTCGAGCGGTACGATCTCGCCGTTGTCCTTGCGGGCGCCGGTGCCGATGGCGATGATTTCGCCTTCCTGAGGCTTTTCCTTAGCGGTGTCCGGAATGATAATGCCGCCAGCAGTCTTTGCTTCAGAATCTACGCGGCGAACGACGACACGGTCGTGCAGTGGACGAAATGCCATAACACTGTTTCCTCTCATGGGCGCGCCCCACGCAATAGGCAGCGCGCGAGACATGAACATTGGGTTTCGTTGCACGGAAGGAAATTGCCTCCCGTCACCAATTAGCACTCCTTAACAGCGAGTGCTAACAGCGCCATGGATTTATGTAGCTGTGGTCAGCTTGTCAATGCTTTGTGACGATAATTTAATCGCAATCGGGGCGGAACCGCCCAAGCCGAAGTCATCGGCTCCCAAAACGGCGGTTTCAAGGCACAGCCGGCGTCCCGGCCGCGCTGATTGCTCAGTTTGCGCCGGAGGTGTTTCCGGTGACGCTGAACGGCAGCGTGAAGGCACTGGTTTCCCCGCCGACCTTGTCCGAAAAACTGGTTTCCAGCTGATAGTCACCGGCCGGCAGGCCGCTGAACTGGAAGGTGAGGGCGGCGGACAATTCCCGCTGCTTGGAGCGGCCGCTGCCGGCGAAGGTCGCAAAGTTTTCCTGTTCCGCCAGCACCTGGCCGGACTTGGTCAGCAGCTTGTAGTCCGCCGTCAACTCATAGGCAAAACCGCCATCGGATTCCTGAAAGGCGTAACCGACCGGTTCCGCATAGACAGTAAGAGCCTCGCCATCTGCAAAGACGGCATCGCTGCGCGGTGTATATTGACCGTAGCCGGTGCCGGGACTGGAAGAGAAGGTCGCGACCGTGAAGGAAAGCCCGGCTGCAGTCCATGCCTCATCAAGGGCGGCAAGCGCGTTCTGGAAAGCTTCCGGAGGACTGGTGGGGGATTGCGCCTGCGCGGACATCAGCCCTGCAGACATTCCGGTTGCGATCAGAACAGCAGACAGCATCTGCCTCGAAGCACGACTTCCCACCAGCATCATCATTATCCCCGCACGCCTTTAAATCTTGTCGTTTTCAGCGATTTTGCCGATATAGACCGACTTGTCCGATTAAACAAGACAATGTGTGCGGCGCGGTAAACGCCGGTTTTCACGGGGCTCTGCACGTTATCCGCGAAAGAAGAAAACCGGATTGCGGTGAACGCATCGCCGGCCTCCTTGCTCACATGCTGCGGGCCATCCAGGACTGGCGCTTGCGGTAGATGGTCGAAGGACTGATCTCGAGAGCAGCGGCGGCCATGGCGATATTGCCATCGAACGCATCAAGAGCATCTTCGATGATGCGCCGTTCCTGAGCCCAGAGCGGCTCGATGGTACCGAACGGCCGGCTTGGCGGGGCTGCGCGGGACCGCTCGCGGGACAGGTCGATCAAGGTCCCCGGGCGGCTGCTCTGGTCGCGGATGACCAGCGGCAGCATGTCATAGGTGACCGCTGCACCGTCGTTCATGACCACGATTTGCCGGATTGTGTTTTCCAGTTGGCGAACATTGCCCGGCCATGAATAGGAAACGATCCGGGCTTCTGCGTCTGCGTCGAACCCTCTGAAACCGCGCCGCTCTTCCGCCGAATAGCGTTCGAGGAAGGTTTCGGCCAGCGGCAGGATATCGTCCCGGCGCTCCCTGAGCGGCGGAAGATGGATCGGCAGTACGTGCAGGCGGTAGTAAAGGTCCTCGCGGAAGCGGCCGGCGGAAATTTCCTGAACCGGATTCCGGTTGGTGGCGCAGATGATGCGCGCGTCCACCTTGCGGGTATGTGTATCACCCAGGCGCTGAAAGGTGCCCGTCTGCAGGAAGCGCAGCAGCTTGCTCTGCAGCAGAAGGTCCATCTCGCCGATCTCGTCCAGGAACAGCGTGCCGCCGTCGGCCTGTTCGGCTGCGCCCACCCGGTTGTCGGCTGCACCGGTAAAGGCGCCGCGGACATATCCGAAGATCTCACTTTCGATCAGGTCCCGCGGAATGGCGGCGCAATTCAGCGTCACGAAGCGGTTGGAGCGGCGTTCGGACAGGTCGTGCACCGCCGTGGCGCACAGTTCCTTGCCCGTTCCCGATTCACCTGTGATGAAGACCGGAGCCTGCGACGGCGCCATGCGACCGATCTGGTCGTGAATGTCGCGCATCTGGGCAGAGTTGCCTACAAGCCGGTTCATCCCGGAGGATTGCGTTCTGACGGAAGCCATCCGGACCGGAGGCACGGAAAGCTCCTGCGACGAAACGGAAGGTTGCACGTTCTGGGAGGCTGCGGGTGCTTGCTGCTGGACGGGCCGGCGCTGTTTCAACTGGAAGGAGATCTTGGAAGCAAGCGCGTCCAGGGAGAAGGGTTTGGTCAGGAAATCATGAGCACCGGCGCGCATGGCGCTGACGGCGCGGGAGACGGACCCCTTGGCGGAAACCGCGATGATGACTGCCTTGGGACAGCGGACCGCGTAGGCTTCCAGGGCTTCGTCGCCACCAATGGTTTCCAGATCGATGATCAGGATGTCGGTGGTCTTGTCCGCAAGGTCTTGCAGGCAGGATGAGGATTCCGTGTACAGAATGGGGTCCGTGCAGGCGTGAGACAGTTTGGCACAAACCGCAGACGTGCGGGCAGCCTCAGAGGCCGTTGCGTCAAGTACGCGTACTATAACAGGCAGCTCTTTGCCCTCATTACTCCCCATTGCTGGGTAACTCCCATCGCTGGATACGTGTCATTCGAATATCGAAAGATTCGTTAATTTGATAATTCTCCGAACAGGGTAAACAAAGCGTTGTCAGAAGACGCAATTTGTGGACGATCTTCGGCTTCGGCACAGAAAAGGGCTGAAATAAGCAAAATATTCCAGGTTGTGCAGTGTGTGCCGGCAATCCCGGCTGTCGAACCGGAGGTCAGGCGTTAAAGGCTGGCGATGAGATAACCCGCAAGAAAACACGTCAGGCACAGGGCGAGGACCAGCCGCGGCGCAACGGGTTTGGCCAATGTTCCGCGCAGGTCGTCGAAGAGCGCAACTGGAGGGGTTCGGTTCCGGGCGGACTTTCCGGCGCGCAGGAGAGGCGCGGGAGATTGCTCCACATGGTAGCTGTGCACGGGATACGGTACTTCACCCGTTTCCAGGTCAGGATACGTTGTTGCTTCAGGGGCTGGGGTTCTGCCAGGCATGTCCCGGACCACAAGGTCCGCGGAACAATCCGGTAGCGCACCGGCTTGCACCGGATGAAACTCGGGTGCGTAGCTACCCTTCGGAATAGTGATGCGCACAGGATCATCGGCCCCGGAACCGGCGTAGTATTTCTCGAGCCGGCGCCGCAGCCTGGCTGCCTCCACGCGCACGATCGGGTCCGTCACCGGGTTGAAGTCCTCTGGCCGTCCGAGAGCTTCGACGGCGATCGTATAGCCTTTGATTTTTTCCTGCTGCTTGTTCAACGTGGCATGCACGACAAACCCCAGGAAGGCCTGAAGCTGAGGCGCGGACTGGAATTCGGAGCTTTTCAGTGTGTTGATGAGGGCAGCTTTAATCTGTTCCTCGCACCGCACTTGATCGGTGGCATTGCCGCCCGTGGTAAGTTCTGCGGTCTTTAGGGATGGGTGAGCGTCCGGCGTAGGGCGGTCCTGCGATGGCAGACCTGTCTTCTTGTCCGGTGCACTCTCACGCGGCGCCCGATAAGTTGTTTGTTCGGCTGCATGCATGTCAGCCCCCTTGAAAGGCGTATTTACAGATCCGTCACAACGCAGGTTCCCTAACGTAACTTTAGACGAACTATTGCCGAATGCAACGGTCAAAAGGTCAAGGGGAGGTCAACGTCCCGGCCTTGTGGCTTTCGGCCGTTTGCGACACTGTGGACGTAGCGTGAGGACCGCAAAACGCCAAAATTCCCTGACACATCAACCATAGTCGGGGACAAGTCACGGATTCCATGCCGCAAAGCGGTTGTGGATTCGGTCGCGCATGGTTCTTAAGGCATGATTAACCAGTAATTTTTGATTCGCGTTGGAACTTTCGAACACCATGGGGCGGACAGGGACCATATTCGTAGCAGTTTGCATGGCCGTGATCGCGCTGTCGTCAGCGACAGTTCTGATCTTCCAGTTCGGTCGTCCGTTTGGCGAAGCTGTTTCCCTGTCGCTCGCGCTCATGTGCACGATGATCCTGATCCATTTGCTGATCGGGCGTGCCCGCGACCGTGGAGCCGTGAGCGAGGCGGTTGACCGTCTTGAAGAGCGCATGGCGGATCTGGACGAGGATGTCGGCAATCTTGAAGGCAGGCTTACGGGCATGGAGCACACCATGCCGCGCCGGACCCGCGCCGAAATCGATCCGCTTTTTGCCGAAGTTGAAGTTCTGGGCACCCTGGTCAAGCAGATGGCCGAGGCCATGTCCGATCTGGAGGCGCGGGTAGAGGACCAGCAGGCCATCGCGCCGCCGCCACAGATGCCCAGCCTGCCGCGCTATCAGCCGCCGCAGCAAGCCTATCAGGACGAACGCCGTCCATCCTTTCAGGCACCGCAGAACTGGCCTCCGGTTCAGCAGCCTTCCCAGGCACCCCAGCGCCCGCAGCAAGCCCCTTCGCCATATGCTCAGGCACAGGAAACAGGCACCGGCTCGCAAAAGCCTTACGCCCCGCCGGTCGCGCCGCGCACGGACATGAGCGAGTTCGACCGCCGCTATGGAGTGCATGCACCGCGCCGCGGCGATGAACCTGGCCACCTTCATGCAGGTGAGCAACCGGTTCATCAGCAGCAGGACTACGCATTTGAATTGCCGGACGACCCGGAACCGCATCTTCCCGAACGTGCTGCAGACAGGCCGAAGCCGAACATGGTCATGCGTGAGCTGATCACATCTGCACTCAACGCCAATCGGGTGGAGCTGCACCTGCAACCGATCGTGACGCTGCCGCAGCGCCAGGTGAAATACTACGAAGCCTTCACGCGGCTGCGGGACAACGGCGGCAACCTGATCGAAGCCTCGGTATTTCTGCCGGAAGCGGTCCTGTCCGGCCAGATTGCCCGGATCGACAATCTGTTGCTGTTCCGCTCCATCCAGGTCGTGCGCCGTCTCACCTCTCGCAATCGCAACGCCATCCTGTTTTGCAATATCTCGACGCAGTCGCTTGTCGACGAAACCTTCTTCCCGGGTTTCCTGGAATTCGTGAAGGCGAACCAGGATCTGGCGGATGTACTGGTGTTCGAATTCTCCCAGGAGGATGTCGCCCAGATGGGGGCGATGGAGCTGGAAAGCCTGAGTTCACTGTTCGAAGCAGGGTTCCGCTTCTCCGTCGACCAGATTGCCGACATGAAGATGGATTTCAATTCTCTGGCCGGGCGCGGGTTCAAATACGGCAAGCTGCATGCGGACTATCTCATCGGACGCCGCGAAGCCAAGCACGGGCATATCCATCCGTCCGATTTCGGCGATCTGCTTCACCGCTATGGCATGCAGCTGATCACCGATCACGTCGAAACGGAATCGCAGGTGCTGGAGCTGCTGGACTATGACGTCAAGCTTGCCCAGGGCAACCTGTTCTCACCACCGCGCCCTGTGCGTGCGGAGGTTCTGCAGGGCGCACCGGCTCCCGGTCCGCGACGGTCCGCTGCAGGCTGACCGGAGCGTCGGCGTCTGATCATTCTCAGAACGAAAATAGTCCCGATAACTGAACGTCGGTGAACCGTCGCAGTCGTCTTCGATCATGCGCTGACGCGGTGTGACATGAGCAGACCACCAAAGAGCTTCCAGATCAGCCCCATACCGTTGCCGACCAGCAAGGACTTCAGCGTCAGCCCGAACAAGCGTAGCGCCGATCCGGGAACGCTCTCATGTCGGCATTCTGAAGCGATTGGGCTTCAATCGTGACAATCCCGTGCACGATGCCTGTCAGCCTTGAAGGGGTGCCTGCAAGCGCCACAAAAGACCGACCCCAGTTCCGAGCCCGGCACGCGCCAGTGGCACCCAAACGGGAAACGCCCCGGTTTGAGGCCGGGGCGTTTGCGGTCAAGTCAATGTGTGAAGCGCGGGATTATCCCTGCTTCGGACCGACGGTGACGATGGTTGGTGTCTTGTCGGCCAGCAGCCTTTGGGCTACTCGCTGAACGTCTTTCAGGGTGATGGCTTCGATCTCGCTGTTGCGGCGGTCGAAATAGTCGATCCCCAGACCGGCATTCTGCAGCGCCACCAGCTGCCGGGCAATCTTGCCCGAACTGTCGAAGCGCAAGGGGTAGGAGCCAGTCAGATACTGTTTGGCGGACTGCAATTCGTCTTCGCTCGGTCCTGTCTCGGCCATGCGCCTGATCTGTTCCAGCATGATCTTCACTGTCTCGTCCGCCCGGTCTGCCTTGGTTGCCGCGTTGCCGATCAGAAGGCCAGTGTGGGCGTAGGGCGATAGCGACGTGCCGGCTCCATAGGATAGCCCGCGCTTCTCACGCACTTCCTCATACATCCAGGACGTGAAGGTCCCGCCACCCAGAATATGGTTCATCACATAGGCGGCCTGATAGTCCGGGTCGTCGCGGGTCAGGCCCGGCAGGCCGAGCAGGATCGTGGTTTGCGGAACCGCCAGTTGCTGGGTCACTTCCGTGCCGAAATCCGGTTCGAAATCTGCAATCTCGACCAGTTGGCCTTCCTCCGGCAGCGGGGCAAACACCTTGTCGAGAACCCCGGCAAGGGTTTCCGCGTCGATTGCACCGACAACACCGATGATCAGCCCTTTTCGGGCAAGAAGCTTTTGTTGCTGGCTTGCAAGGTCGTCCGCGGTCAGGCCGGTCAGGCTCTCGGCAGTTCCGAGTGTCGGCCGGGCGTAGGGGTGATCGCCGAACATCGCGTCTGCGAGGGACCTTCCGGCGATCGCATCCGGATCGCTTTCGTTGCGTCTTGCCCGTTGCGACAGTTGGGCTTTCATCCGCTCCACCGGTGCGTCGTCGAAGCGCGGCGAGTTGACGGCCAGTGCAAGGAGATCGCCCGCCTCATCAAGGGTGGGAGTCAACGTGCGCAAGCTGCCGTAGAACCGGTCCTTGCCGGTGCTGAAATTGATGCTGATCGCGAGCTCTTCCAGCTTGGCCTGAAAGGTCTCGGAATCCAGTTCGCCGGCGCCTTCGTCAAGCGTGGCTGCAAGTAGGCGCGTCAGTCCTTCCTTGCCGGCAGGATCCTGGGCGGAGCCGCCGTCGAAAGAGAAGTCGAGCGCGATAATGGGCACGGTGTGGTCTTCCACCAGCCAGGCCGTAATGCCCTTCGGGCTGGTGACTTCCTGGATCTCGACAGCCTGTGCCAGCCTGACCAGGCCGAACAGGGCGACAAGCGACAGGGCGAGTGCGGAGACCGGGCCGCGCATGGAGAAAAGGATCTGGGCCATGATCAGGATTTGTCCTTCATCTGGGGCGCGTCGGATTGGGCGGCATCTGGCACGACAGGCGGTTCCATACGCAACTCACCGATCACCGGCAGGCCGGCAAGATACGTGCGGGCGGCATCCAGGACGTCTTCAGGTGTGACTTCCTGCACCTGGGACGGCCAGGTCTGCACGTCCGCAATTGTCTGTCCGGTGGTCAGCGCACCGCCAAAAAGGCGTGCCAGCCCAGACTGGCTGTCCTGCGCGTAGATAGCACTGGCAACCATGCTGTCCCGGGCACGTTTGACTTCCTCTTCGGTGACACCGGTTTCGAGCAGTTTCTGGATCTCGACGGCAATGAGCCGCTCCATGTCGTCCAGCGTGTAGCCGGGGCGCGGGACGGCGTAGACGCCGAAGCGGCCGTCGTTGAGAGCACTGCCCTGGTAGTAGGCCCCGGCGCTCAGGGCGGCTTCCTGATCGAGGACCAGTGCCTTGTGCAGGCGGCTGGAGGGGCCTTCGCCGAGAATGTAGGACAGGATGTCCAGCGCCTCGGGCGTGCGGCCTTCACCCGTCGTCTGGCTCGGCACGATCCATGTCTGCGACAGCGACTCCTGGCGCACGCGCGGATCGGAAACGGCAATGCGTCTTTCTCCCGCAAGCGGTGGTTCGGCCGGGCGGAGACGTTCACCCGGTTCGGCGCGCCGGGCAACCTTGCCATAGGTTTCCTGCGCAAGCTTGCGAACCGCGTCGACGTCCACATCACCGGCGATCACCACCACCGCGTTGTTGGGAGTGTAGAACCGGTCGTAGAAGGCAATCGCCGCTTCCTTGTTGAGAGCTTCGATTTCACTCTGCCAGCCGATAACGGGTGAGCCATATGGATGGTTGACGAACGTGATGGAATTGAGCGCCTCCTGCAACCGGGAGCCTGGCTCGCTGTCGACCCGCATCCGCCGTTCTTCCAGAACCACGTCGCGCTCAGGTGTCACCACCTCGTCGCTCAGCACAAGATTTTCCATGCGGTCGGCTTCCAGCGCCATCATCAGCGGCAGGTGCTGCTTGGCGACCTTCTGGAAATAGGCGGTGTAGTCGGTACTGGTGAAGGCGTTTTCCTGGCCACCCCGATCGGCAACCATCTTTGAGAATTCGCCATTGGGATGGGCGTGCGTACCCTTGAACATCAGGTGTTCAAGAAAGTGTGCAACGCCTGACTGGCCTTCCGGTTCGTCGGCAGAGCCGACCTTGTACCAGATCATGTGGGTGACCACCGGTGCCCGGCGATCCGGGATGACCACCACCTGCAATCCGTTGTCCAGCGTGAAGCTTTCAAGGTTCGGCGCAATCATCAGGTTTCCGGCGGTAGCCGGCGCCGAAAATGCCGTTCCCGGAACGAGGGCCGTACCGCCACCAAGCAGGAGCGCGGGCATCAGCACGAGGCCGATGGAGCGCTTCAACCGCCGGACGGGCGACATCATGGCGTGCTTCGAGGGGGATGGGTTCACGTGCAACTCCCGTTTTTGATCTTTCGAACAGCATGCGCTCCCGCAAGGGGCAGGAAAAGTGCAAAGCCGGACAATCTTGGGGTGGCCAACAAAAAAGACCTCCGGTGCTCTCCTCCATATAGGAGGTGCGGTCCGGAGGTCCCGTTACAATTTTGTCATCTGCTGTCGGGGCCTTGAAGCCCTGTCACTGGACGGTCAGTTACAGAAGGTCTGGTCGCCTTCCAGGCAACGCGGATCAAGCGGCTTGGAATCGTATTCGTCGTAATTGGTCGGCTTGCGCTTTTTCTTCACGACTTCCGGCATCGGTGCATCCGGCGACGGCGTGCTGTAACCGGTGGGCGGGTCGGTCAGATAGCGGCGGGCAGACAGGCCGTTCTGCTCGATACCGGCCTGCTGGGACCGCAGCTGCTGCAGGCGTTCCCATTCGGCACGCTGCTCTTCACGGGTCAGCTTGCCGCCCTCGGTTACCTCGTTGAAGCGGCGCTCCGCGTCCAGATCGCGATTCTGGCCGGTCACACCGGTGATCCTGAAGCCGCGCATCTGTTCCGGCGTCAGCGGTTCGCTGTTCATGCTGCCGGTCTTGCCGGAACTTGCATAAAGCTGCTTCAGCTCGGTCAGCTGCTCGTTTTCACGCTGCTTGGGCCAGTTCTCGGCATTCACACCGGCCACATTGGTTTCCGGCTCGGGAAGGTTGGTCGGCTGCGCGGGCATGGCCAGCGGGGCGCGCGGCTTGTACTCGATCTGCTTTGCGTTCGGATCGACAGCGCCAAGGCCTTTCATCACGGTGTCGACAAGGGCGACATCCGGTGCCTGGCTCGTGCCATCCGCTGCCTGGCAGGCGGCCAATCCGGCCAGAAGCACCAGAACTGCAGAATTCTTTACAAACCCAACTAACGTCCGCACTGCGCAGACCCCTCGATTTCTCATAAAAAACAGCCGGCAGCACTCCGCCCGCGATCAGTCGTTAAGTCCAGCCTAAACCATTATTTTGCGGCTGAATTAGGACCATTTCGAAAACTGTCATACAGGAGACCGGCGACGCCCGCAACGATCCACACATCCGCCAGGTTGAACACGTACCAGGAGAACGTGCCGACGTGGAAATGAACGAAGTCAACCACAGCGCCATAGGCCAGTCTGTCGATGCCGTTTCCGATCGCCCCGCCGATGACGAGTGCCAATGCAAGCGCCAAGAGGCGTGACTGGCAACGCGCAGACCAGACCCACAGGCCGATGGTGACGGCAATCGTCACGCCTGCCAGAAGCCAGCGTCCCAGATCGCTGTTCTGCTGGAACAGGCCATAGGAAATGCCCCGGTTCCAGACCAGCACGATCTCCACAACGGGCAGCAGGTCGACCGGCCCGTTCCACGCGAGATTGAACCCGTGCAGCAGCCAGAGTTTGGTGCCCTGGTCGATGACGACACCGATCAGGGCGACCAGCAGCACAAATGCGCTGAAACGGCCCCACACAAGGGGCCGTTTCGGGGTTGGGGAAGAAGTCTCCTGCGGTGTCATCTCGATCTACAGCCTTGCCGCTCAGGCCGCGGCATGAGCTGCGTCCCATTCCCGCAGGGCGGCCGCATCGCGAAGGGTCACGTCCGGATACTCCGGGTCGGTGCCGACTTCCGGCAGGATCTTCCAGGAGCGGGCGCATTTGGTGCCGTCGGCAAGGCCGGGCACGACTGCGACGCCCTTGGTGTCGCTGAGCGTGAATGCCCCTTCGGGTGCCGGTTCACTGCTGAGCGTCAGCTGGCTGGTGATGGCGATATCGGCCATGTCCTTGCCCTTGAGCGCTTCCATGAGATCCGGATCGGTCACATGCACAACCGGGTGAGCTTCCAGTGAAGAACCGATGCGCTTTTCACGGCGTTCGATTTCCAGCGCACCGGTGACCACGCGGCGCACCGTCTTGATCTTCGCCCATTTCGCGGCCAGGGCATCGTCGCGCCACTCGGCCGGGACAGTCGGAAACTGTTCCAGGTGAACACAGGCTTCCTCGCCATAGCGGGAGGTCCAGCTCTCGTCCATGGTGAATGGCATCATCGGCGCCAGCCAGGTGACCAGACAATCGAACAGCTTGTCGATCACGAAGAGGGAAGCCTTGCGGCGCACCGACGAGGCCGCGTCGCAGTAAAGAGCGTCCTTGCGGATGTCGAAATAGAAGGCCGACAGTTCCACCGTCATGAAGGTGAACAGCTGGTGGAAGACCTTCTTGTAGTCGAACTCCCAGTAGGCCTCGCGGATCATCTTGTCGAGTTCGGAAAGCCGGTGCAGCATCAGCCGTTCCAGCTCCGGCATGTCGGCAAGAGCGACTTCTTCACCGGTGGCATGGGCAAGTGATCCCAGCATCCAGCGCAGCGTGTTGCGCAGCTTGCGATAGCTGTCGACGCTGGTCTTGATGATCTCCGGCCCGAGGCGCTGGTCTTCCCAATAGTCGGTAGACGCCACCCACAGGCGCAGGATGTCGGCACCATACTGCTTGATGACGTCTTGCGGGAACACCTGGTTCCCAAGCGACTTCGACATCTTGCGGCCGTCTTCGGCCATGGTGAAGCCATGGGTCAGTACGGCGTCATAGGGCGCATGGCCACGTGTGCCACAGCTTTCCAGAAGCGAGGAATGGAACCAGCCGCGATGCTGGTCGGAGCCTTCCAGATAAAGGACGTAATCCTGGCCGCCATCGGTCTTGCGCTTGGGCGCAAGGTCTTCACGCTGTTCCAGCACGAAGGCATGGGTGGAACCACTGTCAAACCAGACATCCAGAATGTCCGTGACCATATCCCATTCGTCGGCCTTGTAGTCGTTGCCCAGGAACCGTTCCTTGGCGCCATCCGCAAACCAGGCGTCCGCGCCTTCTGCGACAAAGGCATCGAAGATGCGCTTGTTGACGGCTTCGTCCTTCAGGACTTCCGAGCTTTCCTTGTGAATGAACACGGTGATCGGAACACCCCAGGCGCGCTGACGCGACAGCACCCAGTCCGGCCGGTTTTCGATCATCGACCGCAGACGCTTCTGGCCGGCACCCGGCACGAAGCGCGTCTCGTCGATGGCGGTCAGCGCGCGGGTGCGCAGCGTGTCGCCTTCGCCGGAAAGCTGCTTGTCCATATAGACGAACCATTGCGGCGTGTTGCGGAAGATCACCGGTTTCTTGGAGCGCCAGGAATGCGGATAGGAATGCTTCAGCCGGCCGAGACCGATCAGGTTGCCGCTTTCCTTCAGTTTCTCGATGACAGCCTTGTTGGCCTTGCCCTTTTCACCCTTGTGCGTGATGACCTCGCAACCTTCGAAGCCCGGCGCATCCTTGGTGTAAAAGCCGTCATCGGCAACGGTGAACGGGATGGCGGTGTTGATGCCGCGCGCTTCCAGGTCTGCCCGTTTGGTCATCCAGATTTCAAAGTCGTCCGTGCCGTGGCCCGGTGCGGTGTGCACGAAGCCCGTACCCGCATCGTCGGTGACATGGTCGCCGTCCAGCAGCGGCACGTCGAAATCGTAGCCGCCGAGGTCGAGACCGGCCAGCGGGTGGGCACAGGTCAGTGTTTCCAGCTCGTCGTTGCTGACGGCCCGCACGCGTGCGAAATCGGTGATGCGGGCGTTCTTGAACACTTCGCCGGCAAGCGCATCGGCCAGGAGCAGCTTGTCGCCCTTCTGGACCCAGTTGTCGTCCGGCAGTCCGTCCTGCGTAACCTCATAAAGGCTGTAATCGATACGCGACGAATAGCTGATGGCGCGGTTGCCCGGGATGGTCCAGGGGGTGGTCGTCCAGATGACGACGGCTGCGTCGAGCAGTTCCTCGACGGCTGCTTCATCGCGTCCGCCGGCGCTTTCGATCGGGAATTTCACCCAGATCATGTCGGACTGGTAGTCCTGATACTCGATCTCGGCTTCGGCAAGCGCCGTCTTTTCGACAACCGACCACATTACCGGTTTGGAACCGCGATAAAGCTGGCCGGACGTGGCGAACTTCATCAGTTCCCGCGCGATGATGGCTTCGCTTTCGAAGCGCATCGTCAGATAGGGATTGTCCCAGTCGCCCTCGATGCCGAGACGCTTGAATTCCTTGCGTTGAACGTCGATCCAGTGTTCGGCAAATTCGCGGCACTCGCGGCGGAATTCGTTGATCGGCACCTCGTCCTTGTTCTTGCCCTTGGCGCGATACTGTTCCTCGATCTTCCACTCGATCGGCAGGCCATGGCAGTCCCAGCCCGGCACGTAGTTGCTCTCGAACCCCGTCATCTGCATGGAGCGGGTGACGATGTCCTTCAGCGTCTTGTTCAAAGCGTGGCCGATGTGGATGTTGCCGTTGGCATAGGGAGGGCCGTCATGCAGCACGAACTTCTTACGGCCCTTGCCTTGTTCGCGCAGCTTTTTGTAGACGTCCATCTGTTCCCAGCGGGCCAGGATTTCCGGCTCCTTCTTGGGAAGTCCGGCGCGCATCGGGAATTCGGTCTGCGGCAGGTTCAGCGTTTCGGAATAGTCGCGTTTATCTGTCTCGGTCATCGTCACGTCGATCCGGTCGTTCGGGCACCTGGCCCGCGTCATTTGTCAGGATGATTGCCGTCCCGTTTCGGGCAGCAACATGAATACAGGAAGTCCCGGTCCCTGGCGCCGCATTGCCGCGTCAGCCGAAGGCCGGGCAAGTAATTCGCGTAATCGCGGTCGTCGGTCTGGCGACGACTATGAGAGCCTTGTGTTGCATGGCAAGGGACATAGCAGCACTTCGGCGATGAATAAAGATGTTCCGGCAAATCCTGTGTTGTTTGTCCGCCCTGTAACTGCGCGATGGTCCAAAATTGGCTCCGGGTAACCGAATATGAATGTCTTTGCGTCATGGATAGGCCCGCATTTACACGGGCAAGTGACGGATAGACCGGCAGAACATGGCCACTGAAATGAAACAATCGGCGCAGGTTTCCCCAGGGAAGGCTCATCAGGCAAGTCTCTGGTCCCGCGGCGCGGTGACCGGCGACTGGCTCAGCTGGGACCGGATCGGCTTTGCCTGCCTGTGTTCGGCAATCGGTTTCGCGCTGGGTCTTGTGTGGATGCTGGTCATGCCGAACACGTATGGCGCGCCCAACGGTACCCTGCTGATGGATTACCTGAGCTTCTGGCTCGCAGGTGGCCAGGCGCTCACCGGAACCCCGGACGTGGCTTACAATCCGGCTGCGTTCTCCGCACTCCAGCAGCAGTTCACCGGATCCGATACCGTTTTCGGTTTCTTCTATCCGCCGACCTTCCAGATGCTGCAGATGCCTTTTGCGCTCCTGCCCTACAAGATCGCCTTTGCCGTCTTTATCGGATTGACGACGGGGCTCTTGTGCCTGGCTTGCCGCCTGATTGCAGGCAATTGGCTGCTGGCCGCCTGTCTGATCCTCATTCCGGCCTGCGCCAACAATGCCTTTCACGGACAAAACGCGGCATTGACCGCGGCGCTCTACGGCTTCGTCCTGGTGGGGATCGAACGACGGCAATTGATCTGGGCGGGTGTTGCGCTGGGGCTGCTGACCATCAAGCCCCAGTTGGGCATCCTGATTCCCGTGGCACTTGTTGCCAGCCTCAACTGGCGAACCTTCCTCAGCGCGTCCGTCACGACGCTGGCGTTTGCTGCCTTCAGTGCGGCGGTGCTCGGCGTCGGTGTCTGGCAGGCGTTCTGGGTGCAGGCGCCGGTTGCCTCCGCCATGATGGAACTCGGCGGTGTGGAATGGGGCAAGATGATCTCGGTCTACGGCGCGGGCAGGGTGCTCGGGCTTGCTCACCTGCCGGCGATGGCGGTTCAGGCGGTCGTTGCCCTTGGTGCTGCCGCCTGCGTCTGGCGGGTCTGGCGCCGGACCGACGTCATGGCGGTGCGGGCTCCGGTTCTGGTCGGCGGCGCCTTGCTGGTCACGCCCTTTGCGCTTTCCTACGATCTGACCCTGATCATCATTCCGTGTGCTTTCCTGATCCGTGAGGGGCTCAGAAACGGTTTCCTGCCGTATGAAAAAGTCGCGCTTTTCGTCGTCATCGGCCTGTCGGCATCCACCAGCCCGTTCGCCATCTGGCTGGGTTTGCCGATCGCGCCCGTTCTGCCGGTGATGCTTGTCTGGCTGGGACTGCGCAGACTGCAAACGGCTGTCGTGGATCCGGAACGTGGCCGTCTCAACGGCGCGATCGCCGGTTCAGCCTGACGCAGCCTGTCTCAGCTTGCGCTCCCGGTGGGTGATGTAAAGCCCGCTGGAGATGATCAAGGCAATCCCGAGCCAGGTCGGCCCGTCCGGAAAATTGGCGAAGACCAGATAGCCGAACAGCGTTGCGCTGACGATCTCGATATATTGCAATGGTGCCAGCAAGCTGGCGTTTCCGCGTTGAAAGGCGGAAACGACAAGACCATGGCCGGCGAAGGAAATCAGGCCGATCAATGCCAGCAACCCTGATTGGGATGCATTCGGCATCACGAATTCCATGCCTTCGATTCCGGTCAGATATCCGATGACAAGCCCGATTCCAAGCAGCAGAGATCCCGACAGGCCCGCACTGAACTGGATGGTCAGAAGATCGTCCCGAACGGGATAGAGCCTGTTGAGCAACAGATAGAAGGAAAACAGGACAGCAGTTGCCACGGGAAGCAGGCTGACCAGACCGATTTCGGCCAGTGTCGGACGAAGCACGATGATGGCACCCAGGAGACCGACCAGAATGGCGCCGATCCGGCGGGGACCAACCTGTTCCTTCAAAAGCACCGCTGCCAGGATGGTAAGCACCATCGGCTCGACAAAAAAGATCGAGATCGCGGTGGCAACCGTCATGTATTTTACCGCGGTGAAGAAACAGAGCGACGCCGTGCCCAGAAGGATGCCACGCAGATAGTTCACGACCGGTTGCTTGCCCTTGAGACGCATGATCCGGCCGGTGAACAATGCAATGGCGAGACTGATCAGAAGCTGGAAGAAGAAGCGGCCGAAGGTGACTTCAAGCGTCGCCAGCTCCGCCGAGAGGTACTTGGCGGTAATGTCCATGACCGGCAGCAGCAGCATGGCCGAGGTCATCAGGAAAATCGCCAGGAGCGGGTTCTGTTCGACATCCCCGGCGTGCGGGGAACTGGACTGACGCTTCATCGTGCTGCAACCTCCGGAGCGTCTTCATGTCTGAAAACCACACGCGAACAGGGAATTCGCCGGCTTTCCGGCGATGGGCAATCGCATTGGAATTGGACCGGCAACAGGGAAAGGGCCGGGCAACGGGGACTGTGGTGACTGCCGCAGGACGATTGCCGATCCTCATTCCTTTTGAAGTCGAACGCCACCGCGGGCAAGCCGGGAAACAGCAAGTTAGTCAGATATCGGAAAATTATTTTTCCGGCCGTTCAGGCGGAAAGGTCGAGCAGCTTCATATCGAGTTCGGAAAGTGGTTGCATCGAACCCAGCGCAGCGCGGGCCTCTTCGCTGTCCCGGTCCATCTGCGCGATCAAAGCCTCGACCGTCTCGAACTTTTCCTCACCCCGCAGATAGGACACCAGGTGCACCCGCAGCGTCTTGCCGTAGAGGTCGCCGGTGAAATCGAACAGAAACACTTCGAACAGGGCGGCGCCATTGTCGAAGGTGGGGCGGCGTCCGTAGCTGGCGACACCGTCGTGCCAGGCTCCGTCCACACGGACCTTGACCGCATAGATGCCCTGCTTCAGCGGGCAGTCCTCTGACAGGCTCAGATTGGCCGTCGGATAGCCGAGATCGCGGCCGCGCTTGTCGCCGTGACGCACGTCCGCATCGAAAAACCAGCGGTACCCCAACAGGCCGTTCGCCTGGGAAATGTCCCCCCGTGACAGGCTGTCGCGAATACGGGTGGAGGAAATGACTTCGGCGCCTTCGTCTTCCTCGCGCTGCACGATGGTCACGCCGAAACCGTGATCGGCACCGGCTGCACGCAAATAGTCGGGCGTGCCCTGTCTGGCCCGGCCGAAATGGAAATCATATCCGGTGACCGCATGGGAGATGCCGAGTGTGTCGATCAGAATGTCCTGGACGAAGGCGTTTGCCTCAATGCCGGCAAACTCCTTGTTGAAAGGCAGGATAAGTGCGCCATCGAGGCCGCACAGGCGCAGCATGTCGATCTTCTGCTGTGGCGGTGTGAGACGGAAAACAGGCTTGGAGGGATTGAAGACCGTGCGCGGATGGGGCTCGAAGCTCATGGCATAAACGGGATGATGGGTCCCGTGACCAAGGCCGAGAGCGGCTTCAAGAACAGCCCGATGCCCCCTGTGAACGCCATCGAAGTTGCCAATGGCGACGATGCCGCCTTTCAGGTCCGCCGGAAAGGCATCCAGACTTTCGATAACCGGAAAGCTGGAGGGATCAGTGGAGCTCATGCGGCAAACCTTCGCGCAACGATACGGTGGAACGGCCCGATGTGCCGGACCGTCCTGCAGGAACACGTCGATAAAGGCGCTCCGTGAAGGAAAGCCCCGCCGACTTTGGCGTGGAACCTGCCGTCAAGCAAAGCAAAGGTCAAGATGGGGATGTGCCGAAGACTTGCCTTTGCAGGCGCAGCCCGTCAAAGACCCGAGCGATCCTCGTCCCGGCCGGGAACTTTCACCAGCGCCTCGCCTTCCAGGACCACGGTGTCGTCGACACTGCAGATGCAGGACAGGCGGGCACGGTTGCCACGCTCCATCAGTTCCTCGACGGTGACAGTCACCTTGACGTCGTCGCCGATCCTGACCGGGGCCTTGAAATTGAGCGTCTGCGACAGATAGATCGCTCCGGGACCGGGAAGGCGGGTGCCAAGTACGGCCGAGATCAGGCTGGCAGTATAGAGGCCATGGGCGATTCTCGTCTTGAAGGGGGTGCGGGCAGCGAAATGTTCGGACAGATGAATCGGGTTCCGGTCGCCGGATACTTCCGCAAAGCCGACCACATCCGAAGAACTCACATGCTTTACGAGTACTTCACTCATGCCGACCGAAAGATCTTCGAAGCAGAGTTTTTGCAGTTCCAACATTACGGTTTCCGCCCTGTTTTGTCTTGATTTGAAGTAGGCGGACGCTAGGCGGTGCAAGGTTTTCTGGCAATTGTGCTTTGGGCGAAGAAAAAAGCGCCTGATATTAACGGTCTTTTCAGGGGCAGTCGGTAGATTGCGTTGAGTGTGGGGAGGTGAGGACACATAATGTGTCGCTCTCCTTCGAAGTCATAACGCGTTTCCACCGGCCCACGGCCAGGGGCCGCGCAAATTGACAGTATGGAGTAGACAATGGCCCTTGATCTTCAGATGCCGGTCCTCGTGGTCGATGACTACAAAACGATGATTCGCATCATTCGGAACCTGCTCAAGCAACTCGGTTTCGAAGACATCGACGATGCTGCGGACGGCACCGAAGCTTTGGAAAAAATGAAACAGCGCCGTTATGGCCTGGTGATTTCCGACTGGAACATGGAACCGATGACCGGTTACGAGCTGCTGAAGCAGGTTCGTGCCGACGGCAGTCTCAGCAAGACGCCTTTCATCATGGTGACTGCTGAATCCAAGACGGAAAACGTCATCGCCGCCAAAAAAGCCGGCGTGAACAATTACATCGTGAAGCCCTTCAATGCTCAGACACTGAAAGGCAAGATCGAGGCGGTCTTCTCCGATTGATTTCTTGCACTTGGCGGAGGCCAGCGTTGGGGCGCACCTCCGCCAGTGCCAGACGGATGTACATGATCGGCGCGGTCTTGCTGGGCAGGCAGGTCGGGTCAGCTTTGGTGCATCCGAAAAGTAATAGCGGTTCCTGAGCAATTCGGATCCGTGCTTCGGAGGATGCTTTCAAAATGGAAAGGCTCGATCTGGTGGCCAGTATGAAACAGGAAAACATTGCCCGAGTCATAGACTTCCTGCAGGAAAACAAGAACAGGCAAGGTGAAGTTTCCCTGACCGACGTGATGCATCTTGCAGAAGTCATGTCGGGTTCGATGCACGATTTTCTGTCGACCGTTCAACCGGCCGTCACGGAAGAACTGACTGTCATCGCCAAGGAAATCAGGCGCATGAAGGAGGAAATCTCCCAATTGCGTGCCAATGACATGACTGGCAGCAAGATCCCGGACGCCGGACGGGAACTGGACGCCATCGTGGAGGCGACGGAAGAAGCCACCAACACCATCATGGAAGCGGCCGAAGAAATCATGGGTGCTGATGCCAGCGACCACGATGCCTATCAGGAACTGGTCAGCAACAAGATGATCAGCATCTTCGAGGCCTGCACCTTTCAGGACATCACCGGCCAGCGAATTTCCAAGGTTGTCGCAACGCTGCGTTACATCGACGAGCGTGTGACCTCCTTCATCGAGCAATTGCGCATTCCCGAAGATCTGGACGCGACCCTGGTCGAGACCGAAGCGGAACGCCGCAAGCGCGAGCTGATCCTCCATGGTCCGCAGCATTCCGGCGAAGGTGTCTCCCAGGACGATATCGATGCGCTGCTGGGCGGCGCGCAGGCGGACATCGACAAGCTGTTCGACTGACCCGGACTGAAGAAAAGATTACGAAGGGCTCTCCATTGGAGGGCCCTTTTTGGTTCCGAACATTCTCTCCGGCGTCATCCCATGGTCTAGCCGTGGGATGACGAAGTCAGAGAGGAGCATCTATTCGGCGGCTGCCAGCTTCTCCCGATGTGCCTTGCGTTCCCTGGCGAGCGAGGTGAGATCGAAGTCATCCAGGATGGTGTAGAAGGCCGGGACCACGAACACGATCATGAGTGTCGTGCCGATCAGCCCGAAGGAGATCGAGGTCACCAGCGGGATCAGCACCTGTGCCTGGGGGCTTGTTTCGAACAGCAGCGGCAGCAGGCCCACGATGGTGGTGACCGACGTCAGCAGGATGGCGCGAAACCTGGCCTTGGCGCCCAGAGGGGCGATATCCGCAACGTTTTCCAGGGACGGGTCGTGCTCGTCCTTGATGAACTGAACCAGCAGGATCGAATCGTTGACGACGATGCCGGCGAGCGAGATGAACCCCAGCATGCTGGGCATTGCGAAGTCGATCCCCATCAGGAAGTGCCCCCAGACGGCGCCGATCAAGGCCATGGGGATCAAGGTCATTACGACGATCGGTTCGCTATAGCTGCGGAACTGGAAGCTGAGCAGGATGAAGACGAAGATCAGGCCCGTGCCGAGTGCCTTGACCATGGACGCCTGGGTCTTGGCACCTTCCGCGTTCTGCCCTTCGGTCGAGGTGAGCAGCCCGGGATATTTTTCCACTAGCTGCGGCAGGAAACGGGTTTCCGTATCCTTGACGACTTCGTTGGCATTGGCAATGCCGAGAAGAACATCGCCTGTCACCGTTACGGTCGGCACCCTGTCGATGCGGTTGATACGCGTATAGCTGCGATCGGAACGGATTTCGGCAACAGACCCGAGCGGGACCCGGTGCCCCGAAGGTGTTTCCACGGTGAAGAGTTCGAAATCACCAAGGCTGTTGCGGTCGCTCCCGGCAAGGCGGACATCGACTTCGAAGCTTTCCGAGCCGACCTGAACCTCGTCGGCGGTAATACCGTTGTAGGCGCCTCTCAACTGATCCGCGATTGCCTTTGCATCAAGCCCGACCGCTCCGGCACCGTCCTTCAGCGACAGGGCCAGTTCCGGTTTGCCAAGGCTCAGATCGTCGGAAATGTTGTAGACGCCGTCATAACCGTTGAGCCAGGCTTGAAGGTCTTCCGAAGCCCGGTCAAGCACTTGCAGGTCGTTATGGGCCAGACGCAATTCGATGGCGCGCCCCGCGGGCCCGATGCTGGATTCGGTCAGGATGATGCGCCGGACGTCGAGGGTCTCGGGCAACTCCTGGCGCCAGGTTTTCAGGATCTCCTGGTTGCCGGCATCGCGTAGCGGTCCGTCCAGCAGATCGATGTCGATGGTCGCAAGATGCGCTCCGCTGGTCCCGGCATCGCTGTTTTCGTTGAACCGGACCAGTACGTTCTTGAGCAGCGAAGCACCGTCCGGATTGCGCGGCGATAGCGCCGCATCCATGCGCTCCAGCGCACCGACGGTCTCCGCCACCACCTTGCGGGTGTCGGCGAGCGTCGCGCTGGCCGGCAATTCGATCCGTGCTTCGATCTGGTCGCCTTCCACATTCGGGAAGGCCTGGAATTTCACAAGTCCACCGGCAAGAAGCGAGACGGAACCAAGAAAGATCATGAGGCAGAAGCCGACGGTAAAATAGCGGTTCCTGACCGCCCATGTTGCGCTGGGCCCGACCACATGTTCGCGAACCCAGCCGACACCGCTCTCCGCCTTGCGGGTAACCCAGCTTGGCGTGTCGTGTGTCGCACCGTGGGAGAGGTGGTTGGGCAGGATCAGGAAGGCTTCCACGAGAGAAACGGCCAGCACCAGCAGCATGACGATGGGGATCACCCGCAGCAGATCGCCGAGATCGCCTTCGATGAAGGCAAGCGCACCGAAGATGGCCGTGGTCGTCACAAACGAAGACAATACCCCCGGAGCAACCTGCAGCGTGCCCTGAATGGCCGCTTCAAGGGGGCTGAGGCCGCGCTGCCTGCGCGTTGCGATGTTTTCGGAAATGACGATGGCATCGTCCATCATGATGCCGACCACGATCAGAAGTGCCACCATCGACAGCATGTTGATCGTCAGGCCCAGAAGGGACATGGCGGCGAGCGCCCCCAGAAAGGACACAGGCAGGCCCATGCCGATCCAGAAGGCTTGCCGTCCGCCAAAGAAGATCCACATGGCCGCGACGACAAGGGCCAGGCCCTGCAGTGAATTGTTGACCAGCATCCACAGCCGGTCCTTCAGGATGATGGAGCCGTCGTTGATGATGGTCAGCGTTACACCGGGGGCGGTGCGGGCCTGTTCCTCGCCGACGAATTCCTGCACCCGCTCCACCACCTTGATCAGGTCGTCGCTACGGGTCATCGAGATGTCGAGAACAGCCGCCAGCCTGCCGTTGAGCCGGGTTTCCACCTCTTCGTCCTCGAAGAGATCGGTGATCGTGGCAATGTCGCCCAGCTTGATCTGGCCACCTTGCGGCGACGAAGCGACTATCACCGATGCATAGGCGTCAGCGGCAAGGCGTTCGTCGGCAAAGCGCAGCAGGATCGATCCGCCTTCGGCGGAGATCTCGCCGGATGGTGCGCTGATATTCTGCCGGGTCAGGGTATTTGCGATTTCCGAGAGCGTCAGCCCAACCTCGCGTGCGGCGGCGTCGCGAACCTCGATGCGGAACTGTCTGTCCGAGAAGCCCGAGATCTCGACTTGCGGAATGCCGCCGAACTTCAGCATGCGGTCTTTCACCGCCTCTGCGTAGTTTTTAAGCTGCGGCTTGTCGTCGATTCCAGTGATGACGACGGACGTGGCCTCGCTCAGGCGGCCGGCCTCCTCGATGATCGGATCCTCGACGCCCTCGGGAAAATCGGAGATCGCGTTGATCTCGCGGTCGATATCCAGCATCAGCTGGTCGATATCCTTGCCTTCGATGATCTTGACCGTGGCAAGCGCAAGATTTTCCCGGGAATCGCATTTCAGCTCGTCGATATTTTCGATCCCGTCGAGCGCATCCTCGATCCTGCGGCAGACCGTGCGTTCGACATCCGCGGAGGTTGCGCCCGGATAGGCGACGGTCACGGTGATGCGTTTGATCGGGATTTGCGGAAAGGTTTCCAGCAAAAGGCCCGGAAGGTTCAGGAGACCGAGAATGATGAAACCCGCCATCAACAGATTGGCAGCGGTTGGGTGCTGGGCGAAGTAGCGGATCATTGCCGGTCCTCACCTTTGACAGCATCCATGCCGGCCATTCTAGTCAGGCTTTCCTTCACTGTTTCGTCCTCGACCGGCTTCAGCAGCATGCCTTCGATCACGGGTGAAACGTCGCTGACGACGACCTTCGTTCCTGCCGCAAGTTCCGATCCCAGCACGACGATGTCATCAAAGCGGAAGGCGATGTCGACCGGAACCAGGACCAGACGGCTTTCAGATGAGACTGTCATGATGGTGCCGCCGTGGACTGCGTTGCGCGGCAGGACGATCTGATCCGCGACAGGTGGTGCAGACAGTTCGACTTCGGTGAACATGCCCTTGACCAGAGGGGGCTTGATGCCCGGCCGGATGGTGTCATAGGGCTTGTCCACGCTTACGATCAGTCCGATGGACCGGGTGTCCGGGTCGACCGTGTCGCTGACCCGTTTGACGCGCGCGTCCCAAACGGCGGCGTCGCCGACGGAACCGACCCTGACCTTGGCCGTCAGCCGGTCGAGAGAGTGGCGCGCGCGGATGACGCCGTCTTCCGTTTCCAGTTGCCCGGGAAAGGCCAGATTGGCAAACCCGGCCATGTTGCCCGGGCTGATCTGCACGTCGATGTCGGCCGCGTCGATCCCGTCAAGTTCTCCGATGGAACTGCCGGCGCCGACATATTGGTCGATTTCCACATTGACCCTCGAGACCCTTGCGTCGAAGGGCACACGGATCGTGGTGCGGTCAAGGTTCAGCTTCGCCGTCTCCAGCCGAACCTCGTTCTTGGCCTTTACCTGCTCCAGCGCCTTCTGTTTTACCGGGTTGAGCGCAATTTCGTTTTCCAGATCCTGAACACGCGACCTTTGCTGAAGAACGATGCCTTCCTGGTTCTCGACCTGCTGGTCGGAGGCGACCTTGCGCTCCAGCAGCGTTTTCAGCCGCGCCAGTTCGCGCTGCTCCAGATCAAGGACGGACTTGGCGATTGCCAGCGACTGTTTCTGAGTGTCCAGCGTGACGGCCAGCTGTTCGATATCCACGTCTGCGCTGGCGATGTCGCTCTGTGCCTCGGCGATCTCCAGCTCATAGTCTTCCCGCGCAAGTGTCACCAGAATTTCCCCTTCGGGAATGAATTCACCGCGCTTGAAATCCGGATTGATGAAAGTGACACGGCCGGAGACCTGCGCGATCGCATCGAGCGTATGGGCCGGGTCGACCGTCCCGTATCCCGTCACGCGTGGCACAAAGTCCTGAGGCTCTACCGTGACCACGCGCACGACCGTTGCCGTTTCCCCGATGTCGGTGCGCCTGGGCGCTTCCCGTCCGCTCACCGCATAGAACAGCACCGCCGCACCGGCGAGCACGGGGGGGAGTATCAGGGCTTTTCGCAAAAGCGACACGGCAGCTCTCCTAGAAAAGTGTTCGCATGACAGGTGGTAACCCTCCGTCCGGCGACATTCCTTTTAATGCAAGTCTAAACTTGCAAATAGGCATGCTTCAATTTTATTGCAAGTGATTGCTTGCATTGACGGGGTGTTTGGCGTTAGGTGCGACAGAATGACTTCAGGAAAATTGAGGACGCGCCCGGCGCGTTTTGCAGCCAAGTGCCTAGAAATGTAGATGTTTCAGAGATCTATTCCGCAACTATCGAGCTGTTCTGCGAACGCGGGTTCGGCGGCACCACGACCAGGGAAATCGCGGACAGGGCAGGGGTGAACGAAGTCACGCTGTTTCGCCGTTTCGGGTCGAAGGCTGGACTGATCGAGGCCGCCATCGGCGATACGCTCTCCGACGTCTCTTTCGGCAGGATGTCACCGGGGGACGACGTCAGGTCTGATCTTCTGGAAGTCGTCCGCCGCTATCTGGACACCTACCGGAAGCACAGCGGGCTTGCCTTGACGCTGTTTGCGCAGGTGCCGCAGCATCCTGAATTGCGTACGGTCACACCCTTCCTGTTGCGAAACCTTCAGGGTGTCGCCCGCATTCTCGCCCGGCACCAGAGCAACGGGCAGCTCAAACCGGGAGATCCGGTCAGCTTCGCCGTCGCGCTCATCGCGCCGCTTGCGGTCATGGGTTTCATGAAGGAGATGGGCCTGGGCACGGGCCACGAAGGCCTGGACGTGGAAAATTACGTCCAG
This sequence comes from Roseibium sp. LAB1, assembly GCF_054658235.1. Lineage (NCBI taxonomy): Bacteria > Pseudomonadati > Pseudomonadota > Alphaproteobacteria > Hyphomicrobiales > Stappiaceae > Roseibium > Roseibium sp. LAB1. Next base: position 1,076,804 of record NZ_BAAGIB010000002.1, on the reverse strand, counting down.
ACCTATCTGCAGGGACATGGCCCGAATTCCGAAGATTAAGCCAGTCCGGTCTGACGCTTTTGATGGATTACCACCAAAGGCGCGGTAGGGCGGCGCGGGCGCGCAGGCCCTCTTCGGCAAGGCGGCGGCGGATCAGGTGTTCGTCCGGAGCGTCGCTCGGACCAAAATCGGATGCATGAATGCCGGCCGTGATGAACAGCACGTCGAGATCCTGTGAGACCGCGCCGCGAATGTCGGTCGGCAGGCCGTCACCGATTGCCAGAACATCTTCCTTGGCAATCTCTTCGCCGGCGAGCGCCGCAAGACGTTTCATCGCCGCATCATAGATCGGGGCATGAGGCTTGCCGAGAATGGCGACTTCACCGCCCAGGTCTTCGTAAAGACGGGCGAGGGCGCCGGCGCACCAGATCAGGCGCTCGCCGCGCTCCACCACGATGTCGGGATTGGCGCAGATCATCGGCAGGCCGCGTTCGGCCAGTTTCTGCAGCCGGTCGCGGTAATCGTCGGGCGTTTCGACCTCGTCGTCTTCCAGTCCGGTGCAGCTGATGCCCTCGGCTTCCTCGTCATTGGTCGTGAAGGTGGCTTCAAGACCGTGATATAGCGGCTGATCCCGGTGCGGACCAATGTGCAGAAGCGTCTTCTTGCCCTGAGCAACCAGAATTTCGCGGGTCACGTCGCCGGAAGTGACGATGTCGTCGTAAGTTCCGTCCGGTACGCCGAGACCTGTCAGCATCTCGCCGACCTGCTTGGCCGGACGGGGTGCATTGGTGATCAGCACGACCTTGCCGCCGGCTTCCTCACGGAAGGCCTTGAGGGCTTTGTGCGCGCCTTCAAAAGCAGATACACCGTTGTGCAGCACGCCCCACACGTCACACAGGATGCCCTTGTAGGACGGGGCGAGGGTGCGGAGCCCCTCAACAAGAAGCGGTGCAGAAACTGTCATGGCGGGTCACTCGGATCTGGGTAGGTCTGATAAGCTTTGCTGAAGAATCGACGCAAACTCGGCGCGGACCATATAGGAACATGGCGCGGTGCGAAACCGAGTAGAGGGAGTTTCATGAAGGTCAGGCAACTTGGCGAACAGGTGATCAACCAGATTGCGGCGGGCGAAGTTATCGAACGACCCGCCAGCGTGATCAAGGAGTTGGTTGAAAACGCCGTCGACGCCGGGGCAAAACAGGTCGAGATCGTCACCGCAGCCGGTGGCAAGACGCTAATGCGCGTTGCCGATGATGGCGAGGGCATGCGCCAGGAGGATCTGCAGCTTGCGATCCGTCGCCATTGCACCTCGAAGATTTCCGACGACGACCTGTTCGACATCCGCACACTCGGGTTTCGCGGTGAAGCGCTGCCGTCCATCGGCTCCGTTGCCCGGTTGGCGATCCAGACCCGCCACAAGGACGAGGACCATGCCTGGGCCATCGCCGTCGAGGGCGGCCGGGAACAGCCGCTTGTGCCGGCTGCACGCACGAAGGGCACTCAGGTCGAGGTGCGTGACCTCTTCTTCGCGACACCTGCCCGGCTGAAGTTCCTGAAATCCGACCGCGCGGAAGCTGCCGCCATCACCGAAATCGTCAAGCGGATTGCGCTTGCTTATCCGGAAATCGGCTTCTCCCTCGGCGGTGCCGACCGGCAGTCGCAGAGCTGGCCCGCCGCGCGCGGCGACGAACCGCATCTGGCGCGGATCGCACAGATCCTCGGCCAGGACTTCGTCGACAACGCCATGGAGATTGACGCAGCCCGCGAAGGTGTCCGCCTCACAGGGTTTGCAGGCCTGCCGACCCACCACCGCGGCAATGCCCAGAACCAGTTCTTTTTCGTCAACGGCCGGCCGGTGAAGGACAAGCTGCTTCTGTCCGGCCTGCGCGGTGCCTATGCGGATGTTCTCGCCCGCGATCGGCATCCGGTCGTGGTCCTGTTCATCGACCTTGATCCGGCCTTGGTGGATGTCAACGTGCATCCGGCCAAAGCCGATGTGCGCTTTCGCGACAGTCAGCTTGTGCGCGGGCTTCTGGTGGGGGCCATCAAGCATGCGCTGGTGCAGTCTGGGCACCGGTCATCGACGTCAAATGCCGCTGTTGCTCTGGATGCCATCAGGGCACAATCGGCGGGGTTCTCGCAGACTGGCCATCCGCCGTCATCTCCGGCAGGTTCCGGCGGTTACGGCGGCGGCTCCTATACGCGCACATCCGCCGCACCTCACTGGGTGCCGGAAGCCTTCAGCCCACTTCAAACGGAAAGCGTGCCAGCGACAGGCTTTGCCGAAGCACCGCAGCCTGCCTTCGAGCGCCAGAACGGCTTTGCCGATTTTGCGAGACCTTCGGCAGATGCTCGTGCAAGTGAGGTTCCGGTCGAGGCGGAAAAGACCCGCCTTCCGCTGGGAGCCGCCCGGGCGCAGGTCCACGAAACCTATATCATCGCGCAGACCGAGGATGGCGTCGTCATCGTCGACCAGCACGCCGCCCACGAGAGGCTTGTCTATGAGCGTCTGAAGGAGGCACTGGCAAAGAAGGACGTCGCCCGCCAGATCCTGCTGATCCCCGAAATCGTCGAGCTGCCGGAAGAAGATGCGATCCGGCTTGCCGATCGCGCGGAAGATCTGGAAAAGGTCGGTCTGTCACTTGAGGCCTTCGGGCCTGGCGCCATCGCCGTGCGGGAAACCCCGGCGATCCTGGGTGACATGGATATCCAGGGCATGGTCCGGAACCTGGCCGATGAGCTTGCCGAATGGGACACGGCGGAAGGTCTCAAGGAAAAGCTGGATCATGTTGCCGCCACGATGGCCTGTCACGGTTCTGTTCGGGCGGGCAGGCGCATGCGGCCGGAGGAAATGGATGCGCTGTTGCGCGACATGGAAGCCACACCGCTTTCCGGCCAGTGCAACCACGGCCGGCCAACCTGGGTGGAGCTGAAACTCGGCGATATCGAGAAGCTGTTCGGCCGCAAATAACCCGGCAATCTGATCGGCCTCCCGTTGCGGACCGTAGACACCGGAGCAACGGGAGAAAGTCACATGACGCAAACCGGCTCCGGCAGCGCGGATCAGAGCCTGCAAAAATCCAGCAGACCGGGACGCGCCCTTTGGGCGTTGCTCTCCCGCCTGGCCATCATTGCAGGCATCGCCTACGCCATGGCGGCAGGCTACATGTATCTCAATCAGCGAAACTTCATCTTCGTTCCAACGGGTGAATTGAGCACACCGGAGGAAAAAGGACTGGAGGGTGTTACGGTCGAGACGGTGGCGATGGCTGATGGCACCGGGGTGACCGTCTGGCGCGCGGAGCCCTCAGCGGAAGGTGCCCCCACCGCGCTCTATTTTCACGGAAACTCTGCCAATGTGTCCGGCCGCTGGAAGCGGTTCAAGCTGATCCTGGACAGCGGCTTCGGCCTCTATGCACCCAGCTACCGGGGATATGCCGGAAGTGAGGGCAGTCCTTCGGAACAGGCGTTGATTTCGGACGGTCTGGAGCATTTCGACCGGATGGCGGCATCAGGAACACCTGTCATCATCCACGGTGAAAGCCTTGGGTCGGGTGTTGCCGCGGCGGTGGCCGCAGAGCGCCCGCAAACGGATCTTGTGGTGCTGGAGGCGCCCTATACGGCGCTGATTGACATGGCCGCAAAGCGGTATCCCTGGTTGCCGGTAGGGCTCATGATGACGGACCCGATGCCGACACGGGAACGCGTCGGCAAGATCTCCGCACCTGTCCTGATCGTGCACGGGACCGAAGACCGGGTCATTCCGGTGGAGCACGGCAAGCGTCTCCATGAATTTGTGCATGATCCAAAGGAACTGGTGATCGTCGACGGCGCCGGCCACAGCAATCTATGGTCAAACGGAATGTGGGATATCGTCCTCTCCGCCTGGGCGAAGTGGCACGAAGGCGCCTGACGCTGCCAGAACATAGCCCTGAAAACAGAAAACCCCGGATCAGTGTCCGGGGTTTTCGTTTGTCTGATTGCCGTCTTCAGAACGTGCGTTGCAGACGGAAAGTGCCGTAAAGCTCGTAGGTGTCGTTCAGGCCGGACGAGCGGCTGTAGTCGACGTCGCGATACTGGATTTCCGGGCCCATCAGGAAGCCCGAAACCGGTTCCCAGACCACGTTGGCCGTTGCGTCCCACTGGGTGAAGTCGTAAGCGCTCGTGCCGCCGTCGACATCATGATAGCCGCCCTCGACATTCACCTGGACGGTATCGGTCACGCCGAGGGTCACGCCGCCGAAGATGTTCAGCGTCTTGGTGGTCTCGGTGCTGGTGCCGTTCCACACCGCGTCGGTGATGCGGCTGTTCCAGCCTGTGGACCCAAATCCGCTGGCGCCGTCTGTATAGACTGCCTGCAGGGAGACCGCGCCGCCCTTGGCAAAGCCGCCGAAGTTGACGGTCACACCGGCACCGGCAGCCCAGCCAAGTTCGTCTTCGGTCCGGCCGGCAAGGCCATTGTAGGCCGCGCTCGGATAAACCTGGTGCAGGGCACCCATGATCTGCGCCTGGCCCCAGCCCTGGTTGACACCGAGAGCCGCGACGAAGTCGGGTGCGCGGGTGCCGCCGTAGGTCTGGTTGGTGCCGTTGATTGCGATGTTCTGTTCGCGGCCCGACCGGTCTTCCAGCGCAACCGTCGCGTTGAAGCCGTTGCCGAATGCCATGGTGTAGGCGATCTGGTTCAGCTTGCGGTCGGAATAGCTTTCGATCTGGGCGTTGAAGGCATAACCGGTGAAGAAGTCGAAGTTCGACCCGTTATGACCGGCGAGCAGGCCGCCCCACTGGATATAGGCCTTGTCCAGCGTGGTTGCCGTGGAGGCGTTGGTCAGCGTGATGTAGGACTCGATAAAGGCGCGCAGGGTGCCGAACTCGGTCGCGGTGCGTGCGTCGAGGTAAAGATACCCGCGCGAACGCCACTGGTAGCCGTCGGTGTCACGGTCGCCCCACGCATTTTCGGCTTCACCGAAGTTGCGGACGCGGAACTCGGTCCGGACACGGCCGCCGACGCGCAGGCAGGTTTCTGTACCGGGAATGTAATAGAAGCGGGCGCCGTAGGCGTCACAGATCCGGACGTAGTCGACAGGTTCCGGAGCCACCGGCAGGTCAGCGGAAAGAGCCGGACTTGCGGCTGCGATGAAACCGGCGATTGCCCCGAGAACAACTTTACGAGTCATTTGATACTCCGATGAAGTGCGGAAATACCCCCACACATAATATGTCGTTCGTAGATGACAGTTTCAGATTAACGAAGTAACGAAAGCTGCTCTCAGGTGTGTTTGGCTGCCGTTGTTGCCTTTCGGCAACGGGCAATCCGGTCAATCCAGCGAAGAATCCAGCTAGCGCCTTGTCTGGAAGAACGACTTGAGCAGGCCCGCTGCTCGGATCTCGCCAATGCCGGAATAGACATCCGGCGCATGATGGCAGGTCGGCTGGCGGAAGAATCGCGTGCCGTGATCGACGGCGCCGCCTTTTTCATCACCGGCGCCGTAGTAAAGCCGGCGGACCCGGGCAAAGGAAATGGCTCCCGCGCACATGGGGCAGGGCTCGAGCGTCACATAGAGATCGCAGTCCGGAAGGCGCTGGGAAGCGGCCAGTTCGCATGCGGTTCGGATCACGAGGATTTCCGCGTGCGCGGTCGGATCGTTCAGTTCCAGCGTCCGGTTGCCGTTTCTGGCGACGACTTGTCCATCCCGGACAAGCACCGCACCGACGGGTACTTCTCCGCGTGCGGCAGCCTTTTCGGCTTCTTCAATCGCGAGATCCATGAAAGATAGCTGGTTGGCGGAAACGGTGGACATCGGGCTGGACGTGTTGGAGCGCAAATATGGACATCGCCTTGATTTGACACGCTGTCCGGTCGCTCCTGTTTACCCGGAAACGCCGCGGCCGTCAGCCCCGGGAAGGCATCTGCGGCAGCAACAAGGCTACGCCATGCGTCCTGAACACGGCATCTCTGCGGTTTATGCAGAAAACAAGCGATTCCCGAAAGGCTCAAGCTCTGCTATGACGCGCGCATGACGACAAGAAAATTCTCTTCCGAGCGCCCGGGTCCCGCAAAAGGCCGTGGACGCGACAAACGTGCACCGGAAAAACGCCGGCCCGCACCGAGCGATAAACCGAAAGCCGGCCCCAAAAAGGGCGGCTTCGAAAAACGTGCGCCGAAACCGGCCCCCGCACCTATCGTGGGCGAAGCCGGCGACCGCGGTGAACGCATTGCCAAAGTGATGGCGCGTGTTGGCCTGTGTTCGCGCCGAGAGGCCGAGGTCTGGATTGAAAACGGCCGCGTCCAGCTCAATGGGCAGCTCCTGACGACGCCCGCGGTTACCGTGACACCGGAGGACAAGGTGCTTGTCGATGGCGAGCCTCTGCCGCTGCGCGAGCGCACGCGGCTCTGGCTCTATCACAAGCCGCGCGGTCTGGTGACCACCAACAAGGATCCGGAAGGACGTCCGACGGTGTTCGAACGCTTGCCGGAAGACCTGCCGCGCGTGTTGACCGTGGGCCGACTCGACATCAACACCGAGGGCCTCTTGCTCCTGACCAATGACGGCGGGCTGGCGCGTGTTCTGGAATTGCCGGCAACCGGCTGGTTGCGCCGCTACCGCGTGCGCGCCTTCGGCAAGGTAACCCAAGCGGATCTTGATACCCTGAAGGACGGTATCGCGATTGACGGTTTGCTCTATGGCGCTATCGAGGCAACGCTCGACAAGGAGCAGGGCAACAACGTCTGGATGACGGTGGGGTTGCGCGAGGGCAAGAACCGTGAGGTCAAACGTGTTCTGGAACATCTGGGTCTTGCCGTGAACCGGCTGATCCGTCTGTCCTATGGCCCGTTCCAGTTGATGGATCTGCCGGAAGGCGACGTCCGCGAAATTCGCGGACGTGTTCTGCGCGACCAGTTGGGCGATGCCCTGGCCGAGGAAGCCGGTGCGGATTTCGATGCTCCGATCTTTCATGCGCCCAAGCCCGAAGCCGAAAAGAAACCTGCCGGTGCGAAGCGAGGCGGTGGTCGGGATGGCGGTGGTCGGGATGGCGGCAGCCGTGACGGTGGCGGCCGGGATAGTGGCAAGCGCGAGTCCAGCCAGGGCCGCTGGATGACCGCGCGTGAAGGCCGCAGCGAGACTGACCGCAAGCGGGCGGCAAAAAACGAACGCAACGAGCAGCGTGAAGAACGCAAGAAGGGGTCCGGCCAGGGACCGCGCAAGAATTCCGGGCCGCGCCAGGAAAAGGTAAAAGTCTCGCCGCGTTCCCGTTTCCGTCTGACCTCCGAGCCGAAACCGCGCAAGGATTTCAGTGAAGAACGTTTCGCCCCGCCCCCGCGTCGAATCTGGGGTGAGGAAGGCACGGTGGAAGACAAGCAGCAGGAACGCCGTTCCAGCCGTGACAAGGACGAACGGCGCGGACCCCCCAAGGGTGGGCGGCCGCCGCGTCGCGGGGATCGTTCGTGAGAATAGTCGCCGGGCGGTTCAAGGGCGCGGCTCTCGCTGCGCCCAAATCGCAGGACACCCGGCCCACGAGTGACCGTCTTCGCGAAACAATTTTCAACATTCTGGCCCATGGCCTGGATGTTGATCTTGAAGACGCAAGGGTGCTGGATCTGTTTGCTGGAACCGGTGCGCTGGGCTTTGAGGCCATCAGCCGGGGCGCCCGTCATTGCACCTTCATCGAAGAAGGGGCGGAAGCCCGTGGCATCATACGCCGCAACATGGAAGCTCTCGGCCTCAATGGCGCTGCGAAGATATTCCGTCGTGATGCCACGCGCCTTGGCAGCGCCGGCACCATCGAGCCTTTCGATCTTGTCTTCGCCGATCCGCCCTACGACAAGAAGCTGGGTGAAAAGGCACTGGTCTCTGCAGCCGGGGGCGAATGGCTGAAGCCGGGCGCCTTGTGTGTGCTCGAGGAAAGGTCTTCCGCCCAGATCGACATTCCGGAAGGCTTTGAGGAACTCGACCGCCGTCAGGCGGGCGACAGCCAGGTTCTGTTCCTGCGATACAGCGGCTGACACCTCCTCGGGTCAGTCGCGACATCATAGGGAGGCGGCGCAGTCCGTTTCCAGGGGCCGTTCAGGCTGTCAGGCGCCGCCAGGCATCATGATGTAGGCGGTTTTCCTGACCGGCAGGCTGGAACGACTGACAAGAAGCGACGGTGCCTTCGCCTGCACGATCTCGTATCCTGCTTCCTGCGCGCGGCCCACGAATGCCTGCAACGCGCCGGAAAAGTGAAAATGCATCGGGATGACCATCGCAGGTCCGATGCTTTCCAGAACATCCATCAGACTGTCCAGCCGCAGCGTCGAGCTGTTGTCGATTGCGGCAAACACGACGTCGATCTGGCCAAGGCGGACGAGATCTTCCTGTGTCAGCCGGTGATGCAGGTGGCCCAGATGCGCAATGCACATATCGGCGACTTCGAAGATGAAGATCGAATTGCCAAGCCGGCGCTCTTCCCCGTCCCAGCCGCGGATATTGGTCTGGATGTTGCGGATGCGGACGTCGTCAATCGTCACATCGTGATCAAGCGGGCCGCCCTTCGGGTTCCAGCCGTAGAGAAGATGCTCGATGTTGGGGTCCGGGCTGATGGAGTAATGCGTACTGTGCGCGCCGTTCATCGTGGCCACATTCGGGGGCAGCAGCGGTCGCACACTGTCATTGTAATCGGTCGCGATCCGCACACCCTTGGGTGTTTCAAGTTCGAAGGTGGAATGGCCGATGTAGCGGATCTGCACTTCATTTGCCTGCAGGGCCGCGCGCCAGATCCGGACTTCATTTGGACCCGGCGTTCTGTAAGGCGCATCGGCCACCAACTGACAGACCGCGAATGCCGGTGCGGACAGCACAGCACTAACCAGAAGCCCCAGCAGCAAGGGAACCAATCGGAGCGCCCTGGCACCCAGGGCTCCCATGTGTCGACGTGCGTGAAGTGGGGAACTGTGCGCTGCCATGTCAATCCATCCCGAAAACCAGTCCTCAGCAAAATAGTAGGGGGCGGACCGCCATCGGCAAGGAGCAGCCGCGGTACGGCAGGCCGTTTGCCTGAAACTTGAGACGTTTTGCGGGGGGCATGCCAAAAGAAAAGGCAACCGGCTTGCGCTGAGAGCTGCAAAGGCGGTTGCCTAAGGTGGGGGCGGGTGGGAGGAAGAACCAGCCCCGGAATGGACTTTCAAACCACGTATAGACTGACCGGAGGTTTCCCGGTTTTTGCCGTCCGGCTGCCTGTGTCGCCTTCGCCTGCAAAACCTGCGCTGCTTGCCTGACGGTAGATCAGGTCGCCTGCATGGCCGGCTTCCATCACGAGTGCCTGCTGGCTGCACAGGGATGCCAGCGACAGGCCGAGGCGGCGGAAATGTGCGCGGCGATAACAGTAGACGGCGAGTGCCGCGCGCTGCTGTTCCGGCAGTTGGTACCCCGCATCCGTTACCGCGTTCAACGTTGCGTCCAGTAACCGTTTCAGCAAATCGTCCGATACCGGACAGGCTTCCAAATCTGTTGATCCCGATGGCCGCATTGACCTTCTCCTAATAGATTGAGAAAAGTATTTAGGAGTAAGATTAATGATTTGTTAAACGCAAAGTCCGTTCCAATAAAAATGAATTATACGGATAATTTTGCGCATGTTGCCATCAAGTAACTTCCATTGTTTCTTTTATCAATTTCTCCAATTGTTCCCTGGTAACCGTACGCAAGGATTCTGCCTTATCCAGAATGTGCTCGGCTTTCATGAAGTCCAGTATGCGAATGGAATCATGTGGCGGGCTGACCAGGATATCCGGTTGATCTGATTTCAGTTTTTGCCTGGTGATGGTCTGCATGAGGATCTGCGAAGAACCGAACAGGGAATCCAGCATGCTGATGTCTTCCTTGTTCTCGCGCGGCACCGGCGCCCCCACGACATCAACGGCAATGACAATGTCGCAAGTTCCCCTGAGGCCGTCGAAAGGCAGTGGATTGACGACGCCGCCGTCGATCAGAAACCGGTCGCCATACCGCACTGGTCTGAATATCGCGGGAATCGCAATGGATGCGGCCAGTGCCGGCAACAGCGGGCCACTTTCGAAATCAACTTCCTCGCAGCGGTAGAAATCGGTTGCCAGCATGCGCAGCGGAATGTCGAGTTCCTCGAATGTATCGGAAAGGTAGTCCGCGACGAAGACCTCCAGCACCCGCAGTGGGTCGAACTGCACGGGACCGCCGCGGAACACATCGGCGAACCTGCGCGGCCTGAGCTGCCACAGGCGCGACAACACGTTGTTGCGATCAGCAAATGTCTCCAGTGCTATCTCGCGGATTTCCTGGCCGCTGCGGCCGCTGGCATAGGCGGCGCCCATGAGCGCGCCGATGGAGGTTCCGTTGATCCGGGCAGGTTTGATGCCGAGATCGTCGAGGGCCTCCAGAACGGGGATGTGCGCAAGGCCTCGCGCGCCGCCGCCACCAAGGGCAAGACCGATTCTGGGGGAAGACATGGATGGCATGGTCCGGTTCCGGCACTATGGGCATTACCCTGCACATGGGTGCTCAATCGGCCCTTGCCAACCATACGATCGCCTGCAAAAGCCCTAGCTGGCCGAAAAGGCAGTGCGAAGCCGGGGGAAACTCAGATAATGAAATAGGAGGAACTCAGAGCACGAAATAAAGGTCGTCCGCGGCTTCCGACATCCAGTCCGTAGCCTGATCGAACGGCATCGGCCGCGCGATCAGATAACCCTGGATCGAGAAATCGCCCATCATCCGCAGGCGATCATATTGTTCCTCGGTTTCAACGCCTTCACAGACGATGCCGATATTGAGCGACCGTGCCAGGTGAATGAGCTGGTTGACGATCACTTCCTTTTTCGGGTCCTGCAGCATCTGGCGGGTAAACGACCGGTCGATCTTGAGCCCGTTGATCGGCAGGTCAGAGACATGGGACAGGGACGCGTAGCCGGTCCCGAAATCATCCAGTTCGATATGAACGCCAAGTTCGAACAGTTGCCTCAGGGCAACCAGGTGACCGGACCGGTTGTCGTTGAGGAAAACCGACTCCAGCACTTCGGCGGTAATTCTGTCCGGCCCGACATTGTGTTTTGCCATCGCCGCCTTGAAGTGCTCGAGCAACAGCCCGGACGACAGATGTGACGGCGAGACGTTCACGGACACGCGGCCGAAATCGAGGCCCAGGTCGATCCAGTGGCGTGCAGCGGCAAAGGCCTTGTCGAGGACGATTTCACCCAGGATCGGCGCGAGCCCGGATTTTTCCACGACGGGCAGAAAATCGGCAGGCGAAACCGTGCCGCGTTCCGGATGCTGCCAGCGCACCAGCGCCTCGATGCCGGTGACGGCCTGGGTGCGCAGATTGACCTGGGGCTGGAACACGAGGAAGAACTGGTCGTTCTTGACCGCGTCTTTCAGTTCCAGTTCGATCTGTGCTTCCGTCTCGCTGTCGGTGCGCATGTCCGGCCGGAAGTACGTGTAGCGATCCTTGCCGTTCTCCTTGGACTGGTAAAGGGCGAGGTCGGCATTGACCAGAAGCGTGTCGAAGTCGTCGCCGTCCTCCGGACACAGCGCCAGACCCATGCTCACGGTCGGCCAGAACCTGTTGCCGTTGAACTCCATCGGCATCCGCATGACCCGGCGAGCCCGTTCGCATAACTCGTTGGGGTCGGCCATACCGCTTTCCGCAAGGATGACGAACTCGTCGCCGCCCCAACGATAGGCAGTGCCCAGTCCGCGGCAGACTTCGCGCAAGCGGCGACCGGTTTCCTCCAGGCAGTGATCGCCCGCCTGGTGACCGAGCGTGTCGTTGACCCGCTTGAAGCCGTCCATGTCGACGTGAACGAGAAAAGCCGGTTTTTCGATCCGGGCGAAACGCTCCTTGGCATCGCGCTGACAGCCGGCGCGATTGGACAGTTTCGTCAGGGGGTCGAAATAGGCAAGACGTTCGGCGCGGATCTTGGCTTCGCGGGTTTCGTTTTCGCGCTGCACCCGTTCCGAAACATCGTTGGCAATGGCCACGAACAGATCGCGGTCCTGATCCCGAAGAAGCTGGACCCTCAGGTCTACCGGGTATTCGCTGCCGTCCTTGCGCCGGTGGACACTTTCGACCGACAGGTGGTCCCGATGACCATTCAGCAAAGGAGCGACATGGCGGCGGACCGTTTCCGGGTCGTAAACGGGGTCGATGTCGCCGATCTTCTGGAATTTGAGCTCTTCGATCGTGTAACCGAGATTGGTTAGGGCGCAGCGGTTTGCATATTCGATCTGGAAGGTCGCCGCGTCCAGGATGTAGATTTCATTCAGCGAGGACTCCAGAATATTGGCAAGCAGGAGGTTCTTGCGTTCCGCCAGACAGCGGTCGGTAATGTCATGAACGGTCCCGATTACCTTGGAGGCCTTGCCGTCCAGACCGGCAAGCACGTAACCGCGAACATGCAGATACTGGACGCTGCCGTCATCATGCACAAGCGAGTGTTCGGCATCAAATTCGCCGCAGGACTTCACCGCGGCATTTACCGCTGCCAGGGTTTTCCGGTGTTCTTCCTCGGGGATACGGGCAAACAGGTAGGGCTGGATCTCGGCTGCCGGAAGATCCGGCGGGATTCTCATGATCCGATAGTATTCTTCAGACCCCAGGATTTCGTTGGAAGCGATATCGCGTTCCCAGCTGCCCACATGCGCTATCCGCTGTGCTTCCACAAGCTGAAGTGAGCTGCTTTCCAGCTTAAGGGTATTATCCAGAACTTCCGCTTCAAGACGAGCGCGTGTCAGCTGCACGGAGGACTGCAGCCGGGACAACAGACGGAAGACCACCGTCCAGGCGAGCAGCGCCAGACCGATACCTGCCATCAGAGACAACAACGTTCCCTTGGCAAAGTCCCAGATGTTGTCCGTGATGTCCTTTACCAGCAGGAGCTTCACGTCGTTGTTCGGGGTTACGACCATAATTGGCAGATCGCGAACCATGAACACCTTGCTGTTCTGGAGGAAGAAGCTGTTGAAGCCGGCGAAGTGGCCGTTGGAGGCGATCTTGCTGAAGTCGAAGCCGGTCGGCGTCAGATTGCCCAGCACCTTATAGTGAACCGTGCTGGAATCACCTGCTTCCGCGACTTCGCAGGCCTTGACGATCTGGGCATTGACCGCGGAACTGGCCAGCGCGAGCGATTGTTCGATATTGATCGCGAGTTTCAGATACCCGATCCGGATGCCTTCGACGAGCCAGGGCTTGAGCACGCTGACGATGAATTCGTTGTTCGGGCCAAGTTCGATCGCATCGGCCTCGCGGAACCGGCTGGAATTCAGTTCGGACTGGAAGGCATCGGCATCCTGGCCCGGTGAGGCGTTGCTCTTCGCGCGATAGACGACCTGCTGGTCGGCGGAATAGATGGTCAGCTCCGCAATATTGAGGTCGGCGGCTTTTCCGGCAAAGACCCGGTCGGCAATGGCCTTGATGTTGGCCGTGTCCTTGTTGCGGATGGCTGTCTGCAAGGCCGCGTCCGCGCTGACGACACTCACCGCCTGGTCGAGCGTTTCTTCACCTAGCGTCCGTTGATGCATCAGCAGACGCTCGGTGGTCTGGACGATCAGATCCTGCGGCTCGCGCAGCGTACGGTACTCGGTAACGACGTTCTGAAGGGTAAGGACGGCGACCGTCAGGCAGAGAAATGACAGGAAAAGGGCCCGGAGCGGCTTTTCGAAACAGGTTTCGTCCTTGCACCAACGCGTGAGTATCCGGTCCAGAACGGCGCTCGGGTTTCGCCCACGCGCTTGCGTGCGCGATTCATCGTCGCGCAACTCCTTCCGTTGCCAAAACTCTTGCTTGCCCACGCGTAGCACCTGTTCCCCCGAACAGCCTCGGCTGCTCTTTGTTCGGCAAGGACAATCCACTCTTTGTTATGGCCACCGGGCACGGTGATTTTATGCAAATGATCCCTGCCAATTTTCTCAATAGGCTGTATTGGTTAAATTGTATTGAATGTGTTTCTTAAGGCCCATTAAGAAAAAACAACTGCAATGCCGAAAACTTGCTGTTTCACAATGGATTGTATTTGTTCGCGCTCTGATGAGCTGAAACAAGGCAAAATAGTTTGAGTGATGTTCGGGCGGCTCCATTGGGTATGGCGCCGGCAGAACCTGTCTGGTTGAAATCTCGTTGCTGACCGGCGCAATCTGCCCTGGGTAAAGGGCCGGTTTCCTCGGCGCTATGACGTTTCCGGTGGCCCTGCAAAGAATTCGATCAGGGCATCGAGCGTCTCCTGCGGGGCCTCTTCAGGCAGGAAGTGACCGCATGGAAGCGCCGCGCCGACGGCTTCCGGAGACCAGCCGCGCCAGACTTCAAGCGGATCGTCGACGCTTGTAGCGATGCCTTTGCTTCCCCACAGCGCGAGCAGGGGAACAAGGATTTTTTTGCCGGCGTCCACATCGGCGCGGTCGTGTTCGTAGTCGATCGTCGCGCCTGCGCGGTAGTCTTCACAGGTCGCCGACACCCGGTCCGGCTCGCAGAACCACTTGCGGTTATGCACCATGGCCTTCTTGGAAAAACATGACAGGTTCTTGGCTGTGGTCCAACTCGCCAGCGTGTGTTCGAGAAACCGTTTCGGTGCAGCGGAAATGAGTTTTTCCGGGAACGGCGCGGCCTGGGCCAGAAACATCCAGTGATAGATCTTCAGGCCGAACAGCCTGTCCATCCGGTCCCAGTAGTCGCATGTCGGCAGGATGTCGAGAACGGCAACCTTCAGAAGGGCTTCCGGATGATCGAGCGCCAGGCGATAGGCTACCCGGCCGCCGCGGTCATGCCCGGCCAGATAGAAAGTCGGGTGGCCGAGAGCCTTCATGAGTTCGACCATGGCCGAAGCCATGCTTCGCTTGGAATAAGCCGCATGGTCGTCCGAAAGCGGTGGCACGGAAGACCGGCCATAGCCCGGAAGATCAGGCGCTATGACCGTGAAGTGCTCGGCAAGCTGCGGCGCCACCTTGTGCCAGCAGACATGGGATTGGGGGTAGCCATGCAGCAAAAGCAGCGGCGGGCCGGACCCGCCGACCCGGCAGAACAACCGCACATCGCTGGCTTCGACGGTGATGCTGTCAAACCCCGGAAACAAATCCGGGAGGTCTTTTTTCACGTCTGTCTCCCCAATCAGCGCAGGGGGACAAGATTAGCTGTGGTTTCAAACGCCTGCCAAGTCCCGGAAACCAAATATGCTTCGATTTCCGGAGTTGCGATTTGCTCAGCCTTCGCTTTCCCGCGCAATGGCCCGCCAGCCGATGTCGCTGCGGCAGAAGCCTTCCGGCCAGTCGATGTCGCGGATCCTCTCATAGGCCCGCTGTTGAGCCTCTTGAACGGTGGCGCCGACAGCGGTCACGTTCAGAACACGTCCGCCATTGGCCAGGATTCGCGCGCCATCGCGTTTGGTGCCGGCGTGAAAAACGGCGACGTCGTCCGTTGCAGCCGTGTCGAGACCACGGATTTCCGTACCCTTGTCGTAGCTGCCCGGGTAACCTCTGGCGGCCATGACGACGGTCAGTGCCGCCTCGTCGCGCCAGTCGGCGGTGGTTTGGTCCAGCCGTCCCTCGACGCTGGCAAGCAACAGATCCAGGAGATCGCTCTTGAGGCGCATGACCAGGACCTGGCATTCCGGATCGCCGAAGCGGGTATTGTATTCAATCAGCTTCGGGCCGTTCTTGCCGATCATCAGACCCGCATAGAGCACTCCCTTGAAAGGGGTGCCGCGTTTGGCAAGCGTCGCAATGGTCGGCTCGATGATGGTGCGCATCACGTCGGCAATCAGTCCGTCTGTCAGGACGGGAGCCGGCGAATAGGCGCCCATGCCGCCGGTATTCGGCCCTTCATCGCCATCATAGGCGCGCTTGTGGTCCTGTGCGGTGGCAAGCGGCAAAGCGTGGGTCCCGTCAGACAACACGAAAAAGCTTGCTTCCTCGCCTTCCAGGAATTCCTCGATGACGACTTCGGCGCCAGCTGCTCCAAATGAACCTTCGAAACAGGCGGTGACCGCTTCCTCGGCGTCTTTCAGCGTCATGGCAACCACAACACCCTTGCCGGCGGCGAGCCCGTCCGCCTTGACGACAATCGGAGCACCCTGTTCGCGAACATAAGCGAGCGCGGCGTCAGCCGTGTCGAAGCGGCCATAGCCTGCCGTCGGAATGTTCGCTTCGTCGCACACGCCCTTGGTGAACGCCTTGGAACCTTCCAGCTGAGCAGCCGCTTTCGACGGGCCGAACGCTTTGATCCCGGCTTTTTCCAGGTCGTCGACCAGACCGGCCACAAGCGGTGCTTCAGGACCGACGACAACAAGATCGATTTCGTGGTCGCGACAGAAGCCGATAACTGCCTGATGATCTGCGGTGTCCAGATTGCAGAGCTCGGCCACCTCTGCAATGCCGGCATTGCCGGGTGCCGCATAGAGCTTGGTGAGCTTGGGAGATTTTGCCAGCGCCCAGGCAAGCGCGTGTTCGCGGCCGCCGGATCCGATCAGGAGAAGTTTCATAAACGGGCAGTCTCTTCGTGAAGGTTGAAGCAAGAGGGCCGTGACCTAACACGGAGGGCACCCCACCGCAATTGGCGGCGCACGCGATGGCTCATTTCTGCCGCTCAGCGCCCAACCGTAACGCGGCAATAAAGGATGTTGTCCTTCTTCAGGTCAGGCCCCCAGATGAGTTGCGCCGATGGAGCCCATTCGATGCGGTCATATCCGTCCTTGGGGCCGACCTCACGGGTTGTATGCACGGCAGCCTTCGGCCAGGAGCTGTCGTCGAAACCGGGGGCCGTCCAATCGTCCGGAACGGGTGTTCTCGTTGGCGCGCACACCGGCAGGGAAGGGTCCGGATCGCGTTCGCGTGCACATTCGGCGTCGGCCGGCGCGGATTGTACGGTCAGGCATTTCCAGTCCGGGCCGGTTGCCGTCAGCACCTTGCCACTCGACACGTCCTTGAACTGGGCGATCGCACCGCCGTCGCCCAGCTGCTGACGCCGTGTGCCGACATATTCAAGACCGGTTTCGTTTTCCATGAAATCGCGAAATTCGAATGCAAGGGTCATCGGAAAGTCGGAGCTGAATTCGAACCGCTCCGCATTGAACGACCGTTCTGTCTTGATGGAAACGCTGTCCTCCACAAGCGGAACACCGTTGACGAAGAGCCTGAACCAGTTGTCAACCCAGACCTCGCCAAGCACGGTGTGGGCGCCTGAACTCTCGATCCGGCTTTCGTGAAGGTCCGGGCCGCCGCCGCGAGGTGGTGGACCCTTGCCTCCTCCCGGTGGAGGCGGCGGCGGTTTCTGGGCGAAGGAAGCTGCCGGACCGCTTGCAAGTCCGATGAAGAGCATGAGGAGGACACCGGTTGCCGGCCGGGTTTTGATCGTCACGACGTATTCCTTTTCCCAACTGAGAGTTTCACGATAGCGTCTCTGCGACCTCTTGCGGGATGAAATTCCTGCCGAATACCGCTAAAAGGGCCAAAGAGGGGCGGAAGACGGGAGCGTTTCCGCCGGACAATCGACAGATGGACGGATCGAAAGTGTTTTCCACGAACGACACGGGGCCGGTTGCAGATGCGGTCAAGAAGCATTGGGTGGATACGCGGCTGCCCGCTGGCCTGCGCCCCTATGCCCGCCTTGCCCGCTGGGAACGCCCAATCGGCTGGTGGCTTCTGCTCTGGCCCTGTTTCTGGTCCGCGGCCCTGGCGGCGATTGCCGGTGGCAAGGCGTGGCCGGATCCTTGGCACATTGTTCTGTTTTTCATCGGTGCGGTTGCCATGCGCGGCGCGGGCTGCACCTATAACGACCTCGTCGACGTCGATATCGATTCAAAGGTCGAGCGGACCCGCTCCAGGCCGATCCCGGCAGGGCAGGTAACGAGGCTGCAGGCCAAGATCTTTCTGGTGGTGCAGGCCCTCATCGGGCTGGCTGTGCTGCTGCAGTTCAACACCTTCACCATCTGGCTGGGCATTGCCTCCCTTCTGCCGGTCGCGATCTATCCCTTCATGAAGCGCATCACCAACTGGCCGCAGCTGTTTCTGGGGTTCGCCTTTTCCTGGGGCGCGCTCATGGGGTGGGCGGCGGCCTTCGGCTCGTTGTCCTGGTCGCCGGTGTTTCTCTATGTCGGCGGTATCTGTTGGACGATCGGTTACGACACGATCTACGCCCATCAGGACAAGGAAGACGATGCTCTTGTCGGCGTTAAGTCCACCGCACGCCTTTTCGATGAGCACACCAAGCCGGCCCTGATCATGCTCTATAGCTGCGCAACCGCGCTGTTCTTTCTGGCCTCGATCTTTGCCGATGCCGGGCCGGCCGCCTTTGTCGGCATTCTGGCCGGCGTCATTCACCTGGGGTGGCAGATCGCCGTTCTGGATATTGACGACGGCGATCAGTGCCTGCAGCTGTTCCGTTCCAACGGGACCTACGGCTGGATCCTGTTCTTCGGCTTCCTCGCGGATGCGTTGATCGGGGCACTGTAACGAAAAAAGCCCCGCTCGGCGGGGCTTTTTATGCACGTCTCGGGCTCGCTTCAGGTGCGGGCGATTATCTCGCGCTCATTGGCGTGGATGGTTGCCGCAGGTTCACGCTTGCCGGGAAGACGGCGGTTCAGGAAGCGAGGGCGGCGGCCGGTCAGCAGGCGAAGTTTGCGCCGGGGCGCAGGCTTTGCCGCCGGAACGGCGCTGTAGGCTTCGATCGGCTTCACCTTGCCACCAAGATCGCACACCAGCATCGGCAGGTTGAACACCTGGGCCCAACGGCTCCACAGAACTGCGAGGTCGTCGGATTTCTCCGTCTCGGCCAGGGTGATCGACAGCGCGCTGTCGGGATGCTTCAGGATCAGGGCCGCCAGGATTTCACCCGGGGCTGCGCCGGGAACGATCCGGACCATGACACCGTCGAACCCTTGAGCGGGTACGACCACCGTCACCGGAACACCGGCAACACGCCGCTTGATGACCGCCCTGTCGCGATCCAGGAAAATTTCAGCTGGCAGGGAAGGTGCGCCCGGCCGGGTCTCGAGGCGCTGCTCGAAGTGGGCCGGCAAGCAACCGGGATGCGGCATCGCTTGTGCGCCGGCCCCGGTTGCTACCATTTCCTGTATTTCTGTTTGACGTCTCAAATGACTCTCCACCGGACCTTTAGGTCGGACCATTTTTGGTCTCTCGATGCATTCCAATCTACTGAAGAAGAGTCGTGAACCACTTAAGATACAGAGTTAAAAAAGTCTGATTTATAAGAGGGTTACTGGAATGTAATCAGGCAGGTAAGACCTTGTTCAGTTATGTGGCAAAATTGACTTGATGCAACCTTTGGATGAATTTGGCGCCTCGTCCCGATCTTGTCTATCCTGCGGTCATTATTGCGAAAATCCGTCATCAGGCTGCGGCAATGCAACCTCTTGCCGTGACCGGTGCTAAAACCCATTTCCAGCCGATCAGGGGAAAACCATGGCACTGGACGGCTCCCGGAAAGACCGGAATGCCCGCAAACGGCCCCGGCAGTTGCAGCGCAGCCGTGCGGGGCGTAAACAACTGCCGAACCAGAAGACGAGAGAGCGGACACGATGTCGGAACTGATTGATCAAAGCGAACTGCAATCCCGGGCAGCCCGTCTTGTAGAGGCCGCACGCAAGGCCGGAGCAGACGCCTGCGACGCGATTGCGGTTACCGGGGTCTCGCTCTCGGTCGATGTCCGTGAAGGCAAGGTAGAGGAAACGGAACGCGCGGAAGGTGACGACGTCACCCTCAGGGTGTTTGTCGGCAAACGTACCGCAGCCGTTTCTGCAAACCGGCTCGATGATCCGGCGAGCCTTGCCGAGCGCGCGGTAGCAATGGCAAAGGTCGCCCCGGAAGATCCCTATGCCGGCCTGGCCGACCAGGAACTTCTCGTGAAGGAGTTTCCGGAGCTTGAGCTTCTGGACACCAGGGAAATGACCGCCGAGGAGCTCACGCAGATTGCACTGGAAGCGGAAGCCGCCGGTCTGGACGTCGACGGTGTTACCAAGTCCGGTGGTGCGGGTGCCTCCTGGCGGCTTGCCGGGGTCGTTCTGGCAACCAGCCACGGTTTCGAAGGCTCCTATATTTCGTCCCGTTATGGCATGTCCATGACCGCTGTTGCAGGTGAGGGCACAGGCATGGAGCGGGACTATGATTTTGACAGCCGTACCTATTTCGAAGATCTGGAGGCCCCGGCGGAGATCGGCCGCAGGGCCGGCGAAAGAGCGGTGCGCCGTCTCAACCCGAACAAGCTTTCGACCCGCACCGCGAACGTCATTTATGAATCGCGCGCGGCCCGCAGCATCCTTGGACACCTTGTCGGGGCGATTAACGGGGCCGCGATTGCCCGCAAGACCAGCTTTCTGAAAGACCGGATGGGCGAGGCCGTCTTCGCACCGGGCATTCAGGTGGTGGACGATCCGTTCAAGCGCCGGGGCGCGGCGACACGTCCGTTTGATGGCGAAGGCACCCGCGCGGAGCGTCTTGATGTCATTGAAGACGGTATCCTGCGTCACTGGTTCCTGGATGGCGCCTCCGCACGTGAATTGGGGCTGACACCCAACGGCCGAGCCCACCGCAGCGGCAGCGGCACGTCACCGGGTGCAACAAACGTGACCCTGATGCCTGGTGAAAAGTCGCTGGAAGAGCTGATGGCGGAAGCCGGGCAGGGTCTGCTGGTGACCGACCTGATCGGCCACGGCGTCAATGGCCTCACCGGTGATTATTCCCGTGGTGCAGCCGGGTTCTGGTTCGAAAACGGCCAGATCGTCGAAGCTGTCAGCGAGATTACCATTGCCGGCAACCTGAAGGACATGTTCGCACGTCTTGTTCCCGGCAGCGATCTCGACAACCGTTACTCGGCTGCCACCCCCTCCGTGATGATCGAAGGAATGGCCCTTGCCGGAAGCTGACAGGGGAATGGATGAGGCAGGACTGGACGAGGCAGGGCGGGACGCGGACCTGCACCTGCTGGAAACGGCTGCGCGCCAGGCCGGCGATATCGCGCTGAGTTTCTTCGGCCAGGACCCGGAGACCTGGTACAAGGGCAAGGCGGGCATGTCGCCGGTGTCGGAGGCCGATCTCGCTGTGGATCGCTTCCTGGCGGATCATCTTCGGGCAGCACGCCCGGACTACGGCTGGCTGTCGGAAGAAACTGCTGATGACCGCAGCCGCCTCAATCATGACCGTGTCTTCATTGTCGATCCGATCGACGGCACGCGTGCCTTTTTGGCTGGCGGCGATGAATGGACCGTCGCGATTGCCGTGGTCGAGGCGGGCCGGCCTGTTGCCGCTTGCGTTTTCTGTCCGCGCCGGGACGAGATGTTCCTGGCCCGTACAGGTGGCGGAGCCTGGCTGAACGGTTCGCGATTGGCGGTTTCCGGCCAGACCAGTGTTTCCGGAGCAACCTTGACCGGGCCTCATTCCATCGTTGCCAATCAGGATGTGGTCGCTGCGGGATTTGTCGGCACGCAAATCCTGCGTTCTCTGGCCTATCGGCTGGCCGTCGTGGCGGCCGGACGGGTTGATGTGGGCGCCGCGCGAGGTGGCCCAAGCGATTGGGATCTTGCGGCGGCGGATCTTTTGGTGCAGGAAGCGGGCGGTATACTGACCGACCTGTCGGGTCGGAACCTGATCTATAACCGCGCCAAGACCGGCCACCCGGCCCTGATCGCAGCTCCCGTTGCGCTGATCGGGCCTGTGCGCGACGCGCTCGACGACCTGATCAGGTAGCACCCCGGTTGCAGCGACGAAAGCGAGGATATTCATGAGTGACACCGATACTCCGAAGCAGCTTCTTCATCTTGTGTTCGGCGGCGAGCTGGAAACTCCGGAAGGGCTGACGTTCCGCGACCTGGAAGATCTGGATATCGTCGGGATCTACCCGAATTATGCCGAAGCCTACAAAGTCTGGAAATCCAAGGCGCAGGCAACGGTCGACAACGCGCATATGCGCTACTTCATCGTTCACATGCATCGCTTGCTCGATCCGGAAACGGCTTCCTAAGCGGCGCAGCTTTCTCAGGCGACACCACCAAATGATAAAACGCCTTGGCCGCCAGCCCTGGGTTCTGGCCAGCATCGGCACCCTGATGGCCGCTTACCTGAAGCTGGTCCACCGTACCAACCGGTTCGTGATCGAGCCGGAGGGCGTGCACGAACGTTCCGAACAGGATCTGCCGGTGATCGTGGCCATGTGGCACGGCCAGCACTTCATGGTGCCCTTCGCCAAGCCGGCTCATTGGCCGGCCAAGGTGATGATTTCCAGGTCCGCCGACGGTGAGGTCAACGCGATTGCAGCACGCAAGCTCGGCCTGGGCCTGATCCGCGCCTCGGGCGGCAGGAACGCCCGCCAGATCAAGAAGCGCGGCGGCATGCGCGGCTTCATCGAGGCGCTTCGGGCGCTGAAAGAAGGCTATTCCATCGCCATGACGGCGGATGTGCCCAAGGGCCCGGCCCGCAAGTCCGGCGTCGGCATCGTTCAGCTTGCCAAGCATTCGGGCCGTCCCATCCTGCCGGTGGCGGTGGCAACAAGCCGCAGCATCGAACTCAATAGTTGGGACAAGGCCAGCGTGAACCTGCCGTTCGGCCGAGGCAGCATCGCGGTGAGCGACCTGATCTGGGTTCCCGCCGATGCGGACGACGACACGCTTGAGGACTATCGACTCAAGGTCGAAGATGGGCTCAACGTGGCGACGAAACGGGCTTACGAGCTGGTCGGAAGGGCGGATGGCTGACCGCCGACCCCTTGTTTTCAGTCTATACAGGGTCCTTGCCCGGGCCCTGACACCTCTGTTCAATCTGCTGTTCTGGCTGCGTAGCCGGTCCGGAAAGGAAGTTTCTGCCCGCAAGGGGGAACGTTTCGGACGAAGTGCAACACAACGCCCTGCCGGGAAGCTTGTCTGGATCCACGCGGCCAGTGTCGGCGAAACCGTGTCCGTGCTGCCCCTGGTCGATGAGCTGACGTCATCCGGACACAAGGTGCTCTTGACCACTGTCACCGTTACGGCGGCGGAACTGGCGCATGGCCGGTTGCCTGAGGGCGCAATCCACCAGTTCATGCCCTTCGATGCACCCGGACCGATTTCGCGGTTTCTGGAGCACTGGTCGCCCGATCTGGCGATGGTGGTTGAATCCGAAATTTGGCCCTGCCTGTTTGACGAAATGCGTGCGCGGCAAACACCCTTCGTGCTTCTCAACGGCCGCCTGTCGGACAGGTCCTTTAGAAGCTGGGCGCGGTTTCCTCGTGTTTCCGGATACCTGTTTCGCTGTCTTGATCTGGTTCTGGCGCAAAGTGCTGCCGACGGTGAGCGGTTCCGCCTTTTGGGATGCGGCAACGTGTCGACACCCGGCAACCTGAAATTCGACGCTCCGGATCCGGCCGTGGATGAAGACCAGGCAGCTGCCCTGGCGGCGCAGACAGGGCACCGACCAGTGTGGCTGGCGGCGCTGACACATCCGGGCGAGGACGAGATCGTGCTCGATGCCTTTGGCCGTCTGTGTGAAGAATTCCCGGATCTCTTGCTGGTTCTGGTTCCGCGCCATCCTGTCCGCACCGATGATATTGCCGCCTTGATCGAACAGCGGGGGCTGCGTGCGGTACGGCGCAGCCTTGATCAGGCAATTGAAACGGACACAGATGTCTATCTCGGTGATACACTGGGCGAGATGGGACTCTTTTACAGATTGGCTCCGGTGACGTTTCTGGGCGGTTCATTCAATGATGCGGGTGGTCATAACCCGGTAGAAGCTGCACTTTCCGGCTCGGCGCTGGTCACCGGGCCGCGCGTGGCAAACGCCCGGGCCGTTTACAAGGGTTTCTGGAGCCGGCGGGCGTCCCTGAAAGCTGATCTGCCGGAAAACCTGGCTGATTGCGTCGGCAGTCTGTTGCGAGACCCCGATAAAGCACGGGCGCAAGCCGAAAGAGCCAGAGCCCTGGTCGAGGCCGGTCGCGGTGCAATGGGGGAGACCCTGAAGGTGCTTCAGCCCCTGCTTGGGCAAGCCGGCACCGCTGCTGACGGGCCATTGCCGCGGGGCAACGCATGAAGACGGCGCCGGACTTCTGGTGGAAGCCGGGATCGACACTGGCAAGTTGGCTGCTGTCGCCGGCAGGCTGGATCTACGGCCTTGTGTCCGGGCGGCGCGTGTTGAAGAAGCCCAAGGCCAGAAGCCGTTTGCCTGTAATCTGCGTCGGCAATTTCGTGGTCGGCGGCACGGGCAAGACCCCTTTCGCCATCGAACTGTCCTACCGCCTGCAGGAAGACGGCCTGCGACCCGGTTTCCTGCTGCGCGGATATGGCGGCAAGGCGAAGGGGCCTCTTCTTGTCGATGCCGGCCTGCACGATGCCGACGTTGTCGGTGACGAGGCTTTGTTGCTGGCCCGCTACGGACCGACCGTGATCGCGGCCGACAGGCCCGCGGGGGCGCGGCTTGCCGAACAGCAGCCCATCGACGTGCTGCTGATGGATGACGGATTTCAGAACCCGGCACTTGCGAAGGATCTCAGCCTTGTGCTGGTCGATTGCAGCGTTGGGTTTGGCAATGGCAAGTGCCTGCCCGCGGGGCCCTTGCGAGCGCCCGCTGCAAAGCAGATCCTGAAGGCCGATTGCCTTGTTCTGGTAGGTGAAGGCGATGCGGCGGAAGAAGCGGTGCATCTGGCCGGACGCAAGGGATTGCCGATCCTGCACGCGCATGTGCGGCCCCAGGCCAACGACGGACTGGCCGGATGCAGGCTGTTTGCATTCGCGGGCATCGGCCGGCCGCAGAAATTCTTCGATACGCTGAAATCCCTCGGCTATGACGTGAAGAAGACGCGGGAGTTCCCCGATCACCATCTTTACACGCAAGCCGATGTACGCGCACTGCTGACCGAAGCCGAAGAGGCCGGTTACAAGCTGGTGACGACGTCCAAGGACATGGCAAGGCTGGAAACGACGACAGGCGAACTGTTCCACTGGATCGCTTCAAGCGCGGCCGTTCTGGAAGTTAGAATGGAAATCGACGACGAAGACAGGCTGGCAGGGCTCATCAAGGAGCGGCTTCGGCGACGGCAATTCGAAACTTGATGCTGCGTGGTCTTGCGTGAAACGGTTCAGCGCGTTTCCAGATACCGCTTCATGGATGCATTCGCATCGACATAAGCTTCCTGCCGCTCGACCGACCAGTATTTCAGCTCGTCCAGAGGGATCGCCGTTCCGGTTACCGCGCAACGCACGAAGGTCCCCGGTGTTTCCACCTGATAGTCTCCGTCCAGATAGCGGACGCGGGCTTCATTGGGGATACGCGGATTTTCGTAACGGTTCATGATCTGCAGTTTGGCTGTCGGTCTATCGGAAAGTCTGCTTAGCATTTATGGCAGACTGGCAGGTGAGGGCAAGTCAAAGCTGTGCCGGCGGTGAGCGGAGAGTGGGAAAACCGTTGCCGAATCCCTGTCTCTGTCACGCCGAAAATGGCCAATCGACGGGGCGATGGCTCTGCTTGGACGGGAAAACGATCGTTAGACCAAAGATACTGGCAAGTGGAATTCTCGGCTTATGGGATGATTTGCGCGCCAAAACGCTTATGTTGTGGGAAACCACCAAATTGCCCGGCCTGGCAGTGTGAGCCACAGCAGCCAGACGATCCGGGCGAAATCAGGACTTACAGATGACCCTTTCCACGACCGATCTCATCGAATCTTCCGGCCTGGGGCTCGAAACCGCAAGACGGATCACTCAAGACGCTTTGGAAGGAGCGGATGATGGCGAGCTTTTTGTCGAATATCGGCAAAGCGAGGGACTGGTTTTCGATAATGGTCGTTTGAAGGGCGCCAATTACGACACGGCCCAGGGCTTCGGCCTGAGAGCGGTTGCCGGTGAAGCTGCCGGATACGCCCATGCCGGCGATATCTCCGAAGGTGCGCTGAAACGCGCCGCCGAGGCGGTCAGCGCCGTCAAGAAGGGGTATTCGGGCAGCTATGCGGCAGCGCCTGCGCGCACCAACCAGACGCTTTATACGGATGCAAATCCGCTCGGCGGGCCGAGCTTTGAGGACAAGGTCAAGCTTCTGCAGGAAATCGATGCCTATGCGAGGGCGAAGGATCCGCGCGTGCGGCAGGTGTCCGCTTCTCTGGCGGGGTCCTGGCAGGTGGTCGAGATCCTGCGTGCCGACGGTCATCTGGTGCGTGATGTCCGCCCGATGGTGCGTCTCAGCATCTCCGTTGTCGCGGGCAATGACGAACGCCAGGAGAGTGGCTCTTTCGGTTGCGGTGGCCGGGAAGGCTTCGAGCGGTTCATCACCACGGAAAACTGGCAGGGCGGTGTCGACGAGGCGCTGCGTCAGGCGCTCGTCAATCTGGAGGCTGTTCCCGCTCCTGCAGGCACCTTCGATGTGGTGCTGGGGCCGGGCTGGCCGGGCATCCTGCTGCATGAAGCTGTCGGCCACGGCCTTGAGGGCGATTTCAACCGCAAGAAAACCTCCGCATTTGCCGGCTTGATGGGCCAGCGTGTTGCCTCGCCGGGCGTCACCATTGTTGATGACGGCACCATTTCCGATCGTCGCGGCTCGCTGACGGTGGACGACGAAGGCACGCCTTCCAGCCGGACGGTGCTGATCGAGGATGGCATTTTGAAGGGCTACATGCAGGACCGGCAGAATGCGCGGCTGATGGGTATGGAGCCGACTGGCAACGGCCGTCGCCAGTCCTACGCGCACATTCCGATGCCGCGCATGACCAACACGGTGATGATGGCGGGAGACAAGGACCCGGAAGAGATCCTGTCGTCGGTTAAGGACGGCATTTACGCCGTGTCCTTTGGTGGTGGCCAGGTCGACATCACTTCAGGAAAATTCGTGTTCTCCTGCACCGAGGCCTATCGTGTCCAGAACGGCAAGGTCGGCGCGCCGGTGAAAGGGGCAATGCTGATCGGCAACGGACCGGACGCGCTGACGCGTGTCTCCATGATCGGCAACGACATGAAACTGGACCCGGGCATGGGCACCTGCGGCAAGCAGGGGCAGGGCGTGCCTGTCGGCGTCGGCCAGCCGTCCATGCGCATCAACGCCATGACCATAGGCGGAACGGCAGTCTGACTAGGCTGCCGGTGGATCCATGCCTGAAATCAAATTCGTTATCTTCGATATGGATCTGGTGCTCTACGACTATGACCACCAGATCCGCCTGAAGCTGCTTGAAGAGCTGACGGGTCGGCCGGCTGCCGAAATCGACCAGTCGGTCTGGGGCGGCCCGCATGAAAATGCGGCCGAGGCGGGGGATCCTGCAACGGCCGAAGCCTATCTGGAGCAATTCGCACGGCTGCTCGAGTTTCCGATCGACTTCAAGACCTGGGCGGATGTGCGCCGGAAAATGATGCGCGCGCGGCCGGACGTTCTGGCGCTTGTCCAAGACTTGAAAGCCGCGGCAGATGTCGCCCTTCTCACCAACAACGGTATGCTGTTGAAAGAGGCCTTGCCTGTGTGCGCGCCGGAAACCATAGAGATATTCGGCGACAAGGCCCATGTCTCAGCGGAGTTTGGTGCTCGCAAGCCCGATCCGCTCGTCTATGAGCGCATCTGCAGCCGGTATGGCTATCGTCCCGAAGAAAGCGCGTTTGTCGATGATCGCGCTGAAAACGTCGAAGGGGCGCAAGGCGCCGGATTGACCGGCCATCACTACAAGACAGCGGAAGGCCTGGAAACGTTCCTGAGGACATTCCGGCTGATCTGAACCGGAAGGCAGTTTCCAGACCCCAGTGTGTTGAGCTCAGGGTTTCGGGTGAAAGTGCTTCTGAGGCAGCAGGTCTTCCGAGCTGAATGTCCCGTTTCCGGCAATGACCATTCCACGCGCAACGTTCAGGTTCCTGGCAACACCATTTCCCTTCAGCAGCCCGCCTCTCAGGTCCGGATCGTCTTCCTGGAAGGAGCTTCCGTCCGACAACGTGCAGCTATCGACGGTGATGTTACCGAGGATCTGGCTGCCGTCACCGAGGGTGCATGTGCCGTAGATGGCCGGATTGTTCAGAAAACGGCCGTGACTGCCGATCCGTATTTCCGCGCCGGTCCTGTTGGCCTTGGCCGAAAATCCGCCTTCACCGAACTGGTTGTTGCTGCCGATCTCGATGTTGCCGGTCACCGCTTCGAAATGGCTGCCGGAGTGCACAATATTGCCGTCGGCCAGGCGAATTTCAGAGCCAGCGCAGGTTTTCAGCGTGACACCCGGATAAAAAACATTGTTTTTCCCGACCGACACACCTGCCGATATCAGCGTGGAAAACGGATCCAGAACGTGATTGCCGTCCAGGGCTTCCATCATTTGAGACAGTGTCAGAAACCCGCAGGCGAGTCGTGCGGCATCGATGGAGGCTGACAGGTCGGGCATGCGTTGGTTGGGTCCATATTCGAGTGCAGGCAGAAAAATCCGGCCTTCGGACAGTACGCCGTCCTGAAAGCTTTTCCACCAGATGTCCGCAACGCTACGCAGCAAACATCCTGCTTGCAATCAGGTTGTGCAGATCTTGGCTATGGTGCTGTCCTTGGATTGAAAATAAAGCACTTTTTTCCTGCAGGCGCTGGATTTGAGTGAGGGATAGAGCATATTCTCTGATATCGTCATTGTGAGCCGAATTCGCCTGACCCAAGCGGGTGAAGTGGCGGGACCCGGCAGCAGAGGAGAAGGAATGGCAGCAGAAGGAGCCCCTCCGTTTTTTGCCGAGTCGATCGTGTTTCTGGCGGCAACGGTTGTCGCGGTTCCGATCGCCAAGAGGCTGGGGCTTGGATCCGTGGTCGGTTATCTCGCTGCCGGAGCGGTCATCGGTCCGCACGGCCTGCAGCTTCTCGGCTCGGGTGAAGATGTCCTTCATGTGGCCGAACTTGGTGTCGTCCTGCTGCTCTTTGTCATCGGTCTGGAACTGGATCCCCAGAAACTCTGGCGGATGAAACGCGACATCTTCGGCCTCGGAACGGCTCAGGTACTTCTCACCGGCGTGACGTTTCACGGTATCGGGCGGCTGGCCGGATATTCCTTCACGACGTCCTTGGTTGCCGGGTTCGGCCTTGCGCTCTCCTCGACAGCATTCGCGCTACAGATCCTGCAGGAACGTGGGCAACTTTCCTCCGCCTACGGCCAACGGGCGTTCGGCATCCTGTTGCTCCAGGATATTGCCATCGTGCCGCTTCTGGCGATGGTCGCCATCCTGGCGCCGGGCGAAGGCCCGGCCACCTACACCCAGATCCTGAGCGAGATCATGATCGTTCTGGGGGCGGTGGCCGCCGTTGTCCTGACTGGCCGATATCTTGTGTCGCCGATCTTTCTGCTTCTGGCGGCAAGCCGAGCGCGGGAAGTCATGCTGACAGCGGCTCTTCTGGTCGCGCTTGGCAGCGCCGGCATCATGCATGCGGTCGGCCTGTCCATGGCGCTCGGGGCCTTTCTGGCCGGTGTGCTTCTGGCCGAATCGAGTTTCCGGCACACGCTCGAAGCGGATATCGAACCGTTCCGGTCTCTGCTGATGGGGCTGTTCTTCGTTGCCGTCGGCATGTCGCTCGATGTCTATCTTGTGATGAGCCATTGGGAGATCCTGGCCCTCGGCGTTATCTGTGTCATGGGCGTGAAGGGCGTATTCCTCTGGGCTTTGTCGCGCAGCACCGGTTCGCCGAATTCCGACGCCCTGCGCATTGCCGTCACGCTGCCGCAGGGTGGTGAATTCGCCTTTGTTCTGTTTACCGCCGCCGTTGGCGAGCGCCTGTTGAGCTACCAGGCCGTGAACCAGTTGAACGCGATTGTGGTCTTGACCATGCTGCTGACGCCGGTTGCCTGTCTCGGGCTGGACCGGCTGGCTGCCAGGGTCAAGGCACGGGGTGTTGAAAATCCGTCCATCGAAACCTTCGAGGATGCGACGCCGACAGTGCTGGTGATCGGCTTCGGCCGTTTCGGCATGGTCGTTGCCCAGTTCCTGACGTCCGAAGGGCTGGAGATCACCGCGATCGACAACCGGCCGGACCGCATCGCCTATGCCCGCAAGCAGGGCTACAAGGTCTACTACGGCGATGCCACGCGGGCGGACGTGCTGGCGGCGGCAGGGGCCGGCAAGGCGACGCTGGTTGCCATGTGCATCGAGAACGACAAGGTGATGGGCAAGGCCATCGATCTCGTTCGCGAAGGCTTCCCCGATGCCCTGATCTTCTGCCGCGCAACGGATCGGGCGCATATGCTGGACCTCACCAAGCGAGGAGTCGATTTCCAGATTCGCGAGACATTCGAATCAAGCGTGGTCTTCGGCCGTGCCGCGCTGGAGGCGCTAGGTACTCCGCTCGACCGGATCGACCAGATCGAGGAGGATGTGCGCGACCGGGACGAGGAACGCCTTGCCCAGCAATTGCGCGAGGGCATGTTTGCCGGTGCGGACAAGCTGCACAAGGTCACGCCGCGCCGGACGGTTACGGCCGACACGCCGGATGCACCCGCCGCGGAATAGTCCGGCAAGGCCCACTCCGGGTCTCTGAAAACGAAAAAAGGCGCCGCTGGGGCGCCTTTCGTGTGTTTGCGGATATGTGTCCCGATCAGGGCAGGGCGTCGAAGCCGGACGAAAACCCGTTCAGGGAAATCGGGATGCCGATTCCTTCTTCCGGGGTCTGGAAGATGATGAAGGTGGCCTGAGAGCCGGCCTGCAGCTTGCTCAGCAGATCTTCTTCCAGAATAACCTCGGCGATACAGCCGTTTGGAAGGCAGCGCACGAAGCCGGCCCGGCCGATATCGGCGTTGTCGACCCTCAGGCCGAGGCCGGACGGCAACAGAACGCCAAGCGGCGCGAGAACCCGGAGAATGCGGGCTTGCTTGTCGGCGGTCTTCAGGATGATCACGGACAAGCCGACATTTTCCCGGTCGGCAGCGGTGACGTTCTGGATCAGCGCGCATTGTTCCCCGGTGGACCCGGGAGGCGTGTCGCAGCGCATTTGCCAGTCGCCGTGAGTCGAACGGACCTCACCTTGTGCCGCGGCGGGCAGATTTCCGTATGTCAACGAACTGAAGACGATCCCGGCAACGGCCGCGAGTTTGGAAAAAGACAGTCTGGAACGTCCGTTAGGGCGGGCAGCCAGTGACTGCGGCAATTGGGTTGACAAGAAATCCTCCAGTCAATCGTTGTCCGGTTCGCTTCTGGCCGGCCAGGCAAAACAATGCGGCCCGCTTGGCGAATCAAGGTGTAATTCCAGGCCAGACATTGCCGCATGACGGCGCATGTTTCCAGTCCGGCGGCTCAGGAAGCGCAGGATTAACCGCAATTCTTGTCGAAAATTCGTATGTCCTTGACCCGTGTCAAATGCCGGAGCGCTGCAGGCGGCTGTGAAAAGTTGGAAATTCCGTTGCAGCCCGGCGTTTCTTGTGGTTTTTGTGCGGCTCAAAGGTGTCGGTGGATTGATGCGGCACATCGCCGCTATGCCCGATGGTAGCCATCGCCCTTTATATGAGTTTGTGGTTATAGTCCGGTCAAACTCATGACCTTGTCCAATGCCAGGACGCAGCAGATTTGGCTTGCGCAGCGACGCCAAGCCCGCTACTGCCGCACCGGATTGGACCGGATCTGAGTCCGGAAATTTAGCATTTTCCGCCACTTCAGGCGGATGAGGGAAGGGAGCGCGGACGTGAAGGCAGTCTTCAAGCGTCTCATGACTATGGCCGGTGCGGCGGCAACTTTTGCTGGAGTGTCGACGGCGGCCCTGGCAGCGGAATCCGGCATCAAGGAATGGCAGTTGGGCTTTCAGGCCTCTGTCACCGATGTAATGGACGACATTACCTGGTTCAACGGGTTCACCCTGGTGATCATCACCGTAATCACGCTGTTCGTGCTGGGATTGCTGATCGTCTGCATGACCCGCTTCAGCGCAAAATCGAACCCGGTTCCGTCCAGGACATCGCACAATACCATGATCGAAGTGGTCTGGACGGTTGCGCCGATCCTGATCCTGGTCGTCATCGCGATCCCGTCCTTCCGCTTGCTCTACAAGCAGCTGGACATTCCCGAATATGAGATGACCATCAAGGCGACCGGGTTCCAGTGGTACTGGGGCTACGAGTACACCGATGAAAACATGGGTGAGCTCTCCTTCGATTCCCTTATGGTCAAGGACGATGAACGTCAGGCAGTGGCAGATTCCCGCGGCGTGACGCTGAACGAGGTTCCGCGCCTGCTGTCCGTTGACTACGATCTCGTCATTCCGGTCGACACCACGGTCCGCGTCCAGGTGACCTCCGAGGATGTGATCCATTCCTTCGCGATGCCGTCCTTCGGCGTCAAGGTCGATGCCATTCCGGGCCGTCTGAACGAGACCTGGTTCCATGCCCGCGAAGAAGGCGTCTACTACGGTCAGTGTTCCGAGCTTTGCGGCAAGGATCATGCCTTCATGCCGATCGCGATCCGGGTGGTTTCCAAGGATCAGTTCCAGACCTGGGCTACAGCCGCGCAGGACGACCTGGACACCGCAAACGAGCAGCTGCTGGCGTCGATTGCCGATGCGAAGAAGCTGGCTGCCGCAGGCAAGGTTGAAGAGATCTCTGTCGCCGCGAAATAATGCGGCGGCGATCCTGTTTGGCGATGCGCGCGATGTCATGCAGCGCCGCTGAGAAAGTCTGAAAGAGGGAGCCCAAAATGGCTGCGACCGAAGCACATGCGGCACATGGCCATCCGACCGGATGGCGCCGCTGGGTCTATTCGACCAACCACAAGGACATCGGTCTCATGTACCTGATGTTCGCTATCATGGCAGGTATCGTTGGCGGCGCGCTCAGCGTCGGCATGCGGATGGAACTTCAGGAGCCGGGGATGCAGATCTTCGGTGATCCGCACCTGTTCAACGTTTTCACCACCGCTCACGGTCTGATCATGATCTTCTTCATGGTCATGCCGGCCATGATCGGCGGCTATGCCAACTTCTTCGTGCCGATCATGATCGGTGCGCCGGACATGGCGTTCCCACGGATGAACAACATCTCCTTCTGGCTGCTTCCGCCGGCCTTCCTGCTCCTGCTTCTCTCCCTCTTCGTTGAAGGTCCTCCGGGCTCCAACGGCGTCGGTGGTGGCTGGACCATCTATCCGCCGCTGTCCACCTCCGGTCAGCCCGGACCGGCAATGGATCTGGCGATCCTGGCACTGCACATCGCAGGTGCTTCCTCGATCCTCGGTGCCATCAACTTCATCACGACCATCTTCAACATGCGTGCGCCGGGCATGACCCTGCACAAGATGCCGCTGTTCGCGTGGTCCGTGCTGATCACGGCATTCCTGCTGCTGCTCTCCCTGCCGGTTCTGGCTGGTGCCATCACCATGCTGCTGACCGACCGTAACTTCGGCACCACGTTCTTTGCGCCTGCCGGTGGCGGTGACCCGATCCTGTTCCAGCACCTGTTCTGGTTCTTCGGTCACCCGGAAGTGTACATCCTGATCCTGCCGGGCTTCGGCATCATCAGCCACATCATTTCCACCTTCTCGCGCAAGCCGATCTTCGGTTACCTCGGCATGGCCTACGCCATGGTCGCCATCGGCGTCGTCGGCTTCATCGTGTGGGCTCACCACATGTACACCGTCGGCATGTCCTCCGAGACGCAGGCCTACTTCGTGGCCGCCACCATGGTGATTGCGGTTCCCACCGGTGTGAAGATCTTCTCCTGGATCGCCACCATGTGGGGCGGTTCCATCGAGTTCCGCACGCCAATGGTCTGGGCAATCGGCTTCATCTTCCTGTTCACCGTTGGTGGTGTGACGGGTGTGCAGCTCGCCAACGCCGGTCTCGACCGCTCGTTCCACGACACCTACTACGTGGTTGCTCACTTCCACTACGTGCTGTCGCTGGGTGCCGTGTTCGCGATCTTCGCAGCCTGGTACTACTGGTTCCCGAAAATGTTCGGGTACATGTATAACGAGACGATCGGCAAGGCCCATTTCTGGATCACCTTCGTGGGCGTGAACCTGGTGTTCTTCCCGCAGCACTTCCTGGGTCTGAACGGCATGCCGCGTCGCTATGTCGACTATCCGGATGCGTTTGCCGGCTGGAACTTCGTGTCTTCCATCGGCTCCTACATCTCGGCCTTCGCGGTTCTGGTGTTCCTCTTCGGTATCTTCGAAGCGTTCTCCAAGAAGCGTGTTGTCGGCAACAACCCGTGGGGCGAAGGGGCAACGACCCTGGAGTGGACGCTGCCGTCTCCGCCGCCGTTCCACCAGTTCGAGACCTTGCCGCGCATCAAGTAATCCGCGGCGGGAGGTTCGCCTCCCAGTCAAGATCAGCACCGCGCCGGTTGCCGGCGCGGTGCTCCCTTTAAAGAATGCTGCCGGGCCATGTGCACCCGGACGAGCGATCTGCGGATCGCCGGCGAAAACAAGAATTCAAAGGACGCGCCTATGTCGCTCGTTGAGCGCCAGGATACGATGAGCCAGGAAACCGCTGTCTGGGACGGCGGCATGGGATCGGTGAGCGACTATGTGGCGCTCCTGAAGCCGCGTGTGATGTCCCTGGTCATCTTCACCGCATTTGTCGGCCTGATGCTGGCACCGGGATCCGTGCATCCGGTGCTGGGCGTTGTCGCGATCCTGTGCATTGCCATCGGAGCAGGCGCATCTGGCGCGCTCAACATGTGGTACGACGCCGACATCGATGAAGTCATGACGCGCACCCGCAAGCGGCCGATCCCGGCCGGCAAGGTCACGCGGGACGAGGCGCTTGCCTTCGGTGTGACTCTGTCCATCGGTTCAGTGGTTCTGCTCGGCCTTCTGGTCAACTGGTTTGCCGGGGCGTTTCTGGCCTTCACAATCTTCTTCTACGTGATTGTCTATACGATGTGGCTGAAGCGCTCGACGCCTCAGAATATCGTCATCGGCGGTGCTGCAGGCGCGTTTCCTCCGATGATCGGCTGGGCAGCCGTTACCGGAAGTGTCAGCCTGGAAAGCTTCGTGCTGTTCCTGATCATCTTCATGTGGACTCCACCACACTTCTGGGCGCTGGCGCTGGTCAAGAACGGCGACTACCAGGCCGCCAAGATCCCGATGCTGCCGGTCGTCGCGGGCGAGACCGTGACACGGCACCACATTCTTGCCTACGCCGTCCTGCTCGCTCCCATCGGTGTCGCGCCTTACCTGCTTGGCTTTGCCAGCCCGGTTTACGGTGTCGCATCCGCTGTTCTGAGTGCAATCTTCGTCGGTCTGTCCTTCGACGTCTGGCGCAAGCGGGAAGGCGACCCGGCCAAGGCTGCCTGCTGGCGCTTGTTCAAGTTTTCAATCTTTTACCTGTTCATGCTTTTTGCCCTTCTTCTGGGCGAAAGCCTGATCGCAGGAGCGTGACGTGATGGCCAAGGAAGAACAGGGCATTGCGCTCACTGAAGAACAGAAGAAGAAGCGCCGGTCGCGGTCGATCGCGATTGCCTGTGTGCTCGGCGGCCTCGTCTTGCTGTTCTACGTCGTGACCATCGTCAAACTGGGCCCCGGTATCCTGGACCGGGCGCTTTGAGGGAGATCGTGTGAGCAACGGAAAAGACACTTCGAACCTGTCACGCAGCAACCGCAAGGTCGCGGTGGTTTGCGCCGGCGTGTTCATGTTCATGGTCGGGGCAGCCTATGCCGCCGTGCCGCTCTACAATCTTTTCTGCCGCGTCACCGGCTTTGGCGGCACCACTCAGGTTGCCACGGCCGAGAGCGACGTGATCATCGACCGCAAGATCACCGTGCGCTTCGACGGCAACGTCAATCACGAGCTGCCCTGGAAATTCAAGCCGGTGCAGCGTTCGGTCACTCTCCAGATGGGCGAAACCGCCCAGCTGGAATATGTGGCTACCAACACGGGTTCGGACAGGACCGTCGGCACGTCGACTTTCAACGTGTCGCCGCCAACGGCCGGAGCCTATTTCAACAAGCTGCAATGCTTCTGCTTCACCGAGCAGGCGCTGGAAAGCGGCGAGACTGTTCAAATGCCGGTCGTCTTCTTCGTCGACCCGGAAATGGACAAGGATCCTGAGCTGAAACACGTCAAGGAAATCACTTTGTCCTACACCTTCTTCCCGGTAGAACAACCGGAACGTCCTGTTGCAGCAAAGGCCGAGAAGGCCGCTGCTGAAACAAAACTTTAAGCGATTGGCGCAAACCGCGCCGGAAATGACTGTCTTTGGGGAGCTTGCCGATGGCTGAGGCACATACCAAAAACCACGATTACCACTTGGTGGATCCTAGTCCGTGGCCGTTCATCGCATCCGTCGGTGCGTTCGTCATGGCGCTGGGTGCCATCGGCTTCATGAAATATGCCCAGGGCACGGACTTTGTCCTGCTTGGTCTGGATCTCACCGGCTGGGGCCTGTTCGCGATCGGTTTGCTGATCGTCCTTTACGTGATGTTCGGCTGGTGGCGCGACACTATTCGCGAATCCGCCCAGGGTCATCACACCCGTGTGGTCTCGCTGCATCTGCGCTACGGCATGCTTCTGTTCATCGCTTCTGAAGTGATGTTCTTTGTTGCCTGGTTCTGGGCCTATTTCGATGCCTCGCTCTTTACCGGCGAAGCCATCCAGTATGCCCGCGTCGAGGCGACCGGCGGTCACTGGCCGCCGGCTGGTATCGAAACCTTCGATCCCTGGCACCTGCCGCTGCTCAACACGCTGATCCTGCTGTGCTCCGGCACCACGGTCACCTGGGCGCACCATGCTCTGTTGCACGATGACCGCGAAGGTCTGAAATGGGGCCTGACCTTCACGGTTCTGCTCGGCGTTCTCTTCACCATCTGCCAAGTCTACGAATACTCTCATGCAGCATTCGACTTCGGCGGAAATATCTATGGCGCGACCTTCTTCATGGCGACCGGTTTCCACGGTTTTCACGTGATCGTCGGCACCATCTTCCTGGCGGTGTGCCTGTTCCGGGCCTTGGCCGGTCAGTTCACTGTCGAGAAGCACTTCGGGTTCGAAGCTGCAGCATGGTACTGGCACTTCGTTGACGTCGTCTGGCTGTTCCTGTTCGTCTCCATCTATATCTGGGGCGCAGGCACACCGGCCGCTCACTAGGTTCGCGCCGCATCGGCACGACCAGCGCCCGATCCGGTCACCGGATCGGGCGTTTTCATTTCAGCTGAAGCTTGAGGCACATCATGGAAGACAAGGCGCATTTTCCACCGGTCAATCCGGTTTCTGCGGGCCTGTCGGGCAAGTGTCCGCGCTGCGGCCAGGGCAAACTCTTTGACGGCTTCCTGGGCGTCAAAAAGTCCTGCATGGCCTGCGGGCTAGACTATTCGTT
Organism: Roseibium sp. LAB1; assembly: GCF_054658235.1. NCBI lineage: Bacteria > Pseudomonadati > Pseudomonadota > Alphaproteobacteria > Hyphomicrobiales > Stappiaceae > Roseibium > Roseibium sp. LAB1. The sequence continues at coordinate 1,039,634 of NZ_BAAGIB010000002.1, read as the reverse complement.
CGCTGACAGTGGCGACGGTCCGGCCGTCTTCGTCATCATGATCGTCGGCTTCATCGTCGTCGGCCTGGTGCTGTTCGTCGAGCTTTCCTACCAGCCCCCGATCTGGGTGCACCTTATCCTCTGGCTTCCGCTGACAATCTTGCTGGCCGGTGGCGTTCTGCGGCCGCTGAAGGGCCTGATGATCGCGCTTCAGTTCCGTCACCAGGCTGCCGAAGGGCAACTGGACAAGGGCAAGGACGGCAATTGACCGGGCAAGTCCCGGGAAGACAAACCCATGCGTAAACTCATTATTCCGATGCTCGCCGCCATCGCGGCGCTTGCAGTCCTGCTCAATCTCGGTTTCTGGCAGCTTGATCGGCTGGCCTGGAAGGAAGATCTTATCGAACAGGTGAAGGTGGGCGTTTCAAGCCCGCCGGTGGCCGCCCCGGAACCAGCCGCCTGGGCTGACCTTGCACCTGCCGACGACTATGGGCATGTCAGGATCAACGGGCGTTTCCTGGAAGGCGCCGTCTTCTATTACACCGCCCTGGCCGAGCCGGCAGGAACCGTGGGCGGACCTGGCGTCATGGTCTATGCGCCCTTTGAGACGGACCAGGGTTGGGTTGTCCTGGTCAATCGCGGGTTTCTGCCACAGGGTCTCGACAAGACACTGCGCGAAAAAGCAATCGCACCACCGGATGGCGCGTGGGAGCTGACAGGACTGTTGCGCCTGAGCGAGAAGCCGAACTGGACGACCCCGGAGCCCGGGAAAGAAGATCGAATCTGGTTTGCGCGCGACACGGATGCCATGGCTGAAGAACTGGGGTTGGATCCGGCAAAGCTTGCGCCCTACAGCGTCGATCTCGATGCTGCCTTTACACCGCCTTCAGGTCTTCCCCAGGCGGGCGAGACCATCGTTCACTTCAAGAACGACCATCTGGGCTATGCACTGACCTGGTTCGGTCTCGCCGCCACGCTGATCGGGGTCTACCTTACTTACGCAGCAAGTATTCTGTGGCCGCGTAAACGACAGGCGGGTGAAAAGTCGACCAAGTAGGTGGTGCCGGTGGGTTTGTGACGCGAAAGAATGTGGCTCCGCCGGGCTGAGAAAAGCCAGTCTCTCCGTCGTCATTCCGACCAGGTGAAGCGCGAGCCGGGATCGGGAAGGCACAAAGCCACATTTGTCAGCAGATCTGTTGAAAGGACGTCGACACTCCGATCCCGGATCTCCGCGTTGCTGCGTCCGGGATGACCTGCCGGGGGGTGGTCAAAAAAGGGCCCCGCAGGGCCCTTCGTCATTTCATGCGAATGCTTGCAGCAAGTTCAGCCAAGCGCTTCGAGGATCGCGGCGGCGCCGGTCTTGGTGGCTTCGCCCGGGGCTTCCTCGATGGCGAGGAAGGTCACGACGCCGTCCTTGGCGATCAGCGCAAAGCGCTGAGACCGCAGATGGCCGAAGATCGGTGCCGGACCGAGGCCGAGGCCTGCGGCTTCCACGAAACCGGCAGCCGTGTCGGACAGGAAGGTAATGCTGTCACCGGCGCTGGAAGCCTTCTTCCACGCATCCATGACGAAAACGTCGTTCACGGACAGGACCGCGATGGTGTCGACGCCCTTGTTCTTCAGGGTTTCCGCGTGTTCGACGAAGCCCGGCAGATGGTTCATGTGGCAAGTCGGCGTGAATGCGCCCGGAACACCGAAAAGAACAACGGTCTTGCCGGATGTGAGCTCGCCGGTCGATATTTCGCCGGGGCCATCCGCGGTCATTGTGTTGAACGTTGCCTCTGGAAGACGATCCCCAACAGAAAGTGTCATACTGAATATCCCTTGATTGACCGGCTGCGGCGAAACGGCAGCCCCGCGTCACAGATAGGGCTTTGTTGGCCAGACGTCGAGGGAGGATGGTTCAAAAGCGGTTCGCCAATGCCACCGGCCTCGGCCAGGCGGCTTACTTTACCCAGGCAGGATCAATCGGAAACAGTTGTTCGACGGCGCGGCCGCCCGCAGACAGTACCAGACGCAAGTGTGTGTCCTTGTCCGTCGTTTTCATGCCTTTGAGCGACAGGCGCCAGAGCGGCTTTTCGCCGGTCTGACCGGCAGGCTTGGGCAGGCCGATATAGGAACCTTCTGGAGCGGCGGCAAACAGGTCGGGCACCGCGTCTTCAGGCACATGAGCCGAGATTTCCAGCGCATCTCCTGAGGCAGACAGGGCCACGGCCTTGATCTGAAGATCCTCGGACGGACCGGCTGCAGGCACCGCCTCGAGGTCTCTTGCAATCAGCTTCTGGGCAAGATCGTCGGTCTGTGCATCCGGTGCCAGATCCAGTGTCAGCGAAGCATCTCCGGGAACGCAGATCTCGTTACAGATGCCAAAAAAGACGTCCAGTTTCAGCGTCACCGCCTGACCGGGACTTACAGGTTCGATCCGCAGCGGCAGGACGATGCCGTTGTGATAGACGATCGATTCCGAAAAACCGTCGTCGTAGCGCTCAGGCGCTGGATAGAGCACCTCGGTGGACTTGAGGTTTGCGCTTTCCGAAGCGTCGATCAGCGGGGGAATTCCGGCCTCTCCCGGATAGCGCCAATAGGTATGCCAACCCGGTTCCAGCATGAACTCCAGTCCGGCAAGATAGCGGCCGTCTTTAATGGGGCCGGTCGCGATCAGCCTGATCGCGCCTCCCTGAACTTCCGTCCAGCCGGTCATGGCGGCATGGGCGGGAACAGGCAGTGCGGCAAGGGCAAGCAAGAAGGCAATGACAGAGCGTTTCATGACCTCTGTGCTACACGAGTTTCGGGCAAGCGTCATCGGTCAGGCTGGGCAATTCAGGTCATATCCTTGTGACGCTGAAGTGAGCCGGATGCCATCCGACGGGCACAAACAGACATTAACAAAGTCTCGCAAAGGGGCTATGCTTTCCTCAGGGCAGAGCGCGTCAACAGAAAACGAGGTACGCATGGCCGGATCCGAAGCAACAGAATCCCTTGAAGGTCAGTTTCTGATTGCGATGCCAGGAATGGCAGACAGCCGGTTCGAACATTCTGTGATTTATCTTTGCTCTCATTCCGATCAGGGCGCCATGGGCCTCGTGGTGAACCAGGTTGCCCGTCATCTATCCCTGGAAGAGCTTCTGATACAACTCGATATCGTCAACGACGACGGCGCCATTCGTCTGCCGCCGAAGGTACGTGACATGAGCGTGCACAAGGGCGGACCGGTCGAAGTCGAACGCGGGTTCGTTCTACATAGCGACGATTTCATGCTGAACCAGTCGACGCTTGCCATCGACAACGGCATTTGCCTCACGGCGACATTGGAGATCCTTCGGGCGCTCGCGCAGGGCGCAGGTCCCTCCCAGGCCATGCTGGCACTTGGCTATGCCGGCTGGGCGCCGGGACAGCTGGAAAACGAGATCCAGGCCAATGGATGGCTGACAGCTCCGGCCGATCCCGAGATCCTGTTCGACCGGGCTTCCGACAAGAAATGGCATCGCGCACTCGCCAGCATGGGGATCGACCCCGCCATGCTTTATGCCGACGCCGGGCATGCCTGAGGGCGCCTGGTCCTCGTCCGGTTTCGGGAAACTTGTCTCTCTGCGGTCATCATTTTAGCCAAAAGCGACTTGCGCTTGAATGTTATGGCGCGTAAGTCGCATCAATGGCATGGTTTGTTTCAAATCTGCCGGAATTCAAGTAGGCTGATCCTTCTCGCATCAGAGGTCTGGCAAACAGGCAGGGGACGCGGGCGTCCCGCGACAAACAAAGCAAGAGGAAAGTTGCGCGGTGAAATACATCAGTACGCGTGGTGAAGCACCAGTTCTGGAATTTTCCGATGTCCTGCTCCAGGGACTCGCGCGCGACGGCGGACTTTATCTACCCGAAACCTGGCCGCAATTTGATGCCGATACCATCGCATCCTTCGCCGGTAAACCCTATCAGGACGTTGCCTTTCAGGTCATTTCGCCCTTCGTTGCCGGTGCAATTCCCGAAGACGATCTGAAGGCGATGATCGAAGAAGCCTATGACGGCTTCCGCCACCCTGCCGTGACGCCACTTGTTCAGACGGCACCGAACACATTCATCCTCGAACTCTTTCACGGGCCGACGCTGGCATTCAAGGATGTTGCGATGCAGCTCCTTGGCCGGATGATGGACTATGTCCTGGCCGAACGCGGCCTGCGCGCGACAATCGTCGGCGCGACGTCCGGAGACACCGGTGGTGCAGCCATCGAGGCATTCCGGGGGCGCGAGCGCACCGATATCTTCATCCTCTTCCCCGACGGGCGCGTCTCCAGCGTGCAGCGCCGCCAGATGACGACGCCGGCGGAAAAGAACGTTCATGCCCTGGCCCTTGACGGCGACTTTGACGATTGCCAGGCCATCGTCAAAGGCATGTTCAACCATTTCTCCTTCCGTGACAGGGTCGCCCTGTCCGGCGTCAACTCGATCAACTGGGCACGGATTCTGGCGCAGATCGTCTACTACTTCGTTGCTGGCGCTGCCCTTGGCGCGCCGCATCGCAAGATTTCCTTCACCGTGCCGACTGGCAACTTCGGCGATATCTTCGCCGGCTATGCCGCCATGCAGATGGGATTGCCCGTCGAAAAGCTGGTGGTGGCGACCAATGTCAACGATATCCTGGCGCGTACGCTCAAAACCGGGCGTTATGAAAAGCGCGGCGTGACGCCAACCATTTCTCCGTCCATGGACATTCAGGTGTCTTCCAATTTCGAACGGCTTCTGGCCGAGGTCTGCGGACGCGATGGCGCAGCCGTTCGGCGCATGATGAACCAGTTGAGCCAGTCCGGCAGCTTCGAGATTGAGGAAGGGCCGCTCCGCGCCATGCGTGCGGTTTTCGGCGCAGGCCGCTGCGACGAGAACGAAACGGCAGAGACCATCGCGGAACTGTGGAACGAGGCGGGCTATCTTCTGGACCCGCACACGGCAATCGGCGTCCATGTGGCGAAAGTCCACGATAACGGTGAGACACCGATGGTGGTATTGGGCACGGCGCATCCGGCAAAATTCCCGGATGCGGTGGAAAGGGCTTCAGGAAACCGGCCGGAGTTGCCGGAAAACCTGAAGGACATGATGACTGCGGAGGAGCGCCAGCAGGTACTGGCGGCGGAACAGGGCGTGGTGGAACGATACATCGAAGATCACGCCCGGGCCGTTACTGCTGGGGTGTGAGCATATGAAAGTACAAACAACAATCCTCGATAACGGGATGACGGTCGTCACCGACCAGATGTCTCATCTGAAAACCGCCGCTCTTGGCGTGTGGGTGCGAACCGGGTCGCGGGCGGAAGCCGTGCATCAGAATGGGATAACCCATCTTCTGGAGCATATGGCCTTCAAGGGAACCAAGACCCGCACAGCCCGCGGCATTGCCGAGGAGATCGAGGCGGTCGGCGGCGAGCTGAATGCCTCCACCAGTATCGAGCACACCAACTACTATGCCCGGATCCTGGCCGAGGACACACCGCTTGCAGTCGATATTCTGGCCGACATCCTGCAAAACTCGACTTTCGACGCTCAGGAGCTGACCCGCGAACAGCATGTGATCCTTCAGGAAATCGGCGCCGCCAACGACTCTCCCGACGATCAGGCTTTCGATCTGTTCCAGGAAACCGCCTGGCCGGAGCAAGCCATCGGCCGGCCGATCCTCGGGACGCCGGAAACGGTCCAGGGGTTCAACCGGGATGCGCTGAATGCCTATCTCGCCGACCGTTATCGGGCACCGGACATGGTTCTGGCGGCCGCCGGAGCTGTCGATCACGACGAACTTGTCGCTCTGGCCCGCGAAAAATTCGGCGGGTTCAATTCCGAACCGGCAGCACCGGAGTCCGAAGCGCGCTACCGGGGTGGGGAAACCCTTCGCCCGAAAGAGCTGATGGAAGCACAGGTTCTGATCGGGTTCGAAGGCCGGCCTTACAAATCCAAGGACTATTACGCCATCCAGATATTGGCGTCTGTTCTGGGCGGGGGCATGTCATCGCGCCTGTTCCAGGAAATCCGCGAGAAACATGGCCTGTGCTACGCCATTTACAGCTTCCACTGGGCGTTCTCCGATACCGGACTGTTCGGTCTGCATGCGGCCACCAGCCAGGAAGATCTGGCTGCGCTGATGCCGATGATCGTCGATGAGCTGATCGCTGCCACGCAGACGATCTCCGACGACGAAGTCGCCCGCTCCAGGGCCCAGATACGCGCCGGCCTTATGATGGCGCTGGAAAGCCCTGCCGCACGCGCCGGACAGATTGCCCGTCAGATCCTCGTGCACAACCGCGTGCTCGATCCTGACGAGATTTCCTCCAAGATTGAAGCCGTGACCGCAGCCGACATCCGCAGGGTCGCCCACGAAACCTTCGTGGGCACGGTGCCGACCCTGACCGCGATCGGGCCGGTCGACGGTATCATGACTGCGGACGAACTCGCAGGACGGCTTCAGCAAAGCCCGGTCCTGCGGGCCGCGTCCATGTAGGCTGGACAGAACAAGGCGGAGAGTGGGGCATGGCGCTGTTACGGCCGGGAGCATCACCTGACGCCGAACTCCTGATTGAAGCCGGCGGTTATTATCTTCGCCCGCCGATCATGTACGACTTCAAGCCGTGGGCGGAATTGCGCGGCGAAAGCCGGGCCTTCCTGAAGCCCTGGGAGCCGCTTTGGCCATCCGACGACCTGACGCGGACCGGCTTTCGCCGTCGCTTGCGCCGCTATTCGAAGGATCGCAAGGAGGGCCGCAGCCTGTCCTTCCTTCTGTTTCGTGCGCGCACCAACGAGATCCTCGGTGGCCTGACCCTCAGCAATATCCGCAGGGGTGTCAGCCAGACTGCGACACTTGGCTACTGGATGGGAGAACGGCACGCGGGAAAAGGACACATGTCCTCGGCCGTCGCCATGATCTTGCCGTTTTGTTTCGACGTGTTGAACCTTCATCGAATTGAAGCGGCATGTCTGCCAACGAACATGCCGTCCATACGTCTGCTCGAAAATGCCGGGTTCCACCGGGAAGGCTACGCACGCAACTATCTGTTAATTAACGGGACCTGGCAGGATCATCTGCTGTTTGCCTGTTTGGCGGAAGACCATGCGTCGCGACCTGAAAAGGTGGCACCGAGCGTCGAGGGAATCTTGAAAGAATTCTTGTGACATGCGCCACAACCCGGTACTTCTTCGCCCCATGTCGATTGTGATACCGGATCCGATAAGAAGCGTGATCAGAAACCTTGTCATTGCTCTGACGTTGTTTGCAACGTTGCTTGCAACCCTGCCTGCGCAGGCGCTGGAGCCGATCCCTGTTCCGATCGATGTCGAAGCGCTGGATATCACCAATTCCGTCGACCTGCATCGCGAGGCCGGGACCCGGCTTCAGGTCTCGACCGCACCGGGTGCGGACGGCATCGTGCGGCGTATCGAGGTGCCGTCCCGCGACGGCACCAACACCAATTGGGCGGTCTTCGCGCTGGCCAACACCAGTGATGACCAGATCGACCGGCTGATCGTCGCGCCCAATTACAAGCTGGTCGGATCCGACCTGTTCTGGCCGGACCTCGGTTCCTCGCGCATCCTGGCGATCACGCCGAGCCAGGGCATTGCACCCGAGCGTCAGAAAAGTCTCGAGGCAGATGTCTTCCTGGTCACGCTCGATCCGGGCTCCATCGTAACTTTCGTGGCGGAAATGACGACGCCGAACCTGCCGGAAATCCGGATCTGGGAACCGGACGTCTACGAGGAAACCGTCAACGCTTACACGCTCTATCGCGGCATCATTCTGGGCATCTCCGGCCTGCTCGCCCTGTTCCTGACAATCCTTTTCGTGGTCAAGGGCACGGTCATGTTCCCGGCCACGGCAGCACTCGCCTGGTCGGTTCTCGCCTATCTGTGCATCGATTTCGGCTTCTGGGGCATGGTGTTCAAGCTGGAAGGCGGCGGCAGCCAGTTGGCGCGCGCCTGCGCCGAGGTCATGCTTGCGGCCAGCCTGATCATCTTCCTCTACGCCTATCTCAATCTCAATCGCTGGAACATTCACTATTCACACCTGGCGCTGACGACTCTGATCCTGATCCTGGGTCTGCTGGGCGTTGCGGTCTGGGACCCGTCGATTGCGGCCGGCATCGCCCGTCTGGCGCTCGCCGTCATCGGCCTACTCGGCTTTGTCACCATCGCCGTGCTCGCCTTCCAGCATTACGATCGTGCCATTCTGCTGATCCCGACCTGGTGCCTGCTGATGGCATGGCTGGTTGGTGCGGCCATGACCGTGACCGGATATCTGTCGAACGACATCGTGCAGCCCGCCCTTGGCGGAGGTCTCGTCCTGATCGTTCTGCTGATCGGCTTCACTGTGATGCAGCACGCTTTTGCGGGCGGGGCCATTGCGCAGGGGCTTATCTCCGATGTCGAACGCAAGGCCCTGGCGCTGACCGGAGCCGGTGACATCATCTGGGACTGGGACATCGACCGCGACCGCATTTACACGGGCAACGAGGTTGAAGACCTGCTCAATCTGAAGCGCGGCACCCTGGAGGGGCCCGCGCGCGACTGGCTGGACATCCTGCACCCTCAGGACCGTGACCGGTTCCGGGCAACGCTGGACGCGGTCATCGACCAGCGCCGCGGCAAGGTAACGCAAACTTTCCGGCTGCGTTCCGAAGACGGACATTTCCGCTGGTTCCGGTTGCGGGCCCGGCCGATCATCGGCTCGGACGGCGAGGTCATCCGCTGCGTGGGCACGCTGCTGGACGTGACAGAGGAGCGCACCGCAGAGGAACGTCTCCTGCACGATGCCGTCCATGACAATCTCACGGGCCTGCCGAACCGGGAACTGTTCGTCGACCGGTTGCGCACCAGCGTCATCCGGTCCCGGGCCGAGGAAACCTCCAAGCCGACCCTTCTTGTGCTCAACCTGGACCGCTTCAAGCAGGTCAACGACAGCATCGGCCTGTCAGCTGGCGACAGTATCCTTTTGACGGTTGCCCGCCGTCTCGGCCGCCTGATCGGCCAGCAGGACACGCTCGGCCGTCTTTCCGGTGACCAGTATGGCCTGGTTCTGCTCTCCGAACAGGAGCCGGACCGGATCGTTGCGCTGGCAGATTCGCTGCGCAAGGCCGTTCGCGCTCCGATCACCTTCGGTGACCGGGAAATCTTCCTGACCTGCTCTGTCGGCATTGCCTTCTTCGAAGGCGGCAAGCAAGCGGTTGAAGACATGGTCACCAATGCGGAGATCGCGCTCAACCACGCCAAGCGTCTGGGAGGCGATCGCCAGGAAGTGTTCCGTCCGATCCTGCGTCCGCTCGACAAGAACATCGTTGATCTGGAAGCCGACCTGCGCGAAGCGATCAAGAAAGAAACGCTCGGTGTCTACTTCCAGCCTATTATCCGGCTCGAAGACCAGGCAGTGGCCGGCTTCGAAGTGCTTGCACGCTGGAACCACGCCAAGCGCGGCAAGATTTCGCCGTCGGAGTTCATTCCCGTTGCCGAACAGTCCGGCCTCATCAACGAACTGGGCATCTACATGCTCGACAAGGGCGCACAACAACTGGCGTTCTGGCAACGCGAGTTCCCGATGCAGCAGCCGTTGTTTGCTTCGGTCAACCTGTCGTCCCGTCAGTTGCTCAAGCAGGATCTCATCAACGATGTGAAGGCGGTCCTGTCGCGAACCTCGCTGACGCCGGGTACCCTGAAACTGGAACTGACGGAATCGCTGGTCATGTCCAACCCGGAATATTCCGCCAAGGTGCTTGAGCGTCTTCGCGGATTGGGGGCAGGCCTGTCTCTGGACGACTTCGGCACCGGTCACTCCTCGCTGTCCTATCTGCAGCGCTTCCCGTTCGACACGATCAAGATCGACCAGTCCTTCGTGAAACCGAACGGTTCTTCCGCGCGGCCGGTCCTGCTCAGGACAATCGTCGCCATGGGACATGATCTCGGCATGTCTGTCGTTGCCGAGGGAGCGGAGAGCGAGAACGACGCGCTGGAGCTGTATCAGCTCGGCTGCGAATACGCTCAAGGCTTTTTCTTCGGCGAGGCTGTTACTGCAGCGGAAGCCACCAAGATCCTGCGCAAGATGCCGGCGCAGGCGGAAACGGCTTGATGTTCGCCGGCGTCTGGTACTCCGGGTAATAGTGCCTTCCGGAACGGTTGCGAGCGAACCTGCATTTCACTCACTCCGTGATGTCCATTGGCTCTCCATTGGCTCAGGCCTCGGGCAAGCGGCGGTCACGGGATGGATTGCAGGGTCGAGCCCTGCAATGACGAGAGAATTGGCAGGGCTGGGATCTGGAAGGGGAAAGCAGAGCATTCGCTTCCACTCGCTCGCGCTCTTCTGTCTCTGCGACCACTTGCTAAGAGCATGTTGACCCGCTGACCTTTCCACCCACTCCGTCATGCCATGGCTGGACCATGGCATCCATGCCGTTGGTTCTCCTTCGGCTGAGGCTTCGGCGAGGTCACGGGATGGAATTGCTGGGTCAAGTCCTGCAATGACGGCGGAGTTGGTTTGGTACGGTGGGGTTCGGAAGGCGAGGGCACGGTTGCCGCGCGGTTACCGCGTCAAGGTGCCAGGATGGGGACTGTCTTGTCCGTCTGCCTGATTTCCAGAGGCGTCGCGCCAAACGGATCGCCGTCCACCTGCGCCGCGACGGCGCCTGTGGCCAGAATGGAAGCGGACGTGAACGGGCGCACAAGAGCACCCTTGGCCTTGTGGATGCGGCCCATCAGCAAGGCAACGCCATAGCAGAAGGACGACCAGGGATCGTCTCTTTCCAGAACCAGCATATGCAGGCCAGGATCTGTCGCACCGCCGGGGCAGATGACAAAGGGGCCGCCATAGTGGCGGGCATTGCTGGCAACGGCGAGCTTGCCGGTCAGCTCTTCGCCGTCCAGAATCACTTTCAGCGAGGCGCTCTTGCGCTTGAAGCCGGTTCGCAGCGCAGTGATGACATAGGCGAGCTTGCCGAGACGCCGCTTCAGGGACAGCGGTACCGCGTGGACGACTTCGGCATCGAAGCCGGCAGAAGCCATCAGTACAAAGGGCCTGCCGTTGGCGAGGCCGTAATGGAGTTGCCTGGTCTTGCCGCGTCGGATGAGCTCGGCAATTGCTTTTGCATTGCGCGGCAGGCCGAGTTCCAGCGCCAGCACGTTGGCAGTACCAAAGGGAATGATACCCAGTTGTGGTGGGGCAGGGTGGTTCTGAAATCCGGTCAGCGCCTCGTTGACGGAGCCGTCGCCGCCTGCGACCACAAGCGTCTGAATGGGCAGCGAGGGATCTGCGCAGATGTCGCCGATCTCACCGGCATGACGGGTCAGCCGGATCTCGGTCTTGCAGCCGAGATCTTCCAGGCGATTGCGTACGTCATCCAGAAACTCGGCGCTGTAGCCACCCGAGGTCGGGTTGGCAACGATCAGCACCTTTCCGGCCATATCCGGAACCATTGTGCGCACTGCCGCTGCGCCGGACCACCAGAAACGTCTCACTCAAAATCCTCTGCACATCAGACAGGATTCGTTTTTTCGCCGTTCTTATACGGGGCCATTCCGCCACGCGCCAGTTCGTCCGCACGTTCATTGTCCGGATGACCGGCATGGCCTTTGACCCAGTGCCAGGTGACGTCATGGCGTTCCCTCGCGGCGTCAAGGGCTTGCCAAAGATCGGCGTTCTTCACCGGTTTGTTAGCGGCCGTGCGCCAATTCTTGCGCTTCCAGCCGTACATCCATTCCTTGATGCCGCTGCGCACATAGGTGCTGTCGGTATAGAGGTCGACCGCGCAAGGACGCTTGAGGGCATTCAGCGCCTCGATGGCGGCCATCAGCTCCATCCGGTTGTTGGTGGTTTCCTCCTCGCCGCCGCAGAGCTCTTTCTCATGCTCCCCGAACCGCAGGATCACCCCCCAACCGCCAGGGCCGGGATTGCCCGAACAGGCTCCGTCCGTATAGATCGTGACCCGGTTGCTGTCCGTCATCGCTCCAGCCCGTATGCCTGCGTGGTGGCGACACTCTGGTGAAACCGCAGTTTCTTCAGATACTCCAGCGGATCCTTCGGCGTGACCAGCGCACCTTCCGGCACGCTCAGCCAGTCGTAAAGCCGCGTCAGCAGGAAGCGCAGGGCCGCGCCGCGGCAAAGGGTCGGAAGAGCATCATACTCGGCCTCGCTCAACGGCCGTACGGCGGTGTAGCCCTTCAGCAGGGCCTTCGCCTTGGTGACGTTGAACGACATGTCCAGTTCGAAGCACCAGGCGTTCAGACAGATGGCAATGTCATAGGCGAAGGCATCATTGCAGGCGAAGTAGAAATCGATCAGGCCGGAAAGCTCGTTACCGAGAAAGAACACGTTGTCCGGAAAGAGGTCCGCATGGATCACCCCGCTCGGAAGTTCCCTGGGCCAGACCTTTTCAAGGTGATCGAGTTCGCTGGCGATCTCGCTGCCTAGGCCCGGATGAACCGTGTCGCTGCGCGCTCCGCATTGGTCGAACAGTGGCCGCCAGCCGCTGACGTCGAGCGCATTCTTGCGGTACCCGTCATAATCGGCACCGTCCAGATGCAACTCGGCCATCGCCCGCCCCAACTCGGCGCAATGATCCACTCTGGGCCGTTTGACCCACATGCCGTCCAGGAAGGTAACCAGAGCGGCCGGCCTGCCCGCAAGCGTGCCCAGCAGATTGCCGTCCCTGGAGGGAACCGGCGTCGGGCAGGAAAGACCCTTTGCCGCCAGATGCTGCAAAAGGTTCAGGAAATACGGCAGATCGTCCGGGTTCACACGCTTTTCGTAAAGCGTGAGGATATAAGACGCCTTGTCGGTGTGGACCAGGAAGTTGCTGTTCTCGACGCCTTCGGCGATGCCCTTGAAGGACAACAGACGCCCGACATCATAGCTGCCGATGAAGTCGTTGAGCTCTTCATCGGTCACTTCGGTGTAAACAGCCATGGGGTTATCCGGCAGCGGCCTGGGAGGCGGCGATCATGTCACGCAGCTCCCGCGGCAGGTTGAAGGAAATCGTTTCTTCGGCGGTGCGAACCGTCTCGACCTTGACGTCGAAGCGCTCGGCGAACGCCGCGATGATTTCCTCTACAAGAGTTTCGGGGGCCGATGCACCTGCTGTCAGACCCAATGAGGCAATGCCTTCGAAATCCCGCCAGTCAATGTCGCTTGCACGCTGGATCAGGACCGCCGTCTTGCAGCCGGCCCGTTCCGCAACTTCGCGCAGACGCTGCGAGTTGGAAGAATTCGGTGCTCCGACAACGATCATCGCGTCGACCCTTGGTGCCACCTGCTTGACCGCTTCCTGTCTGTTGGTCGTGGCGTAGCAGATGTCCTCCTTGTGCGGGGCGACAATCTGCGGGAACCGCGCCTGCAGCACTTCGACGATCCCGGCGGTGTCGTCCACCGACAAGGTGGTCTGGGTGATATAGGCAAGGGGCCGGTCGGTCTTCGGCGTGAACGCGCGGGCGTCGTCTACCGTCTCGATCAGGCTGACGGTGCCTTCGGGCAGCTGGCCCATGGTGCCGATCACCTCGGGATGGCCCGCATGGCCGATGAGCAGGATCTCGCGGTCCCTCCGGAAATGGATTTCGGCTTCCTTGTGGACTTTCGAGACCAGCGGACAGGTGGCATCGAGATAGAACATCTTGCGTGTCTGGGCATCTTCCGGGACGGATTTCGGTACGCCGTGGGCCGAGAAGATGACCGGCCTGTCAGTGTGTCCTTGCGGAATTTCTTCCAGCTCTTCCACGAAGACGGCGCCCTTCGCCTTCAGCCCGTCAACCACGAACTTGTTGTGCACGATTTCGTGACGGACGTAGACCGGACTGCCGTATTTTTCCAGGGCGAGTTCCACGATCTGGATGGCGCGGTCGACACCGGCGCAAAATCCGCGTGGCGCGCACAGGTGGATGGCAAGCGGTGTTTTTTCCTGTCTGCTCTCGGTCATCATGCTCTTTCGAGGAACGTTTCTGCGCGCAATAAGGGCTTGCAGCCACGCTGTGTCAAGGGATGTGCGGCAAGCTGAACCAATTCAGCCACAATGAGCTGCTTGAAGGTTTGCGTTTGACAAGCCTCGCCAAGCAATTCTTCTCCTGCTATGAAGCTCCGCCGACAAATGTTGCATTTTATGGAATGAAGATGATCAGTGCGATTCCCGCCGTCTCCGGCAAGACCCTGAAGACAGTTCTGGCCGTGGGCCTGTCCGCCGCGGCTTTGGCGGGGTGTATGAGTGCCGCTGATGGTGTTGCGGGCAAGGTCATTTCAGGCGGTCAGCAGCCGATCGAGATTTCTCCTGAAACTTTCGCTCCACCCGTTCCCTGTCCTGCCCTGCAGCTTCAATCCAACACCTATCTGATCCGCAAGTACGTCCGGGGCAAGGATAATGACCCTCAGGGACTGCTTTATCAGGCAACCGTCAAGGACTGGGCCAACACCTGTACGCAGCAACCCGACGGAAGCCGCCGCATGAAGCTTGGCCTGTCTGGCGACGTCACCTCCGGTCCGGCCTGGAAAGGTGGTGAAGTGGTTCTGCCGATGCGTGTCGCTATCGTTCCCGGTGGCAGCGGCGCCAAGCCGCTCAGCTCCGAGGTGCTGAAGATCCCGGTGACGCTCGGAGCCGATTCTCCCAGCGAAACCTGGACGTTGATCGAAGAGAAATTCACGATCCCGGCTGGTGCGGACGCCAAGGTCGTCTTCGGCTTCGACGAAGGCCGACGCCGGTAAGGCTGGGCGCTTCACGCCCGTAGCGAACTGAATTCAGATTCTGGAATGTCGCCCAGCCGGGAAAACTGAAACCGGCCGGCCGCGACTTGTGCGCCGTCATGACGACGGTGACTTAAATTGTGCACTGGCAAAATTGCCGGGGCAGCATGTCGCATATTGACAAGACTATGTCTGCCTCGCACAATCCCGCCCCAATCGGGGTCGTCCCCCGGTTGGCGTGGAAACACGTCAATGTTTGTGCGGGAGAGGCCGGGTGAAAGGATCCTGGCGCCGAAGGAGCAACCGCCCCGGAAACTCTCAGGCAGAAGGACCGCATGAACTGCAACGCTCTGGAAAGCAGTGCTCCGCAATTGGGTTTGTGGACTGCTCACCGAAGGAGTAACCGGAAGGCACCACGGGTGCCGGACGGGAAATCTCTCAGGTACTCGGACAGAGGGGGTGCAGACGGATCAGGACCCGCTCGGGCCGGTTCGGGACTGCGCAACCCCGAATACGAGGACCGTTCATGGCGGAAACCGTTGCAGATGCCGATCTGAAACAAACGCCTCTACACGACCTTCATGTGGAACTGGGTGCACGCATGGTGCCCTTTGCGGGTTACTCCATGCCCGTGCAGTACAAGGCCGGCATCATGGCCGAGCACCAGCAGACACGCACGAAGGCCGGCCTTTTTGATGTTTCCCACATGGGCCAGGCAGTGTTGATCGGTCCCGATCACGAAACCACTGCCCGGGCGCTGGAAACGCTGACCCCGTCCAATTTCGTCGAGCTTGGCCACGGCCGCCAGCGCTACACGGTGCTGCTCAATGACGAAGGTGGCATCATCGACGATCTGATGGTCACCCGGCCGCTTTCCGAAGCTGAAGACGGAAAGCTGATGCTGGTGGTCAATGCCTCCCGCAAGGATGTCGACTACGCACATTTCCGCGACAGATTGCCTGAAAACGTGACCCTTGAAGTGATCGAGGATCGTGCACTGATTGCGGTTCAGGGGCCGGAAGCCGTGGCTGCTGTCGCAGCTCACGCGCCGCAGGCCGCAGACCTCGGCTTCATGGCCGCCGCGCCGATGGAGTTCGACGGGATAGACTGCCACGTCGCCCGTGCCGGCTATACCGGCGAGGATGGCGTCGAGATGTCCGTACCTGCCGGAGCTGCCGAAGCAATTGCCCGTGCGCTGCTGGCTGACGACAGGGTCGGGGCGATTGGCCTTGGGGCCCGCGACAGCCTGCGCCTCGAGGCAGGTCTCTGCCTTTATGGCCATGACATTGACGAGATGACGTCTCCCGTTGAAGGCGCCATTACCTTCTGCATGCAGAAACGACGCCGCGAAGAAGGTGGTTTTCCGGGTGCCGAACGCATTCAGGGTGAACTCGAAAACGGACCGGGTCGTGTCCGCGTCGGTCTGCGCCTTGATGGCAAGGCACCCGCGCGCGAAGGGGCCGAGATAGCGCTGCCAGACGGGCCGGTGATCGGCACCGTGACATCCGGCGGCTTCGCGCCGACCGTGGGCGCCCCGATTGCCATGGGCTATGTCCCGGCGGAGCATTCCGAAACTGGCACGCCGCTTGAATTGATCGTCAGAGGCAAGCGCCTGCCCGCCACCGTTGCGGACATGCCGTTTGTTCCGAACCGCTATTACCGCAAACCCAAAGCATAAATCTTTCCAGATAACGGACGCACAACATGACCACCTATTACTCCAAGGACCACGAGTGGATCGCTGTAGACGGCGGTAATGCCACCATCGGCATCACCTCCTACGCACAGGAGCAGCTCGGCGACGTCGTTTATGTCGAATTGCCGGAAGCCGGAAAGGCGCTGTCCCAGGGCGACGAAGCCGCCGTTGTGGAATCCGTCAAGGCCGCCAGTGAAGTCTACGCACCGATCGACGGCGAAGTTGTCGAGGCAAATGATGCGCTGGTGGACGAACCGGCCAAGGTCAACGAAGATCCCGAAGGCGCTGCCTGGTTCATCAAGATGACTGTCGGCAACGCGGATCAGCTGTCCGACCTCATGGACGAGGCAGCCTACAAGGCATACGTGGGGACTTTGTAATTCATGGCGGGGCACTACTACACGGCACAGGTGGAATGGGCTTGCGACGGTGACTACGCCGCTAACGCCTATTCCAGAGGGCATATCTGGCGTTTTGACGGCGGTCTGGAGATCCCGGCAAGCGCATCGCCCACGGTGGTACCCCTGCCATATTCCATCGAAGCCGCCGTCGATCCGGAAGAGGCCTTCGTCGCAGCTATCTCGTCCTGCCACATGATGTCCTTTCTGGACCTTGCACGGCGGGCAAACTTCGTTGTCGCCAGCTACAGCGACCGTGCCCAGGGCGAAATGAGCCGTGTGGCACGGGGCAGGATGGCCATCACGAAAGTGGTGCTGCGGCCCGCAATCTCATTGGTTGCGGCGGAAGATCCGGACCCGACCTGGCTGACAGATCTGCATGAAAAGGCGCATGACGTCTGTTTCATCGCCAACTCCGTGAAGTGTGAAATCGTGGTGGAGCCCGAGCCGCTCCGTCTCGTCGCACCGTGACTTCCCGGAATCGGCCGCACCGTGTCGGGGCCGATTCCATGTTCTGGATGGTAACAAATCCTCTCTTCCGACCTCCCGGACGGTGCCATCGCGCCAAACCGGGATCGGGAAGCCCGTATTCGAGAGCTTGCAGGCTTCGGGTTCCGGGCCTCACTCCGTCCCCCGGGGGATGGTGAAATGAGAACGTGGATGATGCCGGTCCGATTTTTGATCAAACCCTTGGGAGCTGCCTGATGCGCTACCTGCCTTTGACCGATACCGACCGCAGCGACATGCTCGCGCGGATCGGCGTCAATTCTGTTGACGACCTCTTTGCGGATATTCCCGAAGACGTCCGTATGAAGGGCCTGCTGGACCTTCCCAAACGCGCCAGCGAAATGGAAGTGGAACGCAAACTCTCCGCCATGGCCTCCAGGAATACGGCTGCCGGTTCGGTACCGTTCTTCGTTGGCGCCGGTGCCTACAAGCATCACGTGCCGGCAACGGTCGATCACCTGATCCAGCGTTCGGAGTTCCTGACCTCCTACACGCCCTATCAGCCGGAAATCACGCAGGGTACGCTGCAGTATCTGTTTGAATTCCAGTCCCAGGTTGCACGCCTCACGGCCATGGATGTCGCCAACGCCTCCATGTATGACGGCTCCACCGGCACCGGCGAAGCCGTGCTGATGGCGCACCGGGTGACCAAGCGAAACAAGGCGGTGCTCTCCGGTGGATTGCATCCGCAATACCGTGCGGTCGTCGAGGGCCTGTCGAACATGGCTGGCGACCGCGTCGTCAGTCTGCCGGCCGACCCGACGGGCACGGAAGACATCCTGTCCCAGATCGATGACGAGACGTCCTGCGTCGTCGTCCAGTCGCCGTCGTTCTATGGCCAGCTTATCGACCTGAAGCCGATTGCCGAAAAGGCGCATCAGCACAAGGCGCTGCTGATTGCGGTCTTTACCGAAGTGGTCTCACTCGGCCTGATCGAGCCTCCGGGAACGCAAGGTGCTGATATCGTGGTTGGCGAAGGTCAGTCCATCGGCAACGGCCTCAATTTCGGCGGCCCTTATGTCGGCCTCTTCGCCACCCGTCAGCAATACGTCCGCCAGATGCCGGGCCGGCTCTGCGGCGAGACGGTAGATGCGGAAGGCAAGCGTGGCTTCGTGCTGACGCTGTCGACCCGCGAGCAGCATATCCGCCGCGACAAGGCAACGTCGAACATTTGCACCAACTCGGGGCTTTGCTGTCTTGCCTTCACCATTCACATGTCCCTGCTGGGGCAGGCGGGGTTGACCAGGCTGGCCCGCATCAACCACGGCAATGCGGTGAAGCTGAAGAAGCTTCTTGCCGGTGTGCATGGCGTCGAGGTTCTGAACTCGGCCTATTTCAACGAGTTCACCATTGCCCTGCCGAAAGTGGCCGAGGATGTAGTCGAACAATTGGCAGAACGCGGCGTTCTCGCAGGCCTGCCGGTTTCGCGTCTGGAACCGGGCAACAAGGATCTCGCGAACCTGCTGGTCGTCGCATCGACCGAAGTCAACACGGATGAAGACCGCGCGGCCTTTGCGGACGCGCTGAAGGAGGTGCTGGCATGAGCATGAACACGCAAGGTCGCCCGACCGCAGCGGGTGAAGCTGGAGAAACCTTCCGTCCGAAGACCTTCACCGGCAACCGCGGTCTCGACATGGAAGAGCCGCTGATCTTCGAATTCGGCTCGCTGGAAACCACCGGTGTCGACCTCGACGAGGATGAAGGCGCCGACTTCGAGCTTGGCGGCTTCGAGCGCAAGGCCGAGATTGGCCTGCCTGGCCTCGCCGAACCGGAAGCGATGCGCCACTACGTGCGCCTGTCGCGGAACAACTACGCCATCGACAGCGGTCTCTATCCGCTCGGGTCGTGCACCATGAAGCACAATCCGCGTCTCAACGAGAAGATGGCCCGTCTGCCTGGGTTCGCAGACATCCATCCTCTGCAGCCGGTCTCCTCCGTGCCCGGTGCGCTGGAACTGATCGATGCGCTTGCTCACTGGCTGATGGTCTCCACCAACACCTCTGCCGTCGCGATGAGCCCGAAGGCGGGTGCCCACGGCGAACTGTGCGGCATGATGGCGATCAAGGCGGCCCATACGGCGGCCGGTCGCGATCCGAAGATCGTGCTGGTGCCGGAAAGTGCCCACGGCACCAACCCGGCAACGGCAGCGCTGCTCGGCTACAAGGTGGTCAATATCGATGCCAAGGACGACGGGACCGTCGATCTGGATGCCTTGAAGAAGACCATTGCCGAGCACGAGGGCAATATTGCCGGCATCATGCTGACCAACCCGAACACCTGCGGGCTGTTCGAACGGGAAGTGAAGCAGATTGCCGACCTGATCCACAAGGCGGACGCCTATTTCTACTGCGATGGCGCCAACTTCAACGCCATCGTGGGCAAGGCCCGGCCGGGGGATCTTGGTGTCGACGCCATGCACATCAACCTGCACAAGACCTTTTCCACGCCCCATGGCGGTGGTGGTCCGGGTTCCGGTCCTGTGGTCCTGTCCGAGCGTCTGGCACCCTTTGCGCCGCTGCCGTTCATCCGCAAGACGGACAAGGGCCTTGAGCTGGTCGAAACCGAAGCTGGCACCAAAGACGGTGAGCAGCCCTTCGGCCGCATGACCGCCTTCCACGGCCAGATGGGCATGTACGTGCGGGCTCTGTCCTACATGATGAGCCACGGGTCCGACGGCCTGCGGCAAGCGTCGGAAGATGCGGTGCTGAACGCGAACTATGTCCGCGTCGGCCTGCAGGACCTGATGAGCCTGCCTTTTGGCGAGCGTCCTTGCATGCACGAAGTGCTGTTCGACGACAGCTTCCTGAAGGATACCGGTGTCACCACGCTCGACTTCGCCAAGGCGATGATCGACGAAGGCTATCATCCGATGACCATGTATTTCCCGCTGGTCGTTCATGGCGCGATGCTGATCGAGCCGACGGAGTCGGAAAGCCGGGCTGCACTGGACCTCTTCGTCGCCACCATGCGCGACCTCGTCATGAGTGCCAAGCGCGGCGAAACGGAACGTTTCTCCGGCGCGCCGTATCTCGCTCCGCGCCGCCGTCTGGACGAAACGGGCGCCGCCCGCAAGCCGGTCCTGAAATGGACCGAACCGGCTCCGGCTGAAGTAACCCCGGCCGCCGCGGAGTAATGTCCCGGACGATCTGTAAAAGCTTGAAAACCCCGGCTTCGGCCGGGGTTTTTGTTTCCCGGCATTCAGGTGTGTGCAGTCACCACGTTGGAGACGTGAGGAAAGCGGATGGCTTTCCCGTCAAAACAGCTGCCGACTGCTGTCAGGAAATCATTGAAGCAGGCGTTTCTTTCTTCCTCGGAAAGGCGGGACAGCTTGTCTCCGGTATGCATGCCGCCCATGGCCCCTTCGGCGTAAGCACGGCCATCCGGGTGATGCAGCGTGAGCGACACCGTCTCCAGCCGGATATCCTGAAACCCGGCAGCTTCAAAATTCGCCCGGATTTCTTCAGGGTCGGAGAGCTGGCAGATCGCACGAACGGCTGCTCCAGCCTCTGCGCCGACGTGTTTTTCCAATGCGGTTGCCTGCGCCATCAGCAAGGGGTTCTCGGATAGGCCGCGGGAAACGCAGAAGGCGACGCGGCCGCCGCGTGCCAGAACACGATGAAGTTCGCGCAGGGCTGCAACACGATCCGGGAAAAACTGCAGGGCCTGCTGGCAGTAAGCCAGGTCAAAGTTGGCGTCCGGGAAAGGCAGATTGCCGGCGTCCGCTTCGAACCATTCGGCTTTTATCCCGATTTCGTCTGCTTTGGTGGCCGCAACGGCCAGCATGTCTGCGCTCATGTCGACACCGGCCAGTTTTGCGAACCCGGTTCCATGGCTCGCTATTTCGCGGGTCACCGCTCCGGTGCCGCATGCAAGGTCCAGGATCCGGTCACCTTGCTGGGGAGGTTGTCGTCGAAGCAACTCTCGTGCCCAGGGCTGAAAGATCACCGGCACCATGACACTGTCGTATCGCTCGGCAAATGTTCCGTTTCGGGGGACGCTTTCCTGGTTGCTCATGGTTTGCTCCGGTCTGCGAACGGGTAAGGCAGTATAGGCCTAAAACCACCGTAAGGCACGGAGCCCTGTTTTCGTCTGGATCGCGCGTTCCGCCTGCCAGTCTCCGGCTCGCTGTGTGACGGGTGGCCTCAAAACCTCAAAAATCAAATTGACAACAATAATGTCAAAATGACATAAAACTTGTCAAATGAGGTGCCCATGAAAAAGTCCGCAGAGCTTTACGAAATCATCCGTCTGATACGCCCCGTTCACCGCCGTCTCGCGCGGGCGGTGGAGGCGAAACTGGAAGGAACCGAGGTGACCGTCGGCATGCGTGCGGTCATGGAAGTGCTGGAGGAGGCAGGTCCCTTGGCCGTGCCCGAGATCGGGCGGGCCCTGTTTCTCGCCCGCCAACAGATCCAGCTTCTGATAAATGCCCTGGAAGAGCAGGGCCTGGTCGAGCGCCGACCCAATCCGGCGCACAAGCGATCGCCATTGTTCACGCTGAGCGAAGGCGGACACGACCGGTTCGGCGAAATCAGGGCGCGGGAGACCGATGAAATTGAGACAGTCTGCGAGCTTTTTTCGGACGAGGATCTGCGCTCCACCCAGCGGGTCCTATGCACAATGCTAGATCATTTCGCCGCGTTCGAGGACGACCCGGACCGGCCCAAGGCACTGGAATAATTTCAAGAACAGGAGAGGTCGGATGACCGGTATCTGGATTGCGATCGGGCTCTGCACCGCGGGCGTTGTTGCCTATATCGTCTATTGCCTGCGGCGGCTGGGAACGCCGACAAAAGGCGCAAGTATCGACAGGACACTGCGGCCAGGCACGGCTCTGGTGGTGATCGACGTGCAGGAGGACTTCACCAGGAACGTCGGCAAACACGCTTTTGACCCAGGCCAGAGAGACGCCGTGCTTGCCGAAATAGGGCGCCAGGTGGAAGCGCATCGGATGGCAGGCCACCAGGTCGCTTTTGTCAAGAATGTCTTCCGCGACTGGCCGGTGATCGCGGCCATGAAGATGTCGGCGGGCGGTATCGGCACACCGGGGCGAGACGGTTTGAAACTCGACCGGACGCTTGCTGTCGGCAACGCTCCGGTCTTCGAGAAATCGATCGGTGACAGTTTCTCCAGTCCGCAATTCGAAGCCTGGCTTGAGGAAAAGCGGATCGGGCGGCTAGTCCTGGTCGGTCTTGATGCCTGTCATTGCGTTCAGTTGACCGCAAAGGGTGCGTTGAACCGGGGGTATGACGTGGAAATCCGGGAACCGGCGACGCTGACAACCACACCGGACAGATGGACGGACCTCAAAGGCGAGTTGGGTAAACTCGGGGCAGCCTTCGCCTGAGGCGGGCGCAGCCGACGCTTTGTCCGGCTGCGCTGCAGGGCTTTTTATTGTGCAGCCTGGAGTGATCTCTCCCGGCTGCGCAAATCCAGCAGCTGGGATATCCAGCTGTCTCGCTTTTGCAGAAAGGCGATCAGAAGCGCGGGATAGTCCGCGGAGACCGCATCCTGTACCGAAGATCTTGCCTTGAGGCACTCGCGCCAGGCCTGGACCCGGTCAAACGTGTCAAACGTCCCGAGTTCGACAAACGTCTCAAAGACATCGAAATAGCGGAAGACCGGCGCAAAAGCCGCATCGACCAGCGAAAAGGATGGGCCGGCGAAGAACGGACCGTCCGGATCGAGTTCGCCTTCCAGGTGACGGAACTTTGCGCGCAGCGCTTCGCTGGCGGTGTAAAACCCGGTGTCGTCCCTGGCGTTGTAGAGCGCACCGATCCCGTTCAGGATCTGCGAGGCAAATTCGATATAGGCCCGGTGCCGGGCGCGGTCTGCAGGGTCTTCCGGATGCAGCCGGCTACCCTCGGTCTCGTCCAGAAATTCAACGATCGGGGCGGACTCGAAGAGATAGCGCTCGCCGTCCAGTTTCAGCAGCGGCACCTTGCCGAGTGGGGAGGCCGCACGGAACCAGTCCGGCTTGTCGGCAAGGTCGATAGTGACCCTTTCAAACGGCACATTCTTTTCATGAAGGACGATCGCTGCGCGCTGCACATAAGGGCAAAGCGCATGACTGATCAGGGTGAGGGTATCTGGCATCCGGGGAAACTCCTTTTCATGCACTTGCATTAAAATGAATGCAGTTGCATGAAAAATCAAGATTGATGCAGTTGCATAAATTTTCTATCTCTCGTTCATGACCAACACCACGCAAACACCGCCTGCTGCCATCGACGCCTGGGCCCGTCTTCAGCGGGCAAGCGGCGCTGTTCTGGCAAGGGTCGAGGCGCGCCTGAAGGCGGCCGGGTTCCCGCCACTCGGCTGGTACGATGTGCTGCTGGAGCTGAGCCGGGCGCAGGACGGGACCCTGCGACCGGTTGAAATCGAAAAGCGGATGCTGCTGGCGCAATACAATGTCTCGCGTCTGCTCGACCGCCTGGCGGTCGCGGGTTACATCGAAAAGCTGAAGAGCCCGGAAGACGGCAGGGGTGTTTCGGTACGTCTGACCCAGGAAGGTGAAGTGCTTTTGAAGGCCATGTGGCCCTGTTACCGGGCAGCGGTGGACGCCGAATTCACAAGGCTTCTGGAGCCGGGGGACACCGAGGCGCTCTGGGACGTGCTGGGCAAGCTTGTGCGGTGACATCTGTTCCCGGGGAGTGAACACACTGTTTCCCCATGACACGCCAAAACATGCGTATAAGGTCGGCAAAACCTCTTAATGACCGGACTCTGATTGCCATGACCGACAGCACCAACCTGGACGAACGGACCGGACTTCCGCAGGAATGGCTGTTCCTTCTGAAAGAACATCCGCGCGAAGACTGGCCGGGTCACCGGAACCTGGGGCCCTTGACCGAATTCTGGCTCGCCCGGCACAACGGCTTTCGTCAGCTCGGCGGTGATCTGGACACCATCCTGACTGACTTTCGCGAACAAAAGATTCCGGTAAACCGGTTTGGCAACCTGTTCGCGCCGCGCCTGCAGCAGTTCCTTAGCGAGCTGCATCACCATCACATGATCGAGGATCAGCACTATTTCCCGGTCTTCATGGAGGCCGAAAAGCGCCTTGTGGATGGATTCGAGCTGCTGGAAGGCGATCATGAGCTGATCCACCACCGCATCGAGGCGGTGATCAGGAGCGCCAACAAGCTGTTCGGACAACTGCAGACAAAAGACCGGGACGCCATCCGCCGCGCAGCCGACAGTTTCGCCGGTGTCAGTGACACCCTGATTTCCGGCCTGATGCGCCATCTGGACGATGAGGAAGACCTGATCGTGCCGGTGATCCTGGATCGCGGTGAGAGGAAGCTGGGGCTGTCGTAGAGGTGGGTATCAGTCCGGCGTAGAATGCACACGTTGTTATGTGGAGTTACGGACCCCTCTGTCCGTTTCACGGACCCCTCTGTCCGTTTCACGGACATCTTCCCCACAAGAGGGGAGGGTGGTACGTGCGGTGTTGCCCTGGAGAAACGGCGGGTCTGGTAATTTGATATCGCCGCTGCATCGTGAAACAACAGGCTTGACTCTTTTCCCGGCCTAACGCATTTAAAATGGCATGACCAAGATGAGCGCATCCTTCGTGTATTTTTATTACGTCACCGACATACCGGCGGCTGCGTAGGATCTTGTTCACCCCATAGACACCTCAAAAGCCGCCGCGTCAGGCGGCTTTTTGGTTTCTAGAGACCCGAGCTTCCTGGCGGGGGAACCAGGAAGCGAAAAATGACCAGACATATGATCGAAGCCGGAAAACCGGCGACAAAACTCAAATCGGAAGCACTTGCAGTGCTTCTGGAACGCGGCCTCGTGCATCAGTGCACGGATATCGAGGCACTCGACCAGACCCTGTCGCAGGGGCCGATCACCGCATACGCCGGGTTTGATGCCACGGCCGCCAGCCTTCATGTCGGCCACCTGATGCCGCTGATGACCATGCGTTGGCTGCAGAAGCTCGGCCATCGTCCCATCGTCGTGCTCGGTGGCGGCACCAGCCAGATCGGCGATCCGAGCTTCCGCAAGGATGCGCGGCCGATGCTGGAAGAACGCCAGATCGCGGCCAACATCGCGACCATACGGCGATCCGTCGAACGGCTCGTCGACATGGAAGGCGAAGATGGGGCTTTGCTGGTCGACAATGCGGAATGGCTCAACGAATTCCGCTTCCTGGAATTCCTCCGCGATTATGGCTCCCAGTTCACCGTCAACCGCATGATGACCTTCGACAGCGTCAAGTCACGCCTCGATGCGCAGATGCCGCTGACGGTTCTGGAGTTCTGCTACATGATGCTGCAGGCCGTCGATTTCCTCGAGCTGGCAAAGCGCCACGATTGCTCGCTTCAGGTTGGTGGGTCCGACCAGTGGGGCAACATCGTCAACGGTGTGGAGCTTGGCCGCCGCGATGGCCGCAAGCTGCACGGTCTGACGGTGCCACTGCTGACCACCGCCAGCGGTGCCAAGATGGGCAAGACGGCCGCCGGGGCGGTGTGGCTGCATCCCGAACACCTGTCGCCTTTCGGTTTCTGGCAGTTCTGGCGCAACACCGCCGATGCGGATGTCGCCAGGTTCCTGCGCCTCTTCACCGAGCTTCCGATGAGCGAGATCGACAGGTTGGCGGAACTGGAAGGGGCTGAGTTGAACGAAGCCAAGAAAATCCTGGCCACCCAGGTGACAGCGATCGTTCACGGCCCGGAAGAAGCCCGTGGAGCCTTGCAGCAGGGCGATGCGCTGTTTGCGGGTGAAGGCGAGATCCTGGAGCCGACCCACAGTCTGCCGCTGAAAACGCTGGCGGATGGTCTCGGCGTTCTGGAACTTGTGGTCGCGGTTGGTTTCGCGGCATCCAACGGTGAAGCCCGCCGGCTGGTGGAAGGGGGCGGCGTCCGCCTCAACAACCTGATCGTCGACGACGCGCGCCGCCGCATTGCCACGGGTGATCTTCAGGCCAATGACCGCCTGTCGGTTTCCGTCGGCAAACGCCGCAAGGCTCTGGTGGGGTTTGAGTGAAGCGTCTCAGACGGCTTCCGTATCATCGATCAGAACGGCCGGTTCCAGCCGGCCGTTGTAACCAAAAACCTTCCCGATCAGCGGGAAGGTCACTTCTACGGTGAAACTGTACCTTCCATCGACAACACGCTCGCGCCCGACCGCTCTCGGAGCAAGACGCAGCGGTAGAGGCAGGGGGCCAAGCGAAACCTTTGCCGGGGTGATGTCAATGCCCTTGTCGCTTGCCGTTACCCGCATCTTGAACAGGAACGGTCCAAGGCGTTCCAGCATGCAGGGATAGCCTTCACCCATTCCGGCCATCATGTCGGTCCGGAACGGCTGCCCGTCAAACCGCCGGGTCCAGCGCTCGCCGCCCACGACAGGTTCAAAGCTGGTCTCGACCGGAACACCTATCTGCGCTTCCGGTAACCTCACCAGCCGGCAAATCAGTCTTGCGCCCCACGAGCTTCCCCGGCTGACATCCGCGGTGCCCCGCGCCACCCGCGCGAAGCTGTGCATCCGCCGGATTTCTGCCGGAACCTTGTCGAATTGGGGGCCGAGGATGGTTTGATAAAGCGTGCGGGGCATGTGAGAACTGCTTTGATGTCGATGTGTCTTCTCAGACAGACCATTCTCGCATCGTTTGGACAACTGCAAATCTCTTTGCACTTGTTTGGTGACGTCCAGGTGAGCACCATTCAACCTCCCCATACCTTAGCTTCCCCACCATCCCCTTCCACTTCCTCCGTCATGCCATGGCCGAGCCCTGCAATGACGAATGTTTGGGACGAACGGAATAGTCCAGGGCTTTCCGGACTGTGGAGAGGAACTGAAAGAGGGAAGCGCAACGCGGCCACAAAGAAAGAAGCCGGGTTTGCCCCGGCTTCCTTTGGACCAGTCAGCCCTGTTTCTGCAGCTGCCTTGCCCGGTATTCTTCCACCGGCAGGCCGCCGACGCCCCAGTTCTCAAGGGCCACTTCCTCGATCACCACAAAAGTGGTTGCCGGGTTCTTGTCGAGAACGTCAACCAGCAGGTCCGTCGCGCCTTTGATAAGCTTGGCTTTCTGCTCCGCCGTCACCCCTTCGCGGGTCACCTGGATATTCACGTAAGGCATGTCACGCCACTCCTTCGTTGCGTGGTCGGATTTCGAAAATCTTCGCCATGATTTGCCAGCGGCCTTCGTCGCGCACGAAGGTCAGGAAATCGGTGAAGTCGTTGGTGCCGATCGAGCAGCGAACCCGGGCAAAGGCCGTGTTCTCACCGGCGAACTGGATCTCGTCGATGACGTCGCGGCGCTCCTCGCCCCGGGACGCCGGCGACTGACGGGCAGCGACGACCGGCACATAGTCGGCCATCGTGCGATAGAGCAGGGGTGTTTCGTCCGCTGTGGCGTAGATTGCCCTCTCGTGAAACACCGCCTGCAAAAGGTCGGTATCGCAGTGATAAAGTGCGTCGAAATAGTCGGAAATGACGTTTTCCAGCGCTGTGAAGGCACTGCTCATGCCGCCAGGCCTTCTTCCTGAAGGGTCTTCTGGGTGGCTGGGCGGGTGCGAATGCGCTCGACATAGGCGGCGGTCTTCGGCCAGTCGCCAAGGGACACGCCGATGAAGTTCGTCCAGTTCAGGATGACAAAGGCATAGGCGTCGGCAACTGAGAAGGTATCTCCCAAAAGATAGTCGCCGCCCTTGGCCAGCAAGGCATCGAACTGGCCGAGTTTGGTCTTCAGCTTGGTCTGGTTTTCAGCTGCTTCTGCTTCAGAAAATTCCTTGCCGGAGAAGAACGGGCTGAACCCCTTGTGCAGTTCTGAGGACAGGAAGCTGAGCAATTCCAGCACGCGGAACCGGTCGAGCGGCTTGCCCGCTGCATCGGCGGCAAAGTCCGGATATTGGTCGCCGAGCCAATGCAGGATCGCGACGTTTTCGGTAAGAACGTCACCGCTTTCAAACTGGAGTGCCGGTACATAGCCGCGAGGATTTGTCAGCGAGTAAGCTGCTCCGGTTTCGGTCAGACCCGCAGTCGTGTCCACTTTTTCGAGACTGTAGGTGGCTCCGGCTTCATTGAGCAGGAGATGAGCAGCCATGGAACAGGCACCGGGTTTATAGAACAGTTTCATCGATTGGCTCCTTCGTTCGTATCGATGCCCGGAAGGTGTTATTTTAAGTCACCATTGACAAGCAGGTTTCTATTGGTAACTTGAATTATCGAGTTACCGTACAGAAACCTGATGGTTCCTGCGTGACCTTGAACCCTTGAAGATCGTGTGGTCCCATGGCCTTGAAAATGCGGAAGAATCAAAGCCCGGCGCCGCCGGAACCCTGCAGCCTGACACAGTGCATGCAGGTGATATCCGGTGCCTGGGCGCCCAACGTCATCTGGAGCCTGCGGGCGGGGCCGCGCCGCTTCAACGAGCTGAAGGCGGATATTCCCCCTGTCTCCGGCAAGGTCCTGTCGCAGCGCCTGTCCGAGCTCGAAGGACGTGGCGTGCTGTTGCGCCATGTCCGCCCGACATCGCCGCCTTCTGTCGAATATGAGCTGACGGATCTCGGTCATCAGCTGATTCCGGCCCTGGAAGCCATCGTCGAAGTCGGTCACAAACTGAAGATGCGGCGCGACATTCACCTGGAGGCTCAGACTGCCGAATAGGCGGTCGAGCGGGGAGGGGCTCTTGAAACAGCAGACTTTCGTTTGCGTCCACGGCGTCTGGCATGGCGGTTGGTGCTGGTCGCGTCTGGCAAACATCCTGCGGGCACGTGGGCATCGCGTGACCACGCCGACACAAACGGGCCTCGGCGAGCGCTCGCATCTGCTCTCGCCGGAGATCTCCATACAGACGTTCGTGGAGGATATCGTTCGCCATCTGCGCTTCGAAGAGATGACCAACGTCGTTCTTGTTGGCCACAGCTTTGGCGGTATCCCGATTACCGGCGTAGCCGACCTCCTGCCGGACCGGATTGCGAAGCTGGTCTATCTCGACGCAATCATGCTGGAGAGTGGTGAAACCTGGTTCGATCTTTTGCCTGAGGATCTCGCGGAAGACCGCAGGAAATTGGCAGAAAACAGCAGCGGAGGCCTCTCGCTGCCGCCGGCCTCGCCGGCAAGTTTCGGCATCACCCGCCCCGATGACATTGCCTTTCTGGAACCACGCCTGACACCGCATCCGTTCCGGACCTTCACCACGGCGCTGGACCTGAAACACCCGGTCGGCAACGGCCTTCCGGCTCACTACATCGAATGCACTGACCCGCCCTATCCACCGGCGAAGGTGGCGCTTGAACGCGCGAAGGCAAAAGGCTGGCCGGTCTCTCAAATCGCGACTGGGCACGACGCAATGGTGAGCGAACCGGAGGCGCTGGCCGATTTGCTGGAGGACATCTCAGAGCAGCCTTGACGACCACCAGGTGCCGTTTCGGTCTCGGGTCTTGAACGGAAAACGGGGCAGTCTTCTTTCGAAGACCGCCCCGCATCACTGCCGGAACAGGATCGGTAACGCCGGCAGTTTTAGAAGAACCCGAGCTTGTTCGGGTTGTAGCTGACCAGCATGTTCTTGGTCTGCTGATAGTGATCCAGCATCATCTTGTGGGTCTCACGGCCGATACCGGACTGCTTGTAGCCGCCGAAAGCCGCGTGGGCGGGGTAGGCGTGGTAGTTGTTCACCCACACACGGCCGGCCTCAATGGCGCGGCCGAAGCGGTAGCAACGGTTGGCATCGCGCGACCACACGCCGGCGCCAAGGCCATACATGGTGTCGTTGGCAATCGCGAGGGCTTCTTCTTCCGTTTTGAACGTGGTGACGGATACGACCGGACCGAAGATTTCCTCCTGGAAGACCCGCATCTTGTTGTGGCCTTTCAGGATGGTCGGCTGAACGTAGAACCCGCCGGAAAGGTCACCGTCGAACTTCGCTTCCGCGCCGCCGCACAGCACTTCCGCACCTTCCTCGACGCCGATGGTCAGATAGGACAGGATCTTGTCCTGCTGCTCGCGGCTGGCCTGGGCTCCGACCATGGTCTCGATGGCACGCGGATCGCCCTGCTTGATTGCTTTCACACGGGCGATAGCCCGCTCGATGAAGGCTTCGTAGATGTCTTCCTGGATCAGCGCCCGGCTCGGGCAGGTGCAGACTTCACCCTGGTTGAAGGCGAAGAGAACAAAGCCCTCGATGGCCTTGTCGAAGAACGCATCGTCCTGGCTCATGACGTCGGAGAAGAAGATGTTCGGCGATTTTCCGCCGAGTTCCAGGGTCACCGGAATCAGGTTCTCCGTCGCATATTGCATGATCATCCGACCGGTTTCGGTGGACCCGGTAAAGGCGATCTTGGCGATGCGGTTGGACTTGGCAAGCGGGGCACCGACTTCCGCACCAAAGCCGTTGACGATGTTGAGAACGCCATCCGGCAACAGGCCGCCGATGAGCTCTGCCAGCACCATGATCGCAGCCGGTGTCTGCTCAGCCGGCTTCAACACGACGCAGTTGCCTGCGGCAAGCGCCGGAGCCAGTTTCCAGGCTGCCATCAGGATGGAGAAGTTCCACGGGATGATCTGTCCGACGACCCCGAGCGGCTCATGAAAATGGTAGGCGACGGTATCGGCATCGATCTCCGACATGGAACCTTCCTGGCCGCGCAGAACACCTGCGAAGTAACGGAAGTGGTCGATGGAAAGCGGAATATCTGCCGCGGTGGTTTCGCGGATCGGCTTGCCGTTGTCCCAGGTTTCAGCCTTGGCCAGAATGTCGAGATTCTGTTCCATGACATCGGCGATCTTCAGCAGGATGTTGGCGCGTTCCGCTGCCGGGGTCCGACCCCAGCCGTCCTTGGCAGCATGTGCCGCATCGAGCGCCAGATCCACATCTGCGGCGTCGGAGCGGGCGACTTCGCAAACGTTGGCGCCGGAAATCGGCGTGATGTTGTTGAAGTACCGTCCGTTCACCGGCGCAACGAACTTGCCGCCAATGTAGTTGTCATAGCGGGATTTGAACGGTGACGTCGTGTCGACGTCAAAGCTTGGCATCTGATTCATCTGGGATCCTCCACAAGATCGGCAGTCAGGCAACTGAAGCTGCGACTGACCGAAAGTCCCGGTCCTCCACCGGGAATGGAGGGACTGTGCGGGAGGAGCTTGCGCAGCGATAGGAGGGGGAAGGAGCAAGTGTCCGGCATGTGTCTCAGTTCTGAGACAGGTCGGCCGGGATATCAGTCGATGCCGAGCCGTTTCATTCGCCGGTAAAGGGTTGCCCGGCCGATGCCGAGTGCGCGGGCCGCTTCGGAGACGTTGCCTCCAGCCCGCGTCAGGGCACGGATGACGGCAGCTCTTTCGGCCTTTTCAAATCCGCTCGGACCGTCCTCCCGGCCAAGCAGATCTGAAGCGGGCAGGGGTTTCAAAGGGCCGGTTGCACCGAGCCCGAAGGCCTTTCTGGCGGCGCGGGTCGCGCCGAGCACGATGTCGTCGGCATCCACGGCCAACAGCATTGCGGTGTCCGTGGTTTCTCCGTCCGCTACGATGATACGGGCAGAGGGAAAGGCGGCACGGAAAGTTTCGATCTCGATCTGCCTGGCGGTCTGCGAGACCATCGCTGCAATCAGCCGGTTGAAGGTTTCCGTCTGGTCGGATCGAGCGGAGGAGACGTCAAGCGCGCCGGCAAGCCGGCCGTCCGGTCCGTAGATCGGCGCGTCCATGCAGCTCATGCCGACATTGCGTGCCAGGAAGTGCTCTTGCCGGTGGACGATCAGATTGCGTTCCTCGGCAAGGCAGGTGCCGATGCCGTTTGTCCCGACTGCAGCTTCGCTCCAGTCGGTGCCCTGGCTGAGGCCCCAGTCCTGAAAGATGTCCGCGTCTGCCGTCATGCAGCGCTGGTCGAGCACCACCCCTTCCGCGTCGGTCAGTAGAACCGTGCAGCCGGACTGGCCGACCAGGCCGAACAGTTGATCCAGTTTGGGAGCGGCAATCTTCAGAAAGGCTCCGGTCTCTTCCCGGCGCCGACAAAGCTGGTCGTCGCCCATGCGCTGCGGCGGCTTGTGGGCGGCAGGATCAAGGCCGTGCTTGTCGATCGACCTGCGCCAGGACGCTGCAATCCGGGACAGCGCAGGCGCCGATCCCGATTGCACGGTTCGCAGAACTGTTTCGACATGATCTTTCATTGCGTTAATCGACGACCTCGGGTCTTCCGGTGGTTTGTCCCGGTTTCAGACCGTCGGTCCGTTCCTCCCATGAACGCCCGATTGACCGCGGAGGATGGCGGCAATGCAAGGGGAATGCAAGCCGCCTCTCTGGAAGTGGAGCCGGGCCGGGGACGTGAACCCATCGTACTCCTCGGCAAGTCATTGTCTTGCTGGATCCGGTGACTGTCTGGATTTCGGCGTCAAGTCATCGGTTTTACAGAGTTTTCAGGTATTCATTGTCGTTTTTTCCAATGTTCAATTTCGGCAAAAGAATATCTGTATGGGGAGGCTTAGGATTTTGCGAGAATGTGACGAAAATATTTCCCGCGTTTTGAGTTAAAAGAGGAAATATTTCAGGAGTGGATTAATGCCGGTGTAAGCAAGTTCGTATATTCACTATGCTAACTCTGGAGGAGTTTGCATGTATGGAATGGTGAACGAAGGCATTCGTACCTTCATTCTGGACAATCACGGACCAGAGGCCTGGCATAGCATTTGCGAAACTGCAGGCTTGGAGGAGCTCGAGTTCGAAAGAATGTCGAGTTATGACGACGCCATCACCTACAAGCTCATTGAAGCCATTTGCAGCTTTACCGGGCTTTCCTCAACGGATGTCCTCAGCGTCTTTGGAAAATACTGGGTTGAGTTTGCGGGAGCCTCGCATTTCGGCAATCTCATGCGACTTGCCGGCAATTCCTTCGTCGAGCAATTGAAAGGGCTCGACGACATGCATGACCGGATTCTGCTCTCGATGCCTCATCTGAAACCGCCGTCCTTCGAGGTTGACCAGAAGGACGATGGATCCTGCATTCTGCATTACTATTCCGAACGTGACGGGCTGGCGCCGATGGTGGTCGGGCTTCTGCACGGTTTGGCCAATGAGACGGGGGCGACCATTGAGGTCAATCAGGTCGCGGCGAAATCGGAGCAGTCTGATCACGATATCTTCGAGATCAGGATCCTCGACATAACGCCTCAATCCACAATCTCCGAGGTTGGAATTTGACTGCATCCAAACTCGATCTGACCAACAAGGCCATCGACATGCTGTTTCCCATGCATGTCGTGTTGGACGATGACGGGCGGATCGAGGGACTGGGCCCCACCTTGGAAAGGATCCTTGGACCCGGAGTTCTTGGAGAACGTCTGTTCGACGTCTTCAAGGTGGAAAGGCCACGGAGTCTCAGATCCATGGCCTGTATCCGCGAACGGCTCGGCACCAAACTCGTTCTCTCAGCATGTCCGCAGGATGGGGAACGGATACAGTTTCGCGGTTTCGCGCTGAGCGCTGCGGCCAATGACACGATTTTCCTCGATCTGTCCTTCGGGCTTCACCTGTCGCAGGTCGTGGAACGTTTCAGACTGACGGAAGCCGACTTCAAGCCCAACGACTTTTCCATTGATCTCTTCTATTCCTTCGAAGCGCAGCGAACCCTTCTCGAGGACAGCCAGAAGATGGCGACCGCGCTCAAGACGGCGAAGATAGAAGCAGAGAAGAAAGCCTCCCAGGATCCGCTGACCGAAATAGCGAACAGGGGGGCACTGCACCGGCGCCTTGAAGACGTTTTGCAACTGCCCGATACGGGCCGGTTGTTCGCCCTGCTGCATATCGATCTGGATGAGTTCAAATCGATCAACGACAATTACGGCCACACCGCAGGTGACATGATCCTCATGCAAACGGCTGAGGCACTGACATCGGTTTGTGGTCCGGACGATCTTCCGGCGAGACTCGGTGGTGATGAGTTCGCTCTGTTTCTGGCAAATCCGCCGGACAAGGAAAACCTGTATGCCATGGCACTGCGCTTGCTGAACGCCATCGCGATGCCGATCCGCTACAATGGGCATAGCTGCCAGGTCAGCGCGAGCATAGGCGTCGTGGTGTTTCACCCCGGCGAAGTCCAGAACGCCGACAGGCTGATCGCGAATTCGGATATCGCGCTTTACGACGCCAAGATTACCAGGTCGTCCGTCAAATTGCTGTCGAAGGAAATGATCCGGCGGCATGAGGAAACCAGCAGGCTGGTCTCGCAGATCGAAGAAGGCCTGAAATTCAGCCAGTTCGTTCCGTTTTTTCAGCCGCAGATCGATAGTGCGACGGGGCGGGTGTGCGGCCTTGAGGTCGTAGCTCGCTGGGAGACTGCGGAGCAGGGGATTCTGCCACCGGCCCGGTTCCTGGAAACGGCGACCAGGGCAAACATCATGTCCGAAATCGACCGCCAGGTGCGGTGCAAGGCCTTCACCCATTTTGCAGCCTGGAAGTCGACCGGCAGGGACATCGGCAAGCTCTCGTTGAACGTGACCGCTTCGAACCTCAGATCGGTTGAGTTCGTGGCGATTTTGCAGGCGGAACTCGCGAACGCGGGCTTGAAGCCCGGCGATATTCAACTGGAACTTCTGGAATCGATCCTGTTCGACCAGTCCGACCAGGAATTGATCGCCCAGTGCCGCAATCTGGAGCAGGCCGGCTTTGCCCTGGCACTTGATGACTTTGGCACCGGGCACTCGTCCATTGCCACCCTGATTGAGACGCCGGTCGCGACGTTGAAGATCGACCGGTCTTTTGTGTCAGGGCTCGACAGGAATCCGAAGATGCAGAGGATTGCCGGCGCCATGCTGGCAATGGCCCGGAACATGGGACTGGAGGTCCTGGCAGAGGGCGTGGAAACCCGCGAGGAACTGGAGTTTCTGGAAAATTGCGGTTGCCGCCTTTTCCAGGGCTTCTATTTTTCGCCGCCCATCAGCGCAACCGAGATCTTGCAATGGCTGGATGTCTGGGCCCCTGATCTGAAGTGCCTGACTGCCTGACTGCCTGACTGCCTGACAGCCTGACAGCCTGACAGCATTCTTACTTCCAGAATGGCTGGGTGGCTGCGCGGGGCATAGTCACTGTTCCAAAAAAAGAAAACCCCGTCTCCTTTTCTGGGAAACGGGGCCAAGTGGATCTCGCGGGGAACGCGAAGTCTCTTCTTTGGAGTGCCTGCTTATGCCTGCAGGCGGGATCTTATCTCCTTGCGGAGGTCGTCGATGGGTGACGTCTTGCCACCCTCGTTTATGTGCCAGAAAGTCCAGCCGTTGCAGGCTTCCTGACCCTGTACAAGTGCGCCGACCTTGTGAATCGAGCCGGTATGATCGCCGGATTTCAGCGAGCCGTCTGCGCGCACGATGGCAAGATGCTTGCCTTTCGGGCAGCTGAGTTCCGTACCCGGCTGCAGCAGACCGCTTTCCAGCAGCGTGCCGAAGGGAATGCGTTTCAGCGCCCGCTTGCCCTGCTGCATTTCCAGCGAGGCCGCATCACCCGGCTCGATGGCCGAAATGCGCGCCGTGGCCGCGTCGATATAGTCCTGCTCACGCTCCACGCCGACGTAGTGGCGGCCAAGCTTCTTGGCCACAGCCCCGGTGGTGCCGGTTCCGAAGAACGGGTCAAGCACGACATCGCCCGGCTTGGAGGAGGCGGTCAGGACCCGGTAGAGCAGAGCTTCCGGTTTCTGGGTCGGATGAACCTTCTGTCCGTCCTTGCCCTTCAATCGTTCGGTACCCGTGCACAGAGGCAGGTGCCAGTCGGAACGCATCTGAAGGTCTTCGTTGAAGGTCTTCAGGGCATCATAGTTGAAGGTCGGCTTGGCATCTTTCGACTTGACTGCCCAGATCATGGTCTCGTGGGCATTGGTGAACCGTTTGCCGCGGAAATTCGGCATCGGGTTGGACTTCAGCCAGACGATGTCGTTCATGATCCAGAAGCCGAGATCCTGCAGGATCGCGCCAACACGGAAGATGTTGTGATAGGAACCGATCACATACAGCGAGCCATCAGCCTTCATCACCCGGCGTGTGGCCAGAAGCCAGGCCCGGGTGAAAGCATCATAGGCTTCGAAACTTTCGAACTGGTCCCAGTGGTCGTCACAGGCGTCAACCTTGGACTGATCCGGTCTGTGCAAATCGCCACCCAACTGAAGGTTGTAAGGCGGGTCCGCAAAGACCAGGTCGACAGACCGGGACGGCAGTTTCTCAAGGGCGGCTACGCAGTCGCCCTTCAGGATCGTGTTTAGCCAGGAAGCACCAGCTTCCGGTTCATTTGATAGACGGGGTGCCGCGAAGGACACCCCGGTACGCAGTACACTCATTGCGACGCAATACCTCACGCAATTTCGAGTGTCATGGTTACCGGGTTTGGTAAATCAGGGGTTAAGTTCGAGAAACAAAAATTCCCTTTGAATCAAGGCTTTGTTTACAATCGTAAATGCTAAATGAGAAGTTAATGACCTGTCCCGACCGAAAAGGCCAGAATTCTGCTGATTTCGTTCAAAGGACGACCGGAAGTTGCTTTCCAATCGTTAAAGGCCGCCTGAATTGCGGTAAGATTTTTTTTCGACAGCGTGTCCTTGTCGATGACATTTTCGCGGATCAGGGCGTTAACCACATCGCCGGAGAGGACGAAACTTTCCTTGCCCATGAAACGCAGAGCGATTTGCCCTGTATTGCCACCAAGGCGGCTGCCCCGCTTCTTGAGCAACTCCATCAGGCCGATCTGGTCGCTGACCGGGTAATGCGCGAAGAATTTGGCCGCGCTGCCGTGTTCGGTCGCAAGCTCCTTTAGAAAAATCGCGTTTTCCTGGACAGAGCGGATCTTGGCGCCGTTGCGGACAATGCGCTTGTCGCCGAGCAGCTCCTCGAACGCCTCGTCGGGCAAGAAGGCCAGGCGTGCCACGTCGAACCCTTCGAAAGCGTCTTCGAAGCCCGGCCACTTCTGGTCGATCACCTTCCAGCTGAAGCCGGCCTGAAACACGCATCTGGTGAACATGGCAAGCCAGCGATCGTCACCGACCTGTTCCAGCTCTTCCGCAGTCTTGGGCGCATTATGCTCCGCAAGCAGGGCATTGAGTGCTGCCGGTCCGCCTTTCTTTTCCGCGGCCAACGCTTCTATGTCTTCAAACGAACGCATGCAGATCTCCGTCTCGCTGCAAATAGCCGATCCACCCTTAAACCCTCATCCTGAGGAGGCGCTCGGCGCTTCCTCAGGATGAGGAAAAGGAGGGGAGGTGGTCGGAGAAAAACCTTAGCGTTCCTGGATCTGTTTTGTCCGTTCAAATTTGCGCAGGGCCAGCGAAAGCGTGATCGTCATCATCAGATAGATCAGTGCCACCACGTTGTATGTCTCGAAATAGCGGAAGGACCCGGCGGCATAGACCTTGCCAAGCTGAGTGATGTCGGCGACACCCAAAACCGATACCAGTGAACTGTCCTTGATCAGGGCGATGAAATCGTTGCCGAGCGGCGGCAGAATGGTTTTCAGCGCTTGCGGGAAGATGATCAGCCGGAACCGCAGCCAGCGGTTCATGCCGAGCGCTTCTGCGGCCTCTATCTGGCCCTTGTCCACGGCCTGGATGCCCGCGCGAAAGACTTCGGCAATGAAGGCCGAGTAGCCGATCGTCAGCGCCAGAACGGCGCGCCAGAGCAGCGGGAAATCCCGTGTGCGCAGCGGATCCAGTCCCAGGGGTTCCAGGATGGCGTTCATCCCGGCAATGAACAGAGGCGTTGCGACGAAGGCGATATAAAGCAGCAGCACGATGATCGGCATCCCGCGCACGATCTCGACATAGAACCTTGCGCTCTGGCGCAACACCACCGATCCGGAGAGTAAGGCGAGGGCCAGCATGAGCCCTATCAGCGACGCGAAGAAGAAGGCGACCAGTGTCACGAAAACTGTCAGCCCGATACCGCGCGAGACTGTTGCCATGACCTGCGAATAGATGTCGTCGGTAGCAATCTGGAACAACAGAAAAACCGCAATGCCGCCAGCGACCAGAAGCCAGTAGGGAAAGTCCTCTTTGGGCGCGCCGGACGGTGTGGTGTTGCGGATCATTGGTTGGTCTCGGCTCCAGCGTTATTTGCGGCGGTTCAAAGGAAAATGGCCGATATCGGGGCCAAAGGCCCGGATACCGGCCACAGGTCGGAAAGTCCAGCCGCCGGGGGCGGCGAATGGCCTTACTGGGCGACTTTGTAGTCGAAGAACCACTTTTTGTTGAGTGCATCCAGGGTGCCGTCGGTCCGCATGCTGTTCACTGCCGCGTTGATCGGCTCGATAAGGTCGGAACCTTTCGGGAAGATGAAGCCGAAGTCTTCCGAGCCCATCGGATCGCCGATGAGCTTGAAGGTGTCCGGGTTGGTCGCGACGTAGCCCTGGCCGCCTGTGCTGTCGGTCAGGACCAGATCGACGTCCCCCGTCTTGAGAGCCTGAACGGCCGCGCCGAAGGTTTCGAACAGCTTGATGCGCGGATTGGCTTCGTCGCCGTCCAGCACCTCATAAACAGTCACGTAGAAGGGCGTGGTGCCTGGCTGGGCACCGGCCAGGAAGTCCTCGTTGGCCGCAAAACCCTTGGCGTCTGTAAAGCGGTCCTCATCGGCGCGCACCAGCATGAACATTTCAGAGCGCATGTAGGGTTTGGAAAAATCCACCTGTTCCGCACGGTCGGCCCGAATGGTGATGCCGTTCATCGCCATGTCGTATTCGCCAGCGGAAATGGCAGGGATCATGGCGTCCCAGCTGGTGTTCTGAAAGGTGACGTTCAGATTCAGCCGTTTGGCGATTTCGGCAACAGCATCATATTCCCAGCCGATTGCCTCGCCTGACTTCGGGTCGACGAACTGCAGCGGGGGATAGGTGTTCTCCGAAGCAATGACGATGTTCCGGCCACCAAGATCCGGCAGATTGTCGGCAAGGGCGGAGACGCCTGCGCCAATCAGGGAGGAAACGGCAACCGCGAGGGTCAGGACGGTTTTTTTCATGGGAGACTCCTGGTCAAAAGTTAGCCGGACTTTAGCCGCTTGCCACGCGTTGGGAAAGCCTGCTGAAATGCCTCGTTGAGGACGGAGTGCAGAAATTTTCTCTCTGCGAAAAAAAATTCAAAATCCGATGTTAGATCTATTGACCAAAGGGATCGTTAGCGGGACTGTTAGCCCATAACAACAATAAGGAGACGGTTTGTGTCCAACTCTACCAAGAACTTTTTTCATCAAGCCGCCCGCAGGGTCCGGCATGCGCCATCGCATCCGCTTGAGGTTTTTACCGACGCCAACAAGGCGGTCGACCGGCTGATCGAAATCTTTGAATCCAACACTGCATTTCTGCGTCAGCATTTTCAGGATCTTCTGGAAGGCAAGGAAATCGACGGTCGCGTGCGCGCGTTTTATCCGCAGGTCCGTATTGTGACCGACAGCCACGTCCGCCTCGACAGCCGCCTGTCCTATGGGTTCGTCTCCCGGCCGGGCACCCATGCCTCGACGATCACCCGCCCGGACCTGTTTCGCAATTATCTGGTGTCGCAGCTGTCGCTGCTGATGAAGAACCACGACGTTCCGATCCAGGTCGGCGACAGCGACATGCCGATCCCGCTGCATTTCGCCTTTTACGACGGCACACATGTTGAAGGCGGCGCCGCGGCGGCCAATCTCGACCGTCCCCTGGCAGATATGTTCGATCTTCCGGACCTGACGGTAATGGATGATTCCATCGCCAACGGTACTTACGATCCGTCCGACGGGGTCATGCCGCTTGCCTCCTTCACAGCTCCGCGCGTCGACTATTCGCTGCACAGGCTGCAGCACTACACAGCAACAAAAGCCGAGCACTTCCAGAACTATGTGCTTTTCACGAACTACCAGTTCTACATCGATGAATTCTGCCGCATGTCCAAGGAACTGCTCTTGCAGCCCGACAGCGGCTACGAGTCCTTCGTGTCCCCCGGCAACGTCGTGCTGGAGGCAGGGCAGAGCCAGCCGGACGGCGAAGAGCTGACAAAGCTTCCGCAAATGCCGGCCTATCACCTGAAACGGGCCGACGGCAGCGGCATCACCATGGTCAATATCGGTGTCGGGCCTTCCAACGCCAAAACCATCACCGACCATATCGCCGTTCTGCGTCCGCATGTCTGGCTGATGCTCGGCCACTGCGCAGGCCTCAGGAACAGCCAGACACTCGGCGATTATGTTTTGGCACATGGCTACGTGCGCGAGGACAATGTTCTCGATCAGGATCTGCCGATCTGGGTGCCGATCCCGCCGTTGGCCGAAGTGCAGGTGGCACTGGAAGACGCGGTTGCGGAAATCACGGGTATTGACGGCTACGAACTGAAACGCGTCATGAGGACAGGGACGGTCGTTTCGCTCGACAACCGCAACTGGGAACTCTGGGATCAGCCGGAACTGGTCAAACGGTTCTCACAGTCCCGCGCCATCGCGCTCGATATGGAATCGGCAACCATCGCCGCCAACGGCTTCCGCTTCCGTGTGCCCTACGGCACGCTGCTGTGCATTTCCGACAAGCCGCTCCACGGCGAACTGAAGCTGCCGGGCATGGCGACCGATTTCTACAAGCGGCAGGTTGCCCAGCATCTCCAGATCGGTATCAGGGCAATGGAAAAGATGCGCGACATGACCGCCGAACGCCTGCATTCGCGCAAGCTCCGCAGCTTTGCCGAAACGGCCTTCCAGTAGCAGACAGAGGTTCTGCGGCGAACTGGATTTCGGTGTCACCCCGGGCGAGCAAAGCGAGACCCGGGGGCCACTATTTTCCAGTGGGCCGATTGATCGCCCGCTAGCAGCAAAGGCCTTGTACGCTTTGGCCGAAGGTGAGGCGGGTAGGTCCCGGATCTGCGCTGACGCTTGTCCGGGGTGACACCCGGGTTGGAGGGCGCACGTCGATCAGTGGCGAGCGCAGTTGGTCTGGGCATCACCTTCTTTAGGAAGACAACGAGACAGAGACGGTTGCCCGCCTCCGCGTCATTTCTCCCGTCAAACCGTCGCCCAGGTTCCTGTCTCCGACGACTTCCAGGCAGCTTCCGTGACCAGTTGCACATCCAGGCCGTCCTGGAACGTCGGCCAGACGGGCTGTCCGGTCTCGATGGCTTTCAGAA
The DNA here is from genome assembly GCF_054658235.1 of Roseibium sp. LAB1. Taxonomy (NCBI): domain Bacteria; kingdom Pseudomonadati; phylum Pseudomonadota; class Alphaproteobacteria; order Hyphomicrobiales; family Stappiaceae; genus Roseibium; species Roseibium sp. LAB1. Next base: position 998,334 of record NZ_BAAGIB010000002.1, on the reverse strand, counting down.
AATCCCGCATCTCGATGATGATCTGGTCCTGATAGCCTGTGCCGTGACCAGGCCCCTGGCAGAAGGGCAGGTAGTCGGGATGCGCCGGCCCGGTCAGGATCTTGCGAAAGCCACGTTCTGCCTCCGGTCCCTCGGCAAGGTAAAGCCAGAGGGCGTTCTGGTCCTCCTGGTCGAAGCGGATCGCGCCCGTGTCACCGTAGATCTCATAGGCGTAGCCCATCTTCCGACCGGTCGCGACGCGGCTGATGAAAAGATGACCCATGGCTCCGCTGCGAAAGCGGCACATGAGATGGGCCTGATCGTCATTGGTGACGGCTTCCGGCCCCGCATCACCGGGACGCTCGGAATGAACTGTCTGGATATCCGCACAAACGCTGGAAATCGGGCCTGCCAAGCGCAGGGCGGCGTTGATGATGTGAGGGGCGAGGTCGCCCATGCATCCGTTGCTTCTGTCCTTTGTGCGCCAGTGAGACGGCGTTTGCGGATCGGCCAGAAAATCCTCGGTGTGCTCGGCGCGGAGATAGTGGATCCGACCGATCCGTCCCGAGTTGATCAGTTCGAAGGCAAATTGGCTTGCCGGAGTGCGGATATAGTTGAAGCCGGTCATGTTCGGCAGTCCGGACGCCTCTGCCGCCTCGATCATCTTGCGGCAGTCGTCCGCATGACTGGCAAGCGGCTTTTCGCAGAAAACAGCCTTGCCATGTGCAAAGGCTGCAAGGGCGATCTCCATATGGGTCGATTGGGGCGAGGCGATCACCACCGCATCGATTTTCGGATCCGACACCACGGTGCGCCAGTTGTCCGTCGCCCGGTTGAAACCGAAGGCCCTGGCCTTTTCACGGGCACCGGTCAGGGTCGTTGCGCAGATCAGTTCGCAAACCGGGCGCAATCCTGTGTCGAACACCGACGCCACCGATTTCAAGGCAACCGCATGGGCCTTTCCCATGTAGCCTGTTCCGATCAGCCCGACCCGAATTTCCGCCATGGCTTCGCATCTCCCGTTTCATTGAAAAAGCCGGTGCAGACCTGCACCGGCTTCAACATAACCAATGAGACGGTTGCTTGCGACTATTCGGCTTCGTCGGCCGGAGCGGCGTTCAGCATGCCGTAGCGCTCGACGCCGATCTTTTCCAGAAGGTCGAGCTGGGTTTCCAGAAAGTCGATATGGCCTTCCTCGTCCGACAGCAGTTCTTCGAAAAGCTGCATGGACACATAGTCGCCTTCCTCGCGGCAGATGTCGCGGGATTTGGCGTAGGCCGTGCGCGCGTCATATTCGCCCGCGAGGTCGGATTCCAGCACTTCCTTGATGTTCTGGCCGATACGCAGCGGTGCAACCTTCTGCATGTTCGGATGGCCTTCCAGGAAGATGATCCGGTCGACGAGCTTGTCGGCGTGCTGCATTTCCTCGATCGATTCTTCGCGTTCCTTCTTGGCCAGACGCGCAAAGCCCCAATCGCTCAGGAGGCGGTAGTGAAGCCAGTACTGATTGATGGCGCCAAGCTCGAGAAACAGAGCTTCGTTCAGGCGCTCAATGACTTTTTCATTCCCTTTCACGGCAGAGCCTCCTTGTTGCAAACCGGATATTGTTTAGAATTATTCTAGAGTAATTCGCGGCAGGCGCAAGGGTCCGTTGCGCCCTGAAGTGTAACGTCCACTGGTTACACCCTGATACAGTGAATTGAAACCGGCCAGGCAAATCGCCCGCAAAATCAGCGCATGACACACGAACACTCGTTTGCCCGCACTGGCGCAGGCCATGCTGGAGAGGTCGGGCACCACAGGGCTTGCCCTCCTTGTCAGACCTTATCGGAAGCGGGGGCCGTGGCTCCAGCAGGTCAGGGAGTAGCGCGTTCCCTTCGTCACCGGCACGACCCGGTGCAACATGAAACTGGCAAACAGCGTTGCACAGCCCTGTTCGCGCGATGCGGCCATCACCTTGTGCCCGAGACTGATTTCCAGCGCCCCGCCTTCATAGGCGTCCGATGAGGAAAGCTGGGTGACGATGGTCGCCTTGCGGAACTGGGCGATGGGGCCTTCGCCAACGTCGGAATGCCAGTCGTAATGGCCTTCCTCGCTTTCGTCGTAGATGGCGACCTGCAGTTTTTCCCGAAACTCTGTGATGTCGAAATCAAAGGCGTCCCGGTTGGCTTTCGCGACGGCTGTCATCACGCGGTTCAACACCCAGCCAGCAGCGCCTTCGTCATCGAGCCAGCTAATTCTGGCGCGGCGGATATCGCTCTGCTGCTTGCCGCCCACTAGCCCGCCTGTGTCCTGGGCTTCCGCCTGGCTCAGGCGAATAATTTCATCGCAGTCCTTTTGAGAGAAGAGTGCGTCATAGGAATATGTGAACATCGAGGCTCGGATCCGGAGAGAGGTGCGCTGATCAACATCCAATACGGCCAAACTGCAACTGTTTTCTTATGCCGGGAAACAACTATTTTTCGGCCGGTTCGAGTGCGGCGAAAAGCACTTTTCTCATCACGGTCGGAAGTGCTTCCGTTTCAAGCACTTCGGGCGCCGACCACCAGGCCTCCTCGAGCGGGACGGTGACGCCGGCCGGCACATCGGCCCGGTAGATTGCCAGTCGCAGGTGGAAGTGGGTGAATGTGTGCTTGACCTCCGTCGACCGTTGAAGCCAGGCGGCAGGAAATGGCGCCATGCCGGCGGCTTCCTGAAGGTCGAAATCCTCCGCCCATTCGGTCCCCGGAACTTCGCTCATCCCGCCGAGAAGGCCTCGTGGTGGCCGGCGGCGCAGCAAGACAGCTCCCGTTGCCGCGTCAACGGCCACGAATGCGGCGCCGTATCGGGTGGGTTTTTCCTTCTTGGGCGCCTTGCGTGGCAGTGTTTCGGCAAGACCTGATGATTGCACCTGACAGATGGTACGCCAGGGGCAGAGCGCGCATGCAGGCCGTTTGGGTGTGCATATGGTTGCGCCGAGGTCCATGACGGCCTGTGCGAAATCACCGGGCCGCTGGTCCGGCGTCAGTTCCGCCATTCGTGCCTTGATCTCGGGTTTGGCGTCCGGAAGCGGTGTTTCGATCCGGTACATCCGTGTCAGGACCCGCTCCACGTTTCCGTCGACCACTGCCGCATGCCGGTCGAAGGCAATGGTCGCGATGGCGGCAGCCGTGTAAGGCCCGATACCCGGCAACTTCAGCAAGGCGTTTTCGTCTTCCGGAAAACGGCCATTGTGGTTTCGTGCCACGGTTTCCGCACATTTTTTCAAGTTGCGTGCCCGTGAATAATATCCAAGGCCCGCCCAGGCTTTCATGACGTCTTCTTCGTCCGCCGCGGCAAGATCGGTGACCGTTGGCCAGCTTCGCGTAAACTTCGCGAAATAGTCTTTGACTGCAGCGACTGTTGTCTGCTGCAGCATGACTTCTGACAGCCAGATCCGGTAAGGATCGGGCACTTCACCCAATTTCCGGTCTTCCGGCGAAACCCGCCAGGGCAGGCGCCTGGCATGACGGTCGTACCAGTCGAGAAGCAGTCTGGAAGGGGAAGCAGTTGTCATGAGGTCAGCAAAACAAGAGGTGTTGATGTGAAGCAGCAAGCCTTGGATAGCCTGGGGACAACTTGGCTGATACAGGCAATGCCGTGATGTTGGAGAAAGTATTCGTCGTCATTTTGTCGTATTCTATTGAGACACAACACCCCAATCCGGAAATTGGCCGGCAAGACGCCGCACCTTACGTCTGGATGAGGAGGTAGGCTATTAGCGCTACAAAGGCAAACCCTGTGCAGACCTCGAAAGGGGTGAAATCGCTGGCCGATCTTGTCGGCAAGGCGATGACGCCTGTTTGCCGGAAGCGGGGATTTGCGTCCGTTGATATCATTGCCTCCTGGGCCGATATCGTCGGCGAGCGTTATGGCACGCGCGTGCAGCCGGACAGACTGATCTGGCCGCGCCAACCCGAGCGCGGCGACCCGGAAAACCCGCCGGAGCCGGCAACACTGGTGGTTCATACGGACGGGGCAACAGCCCTGATGTTGTCTCATGACAGCGCGCAGGTGATCGAGCGCATCAACACCTTCTACGGCTGGCGGGCCATAGGCCGCATCAAGATCCTGCAGAAACCTGTTCTGGTGAAACAGCCTGTGCGCAAGAAGCCCTTGCGCGACCTGACGCAAACCGAAGAACAGCAGCTCGAAGCCCGTCTGGAAGGCGTTGAAAACGACCGTCTGCGGCAGGCGCTCAAGAAGCTCGGTGCTCAGGTGATTGCTCGCAGGGAAGACGATGCCGCGTGATGCGGCAGTGCATGTTCGTCCAATAACAACTCTGTGAAACTGGAGCCGCCGGAAGTTCCGCCGGATACGTTTTTTTCTCGAAAAGCGAAGGATTCCCGGAACGTTAGCACGGCCGGGGCGCGGATTTACGCGGGCTGCTCCAGACCATTCACCGTCCTCGCTCCTGCCACATTTGATAAGCTTTGTTGACGCCGCCTGCCCGAGAGGGCACAGAGAGCGGCAAGCTGGTTCATCCTGCATTCAGGTGAAGGCAAATAGGGTGGCCAGGTACAATTTAACCCGATCGGCTTGGATGTCCGCCAGGATGTTCTTCGATCCACGCACCGGCCGGTGCAGCGCTTGACTAATGTGACAGGACGATCTTCGTGACCCAGACCCGTAGACAGTTTCTCAAAACCACTGCACTGGCGGCGGCCGCATTCTGCGTTGCCGGTTCCGGCTTGGCCCTTGCCGAGACCGTCGATCTTGCCGAACTGATCAAACCAGGCCCGCTGGGCGACAAGATCCTGGGCGACGAAAACGCGCCGGTCACGATTGTGGAATACGCATCCATGACCTGTGGACATTGCGCTAATTTCCACGAGCGTACCTATCCGGCCCTGAAATCCGAATACATCGATACCGGCAAGGTTCGCTTCATTTTCCGCGAATTCCCTCTCGACCCGGTTGCCGCCGGTGCGTTCATGCTCGCTCGCTGCGCGCCAGCCGACAAGTATTTCGAGATTGTGGACATCATGTTCGAACAGCAGCGGACCTGGGCGTTTACGGACAATCCGTACCAATCCATGCTCGACTTTTCCAAGCAGATAGGTTTTACAAAAGAGTCCTTTGAGGAATGCTTGGGGAACCAGGGCCTGCTCGACGCCATCGATGCGGTGAAAAACCGCGGTGCAAACGAGTTTGGCGTGAATTCCACTCCGACATTCTTCATCAATGGCGAAAAGCACTCGGGGGCGCTTTCGATTGAAGAGATGGGCAAACTTATTGAGGCAAACCTCTAGACTGGCGGCAGTTCCGCCGGTCTGTTCGGGCTGCTTCGATCAGACCCATGATCTTCGGCTGCCCGTGTCCACGGGGCACGGGCGCCAATGAAATTTTCCAAACTCCGCATCGTCGGCTTCAAATCCTTCGTCGAACCGATGGAGTTCATCATCGGCAATGGCCTGACCGGGGTGGTCGGGCCCAATGGTTGCGGCAAGTCCAACCTTGTCGAAGCCTTGCGCTGGGTGATGGGCGAAAACTCCTACAAGAACATGCGTGCGTCCGGCATGGACGACGTCATCTTTTCCGGCAGCCTGAACCGCCCGGCGCGCAACACCGCCGAAGTGACGCTTTACCTGGAAAACCAGGATCGCACGGCACCGGCTGCCTTCAACGATGCCGATGCCCTTGAAGTCAGCCGCCGCATCGAGCGCGAGCAAGGCTCAAACTACAAGATCAACGCCAAGGATGTGCGCGCACGCGACGTGCAGCTGCTGTTCGCGGATGCCTCCACCGGCGCGCGCTCGCCCGCCATGGTGCGTCAGGGCCAGATCGGTGAGCTTATTGCCGCCAAGCCGACCTCCCGCAGGCAGATCCTGGAAGAGGCCGCCGGTATCTCCGGTCTGCATTCGCGCCGGCACGAGGCGGAAATCCGCCTTCGCGCCGCAGAGCAGAACCTGGAGCGGCTGGAGGATGTTCTCGTCCAGATCGACGGCCAGCTCGACAATCTGCGGCGGCAATCGCGTCAGGCGTCCCGTTACCGCAACCTGTCCTCCGAAATTCGCGGAGCGGAAGCCTCGATCCTTTATATCCGCTGGACCGAAGCGCGCGATGCGCTGGGCACGGCCGAAAGCCACTTTGCCGAAGCGCAGAAGCAGGTGAACGAAGCCACGGGTCTGCAGGCCGAAAGTGCGCGCATCCAGGCGATCGCGGCCCACAAGCTGCCGGAACTGCGCGACGACGCTGCCAAGGCGGGCGCCGCGTTGCAGCGGCTGGTGATCGCGCGCAACGAACTGGATGCCGAAGAACGCCGGGTGAAGGAAAAGCTTCAGGACCTGGAGCGCCGTCTGGTGCAATTGGCCGAAGACATCCGCCGCGAACAGTCCATGGTGTCCGAGAACGATGAGGTTCTGGAACGCCTGTCGGAAGAACGTGCGGAGCTGCTGGAAGAAAACGAGATGGTTCATGAGCGCACCGAAAGCGCTCGTGAAAAGGTGGCAGAAGCAGAAGAGGCCGTCGGAACGGTGGAAAGCCAGTTGTCCGATCTGACCGCGGCCGAGGCTCGCGCAACGGCTGAACGCCGTCAGATGGAGCGGGCGGTCGCCGAAAGCCGTCAGCGCTCCGACCGCCTGCTCGCCCAGGCGCAGGACGCCCAGAGGGCGCTTGCTGAAATCAACGAGCGTATGGCCGAACAGGACGGCGTTTCTGAAAACCGGGAAGCGCTGGAAGTGGCCGAGGAGGCCCTTCTGGAGGCCGAGGCGGCGGCGGAAGAAGCGGAGACCGCCACCCGCGAGGCGCGCGAGCAGGAGCAGTCCGCGCGTGGTCCTTTGGGCGATGCCCGCCAGTTGCTGCAGGGGCTCGAGACCGAGGCAAGGACGCTGGAGCAGGTGCTCAACGTCCATTCCGAACAGGATCACACGCCAGTCGTCGAGCAGATCCAGGTGGAACAGGGGTTCGAAACCGCTCTTGGGGCCGCTCTCGGCGAAGACCTTGATGCCTCGCTCGAAGAAGCGGCTGCCGTCCGGTGGGGCGGTGTATTGTCTCATGACGGCGATCCGGCCTTGCCGGGTGGTGCCCGCAGTTTGACCGAAGTGGTGGAAGCCCCCGCCGAACTCAGCCGCCGTTTGCGCCAGATCGGTATCGTCGAGCAGGCAGAAGGTCCAGCTCTGCGCGCGTCTCTGAAACCGGGCCAGTGTCTTGTTTCAGTGGAAGGTGATCTGTGGCGCTGGGACGGCTTCGTGATTGCCGCCAACGCCCCGACACCGGCGGCACAGCGTCTGGCACAGAAGAATCGCCTCGCCGAGCTGGGGGATGAAATCGAACAGGCCCGGCGCGAGCTCGAGGATCGCCAGCAGGCGCTGGAAAGCGCCGCGTCCCGGGTTCGTCAGGCTGCGGAACTTGAGCAACTGGCCAGAGGCAAGGTGCGTGACGGCCAAAGGCAGACGGCTGCCGCGCGTGAGGCTTTGGCCGCAGCGGAAAGGGCTGTCTCGCAATTTGCCGCCAAGCTGGAAGCTGCGCAGGACCGGGCACAGCGTTTGGGAGAAGAGGCTGAGCTGGCACGTGAACAGCTCGCCGAGGCCGAAGAGCGCCTGGAAGAGGCGCCGGACGGAACCAGCTATCGCGACCGCATCGAGGACTTGCAGTCGCAGGTCGCGGCTGCTCGTGGCGCCCTGGCCGAGGCAAGGGCGGTGTCAGAGGGCCTTGCCCGTGAGCAGCAGATGCGCGACCGGCGCCTTGAAGCTATTGCCCGTGAATATGACGGCTGGAAAACCCGTGCCGCCAATGCCGCCCAGCAGATTTCCATTTTGCAGGAGCGGCGTGAGGAGGCGGAAGAAGAACGGGCCGAACTGATCGAGGCGCCGGAAGACATAGAGATCAAGCGCCGCGACCTTTTTTCCGCCATCGCCAAGGCGGAAGAAGAGAAGAAGGCCAAGGACGATCAGCTCCAGCAGGCGGAACTGGATCTCGCCGATGTCGACCGCGCCGCCAAGGCCGCGATGGAAGCGATGGCGGGGGCGCGGGAAGAGAAGATCCGCGCCGAGGAACGCCTTGAGGCTGCCCGCGACCGCAAGCAGAACCTGGAACGGCGGATCGATGAAGATCTGGAAGTGCCGGTGACGGCGCTGCCGGAGATTGCGGGTCTCAAGGAAGGCGCGCCGCTGCCCGATCCGGATGCCATGGAGCGCAAGCTGGAGCGGCTGAAGGCCGAACGCGAACGCCTTGGTGGCGTCAACCTGCGAGCGGAAGAAGAACTGCGCGAAATCGACGATCAGAAGACCACGCTGACCTCGGAACGCGACGACCTGATCGAGGCGATTCGCCGCCTGCGAACGGGCATCTCCAATCTCAACCGCGAGGCGCGGGAACGCCTGCTGGCCTCCTTCGAGGTCGTCAACGGTCATTTCCAGCGCTTGTTTACCCATCTTTTCGGGGGCGGCACCGCCGAATTGCAGCTTGTCGATTCCGACGACCCTCTCGATGCGGGTCTGGAAATCATTGCCCGGCCACCGGGCAAGAAGCCGCAGACCATGACGCTTCTCTCCGGCGGCGAGCAGGCTCTCACTGCTATGTCGCTGATTTTCGCAGTGTTTCTGACCAACCCGGCACCAATCTGCGTGCTCGACGAGGTCGATGCACCGCTGGATGATGCCAACGTGGAGCGCTATTGCGACCTCCTGGACGAGATGGCCAAGAGTACGGAAACCAGATTTGTCGTGATTACGCACAATCCGATCACCATGGCGCGCATGAACCGCCTCTTCGGCGTGACAATGGCCGAGCGCGGTGTTTCCCAGCTTGTTTCGGTCGATCTGGAGACGGCGGAGCGATTCCGCGAAACTGGCTAAGAATGCGTCTGGTGCGGCACTGCCGCGAAAACCTTATGCAACTTAGGTCTGGCCGAATCTGCGTAATCAGAAAAATATGTTATTTTTCAAATGGATAGAGTTTAACGCAGGCTTCTTGACACGGCATGAGGTGCCGACTATGGTGCGCGCGGCTTAGGGGGCTCCCCAGTTGTCGGATCAAGCATGTCGGCGCGAGCTGAGGACTTAAGAACATGTCTTCGCAAAACGGCGATAATGAGGATCGGGTGGTTGGTTCCCCGGAAGCGGGTCTGTCGGAACGGCGGGCTCAATTGAACCGGAAGCTTGACGACATAAGGGTGGTTGAACAAAAGACCGCTCGGAAGTCTCAAAGCAGCTCATCCGGATACGCGCAGGCAATGAAGCTCTCTTCGGAGTTTATCGCCGGTGTGCTGGTGGGGGCCGGGATCGGTTGGGTAGCCGACCAGTGGCTTGGGACGTCGCCTTTCGGGCTGATTGTCTTTCTGCTGCTGGGTTTTGTGGCCGGGGTCTTGAACGTTCTGCGCGCGGCCGGTGTGGTCGAGCAGCCGGATGCCAAGGTCCAGCGCGAAAAAGACGTTCAGAACGACAGATCGAAATAGAATTTGTCGCGCCTTCTGGCGCATTTATATGAACGAGCGAAGAAGGCTGGCCGGTGGCGAACGATCCGATCCATCAGTTCCATATCCAGACGCTATTCCCGATTGAAGTCGGGGGCATGGATTTCTCTTTCACCAACTCTTCGTTGTTCATGGTTTTGACCGTGGCGGCGACGTCTGCTTTCCTGATTTTTTCGACCAGCGGTCGCGGACTTGTTCCGTCCCGTCTGCAGTCGATTTCGGAAATGGCGTATGAGTTTGTAGCCGGAACATTGCGAAGTTCAGCGGGGACGGAGGGCATGCGTTTCTTCCCTCTCGTGTTCTCGCTTTTCATGTTCGTTCTGGTGGCGAACCTTTTCGGGATGTTCCCGTACTTCTTTACCATCACCAGCCACATCATCGTGACCTTCGCCCTGGCGATGCTGGTGATCCTTACAGTGATCATCTACGGCTTCATGAAAAACGGCATGAAGTTCCTCAAGCTCTTCGTCCCGAGTGGCGTGCCGGCGGCACTGATCCCGCTTGTGACCCTGATCGAGGTGATCTCGTTCCTTTCGCGTCCGATCAGCCTGTCCGTTCGTCTTTTTGCGAACATGCTTGCCGGTCACATCACGCTGAAAGTGTTCTCCGGATTCATCGTCAGCCTTAGCGCGATGGGTGCGGTTGGTATCTTCGGATCCATTCTCCCTCTCGGAATGACGGTTGCCCTGACGGCTCTGGAATTCCTGGTCGCGTTCCTGCAGGCATACGTCTTCACCGTTCTGACCTGCATGTATCTGAACGACGCCATTCATCCTTCACACTGAGGGTAACCCAATCACACGGCCTTTGCGCCGCGAGTGAGCAATCTGCAAACACCATTTAGGAGCACGTGTCATGGAAGCAGAAGCAGCAAAATACATCGGTGCCGGTATCGCATGCCTGGGCATGGGCGGCGCAGGCATCGGCCTCGGCAACATTTTCGGTAACTACCTCGCAGGCGCTCTGCGCAACCCGTCCGCTGCTGATGGCCAGTTCGGCCGTCTGATCTTCGGCTTCGCCGTGACGGAAGCTCTGGGCATCTTCTCCCTGCTGGTGGCTCTGATCCTCCTGTTCGCTTAATCGCTAATCCTTAGCGACTATCGATGCGACTCCGGTGGCGGCGCGCTCTAGCGCCGCCCAGCCGGATTTAGGAGACTGGAAATGGCAGGCCAAACTCACTCGACCACAGAAGGCATGCACGAAGCCATAGAAGTGCCGGCCGCAGAGCATGGCGCGGGTTTCCCGCCTTTTGACAGCACCACATTCGCCTCCCAGCTCTTGTGGCTCGCGATCACGTTCGGCGTGTTCTACTGGATCATGAAGAATGTGGCCGTTCCGCGGATTTCAGGCATCCTGGAAGACCGTAGGGACCGTATCGCCGGTGACATTTCCGAAGCCAACCGGCTGAAGGAAGAAACCGACGCTGCGATCGCAGCTTACGAGCAGGCGCTGGCCGAGGCTCGCAACAAGGCTCATGGCATTGCCCATGAGACGCGGACCAAGCTCAAGGCCGACCACGAAGCTCGCCGCGAAAAGGCGGAAGCCGAGCTGAACGGAAAGCTGAAGGCAGCCGAGGCACAGATCGCTGCAACCAAGACTGATGCCCTTTCTCAGATCGGGGATATTGCCGGAGAAACCGCTTCAGCGCTCGTCGAGCAGCTGATGGGCAAAGCTCCGACCAAGACCGACCTGACCAAGGCGCTCAAGTCGGCGATGAACTGAGGAGACCGTCATGGACGCTACATTTTGGGCCCTGATCGGTCTTATCCTGTTCTTCGTCGTGATCATTTACGTCAAGGTTCCGGCCAAGATTAACGGATCACTGGACGAGCGCGCCGAAACAATCCGCAAGGAACTGGAAGACGCACGCAAGATGCGTGAAGAAGCCCAGTCTCTGTTGTCGGAGTATCAGCGCAAGCGTCACGAAGCCGAAAGCGAAGCGGAAGCCATCATTGCAGAAGCCAACTCGGAAGCCGAGCGCCTGACGCTTGAAACGAGCCAGGCTCTGGAAGAAATGATTGCTCGCCGTACCAAGGCCGCGGAAGACAAGATTGCCCAGGCAGAAAGCCAGGCAGTTGCCGAAGTCCGCGCCAAGGCTGCCGACATTGCCGTTGCCGCTGCCGAGGAAATCCTTGCCGCAAAGGTCAAGGACAAAGTCGCCGACGACATCCTCGCCAAGAGCATTGAGCAGGTGAAGGAGCGACTGAACTAAGTTCGGTTTGCTTAGCTGACGAATTGAAGAAGCGGCCTCTCGGGGCCGCTTTTTTGTTGGCGGTTCAAAGTATCCCGATTTCGCAGCCCTGAAGACCCGGGCGAGGATGAAGACAGACTAGCTGGGCTAGCGGCTTCCGGCGGGGCCGCCATCTTCACCCGGTCCCGATTAGTCGCGTTTCGTTCGTGAACCGGCTTCGTCTCGACAAGGTCCGGTTGGCGTCAACTGGCAGAAAGGCTCGGTGCAGACACATCCCAGGTCATGATCAGATTGGGAACAGAGCCGCCTTCGAAGTCGAAGGTCCAGTGTCCCTCCGTAACCATGCCTTGGGCCTCGTAAAACCCGATTGCCTTCCGGTTGCCCTCATAGACGGTCAGAAACAGCTTTGAATGACCAGCGTCGCGCGCAAGGCAGCTTGCAGCCTCCAGAAGTCTGGTGCCCACTCCACGGCCCTGATGATGACGCCGGACGTAAAGAGTTTCGATCTCCGCCGATCCGCATCCGTTCTCGACCGGCCGGGCCTTGAGGTCGAGTTTCAGATATCCGAGCAAACCGACGCTGTTGCGGCAGACAATCAGATGTTTGTCGGGACTTTGAAGCACAGCTGTGAAAACTTGCGGAGCATAGGCCTGGAGTACATGGCTGGCGTAACTGTCGGGAATCCCGTCTGTTGCATAAGTATCCAGCCAGACCTCGATGGAGAGGGCGGCAAGTGCGTTGATATCCGCGGTTCTGGCGCGAGTGATCTCGGAACCGGCATTGGAACTGGTCAATGGCATGGCGATCCTTGTCGTGACGTTCCTCAGGAACCTGCGGCGAGCCTGACCGGCTTGAAGCTGATGCGATGGTGTACCGTCGGGCCATGACGTCCCAGAGCGGCCTGATGTTGCGGCACGCCATAACCCTTGTGCTGGGCAAACCCGTATTCAGGAAAGCTGGCGTCCAGGTGAACCATCATCCTGTCTCGGGTCACCTTGGCGACGATGGAGGCAGCCGCGACGCACAGGCAGCGGCCATCGCCCTTGATCAGCGCCTGTCCGGCCTGTTTCAGGCCATGTGGTACGTCGCGGCCGTCGACCAGAACATAATCGGGAACAAGCGATAGGTGATTGACTGCCCGCACCATGGCCGACAGGGTCGCAGTGCGAATGTTCAGGTCGTCTATCGTGGCCGGTGCGGCGCTGGCGATTGAGACATGGGCCGTTGCAATGATCTGCTCGAAAAGCTCTTCGCGCCGGGTCTCTGACAGTTTTTTGGAATCATTGAGACCATCCGGCATGCGGTCATAGTCAAGGATAACTGCCGCGGTCACGACGGGGCCGGCCCAGGGACCGCGTCCGGCTTCGTCCACGCCGCACAGCCGTCCGCCAAACGCGGCTGCATGCTTGCGTTCAACTGCAAGGTCGGGGCTGTCGGGAAATGCAAGGTCGAATAGGGAGGGGCTGAACGTCATGAGAAGCACCCTGCCGCCGGACAGCGTGTTTCTCAAGATCTCGCGTCAAAAGAGGTCCAATTGCACACCGCCTTTTTGCGGCTGGACGAAGGCCTCGGTGTTGAGTTTCCTGCGTCGCAGATTGAGCCCGAGCCGTTTCGCCGCCAGCGAGAAGCGTTTGGCAATCTGATCGGCATAGGGGCCGCGGCCTCGCATACGCTCGCCCCATTTGGCGTCATAGTCCTTGCCGCCGCGCATGGCGCGGATCAGGTTCATCACATGGCGATACCTGTCCGGTCGCTGTCGCAGCAGCCAGTCGCGAAAGAGCTCCGAGACTTCCAGCGGCAACCGCAGGAGGATATAGGCCACCTCCGTGGCGCCATGTTCGGCGGCTGCCTCCAGCACGTTTTCGATCTCGCTGTCGGTAAGCGCGGGGATCACGGGGGCCATCATCACGGACGTTGGAATTCCGGCGGCCGATAGGGCCCGGACGGCCTCAAGACGTTTGTGCGGGGCAGAGGCACGCGGTTCCATTGCCCGGCAGAGTTTCTTGTCGAGAGTTGTTACCGACAGGGCAACCTTCACCAGATTTCTTTCCGCCAGCCTCGACAGGATGTCGATGTCGCGCGTGACCAGTGCCGACTTGGTGACGATGGCGACCGGATGGGAGCAATTGTCCAGAACCTCCAGAATGTCGCGCATCAGCTTGTAGCTGCGTTCCATCGGCTGGTAGGGGTCGGTGTTGGTTCCGATGGCGATCACGCGCGGCTGGTAGCCGGGCCTGGAGAGCTCACGTTCCAGAAGCTGGGCCGCATTTGGCTTGGCGAACAGCCTCGTTTCAAAATCGAGCCCCGGAGACAGCCCCATGAAGGCGTGGCTCGGCCGGGCGAAGCAATAGATGCAGCCGTGCTCGCAGCCCCGGTAGGGATTGATCGAGCGGTCGAAGGAAATATCCGGAGATTCGTTCCGGGTGATGATCGTCCTGGCGCGTTCTTCCTGGATCTGAGTTTTCAGCGGCGGCAGGTCTTCCAGGCTTTCCCAGCCATCGTCGAAATATTCCCGCGACAGCTTTTCGAACCGTCCGGACGCGTTGATCGCAGCCGCACGGCCACGGCGTCGCTGCTCGGCAACGGTGCGACCATCAGGTACGAGGCCTGCTGCATCGACAGGAACGGATAACTCGTCGGGAGGGCTGAGGGGCACGCGCAAAGGTCCAGGTTACGGGTTGGAACATAACGAGAACATTATCACGGCGCGGACATGATGCAAGATGCCGTTTGCAACGGGTGGTATCGGAGACTGAAAAGACAGTGGACTTCTTGAGCCGCTGAAAATTCAGGAGCCGCTGCGCTCCTGGTGATTTGGCCGTCTGCCAAGGTATTTGACCAGGATCGCGTCCAGCGTGCCATCAGACTGCATTTCGCGAATTGTGGCGTCATACCGGGCAGGCAGGCTCTTGATATCAGGATAGTTCGAGGCTTTGGCGAAGACGTTGTAGTAGGGTTTGGTGATCAGCGGTAGCGGCAGCGTGGCGAGCTGATCCAGCCGTCCGGCCTTCTTCTCCTCGTAGAGCGTGCTGATCGTGTTCATGGGAACCGCATCCACGCGCTTGGCCAGAAGCATGCCGATCTGCAGGGTGTTGTTGGCAACTGTCTGGAAATCGAGACCGGAGTTGAGGAACTCTGGCGTATAGGCAAAGTCCTGTGTGATGCCGATCTGCAGGCCTTTCAGGTCTTCGTAGTCTTCAAAACGGATCGTATCGGCGTCTTCCGCACGGATGAAAAAGCTCCAGCTGATGTCGATGTAGCTTTCTTCCGGATAGATCAGATACTCCGTCCGATCCTGTTTCTTGGAAAACAGAAGCAGCATATCCGCCCGCCCGGCACGGGCTTCCTGCTGGATGCGGGTTCCCGACTCGACAAGCTCAAGAGAGTAGGACAGACCAAGGCGTCGCATGACTTCATCGAGAACCTCGACGTCGATGCCCTTGTAGACACCGTTCTCAAGAAACTTGTAGGGCTCTTCGGGTGTTGCCAGAACGATGAGGTCACGGGCAGAGGCCGCTCCGACCTGTAGAAACAGAGCCAGGACGAGTCCGGCAAGTGCTGCCACAACCCGATCCAGCGTCGGTTTCAGGCGGCTTCCAGCCGAAATTGGCATTTGATCAGGTGTCGTCATCACGCAACTGCACCAGTCCTGGTCGGAGAAACAGTGTTCAGCTTTGGCAAGCACTCTTAAGATAGTATGAAATCCGGTCCTTCCTTTTGCCGGAGACGGCAAATTTCTCAAAAGCCGACAAATGGATACCGATCGACTTCCCGAGGAAGCAACTTTTCGCAGTACCATGACGCCTCGGTGAGAGGTACTGCTACAGCTTTCGCCCGATCTTTTCTTTTCATGCAACCAAAGTAGACATTCCCCCACGATATATATCACGATGGTTGGTGCTCGATTATTGGAGTTTGTTAAGAACCCGAACAAAAAACAGCTCCCGCTTCGCTGGCGACACTCGCACTTTGGAAAAAATCATGTAAAACTTGAATTCATGATTAGCGTCATCATTGCGACAAGAAATTCCGAAACCGAGCTCGTTCACGCGCTTTCGGCCCTGGTGCCGGCAGCGGCAGAGGGCGTCATCCGCGAAGTTATCGTGGTTGACGGCGGATCATCGGACCATACTGAGAAAGTTGCCGACGCTGCCGGATGTGTCTGGGTCAACCGAGGCAATGCATCCCGCAGCGAACGCCTTGCCTATGGCGCCTCGATGGCAAGCCGGGGGGACTGGCTGCTGTTTCTGCGGCCTGAAACGCTTCTGGAAAGCGGTTGGCATCATGAAGCCCAGGCATTTACCGAACGGGCGGCCCGTGCACCAAACGGCCCGCGTACGGCGGCCAGCTTCCGGCTTCGCTACGAAGCCTTTGGCCTGAGTGCGCGGGTAAGCGAGTCATTCGCGGCCTTGCGGTCTCAATTGCTCGGTATGCCCTACGGCAACCAGGGCCTCCTGATTTCCCGGCAGTTTTATCAGAAGCTCGGCGGCCATCGGCCATTGCCCGAACTGGAAGACCTCGACATCGCCAAGCGTATCGGGCGCGGGCGGATGGTATTCCTGCGTGCAGCTGCCGTTTCATCCGGCGCACCGGAGCGGGAAGGCGTTGTCTCGAGATTCCGCCAGGCGTTTGCACGCTTCTGCGTTGGCACCTTGCGCATTCCGGCAAGTGTTGCCGTCAAGCTGCACGGCTGAAAAGGGCGCTACAAGGTTCTGGACGGACACGCTCTTTTTCGGTGTGGTGGTGGCGATCACGCCTCCCGCAGCTTGCCGCGCTTCAGGTGCTCGTCGAGCCGGGGCATGATCTCCACGAAATTGCAGGGCATGTGGCGGTAGTCCAGCTGCCATTTCAAGATGCCGTCCCAGGCATCCTTGCAGGCTCCCGGTGATCCGGGCAGCACGAAAATGTAGGTTGCTCCGGCGACGCCGCCAGTTGCGCGGGACTGGATCGTGGAGGTGCCGATCTTGTCGTAGGAGATCCGGTGAAAGACCTCTGAAAAGCCGTCCATGCGTTTTTCGAACAGGGGTTCCATCGCTTCCGGCGTCACGTCCCGCCCGGTAAAGCCGGTACCGCCGGTCGAGATGATTACATCCACGCCCTTGTCCGAAATCCAGTCTTTGACCACTGCCTGAATGGCGGGAACGTCATCGGTAACGATCTGCCTGTCGGCAAGCACGTGGCCGGCCTTTTCGATCCGGTCTGCCAGCGTGTTGCCGGACCGATCTTCCTCCAGCTTGCGCGTGTCCGAAACCGTCAGCACGGCAATATTGAGCGGAATGA
Source organism: Roseibium sp. LAB1 (assembly GCF_054658235.1). Classification (NCBI taxonomy): domain Bacteria; kingdom Pseudomonadati; phylum Pseudomonadota; class Alphaproteobacteria; order Hyphomicrobiales; family Stappiaceae; genus Roseibium; species Roseibium sp. LAB1. Next base: position 981,451 of record NZ_BAAGIB010000002.1, on the reverse strand, counting down.
ACGGACGGCTTTCATCGAGACGGGACATGGTGAACTCCTTTGCTCTCCAGACATAGGCGATAGCCCCATCTGCTTCCAGAGGCAGCAAGCAAACTGTCACGGTAAATCGACCTTGAAATAAAATTACAAAAAATAACAAGATTGAGACACTTGCAAAAAATTTAGGTCAGTATTATTGACTTAAATAACCAATCCAAAATGCAATGAGCCAACGATGACAACCTGGGAAAGCCTTTACGCCCGACGCGCCAGCCGCATGCGTGCTTCGGAAATCCGCGAACTCCTGAAACTTCTGGACCAACCGGATGTGATCAACTTCGCCGGCGGTATTCCCGATCAGGCCCTTTTTCCTGCGGACGCGTTCAAGGCGGCTTATCAGGAAATTCTGGCGGGACCGGATGCTGGTCGTGCGCTGCAATACGGCATGAGCGAGGGCAGCGCCCGCCTGCGCAACTGGATCGTCAGCCACATGCGCCGCCTCGGTGTCGATTGCGGGCCGGAGAATATTCTGGTGACGTCCGGGTCTCAGCAGGGGCTTGATTACATAGGCAAACTGTTCCTGACCGAAGGCGACACCGCGCTGGTGCAGTGGCCGACCTATCTGGGTGCGTTGCAGGCGTTCAATGCATATGAGCCTGCCTATGACCGGCTGGACCCGGGTGCCAATCGTCCGGCAGAGGACTATGCGGCCACGGCGCGCGAAAAGGGCGGACGGATCAAGTTCGCCTATCTCTCTCCCGATTTTGCCAACCCGACCGGCCTGACGGTGGATCTGGCTGAGCGAAAGCGTCTGCTGGCGCTGGCCGGCGAACTCTCCTGTGCGGTCATCGAGGATTCTCCCTACGAGGCACTGCGCTATGACGGCGAGCCGCTGCCGCCGATGCTGGCACTGGATTGCGAAGCGTCCGGCGGGATCAACAACGCCCGTACGCTGTATTGCGGCAGCTTTTCCAAGTCGCTCTCGCCTGGATTGCGCCTTGGCTGGATCTGCGCTGCCGCTGACGTCATTTCCAGGCTGGTGCTGATCAAGCAGGCGAGCGATCTGAACTCGCCGGTGCTTAACCAGGAAGCCATGGCCCGGGTCGCTGAAAATGTCTTTCAGCAGCACACCGCAAAGACGAATGCAGTCTACAAGGCGCGCCGCGATGCAATGCTGGCCGCGCTGGAACGGCACATGCGGGCAGGCGTTAGCTGGACCCGGCCGGAAGGAGGCATGTTCGTCTGGATGACCCTGCCTGAAGGGCTGGACGCAGCCGCGCTGCTTGAGACCTCCATCGAAACGGTGCGGGTCGCCTTCGTGCCCGGCCGCGCTTTCCATCCGGACGGCACCGGGGCAAACACCCTGCGGCTCAGCTTCTCCTGCAACGACTATCAGAAAATCGAAGAAGGTATTTCAAGGCTGGGCCGCTTGATTACCGAAACTGTCACGTCCAAGTTGTAGGTCCTTCGAGGGAAGAAGCAGGGGCGGGTGTTGGAGCCGATGGCGCTGACCGACAAGCTGGACAATTATTGTGAGCGGGTTGGGCCGGAGTTCTGGTCCGAACCGCTCAATGCGCTCACCAATGCGGCATTCCTGATCGCTTCCATCGCCGGCTACATGCTCTGGCGTCGCAAGACACCGGATGATCTCTTTGCCCTCTCACTGATCGGCATCGTGTTCGTGACCGGCATCGGGTCGTTCCTGTTCCACACCTTTGCGACACGATGGGCGAGCCTTGCCGATGTCATACCGATCGCACTGTTCATCCATGTCTATCTCTATGCCGCACTGAACCGGTTTCTGGGGCTGTCCTGGTGGGCAGCACTCGGGGTCGTGATCGTGTTTTTTGCCGCAACGCCTTTCGCCGGTCGGGCGGTTGCGCCGCTGCTGGGGTCATCTGCGGGCTACGTGCCTGCGCTGTTGGCGATCTTCGTGGTCGGTGGGCTGTTCGTTCGTAAAAATGTGCGCCTTGGGCGTGAGGTGCTGCTGACGGGTGTCATCTTTGCGCTGTCGCTGACATTCCGGACGCTGGATGGTCCGGTCTGCACGCAGTTTGCCATCGGCACACATTTCCTGTGGCATATCCTGAACGGGTTCGTACTGTTTTTGTTATTACGGGTTCTCATCAGGCAGCGCGCCGGTTAAATCACACAGAGTAATCATAAACATTGCAGATCATCGTCGCGGACAGCCCGCAGAGCTTTGCAGAACAACAATATGACCTTAGGGAAGAGGCAGGAGACAGGGACCGTCATGAGCGACAACAACAAGAGCGGAAGTGATCTGACCGAGGCGGCCCTGTTCTATCACGAGCATCCGCGACCCGGTAAACTGGAGATCCAGGCGATCAAGCCGCTGGGCAACCAGCGCGACCTGGCACTGGCCTATTCTCCTGGCGTTGCCGCGCCCTGTCTTGCGATTGCCGACAATCCGGCTCTGGCCGCCAACTACACCTCGCGCGGCAATCTGGTGGCGGTCATTTCAAACGGCACGGCAGTGCTCGGCCTCGGCAATATCGGCCCGCTGGCGTCCAAGCCGGTGATGGAAGGCAAGGCGGTCCTTTTCAAGAAATTCGCCGGTATCGACGTCTTCGATATCGAAGTGGCCCAGACAGACGTTGAAAAGTTCGTCGATGCCGTTGCTGTTCTGGAGCCGACGTTCGGCGGCATCAATCTGGAAGACATCAAGGCACCCGAATGCTTCATGATTGAATCGAAGCTTCGGGAGCGAATGAACATTCCGGTCTTTCACGACGATCAGCACGGCACGGCAATCATCGTCGGCGCGGCGGTTCGCAACGGGCTGGACCTGGCCGGCAAGAAGATCGAAGAAGCCAAGATCGTTGCTTCTGGCGCGGGCGCGGCAGCGCTAGCCTGCCTCAACATGCTGGTTTCGCTCGGTGCAAAGCGCGAGAATATCTGGGTTACGGATATCGAAGGTGTCGTCTATGAAGGCCGAGAGGCGCTGATGGACGAATGGAAGGCGATCTTTGCCCAGAAGACGGATCTCCGCTCTCTCGATCAGGTGATCGAAGGGGCCGATGTCTTTCTGGGGCTCTCCGCCGCCGGTGTTCTGAAGCCGAGCATGGTGGAAAAGATGGGCAAGGGCCCGCTGATCCTGGCCCTGGCCAATCCCAATCCGGAAATCATGCCGGAAGACGCGAAGGCCGCCCGAGATGACGTTGTCATGTGTACCGGACGGTCCGACTATCCGAACCAGGTCAACAACGTCCTGTGCTTCCCCTATATCTTCCGCGGTGCCCTCGATGTCGGGGCGACCACCATCAACGAGGAAATGAAGCGGGCAGCCGTCGAAGCCATTGCCGGGCTTGCGCGTGAAGAGCCGTCGGACGTCGCGGCACGCGCCTATGGCGGCAAGACCGAAACCTTCGGCCCCAACTACCTGATCCCGTCGCCTTTCGACCAGCGTCTGATCCTGCGCATTGCCCCGGCTGTCGCCAAGGCTGCCATGGCAACTGGTGTCGCCACGCGCCCAATCGAGGATTTCACCGCCTACAAGGATCGGCTGAACCGCTTCGTCTTCCGTTCCGGCCTCATCATGAAGCCGATCATCCAGAACGCCAGCAAGGATCCGAAGCGGATCATCTACGCGGAAGGCGAGGACGAGCGCGTGCTTCGTGCCGCCCAGGTACTGATCGAGGACAATATCGCCAAGCCGATCCTGGTCGGCCGTCCGGATGTGTTGCAACAGCGCTGCGAACGCTTCGGCCTGCGCATCCGCCCGGACATCGATTTCGAATTCATCAACCCGCAGGACGACCCGCGCTATCGCGACTATGTCGATGAATATTTCGAGTGTGTCGGCCGCCAGGGCATGCCGCCCAACGCGGCGCGCACGGTCGTGCGAACCAACACAACCGTGATTTCGGCCCTCGCGGTGCGCCGCGGCGACGCCGATGCGGTCATCTGCGGCCTGGAAGGCCGGTTCATCCGCCATCTGCGCGACATCAAGCAGGTGATCGGCATTTGCGAAACGGCCCGGGATCTTTCGGCCATGTCGCTGCTGATCAACTCGCAAGGCGCGGTGTTCCTGTCGGATACCTTCGTTACCGAGGACCCGACCGCGGAAGAGATCTCCGAGATGGCAAGCCTTGCCGCCGAAGAAATCCGCCGCTTCGGCATCGAACCGAAGATCGCCTTGCTGTCGCTGTCCAACTTCGGTTCCCGCGACACAGCGTCCTCACGCAAGATGCGCGAAGCGCTGGAATTGATCTGGAAGCGACATCCGGAGCTGGAAGTCGACGGCGAAATGCATGGCGACAGCGCGCTCAGCGTCGATCTGCGCGAACGGGTGATGCCGGGCAGCAAGCTGAAGGGGGAGGCCAACCTGTTGCTATTCCCGAATCTCGACGCGGCAAACATCGCCCACAACCTGCTGAAAGTCTCGACCCAGGCGCTCCATGTCGGTCCGATCCTTCTGGGAACTGCCAAACCGGCGCATATCCTGACGCCGTCGGTCACCTCGCGCGGTGTGGTGAACATGTCGGCGCTTGCCAGCGTCGAAGCGCAGACCCGGTCCGCCGGATAAGTCCTGCTTCAAATCGCGCCTTCTATTGATCATGGCGGACCGGTACAACCGGTCCGCTTTTCCATTTTGAAACGGCTTGCCATGACCTGTGTGAAACAGCCCGCCGACTGCGCCAGCAAAACGGACATCCGGACCGCCATCGATGCGCTTGACGAGGAACTCTTGCAGCTCTTTGCCCGTCGCCAGGGGTATGTCCGCCGCATGGCGGATTTGAAACGACATCCTGACGAGGCTTTTGACCATCACCGGATCGAAACCATGGTGGCAGCCCTCAAGGACAGAGCGGAAGAACTTGGCCTGGAAGGCGAACAGGCGGAGGCGGTCTGGCGAACGCTGATCGACTGGAATGTGGCCTTTGAAAAGCGCACGATTGCTGCGCGACTAAACGCGCCGCAAAGCGAGCCGTCCAAAGCAGGCTCCGATTTTTAAGACCTTTCCGGGTTTTCGAGGCGGCTCAAGCTCCTACCTATCAGGTCGTCTGGATTACCTGTGGAGCCCTCATGACCCTGAATGCGTATCTTCTTCCGCGACTGGCCGCCCTGGCGGCAGCGCTTGTCCTGCCGGTCACCCCGGCTGCGATGGCGCAGTCCTCCGTCCAGCTTGAAACCGTCGCAGCCGGATTGTCCCATCCCTGGAGCGTCGCCTTTCTTCCGCAGGAGGGCTACCTGGTGACGGAGCGGAATGGCGGTATCAAGCACATTGATCCATCCGGCACGCAAAGCCAGGTCTCCGGCGGTCCTGAAGTGTTTGCGCAGGGGCAGGGGGGGCTGCTTGATGTTGTGCTCAGTCCGGACTTTGCCACCGACCGCACAGTTTTTCTCACCTTTTCGCAAGGGTCTCCCGAAGGTGCCGGCACGTCGCTGTTCAGGGCAAGGCTCTCCGATGCCTTTGAGGGAGGCTTTGCGCTGGAAGACGGGGAGACCATCTTTTCCGGCAACAACAAGGCATTTGGCGGCCGTCATTTCGGCTCTCGTCTTGCCTTTGCTCCCGACGGCAACCTGTTCATGACGGTGGGCGAACGGGGAGACGGCGAGCGCGCGCAAGATCCGTCAGACCATGCGGGCTCTGTATTGCGCCTGACACGGGACGGCCAGCCAGCTCCGGGCAATCCCTTTGTCGGACAGGAGGGTCGCAAGCCGGAAATCTGGTCCTATGGGCATCGCAATCCCCAGGCAGCCGCAATCCATCCCCTGACAGGAGTGCTCTGGACAGTCGAGCATGGAGCCCGTGGTGGTGACGAGATCAACATTCCCGAGGCCGGGAAGAATTATGGCTGGCCGGTGATTTCCTATGGCCGCCACTACTCGGGTTCAAAGATCGGCGAAGGCACCGCGAAAGAGGGGATGGAACAGCCGATACACTATTGGGATCCATCCATCGCTCCGTCCGGCATGGCCTTTGTCACCAGTGATCGTTATCCCGATTGGCAAGGCGACCTGCTGGTCGGCGCTCTGGCCGGGCGGCATCTGGCTCGCATCGACCTGCAGGATGGCAGGGTCGTTGGTGAGGAAAAACTGCTGACGGACCTGAACGAACGGATCCGCGATGTGCGTCAGGGGCCGGACGGTTATCTCTATGTCCTGACCGACAGCAACGATGGCAGGCTGCTCCGTCTGCAGCCCTGAGACTGGTCGATCTTTTTGAGCTTTAAGCGCTTTTGCGGCTTCTGTGCTTGACATTTCAGCCTTTCCCGACGATATACCGCAGTGCAACCGCTGCCGCGTGAGCAGAGAGTGCGCCCCGGACAAGAACAGATTCTTGGCGGGCAGTCGCAAGAGGGTTGCCACTTAAAGAACCCAATGAGGGGTTCAACCAGTTCCCATTTCACGCGAGGGTCTGGCGGCAAAGGGACCGTGTAGCGATGGCTGCCGGCTGTGCCGCACTCCAACTTCAAACCGCACCGTCGCTGACGTGCGGTTGAACAAGCGTTTGTTTTCGCTTGAACCAAGGATTTTATATTGACCGACTTTCAAAGCCTGGGACTCTCCAATGGCCTCGTAACTGCCGTTGCCGAGAATGGCTATGACGCTCCGACGCCGATCCAGCTAAAAGCTATTCCGTTGATTCTGGAAGGCCGCGACCTGATGGGTCTGGCGCAGACCGGCACGGGCAAAACGGCGGCATTCGGCCTGCCGCTGATCGATCGGCTTCTGATCGACAACAAAAGAGCGGCCCCCAAGGGCACGCGGGCGCTGATTCTGGCGCCGACCCGCGAACTGGTAAACCAGATCGCCAAGAACCTGATTTCCTTCCTGAAACATACACCGCTGCGGGTCTCCTCCGTGGTTGGCGGTGTTTCCATCAACGGCCAGATCAAGCGGCTCTCGAAGGGAACCGACATTCTGGTCGCCACGCCTGGTCGTCTGCTCGACCTGGTCGACCGCGAAGCGATCAATCTGCGCACCGCGTCCTATCTGGTGCTCGACGAAGCCGACCAGATGCTCGATCTCGGCTTCATTCATGCCCTGCGCCGCATCGCCGGTCTGGTGGCCGACAAGCGGCAGACGCTGCTGTTCTCTGCCACCATGCCGAAGCAGATCAACGAACTGGCGCAGTCGTATCTGCGCAACCCGGAGCGAGTCGAAGTCGCCCCGACCGGCAAGACCGCGGACAAGGTCACCCAGTCCGTCCATTTCATGGACAAGACCGTGAAGGGCGACTTCCTGGTCGATCAGCTTCGCGACAAGCCGGACGGGCTTTCCCTGGTGTTCTGCCGGACCAAGCACGGTGCCGAGCGGCTGATGCGCAAGCTGGCCCATTCCGGTATTTCCGCGGGCTCGATCCACGGCAACAAGAGCCAGAATCAACGCGATCGCGCGATCAAGGATCTGCGTGACGGCACGATCAATGTGCTTGTGGCAACCGACGTTGCTGCCCGCGGCATCGATATTCCAGGTGTCAGCCACGTCTATAACTTCGAGCTGCCGGAAGTTGCTGAAGCCTACGTTCACCGGATCGGCCGTACGGCTCGTGCCGGTGCGGAAGGCGAGGCGATTGCCCTGTGTGCTCCGGAAGAAATCGGGCTTTTCCGTCAGATCGAAAAACTGATCGGCATCGAGATCACCGTGGCAGGCGGCGAAATTCCGCCGATGTCTGCGGCAACCGGGCGTGCCAAGCGTGGTGGAAGCCGGACCGGCAACGGTAACAGCAAGCCGGGCGGCAAGAAGCCCTTCCGCAAGCAGTCGTCTTCCAGCGCCAACGACAACGCGTCCGAGAGCAGGCGTCCTCCGCGCCGTCGTCGTCAGAACACGCGCAGAGACGCCGCCTGACGTCTGGCGACGCAAATCCAAGTCATTTCGATATGAAAAGAAATTGCACCGGGAAGTGGCCTTCCCGGTGCCGAACCTTGTGGTCGATGGGTTTCAGCACTGTTGACCAGCACTGAATGAAATTGGTGGAAGAACCGCCGGATCAGAACCAGAACCGCCGCAGCCTGGCTATGACCCTGCTTACCTCCTGTCCACAAGGCATCCAGCCGCTTGCGCGGCTCGATCTCGTTAATCTTTCGGGAAGCCCGCGGGATATCCGCGAAGAACTTACAGGAAGCCGCCAAGATTTTGGCGGACTGCCACAAATTTGCCCCGTTGAAGTAAACGTAAATTAACCAACGCAAGACTGCAATCACAACCGGTTGGTTGCCTTTTGGTATGTGGATAAACAAATTCGTCAGTGATTACAGTTGGTTGACGATGTGGTAGTGCTGCGGCCGCGAGGTGGCTTATCAATTTCTGGTAGAGCTGCAGGTCTGGCGCTTAAAATAAGCGCTTAGATTTCAAAGAATTGGCACGTTCATTTTCTTTATCTATTGTTATATAGAAAAAATTTATGGCCCGGAATTGTCTGGAGATTTTCCCTATAGCCTTGTTTGAAAAGGGAAAAAACTGACAATAGTTATACTGTAAATTCTCGCGAGGCGTCGATTGGCTTTTCGACTCGTTGCTGCGACTACCAGACTATCGGCAGGTCGGGATCACGAGCGCCCTTGAAATTTGACCAAGTGGTATAATTTTGTCTTCTGGAGCCATAACAAGTTTTTATTCAGGGTATTATTTATTTGACCTTGCCGTAGGGGGAGTTTATTCCGGCGCCATCACGGGTTTGGTTAACAGAATTAAACAAATCGAAACCCGAAAAAAAATCCAGATCATCTCTGGGACAAAAGTGCACGCTGGCTCCATCGGGACCAACGACCCCATAAGAATTGCCCGTTGTTAATACGGGTTACGAACTTGTGGCGCGGGCAAGCGCGCAGCGGCAAGCGGAGCAGCATGACTGCTCGGCTCCGTCTGCTCGTTTGACAACCGCAACAGGCTGGACCCCCACAACCGCCGGCCTGATTACGACCCATCGGCCGCAAGACTGCAGCACCGGAAAGGTTTCCTTTCCGGTGCTGTTCGTTTTTCAAGGCATAAAAAAACCACGGGTTTCCCCGTGGCTTTTACTGCTTTCCGGTCTGGCAGCGTTACATGTTCGGATAGTTCGGGCCGCCGGAGCCTTCCGGAACCGTCCAGGTGATGTTGCCGTTCGGGTCCTTGATGTCACAGGTCTTGCAGTGGACGCAGTTCTGCGCGTTGATCTGGAACCGCGGCGCATCTTCGCCTTCCTCGATCCATTCATAAACGCCGGCCGGGCAATAGCGGTTGGACGGACCCGCAAAAACGTCGTGCTCCGAGCGCTTCTGCAGTGCCTCGTCCTTCACCTTCAGGTGGATCGGCTGATCTTCTTCGTGGTTCGTGTTGGAGAGGAACACGGAAGACAGCTTGTCGAAGGAGACGACGCCATCGGGCTTCGGATAGTCGATCTTCTTGCAGTCCTTGGCCGGTTTGAGCGTATCTGCGTCCCTCTTGCCGTGTTTCATCGTGCCGAAGAAAGAGAAGCCGAACAGCTCGTTGGTCCACATGTCGAGCCCGCCAAGGGCGATGCCGATTGCTGTGCCGAATTTCGACCACAGCGGCTTGGCATTGCGGACGCGCCACAGGTCCTTGCCGATCGGGCTGTCCCGCCAGGCGGTGTCGTAACTGGTGAGTTCGTTGTGCGCCTCACCGCGACCGATCGCCGCCATGACTTCCTCTGCCGCCAGCATGCCGGACAGCATCGCGTTGTGGGATCCCTTGATCCGCGGCACGTTGACGAAGCCTGCGGAACAGCCCATCAGCAAACCGCCGGGGAAGGACAGTTTCGGAACGGACTGGAAGCCCCCTTCGGTAATGGCCCGGGCACCATAGGAAATGCGCTTGCCGCCTTCAAAGGTATCGCGGATAGCCGGATGGGTCTTGAAGCGCTGGAACTCGTCGAAGGGAGACAGCCAGGGGTTTTCGTAGTTGAGGTGAAGGACGAAGCCGACGGCCACCTGATTGTCTTCCAGGTGATACAGGAACGAACCGCCACCGGTCTTGCCGTCGAGCGGCCAGCCGAAGGAGTGCTGCACGAGGCCAAGCCGGTGCTTTTCCGGATCGATCTGCCACAACTCCTTGATGCCAATGCCGAACTTCGGAACGTCGCTGTCCTTGTCGAGATCGAATTTCTCGATGAGCTGCTTGGCCAGAGAGCCGCGCGCGCCTTCACCGATCAATGTGTATTTGCCGCGCAGCTCCATGCCGCGCGTGAACATGGCATTGGGCTTGCCGTCCCGGCCGATACCCATGTCACCCGTTGCTACGCCAACCACGTTGCCGTTGTCGTCATAGAGAATTTCGGCGGCGGCAAAGCCTGGATAGATTTCAACGCCGAGCGCTTCCGCCTTCTCCGCGAGCCAGCGGCAGACGTTTCCGAGCGAGACAATGTAGTTGCCGTGGTTGTTCATCAGCTTGGGCATGAACATGTTCGGCAGACGCATGGACCCTGCCGGCCCCAGCACGAGGAAATGGTCGTCGGTGACCGCTGTCTTGATGGGGGTGTCTTCTTCGCGCCATTCGGGAAGCAGCTTGTCGAGGGCGATCGGATCGATCACGGCGCCGGAGAGAATATGCGCACCGACCTCGGATCCTTTTTCCAATACGACGACGCTCAGCTCTTCGCCCTTGTCATTGGCGATCTGTTTCAACCGGATCGCGGCTGCAAGTCCCGCAGGCCCTGCGCCGACGATCACAACATCCACATCCATGCTTTCGCGTTCGCCAAGCGCTTCTTGTTCGCTCATCTTTTTCTCCCTCCGCCCAAAGGGCAATTCCTGCGCCGCCAGGTGCTCAATTCAAATGAATCAGCGTATGGATAACGGCTGATGCCCAATTGTCAGAGCAACTTAACTGCGTCCGTTCGAACACAGCGCCAATTAGCCCTTACCGCCTATTTGCCCCATTTTGCAGCGCAAAACACGACATTTTTCACCGGCAATTGCGAAATCTGGCTGCAATTCCTTCAGTTGGGCACCAGATAGACCAAAGCAGGCTTGAGGCGTCAAGTGCAAAGATTACGTTTACGTAAACGTAACTAAGCGGCATTGATGGCCCTGCTGAAATTGTGTACAGGCTCTGGAAAACAGGGCGGAATGAACGCGGTTCAGCGCTGCACGCTTGTAGAAATGATCGTGGTGGTTAAACTCCGCGCCGGAGGCAGCCCCTTGCAACATATCCCGAACGACCCGCGACACCTTGAAGCTCTGCTGGATTTCTTTGCCGGCGCGGGCGTCGATTGTTTTCTTCAGGACGAACCCGTGGATTGGGTGGCGCTAACGCGTGCGCAGGCAGCGCAAAGGGCGCAGGCGGGTCAACAGGCGGTGGTCCCAGCACCTGCGCAGCAGCCCCGGCAACAAGTTCCGGCAGGCAGTTTTCAAGGTCAGGCGGGTGCCCCGGTTCCTGCGGTTCCCATTTCCCCTCAGGCCGGTGCAGTACCACCTGCGTCAATGGGGCAGGCGCCCGTTCTGCCCGACAGGGAAATCATAGCAGCCGCCCGGGATCTCGCGGCGTCGGCCCCGACGCTTGAGGAACTGCGCAATTGCCTTGGTGCGTTCGAAGGCTGCAACCTCAAACTCACGGCCAAGAAACTTGTCTTTGCTGACGGCAACCCGCAGGCGCGGTTGATGTTCGTCGGCGAAGCTCCGGGTCGGGACGAGGACCTGCAGGGTCTGCCGTTTGTCGGCCGCTCCGGCCAGTTGCTGGACAGGATGCTGGGGGCTATCGGTCTGGATCGCTCATCTGCCTATATCGCCAACGTGGTGCCATGGCGGCCACCCGGCAATCGGACGCCGACGCCGCAGGAAACCGAGATCTGCAAGCCATTCATCCTGCGCCAGATAGAACTGGTCAATCCGGATGTGCTTGTCTTCCTTGGCGCGGCATCGGCCAAGACCCTGCTTGGTGTTCAGGATGGCATCCGCAAGATGCGCGGGCGCTGGATGACCTATCCCTGCAAGGGCAGGGAGATCTCGGCTATCGCCACCTATCATCCGGCGTATCTCTTGCGCAGTCCGCTCGAGAAGCGATTGTCGTGGCGTGATTTTCTGGCGATCAAGCAGAAGCTGGAAGAAAAAGCAGCGCAATAATCTGCGGACTGCATGGTTTCATGCAATCAATCAGACGTTTTTCAGCGCTCGACCTTGCCGGACGGGTTGGTCGAAACCCTCAAGGAACCACCTCCTTTTCAAGTTGAAAGTGACCTTGCGTTAACTTGGATTTCAGCCTACAGGTTGTAACGTGGAGTGTGTAACACTGTAGGTGATTTCAACAACCGGTCATGACGATGGATGCGGACAAATGCATTTCGGCGCTTGTCGTCGACTTGGCGGACATGTCGTGTTTCGAAGCAACGGCCTATGATCTGACAGAGAAGGGCTGTTGGATTGCGTCCGACAGGGTTGACCTTCTGAAGGAGGAGGTGGGCTTGCGCCTGGCCGGCTTCGACAAGCTGGTGCGCGGGACCGTGATAGCCTATGGCGATCAGCAGGCGCAAATTTCCTTTCAGACCAAACGAGAGACGTCTGGCGAAAAACGCCGCGAGATCCGGCGCCGGGTCTTGATCACGGCAATCGTCTGCGGCAAGACCAATCCGGCGACAATGAGATGCCGGATCGTCGATGCCAGCAGGTCCGGATGCCGGCTGGAGGGCGACAGGCTGGATCGTCTGCCGAACGAAATCGAAGTCTCCATTCCCGGTCTCGATCTGCCGATCAGCGCAGAGATTGTCTGGCGCAAGAACAACCAGGCGGGAGTCAAGCTTACCTGGCCCTTCGAACCTTCACCGAAGCCCAAACCGGAAGAGGTGCTGGACCGCTTGAAGGAAGAAGAGGCAAAGCCCAAGCGCAAGCGGAAAAAGAAGATCAGCGCCTTCGGGGGGTGAGCTGTCCTTCGTCACGTAAATCCGCACAACAAGGTTTTGACGGTCCGGAGCCTTTGCAAGCGGGCCCTGCGTACATATATCGGAGGGAGTTTGTGAACTCTTTCAGGGCCAATAGCGCGTGATTTCATCCCTTCGCCGTTTTCTTCCAAAACCCTTTCGAAACGATAAGCCTGTCATCCCGGTCGTGCGCCTGCATGGCGCTATTGGTGGCGGTGGCCCGTTTAGGTCGGGACTGTCCCTGGCGACCGCGTCACTCCCCCTGGAAAAGGCCTTCTCGATGAAGAAGGCGCCGGCGGTAGCCCTGGTTGTCAATTCGCCGGGCGGTTCGCCTGTCCAGTCGCGGCTTATCTTCAAGCGGATCCGTGATCTGGCGAAGGAAAACGAGAAGGATGTTCTGGTCTTTGTCGAGGACGTTGCGGCTAGCGGCGGTTACATGATTGCGCTCGCAGGGGACGAGATCTTTGTTGATCCGTCGTCCATCGTCGGCTCGATCGGCGTGGTTGCGGCAGGGTTCGGCTTTACCGAAATGATCAAGAAGATCGGTGTCGACCGGCGGGTCTATACCGCCGGGGAAAAGAAGGTGACACTCGATCCCTTCCAGCCCGAAGTGCCGGAGGACATCGAATACATCAAAAGCCTGCAGCTTGAGATCCACGAGACGTTCATCGACATGGTGAAGTCGCGCCGCGGCGACGTGCTGGCGGACGACCCGGATCTTTTTTCCGGCAAGTTCTGGACCGGCCGCACAGGCGTTCAACTGGGTCTGGTCGATGCGATCGGCGACCTGCGCGGCGTGATCAAGGAGCGGTATGGAGACAAGGCCGAGCCGAAACTGATTTCAGCTCCGCGCGGCCTGCTTGGCCGCAAGGCCGGGCTTGGAGTCGGCCCAGCCAGGGGGCGGATGCTGGAGGGGCTCGGCGATGAGTTGATATCCTCCGTCGAGGAACGGGCATTGTGGATGCGCTACGGCCTTTAAAAAGGCATAATGCCTGTGTGAAAATCGGGCGAGCAAGGGGAAACGAAATGACCGAACTGATAGGCGTGGCCGCATTGGCCGTTGGTGGCTACTGGATCGTGCAACGCGTCAAGCGCAAGATGGCCGAGGTTGAAAACCAGATTTCCCGGGCAGCCGCCAAGGCCGACCCGAATGGTCCCGGGGCAAAACTGGTACAGGATCCGGTCAGCGGCAAATACCGGCCGCAGGCCTGAGGAAACGGCGGGCAATTTGATCGCCCGCCATCGCATCATTTTGCCGGAACCGCCCGAAACAGGCCCCAGCGTGCCGAGCCACCGCGCGCGGTGATCCCCAGCAGGACGAGCGTCACAATAAGCAGCATCAGTTCGGCCAGAGGGCTGGACAGCCAGATGCCGCCTTCTCCGAAATACACCGGCATCACGAACACCAGCGGCAGGAAGAAGGCATAGGGCTTGGCGAGGCTCAGCAGAGCTGCCCGGCCGGCATCGCCGAGCGCCTGGAAATAGGTCGCCACCATGAACAGCGGGCCGGCGACAAAATAAAGCGCCACGATCACCGGAAGAATCCGGCCGACTTCCGCCACGACGCCGGGATCATCGACGAAAGCGAAGCCGATCTGGTGAGAAAGCAGTCCGAGCGTCAGTTCCGCAAGGCCACAATAGGCAAAGGCCGTAACCAGCCCCAGCCGCAATGTGCTGTCCGAGCGATGCCATAGCCCTGCACCGGAATTGTTGCCGATCATGGCTTGCAGCGCCTGGGCGAGACCCAGGAGCGGCAGATAGCAGAACGTCATGATCCGGGTGACGATCCCGAAAGCCGCCACGGTTGCCTCATAGCCGCTGGCGCCAGCCGATTGCAGAGCGGCGATGGTCGCCGCCGAGCCGAGCGCAATACCTATGAAGCTCAGGCTCTGGGGAGCGCCAAGCATCAGGATGGCGCGCCAGGATGACGTCAGCGGGTACCGCAGAAGCGCAACCGGTGACAACGGCGTTTTGCCACTCAGCCGCAAGACCAGCATGATTGCAAGTGCAAGCGCCTGTGCCAGGACGGTTCCGGCGGCGCTGCCGGCGACGCCGTAGTCGAAGACCGCAATCAGCAGATAATCGAAAACGATGTTGGCCAGCGAGACGAGCAGGCTGAGGCCTGCCATCACAACGGCAAGACCTTCGTTGCGCAGCGCATCCGCATTCACCGACAAGACGAACATCAGCGGTGAAAAGGCGACGGTGATCGCAAGATAGGTATGGCTCATACCTGCGATCTCCGCCGAACCGTCGGCGGCGGCCCGGGTGAGCCCGTCGCCGAATAGCACAAACAGCATGATCACAACGGCTGCTATGGCAAGTGCCAGCCCATGGGCGCCGGCAAAAACCGCTTCAGCGTCCGCCCGCAGGCCTGCCCCGAGCTTTCGGGCCAGCACACTGGACATGCCGCTGGCGACCAGCGTCGCCAGAGCTGCCAGAAACATGTAGGCGGGAAACATCAGCGTGACCGCGCTGAGGGCGTCCGGCCCGACAAACAGGCCAAGGAATATGGCGTCGACGACGGTCAGCAATCCGTTCATGCTCATCACCAGAATGATGGGCAAGGCGGTTCTGGCCAGGGTCGGAAGGATTGGCCCATGCGTAAATGTGTTGGGCCGGGACATGTCGGAAGACATTCCGTTCTCCATCAATGGGCATTTCGAAAGGGAAGGAGGGGCTCGCATTGCCACCAGCGCGAAATGCGTGGGGAACAGAAAGTCTTTAAAACCAGAATTTCACCGTGACTGTCGTCCGCGAGCGGCAGGCATTCTGGAACCGTTGCGAGGGATACCGCGGCGCAGGCAGTCCGTCAATCTGAAACCGCCGCGCCCGCTTCGCCTTGACCTTGCCCCGACATCGTGGCACCTGTCGCCCCAAGCTGGCGGCACGTGAACGCCGGACAGAGCCACATTCGCGGAACAACTTCATGTCGACTGAAAACCTGCCGGCGCATATGCGGCCGGAAAACTCCTTTCAAGGCCTGATCCTGACCCTGCAGCGCTACTGGGCAGACCAGGGCTGTGTTGTGCTTCAGCCTTACGACATGGAAGTCGGCGCCGGTACGTTCCACCCGGCAACCACGCTGCGCTCGCTCGGCCCGCGTCCGTGGCGGGCAGCTTACGTGCAGCCCTCGCGCCGTCCGACGGATGGCCGCTATGGCGAGAACCCGAACCGCCTACAGCACTACTACCAGTTCCAGGTGATCCTGAAGCCGTCTCCGGCCAATCTCCAGGACCTTTACCTGAATTCACTCTATGCCATCGGTCTCGATCCGAAGCTGCATGACATCCGTTTTGTGGAAGACGATTGGGAAAGCCCGACCCTGGGCGCCTGGGGGCTAGGCTGGGAATGCTGGTGCGATGGCATGGAAGTCTCGCAGTTCACCTATTTCCAGCAGGTGGCCGGCTTTGAATGTTCGCCGGTCTCCGGCGAATTGACCTACGGCCTGGAACGGCTGGCCATGTATATCCAGGGCGTCGATAACGTCTACGACCTCAATTACAATGGCATGGAAGGCGACGCCAAGGTCACCTATGGCGATGTCTTCCTGCAGGCCGAGCAGGAATATTCCCGGCACAATTTCGAACATGCGGACACCGAAATGCTGTTCCGCCACTTCAAGGATGCCGAAGCCGAGTGCCGCTCGTTGCTGGAAGCAGGTGCAAAGGCACGCGAAGCGGCCGGTGCCAATGTGCATCAGGTGGTGCTGCCGGCCTACGACCAGTGCATCAAGGCCAGCCACGCCTTCAACCTGCTGGATGCGCGCGGTGTCATTTCCGTGACCGAACGTCAGAGCTACATCCTGCGTGTCCGCGAACTGGCCAAGGCCTGCGGCGCCGCTTTCCTGGAAACGGAAGCCGGTGGTGTCGGCTATCACAACCAGGCTGCGGAATAAGACTTTCCAGCCTGAGTCGGGTCATCTGGATTAATCGAATGCGGGGCCAAGTTGGCCCCGTTTTCGCTAGAAAGTATCAAGCAGTTCATCTGTCTGTTTTCAGCGACCTGTCGAGGCTCACTCGGGTTCCGAGCCGGGCTCGGGCTCCGAGCCGGGCTCGGGCTCCAGCTCGCAGGTGAGACGCGTGTCACCGATGTCCAGATGGCCCGCCTGGCGATCGCCCGAAAACCGGGTGTTTCCCCGCTCGAAACGTTCATCCGAAACACCTGGCACCGGGTCGAGCAGGACCTGTGTATGCGCCTTTCCACCAACAGGACCGGAAAGTGTCGCAGGGCCTGGCTCCAGCGGATTGAAGATGACGAAATAGACCTGGTTGCCATTTGCACAGCGGTACTGGTCGGCAAGCGAGGCATGGGTCTCTTGCGCCATGGTCGACCACACAAGCAGTGCCGCGCAAGGCAGCCTCATCCAGGGTAGCCGCAAGATGTGCATCGAGAGCCGACCTTTCGTTCCGGTGTCCACGCAGGTTTGTCCAACCTCATCTGCAAACCTGTGTCGAAGATTACAGAATGTCCCATTTCGCGCATCCGGCGCTTGAAGATGATGACAAGCCTGCACCTCCCGGTTAGCTTCCAGAACACATTTTCTGGAGGTGATTGTCTTGACCTGGTTTCTTCTCGCAGCCCTGATCGCGATCTCGGTTTTTGCGATCGTTCTTTACAATGGACTTGTCAAGAAACGGCAGATGGTCGAGGAGGGCTGGAGCGGCATCGATGTGCAGCTCAAACGGCGGGCAAACCTCGTGCCCAATCTCGTAGAGACCGTGAAAGGCTATGCCTCGCACGAAAAGGACGCGCTGGAAGCGGTGACCAGCATGCGGGCGCAGGTGTCGGCGGTGCCGAAGGATGATGTCGCCGCCCGTGCAAAGGCCGAAGGCGATCTCAGTCACGCTCTTGGCCGGTTGTTCGCAGTCGCTGAAGCCTATCCGGACCTGAAGGCCAGCCAGAATTTTTCCGATCTGCACAAGTCGCTGGACGAGATCGAAAACGCCATCCAGATGGCTCGCCGCTATTACAACGGTGCTGTCCGGAACCTGAATGTCGCAGTCGAGAGCTTCCCGTCCAACCTGATCGCCAACCAGTTCAAGTTCGAAAAGGCCGAGTATTTCGAAATCGAAGACGAAACCGACCGCGCGGTGCCGAAGGTCCAGTTCTGAGGTGCTTGCAATGTTGAACCGGATAGCTGCCGGCATTTTCGCCGCCTTCGTTCTGCTGGCCGCAAGTCTCGGAGCCCAGGCTGAAGAGCGCATTTTGAAGTTCGTGTCCGATATCGACGTGGCGAGTGATGGCACGTTGACGGTGACGGAAACGATCACGGTGCGTGCGGAAGGCGATCAGATCAGGCGTGGCATTTTCCGCGACATCCCGCTTGCGGTGGAGGGGGCGAACGGACGTATCTACAAGGCCGGCTTCAAACTGCTCTCGGTGCTGCAGGACGGTGTGCCTGCCCCACATCACACCAACGCCAACGGCCAGGGTGTCCGGATCTATGTCGGTGAGGAAAATACGTTCCTGTCGCCAGGCAATTACACCTACACCTTCACCTATGAAACCGACCGGCAGGTCCGCTTCTTTGAGGATCACGACGAGGTCTACTGGAATGTGACCGGCAACGAATGGATCTTTCCCGTAGATGAAGCTGTCGCACGGGTCGTATTGCCGGAAGGCGTGAAAGCCAGCGAATGGACGGCCTATACCGGCGGCTATGGAGAGACCGGCAAGGCCTTTGAGGCACGCAGTGCCCAAGGTGGCGAGGAGGTGGTTTTTCGAACCACGGCGGTCCTGCGCCCCTATGAGGGTCTGTCAGTCAACGTCAGCCTGCCGAAAGGGGCAATTGCGCCGCCATCGGAATCCGAGCGGATCGAATATTTCCTCAGCGACTACAGGTCGGAGCTGATCGGCGGGGCAGGTCTGCTGCTGGTTGTGATCTACTATTTCACCGCCTGGTCGATGGTCGGCCGGGACCCTGCCGAAGGCGTCGTCTTTCCAAGGTTCACTCCGCCCACGAACATTTCGCCGGCTCTCGCCAAATACATCGTCAACCGTGGTTTCGGCGATGGTGGCTGGGTGGCTCTGTCGGCAGCCTGTCTCAATCTGGCGGTCAAGAAACGTTTGCGCCTTGAGGAAGAGGATGGTGATACCACCCTGGTGCTGAACCGGACGGGCCGGGAAGAGCAGATTCCGGGTTTCGGACTGCCGAAAGGCGAAGCGGCGCTGGAGGACTGGCTGAGCGGGCGGGGCAGCCCGCTGACACTGAACAAGGCCAATGGCACATCGATCCAGGCACTGGGCCGAAAGTTCCGTGCGGCCATCGAACGGGAAAGCCGCAACCTCTTTTTCAGGACCAACAGGCGCTATCTCATTCCCGGATTCATTCTGAGCCTGATCACCATTGTTGCGCTTCTTGCCTTCGGCGGACTGCAGCCCGGCCAGGAAGGCTTCGTCATCGTTTTTCTGGTCTTTTCCGTCTTTGCGAGCGTTATCTCCGTCAATCTCGGCAAAGCCATTTTCCGCTTCTCCAACATGAAGCTGCGCATGGGGCTGATTTTTGTCGTGTTCGGTCTGGCCATGTCGGGAGCTGCCTTCGGTGCCTACCATGTGAATGGCGGGGTGGATTCCCTGCCTGTTCTACCGTTCATCGCGGTTGCTCTGGTCGCTCTCAACATCCTGTTCTTTTTCCTGATCGGCGCCCCGACAGCGGCCGGCCGGCAGGCTCTCGACGAGATCGAGGGATTGCGGATGTACCTGAGCGTGGCCGAAAAGGAACGGCTCAACATGGCTGAGGTTCCGGACATGAGCACGGTTCATTTCGAGGAACTGCTGCCCTATGCCGTTGCGCTTGGGGTCGAAAAGCCCTGGGCGAAGGCCTTCGAAGCCTGGCTCACGACAGCGGCAGGGGTTGCCGCGGCCGCCAGCTATCATCCGGGCTGGTATTCCGGCAGCCACTTCGATGCCCGTCATGTGTCCGACAGCCTGGGCCGGACAGCAAGTTCCATGGCAGGGTCTTTCCAGTCCTCGCTTCCCGCACCAAAATCATCCAGCTCCGGATCGTCAGGCTCGTCGGGCGGCTTTTCCGGCGGCGGCGGCGGTGGAGGTGGCGGCGGCGGCTGGTAGTTGGTGGTTGGTAGCTGGCCAGCGACCGGAAGGCCTCACCTTGCGCAAGAGCCTCCAAACGGCATAGTGGAAGCGTCAGACACGGGCAGGGGTGCAGATGACCGGCGAAACGATCACGCTAACGGAATTTGTCAGCTTCAATCTTGCCATCCTAGTCTATTTTCTCGGTGTGCGGCTGAACAAGAAGGTCTCGTTCCTGAACAGGTTCAACATTCCAGAACCTGTTTCCGGTGGTCTGCTGGTGGCGCTGCTGTCACTTGCGATCTATCTGGCCATGGGGACGGAAATCGCGTTTTCGCTCCAGTCGCGCGATTACCTGCTGTACTGCTTCTTCACCGCCATCGGCCTGAACGCCAGGTTCGCGGATCTGGCCAAAGGCGGCAGGCCGCTGTTGATCCTGCTGGTGCTTACCGTCTTTTACATGATGCTTCAGAATACCGTCGGCACGAGTATCGCGGCAGTTCTGGGACTGCCCGCAGGTTTCGGCCTGCTGGGTGGCACCATTTCACTGGTTGGTGGCCACGGCACGGCGATTGCGTGGGGACCGAAGCTCGCGGCTGACTACGGTGTTGAAGGCGCCGTTGAGATAGGTGCTGCAACGGCAACGCTCGGCTTGATTGCGGCCAGTCTTCTTGGCGGGCCTGTCGGCAAGTTTCTGATCGAACGACGAGGTGGCAAGCCCGATCCGAACCGCCCGAAAGAAGCCCCGATGATCGGCCTGGAACTGGAGCGGGCACCGGACACAAGCGTGACCCACACAGGCTTGATGCGCGCGCTGCTGGTCCTCAACATCGCAATTGGCCTCGGCGTCGCGCTTCAGGAAGCCTTGAGTGTGGGGATCGGTCTCGATCTTCCGGTGTTTGTCTGCTGTCTCTTCTGCGGCATCGTGCTGTCCAATTCCGTGCCGGTGGTCTTTCGGAAGATGACCTGGCCGGCCCGGTCCAAATCCCTGGCGGTATTGTCCGACCTTGCTCTCGGCATCTTTCTGACGATGTCACTCATGAGCCTGCAGCTCTGGACAATCGCAGGGCTGGCAGGACCGATGCTGCTGATCCTTTTCACGCAGGTCGTCGTTGCTGCCGCCTTCATCATCCTGGTGCTCTATCCTCTGATGGGAAGGGATTACAATGCAGCGGTGCTCGGCGCGGGATTCGCTGGATTTGCGCTGGGGGCTACGCCGACCGCCATTGCCAACATGACCGCAGTAACCAAACATTTCGGCCCGGCAACCCAGGCGTTCCTGATCCTGCCACTTGTCTCGGCGTTTTTCGTGGATCTTGCCAATGCGGTCATCATCCTCCTGTTTCTCGGAGGGTGAAGGCTGACGTTTCAGGCAGCGTCTGTTTTCTGGCTGAAGGGGAAACGCCCGTCGACCTGAGATTCCAGCAGGCTGAAGGCTTCGTCCGATGTAACAGCGGCCGCATAGAGGAATCCCTGGCCGTAGTGACAGCCATTGGAGTTGAGCGCGTCATGAACGGCGCTTTCCTCGATCCCTTCGGCAACGGCGTCGATGTCGAGACCCTTGGACAGCACCAGAATGGCTTCGACGATGGCCGCGCACTGCTTGTCTTCCAACATGCGCTCGGTGAAGGACTTGTCGATCTTGACCTTCTTGATCGGGAAGTCGCGCAGATAGCTGAGGCTGGAATGGCCCGCACCGAAATCGTCAAGAGCAATGGCGATGCCCGCATCCGTCAGTTCGGTGAGGATGCGTTTGGCCGATTCCGGGTTTTTCACCAGTGACGTCTCGGTGATTTCAAGGACCAGCCGGCTGGGCGGGAAATCGTATTTCTTCAAGATGGAACACACCTGGGCCGGCAAGGCGGGATCCTGCAGCTGCACAGGCGAGAGGTTGAACGACAGGTAGAGCGTGTCAGGCCAGGTGGCGGCGACCTTGCAGGCGTCCTCCAGCAGGTGCTGGGTCAGCTCGGAGATGATGCCGCAATCTTCCGCAATCGGGATGAACTGCAGCGGCGGCACCTTGCCGAAGTCTGCGTCGGTCCAGCGCGCCAGTGCCTCGAAGCCGGCAATGCGGCCGGAATCCATGTCCAGGATGGGCTGGTAGTAAGCCTTGACCTCGTGTTCCGAAATCGCACGGCGCAGGCGCTGTTCCAGTAGGGTCCGATGCAGGATCGAGGCATCCATGTCGACCTCGAAGAACCGATAGGTCGAGCGGCCGGAGGACTTGGCCCGGTAAAGAGCGATGTCGGCCCGGCGCAGCAGTTCGGTGACTGCATGGCCGTCGTGGGGGTAAAGGGCGATGCCGATGCCGGTGCCGATGGAAATCTGCCGGTCACCAAATTCGAAACGGTCGTTGATCCGGGTCAAGAGGCGCCGGGCGAAACCTGCTGCATCTGACTTGTCCTTGAAAACAGGGGACACGATGGCAAATTCGTCACCGCCGAGACGGGCGACTATGCCTTCATTACCCAGGGTTTCCGCCAGCCGGTCGGCGAAGCTACGCAAGAGATTGTCGCCGAATGCGTGGCCATAGACATCGTTGATCGGTTTGAATCCGTCGAGATCGAGCATCATCACCGCGCGGAAACAGTCCGGTTTGACCTCGCGTGTGAGATCGGCAAAGGCTTCCAGCAGGCGGCGGCGGTTGGGAAGTCCGGTCAGCGGATCGTGCTGGGCAAGGGCCAGGGCTTCGCTATGAGCCGAGGACCTTGCCTTAAGCTCCTTGCGCAGCCGCCGTGTCGCCCATGCGCCGTATCCCAGGCTGAAGATGGCGATGCCCAGCAGAAGGCTGGTGATCACGTCGAACGTCATTTGCGATTGGTGGAGCTGATAAGCGGGAAAAAGTACTGGAAGGACCTTAACCCCAGTAAAAATGACAAGAACTATCGCAAGTAACGCAACTATAGATCGAGTCAAATATCTGTTGTCTGCAACTTCCCGGTTCACCACAAGGTCAGTCCCAATACATGCAACTGCTAACAAGTCGCGGAGTTTCACATGCAATCATTGAAGAAGAATGAAACAAAGCGGACAGAGTGCCGTCAAAATGATCGGGCGAGGCGGTGAGCGCCGCCGTGAAAGGGGGTGACAAGTCATCATTGTCTTGGTAACGGACGGCGCAAACCGTTTCCGGTGTTATGCCACCAGACCAAAGGTCCAGATATCCATGCCCGATCTTCTGCTTGAGCTGTTCAGCGAAGAAATTCCGGCCCGCATGCAACGCAAGGCGGCCGAAGATCTGAAATCTCTTGTGACCAATGCCCTGGTGGATGCCGGTTTGCCGTATGAAGGGGCAAAGGCCTTCGCGACGCCTCGGCGTCTGGCACTGCATGTTGCCGGCGTTCCCGCCGGTTCCGCCGCCACGCGCGAAGAGCGGAAGGGCCCGCGCGTCGGAGCCCCCGAAAAGGCGCTGGATGGTTTCCTGCGCGGTGCAGGCCTGACCTCGATCGACCAGGCAATCGTTCAGACAGACCCGAAGAAGGGTGATTTCTACGTTGCCGTGATCGAGAAGCCGGGCCGTTCGGCGATCGATGTGATCGCTGAATTCATGCCGGGCATCCTGCGCAACTTCCCCTGGCCGATAACCATGCGCTGGGGCGCCGCGACCACCCGCTGGGTGCGGCCGCTGCACTCCATCGTGGCCAGCTTTGGTCCGGAAACGGAAGAGCCGGATGTGGTACCGTTCGAGTTCGATGGCATAAAGGCCGGCAAGACCACGCGCGGCCACCGCTTCCTGGCGAACGAGGCTTTCGACGTTCGCCGGTTCGACGACTACGCGCCGGCGCTGGAAAAGCACAAGGTCGTGCTCGACGCGGACCGCCGCAAGGACATTATCCAGAACGACGCCAAGGATAGTGCGCTGGCGCTCGGCCTCGATCTGGTCGAGGATCCGGGTCTTCTTGAAGAAGTTGCAGGGCTGGTGGAATGGCCGGTGGTTCTGACGGGAAGTTTCGATGAAGACTTCCTGACGATTCCGGACGAGTGCATTCAGTTGACTATCAAGGTCAACCAGAAGTGCTTCGTCTTGAAGAACCCGGCCACGGGACGTCTTGCCAACAAGTTTGTGCTGATTTCCAACATCGTCGCCGACGACGGCGGCAAGCTGATCGTTGCCGGAAACGAGAAGGTTATCCGTGCCCGCCTTTCCGATGCCCGCTTCTTCTGGGAAACGGATCTTAAGTCGAAGCTGTCGGACAATCTGCCCAAGCTGGACGAAGTCAAATTCCATGAAAAACTCGGCAGTGTCGGCGAGCGGGTGAAACGCCTGATTGCGCTTTCGGCAGAACTTGCCCCGATTTCCGGAGCGGACGAGACGAAGGCCAAACGCGCCGCGGAACTTGCCAAGGCCGACCTCGTCTCCAACATGGTTTTCGAATTCCCGGAACTGCAGGGCCTGATGGGTCGCTATTACGCGGCAGCCCAGGGCGAGGATGCATCGGTGGCAACCGCCATCGAGGAGCATTACAAGCCGCAGGGGCCGAGCGACAACGTGCCGACCGACCCGGTCGCCGTTGCCGTCGCGCTTGCCGAAAAGCTGGATCTGCTTGCGGGCTTCTGGGCCATCGACGAAAAGCCGACCGGCTCCAAGGACCCCTATGCGCTGCGCCGCGCGGCCCTGGGCGTGATCCGGATTATTCTGGAGAACAACCTCAGGATCAGGCTTGGCGACGTTCTGCGGTCCGCCCTGGACCTGCAAGGCGTGAAACCGGCCGACCCTGCGACTCTCGTGGCCGATCTGCTGTCCTTCTTTGCCGACCGCCTGAAAGTCCATCTGAAGGACGAAGGCGCGCGTCATGACCTGATCGATGCCGTCTTTGCGCTGGAAGGTCAGGACGACTTGCTGATGGTGGTCCGCCGTGTCGAAGCCCTCGGCAAGTTCGTTTCCTCCGACGATGGCACCAACCTGCTGGCCGGGTACAAGCGCGCGGTCAACATTCTGAAGGCAGAAGAAAAGAAGGACGGCACCCCTGTTTCCGGCAAGCCGCATGCGGACCACTTCCAGGAGCAGGCCGAAATCGATCTGGCCGCTGCCATCGATGTAGCCCGTGCCGAAGCGGCAGACGCCGTTGTGAGCGAAAATTTCGAAGGAGCGATGGAAGCCCTGTCGAAACTGCGCGCTCCGGTCGATCGTTTCTTCGATGACATTCTGGTCAATGCCGAAGATGCCACGCTGCGCATGAACCGTCTGCAGCTCCTCTCCGAAATCCGGGATGCGACCCACGTCGTGGCCGATTTCTCGAAGGTCGCCGGATAAACCGACCAGACCTGAAAACAAAAAGGCGGGCCCTGATCAGGTCCGCCTTTTTCAGTTCTGGGGCTCAGTCCGGGACTGAGCCTGGGGAAGAGTTGCCTTCCCGACATATCCAGCTTCGGTTCAGCTCGAAAATTCCACCCCTTACTCGGCAGGTACAGCGGCCAGCCGGTCGACGGGTTTTTCCTGGATCGGCCAATGCACGATGGCGGCGAAGATGCCGAGGGCGATGCCCAGCCACCAGATGGCGTCGTACGAACCTGTTTCATCATAGATCTTGCCGCCCAGCCACACGCCCAGGAATGAGCCGATCTGGTGGGACAGGAAGACGAAGCCGAACAAGGTCGCCATGTAGCGCGGTCCGAACATGACGGCGACAAGGCCGGATGTCGGCGGAACGGTCGACAGCCACAGGAGACCCATCACACCGGAGAACACGAGCAACGAGGCAGGCGTGACCGGCAGCATGATGAAGGCGAATATCGCGAAAGAGCGGCCAAGGTAGATCAGCGAGAGGAAGATCGGCTTGGAATAGCGGCCGGAAATGTAGCCTGACAGCAGCGAGCCGGCGATATTGCACAGGCCTATGAGCGCGATGGCTGTGGCACCCCAGGCCGGATCAAGGCCAAGGTCGGCGATATAGGGCGGCAGGTGCACCGTGATGAAGGCGACGTGAAAGCCGCATACGAAAAAGCCGAAGGTCAGAAGAATAAATCCGCGCGTCCCGAAGGCTTCGGAAATGGCTGAGGTCAGCTTCTGGTCGTTCGCCGGATTGCTGTTTTTCGGCATTTCCGACTTGCCGCGGAGCGCAATGGCCAGAAGCGGCACGAGGGCGACAAGACCGGCAAAGACGATAAGCGTCTGTTGCCAGCCGATGCTGGCGATCAGCGTGCCGCCAAGCGGCGCGAACAGGAACTGGCCGAGCGAGCCGGAGGCCGTGCCGATGCCGAAGGCGAGCGTTCTCTGCGAAGGCGAGACCGCGCGGCCGAAGGCGGCCAGAACCAGGGAAAAGGACGAACAGGCAATACCGAGCCCGATGAGCACGCCGGCGGAAATATGCAGTGCGACAGTGCTTTCCGCGTCGATCATCAACAACAGGCCGGTGCAGTAGAGCGCGGCACCGAGCGTCATGGTCTTCCAGGTTCCGAACCGGTCGGCCATCATGCCGGCAATTGGCTGGCCGATGCCCCACATCAGGTTCTGGATCGCCAGCGCCAGCGCGAAGATCTCACGGCTCCAGTCCCGAGCTTCTGTCATTGGCTGGAAGAAAAGGCCCATGGCGGAACGCGGGCCGAAGGAAATGAGGGCAATCAAACAGCCGCAGGAAATCACCAGCGGGATATTGGGGCCAACCCGGCCGGGAGAAGAAGCTGTTGTCATTGAGGGGTCTCTCATCGTGATATTACGATATGAATAGTCTGAAATCGATCACAAGCAAAACGCGTATTTTTGATGGATTGATCAGCGTTGCGAATGGAACGGTAAAATTTCGATCATGCCAGCGTGATCTGCCTTGGGCGATACGAAAGCAGCAACAGGCGTTGCTGGAGCTTGGCTGGTTTTACCGTTTGCGTCTCGTTTTCGAAGGAGATAATTGTTAGCCGGCTTTTCGAGGATGGAAAAGTTGCGCCTTAAGGTCAGGAAAACAAAGGCAAATCGGACTTCAGGCCAGATTTTTTCCGATTTTTGTAGATTTTCGATTTGCCGATGACTATATAAACTCCGAAAGAGCAAAAGCATGGGCATCACAGCCCGTTTTCTTTTGTCTCCAATATGCTCAAGTTGAGTATAAATAAATAGCGGCACATATCACCCCTCGCGCCGCGCACTATAGGGAGGTCGCCATGACCATTGCCCAGACCAAAGCACCGGTTGGAGCACCGATTGCCGCCGGACTGACGGCACTGGAGCGTTTCGGCAAGCTGGAACGCCCGGACCTGCGTTACACGCCGGAAGTTGCCGAGGCGACCGCGCCGATCTACGACAAGGTCAAGCATATCATCCCGGCCATCGAATGGCCTGCTCTGGCGCCGACCATTCATGCGATCAACAAGCTGAAGAAGCAGCGAAACGCGGTCATTCTGGCTCACAACTACATGACGCCGGATATCTACCATGGTGTTGCCGACATCGTTGGCGACAGCCTGCAACTGGCCATCGAGGCGACCCGCACCGATGCGGAAGTCATCGTCCAGTGCGGCGTGCACTTCATGGCTGAAACCTCGAAGATCCTGAGCCCGGAAAAGACCGTGCTGATCCCGGATATGCGTGCAGGCTGCTCGCTGGCCGAATCCATCACCGGTGCGGATGTGCGGGCCCTGCGCGAGCGCAACCCTGGCATCCCGATCATCACCTACGTGAACACGTCGGCTGATGTGAAGGCGGAATGCGATATCTGTTGCACCTCATCCAATGCGCTGCAGGTGGTGGAAAGCTTCGGCGTCGACAAGGTGTTCCTGATCCCGGACAAGTATCTGGCCGCGAATGTCGGCAACAAGACCGATGTCGAGGTTCTGGTATGGGACGGCGCCTGCGAAGTGCATGAACGCTTCACCGCCGAGGAGCTGCGCGACTATCGCAAGATCGAGCCGAACGTGAAGATCATTGCTCATCCGGAGTGCCCGCCCGAAGTGGTCGCAGAAGCCGATTTCGCCGGGTCCACTGCGCACATGATCGACTGGGTCAAGACCAAACGTCCGGAGAAGGTGATGATGATCACCGAATGCTCCATGGCGGACAACGTTGCCAGCGAAACACCGGGTGTCGACTACATCCGCCCGTGCAACCTGTGCCCGCACATGAAGCGGATCACGCTGACCAAGATCCTGGACTCTCTTCTGGAGATGAAAGAGGAAGTGGTCGTCGACCCGGCAGTGGCCGACAGGGCCCGCACCGCGGTCGAGCGGATGATCAACTTGAAAATCTGACCGGCTTCGGTCTAAACCGCATCTAAGCGATTGCTTCCGGGCCCTCCGGCCCGGGAGTTTCTTTGGGGCTGGTGCCCCATCTGTTCCAGGAAGTTTCCCATGGCCGTGTCGGTTGAGGATTTTGCACCTGCCTATGTAGGCAAGGATGTGGATGATGTCGTCATTCTGGGGGGAGGTCTGGCAGGCCTCTTCTGCGCGCTGAAACTCAGCCCGCGGCCGGTCACGGTCATCACCAACGCACCGATCGGGCAGGGGGCGTCCTCCGCCTGGGCGCAGGGCGGCATTGCCGCTGCGATCTCCGAGCAGGATTCGGTTGAAAAGCACCGGGACGATACGCTGGTGGCAGGCTGCGGTATCTGCGAGGAAAAGATCGTCGAACAGATGACACGCGAAGGCAGTGCCCGGGTGCATGATCTGTTGTCCTACGGTGTTCCGTTCGATCAGGATCTCGAAGGTCGGCTGAAGTTTTCGCGCGAAGCTGCCCATTCCCAGAGCCGGGTCGTGCGGGTGCGCGGCGATATGGCCGGCCGGGCGATCATGGATGCCCTGATCGCGGCCGTGCGCAAGACGCCTTCGATCCGCATTCTGGAAGGCTATATCGGCGAAAGCTTCATTGGCGAAGGGCGGTATGTCACCGGTGTCCTGGCTCGCCGGCGCGGCGGTCTCGAACGGCTGATCTTCCCCGCCAAGGCCGTGGTGCTTGCCTCCGGTGGCATCGGCCACCTTTATGAGCTGACGACCAACCCGCACGAAGCCAACGGCCACGGCCTTGCCATGGCAGCCCGTGCCGGTGCCGTGATTGCCGACGCTGAATTCGTGCAGTTTCACCCGACCGCGCTTGATCTCGGCAAGGATCCGGCACCGCTTGCGACCGAAGCCCTGCGCGGTGAAGGCGCGACCCTCCTCAACAAGGCTGGCGAGCGCTTCATGGAAGGCGTTCATCCGGACCTGGAGCTGGCCCCGCGCGACATCGTTGCCCGGGCAATCCACAAGGAAATCTCGGAGGGGCGGGGGGCATTCCTCGATTGCCGGACGGCGATCGGCGACAGGTTCAAGGAAGATTTTCCGACTGTCTTCGCGGCAGCATCCGCAGCCGGCCTGGACCCGGCGAAGGATCTGCTGCCGGTAGCGCCCGCAGAACATTACCACATGGGTGGTGTCTTGACCGATGCCAACGGCCGGACGTCTCTCGACGGCCTCTGGGCCGCGGGTGAGGTCGCATCGTCCGGAGCCCATGGCGCCAACCGTCTTGCTTCCAATTCTCTGCTGGAAGCGGTCGTGTTTGCCGCGCGCATTGCCGAAGATATCCAGGGCCTGATGCCCACGCCGCGCAGCGCCTACTGGAATGAGATGGACGATGCTCCCGGTCTGCCGAGCCAGCGTAACGCCGAGGAGCGGGAAGCGATAACGGTTCTGCGCAGGACGCTGGCGCGCAATGTCGGTGTGCTGCGCGATGCCGCCGGGCTCAAGACAGCCCTGGCCGATATCGCAAGGGTGGAACAGAATTGTGTGCGCCAGTCGATCCTCAACATGATGGTTGCCGGACGGATCATCACAGCGGCAGCGCTGAAGCGCGAAGAAAGCCGTGGTGGGCATTTCCGCAAGGACTTCCCGCAGGAAAACCCTGACAAGGCAACCCGCTCCTACACCACATTGAAGGAAGTCGAGGCCATCACCGCCGAGGCCCTGGAAACTGCCTGACCGGAGGGACGCATGACCCGCAGATATTTGCCCGAGCTGCCACGCCTGATGGTGGATGAAGCCGTCAAGGCAGCCCTTCTGGAGGATTGGGGCCGGGCAGGCGACGTCACCAGCCAGGCAACACTGCCACCGGAAGCAAAAGCCTCCGCCGTGATTGCCGCGCGCAAACCGGGCGTACTGGCCGGGCTTGCCTTCGCCGAAAGCGCATTCCGCCAGACGGATGCAGGGCTGCAGTTCGAGGCCGTTCTGACCGATGGTGACCGGTTGTCTCCGAAGGCCGTAGTCGCCCGGATCGAAGGACCGGCGCGCGCACTACTGGCTGCCGAACGGGTCGCGCTGAATTTTCTGGGGCATCTGTCCGGCGTTGCGACGGCTACATCCCAATTCGCCGATCTGATTGCCCACACAAAGGCCGACATTGTCTGCACCCGCAAGACAACGCCGGGTCTGCGTGCATTCGAGAAATATGCGGTCAAATGCGGTGGCGGTTCCAACCACAGGTTCGGCCTCGATGATGCGATCCTGATCAAGGACAACCACATCGCGGTCGCAGGCGGCGTGACCCAGGCCATCGAATCCGCCAAGGTGTTCGCCGGCCATCTGGTGAAGATCGAGGTGGAAGTCGATACGCTCGAGCAATTGCAGGAAGCACTCGCGGCCGGACCAGATGTGGTCATGCTCGACAACATGCCGCCCGACGTACTGAAACAGGCTGTCGCAATTGCCGGAGGCAAGGTGTTGCTGGAAGCTTCCGGGGGCATCGAACTCGACACTGTCAAGGCCGTTGCCGAAGCCGGGGTAGATCTGATCTCCTCAGGCTGGATCACCCATTCGGCTCCGGTCCTGGATCTGGGTCTTGATATCGAGATCGGCTGAGATCTTTTTACTTTCTACAGCTCAAATTTGGGCGCTGTCTGGGCCTGCAACCCAACCTCATCCTGAGGAAGCGCGCAGCGCTGTCTCGAAGGATGGGCGGCACACTTCGGAATAGTTGCCCATCCTTCGAGACGAACCTGGCTGTCCTCCTCAGGATGAGGTGGAGTTGTGAAGGCAGGCAGGGCCGTAGCTCAATCAGCCGATAACAATCAGCCCGCAGCGAGATAAAGCCCGCCAAGAGCCGTCAGTACACCGAGGCTGCGGATAATCCGCGGCGCCCAGGCTGGATCGTTGCGTGTGGCCACATTGGCGCCGTAGCCGATCAGAAGACCGGCCGCATGCAGAAGCGCGGTCGCCAGCACAAAGCCGCCGGCATAGGCAAGTTCTCCCGCCGAGCCGATTTCACCGCCATGGGCGTGGCCGTGGCAGATGCCGAACACGCCCACCAGCGCGGCGCACACACCGAGTGGCAAACGCAGGGCCAGCGCGACGAGGACACCCAGAACCACGACGGACGTCAGTATGAAGGGTTCGACGTAAGGGAGCGGCACGCCTGCAAGCGACACCAGAAATCCGATAATCATAGAGCCGACGAAAGCAGTTGGCAGCGCCCAGACTGCCCGTCCGCCAAGAAGGGCAGCCCACAGGCCGACAGCGATCATCGCCAGCACGTGATCGGTGCCGAACAGCGGATGGGAAAAGCCGGCAGCAAAAGACCCGTGCTCGGACGGATCCAGATGGGCAAGGGCAGGAGAGGCGGTCAACAGGCCGAACGCGGCGGCAAGGCCGAGGCGGTAGAACATGAAATGATCCTTCGGTTGGTCACTCCGGTGCCCCGGGATGGGTCGCACCGTTCATGATTGGGTCAAGACACCTCGTACTATCTGTGATTCTGGGACCCTGTAAACCGTATTGCCAGCCACGATCTCGATGCCTGCGCGAGGTCGCGCCGGGAGCAACCATGGGACGACCGGCGACGAGCGGGGAAGAACTGCGACATTCTAGTCCGGTTTTCGGATACGGACCGGATTTGTAGAGTGTTAAATTTCTGGCTGAAGGTCCTCAGGATACGGCCGAGCCGATGACAAGGATGGAGGCAGGGTTCCGGTGAACGGTAGATTGGACGAACCACAGGCAACGCGCGGGCAGACGTCGTCCCCGTTGCCCGACCGGACCGATCCGCGAAATGGCGGAGAGGGGCTTGCCTCCCGGACCGTCGAAATCTGCTTTCTGCTTATGAGGAATTTCTCTCTGCTCTCCTTCGCCTCGGCGATCGAGCCCTTGCGAATTGCGAACAAGGTTCTGAAGCGAAAGGCCTTTACTTATCGCTGCTGCAGTCTGGATGGCAGCGACGCCGTTGCCAGCAACGGCAGTATCATACGGGCCGATTGCGCCATTGGAGACGTCGAACGTCCGGACCTTCTGGCGGTCTGCAGCAGTGACGACGTGGAGCGTATTTCCCTGTCACTGGCCCAGAAGGTTGCGATCCGGAAACTGGCGAACCGGTCCAGCCGGATCGCGGGTATCTGCACCGGTGCCTATGTGCTGGCCGACTTCGGTCTGCTCGACAACAGGAATTGCACGATCCACTGGGAATATGCCGATTTCTTCAAGGAACGGTTCCCGGATGCCAGACTGGTGGACAGCCTCATTCAGACAGATGGCAAGTACATGACCTGCGCGGGCGGAACCTCCGCGCTGGATCTCATGATCGGCTTTGTTGCCCAGGTTCACGGTGGGGCGGTAGCTGCTGACGTTGCTGAAATCGCCTTGCATCACGACTGGCGCAGCGGCAACGAGCGGCAGCACAAGCACATGCGTGATGATCTGGAATCCGTTTCGCAACGGGTGCGCAGCAGTATCTCCCTGATGACGGAGAATGTTGTCGAACCGCTTTCCTTGCAGGAAATTGCGCAGAAACTGGACGTCAGTCCCCGGCAATTGCAGCGGGAGTTCCAGAAATACCTGAATTGCAGCCCACAGGAATACTATGCCAAGGTTCGCCTGGATATCGCCCGCCAGCTTGTCTGCCGCACGTCCATGCGCATGATCGACATCGCAATGGCTTGCGGGTTTGCCAGCGCGTCCCATTTTTCGAAGCGCTACCGGTCAGCCCTTGGCACAAGTCCTGCCGCGGACCGTCAGCAGCATGGCCGGGTTTTCGAGTTCTAGCGGAAGCAATCACCGGTATCGTCGTTCGATCCGGCAATCGTCGCGGGGTGTCTAAGGCGGGGTAATTACTCGGCGGCGGGCTTCAGGCTTGCCATCAGGTGGTGGAACTTCTCACCCTGCACGGAGACGTGCCGGCGAATGGCCGCTGCCGCTCGTTCGCCGTCGGCCGCTTCAATGGCGGCCACGACGTCTTCATGTTCTGCCATGGATTGTTTCATGCGCCCGCGCACACGCAACTGCACCCTGCGGAAAGGCTGCAGACGCCGCTGCAGGCGCAGGCACTCCTGTTCCAGAAACCGGTTGCCCGACTGGCGGTAGATGATGGCGTGAAACTGCTCGTTTTCCAGATAGTAGCCATCGGTGTCCTGGGCCTCGACCGCATGCTTGCAACGCTCGTTCGCAGCGTGCAGGTCGGCAAGCGCTGTTTCGGAAATGCGCGCCGCAGCCAGGCGGGCGCTTACGGCTTCCAACTCAGCCATGACTTCAAACATTTCAATCAGTTCCACCGGACCGGGCTGGCGGACGAAGACGCCGCGGCGAGGGATCTGAACGACAAGGCCGGATTGGGAAAGCCTGTGCAGAGCTTCCCGGATCGGGGTTCTGGAAACGGAAAAACGACTCGCAAGCTGAACCTCGTCCAGCCTGTCGCCATCGGCGAATGTGCCGTCGAAAATCAGCCCTTCAAGCGCATCCGCGATGCGGTCGGATCGTTTTCTTTCCATTGTTGGCATTTAGCATAGGACATTTTTGCGCGCAATATTTTCGATCTTGTATACAAAAAACCTTGACAAAAAAACATCACCTGAGGGTAAGATCCATCTCCGGTTCCCGTTCGGAACCATCAGGGAGGAAAGAATGAACATCAAATTCACAGCGTCGGTCGCTGCCGTAACGCTTTTCGCCAGCGCGCTCACCGCCAATGCCGAGGAGCTGCGCCTGTCACACCAGTGGTCCACCGGCGACGTTCGCCACAAGGTGGCTCAGATGGTGGCTGACGACGTGGCGGCGGCCGGTGTCGATCTCGACATCAAGATTTTCCCGTCCCAGTCGCTTCTGAAGGCCCGCGAGCAATACAAGCCGCTGAGCCGTGGCCTGCTGGACATGACTGTTCTGCCACTCAGCTATGCCGGTGGCCAGCAGCCTGCCTATAACCTGACCCTGATGCCGGGTCTGGTGAAGAACCATGACCATGCCGCCCGGATGAACGAAAGCCCCTTCATGGATGCCATTGAGGAAATCATGGCAGAGGATGACGTGATGGTGCTTGTCCACGGCTATCTGGCCGGTGGCTTTGCGGCCAAGGACAAGTGCATCACAAAGCCGGAAGACATGCCGGGCCTTCAGACCCGCGCGGCCGGCAAGGCGTTCGAGCAGATGCTTGCAGGCGCCGGGGCCTCGATTGCGTCCATGGCATCTTCCGAAGTTTACAACGCCATGCAATCCGGCGTTCTGGACGCGGTCAACACCTCGTCCTCGTCCTTCGTCAGCTACCGCATCTATGAGCAGGTTTCCTGCTACACCCCGGCTGGCGACTACGCGCTCTGGTTCATGTACCAGCCTCTCCTGATGAACAAGGCCAAGTTCGACAGCCTGACGGAAGATCAGCAGAAAGCTCTGCTGGCTGCCTCCGAAAAGGCGCAGGCTTTCTATCTCGAAGAAGCCAAGAAGGAAGACGCAGTTTCTGCAGAAGTCTTCCGTGACAACGGTGTCGAGATTGCGGAAATGACCGCGGCGGATTTCGAAGCCTGGCGGACCCTTGCCAAGGAAACCTCCTACAAGGCTTTCGTGGAAGAGACCCCCAACGGTCAGCAGCTTCTCGATCTGGCATTCGACGTAGAATAAGCGCCTGAACTTCCAGGGCGGCCGGGAGGCCGCCCTGGAACCAGTTCCAAAGGACCTCATTTCAAGGAGTGACCCATGGCGGGCCACAGTACGGCAGCGGTTGCGCATGCCGGCCGCAATCCCTTCTTGCGCTTCGTCGCCGCGATCTCGACCGTGGCCGGCTGGTGTTCGGCAACGATGATCGTTTTCGCGGTCGTGATCACCTGTCAGATGATCTTCGTGCGTCTGGTGCTCAATGCATCCACTGTCTGGCAGACAGAAACGGTCATCTACCTTGCCATTGCCGCAACCCTTGTCGGACTGCCTTACGTGCAGCGGCTTCGGGGACACGTCAATGTCGACCTGTTTCCCCTGTGGCTGGCGCCGCGTGCCCGCTTCGTGCTGGCCTGCATCACGCTGTCAGTCTCCATTCTGGTCATGGCGATGATGTTCTATTACGGCTTCGAATTCTGGCACATAGCCTGGTCGAAGGGCTGGACCTCCGACACGGTCTGGGGCGTCAGGCTCTGGATCCCTTATCTGTCGCTCCCTGTCGGTTTCGGGTTGCTGTTGCTGCAGCTCACCGCTGACCTGTTCGCGGTTCTCACTGGTATCGACAAACCCTTCGGTCTGGAGGACAATTAATGGATCCGTTGCTGCTCGGTGCACTGGTGGCTGTCGCCACTATCCTTGTCCTCTTCTCCGGCATTTCCGTCGCGATCGGTCTTCTGATCGTGTCCGCCGGTTTCCTGCTGGCCTTCGACGGCTTCCGGTCGCTGGAACTGATGCCGGAAATCCTGTTCGGCAAACTTGATAATTTCGCGCTTCTGTCGATCCCCATGTTCATCATCATGGGCGCTTCCATCGCCTCGACGCGGGCAGGGGCGGATCTCTACGAAGCGCTGGAACGCTGGCTGACGCGGGTTCCCGGTGGGCTTGTCGTTTCCAATCTCGGTGCCTGTGCCCTTTTCGCCGCCATGTCCGGGTCGTCACCGGCCACGTGTGCCGCCATC
The DNA here is from genome assembly GCF_054658235.1 of Roseibium sp. LAB1. NCBI lineage: Bacteria > Pseudomonadati > Pseudomonadota > Alphaproteobacteria > Hyphomicrobiales > Stappiaceae > Roseibium > Roseibium sp. LAB1. Next base: position 945,859 of record NZ_BAAGIB010000002.1, on the reverse strand, counting down.
GGCAAGATGGGCATTCCGGAAATGCGCAAGCGCGGTTATCCGGATGGCGTTGCCGCCGGTTCCATCGCCGCTGGCGGAACGCTCGGCATCCTGATTCCGCCGTCGGTCACCATGATTGTCTACGGCATTTCGACGGAAACCTCGATCGGCCGCTTGTTCCTGGCCGGCGTCATTCCCGGCCTGATGCTGATGGGGCTATTCATGGCCTGGTCGCTCTATTCGACCTGGCGCAGCGGCAATGCCAGCGTGCTTAGTGCAGGCAACTACAGCTGGGCGGAAAAGTTCGAGATCCTGCCGCGCGTGCTGCCGTTCATGATCATCATCCTCGGCGTGCTCTATGCAATGTACGGCGGCATCGCGACCCCGTCGGAAACAGCGGCAGTTGGCGCTCTGCTCTGCCTGCTGATCGCGGTCATCATCTACCGGCTCTGGAGCCCCAAGCTGCTCTGGACCGTCTTGCGTGACAGCACTCGGGAAAGCGTGATGATCCTTTTCATCATCGCCGCAGCCGGCGTCTTCTCCTACATGCTGTCGTCGCTGTTCATCACCCAGGCGATTGCCGAATGGATCGGGACCCTGGCGGTCAACCGCTGGATCCTGATGGCCGCAATCAACGTGTTCCTGCTGATTGCCGGCTTCTTTCTGCCGCCCGTCGCCGTGATCCTGATGGCAGCGCCGATCCTGCTGCCGATCATCACGACCGCAGGTTTCGACCCGATCTGGTTTGCCGTCGTGCTGACGATCAACATGGAAATCGGGCTGATTTCACCTCCGGTCGGGCTGAACCTTTACGTGATCAACGGCATCGCTCCTGACATTTCCTTGAAGACGATCCTCACCGGGTCCCTGCCATTCGTGGCCTGCATGTTCCTGGCGATCGTCATCCTCTGTCTGTTCCCGGAACTTGCCACCTGGCTGCCGGATGTGGTGATGGGAGAAGCGCGGTGATGTTTCTGGCCGACCTGCTGACGACCGTTTTCGAGCGAAAATATCTGTCCAAATGGACAGACAAGGCGGATGACCGTCCGCTCGAAGCGCTCGTCGCCGATCTGATCGGTGCAACGGGAGAGGTCTCCGGGCAAAATCTTGCCCGGCAGATACTCAGCCGGTACGGTGCTCTGGATGATGAGGAAAAGCGCGCCTTCTTCCTCCATCTCGCCGAAGGTCTTGCCGTGTCGGCTCCAGCAGTCCGTTCCGCGCTGGAGCATTACGAGAAAGGCCAGTCGAAGGCGAGCTACCGGGAGTTCATGGAAGCTGTCGAACCACCCCGGCAGGAACTGATCCGGCGGCTCAACCAGGTTCCGGACGCAACCCGGCTTCTGGTTGGCATGCGCGAAGATCTGTTACGCCTCAGCAAGGGGGATGATGCCCTTCAGGCGCTCGATCTGGACTTCCGGCATCTGTTCGCCAGCTGGTTCAATCGCGGGTTCCTGGTGCTGCGGCCGATCAATTGGGAAAGCCCGGCCCAGCTTCTGGAAAAGATCATTGCCTATGAAGCCGTTCATGCGATCGACAGCTGGAGCGATCTGCGCAGGCGGCTGGAACCGGTCGACAGACGCTGCTTCGCGTTCCTTCACCCGGCCATGCCGGACGAGCCGCTTATCTTCGTCGAAGTGGCCCTGACGAAGGGAATACCGGGCTCTATCCAGGGCCTTCTGGCAGAAAACAGAAACCAGATCGATGCCGATACCGCGGATACCGCGGTATTCTATTCAATTTCCAACTGTCAGGCGGGCCTTGCCGGCATTTCCTTCGGCAACTCGCTCATCAAGCAGGTTGCCGCGGATCTGTCGCTGGAACTGCCCAAGCTCAAGACGTTTGTTACCTTGTCGCCGATCCCTGGGCTGGTCCGCTGGCTCGAGGCAGAGGGCATCGACCACACCGGGGCCGACGACGACACCCTTCGCAAGCTGGCAGCCCGTTATCTGATGACCGCAAAGCGCAAGGATGGCCTGCCGCTCGACCCCGTCGCCCGCTTCCATCTGGGCAACGGCGCGCTGGTGCACCAGGTGCATGCCGGGGCGGATCTTTCGGACAAGGGCCTGAAGCAGTCTGCCGGTGTGATGGTCAACTACCTCTATGACCTGGAAAGGGTGACACAGAACCATGAAAGGTTCGCCTCGTCCCGGACGATTGCCGCGTCCTCTGAAATCAAATCGCTCAGCACTGCTGGAGAAAACGCGTTCACTTTAGAGCTTTCCGCGTTGAACTGAATGCGGCTAAAAAGCCCTAACATTATAGAATCGATCAGCTTTTTGGCCTTGGAAGGTTAGATCGAACGCCTGCTGATCCTGGAGCCCCATAGATGACAAACCCACTCTACGACCAACTGTTCGGAAAGCACGCCGGCAAGACCACCCCATTTCTGATCTTTCAGGACGGCTCCATCCTGACACACGCGGAGTTCCTGCAGAACGCGGCGCAGATTGCCCACGTGCTGACCGACAATGGCATGGTGGCTGGTGATCGCCTGGCAGCTCAGGTCGAAAAGTCCGCCACGGCTCTGGCACTCTATGCGGCTTGCGCCCAGACCGGCATTGTCTTTCTTCCGCTGAACACAGCCTATACGGTCGACGAACTCAGCTATTTTATCGAAAACAGCGGTGCGAAAACCGTGGTCTGCGCCGGTGCCAGCAAGACCTTGCTGGATCCCGTTGCCTCGAACCTTGGTGCCCGTCTCGAAACCCTCAACGCGGACGGAACCGGTTCGCTGACGGATCAGGCAAAAGCCAAACCGTCGGAATTCGCAACGGTGGAGCGGGCGCCGGACGATCTGGCGGCTTTCCTTTACACCTCCGGCACCACCGGACGGTCCAAGGGCGCGATGCTGACGCACGCGAACCTGCTGTCGAATGCCCAGACCCTGGCGGATCTCTGGCAGTTCACCGACAAGGATGTGTTGCTGCATGCCCTGCCGATCTTCCACACGCACGGTCTGTTCGTTGCAACCAACGTTTCGCTCGTGGCTGGCGGTGCGATCCTGTTCCTGCCGAAATTCGATCTGGACGCCATGATCGCGCTCATGCCGAAGGCGACTTCCATGATGGGCGTGCCGACCTTCTATACGCGCCTTCTTCAGGACGAACGGTTCACGGCAGAGCTGACAAAAGGCATGCGGCTGTTCATTTCCGGAAGCGCACCGCTTCTTGCCGAAACGCATCGCCAGTTCGAGGAACGCACCGGACACCGGATCCTGGAACGCTACGGCATGACCGAAACCAACATGAACACCTCCAACCCCTACCAGGGCGAGCGCCGCGCGGGAACTGTCGGCTTCCCGCTGCCGGGTGTGGAATTGAAGATCACCGATCCTGCGACGGGCGACACCCTTCCACCGGAAACGGTTGGCCAGATCGAGGTGCGCGGCCCCAACGTGTTCAAGGGATACTGGCAGATGCCTGAGAAGACGGCGGCGGAATTGCGCCAGGACGGCTTCTTCATCACGGGTGATCTCGGGATGATCGATGCGGACGGATATGTTCATATCGTCGGGCGCAACAAGGACCTGATCATTTCAGGTGGCTACAACATCTATCCGAAGGAAATCGAGCTGATCCTGGATGCTCAGCCGGGTGTGCGGGAAAGCGCGGTCATCGGCGTGCCGCATTCGGACTTCGGTGAAACGGTCCTCGGACTTGTGGTTCCGGACAGCAAGGAAAAACCGGATCTGGACGCGATCCTGGCGGTCGCCGGAACATCTCTGGCCCGTTTCAAGCATCCGCGAAAGCTCGTTTTGGTCGACAGTCTGCCGCGCAACACCATGGGCAAGGTCCAGAAGAACGTTCTGAGGGAGCAGTTCAAAGGCACTTTTGAAGCGACAAACTGACTTCAGGTCAAACGAGCGTTTTTGACCCGTCCAACAGAGTGTCGAGCTTTGTCTTCGCCCGGGAAATCCCTTGCCGGACGATCTTGGCAACTGGCTGGTGATCGGCAAGGGCTTTCGCCCTGCCGTTCACCCGCCCGTTTTCTTTCCCCGTGACAAAGCCCCTTTCACAAGGAAGCCCTGTCAGGGCGTCGTGCTAGCTTGCATCCGGGGCTGACAGAACGCTTCGGCCATTCAAGATGCGGTCCCAGATCTTGTCTCCATCTGGAAAATCCGGAATGCCGTCATAAAGAACAGCGACGTCGGGATCGAGCCAGGAAATATCAGGCGAACGATCACGGCAAAAGCGGTGACAGTCATAGCGTTCGGCAGAGATGACCTGATCATCGCCGATCAGTGCTTCCGCCGACACAGCGCCATGAATGTAGAGTTCCCCGTCACTGCTTTTTCCAAGCACGGTCTGCATGACACTGAGCGTGCCATCGATTTGCATCAAGGTGTTGGTGTTGATCAGAGACCTGGCGGTGACGTCGCCGTTCACGCGGACGCAGACAGGACCATCGTCACCAGTGGAAAAGAGTATCCCCTGAGTGGTCACCGGCCCCTCGATGATCAGGCCGGCAGCACCACAGGCCCGGCCGAACGTGCCGAAATCAAAATCATCGTCGATGCTGAGGCCCTCTGCGAAATGAAGAATGAGCCAGGGGCGTTCGCTGCCGTAAACGCGGGTAATGTCATTCGAAACGCTCGTGAATGACGGATCGTCTGGAATTTTGTTGGTCCAGATGAGATTGCCGATGCTGCCGTCAGTCAGCCCTTCAGGGGCGTTGCATTCGGAGTATCCGAATTTGCGCAGATTGCCTTCAATGTGGTTCGAAAACTCGCGCAGATAGTCGGGGGTATCGTTCAGCTTGACCACGAAAAAGGATGTGGTGCCACAGCCGATGCGGATGGTCAGAACGTCACCATAAATGGAAAGCTGAACGATGTGATCGTTGCGGTCTTTTTTCAAGGTAAGGGCGGATGAACCGGACAAGATCTGTTCCTTATGGCGTGGTTTGAGACTGGTTTGAACGCGAAAGGACAAACCTCCTGGTTGAGCAGATCATTGATTTCGTGAGTGAATTCAAGAGGGGCGGTGAAATAGCTTTCGGTGCGGAAACATCGGAAACTGCAGATTGAAACCAACGGGCGCCAACTGGAAACTGATGGGGAGAGCAAAAACATATCTGGCGACAGCACAATGCCGCGGCTTGATTTCCGCGGTCAGCCAGCAACGCACTTAAAAAGCGGTGCCCAAATTCGTTTCAACAATTTCTGTTGGGAGGAGGTCGCACCTCGGGGAAACCGCAATCACGCGAGATCCCTTCATGCCTGGCCGTTTTGGCAGAGGCCTGACGGCTGGATCAGTTCCAGCCGCCGGCGTAGGTCTTGTAGAAGATGTGCAGGCCAACCTGGCCGCGCTTGGCCATGGACTTCGCCCATCGCGGATTGACGTATGTCGCGTGATAGTGGGTCGAGGCGTCAACCATCTTGGAATAGCGCTTGCCGTCTGTGACTTGCCTTGCCAGCTTTTGCGCCGTTGCCCAGGACGCCGGGCTGGAAATACGGTCCTTGATACCATCGCAGGCGAAGGAGAACTGGCAGCGGTTGCGCTTGTGGCGGTTCTGGTAAACGACGCCGCAGATGCTGTCAGGGTAGGCCGGATTCTTGACGCGGTTCAGCACGACCTGGGCCACAGCCACCTGGCCGTCTTCGCTTTCACCGCGAGCTTCGAAATAGATGGCCTCGGCAAGGCAGCGCTGCTCTTTCTTGTCTCCAACGGAGAGCGGCAGCGGTTTCTGCGCCCACCAGTGCGGATTTTCCGGGTCTTCCGGCGGCGGCAGTTCCTGCTCATACATCGCAGCGCCGAAAAGCGCATCGAACGGTTCCTTGGTTTCCTTGACGCTTTCAGGCGCATAGGCGGAGACAAGCGAGAAGCTGGCGGCTGCAGCGTTGCGCGCCATCATCACCTTTTGAAGGTCCAGTGGTCCGCCTTCCGGGAACCCTTCCTTGCCGGCGTTGGCCAGCATGCTGGTTTCCTGAGAGTTGAGCGGTTGCGCTTTGACGAAGGCAACACGGGGCAGGTCCTCGTGTTTCTTCTCCGTCGAGATCAGACTGGACATGGCGTAGAGATTGCCGGCGGCCCTGTCGACCATCTGCCGGTCCGGCGCCATTGTGATCAGTCGATCGCTCTTGGCGGAGCTGTTGGTCAGGATTGTGTCGGGAATCTTGGTCGGTCGGGCGCTTCTGGCCACATCTTCAAAACCGACGAGTGGTCTCGCTTCGAAGCCGTCATCGGCAGAGGTGAGCGTCAGGATCGGCGAAGACAGGTGGTCTGGCACCGGTGTCGTACCGAGCGCCAGCTTCGGCGCAATCTTGGTCGTGAAATTCGCAGGCTCAAGGTACATCATCCAGCGAGGCGATTCTTCCTTGCGGGCATTGACGAGCGCGAAGATGTCCTGGTTTCCAACCGATCCGCCGATGCCGAGCCAGATCAGCGGACAGGCAACAAGGATGTATTTGAGCCGGCGCATGCGCGCACGGACCGGGCCGATATCTTGTGTCACTTTAGAAGAAAACCGCTTTCCGTTGCGGGACTTAAGGCCAGACATACGCAGCCAACTCCAACTCGTTACACATCGTCCCGAAAACGCGGACGAACAGCGTGAACGCTGTGTAAACAACGACGCTGGAATTGAAGATGTCTGCTTAACCTTGAAAGAGCGTTAATAAGACTGGAATTCGCGGAAATTCGAGGAAGTTTTCGCGTCGACAGGTGGAGTCATGGTTAATATTACTAAGGACTTAACTTTGTTGACCGCGCGGAAAAAATATCCGATGTCGTTCAGCGCCCACCGAGGCGAAGCCCCGGAGCCGGCCGTTCGTTCATCAACTGATGGCGGAACCGGAACAGGGCGGCGGGGCGGCCGCCGGTCGCGGTGGACGTTGCGCCGGTCGGTTCGACAAGGTCGGCGTTTTCCACCAGGCGGCGGAAATTCTGTTTGTGCAGATGGCGTCCTGAAATGGCCTCGACCGAAGTCTGCAGTTCGGTCAGGGTGAAAGTTTCCGGCATCAGTTCGAAGATCACCGGCCGGTATTTCAGTTTGCCGCGCAGCCGGGAAATGGCCGTCGCCAGCACCCGGCGGTGGTCGAAGCGCATCGAGGCACCGAGAAAAGGCAGGTTCGACCGGCGCAGGGCAGCAGGCCGTCCATCGGTCCGTGCTTCTTCCACAAGTCCAGCCTCGTAGAGGAGTTCGAAACGCTCCAGCGCCCGCTCTTCGTCCCAGGAGGTTGCACCGGTTCCGAAGGCCAGGCGGACCCGTTCCTGACGCCCAAGCGGTTTGGGTGGCTCGCCTGAAGGCGGTGGCTCGCTGGCCCACGAATCGAGCGCGGGCAGAATGTCCCGATCCAGGACATCGGGCCGGCCGGTGCGCCAGTCTTCCCAGGGAAAATAGTCGTACCAGGACCGCCATGCGGAATTGTGCCGCGACAGCATGTTCTCCGAATCCGGGGTCTGGCGCGTCAGCGCCAGATACCCGACCGAAACCACATGCGGGCCTTCGTCACCGAAAACCCGGTGCCGCCCCCGGTCGCCAAACGTATAGAGCTGTTCCACATAGCCGAGCCTCAGCGCGGTCTGATTTTCCACCCAGGACCGCAGGCCGATCTCGAATGTACGGTGATGAATCGGGTCGAACGGACCGAAGGGCAGGCTGTCCAGCGTTGCCCCTCCCGACGGGGGCGCACCGGTTTCCTCACCTGTCTCCCCAGCAGCCTCCTTGGCATCGTTCACATGAACGATCTGAGGCAGGCCCCCGGCAACCGATACGATGACGGCATTCAATCCGATTTCAATATTGGCTTGCCGGTGGGGCATTGCGTCTCCGTGGTTTGTTGTCAGTCGATCGGCATGACAAAGGGGGTGCCTTCAAAGGCATTGGCACCGCGGCCGATGCCACGGATGGCGTCGATCATGCGGCCGTCACGGCCGAGGAGTTTGTCCCCGATGGCGACGATCCGCGCGTTCGGTGTTGCCGAGGGCGAGCGTTCGCGCAGGATCTTCGCAAGGCGGTATTCATCCGCCTCCGGGTTGAGTGCGCAAGCCGCCACATAGGCACCGGCGGTCGACCGGCTGATCCCAGCCCAGCAATGGATTACCAGAGGTGCCTGCCGGTCCCAGGATTTCACGAAGGACAGAAACGCCGCCACTTGCCGTTCGCTGGCCGGCACCAGTCCCGGCACAGGGCTGACAATGTCGTTGAAAGCCAGAAAAAGATGCCGCTCCGGCAAGATGCCTGCCGGGGTCGGCACGTTCATTTCCGCGTTGATCAGAGTGACCACGGATTTAGCGCCGGTGGCGACCACCGTTTCAGGCAATTTTGATAGGGAGCAGACGTGCAGCATGACAGAACCGGTTTTTTGTATCTGTCAATAAACTAGGGTCATTCGCAGGCAAGGTCACCCGTTAGCTTGCCGGCTTTTCGGGTTGTTCCCAGCTTCGCGCAGGGCTTCGATCTCCTCGAAGCGCTTCATGAACCGTTCCTGGGCGGTTTTCACCGGCAGGGGCTCAAGCCCGTAGCGCAATTTGCCATTGGCATCGGGTGGAAAGCCGCGCGGTTTGCCGAAGATCTTCGCCGCTTCATCTTCGTCGAAACCGGCCAGTTCCACAGCCTCGAAATAGGCACAGATGATGTCTGCCCGCTTGGCCAGCTTCTTCACGGTCTGGGGAATTGCCGCGGGCAGGCCGAACCGCAGGTGAATTGCCCCCTGCAAACGGGATTCCACGCCCTTGTACGCTTCGCCGATGACGGACTTGAAGGGGGAAATCATGTCACCGATGACATATTCCGGTGCATCGTGCAGCAGAACCGCCAGGCGCCAGTGCGGCGGCAGGTCCGGTTTCAGCATCAGCGCGATGTCCTCAACGATCAACGAGTGTTCCGCGACCGAGAAGGCGTGGTTGCCATAGGTCTGGCCGTTCCAGCGCGCGACACGGGCTAGGCCGTGGGCGATGTCGGAGATCTCGACGTCGAGCGGCGAGGGGTCCAGTAGATTGAGCCGTCTGCCGGACAACATGCGCTGCCAGGCGCGCGGAGGCTGGTCGGTACGGGCAGAGGCCATCGGTCCTCAAGGGTCTCGCGGTTTCAGTCCGCGGTGCTCGGCTCCGGCAAGGTAAAGGATGCCCACAGGGGCAGCTTGACCAGAATCTCCGCGTCACCGCATTGCAGAGGGATGCCGTTGTCCTTGGCTTGGGCAACCTTGTCAAGGCGCAGAAGGGCAAGGCCCACAGCCCTATCGCCGATGCTCGAGCTGGAACCCAGGGACCCCAGGGATTTGCCGCCGGCGACAATATCAGTGCCTTTTTCCGGAAGCGCAGCGCTGCTTTCGATCTGGACGAAGCGCTTGCGGGCGTTGCCCCGGTGCTGCATGCGTGAAACCACTTCCTGGCCGACATAACACCCTTTGGAAAAGGAGACGCCGCCAAGCTGGTCGAGGTCGGCATCATGCGGAAAGATGTCCGAGTAGTCGTAGTCTTTCAGCCCCTCCGGCACACCCTGTAAAATGCGGTAATGGTCATAGGCTGCAAGATCTGAAGACGTGCCGCCAAGTTTCGAAGTGATGTCCGCCACCGGGCCCGCAATGCGCTGGCCAAGTGCAGGTAGCCTCGGATCCGTGACCACGGCCATCGCGCTGTCCAGGGCTCCGTTCGGGACATCGTCCAGGGAGCTGCCGGGTGCCTCGCTGTCGTCCCAGAGGGCGATCACGCCGATTTCTGCCGACAGCAACTCAAGTTCCACCTTCGCTCTCAGCCGGTAGAAGGTCAGGCGTTTGAGAAGCTCGGCGGCTGTTGCGGAAGGTGCATCCAGCAGATAGCCGTCTTCCTGTCGGTATATCAGGAAGTCGAACAGGATCTTGCCCTGCGGGGTCAGCAGGGCACCGGCACTCGCACCGTTTTCCGACATCCCGTCGATATCCGCGGTCACCAGATTTTGCAGGAAATGCTGCGCTTCGGCGCCGCCAACACGGATCAGCGAGCGATCGGACAGATGGGCGTAGGACAGGGTCGTCACGGCAGGCTCCATGGAAATGATGACTGATTCAGACAGGTCGTCTGGCCAGATTTGCTTGATTGCCACATAGGCGCTTTACCCACCGTGGGCAAGGTTCTGAATCTGTCGGCCCCTGTCTGGTCCTTTGCTGCCGGGCCGCGTATAAGCCCGGTAAACCAACATGCAGACTGACCCGAATTTACGCGGAGGAGCCACATGAGCGCGACCTATGACCTGATCCTGAAGGGCGGAACCGTAGTCAATCAGGACGGCGAGGGGCAGCGTGATGTTGCTGTTCGCGATGGCCGGATTGCCGGCATCGGCTCCTTCGATCCCTCACAGGCCGGCGAAACGGTCGATTGCACGGGACTGCACGTCCTGCCGGGTGTCATGGACACGCAGGTGCATTTCCGCGAGCCTGGCCTTGACCACAAGGAAGACCTGGAGTCCGGTTCCCGTGCTGCCGTCATGGGCGGCGTCACGGCGGTTTTCGAGATGCCGAACACCAATCCGCTGACGACGTCCGAGGCTGCCCTTGCCGACAAGGTGCAACGTGGACATCACCGCATGCACTGCGACTTTGCCTTCTGGGTCGGCGGCACGCGTGACAACGTCAAGGACATTCCCGAGCTGGAGCGCCTGCCGGCTGCCGCTGGCATCAAGGTGTTCATGGGCTCCTCCACCGGCGATCTTCTGGTGGAAGACGACCAGGGCGTGAAGGAAATCCTGTCCGTCACCCGCCGCCGTGCGGCCTTCCACTCCGAGGACGAGTTCCGCCTGCGGGAACGCCAGGGAGAGCGTGTCGAAGGCGATCCGAGTTCGCACCCGATCTGGCGCGACGAGATCGCTGCGCTCAAATGCACCCAGCGGCTGGTGGGCATCGCGCGTGAAACCGGAGCCAAGATCCACATCCTGCATCTGTCGACGGCTGAAGAGGTGGATTTTCTGATCGATCACAAGGATGTGGCCTCCATCGAGGTGACACCGCACCACCTGACCCTGACGGACGAGGCATACCACCGGCTGGGCACGCTGGTTCAGATGAACCCGCCGGTGCGCGCACCACGTCATTCCGAACGCCTGTGGTGGGCACTGGAGCAGGGTATCCTCGACATTTTCGGGTCCGATCATGCCCCGCATCTGCTGGAAGAAAAACAAAAGCCCTATCCGGCTTCGCCGTCCGGCATGACCGGCGTGCAGACGCTGGTGCCGATCATGCTTGATCACGTCAATGCCGGCCGTCTCAGCCTGGCGCGCTTCGTCGACATGACAAGCGCAGGCCCGGCCCGCCTCTTCCAGACAGCGCGCAAGGGCCGGATTGCCGTTGGCTACGATGCCGACTTCACCGTGGTGGACATGAAGCGCACGGAAACGATCCGCAACGAATGGATTGCCTCCAAATGCGGGTGGACGCCCTATGACGGCAAGGACGTCATCGGCTGGCCGGTCGGCACTGTTGTGCGCGGACAGCGGGTCATGTGGGACGGCGAGTTGTCGACCCCGTCGCGCGGCGAAGCCGTCCGGTTTCAGGACGGCCTGAAGGTCTGAGGCAAGCCGAAATTGCGAGAACCTGCGGCGTGAAGGGGCTGACTGCCTGTTCAGGCCCGGTTCACGTTGCCGCTGCTAATTGTACAAAATGTGATGTGAATAACAGCCGCGAGCTGGGTAATGTGCGACGTTGCGGCTGAAAGGTCGAAGGAAACCAATAAGTAACCGTGTTTCCTAACCCGATCTATACGTGTCTTTGTTAGCCTTTGAATCGAGCTTTATGGGTTTTTGCGTTGGGGAGCTCAGGGATGTTGTCATTTGAAATGAATAACCGAGGCAGGCGCGCACGGTCGCTGCTCAGCCTGACAGGTGCCGCAGTAATTTCGTTCGCCGCCATGTCGGCTGCTTTTGCACGCGATGTCGCTCCGGAAACGGACACGGCGGGTGAACCGCCGTTGCATATGCTGGTGTCGCTGGACGAGCAGAAAATCAAGGTCTATCGCGGTCTGGATCTGATCGAGGTCTCCTCGATTTCTTCTGGAAAGCGAGGCCACGGCACGCCGACCGGCGTGTTTTCCATTCTGGAAAAGAAGCGCAAGCATTTTTCCAATATTTACGACAATGCGCCGATGCCGTTCATGCAACGCCTGACATGGTCGGGCATTGCCTTGCATGTCGGCAGGTTGCCGGGATACCCGGCCTCTCACGGTTGCATTCGTCTTCCCAAGGCGTTTGCGCAGTCGCTCTACAGCATGACCGAGCGCGGAATGCATGTTGTCGTGACCAGGGGAGATGCAAATCCGCTCGGCGTGCATCATGCCGTGCTGCCGCAGCCCTATGTGCCCGAAACCGAAGTCGCCAGCCTGTCAGACGAAAACATTGCGGCTGACCCGGCCTTGCGCGGTGCCATTCAGGATGCACCCTTGCAGGCGAACCTGCCGGCAACACAGCCGGAAAACCCTTATTTCGATCAACCTCTTCGGATGATCATCACGCCGCAGAAAGCGCCAGGCCGTGTTCAGGTGCTGCAACAACTGCTCAACCAGATGGGCTTCAACGCCGGTCCGGAGGACGGTGTCATGGGCCGCAAGACCCGTGCAGCGATCAGTCTTTACCAGGAAGGGTCCGAACTGCCGGTGACCGGTCAGCTGACCGATGCTCTTGAAGCCCGTATCCATGCGGATGCCGGCTATGAAGAGCCACAGAATGCGACGCTGCGGATCCGCCGCAAGTTCCGCGATGTCTATTCCGCACCTGTCACGATCAAGGATATCGATCAGGAAATCGGAACACACGTCTTCACCGCGATGGATTTCAAACCCGGCGCGTCTTCGGTCGAATGGATCGCGGTTTCCGCAGAAGGCGAGCGCGGCGGAGCGGCAATGGACGTTCTTGACCGGATCGAAATGCCGAAAAAGGTTGCGCTTGAGGTGTCCAGGATGCTGACGCCGGGTTCGTCCCTGACGGTCACGGACCGCAACTTCACCCGCAACACGGGCCTTGGCACCGATTTCGTGGTGATCACCCGCTAAGTCCAGGCCACCCAACGCCCTGGACGGAAACACAGCCCCCGCTTCGGCGGGGGCTTTTTCGTTTGACGTTCCTCTGTCGGGGCCCGCCGGACTCAGCGAAGCGAAGATCCAGGGATCCGGGATTGGGGGCCAGGTTGAGAGGGTCGAGCCCGGTCCACGGCAGTTTGATTATCCGGACAACCGCTCAAATCTTCGCAACGTCACCAAACTGTCGCGTCTGTCACGTATCGGAAGGCAGTTTATTGGCGCAGGTGACCCGGGAGAAAGACATGGCGCAAAGCACGCTCACCGCATCGAAGAAACGTCTCAAGAATGCGGTTCACCGTTCTGAAGCAACCTCCAAGGACGGTTTTCTAGAGCGCCTGTTCACATTCGCCTTCAAGGGCCTTGTCTATCCGCAGATCTGGGAAGATCCGGATGTCGACATGAAGGCTCTGCGCCTGACGCCGGACTCCAGAATGATCACGATCGCGTCGGGTGGCTGCAATGTCATGTCCTATTTGACGGCAAACCCGGCCGAAATCACCGCTGTGGACCTCAATCGCGCGCATGTTGCGCTGGGCCGGTTGAAGCTGGCGGCGGCCAAGCATTTTCCCAATTACGAGATCTTCTACAGGTTCTTTGGCGAGGCGGACGAAAAGGCCAATGTCGCCGCCTATCAGCGTTTCCTGAAGGACCAGCTCGATCCTGAAACGGTTGCCTACTGGGAAGGCCGGGATCTGGCCAACTGGGGACGCAAGCGGATCACGTTGTTCTCGCGCGATCTCTATCACCATGGCCTCTTGGGATATTGCATCGGTGCCGGTCACCTGATCGCAAGGCTTTATGGCATCGACCCGAAGTACATGGTCAAGACCAAGTCGCTGGAAGAGCAGCGCACTTTCTTCGACACAGCGCTGGCGCCGCTGTTCGACAAGCGACTGGTGCGCTGGGCAACCTCGAAGAAGATGTCACTCTATGGCCTCGGCATTCCGCCCGCGCAATATGATGCGCTGGTGTCCGCCAGTGCCGAAGGCGACATGTCCGCGGTGCTGCGTCAGCGGCTTGAAAAGCTCGCCTGCGACTTCTCCATGCAGGACAATTATTTTGCCTGGCAGGCCTTCGGTCGCGGCTACGCTCCAGGCAATCAGGAAAGCACCGGTCCTGCAGGGCCTTTGCCGCCGTATCTGAAGCGGGAGCATTTCGAGGAAATCCGCCAGCGCGCCGGCCGGGTGCGGGTGCTGAACCGCAATTTCACCGAGCACCTGCAGACCGTGGCGGACGATACACTCGACGCCTATGTCCTGCTGGACGCACAGGACTGGATGACCGATCATCAGCTCAACGCGCTCTGGACCGAGATTACGCGCACCGCGCGTCCGGGCGCCCGGGTGATCTTCCGCACGGCTGCCGAACCGACACTTCTGCCGGGCCGTGTTTCCGACCGGATCCTCGATCGCTGGACCTATGAGGAAGAGGAGAGCCTGCAGCTTGGTCGTCAGGACCGCTCCTCAATCTATGGTGGCTTCCATCTTTACGTGTTCAACGGCTAAGCTGGCCCTCCAGTCTACGGAACAACAGCGTCATGACCCAAGCTGTCGAAACGGCCCGGCTGATGGATGCCGTCTACCGCCATCAGCGCCATTTTTACGATCTGACCCGCAAGTTCTATCTGCTCGGCCGCGACAGGCTGATCCGTGACCTCCAGCCACCGCGCGGCGGTGTTGTGCTGGAACTTGGCTGCGGCACGGGCCGGAACCTCGTTGCGGCCGCAAAAGCCTATCCGGACGTACGCTTCTTTGGTCTCGACATTTCCCGGAACATGCTGGAGACCGCGCAGAAGAACATCGACAAGGCAGGCCTGACGGACCGGATAACGCTTGTGGAAGGCGATGCCGCAAACCCGGCGGCAACGGAAGGACTGGGCGTTCCGGCTTTCGACCGCGTCTTTTATTCCTATACGCTGTCCATGATCCCGATCTGGCGCGAAGCGCTGGCGGCAGGTGCTGCCCGGCTGACGCCAGACGGACGTGTTCATGTGGTCGACTTCGGTCAGCAGGAACGTTTGCCTGGCTGGTTCAAGCGCCTGCTTTTCGCCTGGCTCAAATCCTTCCACGTGTCTCCACGGCCGGATCTGGAAAAAGAGCTGAAAGGCTTGGCTGCCGGCATAGGAGGGGAGACCGTGTTTCATCGCCTTTACGGCGGCTATTCGGACTATGCGGTGATCACGAAATCGCAATGACCGAAAGAGGTGAACCAACGCCGCTGCAAAACCTGCGTTGAGGTCACGGACAACCCTGTTCCGCCCAAAGCCGCAATGCGTCCTTGAAGGCACCACCATAGGGGTGCTGTTTCGCAACTGCGCGTGACTTGTTGGCGACATAGGTCTTGGCCTGGTCACACAGGTTCGCCTGTTCCCATTGATGGCAGGCAGCGCAGGTCTTGTCTTTCCAGACCGCTTCCGGCAGGCCCTCGATGGGCGGGAATTTCGGAGATCCGGTAATCAGCTCAGAAATGCTTCGGCTGGCGATATCCGGCTCTCCCATCGCGAGCGGTGCGTTGAATGCTATGACGGCAGACGCTTCCCCAGGATCAGAGGCAGGGGAAACTTCTTGAGCGGTTGCCGGCGTGTCTTCCCGCTTTGCCTGATCGGCGACCGGGTCCGTGCTCTGCTCCTTGTTCGCGATTGTCTGCAATTCAAGGCGTGCGAGCTCGGCAAAGGCACCATTGGGATATGCATCCAGATAGGCTTGATAGGCGCTCGCGGTCCCGTTACGGCGCGCTGTCTCGATCATGTCCCGCTCGCTCGTCTGGGGTGTGGCAGGTTCGGCTTTCTGTTGCGGGGCAGGTGTTGCTTCCGCGGTGGGCTGCGTTTCCTTTTCCATCAGAGCCGTCAGGAGTTTCCTGGCTTCTCCGGAGTATCGGCTGTCCGGGTGTGCACGCAGGAACAGAAGGACCTGCAAAGGATCCTTGCTGAGTTTCACCGAATCCCAGATCTGGCGCAGTTCGACTTCTTCGGCGGAGGGGGCCTTGGCGGGGACGAACTGGAAGTCAACAGTGAGGGATGAAGTATCCCACGGGGTCTGCTGGTTGCCGGTCTCCTTCAGAACATCGACTCGAACTGCCTTGAAAAGGGTCTCGACGGGCATGCCGGGCGTCGGCATGTGCCGGGCCAGCGCTTCTGTGAACGGGCTATTGCCGCCGGTTCCGTCGAGAGCGATGTCGCCAGGCGCCGTCGAATAGGCCAGGAAGGTGCCCCTTGGAGCTTTCATTTCCGCCAGACCGTTGTCGCTCAGGTCCGGGATCGAAACGAACGGATTGTTTCGGCAGGCATCCAGAATGACGATGTTGGTTCGGTTTCGGGCGGAGAACATCTGCCTCAAAACGGCCTGGGCCGGAACACCGACCAGGCTGAGGTCGGCAGCGTCCTGAAGCTCGATGTCGACTGGAAGCAGAAAGTTTGCACCGAAGGACTGAACTCCGTGTCCCGCATAGTAGAACAGCCCGGTTGCGTCCTCTCCGGCGGCCCGTAACCGGCTGCCAAACCGGGAGATTGCCGTGATCATCTCGTTCTGGTTCGAGTCGGTGACAAGCGTGACGTCGAAGCCGACCTCTCTCAGCGCATTGGCCATCAGATCCGCATCGTTTACGGGATTGTCCAGCGGCGTAACCGTCGTGTAGGCGCCATTGCCGACAACCAGCGCCAGCCGCGGTTCCGCGTATGCCCTCTCGGGCAGGGTGCCGATGGTCAGTATCAGCGCCATGATGAAACCGATGGTAAGGCGGTGCATGGTGGTCCTATTCGACAACGACAAACTCTATTCGCCGGTTGCGGTGTTTTCCTTCGGCAGACGTGTTCGGGGCGACGGGACGGCTCTCGCCGTAGCCGACACTCCTGATCCTGCTATCGGGAACGTTCTTCGAGACAAGATATTGTTTGACCGCATCTGCGCGACGCTCAGACAAACGCTGGTTCGACGTATCGCTGCCGTCACTGTCGGTGTGTCCGCCGACCTCAATGGTCAGTCCCGGGCATCTCGTGATGATGTCGACGAGGCTGTTCAACAGCGGTTCGCTTCGTGGGTCAAGCTGTGAACTTCCACTTGGAAAATAAATATTGTCCGTGCGGGACAGGATCTCGAACCGGCCGGTGCAGGCTTCACTGTCCAGGTTGCCTTCCGGTTCCAGCGCGGTGCTTGCCGCCGATTGGGAAGCTGCGACCTGTGGGGCCTTATCGCCCGAAACACTCTGAACCGGTTCACCGGCTTTCCGCGCGAAGACGAAATCGAAGGAAACCGTTGCCGAGGGTACGATCACCACACCGGCGGCTTCCTCGAGTTTCTTGATGCCGCCTCCGAGTGCAAAGTCCGAAGCCGCAACGGAAATCGGTGCGGTGCTCGAAACGGCAACCAGATCCTCACTCAGATAGGTAACGGCGACATTTGACTGGAATGATTTGGAAACTCCGTGGAGGTCCAGATTGAAGGAGAGCGGTATTATCTTGCGTTTCGCAGTCGGAAGGTCGGCAAGAGCGGACGCGTCGATTTGTGTCGTGATGACGGCTTCGGGAAACTCGAAGGTCTCGAAGAACAGGAACCGCATGCGCACGTTTCTGAGGTCGATCTTTGTATCGATCGAGTCCAGAAAGATGCGCACTCTGGCGTTGCCGGTTTCGTCTATGCCGCCTTCAAATTCGGCAAAGGCGCTCGATTCGACGATTGTGAGGTTCTTGACCGACTGGAACCGCAAGGACGATGCATCCCGTTGCAGGGTCCAGCCGCCTTCAAAGAATTCTTCCGATGCAGTGGCAGGGGACTGAAAAAGGGCAACTGTCACCAGTGCGAGGAAGAACATTTTCCAGGCGAACCGCACACCATTCATCTTCCTACCCCTTCAACCCGGACGGCGTTGACCGCCACTTTTCCGTAACGTCCTGAAAGTTTTACAAAGTTGGCGAGGGAATGCAACGTACCGCTATCGGGTTTCCCAGGTTGGTCGCTCAATTTGGTAAAGACGTCAGTTGCCCATTGAGCCACGATGCATGTCAGCGATAAGTCCGCTCTTCGATCGGCGTCTTCCTTATCTTTTCGAGCAACATGTCGAGAAGAGCCTGTTCGGCGCGATTGAGTTTTGCTTTCGGGTTCCAGACCACATGTACATCGATCTCCGGCAGCGCGTCATAGGGGGGCAGCTGCCACAGCAGTCCCTCGCGAACATCCCGCTTGGCGACGTGAACGGGCAGGGGGCCGATGCCCAGCCCGGCAATGATCATGCGCCGGACTTCTTCCAGGTTTGCCGAGGTGCCGACGATCCGGTCTTCCAGATCCGCTTCCGCGCGCATCAGCGTCACCGGACGCAGCGCGTCTTCCAGCCGGTCGGTGACGAAGCTGACGGCGGACTGGCCCGCAAGATCGGTCTTTGTCAGGTCGGTCTTGCCGTAAAGCGGGTGGGGCGGACCGCAGAACAGTCCGAAGAACTCCCGGAAAAGCCGCAGATATTCAAGCTTCGGATTTCGCTCCCTCACCAGGCAGACGGCAAGCGAAGCCCGGCGTGAGGTGACGGCCTCCAGAGCGTCCTTGCTGGCGGAGACGTTGATGGTCAGCGTTGCCGCCGGGTGGCGTTCGTGAAACTCGCGCAAGGTGTCGTCATAGAGCGGCGAGACCACGTGACTGGCCATCGCGATCTCGACATGGCCCCGGATCTCGTCGGTGACGTCGCGCATCAGGGTTCCAAGCCGCAGGATCGAACCCTGGATCTCGATGGCTTCCTTCAACAGCAATTGGCCGGCTTCCGTCAGCTCGAACTGACCCGGCTTCCTGTTGATAAGTTTGCGGTCAAGCCGGTCCTCCAGCCGCTTCAGTGCGCTGGAAACGGTGGGCTGCTTGAGGCGCAGCCTGTCGGCCGCCCGCGTCACGCTTCCTGACTGGGCCAGCACGATAAAGGTTCGCAGCAGGTTCCAGTCCAGTTCGCGGGCAAGCCGTTCCGCCTGGATTGGACGCAATCGCTCAGTCATTGATCAGATCTATAGTTATAATTTCTACTATCTATTTGATCAATGAACACCCGTCTGCGACGCTGAAGTCAAGCAATTTTGACAAGGCATCGGGCAGGATTTGAGCGCATGAGCGTCGAGGCGCGGGAAAAACGGCAGCCATGGATACTTCTCTCCCCTGCGCTCACGGCAGTGGGGTTGCTGCTGTTCGTCCCGCTCATGTTCATCGTCGTTTATTCGTTCTGGCTGCGCACCGCCACCGGCGCCGATCAGGCGGGCTTCTATCTGGACAACTGGAACGAGGCGCTGACTGATCCCTTCTATCGGGACATCCTTCTCGGCACGCTGCGGATTGCGGCGATCACGACAATTGCCTGTGCCGTCATGGGCTATCCGGCGGCCTATTTCATCGCCCGCTCGCGCGGCAACAAGGCCTTGCTGCTGCTGTTGCTGATGCTGCCTTTCTGGATCAGTTACATCATCCGGACCATGTCCTGGATCAACATCCTGGGTGTGTCCGGTGCGGTCAACTGGGCGCTGCTCAATCTCGGCATCGTTTCCGAACCGGTCCAGATGCTTTACAACGAGCCAACGGTGATCCTGGGCCTCGTGCATTTCCTGCTGCCCTTCATGGTGCTGAACGTCTATGTGGCGCTGGAAGGGATCGATGTTTCGCTGGAGGACGCGGCCTGTTCGCTCGGCTCCACACGCTGGCAGGCGTTCCGGGAAGTCACCTTGCCGCTGTCCCTGCCAGGGCTTGCTGCGGGAGGCCTGCTCTGCTTCGTGCTGAGTGCTGGCACCTATATCACTCCGTTGGTTCTGGGTGGTCCGACGGACGCCATGTTCGCCAATCTCGTTTTCGAGGCGATCATCACCCAGCTCAACTGGCCGCTCGGCTCGGCGCTCTCGCTCATGCTGCTCGCCGTCCTCGGCGCCCTGGTCCTGATCTACAATCACTATCTCGGCATGGGCCAACTGATGAAGGGGCTTGGCTGATGGGGTGGCAACTGATCCGGGCCTATACGCTGCTGGTCTATCTGTTCATGTTCCTGCCGGTCGCGGTGGTGGTGCTGCTCAGCTTCAACGCCAGCCAGTTCGGCAGCTTTCCGATGACCGGCTTCTCGTTCCGCTGGTTCGTCGAGCTGGCCGGCAATGACGCCATCCTGCGGGCGTTCCAGACCTCGATTGTCCTTGGTGCGCTGACGGCGCTGATCTCCACCACACTGGGCGTTCTGGCAAGCCTTGCCCTGGTGCGCTACGAGGTGCCCGGCCGCAACCTGATCTCCACCCTTCTGATCGCTCCCATCCTGGTGCCTGAGGTGGTGCTGGCGGTTGCCCTGCTGCTGTTCCTGAATTTCCTGTCGATCAACAAGAGCTTCTTCCTGCTCCTGATGGGGCACGTCATCTTCACGCTGCCTTTCGTCATCCTGGTGGTGCAGGCCCGCCTCGTCGGCATTCGCCGCGACTATGAGGAAGCCGCGCTCAGCCTTGGCGCCAGTCCGGTGCAGGCCTTCTTCCAGATCACGCTGCCCCTGCTGGCACCGGCGGTCTTCGCCGGCATGCTCTTCGCCTTCACCATCAGCTTCGACGACATCACCGGCACCTTGTTCTGGAAGCCGGGCGGGGTTGAAACCGTGCCCACCCAGATCTTTGCCATGCTGCGCAATTCCATCTCTCCTGAGATCAACGCGCTCGGCACCGTGATGATTTTCCTTACCGTCGGCCTGCCGCTTCTCGGGCTCGCAATTGCCCGGCGGATGGCCATGCAGCGCGGCGGTTAGAACCGCGCGATCAAAGCAAGAAACCGACAGAACCAGAGTGGAAAACAAGATGGACAATACCAAACGCTATGAGCGTCTGCGCGAACGCTATCTCAATGGCGATCTCGACCGCCGCAAGTTTCTCGGCCTGATCGGGGCAGCCGGTCTCGCCTACGGGGTGCAGACACCCTTTGCCCGCCATGCCATGGCTGCAACCGAGGAAGTCCGCTTCGATGGCTGGGGCGGGGTCGTTTCGGAGGCCTTCCGCAAATATGCCTTCGATCCCTATACGGAAAAGACCGGTATCAAGGTTGTCGACGGAACGTTCGGTGGCGGTGACGAATATCTCTCGCGCGTCAAGGCTAGCCAGGAAGGCGAATACAACATCGCTCACCTGTCCGGCGTCTTCGACTACGCGCGCTATGTCAATCTCGGGCTGAACTCGACCCTCAACGAGGACAACATCCCGAACCTGAAATACGTGATCCCGAAGCTGACCGACGTCTTCCGTGGTGTCACCGACGGCAAGCTGTCCTGCGTGCCCTATGACTACGGCACCACCGGCATTGCTTATAACCGGAAGTACATCTCCGACGACGAGGCCAAGGAGAAGGGCGCGAAGCTCCTGATCGACGAAGCCTACAAGGGCAAGATCGGCGGCTGGTCTGACTGGCGCACGCGCATCTGGTATGCATCGCTGCAGACTGACCAGGACCCGAACAACGCAACGGATATGGATGCCGTCTGGCAAGCCGTGCGCACCAACCGCGATCTTCTCTTGAAATACTGGCAGTCCGGTGCGGAGCTGATGAGCCTTCTGGCGGAAGAGGAAATCTACGTCACCGAGGGCTGGTCCGGCCGGATCTACGCCCTTCAGGAGCAGGGCCACGATATTGGCTACATCGATCCGCCCAACGGTTTCGGCTGGCAGGAATGCCTGTTCGTGATCAAGGGCTCGCCGATGGAAGCATGTGAAGAGCTTCTGAATTTCATGCTGGCGCCGGAAACCTCCATTGCGGTCGCCGAGGGGCAGAACTATCCGCCCGCTCTTGACCCGACAAAGGTCGAGCTCGGCAAGAAGATCCCGACCCTTCCGGCGTTCGATCCGACGGGAACCCTCGACGGTCTGACTTTCGCCAATCCGGAATACTGGAACAGTCACGAACAGGACTGGTCCAAGATGTTCGGGCGGATCCAGAAGGGTTACTGAACCCGGTACGGCCCCATCACTGACCCAGCACCTTCCGGCAGTTGCTGCCGGAAGGTCGTCTTCTCCCCAGGACCTGGAGAATTTGCGTGAGCGCGGTTTCCCTCAACAATATCGTCAAAAAGTTCGGCGGCTTCACCGCTGTTCACCGGATGAGCATGGATATTCCGGACGGAAGCTTCGTAACCCTGCTCGGCCCCTCCGGATGCGGCAAGACAACAACCCTCAGGATGATCGCTGGCCTCATCGACCCCACCGAAGGCGACATCACCATCAAGGGGCAGCGCATCAACGATGTGCCGATCCACAGGCGGAACCTGGGGCTGGTCTTTCAGAATTACGCGCTCTTTCCCCACAAGACGATTGCCGAAAATGTGGCCTTCGGCCTCAAGTACCGCGACATGCCCAAGGCGGAGGCCGAAAAAAAGGTGCGCGATGTCCTGGAGCTGGTGCAATTGCCCCACGTCGGCGACCGCTATCCCAAGCAGCTGTCCGGCGGCCAGCAGCAACGTATCGCACTGGCCCGTGCCATCGTTATCGAACCGGATGTCCTGTTGCTGGACGAGCCGCTGTCCGCGCTCGATGCCAACCTGCGGGAAGACATGCGTGTCGAGCTGAAGCGCATCCAGCATCAGATCGGCATCACCACAGTCTTCGTCACTCACGACCAGTCGGAAGCGCTTGCCATGTCCGACCGGATCGTCGTCATGTCCAACGGACGGGTGGAGCAGATCGGTACGCCGCAGGAAGTCTACAATACGCCTGCAAGCGAGTTCGTCTCGCGTTTCCTGGGCATTTCCAACATTCTGTCCGCCACTTGCCAGGACGTGAACGGGCAGGAGCTTTCCCTCGAGCTGCCTCATTTCGGCAAGGTCAACGTACCCAGGGAAAAGGCCCCCAATGTAACGCAGGCCGGTCCTGCACAGCTTGTTATCCGGGCCGAGAAACTTCTGCTGGCGGAAAAATCCGCTCCGGCGGATGATCGCATCGCACTCGACGGCACAGTCGAGGCGGTGGACTACCAGGGTCAGGCGGCGCGATATTTCGTACGCGTCGGCGACCAGCAACTTCAGGTGATCAACATGATCGATCAGCATCCTTTTCAGGAAGGTACGGATGTTTCCGTGCGCTTCCGCCCGCGCGACTGCGCAGCCCTGCCTGGAGCTGCTTCATGAGCCGTCAGGAAACCTCTCATCTGTTCTATCAGTCCCGCCAGCGCCGGCCCGTTCTGGACCAGGCACGTGGCGTCTACATGTGGGATGTCGACGGCAAACGCTATCTCGACGGCTCGTCCGGGGCGATGGTCTGCAACATCGGCCATTCCAACCCGCGCGTGCTGGAGGCGATGCGCAAGCAGATGGACAAGTCCACCTTCGGTTATCGCCTCCATTTCGAAACCGAATCTGCCGAGCTTCTGGCCGCCAAGACCGCCGCACTGGCACCCGAGGGGCTTGAAAAGGTCTTCTTCGTCTCCGGCGGGTCGGAAGCAGTGGAGAGCGCCATCAAGCTGGCCCGCCAGAACGCAATCGCGATCGGCGAGGCACAGCGTTACAAGATCATCTCGCGCGAACCGAGCTATCACGGCTGCACCCTCGGCGCGCTTGCTCTGACGGGCTATGCCCCGCTCACCGCGCCTTTCGATCCGATGATGCGACCGATGCCGAAGATCCCGGCACCGCGTGCCTATCTTGACGGGCTGGACCCGGAAGACGAAGCAACGGGCAGGCACTATGCAGACATGCTGGAAGCAAAGATCCTTTCCGAAGGTCCTGAAACGATCCTGGCCTTCATCGTTGAACCGATCGGCGGCGCGTCAACCGGTGCGCTTGTGCCGCCCAAAGGCTACATGCAGCGCATTCGCGAGATCTGTACGCGCTACGGCGTCCTGCTGATCCATGACGAGGTCATGACCGGAGGCGGGCGCACCGGCAAATTCTTCGCGGGTGAACACTGGAACGTGGATCCGGACATCCTTGTGATCTCCAAGGGCTTTGCCGCAGGCTATGCCCCCCTCGGGGCCATGATCGCGCATAAGGACATCGTCACCAACGTGCTCGACAACGGCGGCTTCCTGCACGGCTTCACCTATGCCGGCAATCCGCTTGCCTGTTCGGCGGGTCTTGCGGTGCTGGAGGAGATCGAACGGGAAAACCTTTGCCAGAACGCGGCTGAGACCGGGGCACTCCTGAAGAGCGAACTGAAGAAGCTGATGGACCGCTATTCGATCATCGGCGACGTGCGCGGCCAAGGGCTGCTGTTGGCCTTCGAACTGGTTGAGGACAGTGCAAGCCTGAGACCGCTCGCGAAGGAACTGAACGCCTTCAACGAACTGGTCGACATCGCCTACGAAAACGGCCTCATCATCTATTCTCGCAGGACGCGGGGCGGCTACAGCGGCGATCATTTCCTGATCGCACCGCCCATGATATCGACTGCGGATCATGTTGCCGAGATCATCGAGGGCCTCGACCTTTCCCTCCGCCAGTTCCTGGACAGGATTTCGGGGCAACAGGCCAAAGCCAGCTGAAAATCAAGACATGACAGACAAGATCATCATCACCTGTGCCGTCACGGGCTCCATTCACACACCCACAATGTCGCCCCATCTGCCGGTGACGCCCGCCGAAATTGCAGGCCAGGCCATTGGTGCCGCCGAGGCGGGTGCGGCCATACTGCATCTGCATGCGCGCAATCCCGAAACGGGTCAGCCGTCTGCCCGGGAAACCGACTTCATGGCCTTCCTGCCGGAGATCAAGGCGGGCTGCGGCGCAGTGCTCAACCTGTCCACCGGAGGCAGCGCCATCATGAGCCTGGAGGACAGGCTTGCAGGTCCGCTCAAGGCCGAGCCGGAAATGTGCTCGCTCAACATGGGCAGCATGAACTTCGCGCTCTATCCCTTGGCCGACCGGTATGACACTTGGGTGCATGATTGGGAGCAGCCGTTCCTGCGCGGCACGGACGATCTCGTCTTCAAGAACACGCCACGGGATATCGAGTTCGTGCTGACCCGGATGGGCCAGCAGCGCGGCGCGCGCTTCGAGTTCGAATGTTACGACGTCGGCCATCTCTACATGCTGCGCCACTTCGCTGACCGGGGCCTCGTCAAGCCGCCGTACTTCATCCAGTTCGTCTTCGGTGTTCTGGGCGGTATTGGCGCGGACCCGGAGAACCTGCAACACATGAAGCGGATGGCGGACAAGCTTTTTGGCGACGACTATATCTTCTCCGTCTTGGCAGCCGGCCGCCAGCAGATCCCCTTTGCTACCATTGCCGCCAGCATGGGGGGGCACGTGCGTGTCGGGCTGGAAGACAACCTTTATATTGCCAAGGGTGAGCTCGCCCGCTCCAACGCAGAGCAGGTCACCAAGATCCGCCGGATCGTCGAGGAGCTCGGACGCAAGGTCGCCACGCCGGAGGAAGCCAGGCAGATGCTCGGCCTCAAAGGGGCCAGCGGGACGGCCTTCTGATCATGAGCGGCATAACGATCAGGCGGGCAGAACGGGCTGACGCCGAAAGGCTCCACACAGCGCTGCTCCAGCTTTCCGCTGATATGGCAGACACCCATGTTGCAGGTCTCGATGACGTCATCCACCATGGTTTCATGGAAGCGCCAGCCTTCTTCGCACTGCTGGCAATCCGGAACTCTGACGATCGAACACTCGGCGTATTGCAGGCCTCACCGGTCTTTTCAACGACGCGCGGCGGAACCGGCCTTTACGTCTCGGATCTCTGGGTGGATGGAGAAGCGCGCGGGGAAGGGCTGGGCCAGCGCCTGCTTGCTGCCAGCCTTGACCTTGCCCCCGAAAGCTGGACCCCGGTGTTTCTGAAGCTCGCCGTTTATCACGACAATCCGGATGCTCGCCGCTTCTATGAACGCCTCGGCTTCCAGCCCCGGACAAACGAAACCGTCTTCGATCTGCGTGGACCTGCCCTGACCAAACTGAGGGACCGCTCATGAGAGCCATTTTCGACGACCGCCAATGGGTGCATGACCCCAAGCATTTCATGGCAAACGGAACCAGGCTGGCCAATCCGGAACAGCCGAAACGCATCGAGGTCCTGACAGCAGGTGCCAAGGCAGCCGGCTGCCGTTTCGAAGCGCCTGACGATCACGGCCTTGGACCGATTGCGGCGCTTCATTCGGCTGAATACCTGGTGTTTCTGCAAACGATCCATGAACGCTGGAGCCGGATCGAGGGAGCATCCGACGAGGTCATTCCGAACATTCATCCGGACCGGCGCACGGCAAGCTATCCGCGCTCGGCGGTTGGTCAGGCAGGTTTCCACCAGGCCGATACCAGTTGCCCCATCGCCGCCGGCACCTGGGAAGCGGCCTATTGGTCCGCCCAGAGCGCGGTTCAGGGCGCGGACTTGATGGTGGCCGGTGAACAGGCCGCCTATGTGCTGTCACGCCCGCCAGGGCACCACGCCTTTGCCGATCTGGCAGGGGGGTTCTGCTTTTTGAACAACTCCGGAATTGCCGCCGAAAGGCTTTTGAAGGCGGGCAAGCGGCCGGCGATCCTCGATATCGACGTGCACCACGGCAACGGCACGCAAGGCATCTTCTATGAGCGCGGTGATGTGCTCACCGTTTCGTTGCATGCCGATCCGGTGCGTTTCTATCCGTTCTTCTGGGGACACGGCCACGAGCGCGGAGAAGGGGAAGGACGAGGCTGCAATCTCAACCTGCCCCTGGTGCGCGGCACGGGAGATGAGGACTATCTGAAAACCCTGGAAACGGCATTTGATCACATACGGGCATTTGGTGTCGACATTCTTGTTGTTGCACTGGGTCTCGATGCATATGAAAAAGATCCCCTCAAGGGTCTCGCCATCACCACGGCCGGGTTCGGACGGATCGGTGCCGCCATTGCGAAGCTCGGCCTGCCGGTGCTGTTCGTGCAGGAGGGTGGCTATCTTTCGGAAGAATTGGGCCAGAACCTCACCAGTTTTCTGACAGGCTTCCAGGACGCATGATTGAATCATCGGACTTTCTGATCATCGGTGGCGGCATCGCCGGCACCGGGGCCGCAGCGCGGCTTGCACCGGAGGCAAAGGTCACGGTGCTGGAAATGGAAGATGCGCTTGGCCGTCATGCGACCGGCCGCTCCGCCGCCATCTTCATCCGCAATTACGGGAATGCCACGTTGCGGGCATTGAATGCCGCTTCCGAACCGGTTCTGAAAAATCCGGAAGGGATTTGCGAAGAAAGCCTGCTGTCGCCCCGGGGTGAAATGCTCATTGCGACCGAGGACGAACTGGACGCCTTCCAGGCCTACCTGGACGGTGCCGACGGCATGGAGGTGCTGACGGCTGACGAAGCTGTCGCCTTGTTTCCCCTGCTTCGCAAGGAAACGATTGCTGCCGCTGCCATTGAACGGGATGCACAGGATATCGACGTCGACCGGCTGTTGCAGGGCTTTGCCCGGCTTGCGCGCAAGGCTGGGGCGCGGTTCGTCACCGAAGCTCCGGCACAGCGCATTCTCAGGAGCGGAGGTCTGTGGCGTGTCGAGACGCCCATGGGCGCGTTCGAGGCTCCGGTTCTCATCAATGCCGCCGGAGCCTGGGCGGATCAGATCGCCGGTCTGGCGGGTGTCCGCAAGGTCGGCCTCGTGCCCATGCGCCGCTCGGCCGCTATCGTGCCGCCACCGGACGGCGTCGATGTCACGAAATGGCCGCTTGTCGCCAGTGCGTCCGAGCAATGGTATGCCAAACCGGATGCCGGCAAATTCATGGTCTCGCCCGCCGATGAGGACCCTGTCGAACCGCATGACGCCTGGGCCGACGACATGGTTCTGGCCGAAGGTCTGCACCGGTTCGAACAGGCCGTAACCATGCCCATCACACGCGTGGAGCGGAACTGGGCGGGCTTGCGCAGCTTTGTGGCTGATCGCACGCCCGTGGTCGGGTTCGCACCGGATGCGGAAGGGTTTTTCTGGCTTGCCGGTCAGGGTGGCTACGGCGTACAAACAGCGCCGGCTCTCTCCCGGCTCGTAGCGGATCTTTGTCTCAAGCGTCCGAGCGAGCTGCCCGAAACGGTAGTGACCGCTCTCGATCCCGCCCGTCTGTTCTGACCGGGTGTCTCTTTCAAGACTAGAAGGAATTCAATCATGTCCGACATCAAACGGCTGGAAGTTGGCCCGCGCATGAGCCAGGCAGTTATCCACGGCGGTCTCGTCTATCTTGCCGGCCAGGTCGGCAATCCGGGCGATACTGTCACCAACCAGACCCAGACCATCCTGGAGCGCATCGACGCCCTTCTGGCGCAGGCCGGAAGCGACAAGAGCCGCATCCTTCAGACCACTATCTGGATGGACGACATGAAGGATTTTGCCGAGATGAACAAGGTCTGGGACGCCTGGGTGGATCCGGCCAATCCACCGGCACGGGCAACTGGTGAAGCCAAGCTGGCCGCACCGGAATACAAGGTCGAGATCATCGTCATCGCGGCGCTTGCCTGAAGAGGCCTCGGCGGGTTCGCAATTGCAGGGCCGGCCTGACCTAACCAATGTCATCCCGGCTCTCGCTTTACTGTGTCCGGGATGACGGACTGATTGCGCGGACGTAACTCCTCAAGATTTTCGGCAGCGTCCGCGATCTGCTGCAGAACTTTCTTCGCATCGGTGATCTCGTGAGCCAGCAGCAAGGCGAGCTTGGCAAGGTAAAGCTCACGCGTTTCGGCATCCACCGCATCCAGTTGCTCGGCCAGGGCTTCATAAACGGTTTCGAGATCGGCAGGCGTCATGATTGTCCTCCGGCTGTTGCACGCTCGAGAGCCTGACGGATGGCATCCGGCGAAGCGGCCTTCCAGCGTGCAGCAATATGCATGTCCGGCCGGACGAGATAGGCACTGCCTGTGGAAGCCGCGAGCACTTCCGCCGCTTC
The DNA here is from genome assembly GCF_054658235.1 of Roseibium sp. LAB1. Classification (NCBI taxonomy): domain Bacteria; kingdom Pseudomonadati; phylum Pseudomonadota; class Alphaproteobacteria; order Hyphomicrobiales; family Stappiaceae; genus Roseibium; species Roseibium sp. LAB1. The sequence goes on along the minus strand of NZ_BAAGIB010000002.1, from coordinate 917,101 downwards.
AGAGCCCGTCTGCAGGACAATCGGTGTGAGACCAGGCCCGACAACCTGGTCTGCCAGCCCCGCATCGAAAGTGATCAGCGAGAAACCACTTGCGAGCCTGTCGGACAGAAACTCGTCACCGACCCTTGCATCCGGCACCACCGCACCGGGTTTGGGGCCTCCGTCAAAGCCGGGATCGTCCGGGCAAACCACTGGGCTGTGCGCATAGGTGTAGGGAGTCATCTGCCTTGGGTTGGCGAGTTCTCCTGCGAAGGGGTGGCTGAGTGAAAGATTGAGCGCGGCGTCGCGCATCAATTGCCAGCCTGTTGTCGGCGGTGTCATGAACCGGGCGGATTTGGACGCGTTCACGAAGACGTCCAGCGTCGCGCCGCGCCGCTCGGGCGTATAGCTGTCCAGCAGATCAGAACCTGCCTGGCCCTTCAGCACCCAGGCCAGCTTCCAGGCGATGTTATGCGCATCGGCAAGACCGTTGTTGAGGCCGCGCACGCCGAAGATTGGCACGATATGCGCGCTGTCGCCGATGAAGAACACCCGGCCGTCTCGGTAGTCGTCCAGTGCCAGGGTGTTGGCCGAATAGATGCTCCACCATTCCAGGTCCCAGTCACCGGCATAACCGATGTCCGCCAGAACTGCGGCAACCGAGGCCCGCACGGTGTCCTCGCGGACAGCCTCGGCTTCGTCCTCGCCATCGCTTAGCTGATAGTCGATGCGCCAGATGTTGTCGGGCTGCTTGTGAACCAGGATCGTTCCACCACGCCGGCAGTCGGGATCGAACAGGGCCCGGCGGATCGTCGGGTAATCGTGCTCCATCCGGACGTCGGCAATCACGTAGCGACCTTCGAAATTCTCGCCCTTGAGGCGCAGGCCGCGCAGCCCTCTGATGGTGCTGCGCGCACCATCCGCCGCAAGCACCCAGTCGCAACTCAACTGGTAGCTGCCAAGAGGATCCTCGATCGTCAGACGGACGCCCTGGTCCTGATCTTCGAGGTCCGAAACGCGGCTTTGCCATCTCGTTTCGATCAGCGGCTCCCGCGCGATCGCATCCCACAGGAACTGCTCGATGTATTGCTGCTGGAGGTTATACATCGGCCGGTACTTCTCGCGCGGACTGTCCGGCATCTCGAATTCCAGGATCTGCCGGCCGCGATAGAAGCTGCGGCCCGTGGTCCAGCCGAGTGATTTTTCGAGAAAGGGCGCGACCGCTCCAAGCTGGTCCAGGATGTGAAAGCTCTGCCGGGCGATGCAGATCGCGCGGCTGCCGTCGTTGAAGGTCGACTTTGCATCGATGAGGACCGACGGTATCCCCTCCCGGGCCAATGCCAGCGCGGCAGTCATGCCCACCGGGCCCGCACCTGCGATGGCGACGCGCACAGGCTGGCTCAGATGGGTGCGGTTCGAAGGCGCTTCGAAATGCGGATAGGTGAAATAGAGCGAGTCCGTTTCGGCACGTCCGGCTGGCCGCATCTGAGTATCCTCCCTGATCGTCACGGGAAGTCTAGGAGGTTGGCCGCACCGCGTCTGTCCCCTTTTGGGGAGGACATGCTATCAGCGTTACATGAGCACTTCGGACAGCATCAAGACTGCCAGCCACATTGAAGCCTGCCTTGCGGATCTGGGTACGGATCGATTCGCGCAGGCTTTCGTTGCTTACGTAGAAACGCTCGGCGTCGACCAGATCATGGTGTTTGCCATCGACAAGACCCAGGCGCGCTGTCTGCTGTCGTGGCACTTCAGCCGCTCCGCCTTGGCCGGTAAACTCGCCGAAACCTACCTCGACGGCTGGTTTCTCAAGGACCCGCTGTTGCCCGACCTGATGGCCGCACCGCCTCAATCGGTGACATTGAGCCGGCTGGACGAGATCGAAGGGCGGATGAGTGCGGATTATCGGAGGCTTTTTTTCGAAAATCCCGGCATGCTGGCAAAGACGACACTGCTGGCGGTCGGTGAACGGCTGAGGCTCTTCGTCAGCTTGTATCAAGGTGACGCGACAGCGCCCTTGTGCGACCCGGATCTGGCACGCCTCGCCGGACGTCTGGCTCTAATGCATTTCGAAAAGGCTTCGGACACGGACGTGCCACCGCCTCTGGCAGCGCTCAGCGATCGGGAGCGTTCGGTGTGTCTGGGCATCCTGTCCGGACGCAAGGCGGAGGCGATTGCGGCGGATCTCGACGTCGCTCCCTCGACGGTGATCACCTACCGCAAACGCGCCTACGCCAAGCTTGGCGTTACCTCCAGAGCGGGGCTCTTTGCAATCTGCGGGAAGTAATCGCGTCATGCGGCTCAAGAACGGCCGCCCGCACTTCCTGCGCTCAAGGCATTCATCTGTCTTGCCGTTTCTTCGTCCGCGGGAAAGAACGCCTCGATGGCGATTTCGGACAAGGTGACATCCACGGCCGTGCCGAACACCGTCGTGGTGCTCAGGAAGCTCAAGGTTCCGTTGGGGCCTTGCAGATAAAGCGGAACGGCGATGCGTCCCTTCTGTGACGGTACCTCGGTCCGTGATTTGCGCGACCGCTCCGGAGCCATTTCGGCGAGTTCCTCCCTGAGCGCGGCAAGCTTCGGGTCGGCGGACTGATCTACCTCATGTGCGAGGCGTGCAAGAATATGGGCGTGCCATTCACCGAGGTTGAGGATGCGCGGGGCCAGGCCATCTGGGTGCAGGCTGAGGCGAAGCACATTTACCGGTGCTTCCAGCAGGTGCGGCGCGACGCCGTCCAGCAAGGCAAAGATCGCCTGATTGGCGGCCTGCAGCTCCCAATGCCGGTTCACGGCAAGGGCAGGGTGGGGCAAATGTCCGTCGAGGATCTGCCGGACAACAGCGGTTGCCGCGGCAAGTTCAGGCTCATCCAGCCCGTGCTGCGGATATTGCGGGGCATGGCCTGCCGCAACAAGAATGGCATTGCGTTCACGCAAGGGGACATCCAGCTGTTCCGCAAGATGCATCACCATGTCCCGGCTTGGACGAGACCTGCCCGATTCCAGAAAACTCAGGTGGCGCTGAGAGATATCCGCTTCACTGGCCAGTGCAAGCTGGCTCATTCGCCGGTGTTGTCGCCACTGGCGCAGCAGGTCACCCGCCGTTTCCGCTGTTCGTTTCATGAGCATTACCTTGCCGGTGCAGTTTCGAAGATTCAATTACCTGCGAAGTAATCGACTTCAGAACATCGATTGGCAATCCTCTTGTCATCGCCACTTGCAGCGTGCGGGTGGGCTTCAGGATTGGAGACAGATGATGACCAAATCGAATTCAGGTGTTCCGTTACAGGTGGTTCTGAGGTTTGACGCGCTCACCTGTGCGGTGATGGGTGTCCTGCTGGTCGGCGCATCCGGATGGATCGCCGGATTGACGGCACTTCCAGGCGTGCTCCTGTTCTGGGCAGGTCTGGCCTTGTTTCCGGTAGCGGTTTTCATGGGAGTATTCGCTTTTGCCGGTCAGGTGCCTGTCTGGGCGTCAAGCCTGGTAGTTGCCGGCAATCTTCTTTGGGTGCTGGCCAGTTTGCTGCTGCCGTTGACGGGCCTGTTTGCGCCCAATGTTCTGGGCTGGGCGTTCCTGTTGGCGCAGGCCGTCGTCGTGCTCTGCTTCACCTGGCTGGAGTGGAAAGCTGCAAGGCCGCAGCCCGTCATTGCGCAACCGCTTGCTTGAAGAGGCCGGACCATGACCTGTTACGCCATCGGCCATCTGCGCGAAATCGAAATGGGGCCCGACATCGTGGCCTATCTGGAAGGGATCGACGCAACGCTGGCACCGTTTGACGGACGTTTCATCGTCCATGGCGGTGAGAAATGTCAGCTGGAAGGCACGTTTCAGGGTGATCTCATCGTGATTGCCTTCCCTGACCGGGGACGTGCGGAGGCCTGGTACGCATCGCCAGCCTACCGGAAAATCCTGCCGCTGCGCCTGAACAAGGCGGTTGGGGAGGTGTTCCTCATCGAAGGGGTAGATGCAGACCACAAGGCAACGGATGTGCTGCTGTGATCTCGCGACACTCAATTCGCGCTCAAAAAAGGCCGATCCGTTTCAGCGGAGCGGCCTTTCGCTTTGAAATCCCTGCCATAAGTCTAGAAGCTGATGGCAACGCCCATCAACGGGCCGTGCGTGACCGTGTCGTAGGTGAAGGCGGATTGTCCGGACTTGCCGTTGTCGTAGTCGACGCCGATCGCCTTGTACTGCAGATGCAGAGCGACACGTTCGTTGAAGTGGTAGCCGACACCGCCCTGAAGGCCCCAGGTAAACTCCGACACAAGACCGAAGCCACCGACATTACCGCTACCGAAAAGTGACCATTTCGGCGCGACGAAAACCTGCCCACGGACACCGATTACCGGGTCGATCCACTGTTCGGTTACTGTCCGGGTGAAGGTGTTGGCCGGCGTGTTGGCGCTGACCTTGAGTTGGTTGTACCACCAGCGGCCCCCGGCATAGGCCTCGGCCCAGTTCTTGTCCTGATGCCAGAAGCGGTAGCCGAAGAAGGCTTCGGTCACCAATTGCTTGACGCCCGCGTCGATGGTGCCGCCGACGCGGGGGAAGCTGCGGCCCTTGCCCAGGTCCATATAGGCCGTGTCCAGCGATGCGCCGAAACGATTGTCGTAAAGCGCCTCGACATGCCCCATCGCACCGAATTGCAGGTTCTCGAAAATGGTTCCTGGCGACACGTCCAGTGACGTGTTTGGCAATCTGCCGACGCGGCTGTTGCCCTGAATGGTGGGAGCAAGCAGGTATGGCGCGACAATGAATTTCCACGTTCGCTCGACACGCACATCCGGTGTCTCAACCGGTGCAGGGGCTTGTGGTAGATCGGCAGCCTGCGCTCCCCCTGTCAGGAGACAGGCGAAAATCAGTAAGTGTGTACCTTTAATCATCATTCCCCCACCCCGTGGCCCTATTTCGGGAAAAGAAACGTCACGGCAGCCCGCGCGCCAAAGCCTTCCGGACCGTTGTCCGAACTTGCCGCATAATACCGCACTCCAGCCTGAATACTGATAGGCTGTTTGTCTATCGTCACCAGTTTGGCAACCATCGCATTGATTGGAACCGACCATTCGTTCGAGGTCCAGTCGTAGGTGGATTCCGAGTTCAGCGTGAACGTCCAGGCATCGGTGGTCGTGTAGGACAGGAAGGGCTGCAGGAAGGTCGAGTTGACATCGCCGCGGTTGTCGTCACCTGCATAGGACCAGACATGGTTGGCAAGCCCGCCGTAGGTCCACGGCCCGGACTGGCGCAGCACAACGCCCGTCGGTCCGGCACCCCACTTGCGGGTGCTCAGAAGATCCTGGGTTCCGGTAGGCAGCAACAGCACCGGGCCGACGCCCCAGATGATTCCGCCGGCAGTCGGTTCCTTGGGGGAAAAGAATAAGCTCTGCGTGGTATCGCTGAGACCGAACTGCGTGCCTGAATTGCCGGCGATGTCGTCCTGCCAGACCACGGGCACGATCGTCCGCGAGATCAGATTCCAGTGCTCGTTGAGTGAAATCGGAATAACCGGCTGAATGTTCAGCGTGACCTTGTCGCCGTCCGACGGGCCAAATCCGTGATCGTAGTTCCACTGAAACGGAACGCTGATTAGCGAAGCCACCGGGTTGGAAAGCTTCTTGGCCAGGTCGGCATCCTGTGCACCTGCGGGTGTCATCTGGAAAACAAGCGCCAGGATACTCCAGGCAAAAAACTGCTTCATGCCACATAACCTTCCATGCCGAGGGACAACCTGCAGCTTTCGCTGATGCCCTAATCACTGATGGTACCCGGAGGCGTCGTCTTGAGGCCTCGGATGTGTTTTGAAAAAAAGCAATCAGAAGTGTAACACGGTTTTCCTGCCTACTGCTGTGAAAGCTGTTGTTTGTAGGATTGCAGCGTCGGATCCGAGGGATTGGCGACCAGAGCTTTCTGCAAACTGAACTGCGCACCGGCCATGTCGCCGATCGCCATCTTGATGCGTACCTGCATCTCCCATGCATTGATCATTTGCGGGTCCAGTCGAGTCACTTCCTCGAACGCGGCTATGGCTGCCGGGATATTGCGAAGGACAAGAGCCGTACCGCCAAGCACAAGCTGGGTTTCCGGAAAGTCCGCCTTGTTCGCGAGCGACTGCTGCCATTCAGTGGTGGCACGGGAAGCCGCGTCGGCCATTTTGCCTGGCATGTGGGCGATCGGGGCGCCGATCATGAGGCGGGCCGCGGCAATCCGAACGGATTTTACCGGATCGCTCAAGGCGGGGATGATCCGAGGAAGCCGCTGGGTTGGCGGAACCTGTTGCTGCAGCGACAGCGCCCCGGCGCGAACCATGGGGTCTGGATCGGAAATAAGGTCGGTGACGGCCTCGGCGATCTCCGGTGTTGCGACAGGCAGCAGCAGGTCCAGCGCGCTTGCCCGCACGATACCCGGGTAGCTGCTCTGGCGGGCGACTGCCAGAAGGTCCGTGGCGTTTACGCCCGGGTCCTGCCGAGCGGTTGAAAAGACCTCCGCGAAATGCGGGCCGCGGTGACGGCTGTCCGGAAACCGTTTTTCAAGTTCTTCGGCCGCCCAGGCAGCCGACTTGTCATCGTGGCAGTCGCTGCAGGCGTTCGGCGTTCCGAGCTTTTCCGAAAGATCCGGCCGCGGAACACGGAAGGAATGATCCCTTCTGCCATCGGTGCCCATGTAGACGCGCTCGATCATGTGGCAGGATTTGCACTCGGCAGCCGGCGTATCCGGCTGGTGGAAATGATGCGAAGGGTCGTCGTAAAGCTTTGCGGTCAGAGATGGGAACGCCTCGTTGCCTGCAGCGCTGTGACACTGGGTGCAAACGGCGTTCCCTTCCGCACGTAGCGCACCGCTGTGCGGTTCGTGACAATTGCTGCAGCCGACGCCCTTGGCGTACATCTTTGACTGAAGAAACGAGCCGTAGACATAGACCTCGTCAAGGATCTGACCGTCGGCATGGTAAAGGCCTGCCCGGAGTGGCGACAGGCGGAAGGCATCAAGGAAGGGTGTCCCGGGAACCGGGTTGCCATCCTCAAAGGCTTCGCGCCGGGAATGACAGCCTGCACATTGCTGGATTTCCGCTTCCGGCCGGCCTTTTTCAAAAACCGGCAAAAGACCGGACGGGCCGGTTCCGGGAAAGGGGCTTTCGGCGTAGGCGTCAGCGTCTTTTGCCCAGGCCAGATGGGCCGCGCCCGGCCCGTGACAGGCTTCACAGCCGACCCCGATTTCCGCCTGCATGCTGGAATAGGTTCTGGTGCCGGGGTCGTAGTTCTTTTCAAAGCCGGTGGCGTGGCACTCGGCGCAGCGGGCGTTCCAGTTCTTGTAAGGACCGGTCCAGTGCAGACCGTCATCAGGAGGGGGAGCGTCATCGCCATAGAGGTGATACCAGCGCTTCTTCTGCTGGTCCCACACCACATCGAAGGATTGAACCCGGCCCGGTTCCGTTTCGACCAGATACTGCTGAAGGGGTGCGATACCGTCGACACCGATCACCTTGAAGGTCTGCGTTTTACCCGGAACATCCGTAGTTTCGATGAAAAAGTCGCCGTCCTTCGTGAAAAAGCGGCTGGTGCGGCCCTTGTGGGTGAATTTCGTATCGTTGAAATCCGCGTCGACGGTCTCCGGTCCGGGCTCCATCCAGGCATGTGCATGGTCGGAAAGACGCCATGCCCTGGTTTCTGCCTCATGACATCCGGCACAGGCTTGCGTCCCGACATAATCGGGAACCTCTTGCGATCTGGCTTCATTTGCGAATGCAAGGCATGTCCAGGCACTTGTGAAAATGACGAACAGGTGTCTGAACAGCAGCATTTATCTCTTTCCGATTGGCTTGGCCGATGGGGCAGCATGCAGTGATATTATTGGTTCGGAAAGATCTGCTTCCAGTCGTCTTTCATGCTGATGATGTGCCAGCCTTCTTTCGAGGCGTCGTCCAGGCCCTTGTCCAACGTGCCGAAATGGGTATCGCGATCATAGGCATATTCCCTGTCGGCATCGTCGTGATGGACGAACATGCCGAGGCGCTTGCCCGACCCTGCGGTCGTATATTGCAGCATCTGAAAGTCACCGTCTGAATTGCCGAACGCCGCTAGCGGGCGCTTGCCGATATGGGTCAGGATCCCGACGGGCTTGCCAACCTTGTCGTCGACAAAGGCAATCTTGGGTGTCCGCATCAGGCTGGGAACGCCGTCGATGACCTTGTACTCGGTGACAATTGACGATCCGACCACTTGCTCGGGCGGTATCCCGTAGATCTTTTCTGTCCAGGGACGCATGAATTCGATGCCACCACCAGAAACGATGTAGGTCTTGAAGTCGTTGGCGCGCAGATAGGCGAGCAGTTCCAGCATCGGTTGATAGACAAGTTCGGTATAGGGCTTGTCGAATTTCGGGTGTTTGGCAGTCGCGATCCAGTCGGTGACGATCTTTTCGAATGCGTCCGTGCTCATGCCGGCATGGGTCGCAGCGACAATCTCCATCAATCCCTTTTCACCGGCTTTGCCGAGCGCTTCCATGTCATTTTCCAGAACGGCCTGAAACGGTTGGGTCGTCTTCCATTCGGGGTGGTCGGGCGCCATGGCCTTCACCCGGTCGAGCGCGAACGCAAGCTGGGTGTAAAAGGGATGTTCCACCCACAAGGTGCCGTCATTGTCGAAGGTTGCGATCCGGTCTCCCGGCGCCACGAACTCCGGACCGCCTTCCGCTGTAACAGCTTCAACGAACTCGACGATCGCCTGCTTGTTCGCTCCGTCGTTCCAGGAGGGCAGCGGATCGGTCTGGGCAAGGGCGTCCGCCGCCCAGAAGCTGACCGCCACCAGGCAGGAAAGCAATGCACTGAAAAGGGATTTGGCCTTCATGGCAGACACCTTCTAGTTTGGCGATTTTTGGTAGATGCCCGCCCCGATTTCGCGCGGGGCGAGCACTCTTCATCCATTACGTATCAGTTGCCGGTCGGCAGACCGATCGAGAAGCCGTCCTTGGCAAGGGCATCCTGAACGTACTTGAAGCGTTGATACTGAGTCAAAGTAATCGGCCCTGTATAAACTTCACTCTGCAGCTTCCGCGGCGGATACTTGACGTAGGATTCAACGAGTTTTTTCACTTCCTCATTGATCACTGGCAGGTACCAGGTGCGTTCGGTGAAGTTGTTCATGAACATGTCGTAGCGTTCCTGCGGATCGGCAAGCAGATTGAAGATCTGCGGGACAGTTGCAACGTAGCTTTCCGCCCCTTTCCAGCCAAGGTTGGTATCCACGGCCAGGCCGCCGGTTGATGCGCCGTCATCGCCGCGCAGGTTGAACACTGCCTTGTAGTTGCCGACACGGGCTGCTCCCGGGGAAAGTTCGTTTTCGGTGAAATAGAACCAGGCTTTGCGGCCGGAGTCTCCCGTGCCTTCCCAGACAGGTGTCATGTCGTAGCTGTCGAAGATGATTGGTTTGCCTTCGCGGTCTTCGGTCGGCAGAGTGATGCCTGCAACGGAGGCAAAGGTCGCCATCAGGTCGAGACCACCGACTACGGCGGCACTCTTCGTGTCCGGTTTGACATGGCCCGGCCAGCGAACGATTGCCGGAACGCGGTTGCCGCCTTCACGCACGGTGCCCTTGGTACCGCGGAATGGCGTGTAACCGGCATCAGGATAGACGTCCTGCCAGGCGCCGTTGTCAGTCGTCCAGAAGACAATCGTGTTGTCCGCCAGGTTAAGGTCGTCGAGTTTCTTGACCAGATTGCCGATACGCGCGTCGAGTTCGACGACGGAATCGGCATATTTGGTCTTGGAAATCGATTTTCCTTCAAAATCGGGTGCGGGCATGTTGGGCTGGTGCACCTTCATGAAGTTGACGTTGATGAAGAACGGCGTATCCGGCTTCTTGGCAGCTTCCTCCAGGAATTCGAGCCCGGCTTTTTCGACATAGCCGTCAAAGAAGGGAATGCCGACGACGCCCTTGTCTGGCGTGTCGACATATTGGCCGTTGATCTTGAAGTCTTCCGCCGCCTTTTCGCCGGCCTTGCCCGAAAGCGATCCCTTGGTGACCTTCTTGAACATATCGCGCAGGTCTTCCGGCATGTCCGGGAACCAGGTTGGATCGGCATAGGTGTACGCATTGAGGTGATAAAGGCCGACATATTTCATCACGTCGTAGCCCTGGGCGTTGGGAAGCGCGTAATCGTCTTCACCCAGGTGCCATTTGCCGGTGAAATAGGTGTCGTAGCCACCGGTCTTGAGAACGGACGCCAGTGTCCACTCTGCAGCCGGAAGCCCGCCGCCCTGACCCTGGAAAGCCACCGTGGTCATGCCTGACCGGTTGGGAATGCGGCCTGTCTGCATGGCAGCGCGGCCTGGCGTACAGCTTGGCTGGGCATAGAAATGGGTAAACATCATGCCGTCATCGGCCAGTTTGTCGATGTTCGGCGTGGGCATGCCACGGGCTTCGCCTCCCAGATACGGACCCGTATCGCCGTATCCGGTGTCGTCCGACACAATGAAGAGAATATTGGGTTTTTTCGCTTCTTGAGCGAAGGATATTCCTGACAGTGCTGTGCAGGCCAATCCCGCGACCGCTAGTCCGGTCACTATTCTGGTCAACATCTCTAATGGCTCCCTTTTGGTCCATTTGTTGAGGAGGCCTGTGAAGGCCCGTCGTAACGTGCGCTTCCAGTCAGGAAGCTTGAAATTTCCCGTTCGAGTTCTTCAATCACGGCACGATAGTCGGCAGCCTTGTCTGCATCAGCCTGCCAGCGATCAAGGGCGCAACAAGCGGTTGCGTAGTCCTCGCAAAGAGACACAAAGGCAGGGTGATTGTTGCAGAGGCGGCGGACAGCGAGTTCGTCCACGTTGAAGCGACGCATGATGAGAGCTGCTGTCGGCATGACGGCGTTGCTCCGTTGTCGGTAAGACTTGGAAAATTCCAATTGGATTACGTACGGGACTCCGGGCTTTTACAAGGTATGAACAGGTACGAACAGGAGTCTGGGAGCGTGTGCCAGTCGCAAAAAGGGAGTACAAATATTGCTATAACCAGAGAACCGGGGCACTTTGAGAACGTTCGGATAAACTAAATTTTTGACGGATTTTTCAAGGCGAGGCGATGCAGTCGGGAAGCCAACATAAAGTTGCAACCTTACAGGGGCAGGAATTCGACTGTCCCGAGCATGTCCGCGCGGAACTAGCGCGCGTTCTGGCCAGCGACCACTTTCATGCAACGCCGAAACGCCGTGACATGCTGACCTTCCTGATCGAGGAAACGCTGGCCGGACGAGCAGACACGTTGAAGGGCTACGCCATCGGTCTGGCGGTTTTCGGCAGGGACGAGAGTTTCGACCCGCAGTCCGATCCGATTGTCCGTCTGGAGGCCCGCCGCCTCCGTCACGATCTGGACAGCTACTACATTGCCGAAGGCGCGCAAAATCCCATCCGGATTTCCATTCCCAAGGGACAATACGCTCCGAAGTTTCACAACAAACGGGAAGAATTGGGCTTCCAGGAGGAACTGTCCGATCATTCGGTGACCGAAAGCGCAGTTGATCGGAGCGGCAAGGGGAGCGCCGCAGTCAGGCCGGCCGGCAATACGGCCAGGCTGCCCTGGGCCATTGCTTTCGTGGCGGTCTTTTGCGCGCTGGTAGCAACCGGCGTGCTGATTGCAAATCATGTCCTGCCCGGTCGCGGTGACAGGCTGGATATGTCCAAGCCTTCCGTAATGGTATTGCCGTTTACGGTGAACTCGACGGATCCCGAACAGAAAATTCTGGCTCAAGGCATTTCGGATCAGATCATGGCCGCGCTGAGCCGGTTTCCGGACTTCCGGATCTTTCTGCCGCCCTCGGGACGGGGGATGTCCGACACCTACGATCCTGTCGAGATTGGCCGGCAGGAGGATGTCGCCTTCCTTATTACCGGCACGGTCGGCTCCGAAAATGATCTGATCCGCGTCCTTGTCAAACTCGTTCATACGCCCAGCAAACGGGTGCTCTGGTCAGGTAGCTACGATCGAAGTCGCAGCCGGTCGTCCCTGCTGGACATTGAGAACACGATCGCCGGCGAGATAGCCTCCATCGTGGGCCAGCCCTATGGTGTCATCAGGAATGAACTGGCGAGCAACCTGCCCGACGAAACCGAACCAAGCAGCGACAGTTTCGAATGCGTGCTGCGCGGTTACGTCTACCGCAGGAACTTTTCGAAACAACTGCACGCAACTCTCCAGGCGTGTCTGGAGCGCGCTGTCAAGCGTGATCCGGGATATGCTGAGGCCTGGGCTATGCTGGGTTGGATCTACCTGGATTCTGCACGCTTTGGCCTTGCTGCAGTCGGAAACAAGGAACTTGCCTTCGACCGTGCACTGGACTCAGCCTCGCATGCGGTGAGCCTCGACACCAACAACATCCTGGCGCTCAAGGCACTTTCGTCAATCAATCACTACATGGGCAATATCGAGGAAGGGGAGAGGCTCGCCAAAAAGGCTTTGGATCTCAATCCCAACGATCCGGACACATTGGCCCAGCTCGGCTGGCGGCTGGCCGTCGTGGGAAAATTCGAGGAAGGAATTCCCTATCTGGAAAAGGCGATCGAACGTACGCGGAACGCGCCCGGCTGGTATTTCCATCTGATTGCCATAAACCACCTGCTGAACGGCCACTACGCCGAGATGCTGACGGCGGCGAAGAAGGGGGTTCTCGACGGATCCGGAGTCAGTTGGTGCCTCGTCGCAATTGCTCAATCGAAACTTGGCAACAAGGAAGCCGCCGGCGCAGCTGTGAAGAGAATGATGGAAATATCTCCTGCACTTGGGCAGAACCCCGCCGGGTTCCTGCGTTCACACCAAGCCAGTGATCAGATCGTCAACGCCCTTGTGGAAGGGCTGAAGACTGCCGGCTGGACCGATCCGGCCAGAAACTGAGTTCCTGTGACTTTTTCATGTTTTGACGAGCTTGCCGGCCATGGAGGCGGCTCAACGACTTTCCGAAACGGCTATTCTGTTGCCAGAAGCCTTTCCGGAAAGCCGATCTTGACCACACAGACGCCGGTTTAGCAGCCCGGTGTCATCGAAGTGCCTTCGGACATCGCGCCGGAGCAATCGTCAGGATCACCGTCAGGACCCTGGTCTACGGAACTCAGGCCGCCGATCGGGGGGGCCGCGCTGCCGTTTTCAAGGCCGTCACCGGACTGGCTGCTGGATTGGCAGCCGCCAAGGGCCAGAAGAGAAATCAGAAAGGCACTGGAAAAAAGTCTTGCAATCATCTTGGTCACTCACATGCGCCGCGGGTGGCGGGAGTTGGAAGGCGGGGCGCAAGCACGTGGATTTCGAGCAATAGATTTCTTGCGCTCGCATTGATTGTCACGATTTTTTCATTTGCCGCAATAGCTCCGTCGATCTGTAGATCTGTTTTATCCGACGCCTTGCACCCGGAGGATCGCCTGTATCAGTCGCCGGCCACGAAGTAATGAAGCGTACCGTCCGGACCGATCCCGACGCGGTAAAACGTCCAGGCGCCAAAGTCCTGCATTTCTGAAAAATCACCTGCGGTGACAATCCTGAACATTTCGACCTTCTGGTCGGGTGTCAGATCGTGTAAGGGATAGCGGGCAAAATACGGCCAGATATACATTTCCTGGGGCGTTCCCTCATCGACATGCAGGAAGCCTGCATCCATGATGTCGGCGAGAATGGCTAGGATCTCGAAGCCCTCGCCATCGCCGGAGCTTTCCTTCAGAAAATCTATGGGGTCGTCGATCTGCCCGAACGAGACCGTGGGCGGCAGTTCGTTGCTTTCGAACACCATGCGCAGCCGTTCCATGTTTCCAGAAAGCGCGGCTTCCTTCAGCTGGGCCTGCATGCGCTGGACCGGTTTCGGCAAGTAGGACGTGCTGTAGAGCACTTGAGGCAATCCGGCTCCTTCTTGCGCAGGCGCTTCCGCTGCCCCGGTGCCGGCCGGTTCGCCGGCCTCGGGCGGGGTGAGGTCTTCTGCAGGGATCGCCGGTGCATTTCCGGCCTCGGCAGGCGCAACGGGTATCGTTTCGACCTGAACTGTCTTGGCAATGCCAGGGGCCGCCAAAACCGTGCCTGCCAGCAGACCGGCGGCCAGAACCGCAGCCTGATAAATCCGACTCATGGAAAGTTCCTCATTTTTCCGCTCCGACCTGTCCCAGTCGTTCCACACCGGCACAGGCAGGCATCGCCCCGCGCCATTCCTTAAACAATTCGTGCGAGACTGAAAACATCGGGACCGGAATTTCCTCTTGTCTTGTCACGACGCCGCAGGGCCGCTATCGAGAGGTCCGTTCGCTTGAAAAGTAATATCACAGGTCTAGAAAAGGACCGGCCGTGTCGTTTTTCGAATATGCGCTGATCGGATTTTTTGTCGGCATTCTCACAACAGCCCCGGTCGGACCTGTCAATATCATGGCCATTCAGCACGCGGTGCGCGGCGGCTTTCGCCAGGGGGTTTTCGTGGGGCTGGGCGCTGTGGTCGCAGATACCATATTTGCAGCGGCGGCGATTTTCGGCATCTCGGCCGTCACCAACTTCATCGAAGGACAGTTCGATCTCATCGAGGTCGTCGGCGGGGCCCTGCTGATCATTTTCGGCATCAAGATCTGGAACACGCATCCGCATCTGACGAAAGACGGCAATCCGAGGGTTCACGGGTTTTGGGCCGACGCGACCGCGGCGTTTTTCATGGCGATCACCAATCCTGGTGCGGTGCTGGCTTTCGTGGCGATATTCGGCGGGCTGGGTGATTACCGGCCGCCGACCAATGATCACTTAGGCGCATTGATTATGGTCGCTGGGGTGACAGCAGGTGCGACCACATGGTGGGTTCTGGTGTCGGCTTCCGTCTCCCACTTCAAATCGCGCATCGACGATCTCTGGCTGGACCGTGCCAACCACATTGCCGGGTTTCTGCTTGTCGTGTTCGGCGCGCTGATTTATCTCAAGCTGGCGCTGGAAGCGGCCGGAGTTGAGCTGATCGTGTAAAGGGCTGGAATCAAAAAGGCCGGTGACCCGGCCTTTTCAGATTGCGTGCCGTGACATCTACTGAAGAACGCGGTTCACAGTGTAGTCGCCCTGCAGGATGCGGTCCGGCAGGCCTTCGGCCAATTTGGCCACGGCATCTTCACCATAGGCAGCAACCAGGTCCGCAAGTGCGGTGAACATTGCCGCATGAGCGACAGCGTCCGCATCCACACCATTGGCGATGGCTTCGGCCCAGGCGTCGGAAATGAAGCCGAGTGCAGCACGTCTGATGTCTTCGTCTTCAGCAAATTCGGCTTCCATTGCCGCGTCGGCGTAATCGTCGTTTATCATTCGCTTCCTTACCGGTCCTTCCCGAACGCAGGAGGGACAACCCCCACGTGTTCCTGCCCCGAATCTTGAGTATTGATCCTAGCACGGTGAACCGCGCTGATAAGTAACCGTGAACGCAAACTTAACGGCCACCCACAAATTTGATTCAAAAGGTTAACCAACTCGTAACGATTTGAAGATTTCTGCGGAATTTAACGACCATAGCGGCTGGTGACGTCGCTGATAATGACCTCACCTTCGCTCAAGTACTGTCCCATTGCGAGACGAGCCGCCTCGGTGCACTCTCTGTAAGCGACTGAGAAACCACGATAACCTTGGTTAAATCGCTCGATGAACCTGCGTCGCCGATTCTCGTCCAGCGTTTCTGCGTCGAGGAAATCTTCCATTCGGTCGCGCCAGCTTGGATTGTCGTTCTCCTTGCACAGCGGACGCAAGAAGTGCAGCGCTCCGAAGATCTCCGACAGACGCATGAGTTGCTGTTCGAAAGGTGGTGCGTCGATCGCGGATTCCTGTGCCGTTGCAACCTGAACCGGACACATGAGCCCCACAGTCAGAACAACAGCGGTCCGGAACAACAAAGCGTGCATGCGGCGTTTCATCATGAGCGGATCATGCTGAACCCGGCCGGGCACCGCAAGCACTATGGCAGGTTGATCCCAAGATTAGAGACCTGGTTGTTTCCCGAAAGGTGCCGGCGGATGCGTTCTGGGGTACCTGGTGTGGTCAGCAGGTCGTCGAGATCTTCCAGGCGGACCCAGTCGAGCGCGGCGGCATCGTCAGCGGCAACCGGGTTGCCGGAAACATAGGGGCCGCAAAATACGGTAAGGATGAAGTGGGTGACAACACGGCCGTCTTCGTCGCGCTGGATGGAATCGAATGTCTCGACAGGCTCGCCGATTGCGGCGGTGACCCCGGTTTCCTCAAGCAGTTCGCGGGTGGCTGCTTCCTGCAGAGTTTCGCCAAGCTCGATCACGCCGCCCGGCAGGCTCCAGTGATCCTTGAAGGGTGGCTTGCCGCGCTTGACCAGAAGAGCGCGGCCGTCGCGGTGGCACAGGACACTGACACTGGCACGCGGCATTTCCGGATAAAACCTGGACATGGATCCTCAGCAGGCGGAGAGACGACTGATTCTGCCGGCAAGAATAAGCCGCCCGGGGCTACGCGAACAGGGCGTCGATTTCTGCCTGGGCACCTTCGCCTTCATGCTGGGTCGCTTCGGGCTCCACGTGGCCGTGAATGACGGCGCCTGCGACGGCGATCAGCGGCTTGATTTCAATCGTCGCCTTGTCGGCAATCTGCGTTGCCACCATCGCCGGATCCGGCGTCTCGCGCAGCTGATTTTGAATCTCGCAGACGAGCTTGTTTATGCCCGAAACCTGTTTTTCCAGATGCTCGCGCAGGTAAGCCGGAGCAGCGTGGAAGGCCATGATGGCCAGGTTCTTGTCCTTGAAAGTCGAGTTCTCGAAATGGCCCTCATAGTCGAGCGGCTCCCATTCCAGAACGTCTTCGGCGCAGTCCGGCATATCCGGGAGCATTTCCAGAAGCATCATTACTTCATTGAAATGATTGAGATAATCGGTCGCCAAACCAGTGTGGGGATTAATGTTTGCCTGTTCCAGCCTTTCGGCTGCCAGCTCCCCGGCGCCCAAAACTGGATGCAAACATTCCATACCTGTCCCCCTGTTATTGACTTGGGTCCTACGGTACTTCTTTTTTATTTCCAATTGCCTAACTTGGCGGAACCTGTTTGCCCTGTTTGCGGGCCCCTGACGGGAGAAAAATGATGTGCGGCCGTCTGGCTCTCACGACACCACCGGATGCTGTACGCAGCTTCTTCGACTACGTCGACCAGCCCAATTTTCCGCCGCGATACAACATCGCGCCGACCCAGCCGCTGGCCATCGTGCGTCAGTCGCTTGATTGCACGCGCCGCTTTCACCTTGTCCGCTGGGGACTGATGCCGCCCTGGGTCAAGGATCCGGCCAGTTTCACGCTGTTGATCAATGCCAGGGCGGAAACGGCGTCGCAAAAACCTTCGTTCCGCAACGCCATGCGCCATCACAGGTGCCTTGTGCCAGCGTCCGGATTTTACGAGTGGCGGCGCACGCCGGAGGGCAAGCAGCCTTTCTGGATCCACCCGGCGGAAGGCGACATCATGGGCTTTGCCGGCCTTTGGGAAACCTGGTCGGATCCCGATGGAGGTGACATCGACACCGGAGCGATCCTCACGATTCAGTCCAACCGGATGATGTCGGCGATCCATCACCGGATGCCGGTGATCCTGAAGCAGGAAGATTTCGGTACCTGGCTGGATGTTGCCAATGTGGACAGGCGAGAGGCACAAAAGCTGCTTCAGCCGGTCGAAGACGATTTTCTGGTCGCGACGCCGGTTTCGAACCGCGTCAACAAGGTCGTGAACGACGACGCAGACGTCCAGCGCGAGATCTCGCCGGAGGAAATGGCCGTTCCCTTGAAGAAAGTTGCCAAGCCCGCGGCGGCGGAGAAAAATCGGTCTGAAAAAAATCAGCTTGATCTGTTCTGATCCGTCGCTGACATCAGATTTGCCGTGCAAAAGTCCGCTCATGGCTGTAGGGCAGTGGCTCAGCCGCAGGGATAGACAATGAGCAACGACGACACGCCTGAATTCGAGCTAGACGAGACCTTCGACGACGACGCTCCGGAAAACGAAGCATTGGCGGAAGCCTATAATCGCGGTCTTGCCCTGCAGAAATCGGGCGACCTTGAGGGCGCCGCACAAGCCTACCGCGAAGCCCTTGCGCTTGACCCGGACGACCAGGGCGGTGTCAGCATCCGCCTTGCGGCTATCGGCGCGGAAGCTGCGCCTCGGAAAATGCCGGACGCCTACGTCGCGACCCTGTTCGATCAACACGCTGATGTGTTCGACGATATCCTGGTCGACGAGCTTGGTTATTGCGTGCCTTTGCTGGTTCGTGACATGGTCCAGAAGCTTGAGATCGGCCCTTTCGAGCGGCTGCTCGACCTTGGCTGTGGCACCGGTCTCACCGGAATGGCTCTGGCCGACTGCACGACCCACCGGACAGGTGTCGATCTCTCCGAACGGATTGTCGAACTCGCCTATGATCGTGAAGTCTATGACGACCTGTATGTCGGCGAGGCAGTCGCATTCCTTGAGGATTTCGAGGAAGACGACGGCTCACGGCCAAGCTGGGACATGATCGCGGCAACCGACGTCTTTCCCTATCTGGGAGCTGTCGAACCGTTTCTGGCGGGTGCTGTCGACCGGTTGAGCCCAGGCGGATACCTGGCGTTCTCGACCGAAACCTTGCCGGAAGACATCCTCCAGGGCCGCTCTTTCATGGTTGGTCCGAAAAGCCGCTTTGCGCAGGGCGAAGGCTATATTCGCTCCTCCCTGGCTACGGCCGGTTTCAACATTCTCGCCATGGATCCGATTGTCGTGCGTCTGGAAGAGGGCGATCCCGTACCCGGACACCTGGTGATCGCGCGGCTGCGCTAGGCCCATCCGCTCAACAGGCATCAATTGTCTGACGCTCAGCCGATATGCCCCTGATCAACGGCCGTTCCATCGCAATCGATCGAACGGCCGAATGATGCTGTCGTGGTCAGTCAGCCCTTTGCATGCGCAGATAGGGTTCGCCGTCCGACGTCCGCTTGACCGCAACACCGTCGCCGTTGATGAGAACCACGACCCTGCTGCGAAACGCGGAAAAGCTGTCGAAGGTGACCACATCCACGGGCGTGTCGAACTTGATGGTCACCCTGTATTGGCCTGCCGGGCCAACCCGGGTCAGCGACAGAACCTCCCCTTCAAAGGGTTGCTTCATGTAAGTGCCAGAGACGCGGTTTCCGACAGAAAACTGCATCTGGTTCGGCCGGGCTGCTGTGGCGGAAACAGTGTTCCAGTCCTTGAAGCCGTACTGGGCGGACAGGAGTTCGAGCGCCTGGCTGTGGGAAATATCCTGTCCCTTGGCAGCGAGCGCGGCACGCAGGCGCTTGGCCTGGGCCTTGAGATTGGCAACGCTGGGTAGCGTCATGGGTTTACCTTTCCAAGAAAGGCAGGCGGTCAGGTTTTGCCGGTTGGCGATAACCCGTCATGGGGCCCGCGTTGCCATCAGCCTGCACTGTCTCGTGAAGGTCGATCAAAGCTGCAAGATGTCTTGCGCAAGGGAATTCACCTTGGCCGAAGCCTGCGGGCGGCCGGTTCCCTCAAACCGGCGCAAGGCATACGCCCAGGCCCGGGTTCTGTCAACGCGGCAAAAAGAAAGCCGCTGGCGCGGCTTCAAGGAGAGGGAGGTTAAGATGAAATACCCGGCGGTTCAGGCCGCCTGAGTTCGCCTGCGCCCTGCCGGACGCAGAAAGGTGATTGCCCTGAATAGGGGGCAGGGCAATCGCGGAGGCGTGCGTGCCCGCCGCCGCAGGTTTTCCGGGGGGAGGGGTGTCCCCGGAAACGGGTCAGGTGTGGATCAGCCGCTTCAGGAGTTCGACTTCCTGCGCCAGGGTCCTGTCCTTGGACACCATGTCTTCAATCTTGCGGACAGCGTGCAGCACCGTGGTGTGATCGCGGTTGCCGAAACGCCGGCCGATTTCCGGCAGTGAACGGCCGGTCATCACCTTTGCGATATACATCGCGATCTGGCGCGGACGGACCAGCGTGCGGGCCCGGCAGGACGACAGAAGGTCCGCCTTGGTAACGCTGAAATGCTTGCAGACAACCTGCTGGATTTCTTCCACCTTGATGGAACGGGGCTCACCGATCCGAACCAGGTCGTGCAGTGTCTTTTCCGCAAGATCCATCGTCACCGGCTGCTTGGTCAGCTGGTTGTGGGCGAACAGGCGATTGAGAGCACCTTCCAGGTCACGGGCAGAAGCAATCACGTAGCGTGCAATGTGGTCGGCGACGTCTTCGGGAACGGAGAAACCCGGATGCGTGCGACGTGCAGCGGTGATCCGCTTTTTCAGGATGTCGTGGCGCAATGCGTAATCCGTTGCCTGGATGCCGACGACTTCACCTTTCTGAATCCGATAGCGCAGGGCATCGCCGAGCGTATCGAGGTCTTCAGGTGATCGATCGGCTGCGATAATGATTTGGGTCGGCGATTCCATCAGCAGTTCCAGCGTCTTGCTGAATTCATCCGCGGCTTGCTTGCCGTGCAGGAACTGGAGATCGTCAACAAGAAGCAGGTCGATGGAGCGCATTGCCTGACGCAGCACCGGGAAAGCCGGCGTTCTGAGAGCTGGCACCAGATGATACATGAAGAACTCTGCCGACAGATAGGCAACCTGCCGTCCCGTCTTGCGGGCTTCGGCTGCCGCAGCCTGCAGCAAGTGGGTCTTGCCGATGCCGGTGGCGGAATGGATGTAGAGCAGATCCAGAGTGCCCTGGTGTCCGGCCGCCATCTGACGCACGGCGGCGCAGGCAAGGCTGTTCGAGGCACCTTCGGCAAAGGTATCGAAGGTCAGCTTCGGATTGAGGGAGGCACCGTTCAGGAACTCGGCCGCCGCGTTCTCGTTGCTGTCCGCAAGGCACGGAATGACCGACATGCCGTGGGACGAGCCGAATTGAGGCGTGCTGCTGAAAGGGCCGGGACGACCGCTGATCCGCCGGGCGGAGATCGCCTTGGGGGCAAGACCGGCATTGAGCTGACGAGGACGTAGAGCACCGCGAACGGTCAACTCGATACGGTTGATATCGTCCTGCTCGCGTTTCCAGAGGCCGACGAGCTGCTTCTCGTAATTGTTCTGAATCCAGTTTTTGAGGAAGCGGGTGGGCACCGACAGGCGCACTGCATCGCCCGTGGTTTCTTCGTGGTTTACTCTGCCGAACCAGTTGGAAAATACATCGTCACCGAGCTCGTTTCTCAGTTCCTTTTTCACACGATCCCATTGATCCGAACCAGCTAAGTTCTGAACCTGCATTGTGGCCTCCATTGGAGGGACCGTTTGGAACCGCTCCCCCCCTGTGCACTGTCTATGAGCAACGATGTTCCGCCTCGCTGCCCGTTTGTTTCGTTAGGTCTTTTGCCCATTTTGGGTCTCCAGACCGGATGGCTTATTAGTGCCTATGAAACATCATTAACCTTTTGATTACCATGTTTACAAATAGCTTATTTTTATGAGGTCATAGACGTTTCATATTGTAATTTTTGTAGATGACGGGCGCTGCGCATGTAAATTTTACATAGCGAATCTTGCGTTTTGTCATCGTCAGGACATGCCGCAAGTCCCGACCTAGTTGTTCTCCTGTTGCTGTTTCCGCTCTGCCTGTGAGCTTGAAGACGATTTTAGGAAAAATTTAACTTTTCGGGATTTTTTCTGCGAGTTTTCAAAAGGCTGCTGTCAAATTAAGAAGTTTAGCCTAGGAAAAAGCCGGTATTGATCGAAAGATCATGTCGTTTCTGACAAGGTGCGTACGCGCTGGTTCACCTGTGGCATGTCAGCCAAACGGGCTAACGGTCTTGTTAACCGGTTCAGGATGCCTGCAACACAGTGGAAGCTGGGGACAATATGTGCTCAGAAAATGGGCCGTTTGAATTGAAGGGACCAAATTCGGTCCGGTTTCCGTCGCCGTAAACCGCTGACGGATCAAGCCCCTGAGCGCAACAATGCATGCATTCGTGCCGCCGCCATTTTTGGCAGGCCGGGTTAACCTTATCCCCAGCTCCGGGCAAACTTCGGCAACCTGCCAGTTTTGACAATTGATCCGCCTGGGCTGTTGCGGGCGAAGCGTGTTAGTCGGGTACTAAGTGCTTTTACTTAGCTGTGAGCCGCCCCTTTCCAAGTAGAGATCAGTAATTTCCGAAGGCTGGTCTTGCTGGTGTGGCGGAGCCGGCTTTTGACGAGACGGCTCCGTCCGATGCTGGTTCAAGTGGTGGTCTTGAAAACATTCGCGACTGTCGAGAACAGGAAATTCCTGTTCGTGTGAACATCTATCGGCGAGTTGGGTCCCGTGTTGGCCCAGATGGGCGCGTCGTTGGAAAGGCCGGGGCCGCGTTGGACCGAAACAAGGCCGAACCCGTCATTGTCCCAATAACCGTTTGGAAATCCGGGAGCCGGCGGGCCGCCCCACCAGGTGTAGATGTTGGGCGCTTCCGGCTGGTTCCACAGTTCGTCGCAATATTCGAAGTAATAAAGACCGATACACAAGGGATGGGCAAAGGCCTGGGGCAGCATCTTCTGCGCAACTTGCGCTGCCTTGCTGCAGGTTTGGTCGTCAGAGTAGATGGTTCCGGGATTGTTTGCATCCCGATGGCTGGTGGCTGGAATGCCCCACTCGGTGAGGAGAACGGGCTTCAGGGCCCGCGGAGGCAGTTTGCCGTAGTCTTTGAAGATGCTTTCGAAGGTTTCGGTCTGATAGGTGTTGACGCCCCAGAAGTCTATGCTTGGACAGTTCTCCATGTAGGAAGACGCTTTCAGGGGAATGTTCGGGTCATCGTGGGTGGCCATGCCGGCCAGTTTGCCGGGGGCTTCTTCCTTGACGATGGCAGCCATCTTCTCCACCTGGCTCCACCAGAATGTGGCCAACTCCGGCTTGTTGTAGCAAACGTCGGCGCCGTCCTGTTCGTTCTGGATGGTGAACCCCATAACCGCCGGATGATCTGCAACGGATCTGACGGTCTCACGCAATACGTTGGTCCAGTAATCGATCTCTGCCGGTGTGGCCTTGTCGTATTGGGTCTTCCAGAACATCGTGGCGGGCAGGGGAATACCGATCAGAACGGATCGATGCATCTTCGCTTCAGGTGGCGCAAACTTGTCCCAAGCCAGGTCCAGAAAATTCAGATGCGTGAAATACTGACCGCTGTTCCACGGAGAGGGAAAGGTTCCGTTGCCTTCCAGTTGCCGCGACAGCATGCAGTAGACTCGAAGCGAATTGTTGTTGAGTTGCCGGAAATTGGGAAAATCGCGTGACAGCAAGGGCGCCCAACTGGAAATGTAAGTGCCGTCCGCTTCGTAATTGTCCCAGTACCAGTCGCCCAGGGCGGGCGCATAGGAATTGGAGCCGTTGATGGGTGCCGGGGAATAGCAGACCCCTTTCAATTTCACTTTGGTGGACGTGGGTTGTTTCCCGTCTTCCGTGAGCTCGCAATAAAGATTTGCGGTTCCATCGCTGTCAACGGAACAGGTCCATTTGGTGGTCGTCATGGTGTGGCCGCCTGAAATAATGGGTTTCTCCTGGCGTCTTACGTCCAGGAATGAGAACTTTTTCGTGCGAATGCCAAAGAGTACAACTAAAGAGTGCTGAAGAAAGCTTTAAGACGCGTATCGCGCGTATTCGGTGACGACAGCTGTCCGGCCTGCAAAATTCTCGAAATCCAGAACGGTGCTGCCCTGGTTGTTCAAACAACAATGCCGGCACGCGAGGTGCCGGCATCGATTTTTCAAAGAAGGGGAGCCGTCGACCGGCCTGGACAAATCGGGGCGTCAAGTCTGCCTTCACACGAAGGCAGGCCAGTCTAGAGGACGCGGCCGGGGTTCAGCAGGCCCTTGGGATCGAATGCGGCTTTGACCCGCTTCATGAGATCCAGCTCGATGCCAGGTTTGACGTCCTTCAGGAGATCACGCTTGAGACGGCCAATTCCGTGCTCTGCGGAGATGCTGCCACCGAACTCATTGACGATGCCATGAACAATGGCGTTCATTTCATCCCACTTCGCCAGGTACGCTTCCTTGTCGGCGCCCACGGGCTGGCTGATGTTGAAGTGGATGTTTCCGTCGCCGATGTGGCCGAACGGAACAGGCCGGCACCCGGGCACGAAGGCTTCGACCGCCGCCATGGCCTTGTCCAGGAAGTCGGGTATCGAGGCGACAGGCACGGAAACGTCATGCTTGATCGATCCGCCTTCCGGCTTCTGCACTTCTGACATACCGTGGCGGATATGCCAGAAATCGTGAACCTGGGTCAGGTTCTGCGCAAAGGCAGCGTCTTCAACCAGCCCGTCTTCGAACGCTTCGCCGAGAATGCTTTCCATCAGGTCGCGCACCGGGAAGGCCTCGGAACCGCTGGACAGTTCCATCAGGACATACCAGGCGTGTTCGCCCTCAAGCGGGTCGCGTGCCCCCTCGAGGTGACGAAGGCAGAATTCGACACCGACGCGAGGCATGATCTCGAAGCCCGTCAGAACCGGGCCGGCCTGCGCCTTTGCCAGAGTGAACAGCTTGAGTGCGGCCTGCGGATTCGGCAAGCCGATGAAGGCAGCTTCCAGTTTCTTGGGCCTGGGGAAAAGTTTGAGCGCAGCGGCGGTAATGATGCCCAGAGTGCCTTCGCCACCGATAAATAATTGTTTCAAATCATAACCGGTATTGTCCTTGCGAAGGGTTCTGAGACCGTTCCAGATCTCGCCCGTGGGCAGCACAACTTCGAGTCCCAGTACCAGGTCGCGCGTGTTGCCATAGGCCAGAACGGCCGTGCCGCCGGCATTGGTGGAAATGTTCCCGCCTATCTGGCAGGACCCTTGTGCACCGAGCGCAAGCGGGAATAACCGGTCGACCTTTTCCGCTTCGTTCTGCAACGTCTCAAGCACCACACCGGCCTCGGCCGTAATGGTGAAGCCGGCCGGGTCGACGGCACGAACCTTGTTGAGGCGCGACAGCGAAAGAACGATTTCGTCCCCGGTTTCCTGCGGAATCTGGCCGCCCACGAGGCCGGTGTTGCCTCCCTGCGGCACGACCTTGAGATCGTTCTGATAGGCGTAGGCCATGACGGCGCTCACCTCTTCGGTGTTGCCGGGGCGCAGCACCATGGGAGTGACGCCCTGATACAGGTCGCGCCATTCGGTGAGATAGGGAGCCTGGTCGTCCGGGCTTGTCAGAACGTTTGCTGCGCCGATCATCTCGGCGAAGCGGTCGGCATGGGGAGTGCGCTCCATGAGCGGGGTCCTCGTGAAGTTTGACAGTAAAATTCGGGCGCCAACATAGTGTCTGAAAGCGTCTGCGTCGACGGTTCATTCCGTCACCGTGTCTCTTGAAGGAACAGACCCCTTGTGCCATAGGAAGCCAGCCCGCTGGGGCGGTATTGGAATTCTTTCGGAGACGACGATGGCGGAAACGCGCGGACTGATGAATGGCAAACGCGGCCTGATCATGGGTGTGGCAAACAACAAGTCAATTGCCTGGGGTATTGCCAAAGCACTGGCCGACGCGGGAGCAGAACTGGCTCTTACCTACCAGGGCGATGCGCTCAAGAAGCGGGTCGAACCACTGGCCGACCAGTTGGGTGCCATCGTTGTGGGCCATTGCGACGTGACCGATGGCGGCTCCATCGATGCAGTCTTCAAGGCCCTGGAAGACAAATGGGGCAAGATCGATTTTCTCGTCCATGCCGTCGCCTTCTCCGACAAATCCGAATTGACCGGCCGTTTCGTCGATACGTCTTCCGATAACTTCGCCCGCACCATGGATATTTCCTGCTACTCGCTGACCGCTGTCACCCAGCGCGCCGAGAAGCTGATGTCCGACGGCGGTTCCATTCTGACGCTGACCTACTACGGCGCCGAGAAAGTGATGCCGCATTACAATGTCATGGGCGTTGCCAAGGCCGCGCTGGAAACCAGCGTGAAGTATCTGGCGATGGACCTCGGCCCGCAGAATATTCGCGTCAATGCGATCTCCGCCGGGCCGATCAAGACGCTGGCGGCCTCCGGCATCGGCGACTTCCGCTACATTCTGAAGTGGAACGAATACAATTCTCCCTTGCGCCGCACCGTAACCATCGAGGAAGTCGGCGACAGCGCCCTGTTCCTGCTGTCCGACCTTGGCCGCGGTGTCACCGGCGAGATCCAGCATGTCGATTGCGGCTACAACATCGTCGGCATGAAGGCGGTGGACGCGCCGGACATCTCCGTCGTCAAGGATTGACCTGTTCGGATGGCCGGTCTCGCACCGGCCATTTTCATATCGCACGTGCCCCGGTCGCCAAGGGGCAGCCACGCCTGCCGGAAACTGAAATGACAACTGTGCTGAGTGCCCCGAAATCCGACCTGCTGCCCAAGCTGCATGATCCGGAGTTCCTGGTCTTCGTTCGCCACGGCCAAACGGACTGGAACTTCGAAGGACGCATGCAGGGCCAAAGGGACATTCCGCTCAATGACATCGGGCGCGGCCAGGCCAGCGGCAACGGTGAGCGGCTGAAGTCGTTTCTGGAGCGCGAAGCGATCGACCCTGCCGGGCTGGATTTTGTTGCATCACCGCTCCACCGTACGCGGTCGACAATGGAGTTGCTGCGCCAGTCCATGGGGCTGCCGGTGGAGGCCTACAGACTTGAGGATCAGCTCAAGGAGATCACCTTTGGTGACTGGGAAGGCTTCACGTTGGAAGAACTGGCGGATGAGGAACAGGACCTGATCCTGCAACGCCGGGCCGACAAATGGGGCTTCGTTCCCCCAAAGGGCGAAAGCTACAGGATGCTTGCCGAACGCATCGGCCGCTGGCTGGTGACGGTTGACCGGCCCTCGGTCGTGGTGTCCCATGGCGGCGTCTTCCGTGTTCTGCGCGGTCTGCTGGAAGGGTTGGACACGGTTTCCGTTCCCAAGCTCGATGTGCCACAGGACAAGGTCTTTGTGTGGCGTAACGGCGGCTTCGAGGTCGTCTAGGCGACAAATTTCAGTACTTTGTTGCCTCGCCTGTCTTGTCGATTGTCCCTGGCCCTGGCCCTGGCCCTGGCCCTGGCCGTTCCGGTCCGTGCGTCATCGTGGCCGGTATTTTGTTCCCCAAAGATCACGAAGATGTGCTTGAAAACGGCTAGTGTCGGGTGATCGGCAGGCGTCTGCCTATCGTACTTGCGAGCACATAACTCAATGGGTCAATGACAGACCCGGGATCAAAACCTTGTCCAAAGACGATTTTTATAGCGAGCTGCCCAGCTTCTCGGATTTCAGTACGGTCGCCTTGCTGGACGAATACCGGCCGGTTCCAGATGACTGGTACGTCCTTGCGGCCGACATCGTGCGTTCCGGTGATGCTGTCGCCGCGGGCCGGTACAAGGAAGTCAACATGGTTGGAGCCGCGGTGATCGCGGCTGTCCTGAACCGGATCGGCAGTGACCGCGTGCCGTTTGTCTTCGGCGGCGATGGTGCGATGCTGGTTGTGCCCGAACACGATGTCGAGGCAGCCAGGGATGCGCTGGCCGGCGTCGTCGGTCTGGCGCGGCAGGTCATGGAGCTGGAGCTGCGAGCCGCTGCAATTCCGGTTGCCCATATTCGGGCACTGGGCGGCGATATCCGCCTGCGCAAGTATCGTCTCAGTCCCGGCAATCATCTCGCCATGATCCTGGGGGACGGTTTGGCAATCGCGGATCGCATCCTGAAAGATCCCGAGAAAGCCAGGCCTTTTGCAGTCTCTAGTCCCGATGCGGCCTTGCCGCCGCTGGACGGGTTATCCTGCCGATGGGAGCCGCTTCCTTCGCGCAACGGCCATATCGTGTCCTTGATCGTCAAACCGACAGGACGTACCCCCATGCAGGACATCCTGCGCGGGCTTGCCGATAAACTTGGCTATGATCCCTTGAGGGACGACAGCAAAACCAGACTGGCGGACAAGAGCCGTCTGCGCTTCCGTTTTCCACCAACGGGAACGCGCTATGAAGTGCGTCTAGGCTCGCCGGGCAAACATTTGCGCGGATGGGCAAAGGCGCTGCTGGAATCGGTGGTTTTCGTTATCAGCTACCATACGGGCTGGCGTGTCGGCCCCTTCGATCCGAAACGCTACTTTCCGGAGCTTGGCCTCAACACGGATCATCGCAAGGTTGGCGACAGCCTTCAGCTCGTTCTCGATTTGTCGCCCGAGCAGTTTGAAGATGTCGAGGACTATCTGAAGTCTGGCTATGCTGCCGGCGATCTCGTGTACGGGCTGCACGTTTCCGCGTCAGCTCTGATGACCTGCTTCGTCGAGGATATCGGCAAGAGCCGGCATATCCATTTTGTCGACGGGGCTGACGGCGGCTTTTCCCTGGCGGCTGCCGAGTTCAAGAAAAGGCAGGCGGCCTTGGCGCCGGCAGCTGCTGGTCAGGCCTGACTGCGCAGCGGTCCGTGTCTTTCGAGAACGGTCATGGGTTGAGCGAAATTCTGTTTCAGGATCATCGTTGCAAGGTCGCTGTCGGGCACGGCCTTTGAAATCAGGAACCCCTGGATGACATCGCAGCCGTGGCGTTTCAGCCAGTCGCGCTCGCCTTCCGTCTCCACGCCTTCGGCAAGGACGCTTATGTCGAGGCTCTTTGCAAGGCTGATCAGCGCGCTGGTGAATTTCTGCAGAGCCGGGTTGGTGTCAACGCCGGAAATGAAACTGCGGTCGATCTTGACCCGGTCGACATTGAGATCGCGCAGGCTGGAAATGCTGGAATGGCCGGTTCCGAAGTCGTCCAGTTCGATGAAGAAACCCAACTCAGACAAGCGGGCGATATTCTGCTTGATGGGAGTTGCCGTGATTTCGTCGATCATCACCGCTTCCAGGATTTCCAGGCTGACATCGGCCGGCTGAAGGCCAAGGTCAAGAACTTGCCTGTGCAACGCGTCCACGGCCATGGCGCTTGTCAGAAGGCTGGCGGTGACGTTCAGGCCCAGATGGATGGCGGGCCGAGTCTTGCCGCTGAGGCTCGCGGCGAATTTCAGCGCACGGCTGCGCACCGCGTCCTCGACCTCCTCCATGTAACCAGCCTCCATGGCTGCCGGCAGGAAGGAACCGGGATAACGGATCTGGTCCTTGTCGATCCAGCGGGCAAGGGCTTCGGCGCCGACAACTTCTCCCGTGTGAATGTTTACCTGCGGCTGGAACCAGGCAACGATGTTGCCTTCCTTGAGCGCATTTTGAAGTTCCTTGGCAATCGCGTCGCCTTCCTCGAACGCGGCGCGCATTGCCGGTGTGAAGCGATCGAACTTGCGCGGGCCTTTCTGCTTTGCAGCCCGCAAAGCCAGAGCAGCGTCGGTGAGAATATGATCGGAGATCTGGTCACCCGGGCTGCTGATGAAGATGCCCGCATTGGCCTCGATCGCCGATCTGTTGTTGCCGATGATCCGGTCCGTTGCGATCTCCTGAAGCAAAGTGAAGGCGAGTTGCTCGAACCGCGCCGCCTTCTTGAGGCGTGGCCGCAGAAACAGGAACTCCGTTCCGCCAGTCCGGCACAGAAAGTCTTCCGGCCCGGCGTGCTGGGTCAACTGTTCGGCCACTTGTCGCAGAAGTGAATCGCCATTGTGGTCGCCGAACCGGTCGTTGACCTTCTTGAACTGGCGCAAGTCTATCAGGATCGCGCCCGTCCGAAGTCCGGGCTCTGCCGGCGGCAGGTTGCGGATGGTGTTCAGCAGGGCACGCCGGTTCGGCAGTCCGGTCAGGGGATCATGAAATCCGAGATTCTCGAACTCCTGCTGCGTTCTGTCGGCCAGCGCCCGGGACAGGGCAATGGCAATGGCAAAGGCTGCAACGATGACCAGTCCGCCGACAAGCCCGGCAAGGGTAACGGCAAACAGCGTTTCGGATCTTTGCCGCTGCAGGTCCATCAGGAGATAGTCGACGGTGGACTGCCACAGGGCGAAAGCGGCATTGACCAGCGCCGGCTGCATCTCCACCACCGGCTGGGAAATAACGTCCATGCCCTTTTCGGCGGTGATCGTTGAAGACAGCAGCTTCGATCCCGCGGTTTGAAAGGCAACATTTGTTGTTCGGAATGCTCTGGCCTGCTTCTGCAACAGATCAGCTTGCTCTCCGGTCAGGTCGTTGAAATATGCCACCGTGTCCCGCGAAGCGCCGTCGGCAGCAATCTTGTACTGGCCCC
The DNA here is from genome assembly GCF_054658235.1 of Roseibium sp. LAB1. Taxonomy (NCBI): domain Bacteria; kingdom Pseudomonadati; phylum Pseudomonadota; class Alphaproteobacteria; order Hyphomicrobiales; family Stappiaceae; genus Roseibium; species Roseibium sp. LAB1. The sequence continues at coordinate 887,085 of NZ_BAAGIB010000002.1, read as the reverse complement.
CCTGGACCGGGATCAGCATCTTGTCCCAGACATTGATCTCGCCCCGGGTGGAAATGCTCTTGGCATTGCTTGCCATGATTGCGGATTCAATCACCACGGTCGGCAAGGTGTCGGTGATCAGGTGCGGAAGCTTTGCGGTCTCGAAGGAAGATGTCGAACTCAGTCTGGTGACCTGGGAGATCGTCGAGGCAAGAATTCGCGCCTGTCGGAGCGCGAGGGGAATGTTGCCTTCTTTCAGGAAGGTATCGAGCGGTTCAATCAGATCGGCCGACCGTTCTTCACCGCCAAGGGCATTGAGCCGCCCGCGCAGATGGTCCGTCGTGTCGTGGATCTTGCCGGTGAGTGCTTTTTCCTGCATCAGCGGCCCCAGCGCCTCTATCAGGTGAAGCCCGGCAAGGCTGTTGTCGATCGAGTTGACCTTCTCGAATTTATTGTGAAACCAGAGTGAGGCAAAGAGCAGGCTGGGCGCCAGCAAAAATACGATCAGTCCAGTCAACCAGCCCCTGATCCGCAACGTTTTGCCTCTTGGTGTTTATTAGATCCCAACGTGTAATAGCGGTAGAGGTTTAAGGATTGGCAAATCCTAGGTCGAAATATCGCCAATCTTTCGCGAATTATCCTGTGTCGTTCAAGAACATGTTATCGATACACGCTTCAGGAGGCATGGCTTCCATTCAAAAACTACTTGCCATCAATTTTGACAAGGCTGGCGGACAAATGGACTTGCCAAAAATACCCGTATTCCCGGCTGCGGGCTTGAGCTTGCGGGCGCGATGGCGTATCGCTCGGCGCCTGACATTTCATTTGCAAGCCTCGGTCACCGTTCATGTCGCATAACAGTTTTGGTCATCTTTTCCGGGTCACCACCTGGGGCGAAAGCCACGGTCCCGCAATTGGTTGCGTGGTCGACGGTTGCCCGCCGCTCATTCCGCTGACGGAGGCCGACATCCAGGGCTTCATGGACAAGCGCAAGCCTGGGCAGTCCCGCTTCACCACACAGCGGCGCGAGCCGGATGAAGTCAAGATTCTGTCCGGCGTCATGGTCGACGAGGACGGTATCCAGAAAACCACCGGAACGCCGATTTCGCTGTTCGTGGAAAACACCGACCAGCGCTCCAAGGACTATTCGGAGATCAAGGACCGGTTCCGTCCGGGCCATGCCGATTTCACCTACGATGCCAAATACGGTATTCGCGACTATCGCGGTGGCGGCCGTTCGTCGGCGCGCGAAACCGCCATGCGTGTTGCTGCCGGTGCCGTCGCCCGCAAAGTGCTGCAGGGCGTGAGCGTTCGCGGCGCTTTGGTGCAGATCGGGCCGCACAAGATCGACCGGGCCAACTGGGACTGGGCCGAAGTCGACAACAACGCCTTCTTCTGCCCCGATGCTGAGGCTGCCGCTTTCTGGGCGGACTATCTGGACGGAATCCGCAAGGCCGGCTCTTCCGTTGGTGCAGTCATCGAAGTGGTTGCGGAAGGTGTGCCGGCAGGTTGGGGAGCCCCGATCTACGGCAAGCTGGACACGGATCTTGCCGCGGCGATGATGTCGATCAATGCGGTCAAGGGTGTCGAGGTCGGCAACGGCTTCGACGCCGCAAGCCTGACCGGTGAAGACAATGCCGACGAGATCCGCCTCGACGACGTCGGCCGTCCAGTGTTCCTGAGCAACCATTCCGGCGGCATCCTCGGCGGCATCTCCAACGGAGATCCATTGGTCGTCCGGTTCGCGGTCAAGCCGACCTCTTCGATCCTGACCGAACGCAAGTCGATCACCAGCAAGGGGGAAGAGGTCAATGTCATGACCAAGGGCCGTCACGACCCTTGCGTCGGCATTCGTGCGGTGCCGGTGGGCGAGGCTATGATGGCTTGTGTCCTGGCCGACCATTTCCTGCGTCATCGCGGCCAGATCGGCTGACCGGCAGACGCTGAGGGTTACAACTCGTTACAATTCCGGAAGGCAAGGGCCATGGACCTTGCCCGTCATCTCCCTAGTTTTATCTCCAGCATGACGTCTCATGCATTTCAGGGAGTGATGACATGAATGAAATGACGCCGGTGCGCCGTATGACGGCAAAGGACTTTCCCCAGGAACTGCTCGATCTCTATGATTTCTACGCGCATGGAAAGATCACCAAGCGCGAGTTCATGAACGGGGCCGCAAAATTCGCGGTCGGTGGACTGACTGCCGCCATGCTGCTCGACCAGCTGTCGCCGAATTATGCGCTTGCCCAGCAGGTTGCGCCGGACGATGCCGGCATCGTCACCGAACGCATCACTTACCCGTCTCCGAATGGCCATGGCGAAGTCAACGGCTATCTGGTGAAGCCGGCAGGCGCCACAGGCAAGCTTCCGGCGGTGCTGGTCGTACACGAGAACCGGGGTCTCAACCCATACATCGAGGATGTCGCGCGCCGCCTCGGCAAGGCGGGTTTCATGGCGCTGGCACCTGACGGCCTGACTTCTGTCGGCGGCTATCCCGGCAATGATGACCAGGGCCGCGAATTGCAGCGCACGGTCGACGGCACTAAGCTGATGAACGACTTCTTTGCGGGCTTTGAGTATCTGCTCAACAGCGACGACAGCACCGGCAAGGTTGGCGCGGTCGGCTTCTGCTACGGCGGCGGTGTCGTCAACGCCATTGCGGTTGCCTATCCGGAGCTTGCCGCCGGGGTGCCCTTCTACGGCCGTCAGCCGGACGCCGCTGACGTCTCAAAGATCGAGGCTCCCCTGATGTTGCAGTATGCCGAGCTGGACGAGCGCATAAATGCCGGTTGGCCGGCCTATGAGGAGGCTCTGAAGGCCAACGGCAAGACCTATGTGGCGCATATGTATCCTGGCGTGAACCACGGCTTCCACAACGACACCACGCCGCGTTACGACGAAGCGGCCGCAAAGCTCGCAGAGCAGAGAACGGTCGAATTCTTCAAGGAAAATCTGATGTAGGGCAGACAGGGCCTGCTCTTGTCTCGCCATCCCGGTTCCGGCTTCGCCTGGCCGGGATGGCCAAGATCAGCCTGCTCGTTGCTGGGCGCGGAGACAGTTCGGCCCGATGTCCTTTACGGACAGGTGCCCGGTCAGACGAACTTGAAAGCCCGGATACGGCTCAGGATTTCTTCCGGGTCGGCTGCGAGCGTGTGCAGGTTGATTGCGATCAGTTCCCGGCCATGCTCGCGCGGTGTGCGCTTCCAGTTGCGCATCATGAATTTCTTCCAGACCGGAAAGGTCTGTGCCTTGGTAACGGCATCGTCCAGGGAGCGGGTCAGGAGGACATCCAGGCGCACCAACTCGATGTTGCGCACGGATGTCCGTTTCACGTCCGTCATCCGGATTGCGGCCCAGTCAATGAAACCGATGCGCTCCACATACAGGCCGTCCTCGTTGGCGCCGAGCTGGGGCTTGCCTTTCTCGATCATCGGATAATGCCAATAGGCAATCCCGAGAGGGGCGAGGGCGGCGAGCGCCAGCAATGGAAGATTGCCGACGGCTCCGATTACGGCGAACAAAATGCCGAGGATCAGGCTGCCATAGACGATGCTCTCGCTCTGGCTGCGGTTAAAGCCGACGGTGAAGGGCACCGGGGCCGGCTTTGCGTTGTCCTCTTGCTTGACTGCCTCTGTCTTCGCCGCCATGAAAGGCCCCTTCCGAAGGATCCTCAGGTGTCGAGGATCTCTGTTTCGTCAATCTTGATGTCGAAGCCTTCCAGCCCAACGTAATGACGCTCACGGGAGGCCAGCAGGCGAATTGAACTGACGCCCAGGTCCTTCAGGATCTGTGCGCCAAGCCCGACCTCACGCCATTGTTCCTGTCTAGCTTGTGCGGAGCTGTGTTCCTCGGAATCGGCGGCTTCAAAGTCCGATCTCGCCCGTTTCGACTGACGGGCAACACCCACCGAACCTTCACGCAGATAGACGATGACACCCCGTCCGCGATCCGCGAAATGCTTCATGATCTGATCAAGTGGCTGAACGTCTCCAAAGACATCATCAAGGACGGATTCCAGTTGCAGACGCACTGGCACGCTGCGGCCGTCCAGAATGTCGCCATAGACGATGGCCAGATGGTGCATCGGGTCGTACGGGGTGGAATAGGTGGTGGCATAGGCCGGGCCGAAGACCGTGTCGACAGGCTGCTCGTTGACACGCTCCACCAGCTTCTCGGTCCGCTGGCGCCAGGCGATCAGGTCGGAAACGGAGACCATCTTCAGGTCGTGTTCCGCGGCAAACTCGGCCACCTGCTGACCGCGCTTGACGGTGCCGTCGTCATTGACCAGCTCACTGATGACACCGACCTGCTCCAGGCCGGCAAGACGGCACAGGTCAACGGCGGCTTCCGTGTGACCGGAGCGGATCATCACACCGCCTTCCTTGGCCACCAGCGGGAAGATGTGCCCCGGGCGCACGAAATCATCAGCGCCGACATTCGGGTTTGCCAGGGCGCGCACGGTGGAGCAGCGTTCCTCGGCCGAAATGCCTGTGGTCAGCCCCTGCCGGTAGTCGACGGAAATGGTGAAGGCGGTTGCCAGTGGAGCATCGTTTTCGGCAACCATCGGGTCGAGGCGCAGGCGCCGGGCATGGGCAACCGTCATCGGCGCACAGATGATGCCGGAGGTGTGACGCACCATGAAGGCCATCTGTTCCTGCGTGACCTTGGCAGCGGCGACGATCAGGTCGCCCTCGTTCTCGCGGTCGTCATCGTCAGTCACGACCACCATTTCTCCACGTTCGAATGCGCGGATTGCTTCTGCGACACGGGCCTGGGACACGGGATGCTCCTTGGTTGTAGACAGTCCGAGAAAGTCGTTGGGGGTTACGGCGCCATTGGTGGCAATGGCGATCTTGCGGGCCATATCCCGCGAGACCCAGACATTGGGGTCGTTGCATAGGGCAGTTACGGAGGCGGGCGACAGGTTGGCGCGGCGCGCAAAGGCGCTGCGGCTTTCCCCTGTCTGCATGAGCCATAGATCCAATCTCATGGCGTCGGATATACGCCCGAATGTTTTCAGTCTCAAGAGAAGAGGCGAAATTTTTCAGTGATACTGAAAGATCAGTCGTTTTTGATAAACTCGGCGACGCGGGAAACGAAGGCCGGAGCCATCCAGCGCTCCTCCAGCCCTGCCGCGTTGGCGAGGCCTGTCAGGTCTTCGGTGAGATAAGACGTAAAATACGGCTCGTGGAAAAGCTGCGGAAAGACCGACAGCAGGCCGTCATATTCCGGCACATCTCCTGTCTGCAGGCTGTCGACAAAAAGAAACGAGCCACCCGGCTTCAGAACGCGGGCCACTTCCGAGATGACCTGCTTGCGGACCTTCGGCGGCAATTCGTGAAACAGGAAGACGCAGGACACAACGTCGAGAGAGTCGTTCGCAAACGGCAATGTTTCGGCCAGACCGCAGACATACCTCGCGCGGGGCGACGGCAGGCGTTCACGGGCAACACTCAGATAGGGCTCGGACAGATCCAGGCCCGTGCCCTTGAGGCGTGGAAAGGCGGAAAGGGCGGGCCTCAGCAGGCCACCGGTACCGCAGGCAATATCGAGATACGAGACGCGGCGTTGGTCCTTGCGGCGTAGGATCCTGGCGAAAGGCACCAGGGCTCTGCGGCGCATCACGGCGGTGGCTCCCGAAAAGAGTACATCCACCTGGAAGTCGTAGAGCCGGGCGCTTTCCTCCGACAGCCAGCCATCGGTCTGAAAATGAAAGTTCTGCCGGTAATAACGAGGCAGGGCTGCTGCAAAGCCCTCGGTGGAATTCACTTCCTGGTGCGCGCCGCTTGCCCGCCGGCGCGCAACCTCCGGCACATCCTTGAAGAACGCACGGCTGGTCGCAACCAGCTCGCCCGGCGTCATGGTGCCGTCGGACGGCAGCGGATACACCCCGTTCTCGACGGCTTTGAGATCGTCCGCGAACAGCTTGACGATGTCCGACAGCATGCGTCGCTGGCTCGGCACCGGGCCTGTCGGCACTACTTTTGGTGTTTCGGGAAGCTGTTTCTGCAGGTCCCGGTTCATCCGCCGCATGGCTTCGGAATGCAGGGTATAAAGTGCGACCCGGCTGCCTTGATAAAGCGCATAACGCGTTCGCCGGGCGAGGCTCAAAAGCGGCGGCAGGCTGCGGGATCCTCTGACAGGTTCGAATTCCTCATCCGCCGCGCTCATGGCTCACTCCCCGATCAAGGCCTGGTCAACACCGCCACTGCTTCAATATGGGGCGAATAGTGGAACTGGTCCACCGGTGTGACGCTTTGCAGCACATATCCGCCGTCGAGCAGGATCCTCAGATCCCGGGCGAGCGTGGCAGGATTGCAGGACACGGCGACAATTGTCCTGACCTTGGAAAGAGCCAGCTGCTCCGCCTGTGCCTGGGCGCCCGCGCGCGGCGGGTCGAAGACCACGGCGTCGTAGGGTTCCAGTTCGTCCTTCACCAGCGGCCTGCGCGACAGGTCCCGCCGTTCGAAAGTGACTTTCTTCAAGCCCTGTGGTTTGCGTAGCGACTTGTCGAAAGCCGCCAGTGCCGCGGCATCGCCTTCCACTGCATGCACATTTGCTTGCCGGCCGAGCCGCAGCGCGAATGTGCCGACACCCGAAAAGAGATCGGCAACGGTTTTCGCCTTGCCGACACCTTCCAGAACGAGCTTGGACAGAGCATGTTCCGCCGCCAGCGTTGCCTGGGCAAAGCCGCCCGGTGCCGCAACAATGCCGATACCACCCATGTCAAGCAGGGGTGGGCGCAGCTCCAGAATGACTTCGCCATTGACCGAAAGCCGGGCAAGGTTCTGGTCGACGACCTTTTGCGACAGGGCCGGGATCTTGCGTTCGTATCCCTTGTCGGCCTTGTCGAGAGCGACATCCAGACCCGAGGTCGTCACCAGCACGGTGATGCGAAGCTCACCTTTTTTCGGCAGAACTTCCGAGGCTAGCGACTTGAGGCCGGGCAGCGCTTCGACGATGACGGGATCCAGCACCGGACATTCGGCGATATCGACCAGCCGGTGGCTGGCCTTTTCATGGTATCCGAGCAGGGTGTGGTGTCCGGCCCTTGTCGCGGTCAGTACAGCCCGGCGGCGTCCGCCTACGGTCGCTGCAATCGTGTCGGACACGTCGGTCTCGATACCGCGGTCACGCAAGGCCTTTTCGACAAGTCCGCGTTTCCAGGAAAGGTAAGGGGATTGCGCAAGGTGCTGCACGGAGCAACCGCCGCAGGCGTCGTAGTGTCGGCACACCGGTTCGACCCGGTTCGGGGACCTTTTCTCGATCACCGGATTTTGCGCGCGTCCGTCCACCACATTGGCCCGAACGGTTTCCCCGGGCAGGGCGCCGGCCACATAGATGGTCCCGGTCTCCGTCTCGGCAACGCCGTCGCCACGGTGGCCGAGCGTCGTGATTTCAATCTCTCTCTCGCTCATGGCCGAGCGATAGCGCCAAGAAGGGGATTGAGCAAGCCTTGATCACGAGACCGTCTCTCCGCGACATCCCTGAACACAGCGGCTCGCGCTTGTTCGGGACCAAGAAGAGGGTAGGAAAGGGGCGATGGCGCTCAGCCGGCCTTCTTGCCGTAAAGCAGCCATTCCGCATTGCCGTCACCGCCCTTGACCGGTGAGGGGATAAGATCACCAGCCTGCCAGCCGGGCACTGTGTCCAGCCACATTTTCAGGGATTTTGCGGTTTCGACCGCAATCTCCGGATCGACCAGGCCGCCCTTGCCGATGTTGTCCTTGCCCGCCTCGAATTGCGGTTTCACCAGGAAGACACCTTCCGCGCCTTGCGCCGCAAGCGCAAGCGCGGGCGGCAGGGCAAGTTTCAGCGAGATGAAACTGACGTCGGAGACGAGCAGGGCCGGGGCATCTCCACCAAGATCCTCTGTTGTCAGATCCCGGGCATTGAGGCCATCACGTGCAGCCACCTTCGGATCCGTCTTCAGGCTGTCATGCAACTGGCCGTGGCCGACATCGATGGCGTGAACCTTTTCAGCACCGCGTTCCAGCAGCACCTGGGTAAAGCCACCCGTGGAGGCGCCGATGTCGAGGCAGATCCGGCGTGCCGGATCGACGCCGAACCGGTCCAGGCCTTCGATCAGCTTCAGCGCAGCCCGGCTGACGTAGCCGGATGCCGGATCTTCAACGGTGATGCTGGCACCGGCTGACGTCTTTTGCGCCGGTTTTGTGCGCAGCGTTCCGTCGACGCTCACAGTCCCGCGCAGGATGGCGTCACGGGCTCTCGCCCGGCTGGGGAAGACACCCGTATCGACGAGATGCTGGTCGAGGCGTTGCTTGGACATGGGAAAATCAGAAGCAGCCGGCGATTGCCGAGATCAGACGGTCGGCAAAGACACGCTCACCGGCGTAAAGCCACAGAAATGCCGACAGCGCGACGAGGCCCGTCGCGCCGGCGGTCAGTCCCATGAACAGCGGCATGCGCATTGTGTCCGGCTTGCTCCAGATGTTGCCTCAGGAAGATGCCGGCGCGTTGTCGATGAGCCTGCGCAGCTTCTTCAAGGCGTTTTCCTCCGCCTCACCATAAGCAATGGTGCCGACGAACTTGTTGTCCGCACTCATCAGGTAGACGGCAGCGGAATGGTCCATCGTATAGTCGCCATCGTCAAGAGGCACCTTCTTGGAATACACCCGGTAGGCCTTCAGCATGGCGTCGATCTGTTCTCGCGAACCTGTCAGCGGCACGATGCGCTTGTCGAATGCCCAAACGTAATCGCGCATGACTTCGGGGGTATCGCGTTCCGGATCAACGGTGACGAACGCGTAGTTGAGCTTGTCGGCATCCGGTCCTAGTTCCGCCATCCAGCCCTGAAGCTCGGAGAGCGTCGTCGGGCAGACGTCTGGACAGAAGGTGAAGCCGAAGAACATTACGGTCGGCTTCGTGGAAAAGGTTTCATCGGTCACCGTTTCACCGCTGCCATTGACAAGTTCGAACGGGCCGCCAATGGCCGCCAGAGGTTCGATCAAGGCGCCGGTTCCCTTGTTGCCGGCGGTCTGCTGATAGACCAGCACTCCGGAGACGACCGCGAGCACGGCAACTGCCGCCCAGGCCACGTAGCGGAAGAGTTTCAAACCAGACATCGGTTTCGTCCTGTTCTGACCAGGGCCACCGGCAACCGCTTGTGCGCGGGGGCTCTGACACTTTGAAAATGAGTGCGGGCGCTTCATCGCGACCGAAGCAACGCCCGCCGACGGTGCTCAGTTCTTGCTGTGATCCATCTTGCCGTGGTCCATGGCGCCATGCTCCGCACCGGCGTCGGGGGTTTTGGCCCCCATCTTGGAAACAGCCAGTTCGACAGCAACATCCCCGGCTTTTTCAAAGGTCAGGACAACCGGAATTCTGGTGCCCTCTTCGAAGGGTTGATTGAGGCCCATGAACATGATGTGGAACCCACCCGGCTGAAGCGCAACCGTCTCGCCGGCCGGGATTTCGACACCGTCTTCCATCTTGCGCATTTTCATCACGCCGTCGGTCACCGCCATCTCGTGTATTTCCACCTTGGCGGCAACGTCGGAACTTGCCGCGACAAGGCGGTCTGCATCGGTGCCGTTGTTGACGATTTCCACGAAACCGCCACCTGCCTTGGCTTTCGGCGGGGTTGCGCGGGTCCAGGGATGGTTGAGCGTCAGCTCGCCAACCTTGTAGTCGTGCGCGAGTGCGGACAGGGAGACAAGCGAAAGGGCGGCGGCAACCGCAACGGATTTCCAGAGTTTCATAATGCTATTCCTTAAGGTCTGAGAAGTCGAAATGTCTTTCAGATCAAGGAAGGCGGAGCCCTTATGGCAGCGGTTCGCCGGGCAGAAGCCAGGACAGCCTGTTGCCTGGTTAGAAAATGGGGATTGGCGGCGCTCGCGAGCAGTCGATCCGGAAGCGGGGCAGTGCTCGCAAGGCAGGGCGCGATTGCGCAACCGTGGGCACAGACCGGGCCGCACTGGCAGGTTAGAGGGTTGTGTGGCCCAGGAAGGCTCTGCTCTTGCCCGGAGGGCTGGCAGAGGCTGGTGAGACCTGCGGCAACCGCCGCGTCCGAAGACAGCGCACTGGCCAGCACCAGCAGCACAAGTCGCATCGCAAAGGCAAGGGTTGCCAGTGCCACCAATGGGTGGCGCTCCTGCCTCAGACGTTGCAGCTTTGTGATGCGCGAACTCATGCTGCGGCTATAAGCCGGTTGCAAGGCCGTGTCGAGGGGCGAAACCGCGCAGGCGCCAGGGACGGGCCGTGACGCAACGCCATGGGCCCGCGAACCGCAAGATGGCATCAAGTTTTTGGCGTAGGCCTGTCAGGTGTCTCGCTCGACGTTTGTTCCGGTTCGGCGCCTTCGGCAGACCCGGCAGGTTCCTCGGACTTGGTCTCATTCTCGGACGACGTATCGAAATTGTAGATGTCGTCTTCGTAGGCCGGGAATTCCTCGGGTGGGATGACATATTCTTCGGAAGCTGCGTCCAGTGCTTCGGCGGAGATAACCGAACCGACCTGAGCGGTGGATGCGTATTCGAAGTCTGTCTTTTCTTCGGCCGTCGGTGCCACGCGGGTGACAACACGGGCAAGGATGAAGATCACCATCAAGATATTCGCCGCGATGATCATGATGTAGAGACCGGATGGGCCGGTGTGGCTCATGATCATGGAGGCCGCCAGAGGTCCTATGATCGAACCGATACCGAACGACAGAAGCATGCCGGAGGAGGTGGCGACGAAATCTTCGGAAGCCGCGTGATCGAAGGCGTGCGCAACCGCGATTGCATAAAGCGGCTGCACGGCCATGCCCATCGCCACCGCACTCAGGATGGCGACCATGAAGTCCTTCGGCGAGAAGAACACGATTGCCATCGAGACGGCTGCAGTCGCGATGCCGAGACCGGCGATCACGAGACGACGGTCGATGCGGTCGGAGAGCCGGCCCACTGGCCACTGCGCAATAAGACCACCGCCGACGATGGCGGCGGCATAAAACGCGGCTTGCTTGGTGGAAAGGCCAATCTGCGACCCGTAAAGCGACGAGAGCGTAAGCAGAGCCCCTTGCGAGGCACCAATGAAAAGCACACCGACAAATGCTGCCGGGGAGTTCTTGTAGAGCTTCTTTGGCTGGAAACGCACCAGCGTGATTGGCGCGGGCTGGGTCGATGTGGTCAGCGAAACGGGCATCACCGCAAGGGACACCATCACCGAGGCAATTGCGAAGGGGATGAAATCGGCGATGTTCATCGACGCAATAGAGATCTGCCCCAGCATCAGGGCGCCAAACAGGACGACGATGTAAAACGACATCACCGTGCCGCGGTTTTCGTTCGACGCGCTTTCGTTGAGCCAGCTTTCGACGATCATGTAGAAGCCGGCAAGACTGAAGCCGGAGATCATGCGGATGATCATCCAGGCATAGGGGTCGATGATCACCGGATGCAGGATGGCGGCAGCCGACATCAGCGAAACCAGCGCGGCAAAGGCACGAATGTGACCGGCCCGCATGATCACCAGCGGCGCACCAAGACAGCCGATCACCATGCCGAAGAAATAGGCCGAGGACACCAGACCGATTTCGAAGTCGGTGAAGTAAAACCGTTCCGCGGCCAGAGGCAGCAGTGTCGTCTGCAGACCGTGCCCGAATATCAGCAAGGCGACCGACAACAAGAGCGCGGATACGGAAAGAAGGGTCTGAGCCATGGCTGCATCCTGACGATGGATCGCCGCAGCTCCATCTGGAGCACTACGGCTGGTATCGAGCTCTGGAAATAAAACAAAAGCGCCGGTTTGAACCGACGCGACTGTTCCTTTCGACCAGCCTTTTCAGGTATGGCGTCTCGTGTCAATCACGATTGGTTTCCGCTCCCCAGACGACTTTTTGGCTGGACGCTTTCGATACCTGTTTTGGTGGCGCCGGCTTGTGGACGGTCAGGCGCGTTGCGGCGCACTGACCGAGGCGGTGCCGAGTGCGGTGAAGACCGTTTTCAGGATGCCGTCGCAGTCAAGTCCTGCCCGGGCATACATCGCGTCCGGCTTGTCGTGATCCATATAGGCGTCCGGCAAAGCCAGGGCGCGTACCTTCAGCCCGTTGTCCAGCAGGCCTTCCTCGGCAAGCCTTGTCAGCACGTGGCTACCGAAGCCGCCGGCGGAGCCTTCTTCGATCATGACAAGCACTTCATGCTCGCGGGCAAGGCGCCGGATCATGTCCATGTCCAGCGGCTTGGCAAAGCGGGCATCTGCGACGGTGGTCGAAAGCCCGGCGGCATCCAGCTCGTCAGCAGCCTTGAGGCATTCGCTCATCCGTCCACCGAAGTTCAGAAGGGCAACCTTGGTGCCTTCCCGGCGGATGACACCCTTGCCGATTTCAAGCACGCTGCCGCGTTCCGGCATGTCGAGGCCGACACCTTCTCCGCGCGGATAACGGAACGAAATCGGGCCTTCGTCATAGGCAACTGCAGTTGCCACCATGTGGCGCAGTTCCACCTCGTCCGAAGCGGCCATGACGACAAAACCGGGCAGACAGGTGAGGAACGCGGTGTCGAAGGCACCTGCGTGGGTCGGACCATCCGCGCCAACAAGACCTGCACGGTCTATCGGAAAGCGCACCGGCAGGCCCTGGATCGCCACGTCGTGCACGACCTGGTCATAGGCGCGCTGCAGGAAGGTGGAGTAGATCGCGCAAAACGGCTTGAAGCCTTCGGTCGCAAGGCCCGCGGCAAAGGTGACCGCATGCTGTTCGGCGATGCCGACATCGAAGGTGCGTTTCGGATAGGCTTCGCCGAACAGATCAAGGCCGGTTCCATCCGGCATGGCAGCGGTGATCGCGACCACCCTGTCGTCCGTTTCCGCTTCCTTGATCAGCGAAGTCGCGAAGACGTTGGTATAGCTGGGCGCATTGGCCTTCGGCTTGGCTTGCTTGCCGGTGACAACATCGAACTTGGCAACGCCGTGATACTTGTCCTTTGCGCCTTCCGCAGGCGCGTATCCCTTGCCCTTCTGCGTGACCGCATGGATCAAGATCGGTCCGTGGTGTGTGTCGCGGACATTCTTCAGGACAGGCAGCAGATGTTCCAGGTTATGCCCGTCCACCGGACCGACATAATAGAAACCGAGCTCCTCGAACAAGGTGCCACCCGTCCAGAAACCGCGGGCATATTCCTCGGCGCGGGCGGCCTTCTCGAACACCGGCTTGGGCAGGTTCTTGACCAGGTTCTTGGCCGCATCGCGGAAGGTCTGGTAGGTCGGGCCCGACACGAGCTTGGCCAGATAGGCTGACATGGCACCGACCGGCGGTGCAATGGACATGTCGTTGTCGTTGAGGATGACGATGAGGCGCGAACCGAGATGGCCGGCGTTGTTCATCGCTTCGTAGGCCATGCCGGCGGACATGGCACCGTCGCCGATCACCGCAATGACGTTGTTGTTGGCGCCCTTGAGATCACGTCCGGCAGACATTCCGAGGCCTGCGGAGATCGACGTGGAGGAGTGCGCGGCCCCAAACGGATCGAAAGCGCTTTCGGCGCGTTTGGTGAACCCCGAAAGGCCATTGCCCTGGCGCAGGGTACGGATCCGGTCGCGGCGTTCCGTAAGGATCTTGTGCGGATAGCACTGATGGCCGACGTCCCAGATCAGCTTGTCTTCAGGTGTGTTGAAGACATAGTGCAGGGCCACGGTGAGTTCGACGACGCCAAGCCCGGCGCCCAGATGACCGCCGGTAATCGACACGGCGTCGATCGTTTCCGCGCGCAATTCGTCGGCGAGCTGCTTGAGTTCGCTTTCATCGAGCAGGCGCAGATCGGCCGGGGTCTTGACCTTGTCAAGAAGAGGGGTGTCGGGCTTGGAAGTCACTCTGGAGATAGCTCCACGATTTGAAACATGGCGGGCAGGCATACACCAACCGGATATAGGGCGCAAATCGGGCGGGGGGTATGCGCCAAATTGGCCCCATGATTTCAAGGACCGGTCCGGACTGCCCTTGTGTGAACAAACCTAGAGGTTGATTTGGCAGAAACCGTGCAACTTTTGACGAAAATACGCGCAGTCACCCCATAGGGTGATGCAAATCGTCTGGATTTGGCTTAGGGATTGAGAGTGGTCGATGGGGCCACGTGCACAGAGATCCACTTGGAGTCGTAATTCGCGGCTCCATTTTTTTATTCGCGCACTACTAAGCCCTTGCCGGAACGACAATAAATGCAGGCAGAGCGGGTGCAGGCATCTTTCGTCTGAAAACACGCTCAGAACAGCCGCGCAATCCTGTGCACGAGCCGTGCGAGCTCCAGTTGTGTGTGCACTCCGGTTTTCTCGTAGATGCGCCGCAGATGGGTTTTGGCGGTGTTCCGGGTAATGCCGAGGTCATCGACCGTGGTGCTCATGGCGCCGGTCATGGTCAGGTGCCAGGCCAGATGGGCTTCGGATTGCGACAGGTCGAAATGATCCTGAAGACAAAGTTCGATTTCGTCCGGCGGGTCTTTCGATTCCGTCACCCGGATCAGATGCAGCGGCTCTTCGCAGGTTCCTGGCGGCAGGTTCTGGTTTGAAACTGTCTCGAGCGAGATGCGGCGCAGAGACCCTGCCTCTGGTGCCAAGCTGAACAAGATGCTTTTCGGCTCTGCCATACCGCCGTTCTCAAATGCGCTCAGGTGCTCCTTAAGGGCAGCGTCCAGCTGCTTGTTCTTGATGGTCAGTGTCTGTCGCCGACAGGCCGCGATGTCCAGTTCCGACAATATCTCCAACCCGTCGGGTGTCTGAGCCAGGATGTCCCGTTTCCTGTCGATGAGAACGGCGGAGCCCTCCAGAACGGAAAGCAACAGTTGCTGGAACCGGTGCCTGAGGCGCTGTTTCTCCAGTTGGAAATGGACATTGAGCCCCGGCATCAGCGCTCTGACAACGGACCGGAATGTGGCGCTGGCCTGATCGGTGTCGATTGTCTCGGGAGCGCGACCGATGAAAAGGCATCCGAACAGGACGGATGAACGTTCCTTGCGCCAGACAGGAGTAGCTAGCCACGGAGCGTCTCGCAGCAATTTATCCGGAGCATCCGCGCGGGAAACAGAGCTTTCCTCCTGTCCGGGGGCTGAGGCTGTGAAGCGGCCGTTCGCAAGGGACGTCTTGCGATAGGGATGGAGCAGGGAGGCATCCGAGAGCAGGAATTGAAACGCGGTTTTGCCGTATTCCGTTTCGATGTCACTCAGAATGTTTGCCAGCATTATCGCTTGACGTTCACCGCCCAACGTCGGCAGCGACGTGCCATCCGCATCGTATTCGACAAGAAAGGATCTGCAATTCAGTTTGGTGTCTATGAAGTTCAGAACCGAGAGCCAGTCTTCGGATTGTGTCACGGGCTTGAGGGCCCGTGTAAGTAGTTCTACATGGTCATGTTCGCTAAGCGCAGGCATACTCTGTTGCGTCTACTAGTCACCACATTGATTTCATCTTGTTATTTCTAATAATTTTACCAATTCAACAAACAAATGGCAATCGAATAGAGAGGGGGTAACCTATGGTACGGTTGTGCATTCGGTAAATGAAATGAGGTCGTCTGCTTGTTGGAAGACGGGGGCAGGTCTTTGAATTTACTTTGGTTTATCCCCGGGAGGGCTTCATCGGCGGCATTGCGCTGTCCTGAGGGGTTCTCCAGACAAAATTGAGCGAGCCAGCACGCTTCGCCGCAGTCGCACCATCGCGTGCTCGTTGGCATAGGCACCTGTCGGGATCCGGGATCTATGCAAGTCGCGACAGGCATGTGTCTGTTTGAAGGCTCTTCCGGTCTGCCGGTCAAGCCTGCTGTGCAGCTTGGCTTTCAGAGCCATGCAAGTAACAGAGCGTGGACTTCCGCAGGTCAGATCAGCGTCAGGCCACCGCCGGACAGTTTCCTGTTTGGTCGAGACGAGACTACTGCGGGTCCAGCGCTTCGGTGCCACTGGCTTCACCGTTCTGACCAAGCTGGATTTTCTCGACCTTTGCTTCCGCGGACTTCAGAAGCGTGTCGCAATGCTTGCGCAGCGCGTCGCCGCGTTCGTACATGTCGATACTCCGCTCCAGCGGAACGTTGCCCTGTTCCAGTTCCCGCACAATGGTTTCCAACTGCTTCAGCGCGTCTTCAAAGGAAAGGCCGGCAATATCGTTGGCAGCATCGGTCATCGGTCGGATCCCGTTTGTCTGGATGTCGTCTGGTCTTGAGGGAAACTTGCGGTCTGTGGGCGGAAGGTCAAGGTTTCATTTGGGCCTGGCGCCGGTCATCCCCGTGCTTTTCGATCTTGTTCCGCTGAGTTGGCCAGCTTATCCGGTCATCAGGGTCATGACATGGGCCGCGACCGATCGCGCCAGGCCTTCAAGATCGTATCCCCCTTCAAGCACGGAGATCAGATGGCCGTTGCTGTGGGCGTCGGCCACGTCCATCAAGGCGCGTGTCGCCCAGGCAAAGTCGGCTTCGACCAGATTGAGCCCGCCAAGCGGGTCACGCATGTGGGCATCGAACCCTGCAGAAACGATCACCAGTTCCGGCGCGAAGTGATTGAGGCGTGGCAGGAGCAGAACCTCGAAAGCTTCCTTGAAGCCGGTTCCGTCTTCGCCCGGGGCCAGCGGTGCATTCACGATTGTGTTGGCTTCTCCGGTCTCCGAAGCAGCCCCGGAGCCCGGATAAAGCGGCATCTGATGTGTGGAGCAATACATCACCGTCGGATCGTCCCAGAAGATATCCTGAGTTCCGTTGCCGTGATGAACGTCGAAATCGACGATAGCCACCCGCTCCAGTCCGTATTTCGATTGTGCGTAGCGTGCGGCAACCGCCGCATTGTTGAAAAAGCAGAAGCCCATGGCACGGTCTTTTTCCGCATGGTGACCGGGCGGACGGGAGGCGGAAAAAGCGTTGTTGACCTTTTTCGTCAAGACCTCGTCAACAGCACGGCAGGCACCGCCGACGCCGCGCAGCGCCGCTTCCCAGGTGCCCGGCGACATGGTGGTGTCAGCGTCGACCCGGGCCGTTCCTTCCGCAGGGGCCAGCCGGTGGATCTGGTCGACATAGCTCATCGGATGCGCGCGGGCGATGTCTTCGACGGTTCCCATCGGCGCGAGATCGCGTTCCACGGACTGGAATTTTTCGTGCTCCAGGATCCTGTCGATGGCGCGGATGCGGTCCGGCCGCTCCGGATGCCCCACGGGTGTCAGGTGGTCGAGGTAGGACGAATGATGCAGAAGCAGCGTAGACAAGGGGCGTTTCCGGAAGGTCGATTGTTATCTTATGACTGTTTTGCATCAGAACGGTTGCCGGACAGGCTGTCAATTCCCGCATTGGAATAACAACTGCGCCTAAGTTGATGCGCGCCAGGGAGTGGAAACCTGGATTTTCCGATAAAATTCAAAAATTTAGATCGAGTGGAAATCAGATGCAGGTGCCGGACTGCCCAAAGGGGGTGTCTTCACTGTTGCGTTGGAATGGCTGGAGGGCGGCCTGAAGGACCGGAGCGCGGTGCTATTTACTGCCCCCCTCCCGAAACCGGCCTGGATGTCAAAGCTTGGTCGCACGCAGGCGAGGCAAATACCAGGTGCAGCCGGGCGCGGGCGACGTCTTGTGGAAGTGCTCTGCTGGCAATGCGTTTCCATCGGCTTTAACGGATTAAACTTGGATCGGCTGAAGGAAGATCAAAAAAAGGGGGCCGGCTATCTTGCCGGCCCTTACCGAGGTGCGAGCACCGCAATGCCCGAGGGGAGGTCCGCTGCATCTCAAATCTGATTCTTAAACTACGTGATTCCAGTAAGGGAATGCGAGCTTTTTACCGTAATCCATTTAGGGCATGGTGTTGATAAGTTTGCAGTAGAGGTGCGTATCCTGATGAGTATTGTATGAAATGCTTAACCAAAATCGGGGTTGGACAGCGACGGTTGCTTGTCCGTTAAAACGGAAACTTGCTGTTTTGCCCGCTTAACTTCAGGTGATCAGGATTCAGCTTGAGTTTTAGGACTTGCTTCCGAGTTGCTGTTTTTTAAGGCCTTTTGTTTTGGTGCCGAAGAATGCGTCAAATCACCGGGAAACAAATTTAGCCAGCTCAAGTGTTGGCTGGTGGTTCTATGCGTCAGTCGCGAGGCGCGGCTGCACGGCGCAGCCGATCGTTGATCGCTTCGCCCAGTCCAAAGCTGGGGATAAACTGCACCTTGATGATGCCGACACCCCGTCCATCCAGAAATCTCATGGCGCGAAACAGATTGGCCGCGGCTTCGGCAAGGTCGCCGGCTGGGCTCAGGTTGAATTCCGCCTGTGCGAATTCGGCACCCGGCAAACGGTCGGACCCGAAGGAAAGCAGTCCGTCGCCGGTAGTCACCTCTCTTGCGTTCAGCAACATCGCCGCGTCGGGCGCATAATGCGACGTCAGCATGCCCGGTGCAGCAGGAGCGTCCGGCCGCATCTCGGGGCTGGCGCCTTCAAGAGCCTGCCCAAGCACACGTTCGATATCTTCGCGGGCAAGACCGCCAGGCCGCAGCAACCGCGGCGTCCCGTCGAGGAGACCGACGATCGTGGATTCGATGCCGACTGCGCAGGCACCCGCATCAATGACAAAGCTGAGCGAAGGGCCGAGGTCGGCAACGACATCTTCTGCGCGTGTCGGACTGATCCTGCCGGACCGGTTTGCACTTGGCGCGGCCAGCGGTCTACCGGTTTTCTCTGCCAGAAATCGCATAACCGGACCGACCGGAACGCGAAGGGCAACGGACTGAAGCCCGGCTGTGGCCAGATCGGAAATCGGAGAATCCGGGCGTTTGGGGACAACCAGTGTCAGTGGGCCGGGCCAGAAGGCTTCCGCCAGCGCCAGCGCGCGTTCATCGAAAACGCCATGTTCCAGCGCCGCGTCCAGTGTCTGTACGTGAGAGATGAGCGGATTGAACTGCGGCCGACCCTTGGCTGCAAAAATCTTCGCGCAAGCCGTGCCGTTGGTCGCATCGGCGGCAAGGCCATAAACGGTTTCCGTCGGAACTGCCACGAGTTCACCCGCCAGCAGGGCGGCGCAAACCGCATCAGCTTCAGGCGCTGCCTGCCAGTCGGGTGCCGTAATGTCGAGCGTCCAAGTCCGCATGTGCCTCACTCGATTGCGCATCCGGCATTCACGGGCAGCCTGGACGTGCGAAGATTCCCGTTTCGACAACAATTGTACAATGAGTTCCGGAAGGCGTGGAGCCGACCGGACATGTCATTTCCGCAATTGACCAAAAAGACGATGACCTGCCGCTGCGATACGGGTTGACGTTAACGTCAACGGGTCTATTGTCCTTTCAAACCGCTGTCGATAGCGCCTTTTGCGGAGTAGCCTTGCCGCCGTCAAGCTCGGAACAGCGAAAACCGTCATTCGGCGGATTTAGAAAAAAGCCAATTGGTGTTGGGAGGACCTGAATGTATCGCGCACCCGTCGATGAGATTGCCTTCACTCTGAAACACGTCTGCGGTCTGTCTGACCTGCAAAAGAGTGCCCGTCACGCCGAACTTGGCGATGATCTTGTCGATGCCATCCTGACCGAGGCTGGCCGGTTCGCTGCAGAGGAAATTGCCCCCCTCAACGCGGTTGCCGACAAGCACGGGACGCCGCTTGCCGATGGCAAGGTGTCCACGCCTCCGGGCTGGCGCGAAGCCTATCATGCCTGGATCGAGGGCGGCTGGAACAGCCTGACCGCGGATCCTGAATCTGGCGGCCAGGGCCTGCCGGTGATGATGTCCGCGGCTGCGCTTGAAATGTGGAATTCCGGTTCGATGGCATTCGCAATCGGCCCGACCCTGACCATCGGCGCGATCGAGGCGATGGAAAAGCACGCTTCGGAAGAACTCAAGGCCAAGTACCTGGAGAAGCTGGTTTCCGGCGAGTGGATGGGCACGATGAACCTGACCGAGCCACAGGCCGGTTCGGATCTGAATGCGCTGAAAGCGAAAGCCGAGCGCCGGGATGACGGCACCTACCGCATCTTCGGACAGAAGATCTTCATCACCTATGGCGACCACGACCTGACCGACAACATCGTCCACATGGTTCTGGCGCGCCTGCCGGATGCGCCGGCTGGCACCAGAGGCATTTCGCTGTTCCTCGTGCCGAAGTTCCTGGTCAATGACGATGGCTCTCTGGGAGAGCGCAATGATGTGAAGGTTGCCGGTGTCGAGCACAAGATGGGCATCCACGGCTCCCCGACCTGCACCATGGTCTACGGCGACGAAGGTGGTGCCATCGGTTGGCTGGTCGGTGAGGAAAACCGGGGACTGGCCTGCATGTTCACGATGATGAACAACGCCCGTCTGGCGGTCGGTATCCAGGGGCTTGGAGTGGCGGAACGCGCCTATCAGCACGCGCTCGCCTACGCGCTGGAGCGCAAGCAGGGCAGGGCGCCGGGAGACACCGGTGAGGGCATGAGCCCGATAGCCCGCCATCCGGACATCAAGCGCATGCTCCTGGGCATGAAGGCACGCACGCAGGTCGCCCGGGCCATCTGCTATGCGTGTGCCCACGCCATCGACATGTCGAAGATTGCCGAGGACGAGGCTGGCAAGACCTTCTGGAGCGAACGCGCCAGTTTTCTAACGCCGATTGCCAAGGCTCTGCCGACGGATTTCGGCGTTGAAGTCGCTTCTCTTGGAATTCAGATCCATGGCGGCATGGGGTTTATCGAGGAGACGGGCGCCGCCCAGCACCTGCGTGATGCCCGCATCGCGCCGATCTATGAAGGCACCAACGGCATTCAGTCCATCGATCTGGTCATGCGCAAGCTGCCGCTGTCCGGCGGCGAGCACATCAAGGGGTTCATCGCGGAACTGCAGGCGGTGGCCGACGCGGTTGCAGCGTCCAACCGCCCGGAATTCGGAGCGACGGCGGACCGGCTTTCAGTCAGCATACGGGACCTTGAAGAGGCAACCGGGTTCATGCAGGGCGCGCAGGCGGACGGCAGGGTCGGCGATGCCCTGGCGGGGGCAACTCCCTATCTGCGGCTCGCCGGCCTGACCCTCGGGGGCGCCTTGCTTGCCAAGGGGGCGCTTGCCTCGGCAGGTGAACCGGCACAAAGGCTGGCCGAACGTACGCTGCTCGCGCGCAGTTTCTGCGAAACCACGTTGGGTGAAACCGCCGGTTTGAAGTCGGATATTCTTCTGTCCGCCGAAGCCATTCAGGCGTTCGACGCCGAAGCCCTGGCGTCCTGAACCGCCCGATTGGAGTAGAAAATGATCCGCAAGTCCCTGGAAGACGGTGTCCAGACCCTGCGTCTGGACCGGCCGGAAAAGAAGAATGCCCTGACTGGGCAGATGTACAGTGATCTCGCAGAAGCTCTGGAAACCGGCAACACGGATGCGGGCATCCGCTGTCATCTGATCTGCGGCCTGCCGGAAGTCTTCACGGCCGGCAACGATATTGGCGACTTCCTGCAATATGCGGGCAAGACAGGTCTTGGCGAAACGCCGGTGGTGCGATTCCTGCGGGCCTTGGTACGCAACGAAAAGCCCCTGGTCGCCTCCATCGACGGCATTGCCATCGGCGTCGGCACGACATTGCTGATGCATTGCGACATGGTGTTCGCCAGCCCGCGTGCGCTCATCCGCTCCCCCTTCGTCGATCTGGGGCTCGTTCCGGAGGCCGGCTCCAGTCTGCTCGGACCTCAGATCATGGGGCCCGCGCGGGCCTTTGAACTGCTGTGCCTCGGCAACGCCTTTTCGGCCGAGAAAGCCGCTCAGGCCGGGCTTGTGAACGAAGTCGTGGAAGGTGATGTCGACGCGGCAGCCCTGGCTTGCGCGAAGGAAATCGCCGCGAAGCCGCCTGAAGCGATGGCTCTCTCCAGAAAGCTCCTGCGCGGGGACACTGCTCGGCTTTCGGAGCGGGTGGAAGAGGAAATCAGGATCTTCGCTAGCCGGCTGAGTGTGCCGGAAACCATCGCCGCCTTCCAGGCTTTCATGACGAAAAAAAAGGCCTGAGCCCCATTGGGTCGGGACGACAAAACTGAAGACCGCAAGGTCGTCGCCGGAGAGCGACATACGGAGGAAACACCATGTCCCTGAAGGGCAAGACACTTTTCATCACTGGCGCATCACGCGGGATCGGCAAGGCGATTGCGCTACGAGCCGCGCGGGACGGCGCCAACATCGCCGTCGCCGCGAAGACGGCGGAACCGCATCCCAAACTGGAAGGCACGATCTATTCTGCCGCCGAGGAGATCGAGGCAGCCGGAGGCAAGGCGTTGCCGGTGCTGCTTGATGTGCGCGACGACGAAGCGGTCAAGGACGCAATGGACAAGACCGCGGCGCATTTCGGCGGCCTCGATATTCTGGTCAACAATGCCAGCGCCATCCAGTTGACGCCGTTGCAGCAGACCGACATGAAGCGGTTCGATCTGATGCATCAGATCAATACCCGCGGCACCCTGGCCTGTTCCAAACACGCCATCGATCATCTGAAACAGTCCGCCAATCCGCATATCCTGATGCTGTCGCCCCCGCTGGACATGCAGGAAAAATGGTTCGCACCGTTCACACCTTATTCCATCGCCAAATACGGCATGAGCCTGGTGGTGCTGGGGCTGGCCGGTGAGTTGCGCTCCAAGGGGATTGCGGTCAATGCGCTGTGGCCGCGTACGACCATTGCGACGGCGGCGATCAAGAACATCATCGGTGGCGACAAGATGATGCAGCAGAGCCGGACGCCGGACATTCTGGCCGATGCGGCCTATGAGATCTTCACCACACCGTCGCGGGAATTCACCGGGCAGTTCGTGATCGATGACACCTTCCTGGCCAGCCGGGGCGTTACCGATTTCGACAAGTACCGGGTGGATCCCAGCCTTGCTCTGGCACCTGATTTTTTCGTGCCGGAGGACAGCCAGGCACCGTGCGACCTGGGACCGGTCAAGAAATAGCGCCGGATCGCTCAGATCGTACAAAGGCATTTCAGGGCCGCCGGATCGACATCCGGCGGCCTTTTTCATTTAGCCGCGCAAGGTCTTCAGGGCGGTTGCCCATTTGGTCAACTCGCCCAGCAACTGCGTGGCGCCTTCGTTCATCTTGTCGTTCGGCGTGAAAACGCCTTCGTCGTTGATGAATTCTGCGAAGAACGGAACCGGCACCACCTGCGGCAGGGCCATGACATTGACGTTGGCCAGCAACTCACGCAGCGTCTGTGACGCACGCAGACCGCCGGAAATGCCACCGTAGCTGATGATTCCTGCCGCCTTGTAGTTCCATTCGCGGTAGAGCACCTGGATTGCGTTGACCAGGGATGCCGGTGTGAAATAGTCGTATTCCGGGGTCAGGAACAGGAAGGCGTCGGCGTCGGCAACGATGCTGCTCCAGCGTTTCGTGTGTTCGTGGGTATACTGCTGGGCAGCCGGATGAGCAGGCTCGTTCAGAAGCGGCAGGTTGATGTCGGCGAGATCGATACTTTCCACCTCGAAACCGCCATGGGCCTCGACGGCACTGGCCGCCCACTTCGCAATGGTTGGCCCGGCCCGACCGGGCCGCGTGGACCCGGAGATGATCTTCAGTTTCAGCGACATGATGAATTCCTTGAGAAACAGAAAATTGGGAGGAGTATCCAGACGATACCTCGGTATATGTTGGATACCGGCCTCAAATGATGTAAGACCGAGCCGACCGCAAGACGGCACTTTTTGGAAACCGAGGTATCCTTGATGAAACCGCTGGCGAAACCCGTCGAAGAATTGGGGCGCAAGCAATTGCCGCACCATGAGGATCCACGCTGCGTGCCTGTACGCAGGCTGCTGCAAACCGTCGGCAGCAAATGGTGCAGCCTTGTGGTTGCCCATCTTGAATACGAGCCGCGCCGGTTTTCCGATCTCAAGCGGTCGATTGGTGGCGTGACCCAGAAATCCCTGACGGCGACCTTGCGGGAACTGGAGAAGGACGGACTGGTCAACCGCGTCGTAACACCCAGCATTCCACCGCGTGTCGACTATTCCCTGACGCCGCTCGGAAGAACGCTTCTGGCGCCGCTCAAGGCGCTCACCGATTGGGCGATCGAGAACGAAGCCGCCGTTTCCTCCGCTCGCGAACGGTTCGAGCAAGAGAACGGAGCGGATTGATCCGAAGGGTTGATATCCGCCGATTCATCATGCAGTTTGGCCTCGCCGACGAGGGCGGCTGCCGGATCCGCGGAAAGCGAGAGCACCCTGACTTCTGACGACATACGCCGGTTTTTCACCTGCGCCCGACACCAGCGGATCGCCCGGGCTTTCGATACAGGAGAAAAGCCATGTCCGCAGGACCTGCATCTTCCCTCGACAATTTCAAGAAATCCGCACGCCGTCTCAGAAAAGCGTTTCTGAAAGGCGAGGCAGAGGCCGCTGAACGTCTGGCTGTCCACGTAGACCCGGCAAAGCAGCTGCGCCATGCCGACTTCTTGCATGTGATTGCCCGCGAAGCCGGTCACGAAAGCTGGCCGAAGCTGAAATTCGCTGTCGAAACGGTATCCCTGAGCCGGGCAGAACGGGCAGAGCGTATGAAACAGGCGCTCTACTTCGGGCAGCATTGGGTTACGGAAAAACTGCTGGCTGACGACCCGGCACTGAAGGACGACAATTTCGGTCTTCAGGTCGCCCTTTACGAGCTCGATGCCGTTCGTCAGGCAATTGAGGCAGACGCTGAAGCGGGCTCCAGCCTTGTTGGAACGCGTTCGCCGATCCTTCATCTGGCGTATTCGAAGGAAATTCACCGGAGTCCGGAACGGGCAGCGGACATGATCGCCATCGCCGAACTGCTGGTCGCCAACGGAGCGGATGTGAATGACGGGTTCCCGGAAAGGCCGGGTGACAAACACATGCTGTCCGCACTCTACGGCGCTTTGTGTCACGCGGATAATTTCGAACTTGGCCGTTGGCTGTTGGAACACGGAGCCGATCCCAACGACAACGAAAGCCTCTACCACGCCACCGAACTTGAGCATCCGCGTGCGCTTGAACTGCTTCTGAAGCATGGTGCGCGGCCGGACGGGACCAACGCCTTGCCGCGCGCGCTGGATTTCGACGACGAAATCAAGGTCCGGCTGCTTCTGGATGCGGGAGCCGATCCGAATGTCACCGTGCCGGATCATCCGAGCGGTCAGCCAATGAACACCATTCCCGCGCTTCATCAGGCCGCCCGGCGTGGTGGCTCGGTGAAGACTGTCGAGCTGTTGCTTGCCCATGGTGCCGACCCGGAAGCGGTGTGGGACGGGCACACCGGATACGCGATGGCGTTGATATACGGCAATCTACCCGTCGCGGCCTTCCTGGCGAAGCGTGGGCATGCGCACGAGCTGGACGAGAACGAAAAGGTGCTGGCGGCCTGTGCGGAAGGAAAGGCTGAGGCAGGAAGGCTGGATATTACTTGTCTGAGCAAGGAAGACAAAGGCCTGCTGACGCGGCTTGCCTTCATTCCCGGCAAGCTGGAGCACATGAAGTCGCTGATCGCAGCCGGTCTGGATCCGGATGAACCTGATGACATGGGGTTACCGCCGTTGCACGTTGCAGGCTGGAACGGCCTTGTGGAGGAGACGGCCTATTTCCTCTCGCTTGGGCCGGACCTCACCCGCAAGAACCTCTTTGGCGGCGATGCCCTCGACACCGTCGTCCACGGTTCGGAATTTGCCCCCAAGCTTAAGGAAGCGGATCACATCGTCTGCGCGCGACTGCTGCTTGAAGCCGGCAGCTTGCTCGATCAGCGCTCCATCACAGGATGTGGCAACGAGGAGATGGCGCAGTTTCTGGAAGACTGGCAGTTGGCATCAGGCGAGCCTGACAGTGACGCCGCTCTCTGACAGCGTCCGCAGGATTTCAGGATCGAGCTCTTTTTCGGCAATCAGCGTGTTGAGGAGCGAGGCCGGTCCGATCCGATAAGCGGCGGCGGTGCCGATCTTGTCGGCAGTCGCCACCGCTATTGTTTCCGACGAGGCGGCGATCATCGCCCGCTTGAGAGCTGCCTCGTCGTAATGCGCTGTTGTCAGGCCTGCCGTTGGATCAATGCCATGAATGCCGAAGAAGCAGATGTCTGCATTGATATGTTCGATAGCGTCGAGAACATTTGCCCCGACGGTCATCTGGCTTCTTTTGTCAAACACGCCGCCGAGCAGGACGATTTCGGCATGCGGGTGATCTGCCAGGGCCGTCGCTGTCTGTGGGCTGTTGGTGATGGCAGTGAACGCAAGCGACTTCGGGATCTTGTTGGCTATGGCAAGATTGGTCGTACCGCCATCGAACAGAACCACGTGGCCTGAGCTGATCATCGACGCAGCTTCTTTCGCCAGTCGTGCTTTGGGGGACGCGGATATCTTGTAGCGGTTTGCGAAGGGCTGCTCCGCCGGTGAAACCGGTAACGCGGCCCCATGGACGCGCTGGATGAGACCTTCGGCTGCCAGTTCTCTGAAATCGCGCCGGGCAGAATCCTCCGATATCCCGAAGGCCGTAGCCAGGTCGCCAGTCGTCAGCCGGCCCTTGCGGCCGAGTGTCTCCAGTATGAATTTTCTGCGCTCGTCGGGACTGGCATCCGTTTGCATTGACATCTCCAGGAAATATTGCCTGTTTATGCATGAGTGTGCAAAAACGTGCAATAAAAGTTGCTGGAAAAATTCAGTAAAAGAAGGGAGATCTTGGCGTCATGGACGGTCAAACTGTGTTCAAGGGGAATATCGTTCTTCCGGACAGTATCCTGGAACAGGGGTATGCGGTCTGCCGCAAGGGCCGGATCGAGCATGTCGGGCCGGACAACCCCATCCCGGACGGACCTGTGATCGAGGCCGATTTCGTCGCACCGGGATACGTCGATATTCATGTTCATGGTGGCGCAGGTGCCGACTACATGGACGGTACTCCCGAGGCCGTCAACGCCGTCAATCGGTCTCACGCTCGGCACGGCACCACCACGCTGTTCCCGACAACAACCACTGGCAGCCGGGCAGAGCTGGAAGCCATGGTCACCGCCTGCGAGCAGGTGGAGGCCAGCTGGAACCCGACCAAAGGGGCGCGGATTGCCGGAGTTCATTTTTACGGGCCTTACTTTGCCCGGGACAAGGTCGGAGTGCATGCGCCTGAAGGACGGCGCGATCCGGTACGGGACGAATATGAACATTTCCTGGGCAGGGAAATCGTCCGGATTGCCACCTGTGCGGCAGAGCTTCCCGGAGCGGAGCTCTTCTACCGTTTCGCCGCGTCCTCGGGATGTTTCCTGACCTGCGGTCATTCCAACGCCTGCTGGCAGGAAATGGAAACCGCTTTTCTCGACGGTGTGCGACACGTCGACCATTTCTGGTGCGCGATGAGCTCTGTCGCCTCGCTGAGGAAACGCTTCGGCACACCGATGCGAGCCGGCATGGAACAGTTCGTCCTGGCGAATAAAGAGATGAGTACCGAGGTGATTGCCGATGGTTACCACCTGTCGGATGATCTGCTTGCCTTCGCCTACAGAATGATCGGCCCAAAGCGGCTTTGCCTGGTGACTGACGCAAACCGGGCGCTGGACTGTCCCGCTGGAGAATATCGTTTTGGACCGGCTGCATCCGGAACACTTGTGATCAGTGACGGAACGACCGTGCGCGGCCGCGACGGTGACTTGGCCAGCTCGATGCATGGTATGGACCACATGGTCCGGACAATGGCGCGGGCAACGCGAGCACCTCTTCATGAAGTGATCCGCATGGCCAGCCTGACCCCGGCGGAACGGACCGGCATCTCCACTGACGTGGGTAGTCTGGAATGCGGAAAACGTGCCGACATCCTGCTGCTGTCCGAAGATCTTCAGATCCGCCGGGTTTATGTCGAAGGGCAGCCACTGGAAAACTGATTATCGCAGGCTGAACCGGTAACGAGCGGCAATCTCCGGGTGCATTGCTGGCCAGTGCGGAAATCTGCTGGTAGTACTTTCACGTACTCAAGTAATTGCACAAGGACGGAGGGACTTCATGGAAAGCGCAATAGACCAGGTGAGCGTCTATACGCCACTGATCATCAACGCAGTGAAAGCCATCATCGTTCTGGTGATCGGTTGGTTTCTGGCCGGCCTGCTTTCGGGCATTGTCAAGAGACGCATCGTTGCCCACCCGCGTATCGACGATACCATCGGCAGCTTTGCAGCGTCGATCGTTCGCTGGCTGATTCTGCTCGTCACAGTCATCGCGGTTCTGCAGCTTTTCGGCATTCAGGCAACCAGCCTTGTGGCGGTTCTCGGCGCAGGTACGCTCGCCATCGGCCTGGCGTTGCAAGGCACGCTGAGTGACATTGCTGCCGGTGTCATGCTGATCATCTTCCGTCCCTACAAGGTCGGCCAGTATGTCGACATCGGAGGAACCTCCGGAACGGTGAAGGATCTCAATATCTTCGTTACCGAGCTCGTGACGCCGGACAATGTTCAGATCATCATGCCGAACGGGAAGGCCTGGGGCACGGTCGTCACCAATTTCTCTGCCCATTCCACCCGTCGTCTCGATCTGACTTTCGGCATCGACTATGGCGACGACATCGACAAGGCGGTGCAGATCATCCTTGATGTCGCCAATGCGGACGAACGGGTTCACAAGGATCCGGAACCCTGGGTCCGGTTGACCAATCTCGGAGACAGTTCGGTCGATCTCGGTGTCAGGTTGTGGTGCGATGCCGGCAACTATTGGGAACTGAAATTCCACATGCTGAAATCGGTGAAGGAAGCGTTCGACGCCGGCGGCATCTCCATTCCGTATCCGCATTCGGTGGAAATCCAGAAGGCAGGATAACACCTCCGGTGTCGCCGCAGATCACCTTGAATACTGCGGCGATGTCCGGGGGCATCAGGCCCGCGCTGTCTCCCTGGTCTTGGTTTTCGGCTTTTCGGCTTCCTCGGGTTCATCCTTTTTGGAGGCGTCATCAGTCGATTTGGGTTCTGCCGCATCCGGCGCGGGCGCTGCTTCTGAGTTTGTCGGGTGAGCCTGGGTAGCTTCAGCGCCGTCCCTGTCCGTCTTCGGGTCGGCGGAGGTCGGCTCGTCCGTACTCTCTGCCTCGGACCGAGCCTCTGCCTTGCCTTCGCTCTTGTCTCCAAACTCGTTCGGCAAGGACGTCTCCTCAGCCGGTACAGTGACGGTGTCTGCTGCGCTCAGCTTTTCCATGAGTGATGGATCGTTTTGCGCGTTCGTCTCATCGAAGGTGAGAACTTCAGCTTCCGTTTCGGTTGCTCCGGGCTCTGCAGGATCTGCCTCTGGAGCCGGGTCTTCTTCGGACCTGGTGCTGGTTCTGATCTCCGAGAAAATGGGAAAGACCGGGTCTTCCATTTCCGCCTCGCCATCGTCCATGTTCATCAGCTGACGCCGTTTGGTCAGCATTGCGACGTGGTTGCGCAGATCTTCGTTGTTAGCCAGAAGGGCCTTGAAGTCCTGTGACCTGAGGCTGAGCAGTTGGCAATACCCGAGCGCGACGACGTCGGCGCTGCGGCGTCCGCCGGTCATCAGGGCGATTTCGCCGAACACGTCGCCACGCCCAAGACGGATATTGTGGCTGGGCGCACGCACTTCCACCGCACCGGATGCAATGAAGTAGGCAGCGTCGCCGCGGTCGCCCTTGCGGATCAGTTTCTCTCCCGGCGTGGCGAATTGCGGCCGCATCATCCGCCGGATGGCTTTCTGCTGCTTGCGGGAGAGGTCTGCGAACAGGGGATGGGCGCTGACGAGCTCGCGGGTCTTGAGGCCGAGATCCAGCTTCGGCCGTGTGTGGCAGTCCTTGCGGGTCCGCTCGACATCGCGCAGGAGATCTCGATGCAGCTCGGTGCCGATCAGCATCTGTTCCTTGGCTTCGTCATAGGCGGTTTCTTCCAGCCGGACACCGGCCTTGCGCAGGAACTGACCTTCAAGTGCATCGGCATAGTCGGGATATTGCAGGCGCAGGGCGTCGATGGCGGCCAGGGTCTCGTCCTGCCGGATCGCCAGGGTATCCTGCAGAATGTCGGCAACACGATCCCCGAGCAGAGGGCGGATTCGCCGGTTGTTGAAGTCGACCAATTCGTCCGCGAGGATCCGGTAGACGAGCAGGAATTCGAACCGGTCGGCCAGGCGTATCGCCAGCGGACGGGCGATCCTGAGCCGACGCTGAAGTGCTTGTGCCAGGCGGAAGCCAAGGCCGAATTTCAGCGGTTGACGCGCAGCCTGGTTATAGCCGGAGCGGCCGTCGCTTCGCGTCAGGTCACCGGTTCGTCCGGTGAGGGCCAGAAAGCGCGAAACCGACCGGCCGGAAATGGTCTTTTCGTGGAAATGCTCCAGCACAAGCTGTTGCTCCCGGTCTGCCAGCGCAATCAGCCCGATGCGGACACGGTCCCAGTCCTTCAGTTCTTCCAGCTTGTTGGTTTCCGCCGCTGCGGCCGCGGCACGGGTTTCGTAGCCCTTCAGCACATCGTCGGTGACGCGTGGTGCGATGTGATAGTTCCGGGCGGCTGTTTCCAGTTCGTGCCGGACGTCAGACAACGCCAGCGCAAGGAACTGTGTACGCAGTGCCTCGTCACGGGCATTCAGCTTGTCGAGGCCGAGCAGGCGGATCAGCGGCTTCAGACTGGTGCCGTAGACAAGCAGGGTGAACAGAACGAAGCCCGTCGCCAGCTTGGTGACGAAGACCGAAACTTCCTCCGACAGCATCGCATGCTCGGACACACTGAGCGCCAGCGTCAGCGTGACGGCGCCCCGCATGCCGCCCCACAGGATCACGGTCTTGTAGCGGTCGTTGACCGCCTGTCCCATCCGGAACACGCTGAGGACCGGCAGCAGTCCGAAGATGACGACTGCACGGGCCGCGAGCGCCGCGACGATGACGACAAACAGCAACAGAATGTCAATGGGCGTGAAGCCTTCCACGAAGCGTGGGATCAGGATGGCAGACAACAGGAAGATCAGCGAAGCGGCCCAGAAGGAGATCTGCTCCCAGACCGCGTGGAGAAACTGCCAGCTGGCGGGCTGAATGCGGGCCGGGCCGTAAAGGTTGAACACCGTCCCGGCACAGACAACCGCAACAACGGCGGAAACATCGACGAACTGGTCGCTGAGCACATAGGTGCCATAGGGCAGGGCAAGGCTCAGGGTGACCTGCGCCAGCGGGATATCGCGCATGATCGGCAGGAGGGACACCGCGATCCGGCCAAGCAGCGCGCCGACAATGATGCCGCCGGCAAAGGAGCGGCAGAAGGCGATGGCCGCTTCGCCGACGGTCATGGTCTCGTGGCCCGCCAGCATGTGCAGCAGGATGACGAAGATCACGATGGCGGCGGCATCGTTAAGCAGGCTCTCGCCTTCCACGATGCGGCCAAGCCGTGCCGGCGCACCGATGTCCCGGAAGATGGCGACAACGGCAACCGGGTCCGTGGTGGCCACGATTGAGCCGAGCAGCAGGCAGGCGATCAGCGTGATGTCCGTGAGCGAGAACAGTGCGGCAAGCGGATAAAGGGCAAAACCGATAAAGGCCGTGGCGACAAAAACCGCAACGACTGCCATCAGCAGAATGGGGGCAATATCCTCGACGATGCGCCGGACTTCCAGCGTGAGCGCGGTTTGAAACAGCAGGATCGGCAGAAAAATATAGAGGATCATCTCCGAATCCAGCGGGGGATTGATGAAGACGTCCGCAATCGCATTGAAGGCATTCGTTTCGGCTGTGTAGCGCAGATAGATGGCCAGAATGCCGATCATCGTGCCGACAGTTGCCAGCAAGACGCTGGGCGCCAGCCCAAGCCGTCGGGCAAGGGGCTGCAGCAGCGAAATCGTTATCAGGAGCAGCGCGAAAGCGCCTGTAATTAATGGAGTTTCCATGTCGATATGGTGCACCGCGATTGCGGCAATTTCAAATTGGCGTTCCAAATATTATTGCCGCGACGGGCAATAGGGCACAGGATTACGCGCAAATGCGTTAACGTCCGAATGCTTTTCGGAACGGCCATGTAAGAAATCTCACCCAGTCGCCGATAAAGAGCCAGATCATCGCCGGAACCAGCATGATCAGTGCAAACGGCAGGAAGAAGACGACCTTCACGAGCTTGAGCGGCAAAGAGGTAGCATCAGTGGCAGCGCGGTTCCCCAGCACGAAGCGCCAGAAGCGGTTCCACCAGCGCCAGAGATACCAGCTCATGAACAGCGTGACGACGGTGAGAACCGAGAGCAGGATCAGGTCGAAATTTGATATCCAGGGTATCCAGCGGCTTTCGACTTCTTCCGTGTGCTCGGGGTCCTCGCCATTGCGGTGAATGGTCCTGACACTTGTGCGCAAGCTTGCGTCCAGCAACCAGCCTGCGAGCGTGTAGTCGTCTCCGGCAGAGACGGACACCTCAGGGGAAGTCGTTACGGGGTTCGCCACCGGGCTGAAACGGGTGGCGGTAACAAGGCGGAAGTTTCGTTCATCGGCAGCGTGGATCAGCGTCGTGCTGTTGGGGGGCGATAATGCCTTGAGAAGGTCGGCCTGGGTCATGGCAGACTGTGCGGCCTCGAAACGCTTTTCCAGTGCCGTCTTTGAAAACCAGCTTTGACCTGGCTGGACCAGCGAGTTGCTTTCCACAAGCATCAGGTTGACCCGCTGGCTTTCGGCGGCTGCCTGGAAGGCGTCGAGGTCGATTTCCCGAACCGACTTGCCATCACGCACGCCTAGTTGCGGGCGGCCGGTTTGCGGGTGTGGAGCGATGCGGCCGGAGACCACCAGCGTCCGGTTTTTGTATTTCGCCAGGCTGGACGCCAGAATGTCGGCGTTCAGATTGGCAAGCAAATCGCCCGGTCCGGATACCGCCGAAACCTCGGCGCTGCTGAACCGGGCCATCTTGAGATCCGCCCGTTTGACCGGTCGGCTCAGAAACCTGATGTTGGCGTCGAGTGCTCTTGCCGTTGCCGGGTTGATCAAGACGTCCGGCGAAAGGGCGACCGCCAGTCTGGTGCCTCCCGGAACGCGAACCGGCTTCAACTCGAATGATTTGCCGTCTGGCCGCACCATCATCGGCCGAGCATTGGGCGGCAGGTTGTCCAACTTGTCCCGGAGCTTGAAGAAATCGGTTTCCCGCAGGGCCAGGTGCAGAGCTTCGGGTGCCTTGGGTTTGCCTGGAACGTCGCCCGCCAGAGGCCGGTGGGCCTGTCTGGCTGCATCGTCCAGGGCGTTCGGCAGGTCGTGCAGGGAGGCCAGTTGCAGGCTTTTCCCGTCCGGCGTGACAAGCTGCCAGGCTTTCCCCGGTGCCGGTACCAGGGCAAGGGATGCAGCGCCGGTAACCCTGGGCAGCCGTTTTGCAAGGGAAGCACCTTCATCGAGAAGATGCTTGGGTGTGTCGATGTGTTTCCCGGCCGAGCCGGCAGCGTCGCCAGCCTCCCGCGCGAGCCGCGACAACAAACCGGCGTTGGCGGTCGAGACAAGACACAAGGTGGTTGCCACGAGGGCAAGCACGCGGAAGGAACCTTTGAAAGTGCGGAACACGAGGGAAATCCCGATCAGATAGAAAAGAGGTAATTCCAAATACTCAAAACAACGGCACAGATGCGCGCGTTGTGCTCTGCGACCAATAGGTCCGGCATTCTACTTCTGCGGTCAACCTGCCCTGCGTTCCGACAGCCAGATGCCACCGATAACCAGCGCCAGAGCGGTGCCATGGTACCACTTGAACGGTTCACCGAGGATGGAAACCGCCAGAATGGCCGCGAAGATCGGCACGAGATTGATGAAGACCCCCGCGCGTGCAGGGCCGATCAGCTCGACGCCGCGCATGAAGAAGATCTGTGCCAGGCAGGAGGGAAAGAGCGCGATATACAGCACCACCAGCCAGCCCTGGAACGACGGCCACTGAACGGTGCCGGCTGCGATGTCATATGCAAGACCTGGCAGGGAGGTGAGGGCGGCGATGCAGGACAGAACCGCAAAGAAGGCGAGAGGTGAAACCTGTGGCCGGTCGCGCAGCGCAAGCGTATATCCGGAATAGAGCACACAGGCGATCAGCATCACGCCATCGCCAGGATTGACGGCAAGCGCAAGCAGCACGTCCAGGCTGCCCTGGGCGGCAATCAGCGTCACCCCGGCAAGCGTCAGCAGAATGCCTATCACCTGCAAGGCCCGGACCCTGGTGCCGAAGGCAATCAAGGAACCGATCAGAACAAGAATCGGGACCGACCCCTGGATAATGCCCAGGTTGACGGCCGTGGTCTTCGTCGCAGCAATGTAGAACAGGGTGTTGAACCCAATGAACCCGAAGACGGCCATCAGCACCATGCGGACGGAATAGGGCCGCATGAGGGGCCATTCCGCACATATGTGCCGCCATTGCAGCGGTACCAGGATGCCGGCAACGATCACCCAGCGCAGGAACACCACCACCATGGGAGACACTTCGCCAACCGCGAGGCGGCCGGCAACGGTGTTGCCGCCCCAGAACAGCGTGGTGAGGGCCAGCATCAAAAGGGCGTTGCCATAGGTCAGGACGCCTACACGTTTAACCAGCGAAAACATGGAAACCGTTGCGTGGAAGGTGGAGCGGAAACCCATCGGTAGCGGATTGGCGGGCGGACGCAAAGGGCATTCTTTTTGTATACCGACTTATACTGTTGGAGATAATGATCTGGATCTTTTCCAAAATGGAAAAAGTCATCCATTCGACCCGGCAATTGACGATTGCGTGCTTTGACCCCAAAACACGGACTAATATCAGATATTCAAGTTCGTTTTAGGGGAGCTGACAGATGACAGGCCGCGTCGATGCCCATGGATTGCAAGTTGCCAGGGTTCTTTATGACTTCGTCAATGAAAAGGCCCTTCCGGATACAGGCGTTGATCAGGACCATTTCTGGAAAAGCCTGTCGAGCCTGATCCATGATCTGGTGCCGAAGAACCGGTCGCTTCTGGCAAAGCGTGACAGCCTGCAGGAAAAGATCGATATCTGGCACAAGGCCAATCCGGGCACGCCGGACATGGACGGTTACAAGACTTTCCTGACGGAAATCGGTTATCTGGTGCCGGAAGGCCCGGACTTTTCCGTCGGCACTGCCAACATCGATCCGGAGATCGGCACCGTTGCCGGCCCGCAGCTTGTCGTGCCGGTGATGAACGCCCGCTACGCGCTGAACGCCGCCAATGCCCGTTGGGGTTCTCTCTACGATGCGCTTTACGGCACCGATGCGATGGGCTCTCTTCCGGCCGGCAAGGGCTTCGACCCCGCGCGCGGCGCAGAGGTCATTGCCTATGCACGCAAGATCCTGGACGAAGCGGCGCCGCTTGCGGCCGGCAGCTGGTCCGATGTCACCGGGTTTGCCGTGGAAGACGAGGTTCTGGTCATTTCGACGAAGACCGGAACCACGTCTCTTTCCGATGCGTCCCAGTTCGCCGGCTATTCCGGAGACAACGCAGCTCCTTACAAGGTTCTGCTGGTCAGGAACGGCCTGCATCTTGAAATCAACATCGATGCCCAGCATCCGATCGGCAAGACCGATGACGCCCATATCGCCGATGTGATCCTGGAATCGGCGATGTCCACGATCATGGATTGCGAGGATTCCGTTGCCGCTGTCGATGCGGAAGACAAGGTCGTCGTCTACACCAACTGGCTCGGCCTGATGAGGGGCGACCTGGAAGAAACATTCGTGAAGGGCGGCGAAACCGTCACCCGCCGCATGAATGGCGACCGCAACTACACCGCGCCCGATGGCGCTGCGCTGTCCCTGCACGGCCGCTCGCTGCTGCTGGTGCGCAATGTCGGCCATCTGATGACCAACGATGCCGTGCTCGACAAGGACGGCAACGAAGTGCCTGAAGGCCTTCTCGACGGCATGATCACCTCCCTGATCGCGCTGCATGACATCGGCCCGAACGGGCGCGAACTGAACAGCCGTGCGGGCTCGGTCTATATCGTCAAGCCGAAGATGCACGGTCCGGAAGAAGTGGCCTTTGCCTGCGAGATTTTCAACCGGGTGGAAGATGCGCTCGGTCTGGAACGCAACACGCTCAAGATGGGCATCATGGACGAGGAACGCCGCACCACGGTGAACCTGAAAGAGTGTATTCGCCAGGCCAAGGACAGGGTATTCTTCATCAACACCGGCTTCCTCGACCGCACTGGTGACGAAATGCACACCTCCATGGAAGCCGGCCCGATGATCCGCAAGGGCGACATGAAGACCGCGACCTGGATCAGTGCCTACGAGAACAACAACGTCGATGTCGGTCTCGCCTGCGGTCTGCCGGGTCATGCACAGATCGGCAAGGGCATGTGGGCCATGCCCGACCTGATGCATGCGATGCTTGAGCAGAAGATCGGTCATCCGATGTCCGGCGCCAATACCGCGTGGGTTCCGTCCCCGACGGCTGCGACGCTGCATGCGCTGCACTATCACAAGGTGGCGGTGAAGGATCGTCAGACCGAGCTGAAGAGCCGCGCTGCCGCGAAGCTGGAAGACATTCTCTCCATTCCCGTTGCCGAGCGCCCCAACTGGGCACCCGAAGACATTCAGGCCGAGCTCGACAACAATGCCCAGGGTATTCTGGGCTACGTCGTGCGCTGGGTCGAACAGGGTGTCGGTTGCTCCAAGGTGCCGGACATCAACGATGTCGGTCTGATGGAAGACCGCGCAACGCTTCGCATTTCCTCGCAGCATATTGCCAACTGGCTGCATCATGGCGTTGTGAGCCGTGAGCAGGTTCTGGAGACCATGAAGCGCATGGCTGCCGTGGTCGATGGCCAGAACGAAGGCGACCCGCTGTACCGGCCGATGGCCGCAGACTTCGACGGTTCGGTCGCTTTCCAGGCGGCTTGTGAACTGGTGTTCGAAGGCACCAGCCAGCCAAATGGCTACACCGAGCCGGTCCTGCATCGCCGCAGGATCGAGTTCAAGGCGAAAACCGCAGCCTGACGCCTTTGCCAGGGACTGAATGCTTCGGCCGCCGGGAAAGTTCCCGGCGGCCGATATCGTTTCAGCGTCCTGTTCGCGCAGGACGTGTTGACTGGTTTTGTGCTCCGCAAAACGAGAATGGTAAACGGGTAAAAATCGAAGCAAAGTGTCTTCGATGGAAAACAGTCGGCTTTCTAAAAAAACGTCCGTATTTCCAGAGGGTTAAAGCGATTTACCAACCGTTATCCATATAACGGGCCGCCTACGTGTTTTTACGACTTTAGCGACGAAAAACGGTACCTTGCATTATCTGGAGTTGATGATGCTAACCGTCCTGTCTTGCATAGCTTTCGAGCATGACCCGTTGTTTGTTGCCCTGGCGGTAATAATCCTGACGGTCGGTGCCGTTTTGACTATGCGGCTGTTCGCACGTGTCCGGCGCACGCAGGGCGATCTCAAGTACCTCTGGCTGTTGCTGTCCGGCCTCATTGCCGGAGGCACCATCTGGAGTACGCACTTCGTTGCAATGATTGCCTACAAGAGCCCGTTCATCCTCGGTTACGACCTGAAACTGACAGCCTTGTCGCTGGTTATCGCGATTGCCGGGACGACAGCAGGACTTCTGGTCAGCAGCATTACCCAGAGATCCGTGCTCATTGAAGTTGGAGGCATTATCTTCGGCGCTTCCATTGCGGCGATGCACTTCATCGGTATCGAGGCACTTCAGATTTCCGGCATCATGACGTTGTCGACGCCGTTCGTCGTCATTGCCATCGTATTGGCCTGCCTCTTCGGCCTCATGGCCACCAGCCGTGTGGCGCGTCCGGTAACGCGCTACTGCAAGTACGGCGCAGTTCTCAGTCTCATCCTCGCCGTCGCCAGCCTGCACTTTGTTGCCATGGCAGGTGTTGAAATTCTTCCGCTTCGCCTGGATGGCGCCGTCAAGGATCTTGTCTCCAACCAGTTGATCGGTATCTCGGTCGTCTTCACCATGAGCGTCCTGTTGCTGTCGGCGATGATTACCTATTCGATCGACAGCGCGAATTCCCAGGTTGCCGAGAGCAGGGTCAACCACATCACCCATCACGACCCGCTGACCGGTCTGCCCAACCGCCGGGCGCTCAACCTCTATCTCGATGGCTTCCTGACCAGGTTTGCGACGGACAACGCCCGTATCGTCGTCCTGAACTGCAGCTTGAGCCGCTTCAAGGTCGTCAATGAAGTCCACGGACATGCCTGCGGCGACGCTCTGCTGCGTCACGTGGCAAAGCACCTGTCGGAGAACCTCGAACCGGGCGAATATGTCGCCAGGATCGGCGGGGTGGAGTTCGGGATTGTGGGCAAGCCGGTGTATTACCGGGGCTACATCCTGGATCTGTGCAAGCGCATTCAAAGGCTTGTTGCAAGCCCGCTTCTCTGGCAGGGCGAAGAGATCCGCATCAGTTGCAGCGTCGGATACGCCAATTTTCCAGATCATGCGTCTTCAGGCGGACAGTTGCTTGAGGCCGCGCAGCGGGCCATGCACCGTGCAAAGGCAGCCGGAGGCAATGCTGCACTCTGTTATGACGTCGAACTGGATCAGCAGACCCGCGAGCGCAGTGCCCTTGCCATGGATCTGCGCAATGCGCTGAAAAACGGCGAGTTCGAGCTTTATTACCAGCTTCAGAACGATGTCACGACACGGGAAGTCACAGGAACGGAAGTGCTGCTGCGCTGGAACCACCCGCAGCGGGGCATGATCCCGCCATTCGAGTTCATTCCGATTGCGGAAGAGACTGGCCAGATCCGCGAAATCGGTGCCTGGATCATTCGCACCGCGTGCCGTGAGGCCGCATCCTGGGACAACAGGGTCAAGATCGCAGTCAACGTGGCACCTGTGCAGCTTGCAGACAGCAACTTCCCTGATATCGTGGCTCATGCACTGAAGGAAAGCGGGCTCGACCCGGCACGTCTCGAACTGGAAATCACCGAGACAGGCATCATTGCCGACACGTCACACGCATTGCAGATCATCCACCAGCTGAAGCGGCTCGGCATTCGTATCGCCATGGACGATTTCGGCACCGGCTATTCCTCGCTTGCAACCCTGCAAGCCTTTCCCTTCGACAAGATCAAGATCGACCGGGAATTCGTCAAGGATCTGGGTGGCAACAAGCAGTCCGAGGCCATCATCAAGGCAACGATCATCCTGGGCGAAAGCCTTAATATCCCGGTGCTTGCGGAAGGCGTGGAAACGGAAGACCATCTCGGCTTCCTCGCTTCGCAAGGGTGCAACGAGGTCCAGGGCTTCCTGTTCGGCAGGCCGATGCCTGTGGGCGATGTCCGCCGCGCGCTGATGGCCTCAACGGCGTTGAAGGTCGAGGAACAGCAGGGTCCAGCCGCAGAGCCTGAACCGGAATTTCCCCTGGTCAGCCAGGTGGCGTGAGGCGGAACGACGTCCACGAGAAAGCTCCCAACTCTTCGAGGCCGGCAATGACGAGGGAAGGGATCGGGCGAGCCTCTAGAAACTCGCCCCACCCGGATATGGCATTCCTCAAAGCGGCAAGGCCGGGCTTTCCTGGAACCCCAGATGCAGCTCATTGCCCGTGTAGGGATGTGCTCGCGCAACGTCCTCATTCAGATCATGACCGAGGCCTGGTTCGCTTGAAGGAATGACATAGCCGTCTTCCCAGCGTATCGGGGTTTTCAGCAGGTCGGCATAGAACCCGTCGAAGGTACGGATCGATTCCAGCACCAGAAAGTTCGGGCTGCAGGTTGCAAGCTGGATATTGGCGAGCGCCACCAGCGGACCGCAATAAAGATGCGGGGCGATCTGCGCCGAACGACACTCCGCCATGGCTGCAATCTTCTTGGCCTCAAGCAAGCCACCGACACGCCCGAGGTTCATCTGCAGGATGCTTGCCGCACCGGTTTCGAGCACCCGGGCGAATTCATATTTGGTGCAGAGCCGCTCACCGGTCGCAACCGGGATCGAAGTGAACCGTGCCACCTCGGCCATGTCTTCCGGTTTTTCCGGGGGGACCGGTTCCTCGAACCAGAGAGGATCATATGCCTCGATCCGGCGGGCAAGGCGCTTGGCGCCCGAGACTGTGAACTGGCCGTGAGTCCCGAAAAGAAGGTCCGCCCTGGTGCCGACAGCATTGCGGATCTGCCGGCAGAACGCTTCTGAACGCTCGAGATCATCTAGGCTGGGCTGATGGCCGTCATAAATCGTGTAGGCCCCCGCAGGATCGAACTTCACCGCCGTGAAGCCTTGCTCCACCGCCTTGATTGCAACTTCCGCAGCCATGTCCGGGTCGTTGTAGACATTGGGTTTCGACGGGTCGGGGTAGACATCGCCATCGGAGGGATAGAGGTAGGTGTAGGACCGAAGACGCTCATGCACCTTGCCGCCCAGAAGCTGATAGGCCGGCTTGCCGGCGGCCTTGCCGATGATGTCCCAGCAGGCCATTTCGAGCCCCGACAAAACCCCCATGACGGTGACATCCGGACGCTGCGTGTAGCCGGCGCCATAGGTCTTGTGCCAGAGCTTCTCGATATGATGCGGATCCTCACCCTCGAACTGGCGCTGAAATACGTCCTTCGCCATGTCGGCAACCAGATGAGGGCCGAAGGTCGCATTGTAGATCTCGCCGTATCCGATGATGCCGCAGGCAGTCACCAGCTTGACGAAGATGAAGTAGCGCCCACCGTGGCGCGGCGGGGCGTTTTCGACGACGAAGGTCTCGATTTGGTCGAGTTTCATTTTGGTCCGCTTAGCTCGCGTTGCTGATCGTGATGGACTTTACCTTGGTATAGGCGTCGAGGCCTTCCCAGCCTTTTTCGCGGCCGTAACCTGATTTCTTGTTGCCGCCGAAAGGCAGCTCCAGACCGCCGGCCCAATAGTCGTTGACCGAAACCTGGCCGCAATCCAATGCTCCGGCAACCCGCATCGCCCTGCCAACGTCATTGGTATAGACGCTGGCGATCAGGCCGAAGTCGGTGCCGTTGGCAAGTGCGACGGCTTCTTCCTCGCGCTCGAACATCTGAACAGACAGCACCGGGCCGAAGATTTCTTCCTGGACCGCGGGATCGTCCGGGGTGAGATCCGCGATAATTGTCGGCTGGAAGAACCAGCCCTTGCCGGTATCCGTGTCGCTGGTGACGTCGCCGCCGGTCAGGATGTTGGCGCCGCGCGCCTTCGCGGCATCCACATGGTCCTTGATACGGGAAAGATGCAGTGCGGAATTGATAGCGCCCATGTCCGGGGCCGTCAGGCCATGACCGGTTCTGATCCTGGCCGCGCGTTCGGCAAGGATTGAAAGTACCTCGTCGCGGATCGACTTGTGCAGGATCAGCCGCGATCCGGCCGAACAGATCTGGCCGGAATTGGAAAAGATTGCCCAATAGGCTCCATCGGCGACCTTCTCCGGATCGGCATCGGCAAAAGCGATCAGCGGCGACTTGCCGCCGAGTTCCAGCGTGAGACGGGTGACATTCGGGGCAGCCATCTGGGCCACATTGATGCCGGTGATGACAGAGCCGGTGAAAGTAAGCTGCTTGATGCGCGGGTCGCGCGCCATTTGCGCGCCGATATCACTGCCCAGGCCGGTGACCACATTCACCAGACCGCCCGGCACCCCGGCCTCGCAAAGGAGTTCCGCCATGATAAGCGCGGTAAAGGGCGTGGTCTCGGCCGGCTTGGCAACGACGGAACAGCCCGCGGCAAGGGCAGGGGCGACACCGCGCGCGAAGGTCGAGGTGGGATAGTTCCAGGGAATGATATGCCCTGTAACTCCGACCGGTTCGCGCACGGTGAAGGCGGTATAGGCAGGGCCGAGGTTGACCGACCGTCCGTCAAGCTTGTCGGCGGCGCCTGCGTAATATTCGAAGAGGCGCGCGGAGGACTGTACGTCGCCCTGGGCCTCCGCCAGAGTCTTGCCACTGTCGACCACTTCGATCACGGCCAGCCGGTCGGCGTTGTCGCGGAACACCCGGGCGACATTGTTCAGGATACGGCAGCGCTCAGCTGGCGTGACCTGCCGCCACTGGACCGCCGCCTTCTCGGCAGTGTCGATGGCCCGGTCCAGGTCATTTTCGGTGCCCAGTGAAAATTCGGCAAAGGCTTCCGCCCGGCCCGGGTCGAAGCTCTCCATCTTGCGGCTGGAGGCAGGTGTGCGCTTGCCGGCGATGAAATGCCCGCCGGGCAAGGCGTCCAGCCTGCCGGTGGTCAGATAGTCTTGGGCGATGTCCTGAACGGTCATGAGAATGCTCGCTTCTGGTCTTCCAGGATGAGATCGGCTCCTTTGAGAGCCAGCATCATGGTCGGGGCGTTGGTGTTGCCGGAGGTGATGTTCGGAAAGGCGGAGGCGTCGGCAACGCGCAGCCCTTCAATTCCGTGCACCTGCAGCCGGCTGTTGACGACGGTCGTGTCGCGGTTTTCGCCCATGCGGCAGGTCGATACCGGATGGAAGACGGTGCTGGCCCGGGCGCGGAAGTCCGCCAGGATGCCGTCACCTTCAAGTTCTCCGAGGTTTGGAGGGATGGGTTGTTCGACAAGTGCGCTCAAGGCCTGGCTTGCCATCAGCTTCTGGCAGAGCTTGCCGCCGTCGATCACGGTCTGGCGGTCTTCCTCGGTCGCCAGCGAATTGGGCCGGATCGAAGGCGCCGCACTGGCATCGGCGCTTTTGATGTCGATGCGACCCCGGCTGGTCGGGCGGGCCGGCTGGGCGCAGATGATGAAGCCGTTGAACGGGTCGATGGTCAGCCGGGTCTTGTCCTTGTAAGGCCTAAGGCGATAGCTGATCGGATTGAAATAGAGCTGTTGGTCTGGCCGGGTCAGGTCTGGACGCGACCGCAGGAAGCCGCCGCACTGGTTGACGGATAGAGCCAGCGGGCCCTTGCGTGTCGCTGCATATTTTATGGCGGAGAGCGCCTGGCCAAGCAGGGGACGCAGGATTGCGTTGAGTGTAGGCTCCTTGGCGCGGAAGGTGAAATTCGCCGCCAGATGATCCTGAAGATTGCCGCCGACATTGTCATTGGCCTGGATGACGGGAATACCCAGTTCGGCGAGAAGACTGCCCGGACCAATGCCGGAGACCTGTAGCAGTTGCGGCGAGCCAATGGCACCAGCCGCCAGAATGACTTCCCGGCTTGCAAGCAAGATTTCTCCACTCAGGAGTTCGACGCCGAGCGCCTTCTTTCCCTCAAACAGGATGCGGCCGACCTTGGCCCAGGTTCGAACTGTCAGGTTCTTGCGGGCAAGAGCGGGGCGGAGGTAAGCGCGTGCGGAAGAACACCGTCGGCCGTCCTGGGTGTTGATCTGGTAAATGCCACCGCCTTCCGGCGCGTCGCCGTTGAAATCGTCACTCCTCGGCAGGCCCACTTCGCGGATTGCGGCAAAGAAGTGCCGGTTCACCTTGTGGATCTGATCGGACACATTCTGGATATGGATCGGTCCATTGCCTTGCTTGATGCCGTCGCAGGTGACTCTGGTTTCAAGACGCTCATAGGTTGCCTTGACGTTCGCCCAGCCCCAGCCAGTCGCGCCGGAGGCTTCCCAGTCGTCGAAATCGCCGGGCAGGCCGCGGCAATAGACCATGGCATTGATCGACCCGGATCCACCCAGCAGCCGGCCGCGTGGCCAGTAGACACTGCGTCCGTCCAGTCCCTCGTCCGGATCTGTCATGAAACGCCATGTGCGTTTCGGATCGGAATTCAGCTTGCCGTAGCCGAGCGGCAGCGACACCCAGGGCGAGGTATCGGACCCACCGGCCTCCAGCAAAAGGACACGCGTTTGCGGATCGGCGCTCAGGCGCTCCGCCAGGATACATCCGGCCGAGCCGGCCCCCACGATGATGTAATCGACCTTGTCCATGATGCGCTGCCAGTTGACCGACGTTTCGGCAAAGTGTCAGCGAGGATCGGAAAATGCTGAAACGAAAAAACATTTGGTATAGCATCGAAAAAATTTGAAGAAGAAGGCTGTTTGAAAAGGCATGATTGCCTTTTAAGGCGACCGCAAGCCATGTCTGTCACTGAGGAAAACGAAGCGAAATGGCATATAATCTGCCGCCGTTGACATGGCTGCGCGCGTTCGAGGCTGCAGCCCGGTTGGGAAACTTCACCCGGGCGGCGGAGGAATTGCTGATTACACCTGCAGCCGTCAGTTATCAGGTGCGCCAGTTGGAGCAGCTCCTGGGCTATCCGCTCTTCGACCGTGTCCACCGGGAGCTGGCCTTGACCCGACTGGGGCAGACCTATCTGCCGACCGTTGAAAAGGCGTTTTCCGACCTTTCCATCGCCACCGTCTCGGTCTTTGGCGAGCGCGACCGGCAGCCGGTTCGTTTCCGCTGCCTCAACAGCTTCGGTCAGCTCTGGATGATCCCACGGCTGCGCGGGTTTCAGCAAGCACATCCCGGTGTCGACCTGCAGATGATCTCTGCGTCCTGGGCGGAAACCCTCAGTCCGGAACTGTTCGACATCGATATCCGTTTTGGTGATGGCAGCTGGACCGACGGGGTGGTGGCGTTTCTGCTGAACGATCCCATCATCCCGGTGTGCCATCCGGATCTGGCACTCGATCCGGGAAAGCGCGAGATTGAAGCTCTTGCGGAAGCTGAACGTCTCGACATCATGGGCGTGATCGACACTTGGGAGAGCTTCTTCCGGAGCCACAGTCATATGGTGCCCAAACGCAACGGCCTGCAGGTTGACCAGACCCTGTCGGCCCTGGAACTGGCAGCTCTCGGCCATGGCCACGCTCTGGTTCTGGAAACGCTGGCTCAGCCCTATCTCGATAGCGGCCGGCTGATCCGTTCATCGGAGAAGAAGATCAAGAGCCGCCACAGCTACTATCTCGTCACCAACGGCCCGCGCCAGGCACTCGGCCCCGACGCCCAGATCTTTTGCGACTGGATGTTCCGGGAACTCGGCGGCGAGGCGGGAAAAGAGAGTCATTGAAGGATATGAGCTGCTTG
Organism: Roseibium sp. LAB1; assembly: GCF_054658235.1. Lineage (NCBI taxonomy): Bacteria > Pseudomonadati > Pseudomonadota > Alphaproteobacteria > Hyphomicrobiales > Stappiaceae > Roseibium > Roseibium sp. LAB1. The sequence continues at coordinate 842,402 of NZ_BAAGIB010000002.1, read as the reverse complement.
TCGGACTGATTGCAACATATTCTCGCTCCTCAGGAGGAGGGAGACAGTTTGGCTGAGCAAAAGCCTTCCCGGTCAGGCGGCAGACCTAATCAAGCGAGAAGGTGAACTCGAATAGCCGGTCGATCGGGTCGAGGGGTTTTGGGTCGCGGTAGCGGTTGAGATCGAGCAGTCCCGCCTGAAGCTCATCCTGGTCTCTCAGGGCTGCCTGGATCCGGTCAAATTCGATCCAGAACGCCGGATCGGTTCTGCGGATGCCGAAACGTTCCACGAGTTTGAGATAATCGTCCTGCGATCGGATCGCCCGAACCGTCTCGACGAATGTCGGCAGCTGAACGTGGCTCACCTTGAACATGAAATTCGGATAGCTGCTGAACTGGCCGGGAACGACCGTCACGCTGTCGTTCTGCGGCTCGCGGCGCAGGTCCTCGTTGAAGATGAAGGCGACATTGCTGTGGGCCATGTCGTGCACCAGGGTGAATACCTGTGCTTCATGGCCCGTTTCCACGAGCAGAACCGAAATATCGGGCAGGAATTTCGCGAAGGGTGCGGGCTTGACGGATAGCGGGCGCAACTGTCCCGCTGGTGTGTCATCGGCGGCACAAGTGCTGCCGCTGCAACGGTTGATGGGATCGTATTCGGCCCACAAGTCAGCAGGTTCGCGCAGTAGTTCCGTCAGGAATTCCGTTTTGGTATGGCCGGTCTTAAAGTCGATGCCCGTTGGGGATTGGGTGTCGAGAGCACTTTCCTTCCAGTGATCAACCAGATTGACGAGCGGCCCCTGATACCAGCTTTCATGCATGGGCTTGCGCACCTGCGGCGGCAGGAAAGACAGAAAGTTCCGTTCTCCCTCGCGGCGCAGACTGTCCATGTAGAGACGGGTCGTCAGCTGATGTTCCACGTTGCCGAATACGTCGAACCCGGCCACCAGATTGTAATAGATCCGCTCGAACAGCGGGAAGTCGATCACCCAGGCTGTTTCAGGCACCGCGCCGACAAAACCGGTGACGACGGAGGCAGAGGAAAAATTTCGATAGACGGTCAGGCGGGCATCAACCTCGGTGCCGTCACCGTTCCAGATATCCCCATAGTCCGGTCCACCGTCCACTTTGAACTTCTGCTCATATTGTCCTTTGCGAAACTCCTGATATTTGACCGGTCCCAGCGACAGGAACCCTTCCAGTCGCTTGGACAATTTGCCATTGGTCTGGGCAACCGGCAGTTCCAGGATCGGGATGGCGGTCTCCAGGAAGCCCGGATCGGTCACGGACAGATCTGCATCGGGCGTCAGAAAGGAGACCCAGAAGCGGTCCTCGATCACGTTCACCGCAACCTGGCCGTAACAGACAGGGCCGCGAATGAAGGAACGGACGAAATAAAGCGCGTCGTCCAGCAGGAACTGATAGCGGCTGCGGGCCGGAATCTCGCGGAACGTGGACAGCGGGTTGCCGCCGGCGGCTGTTGAATAGGGCGGCAGGCTGGCAAGGTCCCACTCGCTTTTCAGGAACAGCTCTTCATAGCGGTTCAGGCGCTTTGGACCGATCTCGTAGACCATGTGCTCCTTGTGCAGGATGGTACTGTCTATAAGGATGAGCCTGTAGTGGAAGGGGCCGCCTGGATCATCGAAGGGACGGCGCGAGGCAATTTCATCAGCTGGCGACCCGGACGCGGTTCTGGAGCGGATCACCCTGAAAAACCGGCTCTGGTCGTCGCCTTCCAGATGCAGATGAGCCAGAAACAGGTGTTCAAAGAGATACCGCGCAACAAGCTTGGACCGGGTGTCACCGCGATTTAGGAAGGTTTCGATGGCGTGCACTGACCGGTAGATACTCTCCGGCAGATTTTTGTCTGTGTCCGACGCAGGTGCGCCGTCCCTGGCCCAGGTCAGCAACGTCCTGTAATCGTCGTCCGCAAGCGGTGCCATGGCAAAGGGCATGCCGCCCTGCGGATGCTCCTTCAGATAGTCCTTCACCTTGCCGGGCATGGCACAGGTGTTCGCACGCAGCGTCGAAATGTCGATGCCGTCGGGAAGCGGTGCACCAAGCTTGAATTCGGTCTTCCGGCCGGCCAGCAAAAGTTGTTCAAGAACAGATGGCCCGTCGTGCGCCCCGACAACGTCAAAGAAGCCTTTGGCGCGCCAGCCCGGAACGGTCTTTGCGTCGATCCCCAGGCGGGTCATGGGGGCATCGTCAAGCCGGGAGGAATCGTAGACTTTCTGCTTGCTCGCTCCGCGCAACCACCCCTCGGGCGAAGACAGTTTGAGCTGACAGGGGGCGTCATAGCAGCCATGGCAGACGACACAGCGCTTGTTGAGAACGTCCAGAGCCGAGGTGCTCTCCTGCGCCGATGCCGTCGTAGCCGCCCAGCACAGCAGTAGCATGACCTGAAACAGGCGTTTCAGGACCCTGAAAACGAGCGCCTGAATGCGGCCTGTGTCAATCGGATCCGGAATTTCAACCGTCATCATCTTCCATCCGCGGACGGGTGACCCGGTTCGGATCGTCAGGGCCCTTGTAGTTGAACAGGTAGGCCCACGCGGCATAGGCGGTGATTGCCGCCATGATGTAGACCCAGGTGACGGTGCCGAACGCATATTCCACGCCGGCCCAGCCGGCACAGAAAGCGACCAGAAGAATTCTGCGCCACAGTGGATCGAACCAGGGGTGTTCTACGGGACCAAACACAGTTTTGCCTTCCTTTTGCGTCATCTGGGCCGTGCAGCTCCGGCTTCCTGACGTAGCGGGAGCCTCAAGAGCTTGCAAAATCAGGCAAAACCTGACTGCCGACGTCTGATTACACCTTGAAACTGTCTGCTGAACAAGGGAATGTGGCGTTCCACTCCCGGCCACGGAAATTCATGTTGATAAGAGGAGCCTGGCTTCCGACATGCTGACTGCGCTTGATCTCCTGACAGCTAATGACACGCCAGGTCAACACCCTCCATCCTATTACGCCGTAACGGCCAACAGGCAAACGGCTCATCCGGTTCTCGAGGGCTCGCAGACGTGCACGGTCTGCGTCATCGGCGGCGGCTACACGGGCCTCTCGGCCGCGTTGCATCTGGCAGAACGCGGTGTCGATGTGATCCTTCTGGAAGCCAACCGGATCGGTTGGGGCGCGTCGGGCCGCAACGGCGGCCAGGTCGGGTCCGGCCAACGCATGGACCAGACGGTTCTGGAAGAGCGTCACGGCAAGTCTCACGCCAGATTGCTGTGGAATCTTGCCGAAGATTCCAAGGCGCTGGTCAAGGACCTGATCGTGAAGCACCAGATCGCCTGCGACTACACGCCGGGGATACTGCATGCCGACCACCGAAAGAGTTTTGTCGAGGAAAGCCGGGACTACGTCGAGCATCTCAGGCTGGTCTATGGCTATGAGGACATCCGCTTCGTTGGGCCCGAAGAAATTGGCGATCAGGTCGGCAGTCCACGCTATTACGGCGGGTCTCTGGACATGGGAGCCGGTCACCTCCATCCGCTCAATTTCGCACTGGGGCTCGGTCAGGCGGCCGAAGCTGCAGGGGCCAGGATTTTCGAGGAGACCAAGGTCACCGGCATTGAAGGCAAGGGTACGGAGCGGATCACCGTGAAGACCGGGCTTGGCGACGTTCGTGCGGACCACGTTATTCTGGCGTGCAACGGCTATCTCGGCCGTCTCGACCGGCAGACCGCTGCGCATGTCATGCCGATCAACAATTTCATCGTGGCGACCGAGCCTTTCTCGGAAGGCGAGGCGCAGAAGATAATCCGCAACAACGTTGCCGTGGCCGACAGCAAGTTCGTGATCAACTACTTCCGTCTGTCCGCCGACCGGCGGCTGCTGTTCGGCGGCGGGGAAAATTACGGCTACCGCTTTCCTGACGATATCAAGGCCTTCGTGCGTGAGCCGATGCTGGAAATTTTTCCTCAGCTCAGTGACGTTGCGATCGACTACGGTTGGGGTGGCACACTCGCGATAACGCCAAAGCGCATGCCTTATTTTGCACGCCTGGCTCCCAACATGCTGACTGCCGGGGGATATTCCGGCCACGGTGTCGCCATGGCGACGCTCGGTGGCCAGGTGCTGGCGGAGGCGGTAGCAGGAACCGCTGGGCGCTTCGACGTGTTCGAGAAGCTGAACGTACCGGCTTTCCCTGGCGGCGACCGGCTTCGCTTCCCGCTTCTGGTACTGGCCATGACCTGGTTCTCCCTGCGGGACAGGCTCGGGTTCTGAGATGCTGCAGAACCGCACAGAAACGCGCCGAACCATCGGCAGTTACTGGGAGGCCAGCGTGCCGCAGGTGCGGTTGGACCGGCAACTGATCGGCAATGCGCTGTTCGATGTCGCGGTGATCGGTGCGGGTTTTGCCGGGCTGAGTGCTGCGCTCCGGCTTGCGCAAGCAGGTGTTTCCGTCTGCGTTCTGGAAGCGGAACATGTCGGCTACGGCGCATCGGGCCGCAATGGCGGGTTCTGCTGCCTTGGCGGGACCAAGCTCGACGAGCGCCGCCTGATCAAGAAGTTCGGTCTGGAGGAAGCACGCCGCTTCGTCGCCTATCAGGTCGCTGGCGTCAATCTGGTTGCCCAAAGGCTCGATAACTGGGGTGTCGATGCCGACCGTCATTCCAAGGGCGAGATCTATCTTGCACACCGGCCGAAGGACTTTGCCGGGTTTCAGGCGGAAGCGGGTTTCCTGAAAGAAAATTTCGGCATCAAGGCGCGTGTGCTCTCCAAGACGGAGTTGGACGGTGAAGGCTATGGCGGGCCGGCATTTCACGGTGGCCTGCACGTTCCTTATGGCTTCGCGCTCAATCCGATGGCGTATGTCCAGGCTCTCGCGGAGCAGGTACGCCGGGCTGGTGGCAAGATATTCGGAAAATCGCCGGTAACAGGAATTACCCGGGACAGCGATCGGTGGCATCTGGAGACCGAGCACGGCTTCGTTCGCACGAAGAAGATCGTCCTGGCAGGCAACGGCTATGCGCGCGAAGATGCACCCAGATGGCTGCACGGCCGCACATTGCCGGTCATGTCGTCAATCCAGGTGACCCGTCCCTTGAGCGAGGACGAACTTGCCGCTCAGGGCTGGACGTCCGATACGATGGCGGCCGACACCCGTAATCTTTTGCACTATTTCCGCCTATTGCCAGACCGGCGGTTCCTGTTTGGAACCCGTGGTGGCATTTTCGAAAATGCGCAGTCTCTGGCGGCCATGTACCAGCGCGCTAGGTCGGATTTCGAGGAAATGTTTCCCGCCTGGTCGGGCGTCGAAGCGGAACACAGCTGGTATGGTCACGTGTGTCTGGCGCGCAACCTGACGCCCTTTGTCGGCGAAGTGCCTGGCCTCGGCGGTATTTATGCCGCGATGGGATGGCATGGCAGCGGTATCGCGATGGCCTCGATTTCAGGCGAGAAGGTTGCCGGGCTGGTCCTTGGCAAACTGAAGCCGGAAGACCTGCCGGTTCCCTTGCGCCAGCCATTCCGGAAATTCCCGCTGCCGTCTCTGCGCAAGCTCTATCTTCAGGGCGCTTACTGGTGGTACGGCTTGCAGGACAGGTGATCGGCAGGCCCGCGCCTTGCGCGCGCCGGGATCACAGCAGACAGGAATTCTGGTGCCTATGACTGAGACCATAACCGTTAGGCCGGCCGAGCTCCGGGACCTCGATACAGTATATGACATCTGTCTGAAAACCGGACAGGCCGGACGCGATGCGACGGATCTGTATCGCGATCCCGAGTTGATCGGTCATATCTACGCCGGGCCTTATGTGGCCTTGAACGGCCCCATCAGTTTTGTCGCGGAAGACGATGAAGGGGTGTTCGGTTATGCGGTTGGTGTCAGCGATACACGGGCCTTCGAACGCGATCTGGAGCGGGAATGGTGGCCAGCCCTGCGCGAGCGCTATCCCGAACCGCCACAGCACAAGACTGCACAGACAGCCGACGACCTGCGGATCCGGACGATCCATAATCCATCCGCGGTGCCGCAGGCAGTCATCGATGATTATCCAGCCCATATTCACATGAACCTTCTGCCACGTGCCCGCGGCAGAGGCGTTGGAACAAAGCTCCTGGACGCTTGGATCGCAGCTGCGAAGGCGAGAGGCGTTTCAGCCGTGCATGCTGGTGTGAGTGCGATCAACGAAGCCGGAATGGCCTTCTGGAATGCGAGGGATTTCCATCCGGTGCTGACGGTCCGCAGCAGCGGCTCCCATGGCACGATCTGGTGTGGACGGACCCTGTAACAGCCGCGTTCCAACGCCGGTGCGTGGAACTTTGCGGTCTTTGATGCCAATTCGTGCGGTCTCGGGAGAGCGGAATGCCGGCCACCTCCAAAACGGAATTGCTCGCCGCAAGCGAGCGCGAGTTTTCCAAGCTGCAACAGCTTCTCGATGACCTGCCTGCAATGCTGCGCCTTGAAAAGGACGCGGACGGCATTTCGCCGAAGGATATTATTGGTCACCGGGCACACTGGATCGACCTGTTCCTGGGCTGGTACCGCGACGGACAGGCGGGCAGGCCGGTCTGGTTTCCCGCCAAGGGATACAAGTGGAACGAGACGGCCAGATACAATGCCGACCTGCGGCAGAAACAGTCCGGTCTGTCGTGGCGGTCTGCGCGATCCCTTCTGGACAGCAATCACGCCGAACTGCTTGCCCTCCTGGAAAACCTGGACGAAGAGGAGCTGTACGGCGGCCCGATGAAAGGCTCCAACAACCAATGGACGACGGGCCGCTGGGCGGAAGCTGCCGGTCCGAGCCATTACCGGTCAGCTGCAAAATACCTGCGCGGGCGTCTCACCCTGTATAAGGAGGCGAGAGACAACCGCCTTGCCCAATCGGGGGATCAGTCCGGATCAACCTGATCCTTGCGTTTGACCACTGCCACATTGACCTCCCGCCAGATTTCGAAACCCAGCTTCCGGTAAAGGGCTATCGCTCCGTGATTGTCCGCGTAAGCGTGGAGGAACGGCGTGTCTCCGCGGCTCCTGATGACTTCAGTCACATGAAGAGAGAGTTCGGACGCCAGGCCTCTACCGCGGAAATCGGGATGAGTGCAGATCCCGCTGACTTCCGTATAGCCGTCGAGATTGATCCTGCTACCAGCCATCGCAGCCAGTCGGCCGTCCTGCCTGATGCCAAAGAAAGTACCCAGCTCTGGCGTGCGTGCGGTAAACGGGCCCGGTTTGGTCAGCATTGCGAGCTCGACCATCTCCGGCACATCGGTTTCGTCCAGTTGCACGATTGAAGTCGATCGGGATGGGCCCGCTGACGGTGAAACTTCCACCATGAGAACACCCAGCGCGGTAATCTCTGCCTCAAGATCTTGGGGCAGGGCGATGTCGTCCGCCTGCAGAATGAACGCCCGGTCGTCACCCGGTTGAATCAGCTCCGCCAGCGCGGCCAAAGCTTCGGGCGAATTGTCCACCGCTGCCGCAAAGGGGGAGATGGCCGGGTCGAAACGGCGGGCAAGGTCGCCACCCTGGCTGAATTGCACATGCCGGGAGGTCAGGGCTGACCAGACGACCCGCTTCAGAAGGCTGTCCCGGCTCGGTTCATTCATAACTGCGTGCATCTTCGAGCTCATAGTGTTGTGAAACCAGATCCCATCGCTTCAGGACTTTCTGGGCGGCATCAGGAACATAACAGCGTTCGTAATCAGGCCCTTGAAACGCGATGATGTTCTCAAGCGAGCGGAAGCTCATGATGGTGATGAACTCCACTTCGGTTTCCAGGTCGCGCCGCAGCACTTCGATCCCGAGATAGCCGGGAATGGCCTTGGCCTCGATCCCCGGAATGACCTGTGTCGTGAGGACATGTGCATAGGTGTCGGCCATGCCGGGGTCTGTCCAGCCGTGCCAGATGCGCTTGATCACGCTTTATCCTCCGGGGAAGCCTGCAGACTGCTCCAGGGCTGCAACGGGGCGTCTTTGCAGCGGGCGGAAAGCGGCCGTACGCAAAGAGCATCCTCCAGACAGGCAAGCTGATCGAGAAGGGGGCCTTCCAGACCCTTGCAGGCGTCTGCAACGGCCAATGTGATTGCGGGCCAGAGTGTTTCTTTCAGATGGGCGACCAGGGCAGCTCCCTTGTCGGTCAGGCCGATTGTCGTCACGCGACGGTCCTGTTGCGAGGGAACGGATTCAACCAGTCCATCCGACTTCATCTTGTTGATGGTTCTGGTAACGCCCGGTTGGCTCTGGCCAAGGGCCTTCGCCAGATCGCCGATACTCAAAGGGCCCTGTCGGTCGAGTGCGGCAAGAACAGGGTTGTGCGGCGTCGGCAGACTGGTGTCGGCAAGCTCGGCTGCAACGATCTGCGTTTGTGCCTGCAGCATTTCCCCGATCCGTTTCAGCCGGCTGCCCAGGGTGGCATAGCCGAGCGCGCGGACGACATCTTCGCTCATAAGTCACTCCCATTTACATAACTTGATATATAACTAGTTATGTAAATTTGCAAGACCCGACGTTTCAAGAGCGTGGAGGCCGATCGGAGCGGAGGTTGCGAAGGTCAAAAAACGTCGCCCCGCCAGTGGGGACCGGCGGGGCGAGACTGAACTTCAAAGCATTGACGAAGAGGATAGCCTAGTCGAATTCCGGCCCGCGTGCGCGGTACGGAGTGATTTCCTTCCAGGCCCGCATGAGCGTGTCCAGTTCATCGTCGCTGTGCGGCGGCATGACGATCTGCAGTTTGACCAGAAGATCGCCGTGGCCACCGGTCTTGGTCGGCAGCCCCTTGCCCTTGAGGCGCATGGTCTTGCCACTGGAGGCATTGGCCGGAACGGTCAGGTTGACGGCACCTGACAGGGTCGGCGTGCGCACCTTTGCGCCGAGTACGGCTTCATAGAGCGTCAGCGGCAGGTCGAGGTGCAGGTCGGATCCTTTCACCTCGAAAAGCTTGTGCGGCTTGAACCGGATCTCGACAACAGCGTCTCCTGCGGGGCCGCCGTTTTCACCAGGATGTCCCTGGCCCTTGAGCCGGATCTTCTCGCCTTCGACAACGCCCTTGGGCAGGGTGACGTTCACCGTCTTGCCGCTTGGAAGCGTTACCTGGGTCTTGCCGGAGTTGACGATGTCTTCCAGCGAGGCCCGGGCGACGAGTTCCGCGTTGGCGCCTTTCGCCTTCGGCGGCGCTTTGGCACGGGCCCCGGCGCCGAAACCTGCACCCGGACCTGCTCCAGCACCAGCACCTGCTCGCGCACGGCCGCCGAAGCTGCCGAAAATGTCGTTCAGGATGTCATCGAAACTGCCACCGCCGCCGGACGTCTTGTGTGCGCGCGCACCACCGGTTCCACCGAAGTCTTCGTATCCGGAGAAGCCGTCGAAACCGTGGGCCTGGTAGCGCTGCTTGCCTTCCGCATCGATTTCGCCACGGTCGAACTTGGCGCGCTTTTCCTTGTCGCCGACAATTTCATAGGCCTGGTTTGCTTCGGAAAAGCGCTGCGCCGCCGTCGGATCGTCCTTGTTCTGATCCGGATGGTACTTTTTGGCCAGCTTCCGAAAGGCCTTCTTGATTTCGCTCTCGCTGGCAGATTTTGCCACCCCGAGAACGCTATAGGGATCACGCATTCGTCTCACCAGGTTCCTAAGATTTTCCGGCAGGCCGACCCGGGCACCGCTCCGTCCGGCAAACCGAACCGAAGCGTGCAAGTCTAGCAGGTCATGCTTGACCGGACTTGTCCTCTATATCGGGATGAATAGGAAAAAATTCCAGACCCCGATCCTCGTGTTGAGGACCTTCCGGTTTTAGCGGGTTTTCGCCGGGGTTCAAGCGTCGGCGACAGTCAGGCTGGTGATCGCGAATTTCTGCGTCACGTCCCGGCAGGCTGTGCCGGAGTACAGCTTGATGCCGACAATGGTATTTGCGGTGGTCTGAAAGCCGAGGCAACCGGTTTCGCTGAAGGCGGATGTGTTGATGTTGGACAGGGTGCCCGAATTGCCGCTGATCGAATTCAGCCACGTCAGAGAAAGGGCCTGTATCGGCTTCCCGGTGTCAAGGTCCGGGCCGATTGCATCGAGGTTCTGCGCGATGACCGACCTGTCGTCGTCATTGATGTCCGCATAGGCGACATCGGATGCGGACGGAATGGAACCGGTCAGAACGGTGGGGGAATCGATGTTGTTGCTACCCACTGGTACGGACAACTGGCTGCACCCGCCAAGCGTTGTTGCGATGGCCATGCAAAGTGCGGCTAAGGGTTGGATCTTTATGTGCCCGGCAGTATATGAACGCATACGATACATTTTTCAGACAGCCCCCCGGCCCGGCGTTTTCTAGCCGCTCTAAAAGGCTGTCGTTTCCTTCGACAGGTTACCGATGACAGACCTTAAAGATCCCCCTCAAGAGTTAACAAAAGGTGACTTTACAGAAGTAGTGAAGCCATTTGAGCTTTTTGCAGAATGGCTTGAGGATGCCAGGGCGTCGGAGCCCAACGATCCCAACGCGCTGGCTCTGTCGACGGTCGATGAAGACGGCCTGCCCAATGTTCGGATGGTTCTCCTGAAGGACTTCGACGAACGTGGCTTCGTTTTTTACACAAATTTCGAGAGTGCCAAGGGACAGGAGCTGCTCTCCGCAGGCAAGGCGGCCATGTGTTTCCACTGGAAGTCCTTGCGCCGGCAGGTTCGCATCCGTGGTCTGGTCGAGCAGGTCTCTAACGAGGAAGCGGACGAATATTACCGCTCCCGGCCGCGCGGCAGCCGGATCGGTGCCTGGGCGTCCCGGCAGTCGCGTCCGCTGGAAAGCCGGTTCGCGCTGGAAAAGGAAGTGGCGAAATTTACCGCCAAATTCGGCATCGGCGACATTCCGCGGCCCGACCATTGGTCCGGCATGCGTCTGGTGCCGCTTTCCATCGAATTCTGGCACGATAGGCCGTTCCGGCTGCATGACCGGGTGCAATTCACCCGTACCTCCGCAGATCAGTCCTGGAGCAAGGCGCGTCTCTATCCTTGATGCGACTGTCCGTGGGGCCTTGCTAACAAGCAGTCAGACGGTTGGAAGGATCAAAGCAGGCGTTTCCAGCGGAAGAACAGGAACGTCAGGGCTACCGACGACACCATCAGGCCCAGCGAGAAAAGAAACCCGAGTTGCCAGTTCAGCTCCGGCATGTTGGCAAAGTTCATGCCGTAGATCGACGCGATGAGCGTCGGCGGCAGGAAGATCACGCTGACGACGGTAAAGATCTTGGAGATCTGGTTCTGTTCCAGCGTGACGAGACCGACTGTCGCGTCCAACAGGAAGGACAGCTTGGCGTCCAGTGCGTCGCCATGTTCCTTGATGGAATGGATGTCCCTGCCGAACATCTTGCAGTCGGCTTCCTGCTCCTCGTTCAGGTTCAGCCGCTTGGCGTGCGTGCTGAGGTAAAGCATCATCCGCGACAGGCTTGTGCACACGTCGTGCATCTTGGAAACGTGCAAGCCGATCTGCCCCAGTTGCTTGATGGCGATCTGGTAACTCGCGGTCTTGCGCATGTTGAGGCCGTCGCCGAACACCTGCACCGCCAGTTTGTCATAGCGGGCCGAGGCGCTTTCCATTTCGTCGGCACAGCGGTCGACGATGATGTCGAGCATGGCAAACAGCACGGCCGGTCCCTTGTGGGCGATACTCGTATCGCTCTGAACCTTGCGCGACAGAAGTGCGATGGATCTCGGTTCGCCGTATCGAACCGTCACCAGCCGTCTGGCATTGATGACGAAAGTGACGGATGAGAGTGCCGGGTCGATCATCTGGGTGGCAATGGGAAGCTGTGCGGTCATCACCACGGCGCCTGGTTCCAGGTAAAGCCGTTCGGAAGTTTCGATGGAGGCGATCTCGTCCCGTGTCGGGATCTCCGCGCCCATCAGCTTCTCTGCGGCCTTTTGCTCGTCCTGTGTCGGGGCGACAAGGTCGATCCAAACCGATGTGGACGGCAAAGGCGCACCGGAGGCAAGCTCGATACGCTCCAGACCTTTTACAGTCGGGCAGTAGGCAATGATCATGCAGGCAATCTCCGCCGAAGGACACGGAACGTGCCCTGTTCGGCGGCAGTTTGCCCAACAGACAGGAAGACGGCAACCGTCTGCGAAAGGTGATTTTGCGGCACAAGTCCAGCTCTGGCCGCTTCAGGATCACGGACATTCAACCGTCGCCGATCGTATGCCCGAACTTGTCCTTGGCCGGTCGCTCCGGCAATCAAACAGCGTCTTTCACCACCTCGGACTGCCGGCAATCAGCCGGCGGTCGGCCAGGAAGGCTGACGCGGTGTGCGCAGCGGCTCAGTTTTTCTTTTTCGCCACCGTGCCCGAATTCTTGCAAAGGGCAGCTGCATTGAGGGCTGCGATGCCGACGGGCTTGTAAAGGTTGACCAGTTTCGCGTCAGCGCTTTGCTTCGGTGCAGGGCGGGGAGATTGCTCAGACATTTGTCTCGTCCGTTGTCTTTTCCAGTGCCCGCTCTCTGGGTTTAAGTGTCTATGGCTCGCGGGCGGTGTGCATGTCGTATCCAATTGCGGCAAACGGAAGGCGGCAAATAAGCCTTTCAGCCGGTTTTTGCATCGGATGTGAAAAAGCATGCGCTTATTGGCGGAAATCAGCCAGTCAAAAACAATAACAAGATGTAACGAATCCGGAGTGGAATTGAAGTATTGCGGTAACAATTTCTTTACAAATTAAGCGAAGGGGGAGCTTGCGAAAGTATATGACTGCCCGTTCATATGAAATAGCTTCTGTGATTTCGCAGTGGAGAGCCGCGCAAGGCGCTGAATAATCCAAGCAGAGAGCGGGCAGAACTGAGCATCACCGTGACAGTGCAAACGCCCAGTCCGGCAAGCATCAGCGCCGAGGAGCTGGATGCTCCCAGCAGGATCATCAGACCACCGGTGCTGAGGCCTATGACCAACAGGGCAATGGTGGTTCGAAGGTAATGATAATGGGCCTGCAGCCAGCGGCCTTCTGGTTCCGCGTAGATGACCGCGATTCCCAGCGCGATAGGCGACAGCAGCACCGTCAGGACGAGCAGGTGGCACAGGCATATATTCGCAGAGCCCGGCCGGAACAGGCCGAAAGGTGAAAACGCTTTTTGTTTTCCGCCACCGGCAGACCGGTGTTCCGGTTCGTTCGTCGCCGGTTCGTTCGTCGCCGGTTCATTCGTCGTATGACGGGACCGCAATCCGGTCATGCCTTACCCCGATTTGAAACTGTAATTCCAGCGTGTCTTGCTTGCACGATTATCGTTTGCTCTCAAGGAATGTATGATGTGTTGGCCGTCGAAGTGAAGTTCATTTTTGACAAATTGGCTGTAAACGGAGAAACAATCAGGTGGACACCTTGCCGCGTCGGTGCGGCAGGCCAGGCGAGATAGGATCTCATGAAGCGCTACGCCGTCTATAAAACAGCTTCGGCACCGGCAAGCCGCACGATCGGCTCCGTGGCACTGGCGCTCGCGGCGATTTCTTTCCTGGCAAAGCGGTTCGGCTTCATCGATGCCGATGTGTTTGTCCTGTCGCTGATTGCGGCGGCAACGATTGCGCTCGCTGCCATCCTGCTGGCGCTGTTCGGCTTCCACCGGATCTGGACCTATGGCGGACCCGGCGTGCCGGCGGCGCTTACAGGGTTGTTCCTGGGGCTGCTGGCGCTTGCCACGCCTGCACTTGTGGTCGGAATGCTGGTCATGCACGCGGGAGCGAGTGACCTGGCAACCAACCGAACCGATCCACCCGAACTTGAAACAAAGGTGATTTCAAGCGAACAGCCTTTTCTCGACTGGCTGAACACCGTGCTTGTGGAAGACGTCTGGCCGACCGTGGCCACCTATACGGGTGCCGCGCCAGATGTGAGTGCTGTGGGCAATTCGGCGGAAGACCGCCTGTATCCGGATATCGTTCCACGCCGATACCGCATTTCCACGGCCCAGTTGCATGCAGCCGGCCTCAAGGCGCTTGAAGCGTTGAACTGGCAGGTGGTCGGTGAATTGCCGCCCGATCTTCTCGATGCGCCAACCTTTCTCCAGGCCGAGGGCAGTTCGCAGATCCTTGGGTTGAAACACGACATCGTCTTGCGCGTCCGGCCCGATTCGGTCGGAGCTCTGCTTGATGTGCGCTCGCGCTCGCGCACGCCCTTGAAGGATCTGACCGACAATGCGGATCGCATCCGTCTTGTCTTCAGCGAAATCGACCGTGTGCTGCTGGAAACCTATGGCGACCTGGCGAGACTTTCGGTCGACGAGACGGAACTCGAAGAGGATCTGCCGATCGAGCCGGTCGAAGATCCGCGCGCAACAATTCCGTTGCCGGGGTTCAAGCCCTATTTCGAGGACGAGGATGCTCCGGTTGCCGAAGGTCTCGATGCGGTCGATCTGGAAGGCTGATTGCCTGCTGGATCAGCCGATGAGGCGATAGCGGGCGGTTAGCGACAACTCGGGGCTGGCCGCGACGCGCCCCTTGTCCGCAAGGTCTTCCAGGTGTGCGAAAACCGACAGGCCTGCCGCCGGGTGCAGCGTCGGATCGACGGCGGCATAAAGCACCGACACGATTTCCGGGATCGATTTTTCACCCTTGGCCAGCTCCTGCAGAATAGAGGCTTCCCGGTCGAGCCGGTGACGCTTCAGGTCGCGGACATAGTCGATCGCATTGCGGACCAGGCCGCCATGACCAGGCAGGTAGATATCTTCCGTGCGGGCCAGCAGCTTGTCGACGGAGGCCATATAGTCCCGCATGCTGCCATCTGGCGGCGCGATGACCGATGTCGACCAACCCATGACATGGTCGGCGGAAAGCAGAACCGGTTCGCCGCTCAGGGCAAAACACAGATGATTGGATGTGTGGCCGGGAGTGGCCACGGTTTCCAGCGAAATGCCGGCCGCCTCGAACGTTTCGCCATCTTCCAGCAACCTGTCGGGCGCGTAATCCTTGTCGCCGCTGGCATCGAGCGGGTTGACCTCGTTTTCCAGAAGCGCCCGCGCTGGCCGGTGCGGCCCGCACCCGATGATCGGGGCACCGGTCCTTTCCTTCAGCAGACGCGCGCCCGGTGAATGATCCACATGTGTATGCGTGACCACAATAGCCTCGATCTCGGCGCCTTGAGCGGCTTTCAAGATGGTATCGACCTGTCCTTCCAGTGCCGGCCCGGGATCGACACAGATCAGCCGGCTGGTTCCCAGCAGATAGCTGTTGGTGCCATGAAACGTGAAAGGTCCCGGATTCTTCACTGTTAGCCGGCGCACGCCTGGCATCAGCTCGACGGCAGTTCCGTATTGCGGATCGAACGCGCGGTCGTGCTTCATGTTATCTCCGGTTTCTTTCTTCCGTTTGGCGGATGTGTTCGCGGCACCGGGCCGGGGCATCGCGTCATGTATCTGACGTTTGAATCGGCTAGGGAAGCGGTACTTTGCCAAGCCGGGCCCAAATGTGGAACAGTGCCTTTGGGGTTGGAAAGAATGAATTTGACGGAAAATCATGACATATGACACCGAGTGCCGGTTCGAAGGCATGTTGAACCTGCCACGGGACCAGGCCTTTTCACTGTTTGTCGACCGGCTGGATTTGTGGTGGACCTCTCCGTTCAAGGATGCGGGAGAGGGCAAGGTGCAGGCGGGGATCGATCCCTATGCAGGCGGAAGCTGCTATGAAATCGACGCTGACGGGCAGCACCGTGTCTGGGGAACAGTCCTGTCTCTGGAACCGCCGCTGTACATACGTCTGGCCTGGCAGGTTAGCCGTGAGGGCGAGGAGATCGCGGATCCTGCGACAGCAAGCCGTGTCATGGTGAATTTCCGCGAAGCCGGGGACGTCACCCGCATTGAAATCGTCCATAGCGAGTTTCTGAGGCATGGCGAAGCGGGTGCGGAGTATCTGGAACTCATGCGCCAGCCCGACGGCTGGCCACGTATTCTGGACAATCTGAAATCCGCTGCCAGACATCCTTTGCCGCGTAACCAGTGACAGGTTCCCGGGTCCTCTTTCCTGTCACGAAAAGACTGGAAAGGGCCACGGCGCATAATCGTCGGCTGGCAGGGCTTTGTTTTCATTTCGTGTTTTTTGATTTCGGACATGGCGCCGGTACTGTCCTGACCATCGGAACAGGTCTAACGTACCTGGTATTCGAGAGGCATAATGGCAGCCTTCAGGAAAGTGTTTTTTTGTCGCTTGGCTGACATGCTTTCCGTGTTAGGGGATTGGTTCGACACTGCCCCGAACTCCCTATTCCGGCCTTGCACATTTACTGAGACGTCGAAATAGTGTCTGCACTCGGGAGTACAAACTGCTGAAACGAATTCGCTCGACCGTCCATGACCCAACCGCCTTCGCCACTCGAAGAGCCTGCTGAAGACCGGCAGGCCGCATCGCCGCTGACCCGACTTGGCGAAGCCCGTTGGATTCTGATGATCGCGCTCGGTGCCGCTGCCGGTGCGGTCATCATACATGACGTTCCGCTGACGACGGCGCTTCTTGCCATGGCCGCATTGGTGGTCGTGGCCTGTTTCGTTCCCCGCAAGTCGTCAGGCCGCCGGGTCAAGCTGAGTGCTCAGCGGGAAATCCGCAGGATGTGGCCCGGGACGGGCATGAAGGTGACGGTGGACGCGCTGCCGACTCCCTGTTTCGTGGCCGACGGGCGGGGCATCACCCGCTACGTCAACAAGCAGGCTCTGTCGATCTATCAGGGCGTAAAGCCGGGAGATCCGCTGTCTTTCTCGCTCCGGGCTCCCTCGCTTCTGGAAGCCTTTGACCGTGTCTGCACCACAGGTGAGGCCGAGAAGATCAGCTGGATCGAGAAAGTGCCGACCGAAACCTGGTACGAGGCTCATCTCTCGCCGATCTACATGCCTGGAAGCAGTGGTCAGGAGAAGGTTCCGAGCTTGCCGGATTTCATTCTGGTGGTCATTCAGGACCTGACCGAGAACCGCCGGCTGGAACGGATGCGTACGGATTTTGTCGCCAATGCCAGCCATGAACTGCGCACGCCCCTGGCATCGCTGACGGGTTTTATCGAAACCTTGCAAGGACCCGCACGCAACGATCCGGAAGCCCGGGACAGGTTCCTGTCGATCATGCTGGATCAGGCTGGACGCATGCGCCGCCTGATCGATGACATCCTGTCGCTCTCCCGAATCGAGTTGAAGGCTCACGTGCGTCCGGCGAATGCTGTCGATCTGTCAGAGATCGTGCGGCATACATCGGATGCCCTGTCGCCACTGGCCTCTGACATGGGCGTCGAAATCCGGCTTCATCTGCCTGATGCGCCCGCACGGATCCAGGGTGATCGGGACGAACTCATCCAGGTGACGGAAAACCTGATCGAGAATGCGCTGAAATACGGTCATGACGGCAAATATGTCGACGTTGGTCTTGAGAAAACGTGCGAGCCGCAGGACACGCTGTCCTGGCAACTGTCGGTGCGCGATTATGGCGAGGGCATTCCGCGCGAACATCTGCCGCGCCTGACAGAACGGTTCTACCGGGTCGATGTCGAATCGAGCCGGGCGATGAAAGGCACGGGCCTCGGTCTCGCCATTGTAAAACATATCCTGACACGCCATCGCGGACGCCTCGATGTGGAGAGTGAGCCGGGGCAGGGCGCGACCTTCAAGGTCAGTTTGCCTGCCATGGAGAACGTGGAAGGTATCCCCGAGAAAATCTCCGCCTGAAAGCGAATGAACGACTGTCGTATTCCTGAGACGGGACGCTGTTAGAGGCTGCCGTGGCAAGTTCGGAACAGTTTTCCGGGGCCGGCCAGGCGATCTGCAAGGAAGAAGACCTGCTTTGCCGGATCACGCCCGCGTTTTTAGTCCAGGAGTTTTGATGTGCCGATATATTTGTCAGCCCGCGCGATGGTGTGTGGTGTATTCTGTTTGGCATCCCTGACAGCCGAAGCTCGAGACCGTTTGCTCATTGTCGGCTCGTCCACGGTGTTTCCGTTTTCGACCGCGGTCGCGGAAACGGTCGGAAACAACGGCATGAAATTCCCGATTGTCGAATCCACTGGCTCGGGCACCGGGTTCAGTCTGTTCTGCAAGGGGGTGGGCGAACACACTCCGGACATCACCAATGCCTCCAGGCGCATGAAGGCTTCGGAACTGGAGACCTGCCGGGCCAACGGCGTCACGCCGGTCGAAGTAGAAATCGGCTATGACGGCATTGTGCTGGCCAATTCGCGCAAAGGCCCGAAATTCACCCTGACAGTCGAGCAGATCTTCGAAGCTCTGGCGGAAAAGCTTCCACGGGACGGCCAGCTTGTCGACAACGCAAATCTGTCATGGTCGGACATCGATGCAGCGTTGCCGGACGAGAAGATCGAAGTGCTCGGGCCGCCTCCGACCTCCGGAACCCGCGATGCCTTCGAAGAGCTTGTCATGGAAGAAGGCTGCAAGGCGGTCCGGGACCTGGAGAAGGATGGCTGCGCGCGCATCCGCCGGGACGGCAGCTTCGTTGAAGCCGGAGAGAATGACGATCTGATTGTCGGTGCGCTGGAGGCCAATCCCGTGACGGTGGGCATATTCGGCTATTCCTTCCTGATGCAGAACCGCGACAAGATCCAGAGTGTCGGTGTCAACGGCGTCGAGCCGACGTTCGAGAAGATTGCATCTGGCGAATATCCCGTTTCCCGTCCGCTGTTTTTCTACATCAAGAAGGAACACGTGGGCCTCATCCCGGGCGTGGAGGCCTATGTGGCGGCCTTCACCAGCGAGGAGGCCTGGGGCGATGACGGTTATCTGGCGGGCAAGGGGTTGATTCCGCTTTCAGCTGAAAAACGCAGGGAAGAGGCCGCCGAGGCACAGGCATTGCCGGCGTTGCAACTCTGATCGAGCGATTCAGACAGGACAAACCCGAAAGGGCCCTTGCGGCAAGTGCCTGATCGCCCCGCCGAACGCGCGTCAGACCGGCCGAAAGGATAAACAAATTCCCTGTCAGCTTTGCGGAGGTGCCTGAGAGCTGCACCCTGTGCGCCTTGAGGCGGGTTTTTGTGACCCTCCGCGACACAAAACCGTCAAGGATCAGGTTTTATTGAATAAATTCAACGGCTTAAATTGTCACAAAACTGAAAAGGAACTGTCATAGAACTCTCATCCGTGGAGCCTAGGTTCCCCGCATCGCTCGTGCACATCCAAGCGCGGTGATCATCTAGAAACCTTGACATTCAAAGGGAGTGGTCAAGTGAAATTTACGACCCTCGTTAGCGCAACTGCTCTTGCCGTTGCTTCCACTGCATTCGTTGGTTCGGCTCAGGCTCGCGACCAGGTGCAGATTGCTGGTTCCTCCACGGTTCTTCCTTATGCTTCCATCGTTGCTGAAGCATTCGGCGAAAACACCGATTTCCCGACACCGGTCGTTGAATCCGGTGGCTCCTCTGCAGGTCTGAAGAAGTTCTGCACCGGCGTTGGTGAAAACACCATCGACATCGCGAACGCTTCCCGCGCAATCCGCGAAAAGGAAATCAAGGCCTGCGCAGAAGCCGGCGTGAAGGACATCATCGAAGTCCGCATCGGCTACGACGGCATCGTCTTCGCGTCCCAGAAAGACGGCCCGGCTTTCAACGAATTCACTCAGGTTCAGTGGTTCAACGCTCTGTCTCCGAAAGTCCTGAAGGACGGTCAGATCGTCGATAACCCGTACACCAAGTGGTCTGAAGTTGACGCTTCTCTGCCGGATGCGGAAATCGCCGCTTTCATCCCGGGCACCAAGCACGGCACTCGTGAAGTCTTCGAAGAAAAAGTTCTGGCAGTCGGCTGTGAAGAATCTGGCGCTCTGAAAGCCATGATCGACGGCGGCATGTCCGAAGACGACGCTGAAGACGCTTGTATCGCAGTTCGCACCGACGGCAAGTCCGTTGACATTGACGGCGACTACACCGAGACCCTGGCTCGCATCGACTCCAACCCGAACGGCGTTGGCGTTTTCGGTCTGGCGTTCTACGAGAACAACACCGACAAGCTCAAAGTGGCAACGATGGCCGGCATTGCTCCGTCCACCGAAACCATCGCAAAGGGCGAGTATCCGGTTTCCCGTCCGCTGTTCTTCTACATCAAGAAGGCACACATCGGTGTTATCCCGGGCCTGAAGGAATACGCTCAGTTCTTCGTTTCTGACGAAATCGCTGGCCCGGATGGCCCGCTGGCCCAGTATGGCCTGGTTTCCGATCCGGAACTGGCTGCTACTCAGGCTTCCATCGAAGCCGAAGAAACGATGGGCAACTAAGCACATCTTTCCGAAAGGGCGGCTTCGGCCGCCCTTTCTTTCTTCTTTGCCGGTTGGGTCGCCCTATGTCACTTCCATATATTCTTATTGCGCTGCTGGTTCTGGCTGTCGCCGGATACATAGTCGGCCGCGGAAAAGCGTTGAATTCTGCCGGAGGGGATTCGCGAGAGCTTCATTCCCTGCCTGGTTATTACGGCTGGAACGTCGTCGTTTCGATACTCGTTCCCGCACTGCTGTTGCTCGTTGCCTGGCTGATCGTTCAGCCGATCATTCTGGACAGCCAGGTTTCCTCAAAGATTTCCCAAGAGACCATTGCCGCAAGCTCGCTCGATCTCATCATGAGCGACGTCGTTCGTGTTGCCGAGGGTTTGGACCTTGCCGTCTCACAAGGGGCCATGACGTCGGATGCGGCGGCCTCCATCCGCACAGAACTGACGGACGTGCGCAGCCGTCTCGGCCAGATCGGTGTTGCGCTGGGGTCTGAAGTGACCGCCGAAACGCTACGGGCCGCACAGACCTACCGCAGCATTTCCGGAACCGGCCTGCTGCTGCGGACCATTGCGGTTCTGGCTGCCGGTCTGATTGGTTTTGCTGTCGGCGTGATGCGCACCAACAAGGATTTCCGTGCCCGCAACGTGGTGGAAACAGTTGTCCGCTACATCCTGATCGCAGCGGCCTCTATCGCCATCCTGACGACCGTCGGCATCGTGCTCTCGCTGATCTTCAACACAGTCGAGTTCTTCCGGCTTTATCCGGCTGCCGACTTCTTCTTCGGCCTGACCTGGGCGCCAAGCTTTGGCGGCGGATCGGAGCTTGGGATCGTGCCGTTGATCTGGGCGACCATGTATATTTCCCTGATTGCCCTGGCAGTCGCCGTGCCGATCGGCCTGTTCGCAGCGATTTACCTGTCCGAGTATGCAACGCCGCACGTGCGGGCCATCGCCAAGCCTCTGCTTGAGATCCTGGCCGGTATTCCGACCATCGTTTACGGTCTCTTCGCGCTGCTGACGGTCGGTCCACTCCTGATGAACCTGTTCGGTTCCGGCGGTGCGCTCGGCGTCAGCTGGATGTCGGGCGCTTCCTCGGTGTTCACCGCAGGCGCGGTCATGGGCATCATGCTGATCCCATTCGTCAGCTCCCTCTCCGACGACATCATCAACGCCGTGCCCCAGGCCATGCGCGACGGCTCCCTCGGCCTTGGCGCCACCCATTCCGAAACGGTGAAGCAGGTCATCCTGCCGGCGGCCCTGCCGGGTATCGTCGGTGCCATCCTGCTGGCGGCTTCTCGCGCCATCGGTGAAACCATGATCGTGGTCCTGGGGGCCGGGGCCGCTGCCCGCCTCAGCATGAACCCTCTCGAAGCGATGACCACCGTGACCGCGAAGATCGTCAGCCAGCTCACCGGCGACAACGACTTTGCCTCCCCGGAAGCGCTGGTCGCCTTCGCGCTCGGCATGACCCTGTTTGTCGTGACCCTGGGGCTCAACATCTTCGCGCTCTTCATCGTGCGCAAATATCGGGAGCAGTACGACTAATGACCGACACGACCCTTACGCCTCCGTCGGACAAGACCAGTGCTCCGGCCCCGAACAAGATCACCTCACTTCTCGAACTCGATCCGCTGACCAGGAAGCGCAATGCCGCGGAAGCCCGTTTCAAGCTCTATGGCATCATCGCCATCGGCATTGGCCTGTTCTTCCTCGTCGCGCTTCTGTGGGCAATCCTTTCCAACGGTCTTGGCGCCTTCAGCCAGACCTTTCTGAAGGTGGATGTCCCACTCAATCAGCAGCAGATTACCGAAGCGGAAAAATCGGTGGTCAAGACCTCCAAATACCGCGCCATCATCGACGACGCCTTTGCCAGGGAACTCGCCGGTGCCAACATCACCACGGACATGTCGGCGAAAGACCTGCAGAAGCTGTTCTCGTCAGGCGCCGCCGCGACGGTTCGTGACTACGTTCTCGCCAATCCGGACAAGATCGGTTCGACCGTCACCTTCGAGCTGATTGCCTCCTCCCGTGTCGACGGTTACCTGAAGGGCCGCGTCAAGCGGGAAGATCTTGCCGAAGACAAGAACCTGGATGCAGCACATCTGGATCTGGCAGACCAGATGCAGTCTGCCGGCATTCTGGAGAAGCGCTTCAACTGGGCCTTCATCACCGGCACCGATGCTTCTGATAGCCGTCCGGAGCAGGCCGGCATCGGGGCGTCCATGATCGGGTCACTGTTCATGATGCTGGTGGTGCTGTTCCTGTCACTGCCGATCGGCGTCGCCGCTTCCATCTATCTGGAAGAATTCGCTCCGCAGAACAAATTCACTGATCTCATCGAGGTGAACATTTCCAACCTCGCCGCGGTCCCATCCATCGTGTTCGGTATTCTTGGCCTGGCGGTGTTCATCCAGTTCATGCATCTGCCGCAGTCCGCACCGCTCGTCGGTGGTCTGGTGCTGACGCTGATGACACTGCCGACGATCATCATCTCCACGCGCGCCTCGCTGAAGGCGGTTCCGCCGAGCATCCGCGATGCGGCCCTCGGGATCGGCGCCTCCAAGATGCAGTCGATTTTCCACCACGTGCTGCCGCTGGCCATGCCGGGCATTCTGACCGGAACGATCATCGGTCTGGCGCAGGCCCTCGGGGAAACAGCTCCGCTGCTGCTGATCGGGATGGTCGGCTTCATCGCCTCGAACTTCCCCGATGGCGTGGCTGCCGGTTTCTTTTCTCCGAACTCGGCCATGCCGGCCCAGATCTACGAATGGGCGAAACGCGCCGATCCGGCATTCTATGAGCGCGCATGGGGCGGGATCATCGTGCTGCTGGTCTTCCTCATGACCATGAACATTATCGCGATCATCCTGCGCCGCAGGTTTGAGCGCCGCTGGTAAGGATTGCTCCGATGAACGAGATGCCGAATTTTGAACAGGCGAAAACCATGACCGAAAGCAAAATTTCCGCGAACAAGGTGCAGGTCTATTATGGCGATACCCACGCCATCAAGGACGTGGACATTGAAATCCAGCCGCGCTCCGTAACGGCCTTCATCGGCCCGTCCGGATGTGGCAAGTCGACCTTCCTGCGCACGCTCAATCGCATGAACGACACCATCGACATCTGCCGTGTCGAAGGCTCGATCAAGATCGATGGCGAGAATATCTACGATCCCAAGGTCGATCCGGTGCAGCTGCGCGCAAAGGTCGGCATGGTGTTCCAGAAGCCGAACCCGTTTCCGAAGTCGATCTACGACAACATCGCCTACGGTCCGCGGATCCACGGCCTGTCCCGCAGCAAGGCCGAGCTGGATGAAATCGTAGCGTCCAGCCTGCAGAAGGCCGGCCTTTGGGAAGAAGTGAAAAACCGTCTGGACGAGCCGGGCACCGGCATGTCGGGCGGACAGCAGCAGCGTCTTTGCATCGCCCGTGCGATTGCCGTGAGCCCGGAAGTGATCCTGATGGACGAACCGTGCTCGGCGCTTGACCCCATCGCGACGGCGAAGGTGGAAGAGCTGATCGACGAACTGCGTGAAAACTTCACCATCGTGATCGTGACCCACTCGATGCAGCAGGCTGCCCGTGTGTCTCAGCGTACCGCGTTCTTCCACCTTGGTGTTCTGGTGGAGGAAGGTCTGACGGAGGACATCTTTACCAACCCGAAGGACAAGCGTACGCAGGACTACATTACGGGCCGCTTTGGCTAAGCATTTTTTAGGTTTCTGAAGGGGACACAGGATGTCTGAACATACAGTCACGGCTTACGATGACGAACTGACGGCCATGGCCGGCAAGGTCGCAGAAATGGGCGGTATTGCCGAGAAAGCTTTCGCCGATGCGGTCTCTGCGCTGGTGTCGCAGGATCTGGAGCTTGCCAAGGCGACGATCAAGGGCGACGTCCGTCTGGACAGTCTTTACAACGAACTTGAAGTGAAGCTGATCGAGCTGATCGTCCGCCGCCAGCCGATGGGGCAGGACCTGCGCGAAATCACCGCTGCCACGCGCATTGCCAACGACCTGGAACGTGTCGGCGATCTTGCCAAGAACGTGGCAAAGCGGGTGATCGCCATCGACAGCGACCTGCAGAACAAGAAGCTCGCGATCGGTGTCGAACACATGACCGAGCTGGCATTGTCCCAGCTCAAGCAGGTCCTGGATGCCTACGCCCGCAAGGATGCGGAAGCCGCGCGCAGGGTTCAGGAAGCCGATGCCGAGGTCGATGCGATCTATACGTCCATCTTCCGCGAACTCCTGACCTACATGATGGAAGATCCGCGCGTCATCACCCAGTGCGTCCACCTGCTGTTCTGCGCCAAGAACATCGAGCGCATCGGCGACCACGCGACCAACATCGCCGAGAACGTCTATTACATGGTCACTGGCGAACGTCTGCCGGAAGACCGGGCAAAGGTAGACGAAACAGGCGCGGTCTGACCGCTCACGTTCGACGGATTTGCAAAAAAGTCTAAACGGCCGGCGCTCGGGCGCCGGTTGCGGTAATTGGAGCGAGATGTATGCCGAAGGTGCTCATCGTTGAAGACGAAGAACCGCTCAGCCTTCTTTTGAGATACAATTTGGAAGCGGAAGGGTACTCGGTCGAGTCCTGTGTCCGGGGTGACGAGGCGGAAATCCGCCTGCGGGAAAGCCTGCCGGATCTGTTGTTGCTCGACTGGATGCTGCCGGGCCTGTCCGGAATTGAACTGTGTCGCCGTCTCAGGGCGCGCGAGGATACCGAACGCCTGCCGGTCATCATGCTGACGGCGCGCGGCGAGGAAGCGGAGCGTATCCGTGGCCTGTCGACCGGTGCCGATGATTATGTGGTCAAGCCTTTCTCGGTGCCCGAACTGATGGCCCGTGTGCGCGCCATCCTGCGGCGGGCGAGCCCGGAAGTGGTGTCCACCATGCTGCGATCCGGGGATATCGAACTGGATCGCGAAACCCACCGGGTTCGCCGCAGCGCCAAGGAAATCCACCTGGGGCCGACCGAATTCCGCCTTCTGGAGTTCCTGATGACGTCGCCCGGCCGTGTCTTTTCCCGCGAGCAACTGCTCGATGGGGTCTGGGGCCATGACGTCTATGTGGACGAACGCACTGTCGACGTGCACGTCGGCCGGTTGCGCAAGGCTTTGAACAAGGGCAAGGCGAAGGACCCGATCCGTACCGTTCGCGGCGCCGGTTATGCTTTCAACGACCAGTTCACTTCAGCAACCGCCTGAGCACCTAATGCGGAATAAGCAATAAGGAGCCCGCTTTCGAGCGGGCTTTTTGCGCTTCAGGATGTTTGCCTTTTGGCGAGCCGACGGTGCGTTAGAGAATTGACCAAGAGCCTTGTCATCTCAGGATGAGATCCGGCATTGATGCCGCTGGAAGGGCTGTGCAACCCTCCGTGTGAAAGCCTAAACAAAAAAACCCGCCAGAACGGCGGGCTTTTCATGAGCTGGGTTTGCCTGGAGGCTATCAGCCTGCCTGGGCCATCGTCTTGCGATCGCGTCGACGGTCGGCGACCGGCTGATAGGCAATCTTGCAGTGATGGACACAATAGGGGACGCCGGCGTCGGACTGGCGGCCGCAGAAATAGAAGTCGTCGGTTGCCGGATCGCCAATCGGCCATTTGCA
This sequence comes from Roseibium sp. LAB1, assembly GCF_054658235.1. Lineage (NCBI taxonomy): Bacteria > Pseudomonadati > Pseudomonadota > Alphaproteobacteria > Hyphomicrobiales > Stappiaceae > Roseibium > Roseibium sp. LAB1. The sequence goes on along the minus strand of NZ_BAAGIB010000002.1, from coordinate 816,663 downwards.
GGTCCGCTCGGTCAGCGTCAGGATTGTGGCCCGTTGCGAGATCGGCACCAGTTCGGCAATCGGTTCCACGCGCGGCTTGGCTTCCACCACAGGCGCCGGCGAAATGTCGGCTTTCAGGGCCGTTGCGCCAATTGACTGAGGATGAGACGTGACAGGTTTCTTCGGCGCGGCACCCGTCGCAGGCGCGGCCGAGCGCGGCCGGCGAGGCTTCGCGCTTGACGAAGTGGACTTGGCACGGCCGGACAAACCAAGACGGTGCACCTTGCCGATCACGGCGTTACGGGTGACGCCACCCAGTTCGCCTGCAATCTGGCTCGCGCTCAAGCCGTCGCCCCAAAGCTTTTTGAGAAGCTCAACCCGTTCGTTTGTCCAACTCATCGCCGCACCCTTTAGTTCGACCGACCTGCGGCCATTAACCCCGTGTTAAGCATGCACATGCACGCCTAATGCTGGCAGATCTAGTGCCTCTTGTTGATTTGCCTCACGAGATCTCGTGTCTGATTGCTGAGAGGTTACAATAACGTTAATTTGTCAGGCAACCGCCGGACCCAAACCAGTTGGGGATGAAACGACTTTTCCCCAATTATGGCGAGGTCATTGAGAATTTTACGAAATCTGCCTTCCGTGACATCTGAAATGTGTTGTGCGGCATTTCCATTGACAGCGCATGGTACCGGCAGTGTATAAGAAAGCCGCTACGTGCCGCCTCATCGGGGCGGCACGTTGCGTTTTGGCCCTTCGGCATCTTTTCAAGGTGACGGCCCGGCGTCGAGGCGACGCTGGGACAGCAAGGGCGTTTAAGGGAGACAAACGAGGTTATGTCCGCGACTGCACTATTCGGAAATTACGCAAGATCGAACCTGTCTTTCGATCATGGGGAAGGTGTCTGGCTGGTAACGACTGACGGCCGACGATTCCTCGATTGCGGTTCCGGCATCGCGGTCAACGCACTCGGTCATGCCCATCCGCATCTGGTCAAGGCATTGCAGGATCAGGCCGCCAAGCTATGGCATACGTCCAACCTGCACCAGATCCCCGATGGCGAGCGGCTGGCGCAGCGCCTGTGCGCGGCTACCTTCGCCGACAAGGTGCTGTTCGTGAATTCCGGCGCCGAGGCGATGGAAGCCGCGATCAAATGCGCGCGCCGCTATCATTATGACAATGGCAATCCCGAACGGTTCCACATCGTTACCTTCGAAGGCGCCTTCCATGGCCGGACCATCGCGACCATCGCGGCTGGCGGCCAGGCAAAATATCTTGAGGGTTTCGGTCCGAAGGCTCCCGGTTTCGACCAGGTGCCGGCTGGTGATCTGGACGCGTTGAAAGACGCCGTCGGCCCTCATACGGCGGCCATCGCCATCGAACCCGTTCAGGGCGAGGGCGGTATTCGTGAGATCCCGGCCGACTTCCTGCGCGCGCTGCGCAAGATCTGCGACGACAACGGCATTCTGCTGATCTTCGACGAGATCCAGACCGGCGTCGGACGGACCGGCAAGCTGTTCGCTCACCAGTGGGCGGGCGTTGAGCCGGACCTGATGGCGATTGCCAAGGGGATCGGCGGCGGTTTCCCGATGGGCGCATGCCTTGCAACCGAGGAAACGGCGGCAGCCCTTTCTCCCGGAACGCATGGCACCACTTTTGGCGGCAATCCGCTGGCAATGGCGGTTGGCAATGCGGTGCTGGACGTGGTGCTGGAAGACGGTTTCCTGGAAAGCGTGCGGCAGAAGGGGCTGAGTTTCAAGCAGAAGCTGGCCGGGCTCGTGGACAGCCATCCGGACGTGCTGGCGGAAGTGCGCGGCAATGGCCTGATGCTCGGTCTGAAATGCGTGGTGCCGGTAGCCGATTACGTTCTTGCGGCCCGTGAAGCGGGTCTCTTGGCAGTGCCTGCCGGCGATAACGTGGTGCGCATCATGCCGCCACTGACCATGAGCGAAGATGAAATTTCCACTGCCGTCGAGCGCCTGGATCAGGCAGCTGTTGCGGTGGAAGCTAAATTGGCGGAAGGAGCGGCCTGATGACCGCAAACGGAACCTACCGGAACTTTCTGGATCTGACGGACTTCGAAGGCGACGAACTGCGCGCCATCCTGGACACCAGCCGGAAGATCAAGTCGAGCCGAAATGGTGTGCACCGGGGCCAGGGCCCGCTGGCTGGCAAGGTGCTGGCCATGATCTTCGAACAGCCGTCGACCCGCACGCGCATTTCCTTCGATGTCGGCATGCGCGAGCTTGGCGGCGAGACCCTGATGCTGACCGGTGCTGAAATGCAGCTCGGCCGCGGCGAAACCATTGCCGATACGGCACGGGTTCTGTCCCGTTTCGTCGACGCGATCATGATCCGTATTCTCGATCACAACGAACTGCGCGAACTTGCGGAAAATGCCACGGTGCCGGTGATCAACGGTCTGACCAAAGTCTCGCATCCTTGCCAGATCATGGCTGACCTGTTGACCTTCGAAGAGCATCGCGGCTCGATCAAGGGCAAGAGCGTCGCCTGGACAGGCGACAGCAACAACGTGCTTGCCTCCTGGATCCATGCCGCACCACGCCTCGACTTCGAACTGCGCATCGCGACGCCGAGTGAACTGGCGCCGCCGATGGACCTGATCGAGACCGCTCGCGCCAAGGGTGGTTCCATTCAGGTCACGACGGACCCATATGAGGCGGTCAAGGGGACCGACTGTGTCGTTACCGACTGTTGGGTGTCCATGGGCGATGACGACGCGGAATCGCGTCACAATCTCCTCAGTGCCTATCAGGTGAACAAGCGCCTGATGGCTGAGGCAAACCAGGACGCCCTGTTCATGCATTGCCTGCCGGCCCACCGGGGTGAGGAAGTCACTTCGGACGTCATGGACGGTCCCAACTCCGTTGTGTTTGACGAAGCCGAAAACCGGCTCCATGCCCAGAAGGGCATTCTGGCCTGGTGCTTCGGCGCAGCATAAGGCAAGCCAAGTGGCACTTAATCTTGATGAACTGGGCATTACGCCTGCGGGGCTGGACGCTGTCCGGCCCTTTGCCGTGGAAGGGCTTGATGTGCGCGGCCGTGCGGTTGCGCTGGGTCCTGTCCTTGAAAAAATTCTGGACCGTCACGCCTATCCTGAACCGGTTTCCCGCCTGCTGGCGGAAGCCATCGTTCTGACCAGCCTGTTGGGCACCTCGCTGAAATTCGACGGTCGCTTCACTCTGCAGACGCAGACCAAGGGGCCGGTGTCGATGCTGGTTGTCGACTTCAAGACACCCGATGCGATCCGCGCCTGCGCAACCTTCGATGCCGGAGAGGTCGCCGCGCTGATCGCAGATGGCCAGGCGACGCAGGAAGCCCTTCTCGGGCACGGACATCTGGCGATGACCATCGACCAGGGGCCGCACATGCAGCGCTACCAGGGACTGGTGGAACTGGATGGCGTTTCACTGGAAGAAGTCGCACGGCGCTACTTCGAGCGGTCGGAGCAAATTCCGACCGAAGTTCGGCTCGGCGTTGGTGAACTGTTCACCCGTCAGGAAGGTGAAGGCCATGCCAAGACCTGGACCGCTGGCGGCATACTTATCCAGTTCCTGCCCGAGGCTCCGGAACGCATGCATCAGGCCGATATCGATCCGGGCGACGCGCCGGAAGGCACGCGTCCGCACGAGGTCGACGAAGATGATGCCTGGGTGGAAGCCAAGGTCCTGGTCGAGACGGTCAAGGATGTCGAGCTGACCGACCCGGAAGTCAGCGTGGAAATGTTGCTTTTCCGCCTGTTCCACGAACGCGGCGTCCGCCTCTTCGAACCGCAGCCGCTGGCCGACAAGTGCAGCTGCTCGCGGGAGAAGATCGAGAGTGTTCTCGCGGGCTTCAGCCAGGACGATGTTGACCACATGACGGTCGACGGCAAGATCATCGTCACCTGCGAATTCTGCAGCACTCGCTACGAATTCGACGGCAAGCCGGGTCAGTAAGCCGGAGCGAAGGGACATTGAAGAAAGCCCGGATCGGAAACGGTCCGGTTTTTTTGTTCCCTGCAGTCAATGCCCCTCATCCTGAGGAAGCGCTTTAGCGCTGTCTCGTCGGATGGCCCACTTGCGCAAAACGTTACCACTCGTGTTTCGGTGGAAGTCTCTGACGACTAAAGGAGCCACCCCGGGCTTCCACAGGGAGACCCGGGGCGCACAGGTTTCCAGAGCGAGGGCAAAGGCAACGCGCCGGCTTCGGCAAGTGGTCAGGCAAGTAGGCCATGGACCTGCGCTGCGCTGGCCGGGCTGAGGGCCCGGGGTGTTTTGGCGGGCCTTAACCCGTGAACCCGTCCACAAATGCCCTGACGGCTTCTGCGGCCAGAGTGATGTTGCCGTCGAGTGTTGCCGGTGACTTGCCGCGCGGGCCGAAGTCGTGGTTGCCGTCTTCCAGATAGGTCAGGCTGACGTGAACGGGCAAGGAGACCTCGTCCAGTTCCGCCTTCGAGCCGAACGGATCCCGATCGCCCTGCAGCACCAGAACCGGCCGCTTGGCGTCCTGAAGCGGCTGGAGCCGCCACTCGGCATCTGCCTTGCCCGTCGGGTGGAAGGGGTAGCCGAAACAGGCAACGCCCTTGACGCGCCCGGGGAGCGAGCCGCCACCTGCCAGCATCGCGGCAACCCTGCCGCCCATCGATTTGCCCCCGATCAGTATCGGCCCCTCGCTTTGCCCCAGTACAGACTGCAGGGCGGTCTGGAACTCGGCAATCAGCTTGTCGGCCCGTGGTGGCGGCTTTTTAGGGCCACCGGTCCGGCGGCCGGCCATATAGGCAAATTCGAAGCGCGCGGCGGCGATACCTTCGCTAGCGAGAGCGGCCGAGAGCCTGTTCATGAAGGCTGAGTCCATGGCTGCCCCGGCACCATGGGCCAGCAGCAGGGTGGCCACAGGGGGCGTTTCGGGGCGGGTCCAGAGAAAGTCGGTCATGATGATGTGATCTGTCGCAGCGGCAAGGAGTGATATCAGGAGTATTGTGCTATCGCCCTATCGTGCCATCGGGACCGTGGCAAGCTGCATTAGTCAGGACGTTTCAAAAGACCCCATGTTTGACCAGATCGACATCAACCAGCTGCGTATGGCCTGCTTCGCCGGTATCTTTCTGATCATGGCGCTGTTGGAAGCCGGCTTGCCCCGGCGCCGCCTGAAAAGCAGCCGGTTGAAACGCTGGCCGACCAACTGGGGCATTGTTCTGCTTGATGCCCTGCTGGTGCGACTGATCTTCCCCATCGGCGGTGTTGGTGTGGCACTGCTGGCGCAGGAAAAGGGCTGGGGTCTGTTCGCGCTGCTTGGTTGGTCAGGTGTTCTGGCAGGTTTGCTCACCTTCGTCGTGCTCGATCTTGCAGTGTGGTTCCAGCATCTGGTGTCGCACAAGGTTCCCCTTTTCTGGCGCATTCACCGCACGCATCATGCGGACAGCGAGGTCGATGCGACGACGGCGCTCAGGTTCCATCCGATCGAAATTTTACTGTCCTTCCTCTGGAAGGGACTGGTGATTGTCGCGCTTGGCGGCCCGGTCGAGGCTGTGCTGATCTTCGAGATCGTGCTGAATGCCTCGGCGGTTTTCAGTCACGCGAATGTCCGCTTGCCGCTTTGGCTGGATCGCCCCTTGCGTTTCCTGATCGTCACCCCGGACATGCACCGCATTCATCACTCGGTGCTGCCGCACGAGACAGATTCCAATTACGGATTTTATCTTTCAGTCTGGGACCGCCTGTTCGGAACCTATGTTGAAGATCCCGAGCAGGGCCACGAAACGATGGAAATCGGGCTGGGTTCCGCGCTCACCCCGCGTGCGCATTCGTTTCCCTTCAGCCTGGCGATACCGTTTCTGAATATTCCGGACCGAGCGAAAAATGCAGACCTTGGCAAACCGTCCGGCAAAAGCTGAGGTTGGTCGCGCCGGTAAAGTCCGGAGAGATCAGAAAAAGCTCATCGGAAAATAGCGCAGATAAAGCTCGCGGTAGATGCCCTTCTGATGAAGCTGGCGCAAGGCGTAGGTGAGGGCGGCGGCCCGTTCCGGGTCGTCCTGGCGGGTTGCGATCGCCATGCCTTCATCGAAGTAACCCGGCTCCAGCCACGGCCCTCCGGCAAAGGCGCAGCAGCCAGCAGCTGCTTCGCTTGGCAACCAGAAGGAAAGGTTCAGGCCATCGCCAAACAGGGCGTCGGCTGACCCCGCCTGGACCGCTTCCCTGGTTGCCTCGGCATTTTCCAGGCTGACAATCTCGGCTCCCGGAAAGAAGCGTTCGGCAAAGGCCTCGTAACGGGATCCGGCCTCGACCGCGATCTTCTTGCCTGCCAGTGCCTGTTCGTTGAAATCGGAGGCGTTATACGCCCGAACCACGAACCGTGCCGGCAGCTTCAGATAATCCTCTGTGAAGTTGAGGCGGCGCGTAGATGGCAGGCTGCGCGACAGTCCGGAAATGATCGCATCGCCTTCTTCCTCGTCCAGCGCCGGCAATAGCACATCGAAGTCCTTGATGCGCAGGGCACAGGAACTGCCGAGTTCCTGACAGAGTGCCCGGGCGAGGTCGACATTGAAGCCGGTAAGCCGGCCATGCTGATCGCGGAAGACGAAGGGCGGGTACCCGTCCGTCGCCAGAAACTGGATCTTGTCCGGAATGGTGCTCGGCCGGTCGTGGACGGCTTTCGGATCCCAGAAATTGGGAACGCGGACCGAAGGTTCCTGCGCGGCCGCAGATCCGGCAAGCAACGAGACTCCGGTCACCGTGGCAGCGAAGGCAACCAGTCCGGCAACCATTCCGGCAGCCTGCCGTCGGAAAGTCTCGGAAAGAAGCGGTCCCGTTTTCAAGTTGCTGTCCTGCCGGGTTTCGGATGGAGCGCAAACCGGATGCCTGCCGGGCACCAGGGATTCGCCGGTACAGATTATCTTGCTGCGGGGGGCTTTGTCAGCCAGTTATGATGCTGATGTCGACGAAACAGAGCCGGTTTCCGGCCCGGGATCATAGGAGCGCAGGACGACAATTGTATCGAAGCCCTTGATTTCATCTTCGTAGAAATGCGCTTCGGTGAAAGTCGCATAGGCTTCCATGGAAGCGCATTGCACCGTCAGGACCAGATCGGCCGGGCCCGTGACGTGATAGATCTTCTTCACTTCCCGAAGCTTCAGCAGCCTCTGGCGCAACTTCGCCATCCGCTCCGGCTGACCGCGCGTCAGCACCAGCGTCACCAACAAGGTAACGGACGCGCCCGTCGCTTCCGGCGACAGAATGGCCACTTCCCGCTCGATTACCCCCACGTCCCTGAGGCGTTGCACCCTGCGCAGACAGGCGGCCGAAGACAGGCCGACTTTCTCCGAAAGCTGCTTGCCGGTCTGCCGGGCATCGAGACTGAGAAGATGCAGAAGCTGATGATCGAAATCGTCCAGATCCATGGAGAAGGGTCCTTTCCGGCAGTGTTGCGCGGCAGTTTATCGGAGATCTGGAATTTTTGCGAATTTGTCGCTCCAATTTGAGAAGTTTGCGCACCATTCGCGGAAGCTTTTTCTAGACTTGCTCCTGTCTCGTTGGAAAGGAGCAAACAGATGTCCGATATCTTCGTGCCACTGCACCTTGCACGCTCTCTCAGAACTAGCCTGGTGCTTTCCATCCTTGATTTTCTGTCAATGGGGTTGCGTCGGCGGCGTGACATGGCCCATCTGGCAGATCTGCCTGACTACTTGCTGGAGGATGTCGGACTGAGCCGCTCGGATATCCGAAAACAGGCACAGATCGGGGAAACACTGCGCTGACAGAAGTGGGCAGCGGCTGCAAATTCGGGAGAGATGGTCAGGAGACTTGGAGCGGGTGAGGGGAATCGAACCCCCGTCTTAAGCTTGGGAAGCTTCTGCTCTACCATTGAGCTACACCCGCCGAACCTGATGAGCTTTCTGCGCCGACTTGCCCGACCTGTCAAGAAGGCTTCTTTGCAGGAGAGTTGCTTTTCCAAGGCGCGACGATCTTGCGCTGCGGCACTGAAATCGCCATGTTCCGGCCCGTGCGTTGCGGCACGCACGAAAAGCCATCAAACCGGGTCATTTAAATGCGAAATCAGGTCAGGGCACTGGTCACCTCACGCAATTGGGAAGTCTGCATCATCGGCATCATCGTTCTGAATGCGGTGACGCTGGGTCTGGAGACCAGCTCGGCTGTCATGGCCGAGGTTGGTGGCATATTGAGGATCATCGATCAGCTGATCCTCGGCATTTTCGTCGTTGAGCTGGCCTTGCGGCTCTATGCCCACGGTCTGAAGTTCTTCAAGGATCCCTGGAGCCTGTTCGACTTCAGCATTGTTGCCATCTCGCTGATGCCGGCAACGGGCAATCTGTCCGTGCTGCGGTCGCTGCGTATTCTGAGAGCCCTGCGCCTCATTTCTGTCGTGCCATCCCTGCGGCGTGTCATCGGCGGGCTGGTGGCCGCCTTGCCGGGCATGGGCTCGATTGTCGTGCTGATGGCACTGGTCTTCTACGTTTTTGCCGTCATGGCCACAAAGCTCTATGGCGCAACGTTTCCGGAATGGTTCGGCACTCTCGGCGCGTCGCTCTATACGCTGTTCCAGGTCATGACGCTGGAAAGCTGGTCCATGGGCATCGTGCGACCGGTCATGGATGTCTATCCCTATTCCTGGCTGTTCTTCGTACCCTTCATCCTGTGCACGGCCTTCACGGTGCTGAACCTGTTCATCGGTATCATCGTGTCCGCCATGCAGGAGGAGCACGAAGCCGAAGCCGACGCCAACCGCCAGGCCATCCACGACGACACAGGCCTGATCCTCGAAGAGGTCAGAGCGCTCCGCAATGAGGTCAAACAGCTTCAGGCTGAGGTAGGCAAGGCGCGGACATAAGACGTGCGACGCGCGATGTCGGTGACCATTCGGGTAACCTGTCGGCACGGTTTTGCTCTCCAGTTTGACTGAGGTGCCGATCTAATCTCGTGGTGAGTGCCCTGAGCGGTTGCTCCCTGATAATTGCGATCATTGGCAGGAGGGGGCGTGCATCCCGCATGATTGAGGAGAGTGCCGTGGTCGGTCGGGTTCTTGGCGAGTAGTACGATTGCTTTGTCAATCAGATCCGGCTCTCAACTCCCGCTGATGCGACGTCGGCTCGGGATAACCAACCATCCGATCGTCATTGCCGGACTTGATCCGGCAATCCAAGCCGTGACTTCGGTCGAACGGCGCAAGGCTCTTTGGTGAGGAAACGGCATGGATCCCATGGTCAAGCCATGGGATGGCGTACGCGCGACTGTCTATTATTTGAGGGCGGCAAGCAGCCTTGTTCGGAAAAGTGGGAAAGATCTTCCAGACTTGGAGAACTTATAACTCCACCAAAACCTCTTCCGGCCCCTCGACAGTCAGCGTCACGCCGTCTTCGGTGTAATCCCGCGTGATGACCGTCAAGCCGAGGCTTTCGATCCGCCGTTCCAGCTCGGAGCTGGAGGCAAAATCGGCGCGAACGGTTTTTGAAAGGATCTTCTGAAACGGAACCAGGTTGGCATTGTTGATGGCGTCCTGTGCCGCGCCCGAATAGGCGCGTGCGAGGCCGCCGCCGCCGAGCTTCGTGCCACCGAAATATCGCACGATCAGAACGGCACAGTTGATCAGTTCAGCGCCTTGCAGCACCCGAAGCGTGGGCATGCCGGAGGTGCCTGCCGGTTCGCCGTCGTCCTTGCCGCTTTCCTCTATCCGGTCGTCTTCCAACAGCCGGCGGTGCGCCGTGACGATGTGGTTGGCTTTCTTGTGTTCCTTGCGCAGCTCCTCCAGCCGCTGGTCGAACACGTCCACCGGCACAAGATGCGCCAGGAAACGGGACTTCCGGTCTTCCAGAAAGCCTTCGAATTCACGCGTTACGGTTTTCAGGGCCATCGGTGGTCAGGCGGGTGCCCTGAAATGCTTGGACAGCTTGAGGGCCTGGCCCTGATAGTTGGAGCCGATGCCTTCGCCGTATAGCGTTGCCGGCCGTTCCGCCATGTGTTCGTAAACCAGGCGGCCGATTGTCTGGCCGTGTTCCACGATGAAGGGCACATCGTGCGAGCGGACTTCCAAAACCGCGCGTGAGCCGACACCGCCGGCTCCCGCATGGCCAAAGCCCGGGTCGAAGAAGCCGGCGTAATGAACGCGGAACTCGCCGACGAGTGGATCGAACGGCACCATTTCTGCGGCATAGTCCGGCGGCACATGCACCGCTTCCTGGCTGACCAGGATGTAGAAGGCATCCGGATCAAGGATCAGTTCCGCCCGCTGGCGGCGATAGATCGGTTCCCAGAAGTCCAGGACATCCTGAGCGCCGACGACATCCACATCGATCAGTCCGGAGTGCTGCTTGGCGCGATAGCCGATCAGGCTGTTCGGGCCGGTCCCTTCCAGATCGATGGAGAGCTGCACACCGTTGCCGATGCGCTCGTTGCCGCCGCTCATCAACGTGTGCGCCTTGTGGACCTCTTCCAGTTCGGCATCCGGAATGAGCGACTGGCCGCGCCGGAAGCGGATCTGACTGAGGCGGGATCCGGACCGAACGAGAATCGGGAAGGTCAGCGGAGAGATTTCAGCATAGAGCGGACCGGTGTAGCCGGCCGGAATTGTATCGAAGGCCAACCCGTTGTCGGTAATGACACGGGTGAAGACATCCAGGCGCCCGGTGGAACTTTTCGGGTTTGCCGTGGCGGAAATATCCGATGCCAGAGCAAGGCTTTCCTGAAGCGGCACGATGTAGACGCAGCCGGTCTCAAGAACCGCACCTTCGCTCAGGTCGACGGTGTGCAGTTTCATCTGCTCAAGCCGTGCCGCAACCTGGATGTCCGGTCCCGGCAGGAAGCTGGCCCGCACCCGGTACGCTTGCCCGCCCAGACGCAGGTCGAGGCTGGCGGGCTGGATCTGTCCAGTGACTGGCGGTGCGTCCGCTGAAATCTCTCCGGCGGCGAACATCGCCTGGATTACCCGTTCCGGCAGAATGCCGTTTGCTGTGAGAATTGCGCTTCCGTTCAAGGCCTGACCTGCTGTGACGTTCATGAAGATATCCCGCAATTTGCTGGTCTATGGTCATTAAAGGATCGGGCCGCCCGCGCCAACAGGCATTCTGGTAGAACCGGGCATTTGGCAGGAAGGGACGCAAGGCAATTGACCTGCGCTTACTTTTCCCGTAGGACAATCCCACTTCGTGGTGATTTGGGCCGGCCGGCTTGCAGCCACGTTAAACAAGTTGCTAAAAAGGCCGGAGGTGAGAACCCCGGTCTTGAGGCTGGGGTTTTTTGCGTTTGGAGCGGAATGAAAGACATGACTGAGACCACCAAGACCGGAAACAAGAACTGGCGCCCTGCAACCAACCTGGTTCATGGCGGCACCATGCGGTCACCGTTTGGTGAGACCTCGGAGACCATCTACCTGACCCAGGGCTTCACCTACAGCGATGCGGAAGCAGCCGAGGCGAGGTTCAATGGAGAGAACCCGGGCTATGTCTATTCCCGCTATGCCAATCCGACCGTCACCATGTTCGAGGACCGCATCAAGGCACTGGAAGGGGCCGAGGCAGCAAGGGCGACGGCCAGTGGCATGGCGGCCGTCAACCTGGCGCTGATGGCTTCGGTCAAGGCCGGTGACCATGTGATTGCCGCCAAGGCCCTGTTCGGCTCCTGTCGCTATATCTGCGAAACCCTTTTGCCGCGCTTCGGCGTCGAAAGCACGTTGGTCGACGGAACAGATATCGAGCAGTGGAAGGCGGCCGTCCGGCCGAACACCAAGGCGCTGTTCCTGGAAAGCCCCACCAACCCGACGCTGGAAGTGATCGATATCGAAGCCGTGGCGCAGATCGCGAAGGAAGCCGGAGCCCGGCTGATCGTCGACAACGTTTTCGCCACCCCGCTCTATCAATCGCCGTTCAAGCTTGGTGCCGATGTAGTTGTTTACTCAGCCACCAAGCACATTGATGGCCAGGGCCGGTGTCTCGGCGGCGTGATCCTGTCCGACGAAGAGTGGATCAACGACGAGGTGATGCCCTTCATCAAGCACACCGGACCGCACATGAGCCCGTTCAGTGCCTGGGTGCTGCTGAAAGGTCTGGAAACGCTGCCGCTGCGTGTCGCTCGTCAAACGGAGACGGCAGGCCGGATTGCCGATTTCCTGGCCGGTCAGTCCAAGCTCAAGCGGTTGATCTATCCGGGCCGGGACGATCATCCGCAGGCCGATGTTGCCAAGCGCCAGATGAGCGGCGGTTCCACCATGCTGGCGCTGGAAGTCGAAGGCGGCAAGGAAGCCGCGTTCCGCTTCACCAATGCGCTTGAGCTGATCAAGATCTCCAACAACCTCGGTGACGCCAAGAGCCTGATCTGCCATCCGGCGACGACGACGCACCAGTCGATCGGCGAGGAAGCCCGCGCGGAACTCGGCATCACCGACGGCATTCTGCGCCTGTCAGTCGGTCTGGAAGATCCGCAGGATCTGCTGGAAGATGTTGAAAAGGCGTTGGCGGCGATTTAACGGCCTGAACGTTGCAGCGCCCGGATGCCTATAAGCACCCGGGCGCCGGCAGACACAAAGCAGACAGCTGCAAACCCGTAGGCCAGCACCGGAAACCAGGCGGGTACCAGCGCCATGAGCAGAAACAAGGCGATTGTTTCAGCGCCTTCAGCAAGACCGCCGATGTAATAGAGCGATTTGGAGCCCTGAGCGTCGGTCGTAAGATTGTTCTTTTCCGCCATGATGGCAAAGGCCAGGAAGGCCGAGCCGTTGGCGTAGAAGCTGGCGAGAAGAGCGGCCGCGGGCAACGCATTGCCGGCAGGATCGTGAATGGCAAAAGCAAGCGGGATTGCGCTGTAGAAGAAGAAATCCAGCGTGATGTCGAGATAACCACCGAGGTCCGTCTTGGTGGTCGCGCGGGCCAATGCACCGTCGAGGCCGTCGGCAAAGCGGTTGAGCGCAATCAGGAAAAAGCCGGCCATTGTGTGGCCTGAGGCAATGGCAACAGCTGCTGCCATGCCGGCGACAAAGCCCGCCAGAGTTACGCTATTGGCCTTGAGACCCGTGCCGGCAAGGGATTGGCCCAGCCGGTTGAGCGGCGGATCGATCAGCAGGCGCAGGCGGGCATCGAACATGAGGAGGTCACTGTTTTGGGTCTGACAGATCGTGTTCATGCAAAATCCAGCTTCAAATCTCAAGCAATTCCAGCCTCAGATGTCACAAGCCTCTTTCACGCTTGCGTCATTCGCCCTATAAGCGCGTCCTGAACGAGCGGGTGCGTCCCGTGGAAGTCACTTCGGACCGGTCTATTTCAAGGTCCGTAGTTCTGAAATTAAGGAAAAGTCGTGTCTGGCAGTTACACCGCCATCACCCAAGGGATCGAAGTCTCCGTCGAGCCGTTTTATCTGGACGATGAATCGCGTCCGGAAGAGAGCGAATACATCTGGGCGTATATGGTCGAGATCCACAACGGTGGCAGCGAACCGGTGCAACTGAAGACGCGTTACTGGCAGATCACCGACGCCAGGGGACGCCAGGAAGAGGTAAGCGGCGAGGGCGTGGTCGGCGAACAGCCGGTGATAGAGCCCGGCGAAACTTATGAATATTCGTCGCACTGTCCGCTTTCGACCGACAGTGGCATCATGGCCGGGTCCTATTCGATGGAGCGTCCGGACGGGTCCATGTTCGATGTCGCCATTCCGGCGTTTTCACTCGACCTGCCTGATGCGATCCACAGCCTCAATTGAGGCTTGCGGCCAATCAGATACTGAGTAGCCCGCCGACGAAGCCGATCAGCAGCCACAAGATCCACTTGCGGCGGTTGAAGGCCGTCAGCAACGTGACCGCAAGAATTCCGAATATCAGATAGATGATATGCCCGGCGAAGCCGGTGCCGAGCACCCAGGCAAAGAGGTCCGGATCCCGGTCTTTTGCCAGGTGGAAGTGGTCTTCGGCAAACATCACCAGGGCGTCGGCTGCAAGGCCGCAAATGAAGCCCGCAAAGGCAATCATCATTCGCGCACCCCAGTTTGCCTGCTTCGGAGCGGTGCGAACCTGGACGTAACGGACAGCATAGGGCATGGGCCGCTGCACCCGGAGCCTCTGGCGGCGCCGCCTCAGCGGATAGCGCACGCTCGTCCGCTCTCCGATTGCCTGATTGCTCATGTCCCCGTCTCCGCGCTGAAGGACCCGTAGGTCGCGGCAGCCCACAAGCGGCTGACCCCCGCATCGGTGATAGAGCGGGCCGAATTGAAGGACCGGAAACAAAAAGAGTTCAATTTGAACGAACGGATGAAGTTGACCGGGTGTTTGCGGAGGCCGCCTGTTCCTCTATCCAGGTGGTCATGGTTTCCAGTGCGCCCGGCGCGTAGGCACGGCGCCCCAGAACCATGAACAGGGTCCTTCCCCAGGAAGGCATTTGCCCTTCGAGCTGGTAGTTGAAGGCTTCCGCCCTCAGGAGCGCATGGCTGGCGTTCGGGACGATGACGAAACGATTGCCGGGATTGCGAGCCTTGAGGGTCTTTCGATAAACGCCGGAATTGAAATAGGGATCGACATTGAGGTCTTCGCCGCCATGGACCGTCAGAACAGGGGCACAAACAACTGTCAGGCTTTCGCTGGAATCGGAAGCCGCATTCCGGTGAGCGAAGGCGAAGCGGTCTTCGGGCATCGGAACCTTGTCCATGCCGCTGTCGAGATAGTCCTGATAGGAAAAATCCCGGTCGAGAAACGTTTGCCCATCCCTCGCGTCCTGCGCGAGGGCTTCATCGATCGTCTTGAGATCGGCCCCTGCAAGTTCCAGCCTGCGCCGGGTATAATAGCCTGCCTGCCGTAACCAGTTGACCGCGCCGCCGACAATCACGAAGAAATCGCCCTGTGCGGGCTCTTCCGCCAGAATTGGCAGCACCCAGCCAGCCTGGGAAAAGCCGAGAAACCCGGCTGGAGACATTCGCAATTCAGGCTGTTCTTTTGCTGCAGCAAGGGCCATTGCGGCGAGGCGAGCTCTGTCAGCCATCGAAAAGGACAGCCAGTTGCCTTCGCTCTCGCCAACCCCGGGTTTGTCCCAGGAAAAGACGGCAAGGCCGCTGTCCAGGAGGCTGCTGACAAGAGGCAGGTAACCACCTCCGGAATACCTGTCGGCAGGGCCATCCCCATGAACGAGCAGCACCAGGGTCGGGGGGGCAGGCTTTGTGTTTTCGGGGAAGGGCAGATGCAATGTGCCTGCAACGGAATATCCGTCGAAGGAAAAGACAATCGGTCGCGTCTCGTATTCAGAAAGCTCGAAATCCTGAAGTCCCTGGAAAACCAGGAAAACACCCGCCAGGACGGCAATGGATGCCGCCCCGACCCAGGCGAGGGCCTTCGATGCTTTCAAATACCCGCTCCGAGAGGATCAGATGGTCCGGTGACGAGCGATCGCACCGCGCTCGATTGCGGCAACGGTCAGTTTGTCGAGTTTGAAACGGTCGCGCAGAAGCTGGAGGATACGCAATTCCTCCTTCTCGACATGGAGATCGGCAGCCGCCACTTCGACCCCAAGGGCATAGGCCGTGTCATAGAGCTTTGCCGGAAGCACGTCGCCAACCAGTTCCAGCACAAGCTGCAAGCCGTTGTCTTCCTGCAGGATGTCGCCGCAGCGCTGGGCCGCCGGGATGATCCGGTTGCCGTCGTAGCCATTGAAAACGGGCAGCATCTTGATCATGTCGCCGATGGTGGCCAGTTCGTTGTCGGTCATCTGGTTGTCAGACGCCGAGACGATAACCATCACGTAGATAAGGGCTTCCTGTACGCTGATCGGCTCATTCATAGACACTATTCATTCTCCCGTAGCGCCAAAAGACGGAGTGTTCCTGCTTGATCGTGCGCCCGATGTAACGGGTTGGGAGGCAAGCTTCAAGTCACCGCCATGCGACAATCGTCAGACCGGTGCAGCCTGCTTTTTTTCCGCAAGCTGCGTCAGCAGGCCGAAAGAGTGCGCAAGGCCCATGGTTTCGGTCAACTTAGCTGTGGTCATGTGATTGCACATGCAGGCGTGTTGATCTAGTGTCGCGCCGCAGCAACCGGCCGAAAATCCAAAACTGCGACCGGGCTGCATTCCATCCATTCTCATGAACAGAACGACTTGAAAAATGACCGAACAATCCCTGCCTCCGCTTGACCTTTCGCAAGAGTTTGTCGAGGCGGCCACGAAATCGAAAGCGTGGCCGTTCGAAGAAGCGCGAAAACTGGTCAAACGGATCGAGAAAAAGGGAACGGACAAACCGGTTCTGTTCGAGACCGGCTACGGCCCGTCAGGCTTGCCGCATATCGGCACCTTCGGCGAAGTGCTGCGAACCACCATGGTGCGCACGGCATTCCGCCTTTTGACCGAAGACAAGATTCCGACCCGGCTGCTGTGCTTCTCCGACGATATGGACGGCATGCGCAAGATCCCGGAAAACGTGCCGGATCGCGCAGCGCTCGAGCCCTATCTGCAGATGCCGCTGACCGCCGTGCCGAACCCGTTCGGCGGCGACTTTGACAGCTTTGCCGCCCACAACAACGCCATGCTGCGCCGGTTCCTGGATACTTTCGGTTTCGACTACGAGTTTGCCAGTGCGACGGAATACTACAAGGCGGGCAAGTTCGACGACGTGCTCATCCGGGCGACCGAGAAATACCAGAAGATCATGGACGTGATGCTGCCGACCCTTGGCGCTGAACGTCAGGCGACCTATTCGCCGTTCCTGCCGATCTCGCCGACGTCGGGCCGTGTGCTCTATGTGCCGATGAAGGACGTCAACCCGAAGGACGGAACCATCACCTTCGCGGACGAGACGGGAGAAGAGATCACGGTGCCGGTCACCGGTGGCAAGGTAAAGCTGCAGTGGAAGCCTGACTTCGGCATGCGCTGGGCCGCGCTGGATGTCGATTTCGAGATGTTCGGCAAGGATCACATGACCAACGCGCCGATCTACGACAAGATCTGCAACATCCTGGGCGGCTCCGCTCCGGAACACTTCGTCTACGAGCTGTTCCTGGACGAGAAGGGCGAGAAGATTTCCAAGTCCAAGGGCAACGGTCTGACCATCGACGAATGGCTGACCTACGCCGCGCCGGAAAGCCTTGCGCTCTACAATTTCCAGAAGCCGAAGACGGCCAAGAAGCTCTATTTCGACGTCATTCCGAAGGCGGTGGACGAGTATTACACCTTCGTCCAGAAATACGAGCAGATGCCGGTGGAGCAGAAGCTTCAGAACCCGGCCTGGCATATCCATTCGGGCAACATTCCGAAGATCGACATGCCGGTGCCCTTCGCCATGCTGCTGAACCTCGTGTCCGCCTCCAATGCGGAAAACAAGGACGTGCTGTGGGCATTCATTTCCCGCTACGCCCCGGGCGTGACGGCATCGACCCATCCGGAACTGGATGCGCTTGTCGGCTATGCGATCCGCTACTTCGATGATTTCGTCAAACCCGCCAAGTCCTTCAAGGTGCCGGACGACGTCGAACGCACTGCCCTGGAAAAGCTGGACGAAACCCTGGCAGCCCTGCCGGCCGATGCGGATGGCGCCGCCATCCAGGATGCGGTGCTGGACGTTGCCCGCTCCATCGAGCGTTATCAGGACCCCTCGAAAAAAGGCCCGGATGGCGGTCCCGGCGTTTCCGTCGTCTGGTTCTCCGCGCTCTATCAGTTGCTGCTCGGGCAGGAAAAGGGGCCGCGTTTCGGGTCCTTCGTCGCTCTTTACGGCATTGCCGAAACGCGTGAGATGATCCGCAAGGCACTGGCGGGTGAACTGACGGCCTGATTTGATCGCCGGATATCGGGAAAGGCGGCGCATCTGCGCCGCTTTTTCTTTGTTGAGCGCCTGCATTCGGCAGGAAGAGGAGGATGGTCAATCCGGACCGGCAATGGTCCTGACGCGTTCGGTGCTGGCTTCCAGCCCTTCGCCGATCAACCCGGCAATGCCCAGCTCCTTCAATTTGACCAGACCGGCTGCGGTCGTTCCTGCGTAGTCGATCATTTCCTGAACATGCTCTGCCGGAGATCT
The DNA here is from genome assembly GCF_054658235.1 of Roseibium sp. LAB1. Lineage (NCBI taxonomy): Bacteria > Pseudomonadati > Pseudomonadota > Alphaproteobacteria > Hyphomicrobiales > Stappiaceae > Roseibium > Roseibium sp. LAB1. Next base: position 798,697 of record NZ_BAAGIB010000002.1, on the reverse strand, counting down.
GGCGTCTTCAGCCATGATCTGCCCGGCCGACAGGATCAGTTGTTTTGCTGCGCGTTCGGCAATGTGCCTCTCCACCCCGTTGGCGCGGGCATAATCAACGATACAGTCGGCGAAGAAGGCGGCAAACCCGGGAACTGGCCCGGTTATGGCGGTGAAAACCTCGATCTGCCCTTCGTCGGAAACCTCATCGCTCGGGCCACAGGCCGATAACAACGACTGGACGAGGTCCCTGTATTCCTGCGAAAGCGACGAAGCCGCACACCAGGGGGAGTAGGCCAGCTGTTTTCCCGCCGCCGGGCTCGACATGGCACGAACGACCTTTTCGGAGCCTGTGAGGGCTTTGAGCCTCTCACGCGAGACACCCGCCATGACCGAGAGGATCAGTTTGCCGGGAGCCGAAATCCTGACCGTTTCGACAAGCGCTGGTGGAACGGACAGAAGGATGACATCACAGGCATCAGCCAGAAGCTGATTGGATGCGGTGAAGGTGATCTCCGGCCAGCTTTCGAAGCCTGCGGAGGTTCCGGAGCGATTGGATATCCAGAGATGATCTGGTTTGACGCAGCCACTGTCCAGCCACGCCGTTGCGATGGCGCTGCCGAGCTGGCCGGTGCCGCCAATGATGCCAACCGTCATTTCTCCAGTCATGAAAACTCCAGGGTTCGGTCATTTCGACCCAGGGAGCGTAATGCCATTCTCGACAGAAAAGAACCCGGCCGCTTGTTCCGGGAGTGCGGTCCTGCCAGCCAAACTTCACCGCGCTGATTGAAAGGCGGTGAAGTCGGCTCATTGTAACGTGCCTGCCAGACGAGCCGGAGCAGCGCCCGGAAGTGGCCTGGCCTGATAAAGACGGGAGGCAGAGGGGGGGGGGGCTCGCAAGGGTTTATTTGTCTTCGTCGAAGTACTGGGCGCCCGCCCTCGTACCATCCACCCAGATGATATGAGCAAGCCGTTCCTTGTCCTCGCTCCGAATGCACACGGTTTTGCCCGCCTTGGCACCCGTTATGCCTTTCAGGCCGACGCCGGTCACAGAGACGTTTTCGAGTTCGACCTGCTGGATGCTGTCGTCAATCAGCACCTCGGCTTTTTTGCCGACGTCCTGTCTTGGTGACTTTCGTGGTTCCGCGTCCTTCAGATCGGTATCCATGGCTACGGCGAGATCTGTCAGGCCTTTCAGGACTTCCTTGCTGGCCTTGTCCAGATCGACAAGCGCTGCAAATGCTTCTGTGGAATTGCCCTGCTCGGCAGCGTGCAGCGCCCGGTGGCCTGCGTCGTGAACGGCCTTGTGCGGCGCGACAAGACTGCGGAACGCGGGATGTGATTTGATCTTTTCGTTCTTGATGGCGTCATACCATTTGCCGAGCCGGCAATGATGATGATCGGGCATCCCGGACGATGCCCAGTCGTCGTGTCCGGTGACGGTGTCGATAACGCGTTTCTTGAACAGAACGTGGTCTATCTTTGCCATCTCCAGCAGGGACTTGTCCGAATTTGCGTCGAAGAAGTTCTTGGCGGAACCGCTGAAGCTGTCGTTGCTCTGTTTCAGGACGCGCTGCATGGCGCTGAGCTGCTGATCCGTGTTCTGGTTGGATTCCGCGACATTGGCGACATTGCGGGCGATTTCGTGGCTGGCTTGTTTCTGCTGGTGCAGGATACCCGTTATCTGGGTGACGCGTTCGGAAACATTTCCAACCATATTGTCGATGGACTGCATGAGCTCGTTGGCGGCCGCAATGGCATCCTCACCGTTCTTGATAGCACCTTCCGAGCTTTGGATGGCCGTCTGGATCGTTTCCATTCCGGCCGTCAATGCTTCAATCCGTTGAGCAATGTCTTCCGTTGCCTTGCCGGTTTGAGAGGCCAGCGTTTTGACTTCGGACGCAACGACGGCAAAACCCTTGCCGGCTTCCCCCGCGCGGGCGGCCTCAATGGTGGCGTTCAGCGCCAGAAGATTGGTCTGGTCGGCGATCGACTGAATGACAGACAGGAATTCGCCGATCTGCGATGCAGCGTCGCTGAGGTCTGCAAGGCTCTGCGAGGTTTGCCGCGACGTCGAGGAAATGTCACCGATCGCGCTAGATACGGCAGACATCTTGTCGAGACCATCCTTGGCCGCGTTGTTGGTTTGAATGGCTTCGTTCGCCGCCCCTTCGCTGTTCTCTGAGATCTGGCCGATCGAGGTTACCAGCTGATCAGCGGCGGCGGAAATGGACTGGCCATTTGTGTTGGCTTCCTGAGTATTGCGCGACAGCAATGCCATCGCCATGACGATCTCGTTCAGCTCGCTGATGGTGTTTGCGGTCGTCCGCAGGTTTTCCAAGCCGATAGTGCCACGCATTTCGGCGTCTTCGATGCGTCGCTGTTCGGTCTCGAAGGCGCGCTGCGCCAGGATCATGTCCAGGAAGAATCGCGTCACCACGGCTTGCATTTCGGCGATCATGGCCTTTTGCGAGAACCGGTGTTTCTTGACGATGACGGGCAGGATCTCGTTGAGCAGACGGCCAAAGGCCGACATGAGCCATTCGGCCCTCAGTCCAATCTTTACATGCGCCTGACCGATACGCGCGGCCTGTCCGATGAACTCCAGATCAGGATCATGATTGAAAATGTATTCCCAGTGTTTGGTCTGCGCGTTTTTGAGCGAACTTGTGTTCTTCTCGTGCGCGCCCATTTTCTGGCGCAACTCCTCTTGGGACAGGATTTCATTGTAAAAGCGGTCCAATATGCCCGGAAGGTGCTTCTGAAGCGAGCTCCAAGCCGTCTGCGCAGAAGCCGTATTGCTTCCGGTACTCGACATGAACTTGATATATTTTCCGATATTGTCAGTTTCGACAGTGTTTTTTGGGGCCGGTGCGCTCATACGTCTTTGGTCCTTGCAATGGACTGATAGTGTTTGAGCCAGTTTCTCTTGAGTGCGTAAAAATATTTCTAATTCGTCGCGCTCGGGTTTCTACCTGCTTACTCTATTTGCCTAGGGTATGAGCTGCCTTGGGCAATTGAGACGTCAGACAACGCGGGTAAGGCCTACGGCTTGGTTTCAGACCGAACAGCTGGCGCTCCAGACTTAACGCACAGGCCGGTCCGCTTGCGGGTAGTCCTCGACTGCCAGTGAACCTTCGCCCGGTTGTTCCGGTTCGGACCTCAGGCTCCACTCGATGATTTCAGGCGCAAGTTCCTCAAGTCCCGGCAAGGCGGACGGCACTTCAGTGTCCAGCTCTGAGGTCGGCAGTTCGTTCAGCCACTCCGATTGCCACTTGCCGATCTTCCCGTCTTTGGCTTTCCGGGCGAGGTCCGCAAGGTCCGCGGGTGCGCCCGGTGCCGGATCCGCCCAGCCGTAGCGAACGAGACGTCTGCTGAGGTCCATGGAGCCGCGGGTACAGGTGGCCAGGATCTGTTGAGGACCGGTTTCCTCGATCTTTTCGCACGTCACCTTCAACTGCCGCACCAGTCCCCTCAGGAAGGTGCGCGCCCTGGCGCCGCAAGGCCACGTTCCTCCCAGCCGCGAAATACAGGTTTCGTCTGATTTCAATGGAATGATATGGGCAAGCGTGACCGTCAGCCGGTCCGATTTGAGGTGCCCGCCGTCGAGAACCTGTACCCGCATGAACTCCAGCGGGCCGTCCGGAACCGGTTCAATCGGAGGGTTCTTCAGTTCCAGATAGCGTTTGGAGGGTTCAATACGTTTCAGGTCGCCTTGGACCTTCGGTGCCGACACGCCTTCCGGCGAGACGTTGCGAATGGCGTCCGGCAGAGGTGCTGCGGCAATGACAACGGGTTCGCTCTGCGTCGATGGCTGTGTCCGGGATTGGGAAGCTTGAGGGGCCGTCTCGATCGTCTTTTCCGGCCCGCTGGCTTCTTGTGCGGACTTGGTCACGCTGCCGGCCGCTACTGGCTCTTCCTGTTGAGACGGCGGGTCGACAAACAACAACCAGGCGAGCAGACCACTTGCGGTGGTCAGCACGAGGGCAGGCGTTATGAGAGGCCGCAGCTTCATCAAGGTGTGCTCGCAGGTTACTGGCTTGCCCAGATAATACGGGCAGTCCATTCGATTGCCGAGTGCCGATGGCGCACAGGCTGTGAATTGTCCCCGATTGTACGGACTTCCAGATCCTCTGCGCTTATTTCCTGAAGTGTATAAAGCGACAGATCGCCATTGTTTAGCTTGATTGCCAGCCTGTCCCCGGCGCGAAGCGGGGCGGCGGGGGCGACCACGACGATATCACCGTGCCGGTACAGTGGCTGAAAGTCTTCGCCGCTCACCTGAAGTGCGAAAGCTGCGTCGAATTTGGGGAAGCTGAAACCTTGCCAGCTCGCTCCGGACGGACGGCCTGCGCTGTCAAAGGCATCGTGGTCCGAAGCCGCTTCCAGTCCGGCAATCGGAACCAGTGCCGGTGCACCCGCATACGGATCTTCCGGAGGTTCAACTCTCGCTGCGAAAGTGTTCAAGGCTTCGCCGGTCGCCGCCAGCACCTTGGCAAGAGACTCGGTGGACGGCCACCGCGGGCGTCCGTCCCCTGCCACCCGTTTCGAGGGGTTGAACGCAGTCGGATCCAGTCCGGCCCGCCGGGCCAGGCCAGACGGCGAAAGGCCGTTTTGCGAGGCCAGGGCATCGATGGCCGCCCAGACTTTTTCGTGTGAGAGCACGGTTACCGGTTTCTCCGAGTTGCGCGACAGGAATAAATACCTTTCGCTCATATGGGTTTTCCCGGCCAAAATGCAAAAGAAACGGTCGGGTGCCGGTTGTGCGGCTTGTTCGGCGCGGTTCGGATGAGTAGTGTCCCGACCGGCTGAGCATGTGCCGGGCCTTTGCCTGCCATGCAGTCCCTGGCAAGAGGCAAAGCGGGCAGATGACACTGATATTTAAGATCGTTCCGAAATCCATGTGGCAGGAAGCAACCGCCGAAGGTGTCTTCAAGGGTGCGCCGGTGGATCTTCAGGACGGGTTCATTCATTTTTCCGCCGAAGATCAGGTCCGGGAGACGGCAGCAAAGCATTTTGCAGGTCAGCGGGATCTGCTGCTGGCAGCCTTCGATGCGGACGGTTTTGGCGAGAAACTGAAATGGGAGACCTCCCGGGGCGGCGCTCTTTTTCCGCATCTCTTCGACACGCTGGATCCATTGACCGCGCTCTGGGTGAAGGATCTGCCGCTCGCGCCGGACGGGTCACATGACTTTCCGGAGCTGGGTCGATGATACCGCCCTTCCTTGAGAACGCGGCACTGAAGGGGCTTCAGTGCCTGGACGCCGAAACCGCGCACCGTGCAACCATTCTCGCTCTGAAATCCGGACTGATGCCGCCGCGCAGGAAGGTGTCCGATCCGCGTCTTGCCGTGAAGCTCTGGGATCTGACCTTTCCCAACCCGCTCGGCATGGCGGCTGGCTTCGACAAGAACGGTGAAGTGCCAGATGCCCTGCTGAAACTAGGGTTCGGATATACGGAAGCCGGGTCGGTTACACCCAGACCCCAGCCCGGCAATCCGCGGCCGCGTGTGTTTCGGCTGCCCGCCGATGAAGGTGTGATCAATCGCTATGGCTTCAACAATGAAGGCCATGCAGCATTGCGTCAGCGGCTGGAAGCCCGGCGTCGGTTGACGGGAATCGTCGGCATCAATGTCGGCGCCAACAAGGATGCTTCCGACCGGATTGCCGACTACGTTGCCGGCATCAACGCTTTTGCCGATATGGCATCGTATTTTACGGTCAATATCTCCTCCCCGAACACACCGGGATTGCGTGACCTGCAGGCCCGGTCCGCGCTGGCGGACTTGCTGACTGCCGTTATCACTGCGCGGGACGAGTGCACGCAGACGCTCGGGCGCCCCGTTCCTGTGCTTTTGAAGATCGCACCGGACGTGGCTGATGAGGACCTTCAGGATATTGTCGAGGAAGTGCTTGCCAAGAATGTCGATGGCCTGATCGTGTCCAATACGACAATCGGGCGGGAAGGCCTAAGCGGTAGGGGACCGGCACAGGAAACCGGCGGCTTGTCCGGCAAGCCCCTGTTCCGCAAATCGACCATCATGCTGGCACGGGCCCGGAAACTTGCCGGACCGGACCTGCCGATCATTGGTGTTGGCGGTATCGACAGCGCGGAAACCGCCTGGACGAAGATCACCGCGGGTGCGGACTTGCTGCAACTCTATTCCGCCCTTGTATTCAAGGGCGCCGGGTTGATTGACGAGATTCTGGCCGGTCTGTCCGCAAAACTGGATCAGCACGGGATTGCATCTTTGCGCGAAGCCCGTGACGCCAATGTGGACGCCTGGGCGGCGGAAACGGCCTAGACACAGTTGCACTCAGGCACTGCCGAACGTCTCCGCCGCCCGCTTTCTGCAGGCGGCCAGCAGCGTCAGGCCGCGCGTTCCGAAAAAGAGCAGGAAGGCCAGCCAAAGGCCGTGATTGCCGAAGACCGGAAACAGCAGGTAATAGGCTGCCAGATAGACGGCCAGCGACAGCAGCATCATGTTGCGCATGGTTGATGACCAGGTGGCGCCGATAAAGACACCATCCATCTGGAAGGCCAGTACGCCGAACACGGGTGTCAGAATGGCCCAGACAAGATAGGTTGCTGTCACTTGTCGGACGTCTTCGGCTGTCGTCATGAAATCGATCATGTACTGACCGAAAAGCCAGAACAGGGTCGACAGGATCCCCGCCAGGGCAAAACTCCAAAGTGCCGTCAGTTTCAGTGCACGGTCGAAGGCCGGCCGGTATCTTGCGCCGACAGCTCGGCCGGCAAGCTGCTCTGCTGCAGTTGCAAGGCCATCCAGAAAAAACGCCGCCAGCATGATGAACTTCTCAAGCAGCGCGTTTGCTGCAAGGACGATGTCACCCTGGTCCGCCGAGCGTGCCGTGAAGAATGCGAAGGCGAACAGAAGGGTGAAGGAGCGGATCATGATGTCCCGGTTGACAGCCATCATGCGGAGCAGAAGCCGGCGGTCGAAGATCACCTGCAATGCCGGCCAGGACTTTTTGCCGGTGGTGAAAACCACCAGGCAGATGCCAAGTGCCGTAGCCGCGATTTCGCTCAGGACAGTTGCCAGCGCAACACCTTCCACGCTCCAGTCCAAGCCGATGACGAACCAGACGCTGAGGCCGATATTGAGCCCGTTCAGAACAAGCTGAAGCACCAGCCCGGTTCCCGCACGTCCGAGGCCGATGAACCAGCCGAGCATGGCGTAGTTGGCAAGCAGAAAAGGGGCGCTGTAAACGCGGATATCGAAGTAGCGGCTCGTGGCGGCCTGCACATCCGCACTGCCACCCAGGAACCACAGTCCGGTTTCCCGCAAGGGGCTCTGCAGCAGGATCACCATTAGACCACCAATGGCCGCAATCACGAAGGCGCGGAGCAAGGTCGCCCTGACTTCTTCCTCGTTCTGCGCGCCGAAGGCCTGCGCCGTCAGCCCCGTCGTGCCGGATCGCAGAAAATTGAAGGTCGTGAACACCAGATCGAAAATGATGCCGCCAATGGCGATGCCGCCCAGCAAGGCCGGGTTTCCCAGGCGGCCAATCACCGCCATGTCGACAATGCCAAGCAGGGGCGTTGACAGATAGGCCAGCGTCATCGGAATGGCGATGGCCAGAACGGAACGGTGTGTCACCGCAAAGGCCAGCTTTGGCCGGTCGACGGTTGCTGAAAGTTGGGGCATCGATGGCTCGCTTCGAGAGGAGGCCTTCATGGCCGCCCGGCCTCGGCGCGTCAATTCTTTTCCGCACATACCCGGTATTCGTTTTGGCGGCTGCCCAGGGAGTGGCAGTCGATGCACTGGTGGTCCGAAAAATAGGACTTGCATCGGGTGCTCAAGGGGTGCCCGCGACGCCGAAGGCGCCTTATATTGCGCACAGATGACCCTGCCAATCGTTCACCATCCGGCCTATTGCGCCGATCTTCCCGCCAATCACCGGTTCCCGATGGACAAGTTTCGTGCCGTCGCCTCGCTGATACGGCAGGAAGGTCTGTTGGGGACCAGCCCCTTCTTCAGGCCTCGTCCAGCCCCTTTCGAGTGGGTCGCGCTGGCGCATGAGCCTGCCTATGTGGATCAGGTCTTCAACGCGCGTGTTCCGGACAAAGTGGCGCGGGAAATCGGGTTTCCGATGCGCGAAGACATTGCCCTTCGCGCACGCTGTGCAACGGGTGGGACCGTGCTGACGGGATATCTTGCACTGGAGCACGGTATTGCCTGCAACACCGCCGGAGGAAGTCATCACGCCCGGCGGGCACATGGGGCTGGGTTCTGCGTCTTCAACGACGTTGCTGTTGCCATCAAGGTGTTGCAGGCGGACGGGGCCATTAGAAAGGCATTGGTGATCGACCTGGATGTCCACCAGGGAGACGGTACCGCGGATATTTTTCAAGGTGATCCGGATGTCTTCGCGTTCTCGCTTCATTCGGAAAAGAACTACCCGGTGCGCAAGGTTCCCTCTCATCTCGACATTGGCCTTGCCGATGGCACGGGAGACGAAGTCTATCTTGCTGTTCTGGAGGAGGTGCTGCCAGACCTTCTGAGCCAGGGGCCTTGGGACATCGTCTTCTTCAATGCTGGTGTCGATCCCTATTCGGGCGACCGTCTCGGCAGGCTGTCGCTGTCCCGTGATGGTCTGCGCCGGCGTGACCGCTATGTCATCGAAACGGTGAGAAGAGCGGGGGTGTCGCTGGCCGGCGTTCTGGGCGGAGGCTATTCAACGGACATCGATGAACTGGCCGACCGTCATCTCACGCTGCATCGAACAGCGAGGGCAGTGCTGGTGGAGGAGGCGTCGTCTGCGGCGGATCAAGAACTGTCGGCACGCTAGTGCAAGGTGTCAAACCACGATATCCGATATCTGTACGGAAACATTTGCGGAAACGTTTGCCACTGAAACAGCGTCCGTACTGCCAGTGGCAACGGTCGAAGGTGTTTCCGGTTGTGCGCTGAAGTTTGAGTCCCTCAGTGCCTTGATGCCGTCCTTCAGGTCGTCGCGGACATCTTTCAGGTCTTTTTTGGACTCGCGGTTGTCACGCTTGAGCAGACGTTCGATCTGTGCAGCAAGCGACTTGATGTCGGCTGCAATCTTGGCAAGGGCTTCCTTGTCGCCCTGAAGCCCCGACCTGCGGCTTGCGGCATGGGCTATGTCCGTTTCCTGTTGCCGCTCCGTGTAGGTGAGAATGGCTGCCTTGAGGTCTTCCTGCCAGCTCTTGGACCCTTGCTCCTCAGGGGAGGTGCCATCCTTTTCCTCACCGTTTTGACTTTGGCCTGCTTGGTCTTGACCTGTCGGGCTGGCGTCTGTGACCTGGTTTTCCGAAGCCAGAGACGCTGCGTCTGCTTCGGATGCGGGGGCTGTCACGTTCGCCTGGGAAATGCTTGTGGTCGCGTCCATGGCCGTAACCGGTGCCTGCGTCCCGGCAACTTGCAGTCCCGCGCCTGCGGTGACGGCTGCCGCGCCGGTGACGTTTGACATACCCGCAAGAGCGCTTGGCCCCGATAGCCCACCGCTCAGGCTCTGTCCTGCCGATTTCAGGTCCTGTGAAGCGGATTTGAACTCCTTGGAGATCTGTTTCAGCTCCTTGAGCAGCCGCTTGGCCTGCTCCGGCGTTGCGAACCGAAGCATTTCCTTGAGCCGTTCGATACGCTCCTTGGCCTTGTTGATCTTCTGGCTGCGCAACGCATCCTTGTTGGCTTCCACTGACCGGGAAAGGCTGTTGTTGAGCTCAACGGAGTCCTTGTAGGTCTCGAACAGGGATTTTGCCTTGTCCTCGGCGTCCGCGGAGCCGCTGGCACCCAGGAAGGTTGTCAGGGTTTGCGCGGTCGCGAGCGAACCCGTGCGATTGCTCGCAAGAGTGCTAGAGCGCGAGTTGGCTTGAAAGGGGGCGGAGAATTTCGACGTTGCGATGGCAGACATGGGGGGGCCCTTCCAGGCTCGGGGAGGCCCCGCCAGTGTCGGTTAATCATGATTAAGAAAGCGTTAATTTTCGCGTTGAGGTTGCGTGTACGCTCAAGGCAGGACGGAGCGTTAAGCTGCCCCTAGCGGTCGCGTCCCATGGAGAGGATACGTGTAACCAGCCAGATCGGGACGACAACCATTGCGCCGATCACCAGGTACTTGCCCAGGCGTCCGAGTGCGTTGAAGCCCATGTTCCAGAGCCGTTCGACAAAATCGATTGCCATGGTGACAAGGTCAAGCGGGTCTAGGTTCAACGCGGACAGGATAATGCCGACAACGAACGACAGAAACACAAGCCGCAAAAGCACCTGGGCTGGCGAGCCTCCAAGAAAACGGCTCAGGCCGGTGTCGGACATATGGGTCTCCTGCATGACGTTGGTGGCAATCCTGGCCAGAAGTTAGGAATATTCGGAGCCGATTACAATGAGGCCAGAAAATCATGGCAGGTCTTCTGGACGGTTCCGGGGCGGTTCATAAATTTTCTTATTAAATAAACCTGGTGCCGTAATTCGTTAAGTTCTGTTCGTTTCCTGCCAATGACACCGGAGCAGGGGTAGCGTATCAAACTTTCAGGAATGTGCATCTTGATCGTTTGCGACCACCCACACCCGCTTGCGATCTGCCTTCCTCTACCTGCGGTGAAAGACAGCCGCCGGACCAGCCTTGATGCTGGACTGGCAGATAAGGCGCGCACATTGCGGGATGGGCCAGCCGCCATCGACCTGACCTGTCATTCAAGGTATTGAATGGACAGCCGGCGGCGGCATTGGTGGTGTCTGTCGAAAAGCCTCGACGATATCACCGGCAAATGAAACGTTCTCTGGCACGGTGGTGTAAGCCCGAATTCGCCACCGTGCCGCAATTCTCCAAATAAACCGGTTTTTCAGTTGAACTGGCCCTTCATGAGAGGCTTGCCGTGATCTTGCTTCGCGGCTGAGGATTTCCGGGACGTGGAGGAGGCTGCTGCTCCCTGGGGCCGCCTGTCCGGTTGCTCTCGCCGTGGCGCCGACAGATTTGCAGAGCGAGGTCTGGAGCGTGGCGCGTCCCGGACCTTCTTGGGCGAGATGCCGAACCAAGTCTTGACGGCCCTTGAAAACGTGCTCAGTTCCGAAAAGCCCAGGAGATAGGCGATCTCCTTCATCGGGAGATCCGTTCCCAGAAGATATCGTTCGGCGGCAGATCGTCGGATCTCTTCGCTGAGCTGGCGGAAGCTGGTGCCTTCCTTTTCCAGAAGCCGTTGAACCGCGCGCTGGGACATGCCGAGTTTGGAGGAGATCTGCGGCAAGGTGCAGGCACCGGTCGACAGGTTGGCGGCGACTTCATTGGCAATCCGCGACAGGGGTGATTCCTGCTGGCCGAACCTCTTCAGTTCCGCGTTGGCGGATGTGAGAATGATCTCGTAAAGATGGGCATCATGGCGCTGGAGGCGACGGGAGAGCAGCGAGCGCGGGAAGGAAATCCTGTTGCGCGACGCACCGAATTTGATCCGGCCCTGATATTTTTTCTGAAAGTTGGAAGTGCACCGTGGCTGCGCCGTTGCAAGCTCGATCAGGATCGGAGGCACCTTCATGTCAAGCGCGTGTTCAATCTGCTGGGTTGCCCAGCCAATGCGCGCAAACATGTTCTGCCGCCATTCCCCGCGTCCTTCCAGAATGGGCCATTCGACATAGCCGCCAGTCTCGTCCTCCTCGAATATCAACCGGTAGGCGTTGGTCCTGATCGGGCTGAACCTGACCCAGGCCTGACAGGCTTCCCTGAGCGACGGGGCACAGGCAAACAGATAGTCGAAGATGGAAAAACAGCCGATGTCGATGGTGTTGAAAATATCGAACAAGGCGGCGTCGTCGTCCAGAGCATCGGCAACATGCTCAAAAACGGCGTGCCAGGCTGGAATCGGAACCGTGCCCTGTGGATCGTCCAGAGTGCCGAGATCGAAGTCGTAGACCCTGGCCATATGTGGCCAGTCCAGATCGGCCTTCGAACAGATGTCGCGCAAAACGCGGAAGACATCGGAGCGCGCCCATTCGCCTTCAAGCGGCATTCGTTTCTCCAGCCTGCCCATGCCGTATTCGAGGCAGAACTGTGCATGACAAGTCATGCAGGATCAAGTTTTGTCGTAAAATGCTAACAAAGGACGGGCTCCATCGGCCCAATGTGGCGATGCCGCTCCGGTCAGGGAGCGGCATCGGATCGTGATCAGGCGGCGTCCTGGACCTTGGCTTCCGTCTTTGGCGGAAACTTGCCATAGAAGGTTTCGTTTTCCTTGGCCATGTCCTTGAGCAGCTTGTTGGGCTTGAAGCGCGGTCCCCATTTGCGAGTGAACTTCTTGCACAAGTCGACGAAGGCAGGTGTCCCCATCATGTCGATGTAGCTGAGTGTGCCTCCGGTGTAGGGAGCAAAGCCGAAGCCAAGGATCGAACCGACATCGGCTTCACGCACATCCGTCAGGCACTTCTCCTCGAAGATGCGGGCGGTTTCGAGTGCCTGCATCACCAGAAGCCGCTGTTTGAGCTCTTCGATGTTGAAGCTCTCGGCGGGTTTCGGCTGTCCCGTCACTTCCGGAATGCCGGGCCACAGGCTCTTGTCCTTGCCTTTGTAGTCGTAGAAGCCCTTGCCGTTCTTGCGGCCGAAGCGCTCCTGCTTGACGACCATCTCTTCCAGAATGTTGTCGAGCGGGCCTTCGACATATTTGACGCCGAGGTCCTTCCGGGTGGCGGACACGATCTTCCAGGCAAGATCCAGCGCAACCTCGTCGCCGAGCGACAGCGGTCCGACAGGCATGCCGGCCATCTTTCCGGCATTTTCGATCATGGCAGCCGGAACACCGTCCGCCAGCATCATCAGCCCTTCGCGGATATAGGTCATGACAACGCGCGAGGTGTAGAAGCCACGGCTGTCATTGACGACGATCGGGGTCTTCTTGATGGCCTTGATATAGTCAAGGGCCATGGCAAGCGCGCGGTCGGACGTGCGTTTGCCGAGGATCACTTCCACCAGCATCATCTTGTCGACAGGCGAGAAGAAGTGAATGCCTATGAAGTTCTTCGGCCGCTTGGATGCCTGCGCCAGGGAGGTGATCGGCAGCGTCGAGGTGTTGGAAGCGTAGATGGCGCGGGACTTCATCACTGCCTCGGCCTGCTCCGTCACGGCTTTCTTGATCTCGCGGTCCTCGAACACGGCTTCGATCACAAGATCGCAATCGGCAAGGGCCTCGTAATCGACGGTCGCGGTGATCTTCGACAGCAGCTTTTCCTTCTGCTCCTCGCTTGCCCGGCCACGCTTGATGGCCTTGGTGATCAGCTCTTCGGAATGGGCCTTGCCCTTGTCGGCGGCCTCCTGGCTGCGGTCGATCAGGACGACGTCGATCCCTGCCTGTGCCGTGACATAGGCAATGCCGGCGCCCATGAACCCGGCACCCAGAATACCGATCTTGCGGATCTTGTTGGGCCGCTGGTCCACCGGGCGGCGGGCCAGCTTGTTCAGCTCCTGCATGGAGACGAACAGAGAGCGGATCATGTTGGCTGCTTCCGGGGTTTGCAGCACCTTGGCGAAGTAGCGGCTTTCCACCTGAAGGGCGAGATCCATCGGCAACTGCAGACCTTCGACGACGGAACGAAGCAGGTAGCGGGCGCCCGGATAGTTGTCATAGGTCTCGCGGCGATAGATGGCGTTGGCAGCCGGCCAGAACTGGAAGCCGGCCGGTGAATAGACCTTGCCGTTCGGTAGCTTGTAGCCCTTCTTGTCCCAGTCCTTCACGGGGTCGAGACCGGCTTTCAGCATCTTCTTGGCAGCGGCGATCAGTTTCCTGGTCGGCGCGACCTCATCCACCAGTTTCATCTGCTTGGCCTGCGGGGCCCGCAGCGTGCGACCCTGCAGCAGGAATTGCATGCCCTGCTGGCCGTCGGTCATGCGCATGACGCGCTGCGTGCCACCGGCGCCCGGGAAGAGGCCAACCTTGACTTCCGGCAGACCCATTTTCAGACCCTCATCGACAACCCGGCCATGGCAGGCCAGCGCCAGCTCCGTGCCGCCGCCCATGCAGGTGCCGGCAACCGCCGCCACGAAGGGTTTGCCGCAGGTTTCCAGCTTCCGGTAGACCTGAGACAGCTTGCGTGATCCTTCGAACAACGCCTTGGCAGCCGCTTCCGCGTCGTTGCCGCGCTTGATGTGGAAGTCCTTCAGAAGGCCTTCCAGCATGGTCAGGTCGGCACCTCCGGAAAAGGCGGATTTGCCGGACGCGATCACCGCGCCCTTGATAGCCTCGTCTCCGGCAACCTGATCGACAATCGCATCCAGCTCGTCCATGACCGACAGATCGATGACGTTCATCGATTTCTCCGGCATGTCCCAGGTGATCAGGGCAAAACCGTCCTCATCGGTTTCAACGGTGAAATTCTTGTAGCTCATTTGATGGTCCTCCTCGGGTCAGACGCCGGTCGACTGCAGATGGGCGCGCTGTTGCGCAGCCGTCTTCGTGCCGTCGACGACAACGTCGCCGGTGTGTTTGGTCTCTGCGGGTTCGAACAGCATCACCCAGCATTCGTCTTCGGCGAGCGGATTGTGCTCGACACCCTTGGGCACGACATGCATGTCGCCGGCGTTCAGAACAACGTCGTCCCGGTCGCGGTAACGGATCGTCAGACTGCCCTTGACGATGAAGAACAGCTCGTCTTCGTCCTGGTGGTCGTGCCAGACGAACTCGCCCTTCAGCTTCGCAATCTTGACGCTCTGAGCGTTGACATCGGCCACCACACGCGGAGACCAATAGTCGGTGATCTGGGCGAACTCCCTGTCGATGTTGCTGATCATGGTCAGACCCGCTCGATGATGGTCGCCGTGCCCATGCCCGCGCCGATACACAGCGTAACGAGGGCGGTGTTGAGATCGCGGCGCTCCAGTTCGTCGAGCACGGTGCCGAGGATCATGGCGCCGGTAGCTCCCAGCGGATGGCCCATGGCAATCGCACCGCCATTGACGTTGACCTTTGCCATGTCGAGATCGAAGGCCTGCTGGTAGCGCAGAACGACCGAGGCAAAGGCCTCGTTGATCTCGATGAGATCGATGTCCCTGATGTCCATCTTGGCGTTTTTCAGAAGCTTTTCGGTGACATCCACCGGGCCGGTCAGCATCAGGGCCGGTTCGGACCCGATGTTGGCGAACGCCTTGATGCGTGCGCGGGGCTTCAGGCCGGAGGAGCGGCCTGCGGTGCTGGAACCGATCAGGACCGCGGCAGCCCCGTCAACAATGCCGGACGAATTGCCCGCGTGGTGGACGTGGGTGATCTTTTCGATTTCCGGATGAGCCTGAATACCGACCGCGTCGAAGCCGCCCATGTTGCCCATCATCTCGAAGGAGGGGTTGAGCGAGGCAAGCGACTGCATGTCGGTTTCCGGCCGCATGTGCTCATCGCGGGCCAGGATGGTGATGCCGTTGACGTCCTTCACCGGCACCACCGATTTGGCAA
Source organism: Roseibium sp. LAB1 (assembly GCF_054658235.1). Taxonomy (NCBI): domain Bacteria; kingdom Pseudomonadati; phylum Pseudomonadota; class Alphaproteobacteria; order Hyphomicrobiales; family Stappiaceae; genus Roseibium; species Roseibium sp. LAB1. The sequence continues at coordinate 783,313 of NZ_BAAGIB010000002.1, read as the reverse complement.
AGCGGCCCTCGTCCCAGGACTTGCCGGCACGCTTCTGGCTTTCCACTGCATAGGCATCGCAGTCATCGCGCGAGAAGCCGTATTTGGTGGCAATCAGGTCGGCCGACACGCCCTGAGGCATGAAATAGGAGGGAATGGCCACTTGCGGCTCGATCGGCCAGGCACCACCGGAGGCGCCAAGACCGACACGGCTCATGCTCTCCACGCCGCCGGCGATAACCAGCTTGTGCTGGCCTGCCATGACCTGGGCCGAAGCCATGTTGACCGCATCAAGACCGGACGCGCAGAAACGGTTGATCTGCATGCCCGGAACCGATTTGTCGTAACCGGCCGCAAACACCGCCGCACGGGCAATGTCGCCACCGGCTTCCCCAACAGGGTCGACGCAGCCCAGGACAACATCGTCCACCCGGGTCGTGTCGAGACCGTTCCGGTCGCGGATCGCCTCCAGCGCGGTGGCCGCAAGGCGGACGGCCGGCACTTCGTGCAGCGAACCGTCCTTCTTGCCGCGTCCGCGCGGGGTGCGCACGTGGTCGTAAATATAGGCTTCGGGCATCAGATCCTCCTCTAGATCGGATTCGCCTCAGGTCTTGTCCGGCAAGGGATGACCGGGCATGAGGTCGTAAGGATGTTTCCAGCCGGGCAGAGCCTTGATCCGCCCCAGCCACTTGGTGACATTCGGATAAGCGTCGAGATCGATCCCGAGCTCACCTTCGTAAAAGAGGTAGCTGCACAGCGAGAAATCCGCGCTGGTCGGCTTCTTGCCAATGGCGAACTCGTTCTTGGCAAAATGCTTGTCCAGGATGGCAAGAGCAGATTTCGAACGTCCGTCGAGCCATTTGACGACGTCCGTTTCGCCGGTCTTCATCAGTGTGCGCAGGAACCGCAGCGGGCCGAGCAAGCCGGAAACCTTCTGGTTGTCGAAGATTGTCCAGCGCAGGATCTCCCGCCGTTCTTCGTCATTTTCCCAGCCGAAGGCACCGAATTTCTCGGACAGGTCGTCCATGATGACGGCGGACTGGGTCAGGATGTCGTCTCCGTGAACGAGCACGGGGACTTCTCCCATTTCGTTCAGCGTGTCCCTGAATTCGTCCGTACGGGTCGCCCCGTTGAAGAAGTCGACCCATTCCGGCTTCCAGTCGGCGCCGCAAAGTTCCAGCATCAGGGCCACCTTGTAGGAGTGCCCCGACTGGGCCATGCAGTGAAGAACGTATTCAGCCATAACTTGAAAATCCCCTCGCAAATCAAATTGGAACGCGACTATAGCCGCCGGTTTCGATTTGCGGGCTCAAATTTCCGCCATCAGCAAGCCAGTCCCCGGACGCCTCAAAAGGCGTCCGCGGCAACCGACATCATGGTTTCGGAGCCGGAGGAAATCCGGGCGAGGTGCGCGGCCGTTTCCGGAAGGGTGCGTTCCATGAAAAAACGGCCGAAGGTGAGTTTGGTTTCCAGCCAGTCTGCCTTGTCGCCGGCACTATCGGCGATCTTTTCCTGAATGGTCTTGGCGATCTTTGCCCACATGTAGCCAAGGGCGACAAGACCGAAGAGGTGCATGTAGTCGACAGAACCCGCACCGGCATTGTCCGGGTTCTTCATCGCGTTGTTCATGAACCACATGGTCGCGGCCTGAAGATCGTCCATGCCTTTCTTCAGCGGACCGGTGAAGGCGGCAAGGGCTTCATCGTCCTTGTTGTCCTTCAGGAAGGTATTGACCTCGTTGAAGAAACTCATGACCGCGCGGCCACCGTTCGCCGGCAGCTTGCGGCCGACGAGGTCCAGGGCCTGGATGCCGTTGGCGCCTTCATAGATCATGGCGATACGGGCATCGCGAACGAACTGTTCCATGCCCCATTCGCCGATGTACCCATGTCCGCCGTAAAGTTGCTGGGCATTGACCGCATTGGCGAAGCCGGTGTCGGTCAGAACGCCTTTCAGCACCGGGGTCATCAGGCCCATCATGTCGTCGGAGAACTGCTTGGACTTCTCGTCGTCGGAGCGGTGCGAGACATCGCCGTGGAGCGCGGTCCAGATGACAAGGGCCCGGGCGGCTTCGTTGAAGGAGCGAATTTGCATCAAGGTGCGGCGCACGTCCGGATGCACGATGATCGGGTCGGCAGGCTTGTCCGGGCTTTTCGGTCCGGTGAGCGAACGGCCCTGAATGCGGTCCTTGGCATAGGTGGCGGCATTCTGATAGGCGACTTCCGACTGGGAAAGGCCCTGTACGGCAACGCCAAGGCGGGCTTCGTTCATCATGGTGAACATGGCGCGCAGGCCCTTGTTCTCCTCGCCGACCAGCCACCCGGTGGCATCGTCGTAGTTCATGACGCAGGTCGCGTTGCCATGAATGCCCATCTTGTGCTCGATGGAGCCGCAGGAAACGCCGTTGTTGTCACCGACCGAACCATCGTCGCCGATCGCGTTGCGCGGCACGACAAACAGGGAAATGCCCTTGGTTCCTTCCGGTGCGCCTTCAATGCGGGCCAGCACCAGATGGATGATATTGTCCGCCATGTCGTGCTGACCGGCGGAGATGAATATCTTGGTGCCGGTAATCTTGTAGGAGCCGTCGGTCTGCGGCACCGCCTTGGTGCGGATGAGGCCGAGATCCGTTCCGCAATGGGGTTCCGTCAGATTCATGGTGCCGGTCCAGGTACCGGCGATCATGTTGGGAAGATATTTCTGTTTCTGCTCGTCGGTGCCGTGGATGGTCAGGGCGGCAACGGCGCCCGCGGTCAGGCCCGGATACATGGAGAAGGCCATGTTTGCGGATGAGGCAAATTCGTTGAAGACGGTGGTCAGCGTGTGCGGCAAGCCCTGTCCGCCATACTCCGGGTCTGCCGACAGCGTGCCCCAGCCGTTTTCGCAAAAGGCCTTGTAGGCTTTCAGAAATCCTTTTGGTGTGGTGACGGTGCCGTCGTCATTGCGCGTGCAGCCTTCGCTGTCGCCCGTCTGGTTCAACGGCTGGAGAACTTCTTCCGCGAACTTGCCCCCTTCGCGCAGGATCGCTTCCACCAGATCGAGCGGCGCATCGGCAAAGCCCGGCAGGTTGGAATAGCGGTCGTATCCGAATACGTCCTTCAGCAGGAAAAGCGTGTCATCGACGGGAGCGGTATAGCTCGGCATGGAAATCCTCCCAGATTTGCCGGTTATGTTTGGACCTTACGTTTCCGTAAACGTCACCTTGAGGCCTGTATACGCGGTATGTTTTTTGTCGGCAAGTGGTATCCCAACGGAAGGGGTGGCAAAAAAATACGCCTAAAACATGCTGATGGGAATGATTCCCGCAGGTCAGGGACACGAATTCGTGTTGTGGAGGCGTATTTTTGACGACATTCGCCAGTTTTGGAAAATAGCGTAGCTTCCCGCAATACGTGTGAAGTGGCGGTTCCACAAACGAAAACCGCCGGCGTTGCCGCCGGCGGTTTCAAAAAACTCTGTAGCTGAAAGGGGAGGGCTTATGCCTCTTCCGCTTCCTTGTGCTTCAGCATGCCGGAGACGATCTCGACGGTGCGCGACAGTTCCTCGATGGCCTGTTCGATGTCTTTGCGCTGATCTTCCAGAACGGCGATCTGCTCGTTGAACTTGGACAGGGCGACGCGCAGTTGGGTCACCTGACCGTCGCGCAGGTCGTAGAGATCGAGCATGTCGCGGATTTCCGACAGGGAAAAGCCGACGCGTTTGCCCATCAGCACCAGCTTCAGGCGGGCGCGGTCGCGACGGTTGTACACTCGGTTCAGGCCGTCACGCTTCGGGTTGAGCAAACCCTTGTCTTCGTAAAAGCGCAGCGTACGCAGAGTGCAATCGAATTCTTTCGCCAGGTCGCCGATGGTGAACTGGGTTTTCTTGGTGCTGTCGTCGGTTGCGGACACGACGTCCACAAGATCGTCTTCATTAAGGATCGAAAGAGCTTCGCTCATAGCAGTTTGTTCTCGTTTTCCAGCCGTTGTCCGGCTCATCGTTGATGTTATGCAGTTTTCGAAACCCGCGCCGAAGACATGATCTCCGTTGCGTTCGCAGGCGATGCGGTTGTGTGCACAGTGGCTCAGCCGGTTTCTTGCGCACTGTTTAGCTTACGTTTGCGTTAAGGTCCAGTCACGGAAGGTCACAGGCAGAAAATTCGTTAACGCAGCGTTTGCCGATTCGCGTCACCCTGATCCTGTGAACAGCGGATTTTCATTCGAAAACAGTCGGTTTTCGCATTTAGCAAGCCCAATTAACGGCCTGTTTACCCTAAAACGCCAAAGTCTTTCAAAACGCTGCGCCTGTCCCGTCCCCGACGGAAACTTGGTGCAGCCTGCTCCATCAGCGGTCTGAATGACCGTCAGCCCAGGGTCAAGAGATGCCGGCTTGGAAGAAAAACGAGGCAGGACGCCGCGGCCGTGATGCGTATGAAGGCGACGACTTTTACGATGCACCACGCCGCGAGCCGGCGCGAAACCGGATCGAACGGTTGACGCGCACTGCAACGGCGCTCGGCGGACACGACCGTTATCCCTCCGAGGAGCGGGACGATGATCTGGACGCCGTGGCCGACGAACTGGACCGGTTGCTGGCCGACCAGACCGAGGCCCACCGGCCGGAACCACGCAGTTCCGAACCCCGCAGACCCGAGCCACGCCGGCCCGAGCCGCGCCAGCCTGTTTCGCACGGCAGAGCACCGCGCAGGGAACCGGGCATTGATGAAGTCATGGGGGCACTGGACCGTCTGGACGAACAGGTTCAGGGACTGGCAAGACCGGACCCGAGGGAAGATTATCGCCAGGCGCATCACTCGGACTATCGGGATGAGCCGCTTCGCTCCGCATCGAAATCGCGGCCGCGTCCTGGCAGATACGCAATCGACAATCTGCCGGCCGAAGATCCCTATTATGACGAGGACGACGCCTACGCGGCTGACTATGCCGCGCAGCCGGTCCGCCAGCGTGACCGGGACGTCCGCGGCAGAAGCGATGCGTCCATGCATATCTACAAGGATCTTGGCCGCCGTATCGACGCCCTGAGAGCGCCTCAGGAACAGGCCTTCAACCAGGTGCGCGACGAACTTGGCTCGTTGCGCGAGGCGCTTGGCGGCCTGTCACGTGGCACCAATGAGACGGTGAACCGGCAGAACGCCGAACTGCGCCGCCTGTCCGACATGGTCGAGCGTCTGCGCGCCGACAAGAAGAACGATCAGCTTGCCCGTGATATCCGCAAGGAAGTCGCGGATCTGAAAGACATGGTTGGCCGCACGAATGTGGAAGGGGCCTTGCAGACCCTCGAGCATGGTTATGCCCACATTCTGCAACGCCTCGACGAACTGTCCCGAGCCTCGGTCGACCCCCGTGTCCTGAGCGGCGTGACGGCTCGTCTCAACGAAATTGAGGACGCCTTCGCCGCTCTGCCGCGTTCCGAGCACATGATCGTGCTGGAAGACCGGGTCGTCAGCATTGCCGAGCGCATGGAAGAGCTGCTGCAACGCAAGGGGCATGCCGAAATCGAACCGCTCCGGGCAGAGTTGCGTGAAGTACGCGGCTTCGTCGAGCAGATCGACATCAAGGGCCTTGTCGAGGGCATCGACGACCGGATGAAATTCGTGTCCAGCCGTCTGGACGATCTGGAAGTGCTGGCACGCGAACAGCGTGGTCTGGACAGCCGCCTGTCCGCCATGGAACAGCGCATGCCCGAGCCGGAAACGATTTCCAGGCTGCAGGGACGGCTTGAAGACATTGTCGGCATGATGGCCGACGACCGCGCAGCTCCGGTCGATACCCAGCAACTGGGTCAGGTCGACCGGCGTCTCAATGATATCGTCGACCGCCTCGAGCGGATGGAGCAGGCCGGTCCGCTGCCTTCTGCGGACACGGGAGCCTTCGCAGCGCTGGAAGAGCGCCTGGAGCTGATTTCCGGCAAGATTGACGCCATCGAAAAGAAGTCGGCGCGCCCAGTGCCCGTTCTGGATGCGGCAGCCATGCGGGCCGGGGGCACGACCCCGGACACCAAATTCCTTTCCCAGCTGCAGGAACGTTTGAACGACCTTACAACGCGCCTGGACCAGCCGAAGGACACGGTCACCACATCCGATCTCGACAAGCTTCGAGCGGAAATCGGGTCCATGCGCGCCAGCGTTTCCGCACCTGCTTCGACCGAAGCTCTGGAGCAACGGATCGCCGATCTGGCACAGATCGTGTCGAAGGGAGCTGAAGTCACCGACGACAGCCGCTTCGAGCAACTGGGTGCCAAGGTTGCCGCGCTCGCGGAGCAGATCGAAAGCACATCGTCCCGGGCATTCAGCATCGAGCAGTTCTCGCCGTTTCTGGAGCGGATCGAAAAAGGTCTGGAACAAACCCGTTCCGACGTTGCGGGGATCGCCCGTGAAGCTGCCAGGGAAGCCATTGAAAGCGCACCGGCAGCGAAAAGCGGCCAGTATGACCAGGCCATCACGGAGCTTCAGTCCGATCTGAAGCGGTTGCTCGATGCCGCTGAAGGCAGCGACGAGCGGACCCGGAACACTTTTGACGGTGTCAAATCGGTTCTCGGATCCCTGACCGAGCGCCTGGACAACCTGGAACGTGCCGAACAGTTCGGCGATGCACCGTCAGCATCGGCTGCCGGCTTCTCGCCGATCAAGGTCGATGAACCTGCTCCGCTGTTCTCCAAGGCTCCCCAGTCCAGGAAACCGGAAGACGGACAACTGCCGAACGATGCCGCTCAGGCACCGCGTGCGGACGACCGGACGCGTGACCGTAAGGCCGACTTCATTGCGGCAGCCCGCCGTGCCGCACAGGCAGCCTCTGCAGAAGCCGCCCAGCTGGAAAAACGGCAGAAGGTGAATGAGGAGCCGGAAGAGGCCGATGAAGAACGTGGCAAGGCGCGCGTCGGCTGGCTTCGGAACGTTCTCAAGCGCGACAAGTCTGCCGCAAAAGAAGACAAGGTCGAACCAGTCGAAGATCTGGAGCTGAATGCCGAGGACGTTGCCGACCAGGCGTTCGAAACCCAGGATTCGACTGTTCTGCCGGGCGACCGCCCGGCACCGGAAGCCCCGCAGTCCTCCAGCGGCCGTCGCCGCGCCATCCTCTATACTGCCGCCGCCGTTGTCCTGTTGATCGGAACCCTGCAGGTCTTCCGCCTGGCGACCGGTGGTCCGGAAGAGGCCGATCAGCTTGCCGCCAACACGCCGGAAACCGTCGAAGCCATTCCAGCGCCGGAAATGGCCGATGCCGGCCCGGCACAGTCCGAGTTTCTGCCGGAGGCTGAAGTTGCGAGCGAGGTTGCCCTTGCCGAAAGCCGGGGTGTCGGATCGGGAGACGCCGGACCTGGCAGCGCTCTGCCGGAAGAGGCCGGTGACGCAATGACGCCGGAAGCACCGGCTGTGGCGGTTGCTTCCTCAGCTCCAACCGGGACAGCACAGTCCGCTCCGAACCTGTCGGCGCCGGTGACAGAAAGCAATAGCGTTCAGGCCGCGTCTGCTTCCGGGCCTCTTGCTCCTGAAACCGAACTCGCCTTTGCACCGCCTGCGGGCGTTGCCAGCAGCTTCGGTGAAGCGGGTGAAGGCACTGTATCCGGTTTCCAGCCGGCAAGCGAAGCTGGCGCTCCTGCAAGTCTTCTTGCCAACCTGCCGCCTGAAGGCGTCGGTCCAATGGCTCTGCGCAGCGCGGCTGCCAGCGGCAATGCGGCTGCCGAGTTCCTCGTGGGTGTGAAATACACCGAAGGCAGTGGTGTACCGGCGGATCTGTCCAAGGCGGCGGTCTGGTATCAGAAAGCGGCCGACAAGGGCCTGGCTCCGGCGCAGTACAGGCTCGCAAGCCTTTACGAGAAAGGCCGCGGCGTCGACAAGGATTTGCCGAAAGCCAAGGCCTGGTATTCCAAGGCAGCAGAAGCCGGCAACGCGAAGGCCATGCACAATCTCGCGGTTCTGTTTGCGGAAGGTGGCGGAGACCAGCCTGATTATGCCGCTGCTGCAAAATGGTTCGAGGAAGCTGCCAATTACGGCGTCAAGGACAGCCTGTTCAATCTGGGCATCCTCTATGCCGGTGGTATCGGTGTCGATAAGGATCTGGTCGCCAGCTACAAGTGGTTCGCGATCGCGGCCGATCAAGGCGATCCGGAAGCTGCCAAGCGCCGCGACGACGTTGCCAACATGATGGATCAGGAAACCCTGGCCAATGCCCGGCTTGCAGTCGAGAACTTCAAACTGAAGACACCGAACGCGGCAGCCAACAAGGTGACGATGGAACCGGGTTGGGTGGACAGCGCCTCGCTGCCGGCGGAAAAGGCATCGATCCAGGCTCCCGACAACACGGCCATGGTCAAGGAAGCCCAGGACAAGCTGAACTATCTCGGCTTTGACACCGGTACGCCGGACGGTCAGATGGGGCCGCGCACGCGCAGTGCAATCCGCGCTTTCCAGCGCAGCCTCGGAATGCCGGAAACCGGAGAAGTGGACCGCCGTCTGCTGGACGAACTGAAAAGCCAGGCGATCTAGGCCAGTCATTCGCTGAGCCAGCGGAAATGGCGTGAGTTTTGCCGATTTGCAGAAAGAAAAAACGCCCAACCAGGCTGACTGCCCGGTTGGGCGTTTTGCATGGCGGGCTGGCAGCATTGCAATTGCAGTTGGCCTTGGATCCTCGCCAAGCCAGGACCGTCCAGACGACCGTCAAATGTTGGAGCCGTGAGCCAAAAGGCGGTGTTGGAAGAGGTGGATCTGATGGCGGGATATATTCGCAACGGATTTGTCGAAATCCGCCCGGAACTGGTCTAAAATCGGCGAAGCGAACCAAACCGGTCCGCTGGTTGGTTGACATGCCGGAGGGTACAGGTCTTTAACCATTTCATCGTAATCTTTACGCAGTCTTTTCTGCAGTTTTCCGGTTGATCCCGTGCAATTATACCTGCCCATAGCCGAGATTCCGGTGAATATCTTCGTGATATTCGGCATGGGCGGCGCCGTGGGGTTTCTCTCGGGGCTGTTCGGTATCGGCGGTGGCTTCCTGCTGACACCTCTTCTGATCTTCTCGGGCATTCCTCCTGCGGTCTCTGTGGCCACTGTCACGACCCAGGTCGTGGCCTCGTCATCATCGGCGGTAGTCACCTACTGGCGCCGAAAGGCCATCGACTTGAAGCTTGGCACGATCCTGCTTTGCGGCGGTGTCATGGGGTCGCTTGTCGGTGTCATATTGTTCGAGGTTCTGCAGTCCATCGGACAGCTGGATGTCGTGATTTCGCTGTCCTATGTGACGTTCCTCGGCGCCATCGGCGGCCTGATGCTGTTCGAATCCATTCGCGCCATCCGTCGGCGCAAGTCCGGCGTTGCGCCGAAAGCGCGAAAACCCGGCCAACATAACTGGATCCACGGCCTGCCGCTCAAGGTGCGTTTCCGCCGTTCCAAGCTTTATGTCAGTGTCATTCCGGTTGTCGGGCTCGGCGCGATCATTGGTTTTCTCGGCACCATCCTTGGTATCGGCGGCGGCTTCATGATGGTTCCGGCGCTGATCTATCTGCTGCGTGTGCCCACCAGCATCGTGATCGGTACTTCCCTGTTCCAGATCCTGTTCACGATGGCAGCCGCCACCGTGTTCCATTCCATGGGCACCAAGACAGTCGATATCGTTCTGGCCATGACACTGATGGTCGGCGGTGTTATCGGCGCCCAGTTCGGGGCACGCATGGGGCAGAACCTGCGCGGCGATCAATTGCGCCTGCTGCTGGCCCTGCTCGTGCTGGCTGTCGGCTTGCGCTTTGCAGTCGATCTCCTGCTGACACCGGACGACTTCTATTCCATCGCGATCCGGAAGGGAGCGGGGGCATGAGCCGTCTGATCCTGCTTCTGTCGATTGTCCTTGGTCTGGCAACGGGCGCAGCTGCCCAGAGCCGGCCCGGCCAGGAACTGGTGACGTCCCTGTCGTCGGATCTGATTTCAATCCAGTCGAATTTCACAGGCACTGAAATCGTCATTTTCGGCCAGGCCAGCAATATCGAGCGCCAGCCCAACGACCCGAGCGGATATGAACTTGCGATCGTTGTCGAGGGCCCGCCACAGGACATCACCACGCGGCGCAAGGGCCGGTTTCTGGGTGTTTGGGTGAACCGGGAAGCCGAGCGGTTTCAGCACGTTCCTTCCTACTATGCCGTCGCCAGCACCATCAATATCGGCAACCTTGCGGACCGCACGGTTCTTGACGATCTTGGCATCGGGCTCAACCACATCAACCTGGCTGTCTCGGGCGTTTCCAATGTAGCGCTGTCCGACAGGGATGATTTTCGCCGCGCCTTCGTCCGGCTGCGGGAGCAGATGGGTCTTTACTCGGAACAGCAAACCTCGATCACCTTTCTGACCGACACGATGTTCAGAACCAATATTCCCCTGCCGGCCAACATCCCGGTGGGCGACTACAAGGTGAAAAGCTTCCTCTTCTTCCATGGCGAGGTGGTGGCCCGGACGGAGCAGACGCTGGCGGTCGCCAAAAGCGGCTTCGAACAGGTCACTTTCGAATTGGCCCAGACCTACCCCTTCTTCTATGGCCTTCTTGCCGTCTCCCTGGCCATTTTTACCGGTTGGCTTGCCGGCGTGATCTTCCGCAAGGATTAGGGCAACCGCTCAAAGCGGATGGCTGTCGGCTTCCGCCTGGACGGGTTACGTCGTTCAGGCACCACTTTTGTTGTCTGTGGGCACCTCCGTGTGCTGTCGATGGAAACCGCAGATCCGCGCACTTTCCGCTGGCGATTGCCGCCACCGCCGCTATTCTCGAGTCTGCAGATTTTTCAGACTGTTAGGGCAGGCGGATATGACAGAAGTACCCTCATCCACACCACGGGTGGAAACAGTTGTGAAACCGGACCCGACACTGGATGCAAAGGTCATCGACGTCGCCATTCGTCTGGGCGTTCTGGGGCTTTTTGCATATTTCTCGCTTCAGCTCGTGGCGCCGTTCTTTCTGTTTCTGGTCTGGGCGGTGGTGCTGACCGTTGCGCTCTATCCTGTCTTCGACTGGCTCTCGGCCAAGCTCGGCGGACGCAATGTCCTGGCCGCGGTCCTGATCACGCTCTGCTGCCTGGCGATCGTCATCGGCCCCGTGGCCGTGCTGGTCGTCAGTCTCGTCGACACGCTTCAGGGATGGTACCACGGCGTTGCCAACGGCGTGCTCAAGCTGCCGCCGTTGCCGGAGAAACTTGCCGGTTTGCCAGTCATCGGCGCAAAGATTTCGGGTATCTGGCATCTTGCCGGCCAGGGTCTGGAACAGGTGTTTGCCAAGGTTGGACCGACACTTGTGCCTGCCGGCAGCCGCATCCTCGGGGTTCTGGCATCGTTGAGTGGCAGCGTTCTGTTCTTCGTTGTCTCCATCGTTCTGTCAGGCTGCCTGTTTGTTCCAGCGCCTGCCCTCGCGAAAGGCATCAAGATGTTTGCCGACCGGATCATCGCTCCGCGAGGATCTGAATTTGTCGATCTGGCCGGCGCTACCATCCGCAATGTCTCGCGTGGTGTCGTCGGTGTCGCCGTTGTCCAGGGTCTGCTGACAGGCACCGTATTGATCGTGTTTTCCGTGCCGCTTGCCGGTGTCCTGACCTTCGTGGCCCTGATCCTGTGTATCGTTCAGATCGGTCCCGCGCTGGTGATTATTCCAACCATCATCTGGGCGTGGAGCTCCTGGGATCTGGTGCCGGCGCTCCTGTTCACCGTGCTGATGGTGCCGGTGATGCTCATCGACAATGTCTTGCGGCCGATCCTGATGTCCAGAGGCCTCGATGTGCCGATGCTGGTGATCCTGATCGGCGTGCTCGGTGGCACTATCGCTTATGGCCTGATCGGTCTGTTTCTCGGCCCGGTTATCCTTGCGGTATTCTATGAACTGGTCATTGCATGGGTGAAGGCAGGCGAGAAGCGGCCGCCTGATGAGGCGGCCACACCCTAGAGCGCCCGGAAATATCCGCTCTCAGGATCTTCTGCGAGATGGCCCGCAATCGTGGCCCAGGTTCCCTCGGCAACCAGTCCGTCAATATGCGCCTTGTGGATTGCCTCGCTCTGCCAGGTTTCGACCAGTGTAAACCGGCATGCATCCTCCTCATGTCTCAGAACCTCGACGCCCTGACATCCGGCTACGCCCGGAAGATCGGTCGCGACGGATCGCATGATGGTTTCAAATGCGCCTTGCCGGTCCTTGAGTGCCTTGAAGTGTACGACAACTTTGATGGCCATGAATGGTCCCTTCCGCGTTGGCTGTGTATTGCCGTGTCGGGATAAGGCGGGCGAGGAGACAGCGACAGATCCGTTCCTGCTGAACGCCTGCCTGATCCTGCGGAAAGGTTCAGGTGTCGTGCTTGACGGGTTTGTTCAGAGCGTCCGCATATTGACGCGGTGCCATGCCGAAAGCGGACTTGAACTCGCGTGTGAAGTGAGACGTGCTGGCATAACCGGCGATCTCGGCCGCACGCGCCACGCTGGTGTCTGACATCAGAAGATGCTGGCGAGCCCGGTCGAGGCGTATCTGCTTGCGGTATTGAAGCGGCGCTTGAGCGAACAGGGCAGTAAATCCATGCGCAAAATGAGAGGGGCTCATTGCAACCTCGCTGGCGATCTCCGCAACCGTCAGATCCGGTCGTTCCGCATGGGTCTCGATATAGCGCAATGCCTTCACCAGCCTTTCATCCGTCGCGCTGACCAAGGTTCGCAGCACGCTGAAGGCATCGGATCGGAGAATGCGGTAACAGATTTCCTGCAGGCACAGCGGTGCCAGAAGATGGCAGTCCGCCGGATCCTGAAATGAGGCCATCAGGCGCAACAAAGGACCGGCGAGGGCGTCATCCAGCGGTTCGCAGGAGATCACTGTGTTATTGGCTGCGCGGGGCACATCGGCATCGGTTTCGGCAAGACGGACCAGCGTTTGCGCGATAAGATCCGGTGGCAATTGCAGCTTGAGGGCCAGATACGGTTCGGCCGAAGACCCCTCGACAACGGCGCTGTAAGCAGTGTCGCCGTGAAACGCGATCACATGGCCGCGGTCGTTGACGATCTCGCTGTCTCCCAAGGAGACGCTCTTTCGTCCGGACACGGCGACGGCAATCGACAAGCCCCGGTTCCGGCCACGGTGGTAGGGAATATTTTCCGAAAGACGCAGCGCCCAGACAGTGGCGATCGGGGAGAGGGTGACGCCTTCTGCTGTCGCAAACGTCCGAACGGCGTGGGCCAGTTCGTCAAAAGCCGGTGAGGCGTGTTCCGTCCTGCCGGAGCTGGAGATTTGCGGGGGAGAGGTCGTCAGCATCACTCTGGCTTAGCCAAAGGAAGGCATTTGCACAAGCACTGCCAGAGAAGGTGTCAGTCCCCGACCAGCCGGCTGGCGGTGAAGGGGAACAGGCGGTCGTTGCCAAGCATGAAGACCGAAAACTGGCGACGCCGGAAAAGCATGCCATAGGCTTCATCGGTGACGTTGAGCCCGCCGGTCAGCGCGCCAAAGGCGGGCAGGACAAGACGAGTACCATCCGTGACAAAACAGGCCCGCCGGATCGAGCGGCCGAACCTGCGCACGCGGGCAGCCGGATGCAGATGGCCGCAGATTTCTCCAGCGGTGGATGTCGAGCCGACCTTTTCGATCGGTTCGTGGCGGAAAGTCAGCGGTCCGATGGTGATTTCATCGACAGTGACACCGCACAGGCGGACCGGAGCGATCGGGTCATGATTGCCGGTGACCCAGATCCATTCACGGCCGAGCTGCAGGGTTGTCAGCATCGCCCGGTAAGGCGCGGGCAATCGGTCGGAGCCGTCGGGATCGTGGAAACTGTCGCCAAGGCAAATGACGCAGGCCGGATCAAAGGCATCGATCACGCCTGCAAGTTTCTCCAGCGTTGCTCCGGTGTCATAGGGCGGCAGCATCACGCCGCGCCGGGCATAACTCGAGCCTTTTTCAAGATGGAGATCCGCGACGATCAGGGTGGATTCGTCCGGCCACCACAAGATCCCGCTGTCGTGCAGCCCGACCAGTTGGCCATTGACCTGAATGTCATGACATACCGGCGCAGCAGCATATTTGCGCAGATGGGATGTCAGGGCACTCATTCCATAGCCTCCAGTACGAGTTCTTCGGCTGCCTCGGCCAGCAGCGTGTCCATGGCCTCCCCGTAGACCGGTTCCTTCCCTATTTCCAGGAGAATTGGCACGGCGAGGGGAGAGACGTGCGGAAGGTCAGTATGCGTGATTCGTCCACGGATCCGGGCAAGAAGTTCCCCCAAACGCGAGATATCCAAAAGTCCTTCGGCGGCATCGTTCCAGGTTGCCTTGAGTAATATGTGGTCTGGTTCATGGGCTCGCAGCACGTCGTAGATCAGGTCAGAGGATACGGTTACCTGCCGCCCCGACTTCTCCAGCCCCGGATGGCGGCGTTCGATCAGACCGGCAATGACAGCACAATTACGAAACGTACGTTTCATGAGGCTGGATTCGGCGAGCCAGGCATCAAGATCGTCTCCGAGAATGTCTTCCTCGAACAATTGATCCAGCGGAATCCTGCCGGAGGAAAACTGCAGGGACAGATCGCCAAGCCCCCAAACGGCAAGCGCATAGTCGTTGGCAACGAAGCCGAGCGGGTTGGCGCCCAGGCGTTCAAGACGCTTGGTCAGCAGCATGCCGAGGGTCTGGTGCGCAAGGCGCCCTTCGAACGGGTAACAGACCATGTAATGCTTGTTGGCGCGGGGAAACGTCTCCACCAGCAAGCCGTCCCTCGACGGCAGCACGGACTTCTCCCGCTGGATATTCAGCCAGTCGCGCACCTGTTCCGGCAGGGCCTTCCAGGTTTCCGGTGTTGCCAGCATCGTGCGGACACCTTCGGCGAGATAGGTGGAGAGCGGAAACTTGCCGCCCATGTAGGACGGGATCATCGGATTGTCGGATGTCGTGCGCGAGACATAGGCCTCGTTTTCGCGGATGCCTTCGAAACGCACCACCTCGCCGCCGAAGAGGAACGTGTCGCCTGGAGCCATCTGCTCCAGAAAATACTCCTCCATCTCGCCGAGCACACGTCCGCCGCGGCCGACAGGCGCCCGTCGTCCGGCGGCCTTGGACCGCACCAGCCGCACTTTCAGCATAGGCGCTTCAACGATAGTGCCGACATTCAGCCGATATTGCTGGGCGATCTTGGGATGGGAAATGCGCCAGAGCCCGTCCTTGCCCTTTCGGAGCTTGGCGTATTGTTCGTAGCTCTTCAGCGCGTAGCCGCCGGTGGCAACGAAGTCGAGGACACGCTCGAAGGTTTCCCAGTCGAGATGCCTGTAGGTTTCCGAAGAGCGTATCTCGTCGAAGACATCCACTGCATCCAGCGGGTCAGCGCAGGCCAGACCAAGCAGATGCTGGGCGAGCACGTCGAGAGCGCCCTGGCGCAGCGGAGGCGTATCCTGGTCACCGCGCATGGAAGCAGCAAGCGCGGCCTGACACTCGAGCACCTCGAACCGGTTGGAGGGAATGAGGATCGCCTTCGACGGTTCGTCCATGCGGTGGTTGGCACGGCCAATCCGTTGCGCAAGGCGGCTTGCCCCCTTTGGTGCGCCGATATTGACCACCAGATCGATGTCGCCCCAGTCGATGCCCATGTCGAGCGAAGAGGTCGCGACCACCGCCTTCAGGGCTCCGGAGGCCATCGCCGTTTCCACCTTGCGCCGCTGGCCGACATCGAGAGAGCCATGATGAAGCGCGATCGGCAGCGTGTCGTCGTTGATGCGCCAGAGTTCCTGAAACACCATTTCGGCCTGGCTGCGCGTGTTGACGAACAGCAGAGACACGTTGTGCGCCTTGATCAGCTTGTAGATGTCGGCAATGGCATAACGTGACGAGTGGCCGGACCAGGGTACACGTTCCTCGCTGTCCAGGATCGAGATGTCGGGCTTGGCACCACCGGCGACCTCAACGACATGAGACAGGGTCCGTCCTGCCGGGTCGGGCTGATCCACAAGATAGGCGCGCAGGTCATCGGGTTCGGCGACGGTTGCCGACAGGCCGATGGTTCTGAGGTTCGGGGCAAGCCGCCGCAGACGTGCAAGGCCGAGAGCCAGCAGATCTCCGCGTTTGGACGTCACCAGAGCGTGCAACTCGTCCAGGATGACGGTTCGAAGCGAGGCGAACATGCGGGCCGAGGCCGGGTCTGACAGCAGCAGGGCAATCTGCTCCGGTGTAGTCAGCAGAATGTCCGGCGGATTGAGCTTTTGCCGCTGGCGCTTGTGTGACGGCGTGTCGCCGGTACGGGTCTCCAGCCGGACGGCGAGATCCATTTCCGAAACGGGAGCTTCCAGATTGCGGGCAATATCGACGGCAAGCGCCTTCAGTGGCGAAATGTAAAGCGTATGGATGCCGTTGCCCGCAGACCCCGGTTTGCGTTTTCCCCGTGCTTCCAGTTCCACCAGACTGGGCAAGAAGCCTGCCAGCGTCTTGCCGGCACCCGTTGGGGCAATCAGCAGCGTGGAATGGCCCTGCTGAAGATGATCGATCAGTTGAAGCTGATGTGGCCTCGGAGCCCATCCCCGTGAGGCAAACCAGCTCTGGAATCTGTTCGGTAGCAACTGCACGTCCATGGATTGGTTTTAGGCCAGGGCTTGGCGAAAGGCGAGGGGGATGTTCCTAGATTGTTCGGCTTGTATTCAGGTGACTGATGGTCAACGCTACCGAGGTATGACCTTGGTCGGTTCTTTTGAAATTATTGGATTTTTGAGAGCTCTATTGGCCACGGTTCTGTCTGCCTGTGTGGGCGCAAAGGTTTCCGAAAGCTTCGCCTGCCGCTGCACTCTCCGAAATCAGTTTGCCTTCCAGCAGCGGTATCGCGGCAGGCGAGAGCGAACAGGCAGCGATGAATTTTGCCATGCCCGGGTGCTTGAACAGCGGTGCAAGCAGCTGCCGCATCGAGTATTGCCATTACCATGATCCAAGACACCGCCATGCAGCCTTTTCGCCGCAGGGCCATGGCACAACCGCAAATCTGGCTTATCTTGCGACCGATGTCCGATCTTCTGACGCTCACACCCGAAGGCCTTTATTGCCCTGAAGCAGGTGTCCATATCGATCCTGTCCGCCCGGTCGAAAAGGCTGTCATCACGCATGGTCACGCCGATCACGCCCGGTCGGGCCATGGCGCGGTGCTGGCGACCCGCCAGACACTCGACATCATGGCAATCCGCTATGGCGAGAATTTCTGCGGGTCGGCGCAGGCAATCGATTATGGCGAGACGCTGTCAATTGGTGGTGTCGAGATCTCGCTTCATCCGGCAGGGCATGTGCTCGGCTCTGCCCAGGTTCTTCTGGCAACCAGAGATCAGCGGATTGTCGTCTCCGGCGACTACAAGCGCCAGGCAGACCCGACCTGTGTTCCGTTCGAGGTGGTCCCCTGCGATACCTTCGTGACCGAGGCAACCTTCGGCTTGCCGGTGTTTCGCCATCCCCCGGCGCGAGGGGAAATTGCCAAACTGCTCTCCTCGCTGGAGCTGTTCGCGGAGCAGACCCATCTGGTCGGCGCCTATGCGCTCGGCAAGGCGCAACGCGTCATCGCCGAATTGCGGGCGGCCGGTTATGAGAAGACGATCTATCTGCATGGCGCGCTGGAAAAGCTGACGGCCTATTACCAGAGCCAGGGGATCGATCTTGGCAACGTCGAACCTGTCGGTCAGCGTGGCAAGGAACTGGCCGGTGAAATCGTTCTGTGCCCACCCGGACAGCTTTCAGACCGATGGTCACGCCGCTTCGGCGATCCGGTTGCGGCTATGGCGTCGGGCTGGATGCGCGTCAGGGCCCGGGCTCGCCAGAGGGGGGCCGAGTTGCCGCTGATCCTGTCCGACCATGCCGACTGGGACGACCTCTGCCGAACCATTCTGGAAACGGGTGCCGGACAGATCTGGGTCACCCACGGCGCAGAGGAGGCACTTGTCCACTGGTGCGAATTGAATGGACGAAACGCCCGCCCGCTCAATATGATAGGCTATGACGACGGCGAGGACGTCGAGGTTGCGCGGGCCACACAAGGCTGACGAGCCCACGCGGAATTGCGGCACAAAGTTCCTTTTGGGGGAGAGGCAGTCATGGCAGACGACGGTGGATTTGCAGGTGCCGGAAACGGCCAGTCAAACGGTGCCGGAACTGGAGCCAATGGTGAAGCTGAAGAAGCGATCGCCCAGCTCTTCGACGACTATCAGGCCGGTTTCAACGACTACGATATCGACAGGATCTGCGATTGCTTCGCGCTGCCGACCATTATCTGGCAGCACGAGAAGGGCCATGTCTTCAACGATGACGAAGAACTGATCGAAAATATCGAGGCGCTTCTGCAAGCCCTGGAGAAGGAGGGCGTGTCCCATTCGGACTTTCACGTCGTCTCCAGCCACGTCAGCGGCTCGGCCGCACTGGTGACGCTGGACTGGAGCCAGGAAACGGCCGACGGCGAGGCCGTTTTGGAGTTCACTTGCCATTATCAGCTCATCCAGGACGGAGCGGATTGGATTATTGCCTGCATCGTCAATGAATAAAACGAAGGGCCGGAGGGCAGGACGTATTGTCCTGCTGATCCTTTGCCTGCTGTCGTCCGTTTCTGTACGGGCAGCAGCAGAGACACCGGAAACCTATGGTGCACTGACACCTGCACCGGAAGCCTTGAAAGACTGCGCGCTCCCGGCCGTGACCTCGGGCAAGGTGCTGCTGGAGACAGATTGCCGTTATACGAATCCAATTGTGATCTCAACAGGCAATGTCATTCTGGATTGCCGGGGAGGCACCATCTCGGGCATGCATCGGCGCGGCATCACCATCCGGCCGGGCCTGAAGAACGTCACCATCCGCGATTGCCGCCTGGACGATACCGGCGGCATCCTGATCGAAGGTCAGACGCCGACGGACGATGCGGCTGCACGTGACGAGGCGCGGGCAAACTCGTCGCAAGGCGTCGTGCTCGACCATCTGACCATCACTCAGTCCTACATGACCGGCGTCTTTGTCGATCACTATGTGGTTGGCGCGACGATCCGCAATTCCATCGTCGCGGATGGCCACCATGTCGGCATCTACCTGGAGCACGGATCGCAGAAGAACGTCGTTTCGGGCAATCTGATCCGCAACAACGGCCTGTTCACCAACAAGGGTATCCGGCGCATCGGCCCGACCCGCCGCGAAGGCCTGTCCGTGGATGGATCCGCCTACAATCTCATTGAAAACAACATCTTCGACAGCAATGCCTTTGGCGGCATCTTCCACTACAAGAACTGCTGGGAATTCCACACCACCAACCCGGAAAGCCGCCCGCGCCTGCAAGGATCGGACGGCAACGTCATCCGTGGCAACGTCTTCCGCAACATGGACATCGGCATCTGGGTCGCTTCGCGTCAGGCGCGGGATCTGGTGATGTGGGACTGCGGCGACAAGAGCCCCTATGACAAACCGGTTTCCCTGAACCTGATGATGGGCAAACGTCCTTGGGGGCAATCGGACAATTTCCTGGGCTACCGCTTCAATCCGGAGCTGATTGCCGGCCTTGTCGACAAGAACGCGCTTGCACCGCGCTGGCCGTTCCCGACGGAACTGCACCTCTATGAGGATTTCGCCGAAGACAATACCTATGAGGGCAACTGCTTCGAGAACCTCTTGACCGGTATCCGGATCGAGGATGACGGCAACGAGGTAAGGAACAATCTGTTCCTGGGAGATTTCGAATATCTTTATCTCGGCAGCCCGTTCCGTGCTCGGATGTTGAGCCGGCCGATAAAGGGAACCGTGATCGAGGGAAACCGGAGCGTCTCTCCCTCGGGGCGAAGCTTCCTGCAGAACAGCTTCCTCGCTGACGGTGAGTACACGGATACCGTTATCGATCAGCCAGACCCAGCATCGGCCGGGCAGAAACCGGACGTCTGCGAAACTGGGCGGAGCTAGACCAGCCAAAAGAAAAGGCCGGTGACGCTGGTCACCGGCCTATTATCAGGGCTTGGTTTTCGAAGCCTTGCGCTCCGAGCGCGAAGGCTTGTTTTTCTTCGCGGCCTTTTTCTTCGGTGGTGCGGCACTTGCGGCCGACCGGCTACGCGGCTTGCGGCGCTCGCCGTCGGGGCCATCAGCAGGGCGATCCTTCCGTTTGGAAGCGCGATCGTCGCCATCAAGGTCCCGAGCCAGTTCCTTGGTATTCAGCGGTTCATAAGCCGGGTGGTTCGGAACGAAATCATCGTCACCTGACCGGCGGCGTGGCTTGCCGCGTGGCCCGTCGAACTTGCCTCTGGGACCATCGAACTTGCCCTTGCCGTCACGCTTCGGTCGGCCGGACTTCAAGCTGTCTTCAGGTCCGAGGTTTTCATAGTCCGGTGCATCGGCACCGCGCGGACGGCGCTTGGGCGGACCCGAGCGGTCACGGCGAAAACCGTCGTCCTTCGGCGGAGCGGGTATCTTGCCACCACGCGCGTCGAGCAGCGTGATGGTCGCATTTTCCTCGCCCGTGCCTTCGCGCTTGACCACATCGGCGAAGCGCTGGCCATGGCTGCCGGCGATCTCGAAATACAGTTCGTTCTGGAAGATCTTGATCGCGCCGACTTCCTTCTTGGTGACATGGCCGGCGCGGCAGATCATCGGAAGGATCCAGCGCGGTTCCGCGCGCTGGCGGTGACCGAGCGACAGCGAGAACCAGATGCCGTCTTCAAACTTGCCGGTGATTTCCGCATTGCGGCCACCGCGTGAACCGGCATCCCGGCCCTTCAGAGACATGTCATCCAGGCCCGATACTTCTTCCGGAGCGGGCAGACGCGACTGACGCAGTTTGACAAAGGCGGCCGCCAGCTGTTCCGGGCTGTGCAGCGCAAGCAGTTCGGTGGCGATTGCCAGTTCTTCTTCTTCCAGCTCCACCTTGAGCGCCGGATCGGCCAGAAGGCGTTCCTTGTCCTTCGCACGGATGTCGTCCGCGGTCGGAGCGCCTTTCCAGGTTGCCGTGATGCCGGCAAAATGCAGAACGCGCTCTGCCTGGCGGCGGCGCGGGAAGGGCACCATCAGCACGCAGGTGCCCTTGCGCCCGGCGCGGCCCGTACGGCCGGAACGGTGCAGCAGCGCCGCCTTGCCTGTCGGCAGGTCTGCATGGATCACCAGATCGAGATTGGGCAGGTCGATGCCGCGCGCGGCAACGTCCGTTGCCACACAGACGCGGGCACGGCCGTCTTTCATCGCCGCAAGTGCGCTGGATCGCTGTTCCTGACTCAGTTCGCCGGACAGGGAGACGATGGAAAAACCGCGATTTGCGAGGCGAGATGTCAGCCGGCTGACTGCTTCACGGGTCGAGCAGAAGACGATTGCCTTTTCCGCCTCGTGCTGACGCAGCACGTTGATGATCGCGTTTTCGCGTTCGTTCGGAGCAACCGGATGAGCGACATAGTCAATGTCGCCATGCTGTTCGCGGGCATTGATGGTCGTCAGGCGCACGGCGTCCTTCTGGAAGCGCTTGGCCAATTCCGCGATCGGCTTGGGTACCGTCGCGGAGAACATCAGTGTGCGCCGGTCCTGCGGTGCGGCGTCCAGAATGAACTCCAGGTCCTCGCGGAAGCCCATGTCGAGCATTTCGTCGGCTTCATCAAGCACGACGGCCTTGATCTCGGACAGGTCCAGGGCACCACGTTCGATATGGTCGCGCAGGCGGCCCGGCGTTCCCACGACGATGTGTACGCCGCGCTCCAGGGTCCGCCGTTCCATACGAGGATCCATGCCGCCAACACAGGAGGCCGTTACGGCGCCGGCTTCATTATAGAGCCAGGTCAGTTCTTCCTTCACCTGAAGGGCAAGTTCGCGGGTCGGTGCAATGGCCAGCGCTATGGGCGCACCTGCCCTGCCGAGGCTGTCCTGTCCGTCCAGCAGGGTGGGAGCGAGTGCGAGGCCGAAGGCAACGGTCTTGCCGGACCCGGTCTGCGCGGACACCAGAAGGTCGGCTTCCGGTGGGGCGTCGGTCAGAACGCTTTCCTGAACGGAGGTGAGGTTTTCATAGCCACGTTTCGCCAGCGCGGCCTTCAGCGCCGGGGCGATAGAAGTCAAATCGGTCATAGAAATCTTTCAACTGCTCCGGATCTTCTGCATGCCAGTCAGCAGTCTACCGGATAGGGCCATCCAGTTATGGGCCCATGGATGGCCGCGGCTTATACAGGCATTTTCCGTTTCCGTCCATCCCGCATTTTGGGAGGCCGGGCATACCCTTGCTAAAATCGCCAGGGTTTACCGGGGAGGGCTCGGCTAAAGATTGGCATTTATACCATAGGTTTGGTTGTGCCCAATTCTTCATCTTCAGGTTATTCAATTTGTTAACTTGCCCTTGCGTTAGATTGCGCATCTTCTCGCTGGGGATAAGATATGTTGAAACCAATTCGAGTTCAGATCGCGCTACTGGCGATCGTTCCATTGCTTGTTTTGTCGTACTTGGGGCAATGACAATAGAAGAGGCTTGCCGGGAAAGCCGGCATGCGTCTGAAATTCTGCCTATCGCCGAAATGGCCAAAAAATCGGAAGCCGTTCTGCACGAATTGCAGAAGGAGCGCGGCCGCACGGCAGTGCTGATTGCCTCAGAATATGCCGTGGAACCACAAGGCCTTCTCCAGGAACAGCGCGCCGCAACGGACGAGGTCGTTGAGCAGCTGGTCTCCGGTCCGTCCGTCGATCAGGTCGCGACCGAGATGGCCGATGGTATTGAAGGATACCTGGAAGAAATGACGCGCGACGTCGAGGAGCGCTGCCGGGCAAGCCGCAAGCAGGAAATGGGGCAGCAGGTGAAGCTTGTGACCCAGGTGGAAAATCGTTTGAGACCCGCCTGATGAACAGTTCCGAAGGGGGCATAGGCGTGATGTATTTCGATGGCGCCCGTGTTGGCCAGTTGGTGACCTATGAGGACTTTTTCGGCCGGAAGTTTCCGATGGAAGTCAAGTGGGTGAGGGGCGACACGGTCGGGCTTCAGTATCGCGCGGAGGCTGGCAGTATGGCCGATGCAGCCTGATTGGCTGTAAGCTACCTCTCGCATCAGGCACTATAAAACTGTTGGTCTGGCCGGGCGCCTTGAAGGACGCCGGCCAAACCTTCGAAAGAAAATCCATCAGGTCTTGCAGTCCGGGTACTTTCTCGGTTCGTATAGCGCCTATGCAGGCCTTTTCTCATTTGCTTGACCGGCTTTCCCTCGAACCCAGACGTCTCGCCAAGGAAGCGCTTCTGATGCGCTACTTCCAGGACGTCGCGGACCCGGACCGCGGCTACGCCCTGGCGGCGCTGACTGGCGGGTTGCGTTTCAAGAACGCCAAACCAGCCCTGCTGAGAGCTTTGATCGGTGAGCGGACAGACCCGGAGCTGTTTGCGCTTTCCTATGATTTCGTCGGCGATCTGTCCGAAACCATTGCACTGATGTGGCCGCTGGCAACATCCGGGGATGTTGCCGTGCAAGACACAGCCCCAACGCTGTCTGAAGTGGTCAATCGGCTGGAAAACGCCGGCAAGAGCGAAGTACCCGGCTTGCTGACCGACTGGCTGGACGCACTCGATGAAACCGGCAGGTGGGCTCTGTTGAAACTGGTGACGGGCGGTTTGCGCGTCGGGGTTTCTGCAAGACTGGCAAAAACGGCGGTTGCCAGGCTCGGCGGCCTGGATGTTGCTTCGGTGGAGGAAGTCTGGCACGGGCTGGAGCCTCCCTATGAGGCATTGTTCGCTTGGGCAGAAGGCCGGTCCGGTCCGCCCGATACATCCGATCCGGCTCCATTCCGACCCGTGATGCTGGCGCACCCTCTGGACGAAACCAAAGACATGGGCCAGCTGGATGCACAGGACTTTGCCGTTGAGTGGAAGTGGGACGGAATACGCGTGCAGGCAGCCGCTGGCCAAAGCGACAACGGAGACCGCGTGCGTCGTCTGTTCAGCCGGACCGGCGAAGACATATCAAAGGCATTTCCTGACATTCTGGAACTTCTGACATTCGATGCCTGCATCGATGGCGAACTGCTGGTGGTCACGGAGGGCAAGGTCCGTCCCTTTGCAGATCTTCAGAAACGCCTCAACCGCAAGACCGCGGGGTCAAAGCTGATCCGTGAGTATCCGGCTGCGATCCGTGCCTACGACCTGCTGAGTGTCGGCGGCACCGATTTAAGGGAGTGGCCGTTTAAGGAGCGGCGCAAGGCGCTTGAAGCATTTATCGCCGGTTTGCCGGAGGGAAGCATTGATCTGTCTCCCGTGGTGAATGTAACCGGGTGGGAGGAAATCACCGCAGCGCGCGCCGATCCCAATGCCCATCTGCCGGCCGCCGATGCCGAGGCGGTTGAAGGCCTGATGCTGAAACGGTGGGATGCGCCCTATGTCACGGGTCGTCCAAAGGGACTTTGGTTCAAATGGAAGCGGGAGCCCTACCTGATCGATGCGGTGCTGATGTATGCACAGCGCGGCCATGGCAAGCGCTCCTCGTTTTATTCCGACTACACCTTCGGTGTCTGGCGCGAAGGAGAGACCGGTGCCGAGCTGGTTCCGGTCGGCAAGGCCTATTTCGGATTTACCGACGAGGAGCTGCGTGAAATCGATCGCTACGTGCGAAACAACACCATCAACCGATTTGGTCCGGTTCGGGAGGTTGTTCACGGCACCGAAAAGGGGCTTGTTCTGGAAGTCGCTTTTGAGGGTCTCAATCGCTCCACCCGGCACAAGTCCGGCGTCGCCATGCGCTTTCCACGCATTTCCAGACTGCGCTGGGACAAGCCCGCAGCCGAAGCTGACCGGCTGGAAACGCTTCAGGCAATGTTGCCCGGCGAGATTGGCTGAAGCCGGAGTGCGCCAACTGGTTTTTGAAAACCCTCCCTTAAGTCGTGCTTTGGCCATGGAAATATGGCACCCATGGGAAGACACAAACGGCCAGTTGCCATCTTTTCCTGTCTTATGGAACGAGCAGGGTGAGGAATGCGCAAGGCCGACAACCGGAGAGGCAATATGACGATCCGCAGCAAATTTCTGACTCCCGCACTCGGCGGGCTTGCCGTAGCCGTTCTTTTGGTCCCGACTGCCTTCGCTCAGGACAAGGTCGCACCTGAAATCGCAGATGCAGTCACAAAAGGACAGGCCGATCGCTATTCCCTGGTCAAGGTCGATGACGATATCCTGAGAGTGGACCGGCAAAACGGTACGGTTTCCATTTGCCTCGAGCAGAGCGACGCGTGGCGTTGCAACCCGGTGCCGCTGGCTGAAGATGCATATTTGGCGGAAATCAACGAGTTGGCCGGCGAAGTGGATCGCTTGACGGCCCGGCTGGAAGAGCTGGAAGGCAATGGCGAAAAACCCGGCAAACAGTTGCCGCCAGGCTCGGCACTCGACCGTCCGGCGCCCGGTTCAGACAAGAACGGGCGCAGTCCGTCGGCCACCGAGGAAGATGAGGAACTTGAGAAAGTTCTGACTTTCACCGAAAGCGCCATGCGCCGTTTCTTCGGCATGGTTCGCGAACTGCAAAAGGACTTCGAAGGCGAGGCCAACTGAGCGCTTGAGTTTACGCCACCCGCGCATCAGAGGTCCGGGCAAACGGAATACGGCGTATCCCGGTCAGGGGTACGCCGTTGTTTGTAAGGGGGCTTGCTCTTGCCAGAGCGCTCAGTCGATCAGCATCTTGTTGATGCTCTGATAGGCTTCGTCCGGCTGCTCGACGGCCACCCGTTTTGTCAGATCCATCGTCAGGGCGACAACATCGAGCACGGCGGCAAGGCGGTTCGTGCGGCTTTCGAACAGATGATGGCGCATGCAGAAGGTCTTCGGATGGACGCCTGTGAAGCCTGAAATCACCAGCATCGCGTCACCTGTTTTCAGAGGTGTGATCCAGGTCAGTTTCATTTCGACGGCCACCCTGCCAAAGCCATTTTCCGTCAGATAGGCGTGGGTCATGGGCGTGCGCTGCCAGACATGGGCAACGCCGTCTGTGCAGCACGACAAGGCAAATCTGTCGTCGGCTTTCCCGTCGGGGCCGATGTCACGGGGCAAGACGGTGCCTCGATAAACGATCTGGGCTCCCTTTGCCTGAAGACTGGCAAGCGTCGCGCGCGGGTTCGCCGGACCGGCGGAAATCCCCCTCGGTCCCGCCTCGGCAATCATCGGTGTCTGGAAGTCACGAAACCTTTGCCGCAGGGTTTTGGCGGCACTTGCGCTCGGCTCGTATCCGTCGAGGGCCGTTGCGGTGAGTGTGCCAGTCGACCCATCACGCATTTCGTGAATGACGGTAAGCATATGCGGGCCGTCGAAGGCGATGCTGGAATGAACCGTGATCAGGTCACCAGTGCGCATCTCCTTGTGGTAGCGCACATGGCGCACCCGGCGGGCCCCGACGACTGTTTCGCTCAATCCGGTCATGAGCCGGAACTGGCGGTCTGCTTCCTCGAAGCGGCTGAAGTAGAACTGGACGTTCAAATGATCATTTTCGTCGCATTCCCAGCGGTTCACAAATGAAAACAGCGTCGCCTGAATTGTCATAATTGTTTCGTGTACTCAGTGATTTTGATAATGCGATGTGTATTTAGACAGGTCATTTGTTGCTGTCTTTGTGTTGATTATCAACAAGAAATGTACACTGTGGAAAATTAGCTTAGGAAGTGCTGAGGAAGTGGATAAACTGACAAGAACAACTGCGGTAGCTTTTTTTAAACTTTCGGTTGTTTTTTGAATTGGTTCTAATTTTGCTGGATTTTCTTTCGGGTCTGACAGGCTGTTAGCCGATCCGGAAGTGCCGGCAAGGCGAATAAACAAACCGGGTTGGTCAAAAGCATGGTTTGACTTGCGCGTAACCCATGTTGCAAACATACTTCGCAAAGGCCGCAACAACGGGGCTTCGCCACAAAATCAAGAAGCGAGCGGGTGCAGGACGACTGCAACGCAAAGCTCAGGCGGATCCTGCGGGCACAAAAGGACCGTTGAGGGAGGAATAACAACGTGTCGGCGACATCGTATCGGTTCATTATCGCGGATGATCATCCCCTGTTTCGGGGTGCTCTGCGTCAAACGCTCGAAACACAATACCCGGATGCTGTGATCGAGGAAGCCGGTGCGTTGGAGGACGTCACGGCTCGGCTTGAACAGGATGGTGAAGTCGATCTCATTCTGCTCGATCTGTCCATGCCGGGCATGCGCGGCTTTTCCGGGCTTATGTATCTGAGGGCGCAATATTCCGGCGTTCCGGTGGTGGTGGTGTCGGCGAACGAAGATCCGCAGGCCATCCGGCGCGCCGTTGAATTCGGCGCATCCGGCTTCATTCCCAAGTCCCACGGCATTGATGTTATCCGGGAAGCTATTTCGGAAGTCATGACGGGCAACATGTGGACCCCGCCGGATGTGGACCTTGCCGCCGACGATGGCAGCGGCGACCTGGTGCAGCGCCTTGCGACGCTCACTCCTCAGCAGGTGCGCGTTCTGATGATGCTGTCGGAAGGCTTACTGAACAAGCAGATCGCCTACGAACTGTCCGTGTCGGAGGCTACCGTCAAGGCGCATGTTTCCGCGATTCTGCAAAAGCTGGGCGTGGAAAGCAGGACCCAGGCCGTCATCGCGGCTTCCAAGATCGAAGCGGGGCAATGGCAGCTCGGTGGAGAAACCACCGAGACCGCGCAGGCCCAATAAGGCGTACGCTTCCGCGTAGGTCTTCTTCATCAGTTTCCAGTGTCGGGCACGTTCTCCAATCATGGAGAACGTGGGCTTTGTCGTGTTGCCCGGAGCAATCCTGTGGTTGCAATTTAAAATGGGTAATCAACAGTCCTCCAGTCATGATTGCAAAAACATGCCTGAATCCTGACCATCGTTTTTACCGGAATTTCAGGGAATGGCTGTAACCGTCAGTGCTGCGGGGCGCTGCCACGCACAGTGCGAGTAGCCACCCTGGAGACAAGATGCGGCTCAGCTTCAATTGGCGACTGATCTTCCAGACGATCGGCATGGCCTTCCTGGTGCCAGGTCGTCAGGTCAAGGCTGACTTGCGTTTTGAAGCCGACCCACAAACCGGCAAGCAGGAAAACAATCCCATCCGGGCATTCATGCTTGCCTTCGGCCATCCGGTTGTCGACGAACTGCTGGCCCGCAGGGTTCGTGCTGCGCAGATTGCCAGCATAGCCCGACTGACACCCTTCATTTTGCTGGCAAATGTCGTCAACGTGATCGTCATCACGCTCGCGTTTCGCGATTTCATGCCCGTCGGCTACATCGCCGTCTGGATCGCGGCCATAGGCAGCTTTCTGGCCTACACCCTGTTCAAATGGCTGAAAGCCAACAGATCGCCCATACACTTTGCGTCGCGCCGGTCCCTGAACAAGGCCGTTTTGCACGCGACGATTTTCAGCAGCCTGTGGGCTGTCGTCCCGATTTCCGCCTTTGCCTATGGCGATCCCGACGGCATCTGGATCGCCTCCTGCGTGACGACCGGCATGCTCTGCGGGGGCGGCTTTACGCTGGCAACGGTCCCTCAGGCAGCGTTGCGCTGGGTCGCGATCCTGTTCCTTGCGTCTCTCGCTTCCTTCGCAATCGGGCGCAGCGCCGAACTGTGGCCGCTGCTTTTCCTGCTGAGCAGCTACACGCTGGTCGTTGTCGGCAGTGTCGCCTCGGCGGGATGGCTGTTTGCCTCGCATTTCCTTGCAGAAGCCGAGCTTGAGCAGCGCGGCGAACTGATTGCACTTCTGCTCAACGAGTTCGAGGAAAAGTCCAGCGACTGGCTGTGGGAGTCAGACAGCCAGGGCAATCTGCATACAGTTTCCGAGCGGTTTCTGCATGCCAGCGGGCGGAACAGGGCGGAGCTGGAAACCATGCGGATGGTCGATCTGGCCTATTCCCTTGACGAGAGTGACGCCCGGTCCGCGGTGACAAAGCTGGAAAACGCCATGAAGCGTCAGAAGGCTTTTCGCGAAATCGTCATCGGAGTGGACGTGAAGGGCGAAGAACGGTGGTGGTCTCTCGCTGCACGTCCGGTCTATGACAATCATGGTTCCTTCACCGGTTACCGCGGTGTCGCCTCCGATATTACCGAGGCGCGCAGGGCGAGCGCCCTGGTGTCGCATCTTGCCGAACACGATTCCCTGACTGGCATCGGGAACCGGAGCTGGTTCCTGAAACAGGCCGAAGAACAGCTGGAAGAGCAAAACCTCGCCGGTCAGAATACGCTTACCCTGTTCCTCATCGACCTGGACAATTTCAAGGTGGTGAACGACACCAGCGGCCATCCGGCCGGGGACGAGCTTCTGCGCCAGGTCGCGAGCCGCTTTACCGCGCTTGGCGAGGGCCGCACGGTGCTTGCCCGTTTCGGTGGTGACGAATTTGCCGCGCTCGGCCAGTTCGTCAACGATCAGGCCGCCTTGGCATTTGCCGAAGAACTGGTTGCTGTGACGCGCAAACCCTTCCGGATTGGTCGGCGCGA
This sequence comes from Roseibium sp. LAB1, assembly GCF_054658235.1. Taxonomy (NCBI): domain Bacteria; kingdom Pseudomonadati; phylum Pseudomonadota; class Alphaproteobacteria; order Hyphomicrobiales; family Stappiaceae; genus Roseibium; species Roseibium sp. LAB1. The sequence goes on along the minus strand of NZ_BAAGIB010000002.1, from coordinate 753,983 downwards.
CTTTGCCATCGGTGCCACCGTCGGGTTTGCCCGCCTGTGTGACAGCCGCGATACGGTTGATGATCTGATGCGCAAGGCGGACATTGCGCTCTACAAGGCCAAGGAAGGCGGCCGGGGACGGTCGCTGGCGTTCGAGCAGGACATGGAACGCGAGGTTCGCGAACGCCGCGAACTTGAATCCGATCTGCGTGAAGCTTTCGAATACGGCAAGCTCAACGTCGATTTCCAGCCCATCGTGGACGCCCGGTCCGGCAAGGTGGTGTCCAGCGAGGTGTTGGTCCGCTGGCTGCATCCGGAGCGCGGCGAGGTACCACCGGATGTGTTCATTCCGATCGCCGAACACGCCGGCCTCATTCTGCCGCTTGGCAGCTGGGTTCTGAAGAAGGCTTGCGCTGCCGCCGCGCAATGTCCGGACCTGGAAAGCGTCGCGGTCAATCTGTCGCCGGTCCAGTTCATGGATCCAAGTCTTGTGGAACAGATCCTGGGCGTGCTGCAGGAAACCGGTTTCCCGCCCGAACGTCTCGTCCTGGAAATAACCGAATCCGTGTTCCTGCGTGACTTCGGCACCGCCTCGATCAAGCTTCAGAAACTGCGTGACCTCGGTATCCGCATCGCACTGGACGACTTCGGCACGGGCTATTCATCGCTTTCCTACCTGCGGCACTACAAGTTCGACAAGATCAAGATCGACAAATCCTTCGTCGACGAAATCGGCGAGCGCAGCGACGGCCTGGCTATCATTTCGGCGGTTATTGCGCTGGCGCATAACCTTGGCCTCGAAGTCACCGCAGAAGGGGTTGAGCGGCAGTTCCAGGTGGACGCGTTGCGGACGCTCGGCTGCGATACCATGCAGGGCTATTATTTCGGCAAACCTGATCCCAACCCGATGCAGATCACCAAGATCCGCAAGGAAGACTGGCAAGATCGTTCGCCGAGTACCGCACCCAAGGACCCTGCAGCACTGCGTTCCGTGTCCTGATCTGCCTGTGCGGATGATTGCCTACGCAAATCGGTCTTCGAAGCGGGCCTATTCGGCAGCCTGGCCCGCCTGACAACGCGCCAGATGGGCACGAAGGGCAGCCGGTTTCAGAGGCTTGTTGAAGAAGGCGATATCCTTTTCCTCGGCCTCCGTGCGCACCGCGCGGCTACGGTCCGCGGTGATCAGGATTGCGGGGATCTGGCGCCCGAACTTCCATCTGAGCTTGAGGATCGCCTCGATACCGGTTCCGTTGTCCAGGTGATAATCCGCCAGGATGACATCCGGTGTCAGGCTGGCCTTGCTCAGATCATTGGCCGCCTCCACATCGTCGGCCGCCGCGATCACCTTGCAGTTCCAGTTCGTCAGCAGGTGCCGCATCCCGCTCAGGATGTCCGGCTCGTTGTCGATGGCGACCACGCACAAACCATCGAGCTGTCCCGTCATTGCGGGTGCCTGCGGGATAGGAACAAGATTGGGCATGTCGGCCGAGCGTGGCAGTTCCACAGAAAAGCATGAGCCCTTATTGGCTTCCGAGCGCAGTTCAACCGGGTGGTTCAGGACATGGCTGATCCGCTCGACGATGGACAGCCCGAGCCCCAGACCCTTGGCAACGCGCATGCCGTCGTCCAGCCGATGGAACTCCTGGAAAATCGCCTTCTGCTTGCCCTTCGGTATGCCCATGCCGGTGTCGTGGATTTCCACGATCACCCGATTGCCGCGCCTGCGGCAGCCAACCAGGACGCGGCCCTCCTGCGTGTACTTCAGAGCGTTTGACACCAGGTTCTGCAGCAGGCGCCGCATCAGCCGCCTGTCGGTCCGCACCGACAGGGAGGTCGGCATGATCCGCAGTTCCAGCCCCTTTTCCTTTGCGACCGGCTGGAAATCGAGATCGATCCCGCGCAAGAGCTCGTCCAGACGGAAGACCGTCGGCTCCGGTTTCAGGGCGCCGGTATCGAGCCGGGAAATGTCCAGAACAGCGCCGAGAATGTCTTCGACCGATTCCAGTGCCATTTCCACATTCCGGACCAGAGAGCCGTCTTCGCCATCCTTCAGCTTGTCGACGAGAACCGAGGCGTACAGACGTGCCGCGTTCAAGGGTTGAAGGATGTCGTGCCCGGCAGCCGCCAGGAAACGGGTCTTGCCGATGTTGGCCTCCTCCGCGGCGCGGGTGGCTTCCACCAGCCGTACGTTCACGTGGGTCAGTTCTTCCGTGCGTTCCCTGACCCGGCGCTCCAGTGTCTCGTTGGCGCGCGCCAGAGCTTCTTCTGCCAGCACCCGTTCGGTAATGTCGGTGTAGGTGGTCACGATCCCGCCGTCGGGCATCGGGCTGATGCGGACTTCGAACACCGCTCCGCTCGATGCCAGCTTTTCCTGAAAGGTTTCCTGGATCAGCACCAGCTTCTCGATCCGGTCGGCGACAATCGCCTCGACCGGTCCTGGTCCATGCTCGCCCCGTTCGGCGTTGAAACGCAGGATCGCGTCCAGCGTCGTGCCGACCTGGCCGTATTCGGCAGGCAGACCCAGAAGGTCGCGGAATTGCCGGTTCCAGCAGATCAGGCGCAGATCCCGGTCGAACACCCCGATGCCCTGGCGCACCTGGTCGAGCGCTGTCTGCAGCAGATCACGGTTATACTGGATGGCGATGGAAGCATCGTCGAGCAGCTTCACCGCACCCTTCGTTGAAGGGTCGTGCCGCTTGAGCATCAGGGTCAGCACCAGGCGGGACGAAGCCGCACCGATGGCACTTGCCAGAAGTTGCTCGGAGAAGCGTAGCAGGTTGGCGTCCGCCAGTGTTTTCGGATCGAGCTCGATACCGCGTTCGCTGGCAAACCTCCGGAACGAACGCGCCGTGCGTTCCTCGCCGAGATAGCGCGCAACCGTCGCCTGAAGATCACCGGCGGTAACGGACGTGCGCCAGTACCGCAAGCTGGGGGAGGGGGCGAATTCCGCAGGCACAAAGACGTTGGCCTGAAGGGTTTCCGCAGGCAGTGGTTTTCTCAGGAAGGAACCACCCACAAACAGCACGATGTTGACGAAGAGGCTCCACAGGGTTCCGTGGATGAAGGGATCGATGGTGATCCCGAGCAGAGCCTGGGGGTTCAGTTCGGTAATGCCGAACGGGCCGGTTTCCAGGAAGCCGTCCGAAATCAGGCCGGACTTGGCAAAGGTAGGCAGCAGCAGCGTATAGGCCCAGAGCACGAACCCGCCGCTGAGACCGGCAATGGCGCCCAGTGACGTGGCGCGGCGCCAGAACAGGGCGCCGATGAAAGCCGGCGCGAACTGCGCGATCGCCGCAAAGGACAGCAGGCCGATGGAGACAAGCGCAGCGGTATTGCCGGCTGCCTTGTAGTAGGCATAGGCCAATAGCAGAATGCCGAAGATGGCGAGGCGCCGGATTGTCAACAGGCGGTCGCTCATGTCCTGGCCGCCGATGTTGACGATGTCGTCCTCGCTGTGCCGGCGCAGCAGCAGCGGCACGACTATATCGTTGGAAATCATGATGGCCAGCGCAACCGTTGCGACGATGACCATGGCCGTTGCGGCGGACAGGCCGCCGATGAAGGCAAAGAGGGCCAGCCAAGGATATCCGGCATCTATGGGCAGCGCCAGAACGAAGGTGTCCGGATTGACGTCCTGCCCGAAGCGCAGCAGACCGGCCGCCGCAATCGGGATCACGAACAGGTTGATCAGCACCAGATAGAGCGGGAACATCCAGGTCGCGCGGCGCAGCTCGGCGTCGGAATTGTTCTCCGTCACCGTGACGTGGAACTGGCGCGGCAACAGCAGAACCGCAAAGGCAGACAGGCTCGACATGACGAGCCAATTGCCGATATTCAGCGGCTTTTCGAAAATCTGGGCAACTTCTGGTGCTTCCGAGATCGAACGGATCAGGTCAACCGGACCGTCGAAGAGTGAATAGGTGACCCAAAACCCCACCGCGAGAAAGGCAATGAGCTTGACCACCGCTTCAGCGGCAATCGCGAGCATGAGCCCTTCCTGGTGCTCCGTCGCATCGATATGCCGGGTCCCGAACGCCCAGCTGAAGATGGCCATGCCGAGGGCGATCAGCAGGGTGACGTCGTCGAACACCGGCGTGAAGATGTCGCCGGGTGAAATCAGCGGTCCGATCATGGTCGTGATCGACAGCGAAACGGCCTTCAACTGCAGGGCGATATAGGGAATGACACCGATGACCGCGATCAGTGTGGCGAGGGCCGCGACCGTCTGACTCTTGCCGTATCGGGCGCCGATGAAGTCGGCAATCGACGTGATGCTCTCGGTCTTGGAGATCTGGATGATCCGTTGCAGCAGGGGATACCCGAGTGCGAAAACCAGCAAGGGGCCGATGTAGATGGTCAGAAATTCGATGCCTGTGCGGCTGGCGTTGCCGACAGAGCCGTAAAAGGTCCAGGAGGTGCAATAGACCGACAGCGACAGGGCGTAGATGAAGGGGCGGCCGCCTGTGCGCGACGAATACCGGCGCGGCATCCGGTCGCCGTAGCTGGCGATTGCGAACAAGCACAGGATGTAGGCCGTTGCGGCCAGTATCACGAGCCATCCATGCAGCATGATCTGGTAACCGTCCTCCCGAGCGGTTTGGGTTCCGGCAGCCTCTTGTCGGGCCGGCTCAGACCTGTTTTTCGGCAAGCCCTTGCGCTGCCTTGCCCGATCCGAGCACAGCCAAATCAATCTGTCTATTCGCCTTGCGACTGAGTGCCGCTCACACCTTCACCAGGGTGCCTGATTGATCACCTTTGGTGAAGTCTTCTTCACATCCTTTCATGGAACATGATCACCCAAACCCGATATGGTGACGCCAGTTGACAACGAAGGACCTGCTAAGTGACCAGCCTGATCGAGCGATTGAGCCCGGAAGCCAGAACCGCGCCGGAAAGCGGTATCGTCGAAGTTTTCAATGCCGGCCGCGACCGGGAAGACCTGATCCCGCTATGGGCGGGCGAGGGCGATTTGCCGACGCCGGAGTTCATTCGCGAGGCGGCAAAAGCCTCTCTCGACCGGGGCGAGACGTTCTACACCTACCAGCGCGGTATTCCGCCGCTGCGTGAGGCCCTGGCGGCGTATCACCAGGACCTTTACGGCAAATCATTCTCGCCGGACCGATTCTATGTGACCGGCTCGGGCATGCAGTCGATCCAGCTCGCCGTGCAGGCGGTCGCGGGTGCTGGACGGGAGGTTATCGTGCCGACCCCCGCCTGGCCGAACGTGGCTGCAGCCATTGAAATTCATGGCGCCCGGTCGGTCAGCGTGCCGATGCGGGAAGGCGAAGACGGCTGGAAGCTGTCCATCGAGGATGTCGAGGCAGCCATTACACCGCAAACGACGGCTCTCTTTCTGAACTCACCCTGCAACCCGACCGGTTGGGTTGCCGATGAAGATCTGCTGAAGGCCTTTCTGCAGCTGGCGCGCAAGCACGGCCTGTGGATCATCGCTGACGAGATCTATGCGCTGTTCTATTATGGGGAAGGCACGCGCGCGCCCTCCTTCTATGATATCGCTGAAGACGACGACCGCATCATCTTCGTCAATTCCATGTCCAAGAACTGGGCGATGACCGGATGGCGTGTCGGCTGGATATCGGCACCGCCGGAACTGGGCCAGGTGTTCGAAAACCTGATCCAGTATTCCACTTCCGGCGTTCCGTCCTTTTCGCAGTGGGGTGCTGTCGCCGCCCTGACCGAAGGGCAGGCGTTCCTGAAGGAGCAGGTTGCACGGGCCCGAAGGGGACGCGACTGCGTTCTGAAGGGCCTGCAGGGTCTCAACCGCGTCAAGGTTCAGCCGCCCGATGGTGCTTTCTATCTCTTTTTTGCCATCGAGGGTGTTACGGATACACGCAACTTTGCGCTGGACCTCGTGCGCCAGACAGGTGTGGGCCTTGCACCGGGAACCGCGTTCGGCAAAGGTGGTGAGCATTACCTGAGGTTATGCTATGCGCGGCGAGAGGATCACCTGGAAGAAGCGGTGCGTCGAATTAGCACTTGGATACCAGAGATTTAGGTGCCCGACGGGTTGCTGGCCTACGGGAAAACCCTTAAACCTAGAATGGATGTGAATTCCATTTAGGTGCAGGGATGGTGGGCGACGGCGTTTTAGATCATGACGACGACAATGCAGCCGTAACGGAAGCGCGCCTTGCCAGTGTTTTCGATACGGCCGCAGACGGCATTGTCGTCATCAATGATCGCGCGCAGGTTCTTGCCTTCAACAAGGCTTGTGAGCGCCTGTTCGGCTATGAAGCGGCGGATCTTCTGGGGCGGAATGTCAACCGGATCATGCCGGAAGAATACGCCCGCGCGCATGATCACTACGTGAACAACTATCTCACCACCGGTCATAAGAAGATCATCGGCATCGGCCGCGAGGTTCAGGCCCGCCACAAGGACGGTACGGTCTTTCCCATTGAACTGTCGGTGGGTGAAGCATGGACGCCGGCCGGTCGCCAGTTCATCGGCATCCTGCGCGATCTGCGCTCGCGCAAGCAGATGGAAGACCGGCTGGCCAAAACCCAGGCGCAGCTCTTGCACATGACCCGGATCAGCGCTCTGGATGAGATGGGCGCGGCGATTGCGCATGAGCTCAACCAGCCGCTGACCGCTGTCCTGCTTTACCTCCAGTCCGTGTCGCGCAAGACCCGGGCAGACAATTCGCTTGATCCCTTCATCATCGAGGTGATCGACAAGGCGGTGCGCGAGGCGGAGCGGGCAGGGGAAATCATCCAGCGCATGCGCCAGCTCGTGGAAAAGAAGACTCCGAACCGCCAGGTGATCGAGGTTCGGGACTTTGTCGCAAGCTGTCTGGAAATGGCGGAACTCGGCAGTGGCGAAGGCGGGTCGATCATGACGGCCGAGGTAGCGGAAGAATTGCCGTCACTGATGGCCGATCCGGTGCAGATCCGTCAGATTCTCATCAACCTCCTGAGGAATGCGCGCGAAGCCGTTTGCGAGCAGGCCGATCGCAAGGTGGTTCTGGCCGTCTGCCGCAATGGCGATCGTCTCGAATTCCGGGTCACGGACAATGGTCCGGGGGTTCCCGAAGAGCTGGTAGACAACCTTTTCCGGGCCTTTACCGGTGCCAAACACAAGGGTGTGGGACTGGGTTTGGCAATATCCCGTTCGATTGCGCAGAACCACGGCGGTGATTTGCGTCTGGAACAAGCGGCAGATGGACGCGGAGCGTCCTTCCTGTTGTCATTGCCAATAGACCCACCCGAAGAAGATGTTGCAGAAAGGGCCGAAAATCACGGTCCGGCTGAAGATGAATTGAGGAAGTAATGGACATGAAAGCTGACGCGGAGGCCATATACATCGTTGACGACGACCCGGCGGTGCGCGATGCGCTGTCGGTGCTTTTCAATATGGAAGGCTATGTGGTCGAAACCTTCTCCGATGGCGATACTTTCGTGCAATCCGCGAGCAAGGCCGTGCCGGCCTGTGTCATGCTGGATGTCCATATGCCGGGCCGCTCCGGGATCGAGATCCTCAAGGCGCTGAATGCGGAGAACTATCCGGCGCCGATCTTCATCATTTCCGGCCAGGGCGATATCCCGATGGCTGTCGAAGCCATCCGCAACGGTGCTTTCGACTTCGTCGAGAAACCATTTTCCGCCGAGACAGTTCTGGAGCGGGTGAAGGAAAGCATTGCGATCACCCGGCAACGCAAGGATGAGGTCGTCACGGCTTCCTTCCAGGGGGCGGAACTGCTGACACGCCGGGAACTGGAAGTTCTCAAGGAAATTACCGACGGGGCTTCCAACAAGGAAGCCGGGCGGAGCCTTGGCATCAGTCCGAGAACGGTGGAAGTCCACCGGGCGCGGATCATGGAAAAACTTGGCGCGCGCAACGCGGCCGACCTCGTCCGCATCGTTCTGGGGCATCCTTCTTCAGGATAAGCCAGGTGCCTGTGAACGGCCGAAATGCATTTCCGATGGCCGTGAATGCCCAGACGTATTTCTGCGTACATCCGGCGCGAAAATTTTCGCGTATGAATGGAGACCGCCAGCACCTACGGCAGGGTTCGAGGATCTACATTCGTGGTTGTTCACATTGTCGAAGATGATGAAGCAGTCGCCGATGCATTGGCGATTGTGCTCGAGGATCTCGATCATCATCCGATTACATACAAGAACGCTGAAAGTTTTCTTGCCGGCGCGGCTCCCTCGTCGGACGACTGGGTAATTGTCGACATCGGGCTGCCGGACAGATGCGGCACCGAGGTGGTTCGCGAACTCATGGGGCTGCCCAGGCCTCCGAGTATCCTTGCCATCTCCGGCAAATCGAAAGTGAACCTGCTGCATCAGCTCCGTGAGCTTCCTGACCTGAAGGTTTTGCGAAAACCGCTGTCGATGGACATGCTGACGGCGGCGATGGCTCCGAAGGCGATGGCCTGAGGCCGTTTCGTCTCAATTCTTCGAAAAAACATCTCTGCGTTCGGGGCTGGAAAGTGCGGTCTTCGATCCACCGCGCATGCTCTGCGATTAGCAGATTTTCGACAGACTTAGACCTTCGTCGCCTGCGTCCTTACAACTCATATGTAGTTTATCTTACGCAGTCGACCGAATTCCCTTCTGTGCATTCCGCGTTTTAGAGTGCAACCTGCAAGCTGCGGGGTGTCGGACGGGACATCTGCAAGCAGCGGTCGATCATTCGAGCGGTGTGGACGTGAAAGCACTCATGAATGGAGACCATTCGCTGACGTAGCAAGTGAAAGCCGTGCTTCAGGCACGAAGGAGGGACATATGGCTTATCTCGACGCGGGTATCCCTGGCCAGGGCGCAGCACCAAGACTGACTGGTGCTCCCATCTGCACAACCAGCAAGACATCTTTTTCGGAATTCGGCGGCAAGGCCGTTCAGTACGATCCCCACGCTGTAATCTATTACGAAGGCGACCCAGCCAAGCGGCTCTATGAGCTGGTGAAGGGCTCGGTGATGCTTTACAAGCTGCTGCCGGACGGACGCCGCCAGGTTGTCGAGGTCCTTCGTCCCGGTGACATTTTTGGTCTCGCAGGCAGTGACGAGAACGATTGCACCGCCGAGACACTGACCAACGCCGAAATTCAGGAAATCGACCTGAAACAGGTCGAACGGTCCGATGCGCTGCAGCGCACCCTCACCAGATGCCTGACCAACCAGATGCGCGTGCTTCATGAACATGCCGTTCTGCTCGGCCGCAAGTCCGCCGTCGAGCGGGTTGCAAGTTTCCTGCTGCATCTTGTTCCGGATCGTGGTGGTGTCGGCTGCGTTGGTCCGAGCGATGACAGCAACGACGGTTTCGATTTGCGCCTTCACATGACCCGGCAGGAAATCGCCGACTATCTGGGCCTGACTATCGAAACGGTCAGCCGTGTGGTGTCCGACCTGAAACGCCGCGGCGTTATCCGGGTCGACCGCGCCGACCAGATCCATCTCAACAAGGTCTGCAGCCTGTGCCAGATGACAGGCATGCATTGATCCCTGTTTGATGTTTGACTTCCAGGGGCTGCGATTTTCGCAGCCCTTTTTCGTGGCCGGCAGCCGGTCATCAGCCTGACACCGATGGACTTCACATCAGGGGACGGACAGCCCGGGATTTATCCGGGGCTGCTGCCATTCAGACTGCTGCTGAGTGCCGGGCTTTTCCGCTGGCCTGACTTGCCGCAAGATAGGCGTCGAAAGCTGCCGCCGCGAGACGCACGTAAGGCCGGCCGGCCTCCGTCACCTCAACCCTGGCCGTTTCATCGCCTTGCTCCAGCTGAACCAGCCCATCAGCGACAAGGTCCTGCAACGCGTCGAAAGCATCGGCCAGGTGGCTTATTGTCAGTCCGAATGCCTGGCAGGCAGGTGCAACATCGCAGGCGTAGTTGGTCATCAGCTCTTCGATGATCCGTCCACGCAGCCGATCGTCGGCGGAGAGCGCCAACCCTTTCGAGACCGGCAATTCGCCTGCCATGATTGCCCGGCGCCAGTTGCCGACATCAGACAGGTTCTGAACATATCCGGCAGACAGGCGTCCGATGGACGAGACGCCGAAGCCGACCAGCTGTTCTCCCTGATCCGTCGTGTAGCCCTGGAAATTACGCTTCAGGGATCCGTCCGAAAGGGCGATGGCCATACTGTCATCCGGCCGGGCAAAATGGTCGAGGCCGATGGCGACATAGCCGGCCTTCAGCAGTTCCGCGCGGGCAAGATCCGCCAGGGCCAGCCGTTCAGCGGCGTCCGGCAGGGTGCTTTCGTCGATCAGGCGCTGGTGTTTGCGCATCCAGGGCACATGGGCATATCCGAACAGGGCTATGCGCCCCGGAGCCAGCGAGAGCGTTTTTTCCACCGTATCGAGGATCGTTTCCGGCGACTGGTGAGGCAATCCGTACATCAGGTCGAAATTGAGTGATGTCAGTCCGGCTGCCGTAAGAAACTCCACGGCCTGCTTGACGACCCTGTAAGGCTGCGGCCGGCCAATGGCCTTTTGCACGATGGGATCAAAATCCTGAACGCCAAGACTGGCCCGGTTGACACCGATGATGGCAAGTGTTTCGGCAAGCTGTTCCGTGACGAGCCTTGGATCGAGCTCGATGGCATGTTCAAGATCCGCTGCCAGGTCGAAATTGACACGCATCAGGCCCGTGAGATCGATCAGGCTCTGTCGCGGCAGGAGGCTTGGTGTGCCGCCGCCCCAATGGATATGGCGAACAGGGCCGGCCTGCCGCAGGTGCCCGGCAACCAGGTTTATTTCCTGTCCGAGTGTCGCTGCATAGGCCTTGAGTGGCGCATCCTGACGGGTTGCCTTCGTATGGCAGCCACAATAATGGCAAAGCTCACGGCAATAAGGGACATGCAGGTACAGCGAGAGCGAATCCTGCGGTGACAGCGCCTCGAGCCAGTCCGCATACACACCGGCCGTTACGCCGTCATGAAAATGCGGTGCTGTCGGATAGCTGGTGTAGCGCGGTACGTTGCGCATGGCGTAGGAGAGCGGATCTTTCATCATGTGTTGATCTATCCGTCCCGCGCCGGGACGCGCCTTGATATCGCTCAAGTTCCCATGGTGGAAAGAAACACAAATCGAGGAAGACATCCTGCGTGACCGATTTGCAGCCCGTAACCGAAGAAAAACCGCGCTCGATGTGTCTTGACCGGTACCGTCTGCACGGATCCCCGGACAGCGCTAACTTCATCGTCCGAATGGTTCTGGAAGAGCTCGGCCAGCCTTATGACTACGTGCCTGTCGACAGGTTGACCTCCGAACAGAACTCCGAGGCTTATCGACGGCTCAATCCGCAAGGCTTGATTCCGGTTCTGGAAGTGCCGGGGCAGGACGCTCCCATGTTTGAAACAGCGGCGATCGTCCTCTATCTGGCGGATACGCATGAAAGCCTTGCCCCGGAGCCTGCCTCATCGCAACGTGGCCGGTTCCTGAAATGGCTGTTTTTCCTGTCAAACACGCTGCATGCGGATTTGCGGATATCCTTCAAGCCGGAAAGATACACTCCGGAAAAAGAGTCCGCCTCGAGCCTCCACGCCGGTTTGATGCGCCGGATTGCCATCGGTTTCGGACATCTGGAAACGGAAGTTGCCGCGCGGCGCGGGCCCTATCTTATGGGGAGCGACGTTTCCGTGCTGGATCACTATCTCGCCGCTTGTGCCAGATGGGCGCAGATTTATCGCAATGCGGGCTTGTGGTCCCTGGCGGCGACACCGCACCTGCACGCCGTGTGCGAACGGCTGGAAACACGCCCTGCCATAAGCAGGGCCTGTGCACTGGAAGGAATTGAGGGTAAACCTTTCACACTGCCCCGCCCTGTTCAGTTGCCGGGGACGACTGCCTGAAAAAAGTTATGGCCGTACATGTTGATCCATGCAATCAACCATGCGCTGGCCGATCAATCCATTTATAGCTCAAGGAGCCTATCCAAGCTCAACGGTTCCCGATGCCCGCCATCTCGTTTCAATCTGCCGCCGGAAGACTGGCGGTCACGCTTCTCATTGCTGCTGCCGGAGGGGCCACCTTCAACCTGCTCGGGCTACCGGCGGCCTGGTTGTCGGGAGCGATGGTGTTTGTCGCGATAGCAACGTTGGCGCAGGTGCCGACGCTCATGCCGACGCTGCTGCGTGACGCGCTCTTCATCATGATCGGCATTTCGATGGGGGCGGGGGTCCATCCGGATATCGTCAATCGGGTGGCCGAGTGGCCGGTGTCCATGGCCATGCTGATCGTGGTCATGGTGGCTGTCACCTTTGCCGGTTACGCGGTTCTGCACTACGGTGCGAAATGGTCGAGGGAAACGGCCTATTTCGGGGCCATCCCGGGCGCGCTTTCCTATGTCATCGCTCTTGCCACCGAAAGGGGCGCCGACCTTCCACGCATCGCTTCCAGCCAGTCCTTGCGTCTGTTCGTTCTGGTGGCGGTTCTGCCCTTCGCCGTCGTGTCCTCGGCCGAACCGGCGGGCGGCGGCAGCGGTGCTGTTTATGTGTCCGGTCTCAAGGATTTCCTGATCGGCATACCGCTCTGTCTCGCCGCAAGCTGGCTTGCTATCAAGACCAGAGTGCCTGGAGGCGGTCTAACGGGCGCCTTCTTCATGAGCGCGGGTCTCAACGCGTCCGGTCTGCTTGTCCTTGTTTTGCCGAATTACGTCGTGCTGCCGTGTTTCGTGATGATGGGCGCTCATATCGGCTGCCGATTCGCGTCCATGACACTGCGCCAGTTCCTCAGCGTTCTCGGCGCATCCATGGCAGCCTTCGCAGCAGCGTTTCTGACCTCTCTTGCCGGGGCTTGGATTGTCGCCGAGCTGGTGGATATTCCCTTCGGCCAGGCGTTGCTGGCCTACGCACCGGGCGGTCTGGAGGTCATGACGCTGCTCGCCTTCATGCTGGATCTCGATCCGGCCTTCGTTGCAGCTCACCAGATTGCACGGTTCACCGGAATGGTGCTGCTGCTCCCTTTCATCACCGGACTTGTGCTGGGGCGACGAAGCTCCTGAGCCTGATCGGCTATCCGGTGCTTCGAACCACGCCGTTTGCAGAGAAAAAAGATGTTTCGGCCAATGCTTCTTCGTGCTGATTAGGAGTGAGTTCTTACGGACGGATGAAATGGAGCGTGTTGAAACTCTGCCGCCACGTGGCGACACGTCCTGCCATCGCTTCCGGATCATTCGAACGCAGGGCTTCGGCAATCAGCTTGGCCAGTTCGGCCATGTCGGCCGTTTTCATACCCCAGCGAACCAGTTCCGGCGTTCCGAACCTGAGGCCGTTCATGTCTCCCGCGACGGAGGCAATCGGCAGGCCGATGCCACAGGCCAGAAAACCTGCCTTGCGCAGTTTCTTCGAGGCTGCCTGACCGCCGCCGAAGGCGGCCGCTTCCAGGGCAAACTGGTGTGAAGAGGTTGTCCCCTTGGCGGTTGAGAACACCGGCATTCCCTCTGCTTCGAGAGCAGCGGCGAGCGCACCAGCGCTGGCGGCCATTTCGGCAGCGTAGGCCTTGCCGAAATCGCGCCAGTCCAGCAGGGTGACGGCAAGTGCGGCCGATTTTGCAACGTCGAAATTTGCGGTCAGTCCCGGAAACGCAATCCCGTCGAGCTTCCCGGCAAGGTCCTGTTCATTGGTCACGATAAGTCCGCCAGCGGGGCCGCCAAGGCTCTTGTAAGTGCTCATGGTCATCAGATGAGCACCTTCCGACAGCGGATCAGAAAAGACACCTCCGGCAATCATGCCGCACTGGTGCGCTGCATCGAACAGGACAAAGGCTCCGACTTCATCGGCGATGGCGCGGATTTCTCTCACCGGGTGGGGGAACAGGTTGAGGCTCATGCCGATCGTGATCAGCTTGGGCCGAACCTCCAGCGCCAAGACGCGCAGGCCCTCCAGATCGATCGTGTACCCGTCGGCGTCGACCGGTGCCTCATGGATGTCCAGACCGTAAAGACCGGCGCACCCCGGAGCATGATGGGTCACGTGGCCGCCGACGGATGCCGGCGGTGCGATGATGGCATCGCCCGGTTTGGTCGTTGCCATGAACGCATAAAGGTTTGCCAGCGCACCTGAGGCGACCCGGATCTCCGCGTGATCCGACTGGAAGATCTCGCAGGCAAGGTTCGCCGCAATCACCTCGATTTCCTCGATGGCTTCCAGGCCCATTTCATATTTGTCGCCAGGGTAGCCAAGGGAGGGACGGGACCCCATGCCACTTGAAAGCAGGGCTTCGGCGCGCGGGTTCATTACGTTGGTCGCGGGGTTGAGGTTGAAACAGTCCTTCTCGTGGATGGTCCTGTTGTCCTCGGCCAGGGTTTCGATACGCGCTGCAATCGCTTCAGATCCGAGGGACGCGGTTGCCTGGGTGATCTCATCGATACGGTTGGCCGCCAGGCTGGGAAGCCAGGGACACTTGTCTTGTGCGCTCATGTCGAAACTCCGGTTCAATCCAGGCAAGGTTTCCATGCCGGCTTGTCTTTGTGCAAACCAGATTTTAGAAATTTAAGGGCTAGAAAAATTAAGGCTCCTTTATGTCGGTCTCTCCTCCCGTCCCCAGACTACCTTCGCTGAACGCACTCAGAGCTTTTGAGGCCTCGGCCCGCCTCGGCGGGTTTGCCCAGGCGGCCGCGGAACTGCAGGTCACACCGGGTGCGGTGGCGGCGCAGATCAAGTCGCTGGAGCAGGAAATTGGTGCAGCGCTGTTCGTTCGTCATGCCAGAGGCGTACGCCTGACGGCCACCGGACAGCGGGCACTACCGGGCTTTGTCTCGGCATTTGACCAGTTGGGAACAGCCGTGCGCGACCTGAGACGTGACGCTGCACCCGGCAAGATCCATATTGCGGCCTTGCCGGCGCTGGCACAGCTTTGGCTGGCTCCCAGGCTGCCGCTGCTTCGCGAGACGCTGCCCGAGATCGATATCTCCGTCACCGCCATGGAGACACCACCAAACCTCAAGCGCGTCCCGTTCGATCTCTGTCTGTTTTATTGCGACACGGTCCCGGAAAACGGGGTTGCGTTTTCCTTCGACGAATTGCTGCCGGTCTGCACCCCTAGGCTTGCGGATGATCTGAAGCAGCCTCTGGATCTGAAACAGGCGGTGTGCCTGACGGACACCGCCTGGGCGGACGACTGGCAGTTATGGGCGGATGTCGCCCTGCCTGGGGCAGGGTTTGCTCCACGCGGTCCGGTCTTTTCGCTTTACGCCCTGGCGGTGGAAGAAGCGCTCAACGGGGCAGGGGTTCTGATGGCACACCGCGCTCTTGTTGCCGAACAGCTTGCGACGGGGGCATTGGTGGCCCCCTTCTCAAGTGCCGTTCCGCTGCAAGGCCGGATTTGCCTGTGGAGTCTCCCGGCGAGCCGAGGCAACAGCGCAGCCGCTGACGTGCTGGCGGCGTTACAGCGCGCAGGTTAGGAGCCTGCAGGTGGGTTCGGATCTGAGGACTGCGTGGATTTGGCTCTGTTGCCGCGCCAGAGAATGAATAGTCCCGATCCGACGATGACGGTGCAGCCGATCAGCATTTGCGTGTCGATCCGCTCATCGAACCAGACGGCGCCGAGCAGGACACCGAAGAGGAGCCGCGAATAGCGGAACGGAGTAACGGTTGCGATCTCGCCGGTGCGCATGGCCTTCATCAGGGCGCTGTAGGCAAAGACACCGCAAAAGACCGCGGTTCCAAGCGCAACGAGCGAAGCCGTTTCCGGCATGACGAAAGCTGAGCGGTCCCAGAGAGCGTAGACAACACCTGCGACGATGATCGTCAGAAACCCGTAGAACCCCAGAATATTGGTGCTGAGGGTCGCGGGGGCTGCGCGGCTGGCCAGGTCGCGGCCGGAAAATCCGAGCATGCCGATGACGGCCAGTATCGAGAGTAGGGAGAAGCTGTCACTGGTCGGGCGGAGCACGATCAGTACGCCCACCAGACCGATAAAAATAGCTGTCCACCTGCGCCAGCCGACCTTCTCGCCAAAGAACAGGGAAGCGCCCAGCACCACGAAAATCGGTGTAGCCTGCAGAATGGCCGTTGTGGAGGAGAGCGGCGTCAGCGCCAGTGCCAGAACATAGAAAAGCCGGCCCACAAGCTCGAAGGCAAAGCGAACCTGCATGACCCGCGAGAAGACGTCCCTGTTCAGAACATGCTCCCCTTTTGCTGCTGAAAGTCCGAAAAAGGCGATGGATCCTCCAATGCCGAACAGCACCAGGATTTCCGCGACAGGCAACTGTGTGGCTGCATGTTTCACAAAGGCATCTTCCAGGGCAAAGGCGGCCATTGCGGCCACCATCCACAGGCTGCCAATGATGTTGGGATGCAGACTTGCGCCTTTTTTGAAAGCAGAGGTCAAGGGACTGGTCCGGTGTCGAAGAGGGTAGAGAGATGCGTCAGGCAGGTGCTTTGGGACGGGCGAGGGTGTTGCCGTTCGTCAGCGGGGAAGACCGGGGTAACACGTTTCACCGTTCTTGGCTGCGGAAAACCGTGGGACCGGCGGATCAGAGGTGGTCCATCTTGATTGATGATGGTTCGAGTGCCTTGCCGGGGTGTGGAAATCGGGCCGTCGTCACATCCCTTTCACGGCCTGTCTTCATCCTGCCCGCGACAATTTACGCAATGCAATCTGACCTTTGGAGGCTGTTCCGACATCGTCAATTGCTGGCATGTTGATATGAATCAACGCGGCATTTTCAGAGTCGTGTGCATGGTCGTGCCATCGTTGGCACCTTGTAACGATTTCAAGACTGGGGCGCTAAAATGGCACAAAACAAGGCCAAAATGATCTCGCTCGAGGAAGGCGGCTTCGCCATCTTCCTTGTGCTGCTTGCGTTTGCCTGCATCATCGTGGCGGGCAAGACATTCGATCAGGTCATGGCATTCCACGCTGGCATAGGCGCATTGTTCGCCGCCGTCAGCGTGTTTCTGATTTTCAAGAACTACTTCGACGACGGCGGGGAAGTCATCCCGGCCGAGATCGACGGCAAACCGAACTACAACATCGGACCGATCAAGTTCGGTGCTGTCGCGGCAATGTTTTGGGGCATAGCCGGTTTCACGGTCGGTCTGATCATCGCTCTTCAGCTGGCCTGGCCTGCGCTGAACTTTGATCTGCCGTGGACCAATTTCGGGCGGCTTCGCCCGCTGCACACGTCCGCGGTGATCTTCGCCTTCGGCGGCAACGTCCTGCTGGCAACGTCCATGTATGTGGTCCAGCGCACCTGCCGCGTCCGCATGCCCGGCAAGATCCTGCCCTGGTTCGTGATCCTGGGCTACAACGCCTTCATCGTGATCGCAGGGACCGGGTATCTGCTCGGCGCCACCCAGAGCAAGGAATATGCTGAGCCGGAATGGTATGCCGATCTGTGGCTGACCATCGTCTGGGTCTTCTACCTGCTGCTGTTCCTTGGCACGCTTTGGAAGCGCAAGGAGCCGCATATCTATGTGGCCAACTGGTTCTATCTGGCGTTCATCGTCACGATTGCCATGCTGCATATCACCAACAACCTGACCATTCCGGTCTCGATCTATTCGACCAAGTCCTACATCGTCTGGTCGGGTGTTCAGGACGCCATGGTGCAGTGGTGGTACGGCCATAACGCGGTGGGCTTCTTCCTGACCGCCGGCTTCCTGGCCATCATGTATTACTTCATCCCGAAGCGCGCGGAGCGGCCGGTCTATTCCTACCGTCTGTCCATCGTTCACTTCTGGGCACTGATCTTCATCTACATCTGGGCAGGCCCGCACCACCTTCACTACACGGCTCTGCCGCAGTGGGCGTCTACGCTGGGTGCAACCTTCTCCATCATCCTGTGGATGCCGTCCTGGGGTGGCATGATCAACGGCCTGATGACGCTTTCTGGCGCCTGGGACAAGCTGCGGACCGACCCGGTTCTGCGCATGATGGTGGTTTCGGTCGCCTTCTACGGCATGTCCACCTTTGAAGGTCCGCTGATGTCGCTGCGTTCGGTCAACTCCCTGTCGCACTACACCGACTGGACCATTGGCCACGTGCACTCCGGTGCTCTGGGCTGGGTTGGCTACATCTCGTTCGGCGCGATCTACTGCCTGATCCCGTGGTTGTGGAACAAGCGTCAGCTGTATTCGCTGAAACTGGTGAACCTGCACTTCTGGCTGTCCACGATCGGTATTGTTCTCTACATCACCGCGATGTGGGTGTCCGGTATCATGCAGGGCCTGATGTGGCGTGCCTACGATCAGCTCGGCTTCCTGGAGTACTCCTTCGTGGAAACCGTCGAGGCGATGCATCCCTTCTACATCATCCGTGCTCTTGGCGGTGCGCTGTTCGTGCTCGGCGCCGTGATCATGGCCTACAATCTCTGGATGACCGTCCGTCACGGCGAGGCTGAAGAAGCCGATGCCACGCCGGCTGGCTCCCTGGCTCCGGCCGAATAAGGGAGGGACAGACAATGTCTGCATGGAAAAAACACGAAGTCTTTGAAAAGAACTCCTTCGTTCTCTTGATCGGCATTCTGGTCATGGTCGCCATCGGCGGCCTGGTCGAGATCGCACCACTCTTCTACCTGAAGAGCACGATCGAAAAGACTGAAGGCGTGCGGCCTTACACGCCGCTCGAACTGGCCGGACGCAACATCTACATCCGCGAAGGCTGCTATCTGTGCCATTCGCAGATGGTGCGTCCGATGCGCGACGAAATGGAACGCTATGGCCATTTTTCACTGGCGGCGGAGTCGATGTACGACCATCCGTTCCAGTGGGGGTCCAAGCGTACCGGTCCGGACCTTGCCCGCGTCGGCGGCAAATACTCCGATGACTGGCATGTGGAGCACCTGAAGGATCCGCGCGCGCTGGTTCCCGCCTCCATCATGCCCGGCTATCCGTTCCTGGCTGAAAACCGCCTGAACACCCGGGACATCGAGTCCCACCTGACGGTCAACACCGTGATCGGCGTGCCTTACACCGAAGAACAGATCGCAAATGCTGCATCTGACATCATCGGACAGGCGAAACCGGATACGGAAGCCGCAGACGGGTTCGAGGAACGCTGGCCGAACGCCACGATCCGCGACTTCGACGGCAACCCGAAGGAAGTCACCGAGATGGACGCGCTCGTCGCCTATCTGCAGGTTCTCGGGACCATGGTCGATTTCTCGATCTATGACGACAAGGCAAACGCGAGGTAAGGGCGATGAACGAGACATACTCCGCATTCGCAGGCTTCGCGCAAACCTGGGGCCTACTCTATTTCATGATCCTGTTTGGTGTCGTTCTGGCCTACGCATTGTGGCCGAAGAACCGGAAAAAGTTCGACGACGCTGCTCAAATCCCGTTCCGGGAGGACTGATCCATGGCAGACACACATAAAAAGGAAGTCGACCAGATTTCCGGGGTCGAAACCACCGGCCACGAATGGGACGGTCTGAAAGAACTGAACAACCCCTTGCCGAAATGGTGGCTGTATCTGTTCTACGCCTGCATAGTCTGGGCGGTGATCTATTGGGTTCTCTATCCGTCCTGGCCGCTGGTCTCCAGCTACACCACCGGTGTTCTTGGTGCCAACCAGCGGACCGAGGCCATCGCGGCCTATGACAAGGGCATTTCGGACCGGTCGGTCTTTGCCGACAAGATCGTGGCAGCCTCGCTTGAGGACATCTCCACGGATCAGGAGTTGCTGCAGTTTGCCCGGGCCAACGGCCAGGCAGCTTTCGGCGACAACTGTGCACCGTGCCACGGTTCCGGCGGTACCGGAGCGGAAGGCTACCCGAACCTGCAGGACGATACCTGGCTGTGGGGCGGTACGCTGGACGACATCCACACCACGCTGGAGTTCGGTATCCGGTCCGGTCATGACGAAGCACGCATCGGCGAAATGCCCGCCTTCGGCCGGGATGAGCTGCTGAGCCGCGAGGAGATCAACCAGGTCGCCAACTTCGTCGCATCCCGGGCAGGTCTTGAGACCGACGAAGGCATCGATCTGGCAGCGGGGCAGACTGTCTACGACGACAATTGCGCGGCCTGCCACGGCGAAGACCTGAAGGGTATTCAGGATGTAGGTGCACCGAGCCTCCTGTCCGCAAACTACCTCTATGGCAAGTCGCTGGACGCCATCAAGGCGCAGATCAACAATCCGCGCAATGGTGTGATGCCGGCCTGGGTCGACCGTCTCGACCCGGCGACCATCAAGTCGCTGACAGTCTATGTCCACTCCTTCGGGGGCGGGCAGTAATTCCTGCGGATCTGGTGCGACAAATGCGCCAGATAGCCTGAACGATTTGATCCGGCGCAAAGTGTGACGCTTTGCGCCGGTTTATTTTGAGCACTCGCTGCTAATGGTGAGTGGCGAATGATTTTCCAAAGATCCTATTGGGGCAGGATCGCGTTGAAGAGGACGGACGGTATGTCTACGGACACCGAGACGCAAGAGGGCGCGCAATCCGAAGAGTGGTTTGCATCAGCCAAAAAGATCTATCCAATGGCGACGCATGGCCTGTTCCGCAGGATCAAGTGGACGCTGCTTTTCATCACGCTGGGCATCTATTATTTCCTGCCCTTCATTCGATATGACCGCGGGCCGGATGCGCCGAGCCAGGCTGTTCTTGTCGATATGGAAGGGAGCAGGGCCTATTTCTTTTTCATCGAAATCTGGCCCCAGGAAGTCTACTACCTCACCGGTCTGCTGATCCTGGCAGCCCTGACGCTGTTCCTCATGAATGCGGTCGCCGGGCGTGTCTGGTGCGGCTATCTGTGCCCGCAGACGGTCTGGACGGACCTGTTCCTGTGGGTCGAACGCAAGGTTGAAGGCGACCGTCGCGACCGCATGGCGCTCGACAAGGATCCCTGGACCTTCGACAAGGTCCGCAAGCGCGTGACCAAGCACTTCCTGTGGCTGATGATCGCCTGGTGGACCGGCGGTGCCTGGGTGCTTTATTTCAATGACGCGCCGACCCTGGTCTGGGAACTCCTGACATTCCAGGCACCTATGATTGCCTATGTCTGGATCGCCATCCTGACGACGACAACTTACCTTCTGGCTGGTTTCATGCGGGAGCAGGTGTGCATCTACATGTGCCCGTGGCCGCGCATTCAGGCAGCCATGACCGATGAAAAGGCGCTCAATGTCACCTATCGCTGGGACAGGGGAGAGCCGCGTGGATCCTTGAAGCAGAACCAGAAACTTGCCGAGCAGGGCCTGCCGGCGGGTGATTGCGTCGATTGCTACCAGTGTTTCCAGGTCTGTCCGACCGGCGTCGACATCCGCAAGGGCATGCAGCTGGACTGCATCCAGTGCGGTCTGTGCATCGATGCCTGCGACAACGTCATGACCAAGATCGGCAAGCCGAAAGGGCTGATCGGCTACGATACGGACGAAAACATTCAGCGCCGCCTGGAAGGCAAGGAGTCGATCTACGAGATCGTTCGCGTCCGAACGGTTATTTATGTCGGCATCATTGCCGTGGTCTGTGGCATCATGCTGTTCGCGCTGCTCAACCGAGACTTCGCCGATATCAGTGTTCTGCATGACCGGAACCCGGTGTTCGTTGAGCAGTCGGACGGATCCGTACGCAATGGCTACACCGTTCGTCTGTCCAACAAGCGCCGCCACGAGCGCCACTTCATGCTGCATGTGGAGGGCATGCCGGCCAACACGCTGGTCGAAGCTGTCGGTTCGGAGGACACCTTCGCCGGCCGTCCGATCATCTCTGTCGGTCCCGATACGACCCGCGAAGTCCGTATTCTCGTGACGTCGCCACCCTGGGCAAAAATGCCGCATTCGACACCGGTCACCTTCCGGATCACTGAAAGCGTGATGGGCGAGGTGGTTACCGCCAATGATACGTTCAAGGCACCGGAAAAACCTTGAGGAGCAAGGAATGACGATGGTTGAACCGAACATGAAGGATCCCAAGGCGATTTCCGGCAAGACGGTGCTGGTCTGGCTGTTGGCCTTCTTCGGGGTGGTCTTTGCCGCCAACGCGGTCTTCATCTATCTCGCGCTCGGGTCTTTCCCGGGCGTGGTGGTGGAAAGTTCGTATGAGGCGGGACAGACCTACAACGAGGAAATCGCGGCCGCCAAGGCCCAGTCGGAACTGAACTGGCAGGTGTCGACCGAATTTGTCCGCACAACCGGTGCGGACGGCAGGTTGGTCGTCACGGCCAAGGACGCGCAAGGCACGCCTCTCTACGGGGTGGCGCTCAATGCCCTCCTGCGCAATCCGGTCCATGACGATGCCGACGTCAAGGTAGACTTCACGGCCGATGGCGGCGGGCGTTATGTCGGCGAGGTTGAAAGCCTTGCCGACGGCAACTGGACACTCATCCTGGAAATCGAAAAGGATGGTGAACGGAAATTCCGGTCCGAAAACCGGATCTTCGTCAAGAACTGAGGCAATTGCCGTGACGGTCCATCAGCGTGATTGGCAGGCGTTCGTAACACCGGGCGAAGACGGTGCGGTCCATATGGATCTCGCTGTCGACGGCATCACCTGCGCTGCCTGCATGGGTGAAATCGAAAGAGGCCTGAAACGGCTTCCGGGAATTCTTACTGCGCGTGTCAACCTGACCAGCCAGCGCCTGGCCGTCGACTGGTCCGAGGACCAGACGGGGGCGGATGAAATCGTCGCCGAGCTGGAACGCCTCGGGTACAAGGCGCACCCTTTCGATCCGGCCAGCCAGAAGGAACGCCAGGACAGGACCGGCAAACAGCTGCTGCGCTGTCTGGCGGTCTCCGGTTTCGCCGGCATGAACATCATGCTCCTGTCGGTCTCCGTATGGTCGGGCAATGCCACGGATATCACTCCGGAAACGCGCGATTTCTTCCATTGGCTGTCGGCGCTGATCGCTTTGCCGACGGTGGCCTACTCGGGGCGGCCGTTCTTTCGCAGTGCCTTCAATGCGCTTGCGTCCGGCCGCCTGAACATGGATGTCCCGATCGTGATCGGCGTGTCGCTGGCCGTTGCGCTGTCGGTCGTCCAGACCATCCAGCACCAGCATCACGCCTATTTCGAGTCCGCGGTCATGCTGTTGTTCTTCCTGCTGGTCGGGCGGTATCTCGACCACAACATGCGGGGGCGAACGCGGTCCTTTGCCGAAAATATCGCCGCACTGAAGGCGGAGGTCGCCGCGCGGATCCATCCCGATGGTGCCGTTCGCGAGGTTCCACTTTCGAAAATTGCCGCAGGTGACCTGGTCCTGGTGTCCGGCGGCGAGCGGGTTCCGGTGGATGGCATTGTGGAAACCGGCGTTTCCGAGATCGACCAGAGCCTGGTGACCGGCGAAAGCGTTCTGGTCCCCGTAACGGCTGGTCAGCGGGTCTATGCCGGCACGTTGAACGGGGCGGGGGCGTTGCAGGTTCGCGTCCAGGCGGCGTCCGGCGCAACCTTGCTGGATGAAGTCAACCGGCTGCTGGAAGCCGCGTCCCAGGCCAAGTCGAAATATGTGCGCATTGCCGACCGCGCAGCCCGCCTTTATGCGCCGCTTGTGCATGGAGCCGCTGCGCTGACGTTTCTCGGATGGCTGCTCGCGGGGCTCGACTGGCAGCCGGCTCTGATCATTTCAATCTCGGTTCTGATCATCACATGCCCCTGTGCTCTGGGCTTGGCTGTTCCCGCCGTACAGGTTGTGGCATCCGGTCAGCTTTTCCGGTGTGGCATCCTGCTCAATTCCGGCGATGCCATTGAACGGCTGTCGGACATCGACACGATCCTGTTCGACAAGACCGGAACCCTGACCCTCACTGAGCCGGATCTGTGCGGCACGATAGATCCGAACGACAAGACACTTGCTCTGGCAGGGCGTCTCGCCCTGGCCAGCCGGCATCCATTGTCGGCAGCTCTGGTCAAGGCAACTGGAGCGCTGCAGCCCCTGCCGGACGTTAGCGAGACATCCGGTGCCGGCCTTGAAACCACGGTTGCCGGACAGCGGCTGCGTTTGGGCAGCCCGCTGTTTTGCGAAGCCTCCGAAGACCACGTGGAAGCTGCGCTGCAGGCGAACCCGGGAGCCTCTCTGCTTGCCATCCGCTTCGGTATGGAGCCTGCTCGACTGCTGGCTTTCCGGCAAAGACTGCGGCCGGATGCCGGGGCGGTGATCGACCGGCTGAAGGCGGATGGCTACGCGCTGGAAATCCTGTCCGGCGACACCAGGCCCGCCGTTGCCGATTGCGCGGCAGTTTTGGGTGTGAAGGACTGGCAGGCCGGCATGAAACCGGCCCAGAAGATTGCGCGCCTGGAAGAGCTCCAGGCCAGTGGTCGAAAGGTCCTGATGGTCGGAGACGGCCTGAACGATGCTCCGGCGTTGGCTGGTGCGCATGTATCGCTTTCGCCGGTGTCGGCCGTGCATCTCAGTCAGGCCGCTGCGGACGCCGTTTTTCTCGGCGACAAATTGCAGCCGGTTGCCGATGCGCTGAGGTTGTCGAAGCGGGCAAGGGCGGCGATCGAGCAGAACCTCTGGATCTCGGTCGTCTACAACATCGTTGCCGTGCCCATTGCCGTGGCCGGTTTCGTAACGCCTCTGATGGCTGCCGCAGCGATGTCCGCATCGTCGCTCGCTGTGACTGCGAACGCACTCAAGCTGCGTTGGGGCGCTGGGGACGCAAACAAGGGAATCGAGGCCCAGGGGGCTCGTGAACCACAGGCCGCGGAATGAGATCCTCATGGACGTTCTGATCTATCTGATACCGATTGCGCTGCTCCTGGGAGCGCTGGGGCTCGGAGCCTTCCTCTGGTCGCTAAAAAGCGGTCAGTATGACGATCTTGAAGGTGCCAAGTGGCGCATTCTTGACGACGACGACCTTCCGGACAGGTGATCGCCGGCGCTCTTGACTTCAGAAGTGTGCAAGCCTAGCCACATGTCTTTGATTTTGTGATTGGAGCATTGCATGGAACAGTTTCCGGAAGCGCACAAACCGGGCTATGCCGTATATTCCAGAACATCGCTCGCTATTTACGATGCCCTGGTGCTGGGTTTGTCGAACCGCTGGATCTGGCGTTGCCCGAGCTCCCATTTGGTCGCGCTCTATAATCGGCATGTTTCCGCCAATCATCTGGATATAGGCGTGGGTACCGGCTACTTTCTGGACAAGGCCAGTTTTCCCGTTTCAGATCCAAAGGTGACTTTGCTTGATCCCAACCAGGAATGCCTCGACAAGGCGGCCGCGAGAATTGCCCGCTTGAGCCCAGTCACCATTCAGGCCGACGCACTGGTGCCATGGCCATCGGCTGTCGGCGCGTTCAAGAGCATCGGTCTCAACTACGTACTCCATTGCCTTCCGGGAACCATGGCTGAAAAGGCGGTTATTTTCGATCATGCGATCCCGCATCTGGAAGAGGGCGCAATAGTCTTCGGTGCCACCATCCTGCAGGGCGACGCACCGCGGTCGGGTGCCGCTCGCAAGCTGATGCAGATATATAACCGCAAAGGCGTCTTTTCGAATGAAGCCGACACGCAGGAAAATTTGCGAGCGGAACTTGAAAAACGCTTTGTCGAGGTGGCAGTGGAAATGATCGGATGCGTGGCTCTCTTCAGTGCCGGGAAGCCGCGGCTTGCCTGAGCCCTGTGGCGGCAAGACGCTACGGGACTACTAGGAGAGGACGTTTGACAGGGCCATGCCTGTAGCAAGCAGGACGAGCCCTATGCCGGCAAGCAGAAGGAGATTGTCTCTCAGTCTAGCGTGTGTGCCGAGGTCGGACTGCTCGTGCTCCATAGGGAGCGGATCGTCTTCCCCGAAGGTTTCTGGATCCCGGGACATGGTTCTTACAATCGTTTGCAATGGCTGCTCATTCGGTTCAATTTCTTGCCCGCAAGATGACGGCGGACAATTGAAAGTCCCGTTAATATCGGGACAGCCAAAAGATTAATTGAGCGCAATATTACCAATACGTGAAATCCCGAATTGTATTGCGATCAATTTCTCAGCCTTTCCGAAACTATCCAAAGTCGAACTCGCTTCAGCGGATGATTGAGGCGTGCCCTCGGCACGGGACTAACCCATTGTTCAGACTTTCATGGCAAAGGTTAAGTCAAACAAGGAGGATTAGGTGAGCCTGGATCTTGCCTCTCTGACATTTTTGCTGGTCGAAGACAGTGCCTACATGCGGACCATCCTGCGCACCATGCTGCAGGGGTTCGGTGCGCGGCGCATTGTCGAGGCCGAAGACGGCGCGTCCGGCCTGGAAGCCATGGACCGGGCGAACCCTGATATCCTCATTCTGGACTGGGTGATGCCTATCCTGGACGGTGCGGACATGGTGCGCATGATACGCAGTCCGAACAATCCCTTCGCCTATATTCCGATCATCATGGTGACGGCTCACACCGAGCGTAGCCGGATCGTCGAGGCGCGCCGGCTTGGCGTGCACGAATTGCTGTCAAAGCCTATCTCGGCGAAAGCTCTGTATCAGCGCGTTTCCAGCGTGATCCTGCATCCTCGGGATTTCATCAAGACAGCCACCTATTTTGGACCGGCGCCGCGCGAAATCCGGAACCGTCAGAAGATCTGGCAAGGTGGTCCGGGGCAGCCGCAGTCTCCGCCTCAGGGTGAAGGCGACGCCAACCTCACCGCGATCGGTTGATAGCAACAATCAGTTTCGGATGGAATGCGAAAGCGTCAGGCGGCTGACTGTGCCGCTGCGCGATTTTCCGCTGCCGGGTAGGACGTCGAGCTTTGCGCGTTGGCGGATTCGGCCGCTTCCGCAAATTGCGCGAGAACGTCAAGATCCACCGTGTAGTGGTCAAGCAGGAATTGGGAAAGTACATCGATAGGGAGGTGATGATAGCCTTCGATGGCGGCCATCAAAGCTTCAAGTGTGTCCAGCCGTTCGCGGAGTTTAATCATGATTACCCGATGAGCCGATTTTTTCTCACACTGGAATTTTATAGTTAATAATGCGTAAATCCGAGCGTTGCAAGGATGCGCGCACGCGGTATCACCTCCGGCACTGACCGTCCACAAACTTTTGCCGAAAATCACCGAATTTCTTGGTAAAAATCGCCAGTGCGAGGCAAGTTGTCGGGGAACGTCTGGGGAAAAACAATGGCAAGAATCATCTATGTTCTGAACGGTCCGAATCTCAATCTGCTTGGCAAGCGGCAACCGGAGATCTACGGGGCGCAGACCCTGGATGACGTCCGTGCAATGTGTGAAGCGGCAGCAGAAGCCGCGGGCCTGCAGATCGTCTTCCGTCAAAGCAATGCGGAGCACGAGCTGATCGACTGGATCCACGAGGCGCGGGAAGGCGCGGCAGGCATCATCATCAACCCGGCTGCCTATACGCACACGTCGGTTGCGATACTGGACGCCCTGAACGCCTGCACCTTTCCGGTGATCGAGGTTCATATCTCGAACATCCACAAGCGCGAGAGCTTCCGCCACCATTCATATGTTTCAACGCGGGCTGATGCGGTGATTGCCGGCTGTGGTGTCGAAGGTTACCTGCTGGCCCTGCAGCGATTGACGACTTTGTGCGCCAAGGCGTAACGCCAGGTTGATGCCAGGGAGGCCGTTTGAGGACTTTCGGACGGCTTAGTAGCCGTTGCCGTTGAAGAATTCCTTCGCGATGGTAACCGCGAGGATTTTAGCGTCCAGGGCAACTGACTGGCGCTCGACATAGGCCAGATCATAGGCCAGCCGCATGCGGGCTGCGTAGGGATCTTTTGTCTCTCCGCGGAAGCCCTTGACCTGCGCAAGGCCGGTTATTCCCGGAAGCACCTTGTGACGGTCCATATATCTGGGATGAAACTCTTCATACGGCACGCCAGCCGCCAGCATGCCGGGAACATGCGGCCGGGGTCCAACCAGAGACATTTCCCCCCGCAGGACATTGATCAACTGCGGCAGTTCATCAAAGTTGCTTTTGCGAAGAAAAGCACCGATCAACGTCACGCGCGGATCATTGGCAACGGTCTGGGTGATCCCGGAGCAGTCGCATTGGTCGGCATACATCGTACGGAACTTGAGAACGGCGAATTTTCTGCCGTTCAAACCATAACGCCATTGACGGAAAAACACCGGGCCACGGCTGGTCAGTTTTATTGCAACCGCGAGTGCAACAAATAAGGGAAAAAGCAGTGCAAGACCGACTCCGGCGCCGATCAGGTCGATGAATTTTTTCAGTCCGTTTTGGAAATACGTGCGTACTTGCCGGAGGTCGCTCCGGTCGCCGCTTGCCGTGTCGAGCCGGTTGGCATGCTGATAGCCCCACGTCGCGAGGCTTGCAATATTCATCGCATCGCGGCCGTGATCATCTGCGTCGTAAGATACTGTTTCGTCTGCCAAGATTTGCCAGCCTCAACCCGATTTACGAAACCATTCGATACGCGCCAACACCTGATCCGGAGGAAGTCGCAATCGCTATCGCATCGTTAGCAGCTGGTTAACAATATCGGGAAAATTGTTATCCATTAAGGGTTTGGTTACCATAGTGACGCGACGGGAGCAATGCGCCAAGGGCAAAAGTGATGTGAATTTTAATTAATTATTAAAAAGCAGAACGCCGGGCTAATGCCAGCCCGGCGTTTGGTTCGAGTGCAAAATTTTTTGAAAAACAGGGCCGCTTAGTAGCTGCGGCCAACGCTGGTGTATTCGAAGCCGCGGGCTTCCATGTAGTCCGGTTTATAGATGTTTCGCAGATCGACGACCTTGGGTGCGGCGACCAGTGTCTTGACACGATCAAGGTCAAGAGCGCGGAACTGATCCCACTCCGTAACGATTACAACCACGTCTGCATTTTCTATGGCGTGATAGGGTCCATCACAGAACATGACGCCCGACATCACCTTCTCGGCCTCTTCCATGCTCGCCGGGTCGTAGGCACGGATCTTGGCACCGGCGGCCTGAAGTTTTTCCACGATGTCGATGCTCGGGGCTTCACGCATGTCGTCCGTATTGGGCTTGAAGGCGAGGCCGAGCAGCGCGATGGTCTTGCCGCTGACGTCGCCGCCCATGAATTCGATGACCTTGTCGGCCATCTTCTTCTTGCGGGCCGCGTTCACCTCGATGACGGAATCGACGATCTTGAGATCGGAATGCGCGTCCGCCGCGATCCTGGAAAGAGCGAGTGTATCCTTGGGGAAGCAGGAACCACCATAGCCAGGGCCTGCATGCAGAAACTTGCCGCCGATGCGGTTGTCGAGACCGATACCCCGCGACACTTCCTGAACGTTGGCGCCGACCTTCTCGCAAAGATCTGCAATTTCGTTGATGAAGGTGATCTTGACGGCGAGAAACGCGTTGGCGGCGTATTTGGTGAGCTCGGAAGTACGACGCCGTGTCACGATGATCGGCGTTTCGTTGAGATACAGCGGGCGGTAAAGCTCCCGCATCACGTCAGCTGCCCGTTCGTCTTCGGTTCCGACGACAACGCGGTCAGGGCGTTTGAAGTCGTTGATTGCAGCGCCTTCGCGCAGGAATTCCGGGTTGGAAACGACGGCGAATTCCGCATCTGGGTTCGTCTTGCGAATGATCGCTTCCACTTCGTCGCCGGTACCGACCGGAACGGTGGATTTGGTGACGACAACGGTGAAACCCTCGATCAGGCCTGCGATTTCCTCAGCAGCCGCATAAACGTAGGACAGGTCGGCATGACCGTCTCCGCGGCGGGTCGGCGTACCGACGGCAATGAAAACGGCATCCGCCTCGCGGATAGCGTCTTCAGGAGCAGTGGTGAAGAAAAGGCGTTCTTCGGCAACGTTCTTGGCAACGAGATCCTGCAGGCCGGGTTCGTAGATCGGGATCCGTCCGTCATTGAGCGCGTCGATCTTGCTCGCATCCTTGTCGATGCAGGTCACGACATGGCCGAAATCGGCAAAACAGGTTCCTGACACCAGACCGACATAGCCGGTTCCAATCATAGCAACACGCATTGTAAATTTTCCTGCTTCTAGGTGGTCTTCAGGTGCTAGTCAGTCACCGTAAGCCTGCTAACTGCTGCCCGAATTACATGGATCGGCAGCAAAAGACCAGATCGTTGAAATCGTATGGTTTGAAATTTTGAAATTTTGCTCCGTACACTACTTTAAACCGGACAGGACAAGGCTTCTGCAATTGCCCAATCGCGTCCCAATAGTGCAGCCTAGTGGAACGACACAAAAAACGGGAGCATTTTTCTGGCTCGAGTGGTCATGGGACACCCCGCACAAAAAGCCCCTGTGCGATGGGTGTCCCGAAAAACCGGAGCAGTTGAGCCGGACTACCTTGGCGCGATGCCGCACCAGGCGGCGGAAAAGAGGGCGATCGTCTTGGTTACCCTTTTCAATGACGGCAGGTTCACGCATTCGTCGATGCCGTGAATGTTCTTTGTCAGCGGGCCATAGGTAAGTGCGGGAATGCCGCAATGGTTCATGTAGAGCGCGGCATCAAGATAGCAGGCCATGATCGACCGATTGAGATCTGTACCGGAAATGGTCTTGTGTGCGACGCCGAGCGCATTTTCCGCATCGCTGCCTTCGGTCAGCAGATACCCTGCCTGGCAAGTCCCGATCCATTCGAGCCGAGGGTTGGCTTTTTCCAGCCGGGGATCCTTTGTGCCGAGCGTTTTCAGCATCTGTTCTAGGCTGGCCATCCTGTCTTGCGGGGCGTCGCCGGGATAAAACCCGATCCTGCCTTCGAAACGGCATTCGAACGGGATGGAAGCCGGCCACTCGCCGCCGTTGATGGTGCCGATGTTGAGACTTGCAGGATTGTGCAAGGCGTCGAAGCCGGGATGTCCTGTCTTCTCTTCATTCCACCGTGCTTCGAGTGCCTTCAACTCGTTGATGACCAGAAAGGCTGCCTCGATGGCGCTCAGGCCGGACTCCGGTTCGCGCGGATGGGCAGAGACGCCTTGAACGCTGATCCTGAATTTGATCACGCCGGAATTGGCATAAATGACGTCTTCGTCGGTCGGTTCGGGAATGAGGACGGCGTCGGCAGTCGCGCCCTGCAGGATGGCGGCTGCGGTGCCGTTGCCGGTCACCTCTTCATCGATGACTGACTGGAACTCCAGAGGGCCTTGCAAGGAGAATCCTGCGGCCTCGATGGCTTCGACGGCAAAGAGATTGGCTGCAAGCCCGGCCTTCATGTCACCGGCACCGCGTCCGAAAAGCCAGTCTCCTTCGCGTACAGCGGCAAAGGGCGGATGGGTCCAGCAGGAAGGATTGGCGGTGGGGACCACGTCGACATGAGCGTTCAGGATCAGCGAGCGCCCGCCGTGTGCCGAGGCCTTGCGGCCGCTGACATTGAACGTATCCCTGTAATCGATCGTGGCGGGGGAATAGGCCGGGTGGGACTGCAGTCGGGCCACGTCGAGCGGACAGGTCTCGACCTCGTAGTCACGGCTGCGAAGAGCATCGGCAATAATGCGCTGAACACCGGCCTCTTCACCGCGCAGGGACGGCGCCCGGACGATTTCCTGAAGGAAGGCAATCTCTTTCTCGAAGGCCGTGTCGACAGCAGCGGTGATTGCGGAAATGGCTTCGTTGGGTAGTGGTTCTGACATGACGGTCCGGTTGGGATGAGTGAAGAGGCGGGCAACGAGCCCGCACCCTATCAACTGCGCCGCAGCCGTCAAATGATGGTGTGCATGAACCTGAACACCCTCTCTTGTCCGTTGAGGCAGGCGTTCGGCCTTTCTCAAGGTGAGGGGAGGTTTGCTGAAAAGCGTGTTGCGTCGGCGGCAGGGAATTGCTTGCCCGGCTTACACCGTCAGATACCGCCGGACCTCGGTTTCCGACAAATCCGCCCCGGAACCGGAGAGCACTACCTCGCCGCGGTCCATGACGGCATATTCATCCGCGAGGTCCCGGGCGAACTCGAAATATTGTTCCACCAGCACGATGGCCATGGTGCCCTGGTCGCGCAGCCAGGAAATTGCCCGGCCGATGTCCTTGATGATCGAAGGCTGGATGCCTTCTGTCGGTTCATCAAGCACCAGAAGTTTCGGACGGGTGACGAGGGCGCGGGCAATCGCAAGCTGCTGCTGCTGCCCGCCGGACAGGTCACCGCCCCGGCGGGACAGCATGTCCTTCAGCACCGGGAAGAGCTCGAAGATCGTATCGGGAATGAACCGTTCCTTGCGTGGGATCGGTGCATAGCCGGTTTCAAGGTTTTCCTTCACCGACAAGAGGGGAAAGATCTCGCGCCCCTGCGGTACGATGGCAATGCCTTTCTTGGCACGGGCGTGGGCGGCAAGGGAGGAGATGTCCTCGCCGTCCCACAGGATCTTTCCCGCGCTGATGCCGTGCTGGCCGGCAACCGCACGCAAGGTGGAAGTTTTGCCGACGCCATTGCGCCCCATCAGGCAGGTCACCTTGCCGGTCTCGGCCTTCAGCGAAACCTTTTTCAGCGCCTGCGCAGCGCCATAATGGAGATCGATGTTTTCAACTTGCAGCATGGGCTGACTTCCCTTGGCTGATCGGGATGCGATGGAGGGCCGTCTCAATGCGCCCGCTCGTCACTGCAGGAACATGACCGGCAATAACGGCGGCGAGGAGCAAGGCCTACTCGTCATCGTCCGAGATAAACTTCCACGACACGTTCGTTGGCTGAGACATGGTCGAGTGAACCTTCGGCCAGGACCGAGCCTTCGTGGAGAACGGTGACTTTGACGCCCAGGGAGCGCACAAACACCATGTCGTGCTCGACCACGACGACCGAGTGATCATTGGCGATATCCTTCAGCAGTTCGGCGGTTTCTGCGGTTTCGGCATCCGTCATGCCGGCAGCAGGCTCGTCCACGAGAAGAAGTTTCGGGTCCTGGGCCAGCAGCATGCCGATTTCCAGCCACTGCTTCTGACCGTGGCTGAGGTTGGCAGCAAGCTCGTCCCTCTTGGAGCCGAGGCGGATCAGATCGAGCAGATATTCGACCCGTCTCTTTTCGCCGCCGGAAATGACGTGAAACAAGGTGGCAAAGGGGCCACGTGGAGCCTTCAGCGCCAGTTCCAGGTTGTCCCAGACAGTGTGGCTCTCGAACACCGTCGGTTTCTGGAATTTTCGGCCGATACCGAGCTCGGCGATGGACGCTTCGTCCTCGCCCGTGAGGTCCACCGTTCCGTTGAAATAGACCTCGCCGGTGTCAGGCCGGGTCTTGCCGGTGATGACGTCCATCATCGTGGTCTTGCCCGCACCGTTCGGACCGATGATTGCCCGCATCTCGCCCGGGGCAATCGTCAGCGACAATTCGTTCAGCGCCTTGAAGCCGTCGAAGGAAACCGACACGCCGTCGAGATAAAGAAGACTGGAGGATCGTGCCATGGCTTTACTCCGCGGGTTGGGGTTCGGCATCCGCCGGAATGGTCGAGGCTGATGTCTTCTGACTGACATTGGCCGGTGCTGCCGGTGAATGCGGTGCCTGGCTCGGCGGTTGGTCCGACCCGGCCTCGAAATCCTCGGAGACCTTCCGTTGCCGCAAGGCTGTCCAGCCCTGCGAAACGGTGCCGACGATGCCTTTCGGCAGGAACAGTGTCACGACCACGAAAAGGCCGCCGAGAGCAAAGAGCCAGATGTCGGGCAGCGCGGCGGTGAACCAGGTCTTGGCGAAGTTGACCAGAACGGCGCCGAGCACGGCACCGACCAGCGTTCCGCGTCCGCCAACAGCAACCCAGATCACCACTTCAATGGAGTTGGCGGGAGCAAACTCGCCCGGATTGATGATGCCGACCTGCGGCACGTAAAGCGCTCCGGCAACACCGGCCATCATCGCCGAAAGTGTCCAGACGAACAGTTTGTAGTGTTCCACCCTGTAGCCCAGGAACCGTGTCCGGCTCTCCGCGTCGCGCACGGCGACCAGCACCTTGCCGAGTTTCGATCGCGTGATCGCCCGGCAGATGAGGAAACACAGGACCAGCGCCAGACCTGAGGCTGCAAACAGGCCGGCGCGGGTCGTGTCGGCTTGAATATCGAAGCCGAGAATGTCCTTGAAGTCGGTCAGGCCATTGTTGCCGCCAAAGCCCATGTCGTTGCGGAAAAAGGCGAGCAACAGCGCATAGGTGAGAGCCTGGGTGATGATCGAGAGATACACCCCGGTCACGCGGGAGCGGAAGGCGAACCAGCCGAAGATGAAGGCGAGGACACCCGGCACCAGCAGCACCATCAGCGCCGCGAACCAGAACATGTCGAAGCCGTACCAGTACCAGGGCAGCTCACCCCAATTCAGGAACACCATGAAATCCGGTAGCACGGGATCGCCATAGACGCCGCGAGTTCCGATCTGGCGCATCAGATACATGCCCATGGCGTAGCCGCCGAGCGCGAAGAAGGCCGCGTGACCGAGCGAGAGAATACCGCAATAACCCCACACGAGATCTACCGCCAGCGCAAGCAGGGCGTAGGTCAGGTATTTGCCCATCAGCGTGACCGCGTAGTTCGGCACGTGGAAGGTGGAGCCCTCGGGCATGAGCAGATTGCCGGCCGGTACCAGGACAATCACGGCCGCCATGATGGCGAGGAATATACCCGCTCGGGCATCCATGGCGCGGAAGAGAAAGGAGGACATCATGCTTCAACTGCCCGGCCCTTGAGGGCGAACAGCCCCCTCGGACGCTTCTGGATAAAGAGAATGATGAAGACGAGCACGAAGATCTTGCCGAGCACGGCTCCTGCGTATGGTTCGAGGAACTTGTTGACCACGCCAAGCGTCATGGCGCCCACCAGCGTGCCCCACAGGTTGCCGACACCGCCGAAGACCACGACCATGAAACTGTCGATGATGTAGCCCTGACCGAGGTTCGGCGAGACGTTGTCGATCTGGCTGAGTGCGACACCTGCGATCCCTGCAATGCCTGACCCGAGCCCGAAGGTGAGGGCGTCGATCCAGGGTGTGCGGATGCCCATGGAGGCGGCCATACGACGGTTCTGTGTCACGGCACGGGTGTAGAGGCCGAACGGCGTCTTCTTCAGGACCAGCATCAGTCCGGCAAACACCAGCATCGCGAAGACGATGATCCACATGCGGTTATAGGTGATCGTCATCTGGCCGATTTCGAAGGCTCCGGACATCCAGTCCGGATTACCGACTTCCCGGTTGGTCGGGCCGAAGATCGACCGCACCGCCTGCTGCAACACCAGAGAGATGCCCCAGGTCGCAAGCAGCGTTTCCAGTGGCCGCCCGTAAAGCCAGCGGATGACGCCGCGCTCTATGGCAACACCCACCAGCCCAGACGTCAGAAAGGCCAGCGGCAGGGCGATGAACAGCGAATACTCGAACAATTCAGGTGCGGACGAGCGGATGAATTCCTGAACCACGAAGGTGACGTAAGCTCCGATCATCACCATCTCGCCATGTGCCATGTTGATAACGCCCATGACCCCGAAGGTGATTGCAAGCCCGATGGCGGCCAGAAGAAGGACCGAGCCAAGCGACAGGCCGTACCAGATATTCTGCGCGGCATCCCAGGCCGCGATGGATTTCTCGATCTTGGTGATTTCTTTCGTCGCCGCTTCGCGCACCGCGCCTTCGGATGAGGATTGTACGGCGATCAGAAGCGAGAGCGCGTCGCGGTTGCCCATCGTGCCGAGGGTCGAGACCGCTTCCAGTTTTGCGGCTTCATCCATATTCGAGTTCAGAACCGCTGCAGCCCGTGCCTCTTCCATTACCTTGCGAACGCCGTCGTCCGTTTCGGCGGCAATGGCGGCATCCAGCGCTTCGATACTGTCCGGGTCCTTGGCCTTGAACACGGCTTCCGCTGCCGACAGGCGTACCTTCGGATCCGCGGCCATCAGGGTCAATGACCCGAGTGCGGACCGGATAACCCGGCGCAGCTTGTTGTTCACCTTGATCTTCTTGATCTCGCCCTTGGACGCCTCGCCGGTGGTTTCCGACGTCAGCGGATCAATCAAGACGTAGGCCTTGCCGGCCTTTTTGATGATGAAGACCTCGCCGTCGGCCTTGCGCACGTAAAGATCGCCGTTGCTCAGGGCTTCGAGGGCTGGGGCGACGGCAGGGTCGCCGGTTGCCACCAGCGCTCCGATCTGCTTTTCCGTTTCGGAATATTTTCCATTGGCCAGCTCGTTGATCAGCGGACGAAGCGTCTGCGGATCGCTTTGTGCCAGCGCCGGTGCGGCGAGGAGACTGGCAGCGAGGCTGAGGAGCAGTAGGAAGGATCTCATCAAGGACATCATGTCCACCGGTGTTTTGAACTTTCACCTGACGACCTCATCCTGAAGAGCCGCAGTGCGGCGTCTCGAAGGATGGGCCACTTGCTTCCGGGGTTGCCGCCCATCCTTCGAGACGGACCTTGTGGTCCTCCTCAGGATGAGGGGAGAGCTAGGAGCGTCTCTCCAGGCAAACCTTTCCGGTTGGAAAACCGGGGGAAGAAGAGGACGGGTCTCGTAAGACCCGCCCGAACTCCGTGTCCTCCCTTAAGACCCGGAGCCGCCGCACTTGCCGGTGGCGGTGTTGAAGTTGCCGCAGGAAAGCGGCGCGCGCCAATCGGAGATCAGGTCCTTGGAACCGTCCAGGTAATCCGACCAGGCATCGCCGACAACCAGGCCGGAGGTTTCCCACACGGTCTCGAACTGACCGTCTTCCTGGATTTCACCGATCAGCACCGGCTTGGTGATGTGGTGGTTCGGCATCATGGCGGAGTAGCCACCGGTCAGGTTCGGAACGCTGACACCGACAATGGCATCGATCACGGCGTCCGGATCGGTGCTGCCGGCCTTCTTGACCGCTTCAACCCACATGTTGAAGCCAATGAAGTGGGCTTCCATCGGGTCGTTGGTTACGCGTTTTTCGTCACCGATGTAGGCGTGCCAGGCGTCGATGAACTCGGCGTTGGCTTCGGTGTCTGCGGACTGGAAGTAGTTCCAGGCAGCCAGGTGACCGACGAGCGGAGCGGTGTCGAGACCGGCGAGTTCTTCTTCACCCACGGAGAAGGCGACGACAGGAATGTCTTCAGCCTTGATGCCGGCGTTGCCGAGTTCCTTGTAGAACGGCACGTTGGCATCGCCGTTGATGGTGGAGACCACGGCGGTTTTCTTGCCGGCAGAGCCAAAGGTCTTGATGTCGGACACGATCGTCTGCCAATCGGAATGACCGAACGGCGTGTAGTTGATCATGATGTCTTCTTCAGCCACACCCTTGGACTTCAGGTAGGCTTCAAGGATCTTGTTGGTCGTGCGCGGATAGACGTAGTCGGTACCGGCCAGAACCCAGCGCTCGACGCCTTCTTCGTTCATCAGGTAGTCGAC
This sequence comes from Roseibium sp. LAB1, assembly GCF_054658235.1. Classification (NCBI taxonomy): domain Bacteria; kingdom Pseudomonadati; phylum Pseudomonadota; class Alphaproteobacteria; order Hyphomicrobiales; family Stappiaceae; genus Roseibium; species Roseibium sp. LAB1. Next base: position 716,921 of record NZ_BAAGIB010000002.1, on the reverse strand, counting down.
GGCCGGAATGGCCTGCTGGTTCGGAGCTGCGCCCGTGTAGAAGACGTTGCGCTGGGATTCTTCGCCTTCATACTGGACCGGATAGAACAGCAGCGAGTTGAGTTCTTCGAATACCGGCAGAACGGACTTGCGCGAAACGGACGTCCAGCAGCCGAAGACGGCATCGACGTCGTTGACTTCGATCAGTTCACGCGCCTTTTCGGCGAACAGCGGCCAGTCGGATGCCGGGTCGACGACGACCGCTTCCAGTTTCTTGCCAAGCAGGCCACCCTTCTTGTTCTGCTCTTCGATGAGCATCAGCATGGCGTCTTTCAGGGTGGTTTCCGAAATGGCCATGGTGCCGGAGAGCGAGTGCAGGATGCCGACCTTGATCGTGTCTTCCTGGGCGGATGCGCCGCCGATCATCGTGGAGGCCATCAGGCCTGCCAGTGCGAGTTTGGTGAATGAGTTTTTCATGGATGTTCCCCTTTGCTTGACGTCACCGGTTCCCACGCCGGTGATTGGCGGCTGGAAGGAGTGCCGCTGTCAGGAGAGGATCGTGCACTGGCACGACTGCACTGCAACATACGTCAATTGACGTAACCGGCTTGAAAGGCCGCCCCGCCATGCCGAAGGCGAAGACGGCATGAAATGTGCTGGGTAGAGGGGCTGAATAAAAAAAACGGGGCGGAATTCAGGCAATGAACAATGGCGATTGCCGAATAAATAGTCACTTGCCCGGGAATTGGGCAGATTGTGCCGGTATGGGGATGGCGACGTGAGGGCACGTCAACGCATTCTGCCGGTCAGGCGCCAGTACAACAAATGGGTCAACAACCAGACCCTGGAAGACTATGCGCTCAGGTTCACTGCCAAGAGCGCACGCCGCTTTTCCTCCAGGGCGATTTCCCAGACGGCGATCGGTGCGATTTCTTTCCTGGCACTGGAAGCCATCGGCGGGGCGATCACCCTGTCCCACGGAACGGCCAATGCGTTCCTGGCCATCCTGGTCGGCAGCCTTGTGCTGTTGATCGTCGGCCTGCCGATCAGCCGATATGCCATGCGGTACGGCGTCGACATTGATCTGCTGACGCGCGGTGCCGGGTTCGGCTACATAGGATCGACCGTTACGTCGCTGATCTATGCCAGTTTCACGTTCATACTCTTTGCGATTGAAGCCTCCATCATGTCGAGCGCGCTGGAGTTTGCCTTCGGTGTGCCCTTGTGGCTCGGCTATGTCATCAGCGCGATTGCGGTCATTCCGCTCGTCACCCACGGCATTACCTGGATCAGCCGCTTTCAGCTCGCGACCCAGCCTTTCTGGATCATTCTGAACATCCTGCCGTTCGTCTTCATCGCCTTTACAGACTGGCAGGCCGTCGGCGAATGGCTGACGTTTTCCGGCATCGATCCGGTCACACAGGCGCCGCGCACGACAGTGGGGGGCTGGGACAGTATCAACCTGGTCAGTTTCGGTGCGGCGTCTGCGGTCATCCTGGCCTTGATGGCCCAGATCGGCGAACAGGTGGATTTTCTCAGGTTTCTGCCTGCGCAGGATTTTGCCCGCCGCAGGCACAGGCTTGCCCTGTTCCTGGCCGGGCCTGGCTGGGTCGTTCTCGGTGCTCCGAAGATGATAGCCGGGTCGTTTTTGGCGGTGCTTGTGCTGTCGCACGGTGTTCCGGTTCAGCATGCCGACGAACCTTCGCGCATGTACGCCATTGCCTTTGGCTACATGATCCCGAACGAAACCGTTGTCCTTCTGCTGATGGCGGCCTTCGTGGTGGTGGCGCAGCTCAAGATTAACGTGATGAACGCCTACGCGGGGTCGCTCGCCTGGTCGAACTTCTTCTCGCGCCTCACCCATTCTCATCCGGGGCGTGTGGTCTGGCTGGTCTTCAATGTCGGTATCGCCCTGCTGCTGATGGAACTCGGCATCTACCGGCTGCTGGAGGAAACCCTTGGCGTTTTTTCCATCATTGCAATGGCCTGGCTATCGGCCATCTCGGCGGATCTCTTCATCAACAAGCCTCTCGGGCTGTCGCCTCCGGGCATCGAGTTCAAGCGCGCGCATCTCTATGACATCAATCCGGTCGGCACCGGTGCGATGCTGCTGGCCGCCGGTCTGGCCCTTGCCGCACATTTCGGCGAATTCGGCAAGACCGCCGAAGCCCTGGCCACTTTTCTGGCCATGGCCATCGCCTTCGTGGCCGCACCTCTGATCGCCTATGCGACCAGGGGACGGTTCTATCTGGCCCGCAAGCCGCGCCAAAGTTGGCAATCGAAGGATCACATCGCTTGTTCGATCTGCGAAAACCCGTTCGAGCCGGAAGATATGGCCTATTGCCCCGCCTATCAGTCGCCGATCTGCTCGCTGTGCTGTTCGCTTGATGCCCGCTGCCATGACAGCTGCAAACCGAAGGCGCGGTTGTCTTATCAGGTCGGCACCGTCGCGGGCCGGGTTCTGCCGGAAAGGGCGATGGAATTCCTGCAATCCCGGTTGGGGCGCTACGCGCTCATCTCGGTCCTGTCCAACGCCGCGATCGGCCTGGTGCTCTGGATTATTTATGCGCAAGCCGAGAACCGTCTGGGAGATCCGACCGGCATCATCGGCCAGACGGTGCTGTTGATCTTCTTCGTCTTTGCCATTGTTGTCGGCATTGCCTGCTGGTTCCTGGTGCTGGCCCATGACACCCGCCGGGTCGCAGAAGAAGAATCCATGCGCCAGAACGCGTTGCTCCAGAAGGAAATCGATGCCCACAGCGTTACCGATGCGGCCCTTCAAAAGGCCAAGGAAAATGCCGAAGCGGCCAACCTTGCCAAGAGCCGCTACGTGGTTGGCCTCAGTCACGAACTCAGAACGCCACTTAACGCCGTCATGGGCTATGCCCAGGTTCTGGAACGGGACGACAGCGTGCCCACGGCCCGCAAACCGGCCATCAGCACCATCCGACGCAGTGCCGAGCACCTGTCGGGCCTGATCGACGGTCTTCTGGATATTTCGCGCATCGAAGCGGGACGGCTGCAGATCTATTCCAACGAGATCAACATTCATGAGTTCCTGGACCAGATTGTCGACATGTTCCGCATGCAGGCAGCCGCCAAGGGACTCGGCTTCAGCTATTCCCGGGCACCCAATCTTCCGGCTTTCGTCAGGACCGACGAAAAGCGCCTGCGACAGATCCTGGTCAATCTACTGTCCAACGCGATCAAATTCACCTCCGACGGCACCGTTTCACTTTCCGTCAGCTACCGGTCGCAGGTGGCCAGCTTTGTTGTGACAGACAGCGGACCGGGCATCGCACTTGATGAGCAGGTCAAGATTTTCGAACCGTTCGGCCGCAGCAGGACCGCCGACGGTGCCAAGACGCCGGGCCTGGGCCTCGGGCTCACCATCACCAAACTTCTGACGGAAACCATGGGCGGAGCCATTGCACTGTCCAGTGAACCGGGCCAAGGCGCCTCCTTCGAAGTTCGGCTGATGCTGGCGGCTGTCGACCGGCCGGTCGACACCATCCGTCTGGAAAAACAGGTAAGAGGCTACGTCGGTCCTCGGAAAACGGTGGCCGTGATCGATGATAATCCGGATCACCGTTCGCTCGTCTGCGATATCCTCAAGCCCATCGGCTTTGCCGTTGTCGAAGCCGACACAGGCCGGGCCTGTCTTGAGACCGTCGAGCCGCTCAAGCCGGATCTCTACCTGATCGACATCCTGATGCCGGGAATGAACGGTTGGGAGCTTGCCGAGGAATTGCGGGACAGGGGCGCGGTGGCGCCGATCATCATGCTGTCCGCCAACATCGGCGACAAGGCCTTGCGACCTGACGGCCCAGCGCATCATTCGGCGACCCTTGCAAAGCCCTTTGGTATCGGCCAGCTTTACGACCTGCTGCAAAAGCACATGAGTGTTGTGTGGACCGAGCTGCCCGTCGAACGGAACGTGGAACCAGCCCGAAAGGTTCCCTTGAAGTCGCCCGGTGCCGATCATGTCGCCGACCTGATCTCGCTTGCTGAGATAGGCTACGTGGAAGGCATTGAGGCCAAGTTGAACGAGTTGGCGAAAGCACCGGAAAACCTGCCCCTGATCGAAGCATTGAACACCCATCTCGCCCGGTTCGATTTCGATGCTTACAAAAACGTCTTGAGTGAATTGGAAACACATGACGGATGATCGTCGCGATACGGTTCTTGTGGTTGACGACAGTCCGGAAACGCTCGGCTTCGTCACAGAAGCCCTGAAAAAGACCGGCATTGCCGTTCTGGTGGCGACCAGCGGGGAAACCGCGCTGAACATCTGCAACAAGGTGACGCCGGACACGATCCTGATGGATGCTGTCATGCCAGGCCTCGACGGTTTCGAAACCTGCAGGCAGATCAAGGAAAATCCGGCGCTCCAGCACGTGCCGGTCATATTCATGACCGGACTTTCGGAAACCGAACATATCGTCAAGGCACTGGAATCAGGCGGTGTCGACTTCCTGACCAAACCGATCGACGTCGATGAGCTGAAGGCGCGGATCAAGGTACATTTGAAGAACGCCCGTTCGGTTCAAAGTGCGCATGTGGCGCTGGATGCAGCAGGCCGCCATCTGGTGGCCGTGACGCAGGAAGGGACGGTCCTGTGGTCGACACCGCAGATTCAGAATCTGCTTGCAAAAACGGGTGCTGCGGAAACCAGCCTCTTCAGGTTGGGTCGGGCCCTGGGGGATTGGCTGGACGGGCCGCATTCTGCGGGCGAGCGGCGCAAGAGTTTCATGCTCGGACTGTCGGAAAATCTTGCTGTTCAGCTTCATCCGCTCGGCCGTGTGGGCCCGGACGAGAACCTGTTCCGCGTCACTGCGGAGGATGAAGCCGGTCAGGTTCACGCGCTGCAGGGCAGCTTTGAACTCACACAGCGTGAGGCGGAAGTTCTCATCTGGATCGCCAAAGGCAAGTCCAACAAGGATATCGGCGAAATTCTGGGGCTGTCGCCGCGCACCGTGAACAAGCATCTGGAGCAGATTTTCGTCAAACTCGGCGTCGAGAACCGCGCCTCCGCCGCCGTGCGCGCCGCAGAGGTGATCTACGCGCTTTAGGACTTCCAGGTGGAACGGGTCTCTTAGCTCCCTCTGCAATCTGATAGCCCAATTGCGTTCAACCGGCGAGAATGGCGGGTTTCCGCCATCTGAAACCACTGTGCCGATTGGCTCGACAAGCACACGTGCTTAGCCTATGGATGCATTAAGCCGTTGAAGAACACGAATAACCCAGCGGCAATGCAAAGAGGAGCCCGGCATGGCGGAGTTTCGGGAAGTGCGTCGGTCGTCGCTGTTGCCGGACCGCATCGCTGCGGACATCATGGCAAAAATCCAAGATGGCGAACTGATGCCCGGCGATACCTTGCCGACTGAACATGCTCTTGCCGGAACCTTTGGTGTCAGCCGGAATGTGGTGCGGGAAGCCATTGCCCGGCTCCGGTCTGATGGCGTCATAGAATCGCGTCAGGGGCGCGGTGCCGTTGTCAAACCTGTTTCAGAACGCGAAACCTTCCGGGTCGACATACGGTCACTCGACAAGTCGGGAAATCTCGCCGACCTGTTCGAGTTGCGCGGTCTCCTGGAAATCGAAGCCGCCGGCCTTGCCGCCATGCGGCGCACCGGAGCCGACCTCAGGGAGATGCGGGCTGCGGTCGCCATTCTCGAGGGGTACAAGCAGTTCGATGAACAACGGCTGGAAGCCGACGCCGTGTTTCACAGGGCCATCGGCAAGGCGGCCGGAAATTCCTATCTTTTTGCCATCATCTGCTACATTTCCTCGCGGTTGAAGGAAACCACCCGCGTTACCTCGGATCTCTATGCAAAAGACAATCTTGTCGAGATCACCTTCAGCGAGCATAGCCGGGTGCTGGAGGCAATCGAGGCAGGCGACAGGACAGGCGCTCGTGAAGCCATGGCAGCCCATGTTCAGGGAGCAGCGTCCCGCCTCAACGTTCAGGTCAAGTTGGGCTCCAGAGTTTAGCGCAGTCGGCCCTGTTCGGTTCAATCGAACGTTGTGAGCGCTGGTTGGCAGGCCTCAATGTTTTCCGAGATACAGATTTCGTCAACATCCATTGCCGCAGTTCCCGGCAATCCGGCTCTGTAGACGCCGAATTTGAATTTCACCTTGCCGGGGTTTGCCTTTTCGTAACCGATGAGACCGGTCACGCGGGTGATAAAGGATCCGTTCGCGTAAATATCGATCAGCCCGTCGTGCCGGTCTGTCCCCTTGATCCGGTAGGTCATCGTTACCCAGTCCTTTTTCGGATCTGGCAAACGGGGCGGGGCGGTTCCGTCGATTGTCAGGAGCTTGAAACCCGAAGGAGTGCAGCTGGGCGGAGACCCATCGAAATCCTCGCCGGACAGGAAACATTTCAGCGGGGCCGTCTCTTTCAACCTCTCGGCGGTCAACGTCTCCGGTGCGGCGAATGATTGGGCCACTTCAGGCTTGAAGTACGGATCGCCATCGGCAACCGCAACCATGCAACGGCACCGCTCGTTCTGGACGGTGACATGCAGAACGCCGTTGTCGAACCTTTGCGCCACGACGGGATTGGGTTTGTAATCCTTGTGCTGCCATTTCTTCTTGAATTTGTATTTCCACTGAGCAGTGATCCAGCGGCTGGAGCCGCAAGGTGGGATGTCGCCATTGAGGCGAAACCGAATGGAATACCAGTGAGGATCGACCACATTGTGAATGTGCTTGTTTTGCAGCAGGCGTAACTCGTTGCGCTGGACGTTGTCTTCATCGCCATCGTCGCACTCTGCCGCGCTCTCCAGGCTTTTTGGGGCAATCAGGCTCATTCCGAAGTCGGACAGGAAATCCTGCGACATGTCGTCAAACCGGATTTCACCCTCTTCAGGCGCTTGCAAATCCGTGGCCGTCTCCAGATGGACGCACTCGTCAACATTACCGCGATCCTCGTCGATCGACAGAGAAAGATAGCGCTGTTTCGGCTCGTTCTGACCGTCTTCGCGGAATGCGACGAGCCTTGGGTAGTCAGCCTGGCAGACATCCCAGATCGCCTGGTCGAGGTTGCCAGCATCGAATTTTTCAGAAAGTTCAGCCGATGAGGCCGGAACGGTCAGACCTGTAAGAAGAAACAGTCCCAAGAGAAATCTGAAAGTCATTTGCTCCCCCAATTTACATTCGCGGGCCAGATGAACTCCTACGGTCTTGGCCAGTTCTCAAATCAGCTTGCTTGAGCGTGAAGCAAAACGCGCAATAGGTGTCTAAATTAGCAATTAAACCGGGAATAGAGTAGCCCGGGACCACAAAGGTCCGCAAGGTAAGGTAGGCGTTTGTGCAGCTAAAGACGGAATTCGGTTATTCAGTTACTCCAGAAAAAAGGCTGGATGTCATGGTCGATGCGCGAGACCTGTGCGCCAGAGCCGCCGGTACCCGCTTCGCGAGCGTGGTGAAGATATGTACTCCAGTTCTGGACGAATTGGTGCCGAGGCGATTTGCAGACCATTGGGCACGGACGGCGCCGCGGACTTGAAGCATATCGAGGCATTGGGCCGTGCGGTCCAGCGCGTTGACCACGTGTGTCTGCAGTGACACCGCGTAGTAACAGGAACGTTTGTCTGACCTTGTTTCGTGCCGATGGATGTTCTGCAATTTCCAGTCCGCAGCAGGGACAGGTTCAAACTCCGTACGCGCAGAAGCTTCTGATGAGACGTCAGCGCCCGAACAGTCCCGTTCGCTTTACAAGGCGCGTCAGCTTGCTGCTGTTCCGGTCGGATCGCATCGTCTGGTAAAGCCGAAGATCAAAGGCATTATGCGTTCTGATCACGTCCATCTGGTCTTCCGAAAGAGAAAGCGAAGGATAGCGGCTCGGATTGTCCCGTCGCATCGCCAGGGACAGACCTGTTTTCTGCGAGATCTGTTCGAAGAGATTCGGCATGTCATCGGTAAATCCAAGGATATCCACGGTGCGACCAGCCGAAATGGCCCGTTTCAGAAGAGCTTCGGGATCATCAATCGGGTCGGTTTTGGAAGCAAGGAGCCGGTTCGAAAGCTCTTCACCTTCCGCCTGAATAGGGAAATCACCCAGATACCGGCACATCGCATTGTCAGGAACAGGCAATGTTCCCTGATCCAGGCTTTCCCGGGCATCTGCCTCAGTCATTCTTCTGTCTGCCAGATGGTGCCGAATGAGGGAAACGGTCCGCTCCACCGGATCTCGCAGCACTGCGATCGTCAGAACGTCTTTCGGAAGATATTTTCGAACCCAGTAGTTGTAGTGCCCCCGAAACAGGCGGTACTCGGGTTTGTCCTGCAGTTCCTGCAAGGCTTTGTGGAGTGGCGGGTAGCGGCCTTGATACAGGGAAATCAGCGCTTGAGAGGGTACGACGGCTGCTTCACCAACAGCCTGTTGAAGCGCCAGGCGCAAAGATGTGCCGGCTGTTTTGGGGATGTGGCAAAAGAAAATCTTTTTTTCAAACGCCAATAATCCCTCCCGGCACCTGCAGAGTGTATCCTACACTTCGGTAGATCGGTACGGCCACACGGCACCAAACGATCATGAAAGCCTGGAAATCTTATTGGAAAGGCCGCGAAGATTGAAGGGCGCCTGTAGAGGAGGCGAGGGTCTGAGCGGTTTCGTGCGTACGGTTCCACTCGTTCACGTCCAGACCGGTGGCGGCCAGATTTGCGGTTAAGCGCACGCCCATCCTGCCGGGCTCTGCAAGTCCGACCTGCATCAGGCAGCCTTGTCCGGCCTGATGCCGGAAATGGCCTGGATGAGATTGTCTTCAGTGATTTCCTCGGAGGTGAACGTCCGGATGATCTCGCCGCTGCGCATGGCGACGATACGGTCACTGACATGCAGGACCTCCGGTATTTCAGAACTGATGACGATAACCGCATAGCCCTGACTTGCCAGATCACGGATCAGATTATGGATCCCGGATTTGCTGCCGACGTCGATCCCGCGCGTCGGTTCGTCAACGATGACTGCCTTGGCTTCCGCGGTCAGGACGCGGGCGATTTCCACCATCTGCCGGTTGGCGATGGAAAGGTCGCCGACACGCGTGCGCGCGTCGAAGCTGACCTTGAGCATCTCCGGAATGCGGTTGGTCTGTTCATGCAGTTTCTGCCAGTCGACCCGGCCGAAACTCTTCCTTGGTAGTTCACCGAGATAGATGTTTTCGGCAACCGCCAGTTCTTCTGCAAGGCTCAGTTCCTGAAGGACTATGCGCACCTAGGTATCGCGGTCGACACCGCCCACGGCTTGATGGTGCCCGTTGTCCGGGACGTTGACCGGAAAGGCCTCTGGCAGATCGCCGCGGAAATCGCCAATCTCGCCCTCAGGGCGTTGGAGCGCAGGAGCGCAGGAGCGCAGGAGCGCAGGAGCGCAGGGGCGCAGCGGCGCAAGGTGCGCCCTGACGAAATGGGCGGCGCGTCCATGACCATCACCAACCTCGGTGGCATCGGCAGAATCGCCTTCACTCCCATCGGCAACCCACCCGAAGTCGCCATTCTCGGCATCACCCGCACCGAAGTGGCCCCTGTCTGGGACGGCGAGGCTTTCCAGCCCGTCCAGATGGTGCCCCTCGACCTCAGCTACGATCACAGAGTCATCAACGGCGCTGACGCGGCCCGCTTCCTGAGTTATTACGCAGGTCCGCTGAAGAAGCCTCGGTGGATGGTGATGTGAGGCGCGCGCGCTCGTCCGGCCTTCCAAGGAAGGTTCTTCCGACAGGCAATGCCCGAAGGCGAGCTAGGAGCTCTGGATGTTGAAAAAGTAAGGGTAGGAAGAATGGCGGAGAGAGAGGGATTCGAACCCTCGGTACGGTTGCCCGCACAACGGTTTTCGAGACCGCCCCGTTCAACCACTCCGGCACCTCTCCGCGGCACTTGCGATAAACGGGTCTCAAGTGGCGCGGAACATAGACACACTCTGCGCGCCCTGCAAGCCCGGAAATGAGTTCTTTTTTCAGTTTGTGGATTGGGGCCGTTTTCGCCCGGTTTGTCTGGTTTCGAGGCGTGGATTGACAGTCTATGGAAGCGGTTGCGCGTGTTGAAACCCTGTCTGGCAGAGGCTTCTGGAAAGGGCTGGAGGGAGCATCGCGGAGATTCGGATTGACCTGATGCGGGCCTGCCCCGATAACGGCTGGAGATGTGGATCAACGTTACCCCGTTTGCGGCAATCGCGATGAACGTTGAGAGAACCCGCCGCGAAGGCGCGGGCGCAAGGGATTCGAAAACAAGCGGTTATGCGGCTAAAAGGCCAGATTTCCGTTTGACAACGAACACGGGCCGACTATATTGCGCGAGCTCGAAAAGGTTCGCTTTTTCGAGTTCTGTTTGTCGTTCAAGGCCTGCCGGGCTTTAAAAGCTTCACGCGCAACCCGACACAAAGACTTGTCAGCCAGGATCAAGACCTGGAGGGACAGGCGCCTCGGTTCGACCTGAAAAGCAGCCGGTTCGATGGTGTAACAACCCGTTCCGGTGTGTCAAAAACGAAAAGAAGGACGTGCGAGACATGTTCGCAGTGATCAAGACGGGTGGCAAGCAGTACACTGTTGCCGCCGATGACCTCCTGAAGGTCGAAAAACTCGAAGCCGAAGCCGGCAGCACCATCACCTTTGAAGAGGTTCTGATGGTCGGCAATGGCACCGACACCACCGTTGGCGCTCCGCTTGTGGAAGGCGCTTCCGTGGTTGCTGAAGTGGTCGAGCAGGGCCGTAACCGCAAGGTTATCATTTTCAAGAAGCGCCGGCGTCAGAATTCCCGCCGCCGCAACGGCCATCGTCAGGCGTTCACCCTCGTAAAGGTGACCGACATCCTGACCGGTGGTGCAAAGCCGGCCAAGAAGGCAGCGCCGAAGAAGGCAGCGCCGAAGGCTGAAGAAACCGCTGAAGCCGCTCCGGCTGCAGCAGAAGGCGGCGATGACCTGAAGAAGCTGGACGGCGCTGGTCCGGCTGCTGTGAAGAAACTGAACGAGGCGGGTATCACCACCTTCGCTCAGATCGCAGCCATGTCCGCTGACGATGTCGCACGCGTTGAAGAAGAAACTGGCCTGAAGGGCAAGTTCGAACGCGGAAATTGGGTTGAGCAGGCCAAGGAACTGGCTGGCAACTAAGCCGCCGCTCCCGAACCTAACAAGTATTCGAAGAACGAGGAGTTCTAACGATGGCACATAAAAAGGCAGGCGGCTCGTCCCGCAACGGCCGCGACTCAGCTGGCCGCCGTCTCGGCATCAAGAAATTCGGCGGGGAAGCTGTGATTCCCGGCAACATCATCGCGCGTCAGCGCGGCACTACCTGGCACCCGGGCACCGGCGTTGGTATGGGCAAGGACCATACCATCTTCGCGACCGTGGAAGGCAAGGTAGAGTTCCAGGCGAAAGCCAACAAGCGAACCTACATTAACGTGCTCCCGGTAGCGGAAGCAGCGGAGTAAAGCCGACGTGAAGTTTCGAAACGCCGGCGTCCCGTAAGACCCCGGCAATTCGAGACAGGTCAGCAATCCGACCAGTCAGAGATCCAAGGGGGAGATGGGGCGCCATCTCTCCCTTGATTTGTTTTGGCTGGAGGAAAAGATGGTTGTTGAAAGTGATGGTTTATTAGACGAAAGCAGTCTGGCTGCGGCCCCATTGCCGCAGGAAGCGGTTCGTGTGCGGCTCGACAAGCCGCGTATGGACGATTTGGCCGATATGGTATTTCTGGCCAACAACAAGAAAGTGGCGGCAAACCTTTCCACCATGCCGCATCCCTTCACATTGGAGGATGCACGGTCGCTGGTCGCCAAGTCCGCGATCAACCAGCTCCATTCTGCAACCTTTGCCATCCGCCTGAAGTTAACCGGCCGGCTGATCGGCATCACGCGGTATGCCAATGTCGAGCCCGGCGGTCCGGTGCATGTCGGCTATTGGCTGGGTGAACCCTTCTGGGGCCAGGGTCTGGCAACCGAAGCGGTGCATGCACTGGTCGACCACGCCTTCACCTATCATGACATTGGCGAGCTGCAGGGATCCTGCAGGGTTACCAACCCGGCATCGCGCCGGGTGCTCGTGAAATCCGGATTTCAGTATCGCGACCAGGCCATGATCCGCTCCATCGGGGCGGGTGGCTCGGTGCCGATCGAGCGCTATACGCTGGAGCGGGCAGTCTGGAAGTCATTGAAAAGATGGGGGCAGGGACGATGAGCATGTTACCGGAACTGAAAACGAGACGCCTGATCCTGCGACCGATCGAACTGTTGGACGCCGAGGCCATGGTCGCCCTGGCAGGCAAGGATTTCGAGGTCGCCAGATGGATGTCCTCGTTCACCTGGCCCTATGAGGATGGTGCTGCCGAAGCGTTCCTGAAGACCGTCGTCGGCAAGGATCCGTTTGAAACAGAAGCGCTGTTTGCGATCACTCTCGGCGGGGTGTTCATCGGCGTGGTCGCCATCGAGCCTCCGGGCGATCTGGATGACCTGCCGAACCTGCCGACACTCGGCTACTGGCTTGGCCGGGCGTTTCAGGGCCATGGTTATGCCAGCGAGGCGGTTGAGGCTGTTCTCACCTGGGCATTCGAGGCTTTTGAGACAGATGCCATTGCAGCCCGTGCCTTTGAGGACAATTTCCGTTCACGCGGTCTTTTGCGGAAGATGGGTTTCAAGCCCTATTCCATGACGGAACGGTTCTCCAAGGCGCTGGATCGCAGGGTTTCCAATGTCATCGTGCGCCTTGCGCGGGCCGATTTCGACGCGCGCAAGGAAGCTGCCTGATGTTGCCCGTTCTGAAGACGGAGCGTCTGATCCTTCGAGCCCCGCGCCCGGAGGATCTGGACCGCTGCGCCGAGCTTCTGGGGGACTATGAAGTCGCCAAGATGCTGTCGCGGGTCACCTATCCTTACGATCTGGAGCAGGGCCGGGCCTATCTGGCACTTTCGGCAGAGCGCTGGTCGAACCGGCAGGAGGCAGAGGAACTTGGCTTCCAGATCGATTGCGACGGCCGGATGATCGGCGGTGTCAGCTTCAAAAAGTTGCGGGAGACCCCGGAGATCGGCTATTGGCTGGGGCGTGCCTATTGGGGCAAGGGATATATGAGCGAAGCAGTACAGGTGGTGGTCGCCTGGCTGTTCGAAAACACCGATCACCAGTTGGTCGCCTGCGAAGCCATGACGGATAATCCGGCGTCGCTTGGCGTTGCCCGGAAATTGGGTTTCCGCGTAGTAGGTGAAGTGGGCTGTGCCAGCGTGTCACGAGGCTGTACGATGCCGGCCATCCGCACCGAGCTGACACGAACAGACTTTCTGAACGGCCATTGATCCGACCGGGATCCGGCCTGAAACAGGACGAAAAGAGAAAAAGAAAATGAAATTCCTAGATCAGGCCAAGATCTATGTGCGCTCCGGCAACGGCGGTGCCGGCTGCGTGTCGTTCCGGCGCGAGAAATACATCGAATATGGTGGACCGGACGGTGGTGACGGCGGCAAGGGTGGCGATGTCATCATCGAATGCGTCGACGGCCTCAATACGCTGATTGACTATCGCTACAAGCAGCATTTCAAGGCTGAAACCGGCATTCACGGCATGGGCCGCAACCGCACCGGCGCTCATGGTGGCGACGTTGTGCTGAAGGTACCCGTCGGCACCCAGATCTTTGAGGAAGACAACGAGACACTGATCGCCGATCTGACCGAACTCGGCCAGACGGTGACGCTACTGAAGGGGGGCAATGGCGGCTTCGGCAATGCCCATTTCAAGTCTTCCGTCAATCAGGCGCCGCGCCGGGCCAATCCGGGCCTCGAGGGGGAGGAGAAATGGATCTGGCTGCGGCTGAAGCTGATCGCCGATGCCGGTCTGGTCGGTCTGCCCAATGCGGGCAAGTCCACGTTTCTGGCAACGGTTTCCGCTGCCAAGCCGAAGATCGCCGACTATCCCTTCACGACCATTCACCCCAACCTCGGCATCGTGCAGATCGACGGCCGCAGCTTTGCCATGGCCGACATTCCCGGCCTGATCGAGGGCGCCCACGAAGGCACCGGCCTTGGCGACCGCTTCCTCGGCCATGTCGAGCGCACCCGCGTGCTGCTTCATCTGGTGGACGGCTCCGGCCAGGAGGATCCGGGCGAAGCTTACCGGGTCGTGCGTGGTGAGCTGGAGGCCTATGGCGCAGGGCTTACGGAGAAGCCGGAAATCGTGGCGCTCAGCAAGTGCGACGCACTCAACGAAGAGCTGATCGCGGAAAAGGCGGCCAGCCTGGAGGCGGCCTGTGGCCAGAAACCGCTGATCCTGTCCTCGGCCAGCGGTCTCAATGTCGACCGGGCGCTGCGCATGATCGTGCGTGCCATCGACAGGGACAAGGAAGAGGAAGCCAATCAGGTGCCTGCACCCGAACAAGAGGGCTGGCATCCCTGATGTCCCGCAGTCTGAAAGACTTCAGCCGCATCGTTGTCAAGATAGGCTCCGCCCTGCTTGTCGAGAAGGGGGAGCTGAAGCGCACCTGGCTGAATGCGCTGATCGCCGATGTGGTCAAACTGTCCGATGCCGGAGCCGAGGTGCTGGTTGTCTCCTCCGGATCGATCGCGCTTGGCCGGGGTATTCTGGGCCTGCCCGGCGGGCCGTTGAAACTCGAGGAAAGCCAGGCGGCAGCCGCCGCCGGACAGATCGCGCTGGCGCAGGCCTATGCGGATGCACTCGGTGCCCACGGCAAGAAGGCCGGTCAGATCCTCCTGACCCTCGGCGACACGGAAGAACGCCGCCGCTATCTCAACGCCCGCGCCACCATCGGCACCTTGTTGAAACTCGGGGCCGTGCCGATCATCAACGAAAATGATTCCGTGGCCACGTCGGAGATCCGCTACGGCGACAATGATCGTCTGGCCGCGCGTGTTGCGACCATGGCCAGCGCCGACTGCCTGGTGCTGCTTTCGGATATCGACGGGCTTTATACCGCGCCCCCTCAGCAGGACCCGGATGCGGTGTTCCTGCCGGAAGTGCCGCGCATTACCCACGAAATCGAATCCATGGCCGGTGCCGCCGGATCGGAGCTTTCGCGCGGTGGCATGAAAACGAAGATCGATGCAGGCAAGATCGCGACGGCTGCCGGAACATCAATGGTGATTACCTCCGGCAAGGAGCTCAATCCGCTTCAGCGGCTGGATCAGGGCGCCCGTGGAACCTGGTTTCCGGCGCTCAGCTCGCCGGCCAGTGCCCGCAAGGCCTGGATCGGTGGTCATCTGGAGCCACGCGGCGAAATCCGGCTGGACGCAGGCGCGGTCAAGGCGATGGCTTCCGGCAAGAGCCTTCTGCCCGCCGGCGTGACCTCCGTGTCGGGAAGTTTTTCGCGTGGCGACGCGGTGATACTGCTCAATCCGGAAGGCCGGATCATCGGCCGGGGGCTGATTGCCTATGACGCTGACGAAGCGCAGCTGATTGCCGGGCGCAACAGCCGCGAGATTGAAGCCATTGTCGGCTATCCGGGTCGTGCGGAAATGATCCACCGGGATGATCTGGTTCTGGAACTGCCTGCGCTCGATTGAGTGTGAACGATCAGATGGATGCCTTTTGGAGCGGAACGCGCTAAAACGCGGGAAGACTGGCGGTGGTGAACACCGCAAAACGGGAGCAAGTGAGTATGCTGGAAGTAGTCGAGGCAAAGACGACCGAGGACTTGATGGCAGAGATCGGGCAACGCGCCCGCGCTGCCGGCCGGATCCTTGCCATCGCTCCAGCAGATCAGAAGAACAAGGCCTTGAGTGAAATGGCCGCGGCCGTTCGCGCCGCGACACCGGACATTCTTGCCGGCAATGGGCTTGACATCGAGGCGATGAAGGCAGGCGGCCAGACGGCAGCCTTTCTGGACAGGGGCACGCTCACCGAAGAGCGGATAGAGGCGATTGCCAAAGCCCTTGAGGATATCGTCGCGCTGGACGATCCCGTCGGCAGCGTGATTGCCGCCTGGGATCGGCCGAACGGCCTGAAGATCGAACGCGTGCGCACGCCGCTCGGCGTTATCGGTGTCATTTACGAAAGCCGCCCGAACGTGACGGCGGATGCCGGCGCTTTGTGTCTGAAGGCCGGAAACGCTGTCGTTCTGCGCGGTGGCTCCGATACCATCAATTCCAATCGTGCGATCCATGCGGCCCTGCAGCAGGGGCTGGCGGCGGCAGGACTGCCGGAAGATGCGATTCAGATTGTCCCGGTAACCGACCGTGCCGCCGTTGGCGAAATGTTGCGCGGCCTTGACGGCAATCTCGATGTCATCGTCCCGCGCGGTGGTCGCAGCCTGGTCGAGCGCGTGCAGAGCGAAGCCCGCGTGCCGGTCTTCGCCCATCTGGAAGGCCTGGTTCATATCTTCGTCGACAAGGCGGCGGATCTCGAGACCTCTGTCGAGGTGGTCGTCAATTCAAAGCTGCGCCGGACAGGCATCTGCGGCGCGCTTGAAACGTTGCTGGTGCATGAAGACGTGGCCCACAGCCACCTGCCGGTGATCGTGAAGGCACTTCAGGAAAAGGGCTGCGAGATCCGTGGTGGTGCCGTTGTGCGCGATATCT
The DNA here is from genome assembly GCF_054658235.1 of Roseibium sp. LAB1. Classification (NCBI taxonomy): domain Bacteria; kingdom Pseudomonadati; phylum Pseudomonadota; class Alphaproteobacteria; order Hyphomicrobiales; family Stappiaceae; genus Roseibium; species Roseibium sp. LAB1. The sequence continues at coordinate 700,437 of NZ_BAAGIB010000002.1, read as the reverse complement.
GCGAGAACATCGTGCCGGCAAGTGAGGACGACTGGTCGACCGAATATCTGGACAAGATCCTGTCGGTGAAGGTGGTTCACGATCTCGATGCGGCGATGGAGCATATCGCGCGTTATGGATCCAACCACACCGACTGTATCCTGACCGAGGATCAGGCGGCTGCCGACCGATTCCAGCGGGAAGTCGACTCCGCCATCGTTCTGCACAATGCTTCCACCCAGTTTGCCGATGGCGGCGAGTTCGGCATGGGGGCGGAGATCGGTATTGCCACGGGACGCATGCATGCACGGGGCCCGGTGGGCGTCGAGCAGCTGACCAGCTTCAAATACAAGGTGCATGGCACCGGCCAGACACGTCCGTGACCGGCCAATTGTGAGTTCGCCCAGATGAGCCCCTTGAGTCTTGGCGCGGGACTGGACCGCGACTGGATGAAGCTGCCCCATGCCGAGCCGGGCAACCGCATCGGCATTTTCGGCGGGTCCTTCAATCCCCCCCATTCAGGTCACCGGCTGGTGGCGGCAACCGTGCTGAAGCGGCTCGGGCTGGATCAGGTCTGGTGGCTGGTAACACCCGGTAACCCGCTCAAGAGCCATTCGGACCTTGCGCCGCTGGAACGGCGGTTGCGGCTGACGGCTGATCTTGCCGGCCATCCACGCATGAAAGTGACCGCCTTCGAGCAGGTACTGGGAACGCCCTATACAGCCAGAACGCTCGTCGCTCTGCGGCAGATGCGGCCATCTGTCCGATTCGTTTGGGTCATGGGGGCTGACAATTTAGCCGGCTTCCATCGCTGGCAGGATTGGCGCGCCATCGTCGGCTCGGTGCCGATCGCCATTGTCGACCGGCCTGGAGCTTCGCTGTCGGTGCTGTCGTCCCCAATGGCAAAAGTCTATGAAAAATATAGGCTTCCTGAAGAGGATGCGGCACTTCTGCCGGAAATGGAAGCGCCGGTCTGGACCTTTTTACACACGCCCCTGGACCGGACTTCATCCACCGATCTGCGCCTGAAACAAAAGCGGTAAACGGCGGATTTGCCAAGATTTCCCGCGTGTCTTGAAAATGCCAAACGGGAAGCGGTATTATAAGGACGGTCGCGATGAGCGCGGCCGAGGTACGGTCAACCGGTCCTGCATCCAAAACGGGTGACGTACGAAGTCGGACGTTTCAGTTCGTGACGACGTTGGGCGCGGGACGGCATAAACGGCGAAAGGCACAACACCTGACCATGACCTTTGAAAGTGGGCGGACAGACATGTCCTCTCCTCTGCAGGCTTCCGTAGGTAAAGAACTTGCGGCAGACCTCCTCGATACGGTCCTCACCAGTCTTGACGACTCCAAAGCTGAGGACGTTGTTACTCTCGACATCGCAGGCAAGAGCTCGCTGGCCGATTACATGGTAATCGTGTCCGGTCGTTCCCATCGTCACGTGGGGGCGATTGCCGAGCATTTGCTGAAAGACCTCAAATCGGCCGGCGCCGGATCGGCAACGGTTGAGGGTCTGAACATTTGCGATTGGGTGCTCATCGATGCGGGCGATGTGATCGTACACATCTTCCGTCCGGAGGTTCGCGGCTTCTACAATCTGGAGAAGATGTGGGCACCGGAAGAGGATGCGGCACCGCATTACATCGGCTGAGCCGGCATTGAGGCCCTGACACGGGGCCTCCGTCTGCTGCCGGGCAAATTTTTCACCGGATCGATTTCCGGCGGGGACCTATGCGCTTTACGCTCTTCTGCATTGGCAAAATGAAAGCCGGTGCGGACAAAGAACTTTTCGACCGATATATCGACCGCGCCCGGAAGTCCGGCCGCGGTCTTGGGATCACCGAAGTCAGTCTCACCGAAATGCCGGAAAGTCGTGCGCAGCGCGCCGACGACCGCAAGACCGAAGAGGCGCGGGGCATCGTTGCCGCGCTCAATGCGGGGGCGCGGCTGGTGGTGCTGGACGAGAACGGCAAGAACCTGACCAGCCCGGCCTTCAGCCGGAAGCTGGAAGACTGGAAGGACGAGGGCGTTCCCGATGTGGTCTTTGCCATTGGCGGGGCTGACGGCCACGGTCAGGAGGTCCTGGGCCGTGCCGACCTTAAGCTGGCCCTGGGCGCCATGACCTGGCCGCATCAGATCGCCCGCATTCTGCTGGCAGAGCAGATCTACCGCGCCATGACGATCCAGTCCGGCCACCCTTATCACCGTGTTTGAACCATCTGAAAAAACTCTGGGAGAGAACCGGTGATACCGGCACTTGAAACCGAAAGGCTGATCTTGCGGCCGATGACCATGGCGGACTGGCCGGACTACGAGGCGCTGATGGCTTCCGACCGGTCCCAGTACATGGGCGGTCCGATGTCACGGTTCTCCGCCTGGGGCATGTTTTGCAATGACGTGGCGCAATGGCAGTTGATGGGACATGGTGCGCTGATGATGGAGACGCGTGGCTCCGGTGAGGTTCTGGGGCAGGTGGGCATCAATCACGGGCCGCTATTTCCCGAACACGAACTGGGCTGGTTCGTTTATGAACATGCGGAAGGCAAGGGCTACGCGCTTGAGGCCGCCAGGGCCTTTCGTGACTGGGCCCGGCAGGACCGCCAGCTGCCGTCGCTGGTCAGCTACATGGATGCCGACAACACCCGCTCTGCACGGCTTGCGGAACGGCTTGGGGCCACCCTGGACACGTCTGCGCCCAGACCGGACCCTGATGATATTGTCTACAGGCATTACGGATAGTGAGAGACAGGGATATGGTTTTTGCAGGCAAACCTGTTGTCGCTACGTCACAATGACAAAAATTTAACGATTGAAATGGCGGAAAATCGAGAGATTGCCTGTATCTCGCCGCATTCGCCACGTAACGGTCGATGACCAGACAGAAGAGGGAATGCGGTACCCGGTGGGAGCAGAAAGTTAATCGTCCGGTCATTAGGGTAAACGGTTCGTTAACGCAGACTGTGTATCGCATTAGAAGATAACCCTTTGGGAGCTTAGGCAGGTTGATAGCGGATCGCATGACAGCGGCGCGTTCGGAACTTGAGAGACGGGTGAAATTCCGCCCTTTCTTGAGCGGCCTGACTGCGGCCTTGCTCGCTCTGCCCCTGCCTGCCGGGTCGACCGAAAGCGTCGATGAAACAACGACCCAGGAACAGGCCGCGCCTGCTCCCGAAGTCAGTGCCGCACTGGAACGCAAGAAAGAACGCGAACAGGAACTTGCCGCACTGTCGCGCGATATCGAGGTTTCGACAGACCGCCAGGCGGCGATCGCGCGGGAAATCCGCGCTCTCGATCGCGACCGGGATACGCTGAACGCCAAGATCATCAGCACCTCCGACACGATCAAGGGGCTGGAAACAGAGCTGACCGATACCGAACGCCGGCTGCGTGCCCTTGGCGAGAACGAGGATGCGGTTCGCCAGTCGCTGATTGCACGCCGTGACGTGTTGTCGGAAGTTCTGGCCGCCCTGCAGCGAATCGGGCGCCGTCCGCCGCCGGCACTTGCCGTACGCCCCAGCGATGCGCTGTCGGCCGTGCGCAGTGCGATTCTCTTGAACGCGGTCATGCCGGAGCTGAAGGTGGAAACCGAGGCGCTGGCTGCGGATCTTGAGGAATTGCACCGGCTGAAGACGGTGATTGCGGAAGAAAAAAACCGCCTGCGCGGCGATGCGATGCGATTGGCTGAGGAAAAGTCCCGGCTTGAGCTTCTTCTGAGCGCGAAAAGGCAGGAACATCAAAGATCGGTACAGGACCTTCAGGAAGAGAAGGAACGTGCGGCGGAACTTGCGGACAAGGCCGGATCTCTCCAGGAATTGATCGCAACCCTGGAAGTGGAAATTGAAAGCGCGCGGGAGGCCGCGGAAAAGTCGCGCCAGGCGGCGCTAGAGGCCAGGAAACATCCCTCGCGCAGTTTTGATCCCTTTGCGGATCCGGGGCGTCTGGCGCCTGCCATTTCGTTCCAGGATGCCAAGGGACAGTTGCCGCAGCCTGTTGCCGGCACGCTTTTGAAAGACTATGGCCAGGAGGACGATTTCGGCGGTGTGACGGAGGGTCAATCTATCGCCACGCGTCCTGGCTCGAATGTGACTTCGCCCGCGGATGGATGGGTGGTCTACTCGGGGCCGTTCCGTTCGTTCGGACAGCTCTTGATCCTTAATACCGGCGACGGCTACCATGTGCTGCTTGCCGGAATGGACCGGATCGATGCGGAGTTGGGGCAATTTGTTTTGACCGGGGAACCGGTTGGTGTGATGGGCGCAACCCAGTGGGCGAGCGCTTCGACGTTCGGTTTGGGCTCGACCCAGCCGATCCTTTATGTTGAATTCCGGAAAGACGGTCGTGCGATCGATCCCACGCCTTGGTGGGCACGCACAGAAGAAGAAAAGGCTCGCGGATGATACGGAAAGCTTCCTTGCTGCTTGTGGGTGCTCTCATGGGAGCAGCGGCAATCACGACACTGTCCCAGATGCCGATCAATGTTTCGGTAGCGGCCAATGCGGCGGCAACAGATACGTACCGGCAGCTTAACCTGTTCGGCGACGTGTTCGAGCGCGTGCGTTCGGACTATGTGGAAGTCCCTGATGACGCCCAGCTCATCGAGAGCGCCATCAACGGCATGTTGACCTCGCTCGATCCGCACTCCAGCTACATGTCTCCGAAAAGCTTCCGGGACATGCAGGTGCAGACCCGCGGCGAGTTCGGTGGCCTCGGCATTGAAGTCACCATGGAAGAAGGCCTGGTGAAGGTCGTGTCGCCAATCGACGACACGCCAGCCGCCAAGGCCGGGGTTCTTGCAGGCGACTACATCACCTACATTGACGGCGAACAGGTCCAGGGCCTGACCCTCAACGAGGCTGTCGAAAAGATGCGCGGTCCGGTCAATACGGACATCGTGGTCACCGTGCGCCGCAAGGGCCGCGCCGAGCCGTTCGACATCACCATCACCCGCGACATCATTCGCATCCGTTCGGTGCGCTGGCGGGAAGAGGGTGACGTTGGCTACGTTCGTGTCACCCAGTTCAACGAGCAGACCTTCGACGGCCTGAAGGAAGGCATCGAGGAAATGACCGCGAACATCGGTGAAGACAAGCTCAAGGGCTTCGTCATCGACCTGCGGAACAATCCGGGTGGTCTGCTGGATCAGGCAATCGCCGTTTCCGATGCGTTCCTGGACCGTGGCGAGATTGTTTCGACCCGTGGCCGCGAAGCTGACGAAACCCAGCGGTACAACGCCCGTGCAGGCGATCTGACAACCGGCAAGCCGGTGATCGTCCTCGTCAACGGCGGCTCCGCCTCTGCATCGGAAATCGTCGCCGGCGCGCTGCAGGATCACCGCAGGGCGACCATCCTTGGCACGCGGTCCTTCGGCAAGGGCTCTGTTCAGACGATCATCCCGCTTGGTGCAAATGGCGCCATCCGCCTGACCACCGCGCGGTACTACACTCCGTCGGGTACGTCGATCCAGGCCAAGGGCATCGTTCCGGACATCGAATCCCTGCAGGATCTGCCGGACGATCTGGTCGGCCGGGTCGATACCAAGGGTGAAGCCGGTCTGCGCGGTCACCTGGAAGCTTCCGAAGGTGAGGAAGGTTCCGGCAGCCAGGCATATGTGCCGCCGGATCCGAAGGACGACACGCAGCTGAACCTGGCGCTCGATCTTCTGCGCGGTACCCAGGTGAACAGCGCGTTCCCGCCGGTCTCCGACAGCGCGGCTGTCAAAAACTAAGTCAAGAAACGCGCGCCGGTCCGCCGGCGCGCGGCTTCCCGTTCTCGTTCTGCGTATATCAAAAACAAACTTTCCGGTTCGGGAGCATCCTGAAACCGGGCAATAGGCTCAGGACGGTATGTCGAGCGAAGATCTCACAGCTCCTTTAGGCATGGGCAAGCGGCGGCTGGTCAGGCTGCCGTTCGGTCTTATCGGGGTCGGAATTCTGAGCGTCATTCTCACATCGACGCTTGTCTGGATCACCGTTGTTGACGACCCGCTGGGTGGGGAACCCGTTGCCGTTCTGCCGCTCGACGCCATTGTCGAGGGCGTGACCTCCCAGGACATCGAAGTGGTCGAGATCCGTCCGGGCATCAACGGCGATCTGGGCCCGAACCTGCGCCCGGAAAGCAGCAAGGATCTGCTTGGCCCGCGCTATGACATGGTCATGCGCCCCGACGGCCTGGGTCCCGATGCGCCGGTGACCGGACTGTCGATCAATCCGGACAGCCGTGTCAGCGAACGGTCCGATTTCGGGTTCCTGCCGAAAGTCAGCGACGCCGGCGTTCGTCCGCTGGATGCTTACGCCCGGCCCATCGTTCGCGAATTCACGTCCATACCGAAAATCGCGGTCATCGTGACCGGTCTCGGGCTGAGCGAAGCCGGCACCCAGAATGCGATCTCCCGGCTGCCGGCCGATACGACCTTTGCGCTTGCCCCCTACGGCGAGGATCTGGACCTGTGGATGCAGCAGGCAAGAACCAAGGGCCATGAGCTGCTGCTGCAATTGCCGCTGGAGCCGTTCGATTTTCCGGACAACGACCCGGGACCGCACACGCTGCTGGTCAGCCTGCGCCCCAACGAGATGATGGATCGTCTTGGGTACCTGCTGACTCGGGCAACCAACTACGTCGGCGTCATCCCCGAAATGGGCGCCCGCTTCACGGCGACAAAACCATCGATGGAGTTCCTGCTGGAAAAGCTGAAGGCTCGTGGCCTGATGTTTGCCGACAATGGCGCGTCTTCCCGCTCCATCGCGGACGACGTCGCCAAGGAAAAACGCATACCGTTCAGTGGGGTAGACGTGGTGCTGGACGAAGTGCCGCGTGAAGACGACATAAACGCCAAGCTGCTGCAGCTGGAAAGCGTTGCCCGCGCCCGGGGGGTGGCAGTGGCAACCGCTTCCGCATTGCCCGTCACTGTGCGGCAACTTGAAAAGTGGGTGCAGGATCTGGAAAAGCGCGGTCTTCAGCTCGTGCCGGTCAGCGCAACCATCGATCGATGATTTTAGCAAATTGAGCACCAAGAGGTTTTCGTGACGAAGCTGGCACTCGGACCGGAATTTCCGGAACCTGTCGACGGTCTTCCTTACCGGCCCTGCGTCGGTATCATGCTGATCAACAACAGCGGCAAGGTCTGGATCGGCAGCCGCGATGATGGCGGCAGCTCATCCAACTACGAATATTGCTGGCAGATGCCCCAAGGGGGCATCGACAAGGGAGAAGCGCCCGAACCGGCCGCCCGCCGCGAGCTTTACGAGGAAACCTCGATCAAGTCCGTGACCCTTCTGGAGGAAGCCCCGGAGTGGTTCGCCTACGACTATCCCGAAGACGTTGTCCGTGCGTCTCGCAAGGGCAAGTATCGCGGCCAGGCGCAGCGCTGGATTGCCTATCGGTTCGACGGGTCCGAAGACGAAATCAACATCCTGACCCCGCCGGATGGCCATACGGCGGAATTCAGCGACTGGCGCTGGGAAGATGCCGACCGCCTGCCCGGCCTGATCGTGCCCTTCAAGCGCCCGGTCTATGAGCGCGTCGTTGCGGCGTTTTCACATCTGACGTCTTGAGACGAAGCTCATTGAACGCTCGCTGAGCGAACCCCGGGAACCTGCTGGATTTTCCGTTCTTTTTGCCTGCGAGGAACTTCAAAGCGTCAGCATTGGAGTGCCGTTTGTCGTTTTTCAAACAGACAGGCTGAATCGGCGCGGCTAACATCCGGTCCAAAATGCGGGGTAGGCTGGAGGTTCGCCCGTGCGAACCGCGGGTCGGCTCCGCGAAGGTCAAGAGGGGAGCGCGGACGCGAAATCCAGATGCGCTCCAATAAAACGGGAGGTACGCCAATGTCTTTCGGCAAGGGGCTTTCACGCAAGCCGTCCCAGCCAAAAGGGCGTCAGTTGGAAGATGCGGCCCTGGACGACGTCCGGAACTTGCTGGGCGAGGAGCCGCGCCGGCGCGACCTGCTTATCGAACATCTGCACAAGATCCAGGACGCTTTCGGCTGTCTGGAAGCCCGGCACCTGCGGGCCCTGGCAGAAGAAATGCGCCTGTCGCAGGCGGAGGTCTATGAGGTCGCGAGCTTTTACCATCATTTCGATATCGTGCGCGAAGGCGACGCAAAACCGGCACCACTGACCGTTCGCGTCTGCGACAGTGTTGCCTGTGCGCTGAAGGGAGCGGACGCTCTGGCGGCGGCGCTTGAGACCGGTGTCGACCCGGCGAAGGTCCGCATTCAGAAAGTTCCCTGCATTGGCCGTTGTGCCGGGGCTCCGGCCGTTCAGGTCGGCAAGCATGCCATCGACAATGCCAGCGAAGTGAGCGTGCGCGCAGCCTTGTTCGAAGGCGCATCCGAACACGCGGTCCCCGACTACATCAACCTGGACGCCTATCGTAGCGGCGGTGGTTATGCCTTGCTGAACAGGGTGCGCGCTGGTGAACTGGATGCAGCGGCAATCGCGGACAAGGCCCTGGAAGCTGGTCTTCGCGGTCTTGGCGGGGCAGGGTTTCCAACCGGCACGAAATGGAAGATCGTCCACGATCTGCCAGCTCCGAAATTCCTCACCATCAACGGCGATGAAGGGGAGCCGGGCACATTCAAGGACCGTGTCCACCTTGAGCGCGACCCGCACCGGCTGCTTGAAGGTGCGCTGATCGCAGCTCATGCTATCTCTGCCGCGCGTATCTACCTCTACATGCGCGATGAATATCCGGCGGTCCTTGAGATCCTGCGGACGGAAATCGAAGCGCTACGAGAGGCCGGCATCATCACGACCATCGACATCGAACTGCGCCGCGGGGCTGGAGCCTATATTTGCGGCGAGGAAAGCGCGATGATCGAATCGATCGAGGGCAAGCGCGGCCTGCCGCGTCACCGGCCGCCTTTCATTGCCCAGGTCGGCCTGTTCGGGCGACCGACGCTCAACCACAATGTCGAGACCCTGTTCTGGATCCGGGACATCGTCGAAAAAGGACCGGAATGGTTCGCTGGCCATGGGCGCCGCGGCCACAAGGGCTATCGCTCCTTCTCTGTCTCCGGCCGCGTCAAGGAGCCCGGCGTCAAGCTGGCCCCTGCCGGGATCACCATGAACGAGCTGCTGGAAGAATTCTGCGGTGGCATGGAGGAAGGTCACGTTTTCAAGGGGTATCTGCCGGGCGGGGCTTCCGGAGGCATCTTGCCGGCCTCTCTTGCCGATGAGCCGCTCGATTTCGGTACTCTCGACAAATATGGCTGTTTCATCGGCAGCCACGCCATCGTCGTTTTCTCCGATCAGGATGACATGCGCGACGTGGCATTGAACCTGATGCGCTTTTTCAAGCACGAAAGTTGCGGCCAGTGCACGCCGTGCCGGTCCGGAACCGAGAAGATGGAACATCTGCTGGCGGCAGGTGACTGGGACGAGACGAAAATCGCGGATCTCGACGCGGTCATGCGCACTGCGTCGATCTGCGGGCTCGGTCAGGCGGCCAGCAATCCGGTCACATCGGTGCTGAAGTTTTTCCCGGAGGAGTTCGAGAAATGAGCCAGATCACTTTCTCTCTCGACGGTCGGATGGTCACCGCGGAAGACGGCGAAACCATCTGGCAGGTTGCCAAGCGTGAAGGCGTCGCCATTCCGCATCTCTGCCACAAGGATGCTCCGGGGTATCGCTCCGACGGCAATTGCCGGGCGTGTATGGTCGACATCGAGGGCGAGCGAGTGCTTGCCGCCTCCTGCATTCGCACACCCGCCGATGGCATGGTTGTGAAGACAGCCAGCGAGCGTGCGTCCAGGGCCCGCGAGATGGTGTTCGAGCTGCTGGCAGCCGACCAGCCCTCCCGCGACCACCATCCGGATCCGGAGAGCGACTTCTGGAAATGGTCCGACCGGGTCGGTGTCTCTTCCAGCCGTTTCGCCCCCTGCGCCAAACCGGCCCAGGACGTTTCCCATCCGGCTATTGCCGTCAATCTGGACGCATGTATCGCCTGCAACCTGTGCGAACGGGCCTGCCGGGAAGTGCAGGTCAACGATGTCATCGGCATGGCCGACCGGGGATCACACACGGTGCCGGTGTTCGATCTGGCGGACCCGATGGGCCTTTCCACCTGTGTTGCTTGCGGCGAATGCGTGTCCGCCTGCCCGACCGGAGCACTGATGGAAAAGAGCCTGCTGGATGCGACGTCCAGCAAACGCGAGATCTTTGCCGAAGAAACCGTCGATAGCGTCTGCCCCTTCTGCGGCGTCGGTTGCCTGACCAGCGTTTCGGTGAAGGACGGCAAGATCGTCAGCGTCGAGGGTCGGAACGGCCCGGCCAACGAAAACCGGCTCTGCGTCAAGGGCCGCTTCGGCTTCGACTATGTGTCCAGCCCGGAACGCCTGACCAAACCGCTGATCCGCCGGGACGATGCGCCCAAGCGCGGCGACATCGCCATGACGCTGGAAAATCATCTCGACTATTTCCGTGAAGCCACCTGGGAAGAAGCGCTCGACCGGGCGGCCGGAGGCCTGAAGGCTGTCTATGACGCCAAGGGCGGCCGGGGCATTGCCGGCTTCGGTTCGGCCAAGGGATCGAACGAAGAGGCCTATCTCTTCCAGAAGCTGATCCGCCAGGGCTTCCAGACCAACAATGTCGACCACTGCACGCGCCTGTGCCACGCTTCGTCCGTGGCCGCACTCATGGAAGGCATCGGTTCGGGCGCAGTGACAGCCCCCTTCAATGCCGCCGGTGATGCCGACTGCATGATTGTGATCGGCGCCCGTCCGGAACAGAACCACCCGGTGGCCGCAACCTACATCAAGCAGGCAGCCAAGAACGGTACCAAGCTGATCGTCATGGATCCGCGCGGCCAGGGGCTGATGCGGTTTGCCGACTATGGCTTGAAGTTCAAGCCGGGCACGGATGTGGCGATGTTGAACGCCATCCTCAACGTCATCATCACCGAAGGTCTGTACGACAGCCAGTACATAGCCGCCCATGTCGACGGGTTCGACGCCCTGAAGGAAAAGATCATCGACTTCACGCCGGAAGCGATGGAGCCGGTCTGCGGCATTGACGCACAAACCCTGCGGGAAGTGGCAAGGCTCTATGCCACCAGCGCCAAGTCGATCATCTTCTGGGGCATGGGCGTGTCGCAGCATGTGCACGGCACCGATAACGTTCGCTGCCTGATCGCCATGGCACTGACAACCGGCCAGATCGGCCGTCCGGGCACAGGCCTGCATCCGCTTCGCGGACAGAACAACGTGCAGGGCGCGTCCGACGCAGGGCTCATTCCGATGGTCTTCCCGGATTACCGCTCGGTCGAAAATCCGGACATCCGCGCCGAATTCGAAGATGCCTGGGGCCGCACGCTTGATCCCGTGCGCGGTCTGACCGTGGTGGAAATCATGGATGACATTCTTGCCGGCGGCATCGAGGCGATGTTCGTCCAGGGCGAGAACCCGGCGATGTCCGACCCGGACCAGACCCACGCGCGCAAGGCGCTTGCCAGTCTGAAGCATCTCGTGGTTCAGGACATTTTCCTGACCGAAACAGCCTGGCATGCGGATGTGATCCTGCCGGCGTCCGCCCATGCGGAAAAGCTCGGCACCTACACCAACACCAACCGTCAGGTCCAGATTGGCCGTCCCTGCGTGCCGATGCCCGGAGAAGCACGAGCCGACTGGCAGATCCTGATCGACATCGCCAACCGCCTTGGTCTTGACTGGACCTATGACGGTGTCCCGGAGATCTACGAGGAAATGCGTTCGCACATGAACTCGCTGAGCAACATTTCCTGGGAACGGCTGGAGCGAGACGGCACGGTCACCTATCCGGCAGATGCCCCGGACAAGCCGGGCAACGAGATCCTCTTTGGCCAGTTCTTCCCAACGGCGGACGGCCGCGGACGCATCGTACCGACCGATCTGGTGCCGCCGGACGAGTTGCCCGACGACGATTTCCCGCTGGTACTAACCACAGGCCGCATGCTGGAGCATTGGCATACCGGCGCCATGACACGGCGTGCGGAAGTGCTCAATGCCATCGAACCGGAGCCGGTTGTCTCCATGAATCCGCGCGACATCGAGCGCTCGGGTCTGGATGTCGGCCAGCAGGTGAGGGTGGAAACGCGGCGTGGGGCAATCACTTTGACCTTGCGTGCCGATCGGGACGTGTCGACGGGCATGCTTTTCATTCCATTCTGCTTCAACGAAGCACCGGCCAACTTCCTCACCAACCCGCAGCTCGACCCCTTCGGCAAGATCCCGGAGTTCAAGTTCTGCGCCGCACGGATCGGATCGGTGGCACAGCAGCAAGCGGCGGAGTGACGCCGCTTGCGAAGGATGAGACGATCATCATAAGGCAAAAAACAGGGCGGCCACCGGCCGCCCTGTTAATTTTTGCGCTCAAAAGGTCGGAGCGGTCAGTTCGCGACGATCTTGACCGCCAGAAGATCCGGCAGGGTCTGCGGTGCAGCCATCGAACCGAGGATCTGCGCCAAAGGAACAGGGTTCGGCGGTGTCAGGGTCACCTTCAATTCACCCGGATTGTTGAGGAACTTCGAGGCTGCTTCGCTGACCATCTGCGTGAAGGCCGCGTTCTGGATGGGCGCAGTCATTTCCGCTGCTTGCGCCACCAGGGCCTCCCGGAAGACGTTTTCCGGAATATTCTGGGCTTCGGCAATATGGGCGAGGCCCTTTTTGGTGAGGCCGGCATCCTTGAAGGTGAGCGACGCGTCGACGAATTGTGCAACGACAAGGGCCATCTGTCCCTGGTTTTCAGGATCCTCGAACAGGGATTTCGGAACGTTGGCAAGACGCGCAGACAATTCGGCACGGCCAAGGCCTTCGACATCCACCATCATGCGCTCCAGGCGCAGCTCCAGCGTTGCCTCATCCCAGTAGAGCCGGGTCTCGTCGGACCAGACGACTGTTTCCAGACCGAGCGCTTCCAGCAGGGCCTGGGCTTCCGGGTCATCGACGGCCGCAACGGGCACTTTCAACCCTTCGGTTTTGGCGTGGAAGCTGGTCGGGATCGGCGGCACCGTGGTGGACAGCGTCATCTCGGTCTTGCCGATTTCGGTCCGGCCGAGATTCGGAACGGTGACGTCCAGTCCCTCAAGCTCATAGGCGAACGAGCGTGGCATGAACGCGCGGGCGACGTCCATCGGATGGTCCTCGCTGAAATTCGGATCGGCCATCAGCGTGCTGATCATGGCGCGCATGGGCGTATATTCGGCAAATTCGATGTCGCCGATGGCCGCCCAGTCCAACTTGACCGACGCACCGTCCGGCAGGTCCGGGGCATCGAGACCAACCATCATCATTTCACCGATGCCGTCGGAATTGATCTCAGACATCGCCATTTCCTTGATGGCAATATCGATTGCCTTTTCAGGACCAGGCGTCGGAACAGTCACATTGATGCCGCTGATGCGGGCATCGGTGACCCCGAATGACCGGTAGAACTGGAAGACACCGGTGATCAGCTCTTCCGGCGCCGGAACCTGCTTGGCAAACAGGCCGTCGAACAGCGACAGGATATTGTTGTCGCGCTTCAGGACGGTGACCTCGTCAATCGAGGTTTTGTCGATAGTGATTTCCAGTGCGAGGCCGTCGCCGATTTCCTGGCTGGACTTGTAGTCGATCGCCGAAGCCGACCCGAGCATGACCACTTCATCGCCGGTTTCGGGAACGGCTGGGTCGAACAGATCCAAGAACGCAGCTGCGTCCATGTCCGAATAAACGGTTTTGCCCTGGCTGGTGGTCTGGTTCAGCATCTGGCCCGATCCCGGGTCCAGCGTCTGCAGGGACTGGCTCATGCTGTCGATCGTGTATTCGCCGATCCTGCCATCTTTGGCATCGGCCATGCGGTAGCCGGCGATCTGAACGGTACCCGACAGGACAAGCGAGTCCTTGCCGTCTTCAGTCTCATGGGCCTCGATGGTCATGGCCGTGTTGTCGGCCTTGACTTCATCATACGAGGTCAGCAGGGCGGCTTTCACGAACGGGAGCCAGCGGCTTACCTGATGCGCCTCGTCTTCCACCGGCACTTCCGGCATGGTGAAGCTGTAATTGGTGGCGGAAACGCCGCTCAGGCGGCCGTCAATCTTCAGCCGGCCCTTGCCGTCCGCACTGGCGGACAGAGCCATTTCCGTGTCGTCCGAATAGACCCAGCTTGCGGCGTCGAAGTTGCCATTCTCATGGCTGAGACCCGTGATGGTGACGGTACCGCTGCTGAGGGAAAGCGAATAGGTCAGGTCTGTCAGCTTTGCCGGATCGATATCCGTCGTACCGTCATTGCCCGTGATATCCGTTTCCTCGGCGGGGAGATCCTCAATCGTTCCGCTCAAGGTAATTGTACTGTCTGTGAGGGTCAGCGTGTCGCTGCCTTCATCGTAAGCGACGCTGCCATTCTCGACCTTAAGACCAAGATCCTTCAAACCTTCGACATAAGCCTCATAGGCGACCTCGCCGGTGTCCTGGGCAAAGGCGGAGCCGGAGGTCAACGCAAGTGCGGTGCCGAGCATGAGAAGCCGGGCGCGGGCCCTGGCCGGTCTGGATGAGAAAACGGAGGCAGGCTTAAAATTCAATGTCGTGGCTCCAATAAAATGATCGGAATCGAGTGGTTGGAACAAGGTCGGTGCCGATAGGGTCGGACATCTAAGTCCTCATCAAGACCTAGGCCATCCATGACTATGTACCAATCACATGACAAGGTCGAATCGGGAAATGACCGATCAGCTTTCCGTCAGAAGCCACTCGGCGCGCACGCTCTCGTCGGATTCAACGCGCAACGCCGCGGTTTTGCGCTCCTGAAAATCTTCCTGTGAAGAAAGTTGGCTGAACGCCCACACGGCGGTGCCGCGAACGAGCGCATCGGGATCGTCGAGCAGTGTCTCGATCTTCTCAAGCAACGCCGTTTCACCGGAGTTGCCGGCCGCGATCAAGACGTTGCGAAGAAACTTTCCCCGACCAATGCGTTTTACCGGCGATCCGGAAAAAAGCTTGCGGAAAGCGGCATCATCCAGAGACAGGAGGTCTGCGATCTTCGGGTTGATCAACTCTTCCCGGGCAATCAGCTTGGTCTCCCGGGCAGCTTCGGCAAACTTGTTCCAGGGGCAGGCAGCCAGGCAATCGTCGCAGCCATAGATCCGGTTGCCGATGGCTTTGCGAAACACGTCCGGAATGGGGCCGGGGTGTTCGATGGTGAGGTAGGATATGCAGCGCCTTGCATCGAGCTGATAGGGCGCGGGAAACGCGTTTGTCGGGCAGCTGTCGAGGCAGGCGCGGCAGGACCCGCAATGATCGCGCTCGCCGCCGCTTGGCGGCAGGTCGAGCGTGGTAAAGATCGACCCGAGAAAAAACCAGGACCCGAGCTCGCGCGACACCAGATTGGTGTGTTTGCCCTGCCAGCCCAGCCCGGCAGCCTCTCCAAGAGGTTTTTCCATAACCGGTGCGGTGTCGACGAACACCTTCACGTCTCCGCCGGATCGGGACACCAGGAAGCTGGCCAGTTCTTTCAGGCGCCCCTTGATGACGTCGTGATAGTCGCGGTGGCGCGCATAGACCGAAATACCGCCGGTGGTCTTGTCGGCAAGATGGGCGAGGGGATGTTCGTGCGGTGCATTGCCGGGGCCATAGTTCATCGCCAGCATGAATACAGAACGAACCTCCGGCCACAGCGCCTGTGGTGAAGACCGGCGGTCAGCGGTTTCCGCCATCCAGCCCATGCCGCCCTGATAGTCCCTGTCCAGGAACTGACGCAGGCGGTCACCAGCCTCAGGAATACTGTCGGCGGCCGCGATCTTCACGCCGTCGAAACCGAGGGCATGTGCCTTTTCCTCAAAGGCGGTCAGAAGCTTTCGGGTCTTTGGGTCCAAGGCTTTCGACTGCTCGTTGGAACAACGGACATTCAACCGGAATTGGTTGAACGCAGGAAGAATGCGTCAGAAATCGAGATCCGCATAGGTTTGTGCGGCGGGCATGCCCAGGACCTTCTCGCCCAGGAGCGGGCGCATCGACGGCCGCGATTTGACCCGTGCATACCAGCTCTTGATGTCCTCCTGGTCGCTCCAGGGCACTTCCCCCAGATAGTCGGCACACGAGAGTGCGGCCGCAAGGGCGAAATCCGCGAAGGTCAATCGGTCGCCGGCAACCCAACGGCGCGAAGCGACCAGATAGCCAAAATATTTGAGGTGGTGGTGGATGTTTGCCCGGGCAACGCGCAGGGCTGCGGAATCCGGTTCGCCGCCACCGGTGGATTTCGGCATGATCTGCTTGTAGATGCGCTCTCGCACCAGATGGCCGATGACTTCCTGATCGAACTTGCCGAGGCTCCATTCGACAAGGCGCCTGGTTTCGGCGCGGGCATCGGGATGGTCCGGCATCAGCCGGCGGTCCGCAACCGCATAACCACGAGTTTCGTCCAGATACTCCATGATCGGTCCGGCTCCGCAAATGGCGGGGCCTTCGTTTTCCACAATCACCGGCACGGTGCCAGCCGCATTCAGCATCAGGAGTGCCTGCGGTCGTTCCCAGGGGTTCACGTGGTGCTCCTCGAAGGCAGCCCCGTATTCGCTCAAAATGAGCCGGATGAACCTTGAAGATGGCGAGAACGGATGATGGTAGAGCGTGAGCATGAAGGGGTTAAGAGCCTGAACTGTGGCAAGACTACGTCGAAGCGGTTGCCGAATGCTGCAACCGCCTTAACGGAGAGTTTGCCCCGAATATGGTTATCAAGGGTTTGACGGCGTGACTTCGCTTCGTCAAATAAGCGGCGGCTTGGGAGACGCCCTGAGTCGCGAGACATACTTGGTCAGGCTGGTTTTCATCAAGCCATTTGGAGACAAGATACACAATGGACGGCCAAACGATTGTTAATGCTCTGATTTTGGGGATCGTCGAGGGGCTTACCGAGTTCATTCCCGTCTCCTCAACCGGTCATATCCTGTTGCTCGGCCATTTTCTGGGGTTCGACAGCACAGGCAAAACTTTCGAGGTATTGATCCAGCTCGGTGCCATTCTGGCAATTCTGTCGGTCTATTTCGGCCGTTTGTGGACCCTCCTGATCACCTTGCCAAGCGATCCGGCAAGCCGGCGCTTCGTGGCCGGCATCCTGATCGCCTTCCTGCCTGCCGCTGTCATCGGTGTTCTGCTGCACAGTTTCATCAAGGAAGTGCTGTTCGAGACGCCGTCGCTGATCTGCACGACACTGCTGCTCGGTGGCATCATCCTGTTGTGGATCGACCGCCTGCCGCTGAAGCCGCGCTACACCAATGTGATGGACTATCCGCTGTCGCTCTGTCTGAAGATCGGCTTTTGCCAGTGCCTTGCCATGGTTCCCGGGGTTTCGCGGTCCGGTGCAACCATTGCCGGTGCGCTGCTGATGGGCACGGACAAGCGTTCGGCGGCAGAATTCTCGTTCTTTCTGGCAATGCCGACCATGGCCGGTGCCTTTGCCTACGATCTTTACAAGAACCGCAACGTGCTCTCCATGGATGATGCCATGCTCATCGGCATCGGCTTCGTGGCGTCCTTCATCGCGGGTGTCTTCGTGGTCAAGGGCCTGCTCGACTTCGTCTCCAAACACGGCTTCGCGCCCTTCGCCTGGTGGCGCATCTTCGTCGGTCTTGCCGGTTTCGCCGGACTTTATTTCCTGGGCTGAGGCTGGTTTTCAAAGGCCAACCGAGTTCCCTGACATCATTCCGGGCAAGCGCAGCAATGACTGCGCGCCGATCCGGAAACCAGAGATCCTGCGCGCGAAGGCCGGCAAATTTCCTTCAAGTGCAGTCTGCTCCGCTCACGTTGACGCTGCTGGGTTCCGGATCTGCGCGCGACTGCACCGGCCGTGTCCGGATTGACAGAGCGCGGGGGACGCCTTGCCTCAAGCCGAACGGCCGAGCTGCCTGTTAGCGGTGTAGATCCCCGCCAGTGCCTCCAGCTCATCTGCCAGCTCGCGGCGAAGGGTCTCCGGGCCGACAAGTTCCGCCCCCGGGCCCAGCCAGCGCACAAGCGGCAGGATCCGGGCGCGTTCCGTCGACGGGATACTGACCAAAATCCTTCCGTCACCGGCAGGGGTGAAGACCGCATGGCGGTAGTACCAGTCGGCGCTCAGTTTTTTCGCCTGGGAAGGAGTGATCAGGATTTCAGCGATCTGCTCTTCCTGTTCCCACCGGCGCATGGCCTGGGACAGCCAGGCACCGCCAAGCAGGCTTTTGATCGAAAAGGTCTTGTCGGGACGGAAAAACAGCCCGCTGATTTCCAGATCCCGCACCCGGTCGGCCCGGTAGACCTTCAGCGTGTCGGTGTCGACGCAGCGCCCCGCCAGGTACCAGAGGTCCCTGTCGAACATCACGCCATAGGGTTCGACATCATGGGCCTTCACGGTCCTTCGTGCGGGATTGACGTGCTCGAAACGGACCCGCTTGCCGTCCAGGATCCCGGACATGAAGCCGTCCAGCGCCTTTTGCCAGTCGCCGGTCGGTTCCGCCTTGGTTCCCGAATGAAAGATGTCGGGCGGGATCGGTTCGATGCCGACGATCCTGTCCGCCTCCTTCAGGAGGCCGTGAACCGTTTTGGGAAGGGACGCCAGCAGCTTCTTTTCCGCCGACGTGAGGTCATCTGCCAGGGGAACGGTGCGGCTGGAGCGCACAAGTGCCATCGCAGCGAGCAGAGCCGCTGTCTCATTGCGGGTGAGGGCCACAGGCGGCTGAAGATAACCACTGGCGAGCCGGTAGCCTCCTTCCGCACCTCGCTCCGCATCCACCGGCACACCCAGCGCGATCAGCCGGTCAATGTCGCGATAGATCGTTCGAAGCGACACGTGGAACCGTTCGGCAAGCACGGTTGCCGGGACAAGCTTGCCGCCGGTCAGCAGGAGAAGGATGCCGAGTGCGCGTTCAATCGGGTTCATGGAAAATCGGGCTCTGCGAGGTCGGAACAAAAAAAATCATAACCTGAGAACAGAACGGGATCAAACATGACTCACTGCTGTCAGGATTGATTTGTCATTCTCATCTCGTCCCCAGGAAGGAACGGGCGTTCAGCCCATAGGAGAAGTGAGATGAGCCTTGAGATCGACACCATTTTCCGCAGCCGCGCAAACAGCCGCAGTGTTCTGTTTTCTGCCCTTCGTGTTTGTGCCGCAGAGTTCCGGAATTATCTTCGCCGCCGGGAAACTAACCGCGCGCTTTCTCGCCTGAGCGAGAGCGAACTGAAGGATATCGGCCTGCAGCGCACGGAGCTTGGCTACAACGAGTTGCACGACGACCGCTTCAAGTTGGGGCCGCGGCGTGGATAAACACTTCCGGCGGCTGGCAAGTTCTCCTGTCAGCCGCCGGCCCCGCGCATCAATGCCTTTATCTCCGGCTTGTTCCAGGCAAAGAACATGACCACGAGCGCGGTGAGCGCCGCGATGATCACGCCGTAGAAGGGCAGATCCAGATCGAGCCCGATCAATTCCCCACCCAGCAGCGAGATGACGCCGGCCACGAGTGTGAATACGGCGATGGTGACACCCATGACCCACCCCTGTTCCTTGTCGCTGACCGCCGCCGAATAAAGCCCGAGAAAGGTCGGGTAGGCGATGCCGAAGGCAAAGTAGAAGCAGAAGACGGGGATATAGGTCATCAGTGCATTGGGCGACGCGACGAAGGCCGCCGCTGACAGTGCCCACACAGTGAAGGTCATGCCCAGGATAGCTTCCTTGCTGAACCGCTTTTGCGCAGGCACCACCAGAAAGGTGCTGGAAAAGGCGAGGGCGATACCGATGGTCAGCATCACCATCGATCCGCCGAGCGTGCCGTAGCCGAACCGGCTGGTCAGGTAGTTGTCGACGAAGATGTAGAACGACAGGTTGGCTATGTGGAAGAAGAAGAACACCGCTGTCAGCCGCATCACCGTCGGGTATTTCCGGATACGCCACAAGAGTTCGAGGATTTCCGAAGGCCGGAACACGAATTTTTGCCGCTCCGCCTCGGCATCGTGCGCATCACGAAACGACAGAAGCACGAGCAGGATCGCGATCAGCACCAGCCCGAAACAGGCGTAGAAGGGCAGCCTGATGCTGGCAAGAGCGCCGAGCAGGATCGGATCTGACAGGAGACCTCCCAAAAGCGGGCCGCCAACCAGCCCGAAGCTGACGCCGGTGATGATGTAGCCCATGTTGCGGTTGCGGTCTTCGTCGTCGGTGCTGCCGTCGATCATCGCAGCCTGGGCTATCGGCTGGTTGCCGGCAGTCAGTCCGGTAATCGCCCGGCCGAGGATCAGCAGCGCGAAGCTGTTGAGATGAAGCGCGACGATGGTCAGCGCGTAGCCGCCGAGTGCACCGAAAAGGCAGATCAGAATGGCGTTCTTGCGGCCGATGACATCCGACAGCCTGGAGATGTAGGGCGCACCAAAGAACCAGCACAAGAAGAAGACGCCGATGATGAGGCCGTAATCGAAATGGCGCATCGCGTCGCTGGTGGCTTTGGGCAGCATTGATGTCGACGGTTCCATCACCAGGGAATTGATGATCGGAAACACCAGGCCCTGGCCGAGCAGGTCGACAAAGACAACAAAAAGCAAGGTGACCTTGGCAAGAAATGACATCTGCGCCTCCCGTCACTTGACGTTAGGTGAAGGAACGGGATGGGGCAACGAAAAGCTGTGGTGGGCAGCACCTGGCGGACAGGCGCACCCCGCCTGACGCCGGGCGAGTGTCTTGCCAAGCAAAACGGGCCCCGAAGGGCCCGTCGAAGAAGTCTTGTGCAGAAAAGCTTACGCCGGCCGGTGGGCGTCGTACTGGCCGTGCTCGCGGTAGCGGTTCAGATAGGTCGGCAGGAGCGTCGCCAGCGTTGACGGGCGAATGCCGATGCCTTCCAGGGTCCGTCCGTCGGCTTTTGCTGCCTCGGACACCACGTTGTCGGTTTTCAGAAGCTCGACCTGGTCGGCCGTGAACGGCGCATAGGGGAAGAGCTGCAGCACCTTGCCCATGGCGGACGCAACCGGGAAAGGCAGCGGCAGCAGCACGCGGTTGCGCCGGGTAACGTCCAGAACGTCTTCCAAGCACGCCCTGAAGCTTTTCACTTCAGGTCCGCCGAGTTCGTAGGTGGTGCCGCCGGCAAGCTGACCATCGACAGCGCGGGCGACAGCTTCGGCGACATCGCAGACATAGACCGGCTGGAATTTCGAACCTCCGCCACCAAGCAGCGGCAGCACCGGCGAGAACCGGGCCATATCGGCAAACTTGTTGAAGAATTCGTCTTCCGGACCGAACACGATGGACGGCCGAAGGATCACGCTTCCGGGCAGGGTTTCCAGAACACCGGCTTCGCCGACAGCTTTGGACCGGGCGTAGGCCGACGTGCTGTGTGCGTCTGCGCCGATGGCGGACACATGCGTGATTCGATCGAGCCCGGCGGCGCGTGCGGCTTCCGCGATGGCGCGCGGGCCAAAGCCTTGCACCGCGTCGAAACTCTGTTTCCCGCTTGGCGCCAGGATGCCGACGGCATTGACCACTGCATCGGCACCGATCACGGCCCGGTCGATCGACCAGCGATAGCGCAGATTTGCCTGCACCGGCATGATCTGGCCAACGGCGCCAAGCGGCTGCAGGTGAGTTGCCAGATCGGGACGGCGGACGGCCGCGCGCACGCGATAACCGCGCCGGGCGAGGGCCTGAACGATATGACGACCGAGAAAACCCGATCCGCCGAAAACCGTAACGAGTTTGCCGTTAAGTGCTGTGGACATCCTGAAAATGCCTTCTGTCGCGTCCAAAAGGAGAGGCGGCCTGGAATTTGGCCGGCCCGGTCTGGGAGTTTCTTAGCCCTTTGCTGCGGGTCTGTGAAGGGCTGGTTGTGAATGAATAAAAAAAGTCACACAGAGTGATTGACAAGCCCCGGAACCACCCTTACAAGCCCCCCTCACAGCCCAGGTGGCGGAATTGGTAGACGCACTAGCTTCAGGTGCTAGCGCTCGCAAGGGCGTGGAGGTTCGAGTCCTCTCCTGGGCACCAAATTCCGGTTTTGGACACACTACCAAGGTCCGAAACAATCTAAAAAAGCTCCGGTTCGCCGGGGCTTTTTTTGTTTCCGGCGTCCGATGTCGTCCGGTGGGGTTTGTTGGTATCCGGCGCATTTGTTGGTACCATTTCCCTGAAAAGACCAACAGGCTTGGGATTCGTGTTGGTCTTTCCGGAAATGCGAGACCAACAATGCCGCTTACCGATGCCCAGATTCGCCGGCTGAAAGCGCCGGAAAAAGAGAAAAAGCTGAGCGATAGCGAAGGCTTGTATCTCCTGCTGAAGCCATCGGGTGGTCGATTGTGGCGCATGGCCTACAGGTTCGCCGGAAAGCAGAAGGCCTTGGCGCTGGGCCAGTATCCGCATGTTGGTCTCCTGGAGGCCCGGCGTAAAAGGGATGCTGCAAAGGCTCTGCTTGCCAGGGGACTCGATCCGTCCCAGGAAGCGAAGGCGGAGAAGGCTGAGGCTGCGCTTTCGAACGGGAACACGTTCAACCTCATTGCCGACGAACTTCTCGAGAAGATGGAACGGGAAGGCCTGGCCAAAACCACGCTGACCAAGCGGCGCTGGCTGCTGGACATGGCGAGGGCAGATCTCGGCAAGCGCCCGATCAGGGACATAACGGCATCTGAGATCCTTGTCCCTTTGAGGAAAGTGGAGGCGCTGGGCAACTACGAAACGGCCCGCCGGCTGCGCGCGACTGTCGGTCAAGTGTTTCGCTATGCGATCGCAACGGCGCGTGCAGAGAACGACCCGACCTTCGGTCTCAAGGGTGCGCTGACGACACCCAAGGTGGTTCACAGGGCGGCCATCACCGACTGGCAGCGCCTGGCAGGCCTCATTCGCTGCATCTGGGACTACGAAGGCTCCTACGAGACCCGCGCCGCGCTCAAGCTGATGGCGCTTCTCTATCCGCGGCCCGGTGAGCTGAGGCTCGCCGACTGGACCGAGTTCGATCTCGCAAAGGCCACCTGGACGATCCCCGCGCCACGAACCAAGGTGCGCCGGGAACACAAAAAGCCCCTGCCAGCCGCAGCAGTCGAAATCCTTCAGGACTTGCATAAGCTGACCGGCCACCGGCCGCTCGTCTTCCCGTCCGTTTCATCTCCCAAGCGCCCCATCAGCGAAAACACCATGAACGCCGCTCTAAGGAGGATGGGCTTCACCAAGGATGAAATGACCTCGCATGGTTTCCGGGCGACGGCGTCGACCTTGCTCAACGAAAGCGGCAAGTGGAACCCGGATGCCATCGAGGCAGAGCTCGGGCACGTGGGGGCAGATGAAGTGCGAAGGGCCTATCACCGTGCTGCCTACTGGGAAGAGCGTGTACTGATGGGGGAGTGGTGGGAAAGAGAGCTTCTCGCCAAGCTGACGCCATAAACGGAAAGGGCTTGAGATGACTGATTACGAGGAATACGCGTCACTTGAGTATTGGTTTATCGAGGAAGCGGCGCAGCTCTGTTTCTATCCGGATCCAATCGACCATGACTACGAAAGTTATGATTACCTTCCAGAAGGGCTACCCGAGGAATGTCCTGAAGAAGTCAAGCGCATGTACGATAGGATGAAGCGTGCCATCAAGACCAGAGTTTTACGTGCCAAAGAGAAGACGGATGACCACGGCAGCTACAGACTTGTAGTTGAGCCAATGGACTTCTTTTCCTGGTGTGATGTCGAGAAGGTCGAGCTTCCATCTGAATTTGTTGAGGCGGTCCATTCTTATTTTGATAGGAGAGTGCAAAATCGAATCGATGTGTCAGGCTCAGAAGAAGCACCAGAAACCGGCGGCCGGCGCCAAAAGTATGATTGGGAGCTGTTTCACATCGAAATTATTCGCGTCGCGAGTGGAATTAACGATTTGCCGTCTAATCAATCCGACTTAATTAGGCACATGCAATCCTGGTATGCCGATCGTAATGAGGAAGAGCCAGCATTTAGCACTCTAAAGTCGAAAGTATCTAGAATTTACAAATATTTAGAAACGGATAAAAAGTCCAAGAGCTGAGTTATTATCCCTTTCTGGCTTATTAGCCTTTCAGGATCTGACAGTTGGTAACCGTCATTAACGGACGGAGACAAATCATGTCAGACCGATTCGAACTTCCCCAGACCGGTTTCCTCCGGTTGAAATCCATTATCGCTCCCAATGGGCCTATCCCGGTCAGCAAGTCGACCTGGTGGGCAGGCGTCAAGGACGGACGGTTTCCGCCGCCCGTTAAGCTAGGTGAGCGCATCACCGTTTGGCGTGTCGAGGACATCCGTGATCTTCTGGATAACGGGGTCGTCAGAGATGACCGGTAAGCGTCCAAGCGGACGCCGGATCAAGATCCATCGGACGTACACAGTGGACGAAGTCTCGCGGCTGCTGGGTGTCGCCAAGATCACTGTCAGGCGCTGGTTGAAGGAGGGGCTGCCTTGCCTTGATGACCAGCGTCCTGTCCTGATCCTCGGGCAAGACCTCAAGACTTTCCTGAAGAACCGGCGCACTCAAAAGCAGAAATGCCGCATTGATGAATGCTTCTGCTTGTCATGCAAGGTGCCACGAAAACCTGCTTTCAATGAAGTCGAATTTCATCCAATGGGTCCGAGCGGAGGCAATATTCGAGCGCTTTGTGGGCACTGTTCGAATGTGATGCACAAACGCGTCTCACAGGATGGATTGAACGCTTTGAAGCCGATTTTGACAGTGACGGAAGTGCAGGCGGAAAGACGCCTAAGAGATGGCAATGCCCCTTGCACACATGATCACTTCGAAAAGGAGCCAGAAACCCATGCGTAAGCGCAATCCCAAAAATGAACGGGTCAAGCGTCGCTATCTGACCTATCTGGAAGACGCCAGTCGTCAGTCAAAGAAAACCACAGACCAGGTGGCTGCCTCGCTCTTTCAGTTTGAGAACTCGTCCGGCTTCAAGGATTTTGCAG
This sequence comes from Roseibium sp. LAB1, assembly GCF_054658235.1. Classification (NCBI taxonomy): domain Bacteria; kingdom Pseudomonadati; phylum Pseudomonadota; class Alphaproteobacteria; order Hyphomicrobiales; family Stappiaceae; genus Roseibium; species Roseibium sp. LAB1. The sequence goes on along the minus strand of NZ_BAAGIB010000002.1, from coordinate 675,586 downwards.
CCTTTCATATCGAACAGGCTCGCAAGTTCAAACGGGATATGGAAGGCTTCAAGAGCCCAAGGAGCGGGAAGCCCTTGGCCAAGGCAACGATGAAGTCTCGCCTCGCTCATGTGAAGGCGTTCTTCCAATGGCTGGCCAGGGAGCCGGGATACAAATCCAAGATCCGCTACTCGGATTGTGACTATTTCAATCTCTCGGCCAATGACACGCGCATCGCTACTGGAACCCGGGAGCAACCAGTCCCAAGCGCTGAGCAGATCCGTCACGTGCTCAATTCCATGAAAACAGAAACCGACATCGAAAAACGTAACCGAGCTTTGATCGCTTTCACCTTCCTGACGGGTGCGAGGGACGATGCAATTGCATCGCTGTCGCTCAAACATGTTGATCTGGAAAACCGGAAGATCTTTCAGGATGCACGTGTCGTGCGGACAAAGAACCGAAAGACGATCACATCCTGGTTCTTTCCGGTCGGAGAGGCGGTTGAGGAAATCGTCCGCGATTGGGTTCGCTTCCTCCTCCATGAGAAACTTTTTGGTCCGGACGACCCGGTTTTTTCTTCTACCAAGCTAGGACAAAGGAATGATCACCGCTTCGTGGCCGTCGGAATATCGCGAAAACATTGGGGTACTACCGGGCCCATCCGCAAGATTTTCAAGGAGGCATTCGCAGGCGCTAGGCTGCCATATTTCAAACCACACAGCTTTCGAAGTACGCTTGCCCAGATTGGCGAGAGGGTGTGCAAGACACCTGAAGAGTTCAAAGCCTGGAGCCAGAATTTGGGTCATGAGAAGGTGATGACGTCCTTTACAAGCTACGGCGCCGTTCCGAGCCACAGACAGGCGGAGATTATCCATTCCATAGCGCAGAGGTCTGATGCCGCAGCAACTGCGGCGGCCAACGAACCTGACGAAGCCACTATCCAGAGGGTAGTAGACCATCTCAGGAAAAAATCTGGCTTCTAATCACACTGTCGTATCGTGGGGATGAACTAAAATAAGTGCCTGCCTAAGTGTTGCTCTTGATACAAGCAGGGGTTTGCAATGATTCTTTCACCAGTTGCCTTATCGAAACGCTATTTGGCTTTGCGTTAGTTTTGCTTGTGGTGCGTGGTCGCCGAGAATGTGTTCTAATTCAGCGATTACCTTGGTGCCGGCGCGAGGACCGACTATCACCTCTAGCTCGTCCAGCGCCGTAGGGTCCAATGGGACAAACAAAGCTTCAGTTTCAACTGGAAAATTAGCGAAGTCTAAAGTTACCTCATTGAAGTAGCGGTCGTCTGGGAACTGTGTCTCGGTTGACACCGCCGCAATTTTGAAGCGCCATTCTTCCTCATATGCCCAGTACGTACTCTTTACCATGCCCAGATCGTATGGAGTAAAATGTGCTTTTCCACCCGTGCGATGGACCAACTTTCGATTCCGATACTTTGGATCATTGCTGTAACAGATTTTGTTCGGTCCTATAATACAGCGACCGTTCGTGCCCAACGCTGGTTCCTTGCGCGCAATGCTAAATTGACCGTCGAAGGAGGAGAACGCTCCGCCTTTCTCGAACACCTTCGGCGTCTCGCGCCCTGCAAACATGTTGATTGGCAGTCCGATCCGCACGCCTTCGAAATGAGCGCCATACATTGACCACATCGGAATACGTTCGACCTTGTCTGCAGACCAGCAGGACACAAAAACCGAAGTTGCTGCCAAGGGGACGTCAGCAGAGGTTGCTTCCTCTGGATCGTTCATTGTATCGAGCCGCGAAAAGCGCAGGCTACGGCTTGCAAGTATCTTTCCTAGGGAATCGATCGAAGTGTACTGAAAGAGCGTCGTCGGTAGCGCCTTGACGCCCATGATATCAAACATGAAATCGTCGGTGTAAAAGCTTTCCGGATCATCAGTCATCGTTTCCACTTTCCCGCGCCGACCGCGTGTGATGTAGCAACTAGAGAATGTTAATCGAGTGACGGATACCACCAAAAATGAAGACTGCCACGCATGCGTGTATCAATTTGCAATGCCTTCCATGTTGCAACTAGAGTTGCATCCTCGATTGCAGCACGAGAACCAGTGGCGGGACGTGATGGAGGCAAAAAATACGTACAGGTGAATGCTTGCCGAACTCCCGCGGAAAATACTCAGAATCAGGTTGAACAAAGGGCAGAATAAAGATGCAGTGCCGGGCGGAGCAGGGGGAAACAAAAGTTGGGAGACCCAATCAAGAATCCTTCTGTGACTACACCGTGTCCAATGGTGTCGTAGCAGTTTCCCCCCAAAAACACGCACGAGTGCATGCCGGCTCAGTCGAAAGTGGTCTAGTGAAAAAGTCAAAATACAAGGCAGATATTGCGGGTGGGTCTCTAAAACTCCAGGAAAGTCGAATTGTCGCTGATCTCTTGCTGAAAGGTGTTTCGGCCGAGGAGTGGCGGAATGCCATCGAAGAGCAGAACGTCTTGCAGAAACGCTCCCCTGGAACAGCGATGCGGCAGGCTTCACTTCTCAGGACGAGGCTTCAGACCATGCAGCCGGAGCTGTGGCACCTTGTTCGCGATGGCTCGAAGGAAACTGCGACGCACGCGCTTTTTGCCGCCGCTATTAAGCACAGTGCAATTCTAGGAGAGTTTCAGGATCGCGTCGTGCGAGAGCAATTTCGAACTTTCAAACACGATTTGCCGCGCAAACTCTGGATCGAATTCGTTGAGCATCTGCGCAACGAAGATGAAGCGATGCCAGTTTGGAACGACGCAACGACCAACAAACTCGGCGATAGCATTTTTCAAATTCTCAAAGAGGTTGGCTTCATCACGGATACGAAGACCTATCGGTTACAGCCCGTGCAGATTTCTTCAGAGGTTCTGGCTTACCTGCGTGAGCACGAGGAGTTCTACGTAATCGAGAGAATGCAGGTGACACTGTGACTGACCTCAGCGGGCGCCTGAATAAGATTCTCGACAGAGTGACATCCGATGATTTCCTCTCGGGACGAAGGCTGTCTGGAGAAATTCCATTCTATGCCTTTGACTACGATCCCAAGGCCGAGCCGCTGGTTCGCGAGCACATTCAATTTGTACTTTCCCAGATCGCAAAAAGACGTCCAGAGCTGCGTGTAATGCACGTGAACTTGTGGGAGCTGGTCGTGAACTACCTGCAGGAGCGTAAGCTCTATGACCGAGCAGTGGAAATGCAACGCGTCAAAGGGGATGACGCCGCTCTCAAAGCACTCAAGGCGCCACTGGACGCCGCCAAGCTGGCAAAAGCTCTGGTCGAACAAGCGCCTCCCGCAGAGCAGGACCTAATCATTGTATCCGGCATTGGCGCCGCCTACCCGCTCGTCCGGACCCACAATCTTCTGAACAACCTGCATTCGCTAATGGGGGGCACACCGCTAGTGCTGTTTTACCCCGGAAAATATGACGGACAAAGCCTTCGACTCTTTGGCCTCCTGAAAGACAACCCTTATTACCGCGCCTTCCGGCTGGTGGACTAAGAAGAGAATTAAGATATGGATGTGAAGTCTCTATTTGAAAGACGCATAGACAGGCCAATCAACGGGGTGATTAAGGCCGAGCAATTTGATGCAGACTCCGTCTGGCAGGAACTTGACGAGTATGTCGTTACCAAAGAGCTCGACATTCACCTTCGAAAGTTTTTTGAGGCTTATCTGAATGCCATAGAAAACTCCCGCGATCCGGATGTTGCGAGCAAAGTCGGCGTCTGGGTTTCCGGGTTCTTCGGTTCGGGTAAATCCCACTTCATAAAGATCCTCTCATACCTTCTCGAAAACCGGGAAGTCACCAAAGACGCGCAGACCAAGCGTGCAATCGATTTCTTTCAGGAGAAGATTCAAGACCCGCTGCTGGCGGCTGACATCAAGCGGGCCGTCGGAACCGACGTCGACGTGATCCTGTTCAACATCGACAGCAAAGCCAGCAACGCTGACGGGCGAGATGTCATCCTGCGAGTCTTCCTGAAAGTGTTCAACGAGCGGCTCGGATATTGCGGGGACCACCCGTATATCGCGCATATGGAGCGTTACCTCGACAAGAAGGGTAAGTACCAAGCTTTCAAGGACGTTCTGAAAACTGAACATGGTCTGGTCTGGGAAGACGAGCGGGATGCCTATCAGTTCCATTCTGATGCGTTGGCGGATGCGCTTTCCAAGTCGCTCGGTGAGGATATCAAAGACGCAGATGCCTGGCTCGAACGGTTCGAACAGGACTTTTCGCTTTCGGTTGAGAGCTTCGCCAGATGGGTCAAGGAGTACCTGGACAGCAAAGGTCACGATCACCGCATCATCTTCCTAGTCGATGAGATTGGCCAATTCATCGGCCAGGACACTCACCTGATGCTCAATCTCCAAACGATCACCGAGAACCTGGGGACGACGTGTAACGGTCGTGCATGGGTCTGTGTCACATCTCAGGAAGACATGGATTCTGTACTAGGTGAGCTCCGGGCGTCCAAGTCGAATGACTTCTCGAAAATTCAAGGACGGTTCAAGACACGCCTGTCATTGTCGGGTGCCAATGCCGACGAAGTCATTCAAAAGCGACTTCTTTCCAAGGTTGAAAAAGCCAAAGGCGAGCTGGGCAAAGTTTATGACCTGAAAGCTGACATTCTGAAGAACCAGCTAAGCTTCAAGAACGTTGGCATGACCTTGAAACCCTATGCCGACAAGGAGGACTTCATCGATGTCTATCCTTTCGCCCCTTACCAGTTCCAGTTGGTACAAAAAATCTTCGACAGCAGCCGGCGCTACGGCGCGACGGGTCTTCACCTTGCCAAGGGTGAAAGGTCAATGCTCGATGCTTTTCAAACTGGCGCAATGGATGTTGCGGACGAGGAGATCGGCGTCCTCGTCCCGTTGTATCGCTTCTATCCAGCTATCGAGAGCTTCTTGGAAGGTGTGGTTCGCAGGGCGATAGAGAGCGTCAAAGGCAACCCGAATCTCGAAGAATTCGACGAAAACGTCCTAAAGACGCTCTTCCTCATTCGTTACGTCGACGAGATTACCGGGAACGTCGACAACCTCGTCACGTTGTTCGTCGACGAAATAGATGCCGATCGTCTGGATCTCCGCAAGAAAATCGAGGCTAGTCTCCAGAGATTGGAGAAGGAAACGCTCGTTAACCGAAACGGCGAAGACTATTTCTTCCTGACCAATGAAGAGCGTGACATCAGCCGGGAAATCAAAGACGTCGATCTCGGGTCGGGTGAGGAAACCAAGCTCCTGGGTGACATCATCTATGACGAAGTGCTCGGAAGCCTCCGGAAGTACCGATACCCCGAGAACAATAAGGATTTTGGCCTTTCACGACTTGTGGACTTGCACCCGTATGGCACTCGCAGTGAAGGCGATCTTGTTCTTTCCGTTGTAACGCCATTGTCTGAAGAATATGACCGGTTCAACGATGCCCAATGCATCACACACAGCACGGCGGACGACGGCCAGGTGCTCGTTCGTCTCGATGACGACAAGGCGCTGGCCCGCGAACTCCGCACCTATCTTCAGACCGACAAATACGTCAAGCGGAAGAATGATGGGACGGCGACGCCGACTACACTCAAGATCCTGCGCGAGCGCCAAGAGGAAAACCGTGAGCGGAAAGACCGACTGAAGGCGATTATCGAACGCCTTATGAAGGAGGCCAAGTACTACGCTGCCGGACAGGCACGACCGGCTCCATCGGGTTCGGTGGGCGCGGCCATTGAAGACGCTTTGGGGTATCTCGTTAAAAATACCTTCCCGAAGTTAGGCTATCTCAAGCATTCCGTCACCAATCCGCAGGCCGAAATCCGGGCAGTTCTGAGCGCCCCGGCCGACGATCGTTTGGAGCTTGCCGATAGCGGTGTTGCTAATGAGGAGGCGCTAAAGGAAGTTCTCAATATTGTCGCTCTGAAGTGTTCCAAAAACCATCTCGTCGTACTCTACGATCTCGTCGAGGATCGATTTGGACGTCGGCCCTATGGTTGGAACGATTGGGAGACAGTTCTCCTGATTGTGCGCCTCGTCATGATGGGAGAGCTCAGCCTCGTTGCCAACGGGGATCAAACGCTGACCCCTGACGTAATCTACAGCGCCATTGACGGACCAAACAAATGGCGCCGGATCAACGTCGTCAAACGTCAGACCGTGGACCGCGACAGTCTTCAAAAGGCCCGCACTATCGCCAAGGACGTATTTCAGATTATTGCCCCGGACGGCGAGGACGCACTCAACGCCCATGTACGAAACCAGCTGTCCGGTTGGCAAAACCAACTTAATTCGTGGAAGCCCCTCGCCGATACTGGCAACTATCCCGGCGCATCAGACATCGCTGATGCGCAAGGCGTCATCGCCAAGGCGCTGCATATTCAGGACAGCTTCCAGCTCCTGAATCATTTGATCGACTACAAGGATGATTTCATTGATCTGGCAGACGGCGTAGCCGAGCTCAGGAACTTCTACGAAAATCAGAAAACGGCGTGGGAAAAGCTCCGCAGTGCGAAGCAGCGGTTCGATCAGAATCGTCACGAGCTCATCAAGGACAGTGATGCTGAAGCTGCTCTCAAACGGATCGACCAGATACTGGGCGCCGATGCACCTTATGGCATGATCAAGGACGGCGAGACGCTGATCGGTCGCGTAGGTGACATCAACAAGGAGATTGTCAAAAAGCGTCGCGATCACGCCCTTCAGCGCATTGATGAGCACATTGCAAAAGTGAAGATGGAGCTGGACGAGGTTGGCGCGTCTCCCGAGCTTCGCAACAGCAGTCTTTTCCCGATCCAGAACATCCGAAAGCGGATCGAAGCTGAAGAGAGTATCGCACACATATTGGCGATGCAAAGCGAAGCGCGCGATGCCGCAGATACTGCTTTTTCGGACATTGAAACGGCGTCTCGCAAGGTAGTGCCCCCCCCTCAACCCGATGGCTTCGGTGACAAACCCGCGCCGTTTGACCCTCGGGAGCCGAAGGTCCAGAAACCGGCTCCCCGCAGAAGACGTATCGTCGAGCCCACCCGCCTTGCGGGTGCCGGCTACATCGAAACCAAAGACGATATCGACGCCTTCCTCGATAAGCTCCGAAGCGAGCTTGAGGATGCCATTTCAAATAATGAACGCGTCGAAATACGTTGAGGAAGACGATCACTATGCAGATCAACAGAAGTGCACTCAAGACTTATGCGCCCAAAGCCCGCAAAGACTTCATCGCGGCCATGGTCGCGCGGGCGGCCAGGTTTGGGATCAGCAAGTCCGAAATCGTCGACGCGCGTGAACAGGGTGACGTTGTCATCATTGGTGCGGACGCCTTTCCGCGAAAGGTCGGTGCGCAGCGCCGCAAACTCATTGCGCGGATAAAGCTCCATGGTTTCGATCAGACGATGGAGGAAGTGGCCTACACATGGTTCAACCGTCTTCTCGCCATCCGCTACATGGAGCTCCACGGCTATCTCGATCATGGCTACCGCGTGCTCAGTCACCCAGCTGGCAAAGAACTTCCGGAAATCCTGGAACATGCCGAACACTTTGATTTCGCAGGGCTCAACAAGAACAAGGTGATCGATCTGAAGCTCGACGGCACCAAGGATGCGGAGCTCTACAGGTTGCTTCTGATCGCGCAGTGCAATGCGTTGAACACTGCAATGCCGTTCCTGTTTGAGCGGATCGATGACGAGACCGAGCTTCTGCTACCGGACAATCTTCTGCACACGGATTCATTGATCCGGAAACTAGTGACGTCCATCGACGAGGCGGATTGGCAAGAGATCGAAATCATCGGCTGGCTCTACCAGTTCTACATTTCGGAAAAGAAAGATCAGGTGATTGGCAAGGTCGTGAAATCGGAGGACATTCCGGCGGCGACCCAGCTCTTCACACCCAACTGGATCGTCAAATACATGGTCCAGAATTCGCTCGGGGCACAGTGGCTGGCGACCTATCCGGACAGCCCGCTCAAGGCGCAGATGGAATATTACATCGAGCCGGCGGAACAGACCGAAGAGGTTCAGCGCCAGCTCGACGACATCACGCCGAAGGAGCTTAATCCGGAAGAGCTGACGCTTATGGACCCAGCCTGCGGATCCGGGCACATTCTGGTTGAGGCCTATGATCTCTTTAAGGCGATCTATCTGGAACGCGGCTACCGCCTGCGCGATGTGCCGCGCCTGATCCTCGAGAAAAACCTATTCGGCCTTGATATTGATGACCGCGCCGCGCAGATGGCTGGATTTGCGCTGCTGATGAAGGCTCGGGAGGATGATCGGCGGATACTATTACCAGACAATCCACCTACTCTGAACGTCATGGCAATCACGGACAGTAAGGCGCTGAATGCAGATGAGATCGCGCGCACGCTCATACCTAATGGTAGATTTGACCTGCTGCCAAATGACGATCTATTGCCAAATTCGGTCGTGCAGCCAGTGCTTTCCGTAAAAACGAACTCAAGCATTAATTCTGCGGAATTTTCTGAATTAATTAATTTATTTCAGGAAGCGAAAGTCCTCGGTTCGTTGCTTAAAGTAGACAGTTCGATTGCTGGCCACCTTGCACGATTTTCTCAGCTAATAAAAGTTAATCAAAACGACAGTATTTTTGAGGCTCAGGCAAAAAATTTACTGCACCCGGTAGTAACTGAAGCCGAATTGCTTTCGAAGAGTTATGATGTGGTTGTCGCCAACCCTCCATATATGGGTCTTCGAAACATGAACCCAATGGTTAAGGCGTTCCTCAAAGAAGAATACAAAAGCTCCAAGAATGATCTCTACTCCGCATTTGTTGAGCAGGCGTACAACATATGTAAACGTGGCGGTACCATTGCGTTTGTAACAATGCAGTCTTGGATGTTTCTGTCTAGTTATGAAGGTTTTCGTAAATTTCTGATAGGTAATTCGATAGTTCAAAGTATTGCGCAATTTGGCGCAAATGCTTTTGAATTTCTGATCGGGCCTACTGTACAAACATGCGCGTTCTCTCTGAGGAAATTTTCTTGCCAAAGTTATCGAGGAGCATATTTCGAGTTGACTGCCGGGGATTTCGATGAGAAAGCCCGAGCGCTTCGAGCTAATGAAAACTGCTATTCTAATCTTTCACAGGATACATTCCTGTCCATCGAAGGATGTCCTATCGCCTACTGGTGTAGCGCCTCGGTCCTCAGCGCCTTCGCCAATGGTGATCGAATTGGCGATTACTTGACGCCCAGGCAAGGGATGGCCACGTCAGACAACGCAAGGTTTCTACGCCAGTGGCATGAGGTCAATTCGCAAACATTGGATAATGGTTCAGCGACGCAAGAAGAAGCGGCTTCGAAGAAAAAGAAATGGTTCGCATACAATAAGGGTGGAACTCCTAGGCGTTGGTTCGGAAACCGAGAAAACGTCGTGAATTGGGAAAATGAAGGGTTGGAGCTCCTTCAGTATGCGGCTGAATTGTACGGTTCTCCTACAAGAACAATTAAAAATATATCACAATACTTCAAGGAATGCCTGACCTGGGGAGACATCTCTTTCAAGTCAAGTAGTGGTTCTGTTGGCTTTGCTGCCCGATTTTCGCCGGCGGGCGCCTTATTCGATATTACGGGGCCAAGCGGTTTTCCGAAAAAAGAAGACTCATTGGGACTTCTTGGCGTACTAAATAGCAAAATCATCTCGGTGTTCATGCCAATTTTGAATCCGACTATGCACTTCCAAGTAGGTGATATCGCGAGAGTTCCAGTCCAGCCAGAAGTCATTCGATCGCCTGATTTGCGCTCCTGCGTTCAAAGGTGCATTGAGATTTCGAAAGATGACTGGAATTCCTACGAAAGGTCTCAAGACTTTTCTTCTCCCAGTATAATGCGGAACTTAGGACATAAGACTAGAATATCGGCAGCCTTTGACGCCTATGTAACATCCTGCCTGGAACAGGCGAGTGAATTGCGCGACTTAGAGGAGAAACTCAATCGGATACTGATATCCTCCTATGGTCTTTCTGGCGAATTAGAGCCGGCTGTGTCCTTATCGGAAGTCACTTTGACGTCGAACCCTTACTATCGCTATAGCGTAGACCTCGATAAATCAGAACGTGGACTCAAGCAACGTACAGATACAATTAGCGAACTAATATCCTATTCAATCGGATGCATGATAGGACGCTACAGTCTCGCTAAACCGGGCTTGATCTATGCGAACTCTGGCAATAAGGGTTTTGATCCATCCAGCTATGGCGATTTTCCCGCCGACGAAGACGGGATTATACCCATCACTCAGCTTGAATGGTTCGACGACGACGCGGCAGTCCGATTCGAGGAGTTCCTGAAGGCTGCTTGGACGCCCGAAACCTTGCGCGAAAATTTACGCTTCGTCGCTGAGAGCCTCGTGGCGAACGGCAGGAATGATCCTGAAAAGGCGATCCGGACCTATTTCTCCAAGAGCTTTTTCAAGGATCACCTGAAGACGTACAAGAAACGCCCGATTTATTGGTTGTTCTCAAGCGGCAAGCTGAAGGCATTCGAGTGCCTAGTCTATCTCCATCGCTACAACGAGGGCACGCTTTCGCGCATGCGAATGGAATATGTGACACCGCTGCAAAGCCGCATGGCTGCACGGATCGACAGTCTGGAGGATGACACCGCCAATGCGTCATCCTCGGTCGCTCGCACTAAGGCGCAGAAGGAAAAAGACCTGATGGTCAAGCAGCTTGAAGAGCTGCGTGCATTCGATGAGGAGCTCCGCCACTACGCCGACCAGCGGATCACGCTCGACCTCGACGACGGCGTAAAGGTCAATTACGGCAAGTTCGGCAATCTTCTGGCTGAAAGAAAAGCAATTACCGGCGAGAAAGACTAGGCAGATGTATCAGACAGGTGGAACCATAAAGGAAACACTGGATCAGATCGGTAGCGGAAGCTTCGTTCTACCCGCCATCCAGCGCGAGTTTGTCTGGAAACCTGCGCAAATCAGTGGGTTCTACGACAGCCTGATGCAGGGTTATCCCTTCGGAACGTTCCTCTACTGGCGCGTTGCGGCCGAGAGCGTCGGAAAATTTAAATTCTATGAATTCATGCGCCATTACCATGAGCGCGACAACGCGCATTGTGCGCCTATCGAAGACGTCGCAAACGGACCACTCACCGCAGTCCTGGACGGCCAACAGCGCCTGACCGCCTTAAACATTGGCCTACGCGGCACGATGACTTGGAAGCTACCCAACAAGTGGTGGAACAACCCAAGCGCGTTTCCTAAGCGCAAGCTGCACCTTGATCTTCTAAGTGGAGGAGAGCCGGATGAAGACGGAATCCGATACAGGTTCGCGTTTCTGAGCAAGGAGCAGCTCACTCAGAAGGATGAGAAGCGTTGTTGGTTCCCTGTGCCTTCCCTCATGGAGATGGAGGACGCTACGGAGCTGCTTGTGTGGGTCAGTGGAAAGCTTGACCAAGAAAAAACAACCAGAGCATTTAAGGTGCTGAACCAGCTGTTCAAGGTCGTTCATGACCATCACCTGGTCGCATTCTATGAGGAGAAGGGTCAGGAGCTTGAAAAGGTTCTGAACATCTTCATCCGGATGAACAGCGGCGGCACGGTTCTTTCCTATTCGGATCTGCTTCTGTCCATCGCCGTAGCACAATGGAAGAAGCACGACGCGCGGGATGAGATCCACACCCTCGTGGATGAGATGAATCGCATCGGTGACGGTTTCGATTTCTCGAAAGACCTTGTGCTCAAAGCTGGTCTTATGCTCAGCGACATCGGTAATGTTGGCTTCAAGGTCGAGAACTTTAACAAAGCTAACATGGCGGTCCTTGAGAAGAAATGGGATAGCATCAAGGATGCCTTGCTGCTCACTGTACAACTGCTCTCTACATTTGGCTTCAACGGCCAGACGATCCGTGCGGATAGTGCCATTCTGCCAATTGCGTATTACTTACATCACCGCAACCTGGGTGAAGCCTATCTTGCGCGTTCCTCATTTGAGCAGGATCGCGAAGCTATTCGAGAATGGTTTATCAGAAGCCTTCTCAAGGCGTCTGGTATCTGGGGCAGTGGTTTGGACACGTTGCTCACAGCATTGCGTGAGGAAATCCGCGAGCACGGTTCTGACCGCTTCCCGTACAGTGAGATTCGGGAGGTCATGGCACGGCGCGGGAAGTCCATAGGCTTCGAACCCGAAGAAGTCGAAGAACTCGCTGACATGGCTTATGGCGACAAGCGCTTGTTTGCACTGCTGTCACTGACCTTTCCCTTCATCAAGCACCAGCACGTGTTCCACGTCGATCACGTGTTTCCAAAGGGACGTTTTACCACTAGCAAATTGCTGAAATCCGGAATTCCGGATAGCCAGATTGAAGAGGTAAAAGAACACTCGGACAAGCTTGGCAATCTTCAACTGCTCCTCGGCGCAATTAATAATGAGAAGCGGACGAAGTTGCCATTAGAGTGGCTTGAGCAGGCCTATCCAAATGCTGATGGTCAACAGCAGTACATCCAACAACACTTGCTAGCTGGTCTCTCAAACGACCTGGGCGATTTTCCTAAGTTCTATGCGAAACGCCGGGTTGCGCTAAAGAAGCACATTGGCAAGATCTTAAACGTGCCACTGTCGGTCAACGAAGCACAAGGGGTCAGCCAGGGAGATACGGGCGAGGCTGTGGATGGACTTTAGCCAAATCAAATCTAACCTGCAGCAACTCTTTGCCCGTGGTGCGCAGGTCGTCTTTTGGCGCGACGAAGACGGTGAGTTTGAAGAATTGCTGCCGTCCCTTGGGCTCGAGGGCGTGGAGCTACGGCTTGTCGCTGGTGTGCCAGCACTTGCTCTCAAGTCAGAACTTACGAGCAACGAAAGAGAAGCGTCCTTTCTTCTCTATGAAAAAGGACCTGCGCCCGCGCCCGAGAAGGACTGGCTTCTTGACGTCCGCTTGTACGCAGAGCCGTTTGCAGCTGATCGCTCTACCATGATCCTGCGAGAGCTCGGGATCATGGAGCAAGCGCTCCGCGATCACATTGCCGCGCGAGGTAAGTTTTTCGCCAGCAAGGAACGTCTTGCAAGGGCTGGAAAGTTCATTGAACCATCTGATGATGCGCAAGCAATTGATCGCGCATTGATGGCTGCCCTCCTTCGCACCGAGCAGACGGACATATTCTCACTGGTTCGCGCTCTGCTCCATATGATTGATCCGGACAATCTGGACTCAGATCCCTCTGTATGGTCGGACCTCGAGAAATTCGACCTGGCAGAGAGCTTTTGGGACCAGGTGAGGGATACCTTTGGCTTTAACGAAGCCGAACCAAGCCTTAAATCCTTCCTGATGCGCCTGTTGGTAACTGACTTCGAACGCAGCCTTGAAGGCGCCTGTCCCGCGGCGCTTGCGCATCTCGTTCTGCCAACCAAGGGCGCTTCGAACGCTGTTGTTTGCGTAGGCCAGTGGCGTGACAGCGCGCGGCTGCATGAAAGCTACGATGCACTTTCAGCGACGATCGCTGAACTGCTCAAACTGGCCGAACACCATAGCGATCTGGATGTCGAAGACCTGGTGGAGTCTCGTACGTTCTTGCTGACTGAGAAGTACATCGCCAGTCTCCTCCGTGACCGGATCATCGACACCGCCGAAACTATCAATCTCGAGGTCATCCGGGATGTCGTCACACGGCGTCAAAACGGCTACTGGGCAAACAGCAAGCTGCCTTCCAGCTCTAAAGCACCCAGACGAGCACTTGATCAAGTCTACAAAGCTCTGATGTCAGCCGGCGAATTCCTGGATCTGCGTGGAAAATACCCGAAAGGCTTCAACTACAAAGACGGAAAGGCATTCTTCGATGCCTATGTCGGCGAGCTTTATCAGTTCGATCAGCTTTATCGCCACTTCTGCTCCGCCGCGGACACCGCGGAGGCCGAAGGGTGGGACATACTCAAGGCGCTGCGCGAAAAGATCGAAGATGCCTATGGCAATTGGTATCTCGGCTCATTGTCTGTGCGATGGGGCGAAGCACTGGAAGGGGGCGGTCTGCTGGATAACTGGCAGTTGCCCGGCGTCGACCGGCAGCAGGATTTCTTTAAACGCAATCTGCAACCCAGGTTGGACGAGGCAGATGATCGCCGCGTTTACGTGATCATCAGTGACGCTTTCCGCTACGAAGCGGCGCATGAACTGCTGCAAGAGCTCAACAGTCGTTATCGGTTTTCAGCGACGCTCAAGCCGCAACTCGGCGTCCTGCCGTCTTACACCGCTCTGGGCATGGCAAGTCTTCTACCGCACGAAACGCTCAGCTACACCGATGCGGGGGCTGTTATGGCGGACAATATGCCGACCAGCGGTCTCGCCAACCGACAGAAAATACTCGCCAAGGTGAATGGCACGGCGATCAAGGCCGACGACTTCATGGCGATGAGCAAGAGTGATGGCAGGGCGTTCATCAAGCCCTACAGGGTCATCTATATCTATCACAACCAGATCGACCAGACGGCAGACACCGGAAATGAAGAAAAGACCTTCGCGGCAGTGCGCGACACGATAGACGAGGTCGGGAACATCGTTGCCAGGCTCGTCAACAGCTTGAACGCCAACTATGTTTTGGTCACGGCGGATCATGGTTTCCTGTTTCAGGAAAGCGCGCCGACGGCGAGCGATAAGAACCCAATAACCAACAAGCCATCTGGGGCCGTGATCAGCAAGAAGCGCTATCTACTTGGAAAGTCACTTCCGGACCATGCTGGTGCTTATCATGGCAAGACAAAGATCACGGCATCGGCAGATGGCGACATGGAGTTTTGGGTGCCTCGCGGCACAAACCGCTTTCACTTTGTCGGAGGTTCGCGCTTCATACACGGTGGCGCCATGCCCCAGGAGATTGTTGTTCCCGTCATTCAAATTGCGCAGCTAAAAGGCAAGAGCGCGGTAAGGACGCGGACCAGAACCGTCAGCATCAGTGTGCTCGGATCAAACTTCAAGATCACGACCAATCGCTATCGCTTCAAGTTTATCCAGACCGAAGCGGTGACAGAGCGCGTCAAGCCTCTCAAGGTAAAGGTCGCGATTTATCTCAGAGATGAGCCCGTCACCAATGTCGAGACGCTCTCTTTCGAAAGCGATTCAAGTGATATGAACGAATGGCGCAAAGAGGTTTGGTTGACGCTGGCGAGCAGAAACTTCGATAAGAAGAGCCGCTACCAACTCATTGCCCGGAACGCCGAGACGAGTGTCGAGGAAGTACGGATGGACGTAACGATAGACCTGGCATTCGATAATGACTTCTGAGCTGACAATTGACACTGGGCTCGACGAGCAGCTGAACCGTTATTTTGCGGGTAAGGTCGTTCGGAAAGACCTCACCAAACTGTTGAAAGAAGGCGCGAATGTTCCCGTCTACGTCCTTGAGTACCTGCTTGGGATGTACTGCGCCTCTGATGACGACGAGATTATTCAGGAGGGACTAAAGACCGTTAAGAAGGTGCTTGCCGAGAACTATGTGCGTCCCGACGAGGCCGAGAAGATCAAGTCGAAGATTAAGGAGCGCGGGAGCTTCAAGGTCATCGACAAGGTGACGGTCAGGCTCAACGAACGCCGAGACATCTACGAGGCTCTTCTTTCCAATCTCGGGATCAAGGACGCCGAGGTTTCTGCGAGCGACGTCAAACGTTTCGAGAAGCTGCTCGTTGGTGGCATATGGTGCATTGTCACCGTCCATTACTATCATGAAGAAGGCCAGAAGGGCTCGCCATTTACAATTGGGGACCTTAAGCCGATTCAGATGCCCAATATGGACATGGAGGAGTTCTTCGAAGGCCGGAAGGCATTTAGCGAAGACGAGTGGATCAACGTCTTGCTCCGCTCGACGGGCATGGAGCCGACGGTGCTTGATGAGCGCGTGCGGTGGCACTTACTCGCGAGGATGGTTCCCTTCGTCGAGAACAACTACAATGTCTGTGAGTTGGGCCCGCGCGGTACTGGCAAGAGCCATATCTATAAGGAATGCAGCCCGAACAGCATCCTGATATCAGGTGGGCATACGACAGTTGCGAACCTGTTCTACAACATGAGTCGGCGCCAGGTCGGGCTTGTCGGAATGTGGGACTTGGTTGCATTCGACGAAGTTGCCGGGATCTCGTTCAAAGACAAAGACGGCGTCCAGATCATGAAGGACTACATGGCCTCCGGATCGTTCGCGCGCGGCCGTGATGCGATATCGGCCTCGGCCAGTATGGTGTTTGTAGGCAATATCAATCAGCCGGTCGATACGCTTGTGAAGACCAGCCACCTTCTGGCGCCGTTCCCGGAGGCGATGATCGACTCTGCGTTCTTCGATCGCTTCCATGCCTATATTCCTGGCTGGGAAGTGCCGAAAATGCGGCCTGAGTTCTTCACCAACCGCTACGGGCTCATCACCGATTATCTGGCTGAATTCATGCGTGAGATGCGTAAGCGCACATCAGCAGATGCGATCGACCAGTTCTTCAAGCTAGGCAACAATCTAAATCAACGCGATACCATCGCGGTGCGCAGGACGGTGTCGGGTCTGCTGAAGCTTCTGTATCCCCATGGCGAGTACGACAAGGAAGCCGTACGACGCTGCCTGGAATACGCGCTTGAATCGCGGCGGCGTGTGAAGGAGCAGTTGAAGAAGATCGGGGGTATGGAATTCTATGATGTGCATTTCTCTTACATCGACAACGAGACCCTCGATGAACACTTTGTCGCCGTGCCTGAACAGGGTGGTGGCAGCCTCATTCCCGCAGGACCTTTGAAGCCTGGTGTCCTGCATACGGTTGCAACTGGAAGCTCTGGTCACTTGGGCCTCTATCGCCTTGAAACACAAACGACCGCAGGCAATGGTAAGCTTACGACCTCCGGTTTGGGGTCAAACTCGGCCGCGAAAGAAGCGCTCCGTGTCGCTTTCGACTACTTCAAGGCTAACGTCTCCCGGGTGAGCGGTATGTCGAAGGCCAGTGATCATGATTACCATCTTCACTCGGTAGAGCTTCACAACACGGGTCCCACAAAGACCATGACACTGCCTGGCTTTATCGCTTTTTGCTCCGGGCTGATGCAGAAACCAGCTCAGGATCAGCTTGTAGTGCTTGGCGATATGAGTCTTGGCGGAAGCATTGTTCCAGTCGAGAATCTCGCAGAGTGTTTGCAGGTCGCTTTTGACAGCGGTGCCAAGCGAGTGTTGCTGCCCATGGCAAGTGTGGGCGATATTCAAACGGTCCCTGGAGAGCTCTTTGCCAAGTTCCAGACGTCGTTTTATGCTGAACCTGTTGATGCCGTTTTTAAGGCGCTGGGCGTTGAGTAGCTCTTACCCAATTGCCTACCCAGTCGTTCGATAATTGGCGTCGAGCACGTCACCGGATCCAGGAATTTTCTGTAAAAGCTTCATGGCTGTCTCCTGAACCGCTTGCGGTCGCGGCGACGATGTCGCTGAGTTTCATGGTAGAGGGTGATTAGTGTGTCGCCTTCAACAATAACCTTGCTGCCCCGAAGGCGTTCAAGTTGTCGCATTTCACGTTTCATTTTTTCAATGGCGTCGGCGACATCCTTGTTGGTCAGCTGGACGGCATCCTTAGCAACCGGGGTTCCCAATCGGTACACGATCTCGGCGTCATTTTCCCGAAAGCCGCGTTGCCGCGCCCGTGCCAAAGCGTGATGAGTGAAGTTTAGTTCAGTCATTGTTGCCTCCGTCAGGTGACTGCTTGGGCTTGGTGCCGAACAAGGCATCCAGATTGAGCTGAGCGCGCATTTCTTCGGAGTGTTTCCTACGTTCTGCGAGCTCTTCCTCCGGTATCTGGGCAATCATCCAGGCAACCCGCTCGTCAGCTTTCTCAACCACGTTAAGGTCCCGGGGGATATCCTTGATACGCACATGGCCACGCATGAGCGCATATTCTGCGTCGGAGTTCCCATTTGTAAGCTGGTCGATTATCTCCGCCCCGATGCGATATTCTGGAAGCCCTGGGCTTGTTTTCCATCCAGGTTCTTCGTCGAAGGAGACGATGTCTGCGGCCACATCTCGAGCAAATTCCTTTAGATAGTCTGCAAAGGGATTGTTGACCGAGCGATCGTATCCGCAATGAAAGGCATCGTCGGAGACGTCGACACCAAAAACATCTTTGTTCGCTATGGAACTTCTTTCTTCCGCTGCCCCCTCATCCACTCTCCCTGCCATGTAGGCATAGCAAGAGTGGCCGCGTGCAAGGCTTTGAAGTTCGTCAGATGCCGCCTCGATTGCATCGACTTGCTTTCGTCGCCAATCGAGACTGCCTTCAGCGAAAAGGGCCATGAACAGTGGCGCCATTTCGATCTGGGCACGAACTGGAATGCCGTATACTTCTTGCACCATATTGAAAGCGAGCGCTGTTTCAGGGTCGATCATTGTACGAAAAGGCCGATAACCGAATTTGCGAAGTGTGGTTTCAGCTTTGTCTCGCTCAGTCGGCTCTTTGCTAAGGTCTTCGATATTAACGCCTAGAGCATTCGCTAATGTGACCGCTACACGGTCCTTGGCGGAATAAAATTCGCCTTTCGCGCTCTCAATTCGTTTGATGGTCGCAAGGCTGACCTTGTTTGGGCCTCGTGTAGCGTCACAGAGCCCTTCCTGCGTCAAGCTCAAGCGTGAGCGAAGTGATTTCAAAGCTTTGGGGTATATTGGGATAGTCATTTTCTCTCTCCAGTCTCTAATCAAAAATATGATGCTTGAATGGGTAAAAATATAGCATCATATTTATTCAAAGAGCTGAGAAATGACACAAAAATAGTTCGAAATAAGGTGGGCGGGTATCACAAGGTGAGGTTTTTCGTGCAACGTTTTCCTGCAAGGAAGGTGATGACACGTTTTGTGAGGCAACAAAGTCTCACTAGGCAGTTTGTTAGGTTCTCTGAGACGTTGTTGTGTCTTCAGCAGAGGTCCTTAAGCTTGTATATCCCTTCAAAGCCAGGCCGGGAGGGGACACAAAGCATATGGGGGCAAGCACATGCGATTTCTTGGATATGACCCAGGAGGGAAAGGCACTCATGGTGTCGCGGCTATTCAGGTTTCAGAGGTAGGCGAAATCCTTGGGGACCCTCTCTGCGAGGTCGTTGAAGATGCTGAAGCCGCTTGGACCTGGCTTTCGAGCTACACTGATGCGCAGGCGCTGGGCATTGATACGCTTCTTGCTTGGTCCCCCTCTGGGAGCAGAGAGTGCGACAATGCTTTGCGGCGAAAATACCTGGAGCATGCACCAACTGTGATACCACAGAATGCCTTGTACAGTTCAATGACGCTAAATGGTGCCATGGTTGCAAGACGAGCGGCGGAGCATGGCCTTCCTCTATTCGAGAGCCATCCCAAACTGCTCACCAAGGTCATGCCTATCGTGGACCCCGCCAGTGAAAGCATCTTGAAGACGTATGCAGGATTAAAGGCCAGTGGCGATGGTTCGAAGAGGGGCGCAAAGCACGCCGATGATATGGCCGATGCAGTCGTTGCTGCCTGGTGTGCTGCACAAGGTTTCTCCACCCGTTGGGTCATTGACCTGTTCCAAACGCCAGGAGACAAGCTAGAGACCGTTGCAGATAAAGCGCGATACCCATGGCATGAGGTAGTTTGATGAGATGCTCCAACTGATACTTAGATGATCTCATGTGAATTGCGCAAAGGCTTGAGACGGTCGGGCAGCGGACGTTTTCTTCAAGATAAATGTTGGCTTCACTATCGAAAAAATCTAACTGTTCGGTTCAAGCGATTACATTCTTCCGATTGCTGCCGGACAAGAGCGCGCTCTTTTCTTTGATCCATTCAACGGTGTCCGCTCCAGAGGAACCTTGGGTTTCTAAAACTGGTCAAAGTCTGGCTTGAAACAAGTCCATGGACTTCATTTTTTGTCGGCGCTACTATCAATGGTGGTTTCGATAAGGCATTGCATTTTTTAGCTGCATTTCAGAAGGCGACCGAGTATCGATGTCACATTGGAAAACTGTGCTCAAAAATCTGTGGCCGGTTGCGCCGAGAACGCCATCAGATAGCTACTTGAAAACTAATATCGAGACGATCCGGTCCACTCTGAAAGGACAAGGCCCCCATTCTAGGCAGCAGGATCAGAACCGAGGCATGCAGCTGGTGTTCAACCTATCAGCGCGCCATGCCGTGAGTTTTCTGGACGTTCAGTCCGGGTTGCCAGGACGGGGACGCTATTTGAACCGGGCAGCGGTGACTCATCTTGCAGGCAAACCTCTTACAGGTACGACCGTACGTGAACGCGTCGATCGGGTTGTAACAAGAGTGGCCGCGAGTGTTGGGCGGAGCGTAGCCACCACAGATATTCACTTTGGGGCAGCGGAACTCAACAGTTCCGGCATTGCTTATTTCGGCGATGTTTGCCTGGTGCTGAAGAGCGACAAAGTGCCGGGCGGCCTTCTGTCCCTTTTGCGCAACTCCTACGATTTGACGGTCGCGCCTGTGTTCGCACAGATCTACGTGAATGGGAACCGAAGCAAAACTGAGGACAACGCGGTTCGCGTCATGACGGAGTGGGCAGGGACTTGGCCGGATGAAACAGGGGACTTGGTGGTCGTCAAAATTCTGCAATATGCGCCACCATCGGAACGCCGTTTGACAACAGGGCTGATTTCAACCGGCGTGCTGCAGGATGAAGATTTTATCGAAGTTGTATATGAAAAGAGTTTCACACCGAAAGAAGTGCGGGAAATTCGTCTCTCGCCAATGGACGTCGCTCGAGAAGCGCAGATTGCCGATCGCACCATGCGCGGACCAAGCCCTTCGGCCGCAGACATGCTTTGGCGTTATCGAAGACGCCAAGTAGAGCGAGACGCCAAACGGGTAGGCCTGACATGCAGGGTGGTGACTCATTCAGGACGGAGCCGCGCCTGATGCCCTGGTTTTACATAGATGCCTTGGATCCGCTTGGTGGTATCG
The DNA here is from genome assembly GCF_054658235.1 of Roseibium sp. LAB1. NCBI lineage: Bacteria > Pseudomonadati > Pseudomonadota > Alphaproteobacteria > Hyphomicrobiales > Stappiaceae > Roseibium > Roseibium sp. LAB1. The sequence continues at coordinate 654,728 of NZ_BAAGIB010000002.1, read as the reverse complement.
CCTTTGCTAGCCTGCGGGAGCCGGATTTGACGGCGGAAGCCGTTACGGATGACGTTCCGTGCTGGTACATAGTCGCGCCGGAATTCGAGCCAGTCCCGGTGAGCAGTCGCGTGATCGGATTGGCTGCAGCGGCGCGTGGAACTTTCCAACTTGGGTTCAGTCTGGATGGCGAAACCGAATTGGCCTTCCCGACACTCGCCGCATTGGCGGAATTTGTAAGGCGCCTTTATTTGAGTGGGGGCGCCGGCGACGGCCCAGGGGGCATTGGTCCAGATTGGCCTGTAGAACCCCCCGAGGGTGGCGGACGGCCAGAAGGCCTTGAAGAGTTTTCGGTAGAAGGAGAAAACATTCGCAATATCCTGATCGATTTTGCTGAACAGATAAGCACGGCAAGCGGAGAGCTGTCTCTAGTAGGAGACCCTAATAAAGCGGCAAAGGCTCTGGACCTTGGGGTAAGGCAAGCTCCTACAGTTTTGCGATTGGGCGAAGAGGCATTTGCGCTCAGCAGTTATGCTATATTTTGCGTTTCACACGCAGCCTTTGATCTTGTTCGCAGCCGAGAAGATCTTTCAGAAGAAACCATGGCAGAAATGTCCAAGTCGATTCAAGTTGTAACAAACTGGATTGGCGCATTTCGATTGACCAGTCCTTATCGCCGACAACTAGCCGCGTCGCTGCGGGACCGTCTCAAAGAAAACCCAACCCTGTTTGACACAGTTTTTCCTGATTTTTTCGGCGGTGGGGTGTCACTGCCGCCGGTTTGGTCCCGAGATCCTTTGGATTTGCTGGCGACACTCCCTGTGCCGGATTTTGTGCTTAGAGAGGCGGATAGGGCGTCACACCGAACATGGCGAAGTTTGAAGGATCTGTTTTTTGGATGCTTGGGCAGCCCTGAGCTTTTGATTTCAGGTGTGCACAGCGCTGACAGGCAAGCTTTGTTTTGGCTGGCCGCAGTCGTTTTGTGCCAAGGGGGGCAAGGTGTTCCATTTTCACTGGCGACAAGTCGATTGGTCGGCGCGGATGATCGATTTTTTGCAGATGTTTTGGCTTGGCTGAAGGCGCAAATGCCGACCCATGCTTACGCACCGGCCCTCGAAACTGGAATCGAAGAATCTGGGAGGGTCTAAAGATGGCGGATAACAAAGCGGGCGATACTAAGCACGTGCCGCAGGATTTGCGCATTGGAAATGATGTAGGTTTGATTACCAAAGGGCGTTTTTCCCGCGCTCTAAGAGCAGTATTAAAGCAAAGCGCTTTTAATCCTTCACTCGGGAGCAACGCAACACGAAATTCCGATGGCGTTACGTCTCATAAACAGGATTGGTCACTAGCGTCGTTCTTAAGAGCTGTCGCGATGTTGAGGACGACGCAGGATAGTTCGGCATCCATTATTAAGAACAACTCAGCATTCACATCAAGCATCACTGACCACCCAAACTGGCCGGCCGGACAGGACGGGTCTCTTGGAACGTCCCGTCTGGCAGAAGCCTTGCGGGATGCCATCAAATTGCGCGAGCAAACCGGCGGGAAGGATAACTTCCTTGGTTTGCGTCACGCCTTGTTCTCGATTCTCGTTCCCGCAAAACCCGAAGAGCAGCTAGCATTATATCAAATGATTGCCGAGGCGGGTTCCGACCCCAAGAAGATGGCTCAGGATATTGCAGACTTCTGCCGGCAGGCTATGGAGCTCGGGGAGGACCAGCAGCCAATTGAGAAGAAACAGGTCTGGGAGAACACAATCGATAGTCGCCTACCTCGCGTTTTGGCGCTCGACTTGCAACTGCAGCGTTCCGAGGAAATTGCCGCGGCACGCAGCGACGACCCCTGGGCCGGAGACATTGTCGACAGATCCGGGGCTGGGTCGGAGGCTGAAGCATTCGCTTCGATGATCTGCTGGAAAGATTTCAAGCCGCCGATTGCGGTCGGGGTGTTCGGTGACTGGGGCTCAGGCAAATCCTTTTTCATGCGTCTAGTGCATGATGCAATCCAGCGGCGCTGCACGGTAAAGCAACGGGCTGAAGCAGCTGAAGAGCGTCAATTCTTGGATCATGTGGTCCAGATCCGCTTCAACGCTTGGCACTATGCAGAAACCAACCTGTGGGCCAGCCTTGTGGATCACATCCTGACCGAGTTGGACAATTGGGCGCAACGTCACAGCTTCGGCAACGAATCTCAAACTATGTTCAATCAACTTGAGACCGCGCGAGAACAAACGCTCAAGGCGGCGCGGGGTCTGTTAGAGAAACGTAGGGTCAAAAATGAGGCTGAGGACGCGCTGAAAACAGCAGAAACAGCGCTAGAAGAAAAACGCAAAGAACTACTTGAGGACCCCCGAACGTGGGTTGCGAGCGCTTGGGAAGAAACTTGGAATAGTGCGGTAAAGCCGCAATTGCAAAACGCTACGCAGGATCTGGGACTAACCGACAAACTGCCTGAGACTGCAGAGGAGTTGCGCCAGGCTGTGGCGCTCTACGATCCGAACAAGGGCTCAGGTGTCATACGGGACTGGCTACATTTCATCGCACGCAGACCGTGGCACGCAGCATTATTAACCTTTTTTGTGCTTGCCTTGCCGACAGCACTGGCAGCGCTGCTGAGTTGGTTTGAAGCCTCCACGGTCGGTGGTGTCGTGGCCGGTGTGTTGGCTCCTTTGCTGGCGGGCATGACAATCGTCTCCGAGGGCTTGCGAAGTGCGCATGCCAAGCTGAGCGATGTGCAACTGAAAGTTCAAGACAAGATTGCGGAAAAGGCAGCCGAGCACCAAAAGTCGCAAACAGCTGCAGCGGTCGCAGTTGAACGAGCAGAAGCGGATCTGGCTGCTGCCACGCAGCGCCTAAAGGACACTGAAACGGCCCTGAAAAAGATCAAGCGGGACTACCTGAACCAGGAGGGCAAGGGTCGGGTTCTGAAATTCGTAAGGGATCGGGTTAGTGCGGGTGATTACCGCAAGCAATTGAGTTTCGTAGCTGAAGTTCGCCGTGATTTTGATCAATTGAGTTTTCTGATGAATCGGAAAACAGCTCCACAAGATTCGCAGGAAAGGTTGGTACAGCACCAAAAACAAGTCGAGGCTCTAATAAAGGAAGGTCAAAAGGAGAATCTTTGGGAAGCGCTGGAGGTGGACCGGCTACGAGCGACTGCCGCGCCGCCGGAGCCCCCCATGCAAACGCCAGTGTTTGAAAGGATCGTGCTCTATATTGACGATCTGGACCGTTGCCCGCCTGATCAGGTAGTCGTGGTTCTACAGGCCATTCACCTTTTGCTGGCATATCCTCTCTTCGTTGTCTTCGTTGCGGTCGATGTCCGCTGGCTGAGGGCAGCGCTGGAACAAGAATATCCGCAGTTTGCCCGCCAGATGCAGGCTACAGGGATGCCTTTGCCGGAAGCGGGAGCCCAGGCTGAGCCTAGCGACTACCTGGAGAAGATTTTCCAAGTGCCATATTGGGTGCGCGCGATGAGCAATGCGAACACTCATGACCTGCTTGCAGACCTGATGAAGGTCGATTTCACTGAGTCTGACGTTGATCATTCTCAATCCTACATGCCCAGCACAAATGAAAAAACGGTTCAAGGACAAGACGCTCAGGAGTCAGACCTGCCCGAACCTGTTGCAGGCAACGCCAACAAATCCGAAACGGAAGTCCCATTGCAGGCTGTGCAGTTAAAGTTCAGCGAAGAGGAGCAGACCTTTGTAAAGACACTTGCAGCGGGATTGGATGGCTCTCCGCGGCGAGCACTGCGTTTTATCAATTCCTACAGGCTGATCAAGGCTAGTCTGCCGGTGCAAAGACGGCCAATGGTAGCTCAAGGCGGGTGCCGCGCAATTCTGGCATTGCTAGCCATTCAGGTTGGGCAGCTGGGGAAAATAGATGGTGAGGAGGCTTATACCGCAGTGGTGAAACAGCTGAACGAAAATGCCTCAGAGCTGTTAACTTGGGTGAAGGGTCATCCGCCTAGCGATGGGTGCACTCGCTTGGCATATATTCTTGAAGAATTCGAAAAAGCAGGAGGGACCTGGTCAGACCTCAAGGACCACGCAGATCTCGTTGCCAGGTTTGGCTTTAACATGACGGGCTGAGCCACTTGACGATATCGATACGCAGCTTGTGCTATATGCTTGAACTAGAGTTTCATCATTGGTTTCAGGGTCAAAAACAAGTCCGGTCGGGAGTGTAAGACCATAGCAGCGATGTTTTGTGGAGAAACAGGGTCCTATCGATGGGCATATGAATTGGCAGCGCCTGTTCCGGCTTGGACTGCGTACATTAGTTAAGACATTCGCAGAACACGAGATTAAGTTAGGTATCTGTTTTGAAGGGTGCCGTGAAATTTCAGCGCCTTCGACCAAAATGCGGTTGAGAGTGAAACCTATCGAGTACCTGACAAGCGTGAGCGACCGCAGGCTGCCTAATATGTCTTTGTTTGCCCATATCAGGTGGAGCTTGATGTTAGATAATGCATTGAGCCATTAGATATTTTGTTGGTCTTTCTGTTGGTCTTTTGAAAAAATAACAAAAAAATACTCATATAAAACAAATAATTGTTGACTAAATCACATGCCTCTCCTGGCACCAAATTCCGGTTTTGGACACACTACCAAGGTCCGAAACAATCTAAAAAAGCTCCGGTTTTCCGGAGCTTTTTTCGTTTCTGGGGCTGTTTCGGCGTTTTGGCCTAATGACCCACGGATTTCGAGAAAACATTGATGATCACCACCCCGGCCAGGATCAGTCCGAGGCCGATCAGGGCGGGCAGATCGAGCTTTTGGTCGAAGACCAGCCAGGCAACCATGGTGATGAGCACGATGCCGGCACCGGACCAGATCGCGTAGACGATTCCCGTCGGCAGAACACGAATCGGGTAGGACAACAGCCAGAACGAGACAGCATAGCCGGCCACCGTGATGAGCGACGGTAGCAGGCGGGTGAAATTTTCGGTTTTTGCCAGCGCGGAAGTTGCGATCACCTCGGCGACGATGGCCGCGATGAGAAAAAGATAGGTGGCGGCGAGGCTGTTCGGCATCTCGGGTTCTTTTCGGCGGTGAGAGAGCCCCCGCACAAAAGCGCGGTTGATCTTCAGGGGGGCATGCGGCTGCTGTATCACCGGTTTATACGAAAAAGGCCCTCGTGCGCGGACCTTTCTGATCGCTGGACGTCGTTCCGCCGGTCGGGTTTCTAGAGCAAATCGCGATGCAGGATCTTTCTGGTTAAACGCGACACGCTCTAGAAGGTGTATTTGCTTTCCAGCAACAGGCCGTAGCGGTGATAGTTCTGGTCGAGAACCACTTTCTCGCCAGTGACGACATATCTGCGGTCAAAATTCGAGTGGAGCCACCAGTAGCGACCGCCGACGCCCAGCTGCCAGTTCGGGGTCAGGTCGACATTCAGCATCGCGTCTGCTTCAAGACCATAGGTCCAGTCGCTTTCCCAGGTCTCTATCTTGTTGTAGCTCCAGGGGACGCCCGCCACATCGACGGACCAGCCGACGCGTTGGCCGATGTCGCCTTCAGCAGTCATGCCCAGACGGATCGCGTGCCAATCGCGGGACTGTTCTACGGTCAGGTTGCCGTATTTCGCCGAAACGTCGTCGGAGAGATACTGGTAGCCGACAAATCCTTTCAGCCGCACCTGGTTGTTGGCAAACTGGGCGAAGCCCCAACCGCCGTCGATAACGACATATCCGAGCGTCGTCTCATCGGTGTTGTCCATCTCATAGCCTGCGAAATGCACATCGCCGCCATCATTTCTGCCAAGGCCGACATAGCCTCTGACGAAGGTCCCGGCCGTCGTGTCTTCGAGCGTTCCGACCAGTTCAGCGGTGTTCGAGGTGACATTATCCGTGCTGGAAATGTCGAACCCGCTATTGTCCAGATCGGAGCGCGACTGGCTGTACCAGTAACGCAGGCCGATGCTGCCGCGCAGCGTTGAAGGCTGGTAGAGCTCGCCGGAACCTGAGTAGAGATCGGCGGCGGAGGCAAGGGGCGCCAAGGAGAACACCAGGAAGGCCGCAATCGGAAGTGACTGACAAAGTCTTTTCATGACTGAAATACCGCTTGTATGAAAACGCGGAAATGCGCGCTATTGGTGTGTCAGCTATTGCAATTTATGGTTAACAGTGCGTGAAGGCACACTTGATCAATACAGGTGAGGAGGCATGAATTGCCTTCATGCCGTAAGGTAGAAGTCTCCTCGACCTTGCTCAATGATCCGGCGGTGCGGAAAGCCTGACCCGGATCGGGAGAGCTGCCCGTTCGAACAATAAGCAATTGTCCGCCTTGACCTTCCAGTGACTGGAGGTCCTATTTGATGGAGAGAGTAGAAATCCATCGAGGCGAGTATCATGCAGAATACAGCCACCATTCCGGACCGGGACGGCGACGCGGGCAAGGTCACCGACCCGGTCTGCGGCATGTCGGTCACTCTCGGTAAAGGCAAGCCGAGCCTGAATTACAAGGGTGAGGAGTATCATTTCTGCAGTCCGAAGTGCCACGACAAGTTCGAGGCCGACCCCTATTTCTACGTCTCCGGCAACAGCAGCAAAAAAAACTTGATGGAGGCGGAACGCTCCGCCAAGAGTGCGCTTTATACCTGTCCCATGCATCCGGAAATCGTCCAGGAGGGACCGGGTACGTGCCCGATCTGTGGCATGGCACTGGAACCGCAGAGCGGGGTTTCCGACGAGCCCAACCATGAACTGGTCGATTTCACCCGCAGGCTCTGGGTCAGTGCTCTGGCGGCGGTCCCGCTGCTGATCCTGACCATGGGTCCCATGGTCGGCGTGCCGATCCGCGACTGGATCGGCGAAGGTATTTCGATCTACCTGGAAGTCCTGCTGGCCACTCCGGTGGTGCTATGGGCGGCCTTGCCATTCTTCCAGAGAGGCTGGGCGTCATTGGTCTCCCGCAATTTCAACATGTGGACGCTGATCATGATCGGGGTCGGCGCGGCCTACCTCTATTCCATGATCGCTGCGTTTCTGCCTTTCCTGTTTCCGGAGGCGTTGAAGAGCCCGAGCGGACACATGCCGGTTTATTTCGAGGCCTCGGTTGTGATTATTGCGCTGGTCTTTGTTGGCCAGGTTCTGGAACTGAATGCACGCGAACGCACCGGCGACGCTATTCGCGCGCTGCTGGATCTCGCGCCCAAAACCGCTCGGCGGATCACACCGGAGGGCGAGGAATACGATGCCCCGCTCGAAAATATCCTGGCAGGCGATCTGTTGCGCGTGCGCCCGGGAGAGGCGGTTCCTGTCGATGGCGTGGTCAAGGAAGGCGGTTCGTCCGTCGACGAAAGTCTGGTTACAGGCGAACCGGTGCCGGTTGAAAAGAATCCGGGCGACAAGGTCACCGGCGGCACGCTCAACAAAACCGGATCCTTCACCATGGAGGCGGAACTGGTGGGTGCGGACACCATGCTGTCCAAGATCGTGGACATGGTGGCCTCCGCTCAACGTTCGCGCGCGCCCATCCAGGGGCTGGCCGACCGGGTCGCGAGCTATTTCGTGCCGGCGGTTATCGGCTTCGCTATGCTGGCTTTTCTCGTCTGGCTGCTTGTCGGCCCAAGTCCGGCTTTCGTTCACGCGGTGATCGCTGCCGTTTCGGTTCTCATCATCGCCTGCCCCTGCGCTTTGGGGCTGGCGACACCGATGTCGATCATGACGGCAACAGGCAGGGGCGCGCAGGCCGGTGTTCTCGTCAAGACCGCCGAAGCGCTGGAACGTCTGGCGGCGGTAGACACGATTGTCGTAGACAAGACCGGAACGCTCACCGAAGGCAAACCGGTCGTCGATGAGGTTGTCGTGGCGACAGGCGGGAGCGAAGCAGATCTTCTCCGGCTGGCCGGTGCACTCGAAAAAGGCTCCGAACACCCGCTTGCCGAGGCGGTCCTCGGGGCGGCCGGAAAAAAGGAACTGGATCTGCCAACGGCGGACGACTTCGAAGCCGTGACGGGCAAGGGGGTGCGGGCCAGGGTCGAAGGCGACGACGTCCTCTTCGGCAACGCCGCATTTGCGGACGAAAGTGGCGCCGATCTGTCAGAGCTTCGCGATCGTGCAGAGGAACTGGCAGAACTGGGCAAGACGGTCATGTATCTGGTGAAAGGGTCAGGCGATTCTGCGAAATTGCTTGGCCTCATCGCCGTTGCCGATCCGGTCAAGGCAAATGCCCGGGCAGCCATCAGGGCGCTGCATGACGATGGCATCAAGATCGTCATGGCGACAGGTGATGCCCCCCGAACGGCAGATGCAGTTGCCAGGGTTCTGGGGATCGACGAGGTTCACGCCGGTGTCCTGCCGGAAGGCAAGAAGAAGCTGATCGAGGATTTGAAATCCAGGGGCGCAACGGTTGCCATGGCTGGTGATGGCGTCAACGATGCGCCTGCCTTGGCGGCTGCCGATGTCGGCCTTGCCATGGGCACGGGCGCTGATGTGGCGGTGGAAAGCGCCGGGCTGACGCTGCTTAAAGGTGATCTGGACGGCATTCTGCGTGCCCGGAAACTTGCCCGCGAAACTGTCCGCAACATCCGGCAGAACCTCTTTTTCGCCTTCGTCTATAACGCGGTCGGCGTGCCGGTTGCTGCCGGTGTCCTTTATCCGGTCTTCGGCATTCTTCTGTCGCCGATGCTGGCAGCCGCCGCCATGAGCCTGTCTTCGGTTTCGGTCATCAGCAACGCGCTGCGCCTGCGCACGATCAAGCTTTAAGGGAAACGCCCATGAATATCGGAGAAGCCTCCGAACACAGCGGCTTGCCAGTCAAGACCATCCGTTATTACGAGGGCATCGGTCTCGTCCGGCCGCTGCGCAGCGAGAACGGCTACCGTGACTTTGTCGACACGGATCTCCAGCGACTGAAGTTTCTTCAAAGGGCGCGGAGCCTCGGTTTTTCCATCGACGAATGCCGCGAACTCCTCTCGCTTTACGAAGACCGCAACCGGGCAAGCGCCGACGTCAAGGAGATAACCCGGGCGAAGATCAGGGAAGTGGACCGCAAGATTGAAGAACTCCGGTCCCTCAAGAAGGTTCTGTCACAACTGGTGACGGCCTGCCATGGCGATGACCGGCCCGACTGCCCCATCATTGACGATCTGTCCGGCGGGCACGATCACGACCCGTTGGACGAAGTCAATGGACAGTCCTGATGCTTAGGATCTTTCTGACGATTTCAGCGGCCCTGTCCGTTGCTGTGCTGGGCGTGCTGCTCTGGGGGCTGTTTTCAGAGAAGGAACACCCTCCTGTGGCCAGCGGGGCAGCGCTTGTTGCTGTTCAGGTTCCGGCTCTGGAGGGGGACGCGTTGACCGGCGAAGCCCTTTATCGCGACAACTGCGCCGGCTGCCACGGAGAAAACGCCGGCGGACGCGATGGTATCGCTCCACCGCTCGTTCACAAGATCTACGAGCCTGACCATCACGCAGATGGCGCGTTTCTGCTGGCGACAACCCGCGGAGTGCGTGCGCATCACTGGCCATTTGGCGACATGCCGCCGGTCGACGGTGTCAGCCAGGCGGAAGTGGAAAAGATCGTTGTTTATGTTCGTGCCTTGCAGCGGGCAAACGGGATCAATTGAAATTGAGATGCATATTGGGGTGTGCATCCTGATCCACCGCAATCCGGAGGGCCGCCACGAAGCGTTTCGGACCGGGAAGTAGCATTCTCTTCACGTATCGTCATGGTTCTGCGGTCAACCGGCTTGCCTCATCCCTCTGCATGTTCTACCTGACGGACAACTTATTCGTTCAAGCGGCGTTCATGTGCCATTGCGTAAATGCAGGTGCGCCAATTGACAAAAAGAACAGCGGTGTGTCCTGCCGGTCATGAAGGCAGGAGCCCGGATAACAGTTGTGCTCGGGACAGGCCAGAGGAGACGAAACGTCATGACCATCCGCTATCACAAGGGCGATCTGCCCGATCTGAAAGCCTATGAAACGGCGAATGCGGTGGCAGTCGATTCCGAGACCTTGGGTCTCAATCCGCATCGCGACCGGCTTTGCGTGGTGCAGCTTTCTCCGGGTGACGGCACCGCGGATGTGGTCCAGATCGCCCGTGGCCAGAGCGAGGCACCCAACCTTGCCGCGTTGATGACGGATCCGGGCAAACCGAAAATATTCCACTTCGCCCGGTTTGATGTTGCAGTGCTTCAGCACTATCTGAACATTCGGGTGTCGCCGGTCTGGTGCACGAAAATCGCATCCAAACTGGTGCGGACCTATACGGATCGCCACGGACTGAAGGATATTACGCGTGAACTTCTCGGGGTCGAGCTGTCCAAGCAGCAGCAGAGTTCTGACTGGGCGGCAGAAACCCTGAGCGATGCGCAGCTGGCCTATGCGGCTTCGGACGTGCTCCACCTGCACGCCCTGAAGGAGCGGCTGGAAATGATGTTGGAGCGTGAAGAACGCAGCCATATTGCCCAGGCCTGTTTCGAGTTCTTGCCGATGCGCGCGGAACTTGATCTGAAGGGCTGGGAAGAAAACGATATTTTTGCCCACTCGTAACGGCATTGCGGCCGGTTAAAGGGCACATGGTTTCGGAGAATGGATTGAGCGCTGTTGGCGACCATATGCAGGGGCATGCGTCCAGGCGGCCTTTGAGCCGGGCCCAGCGGGCTGCGCGCAGGCACAGCCTGATGGTGCGCATCATGCGCTGGCTGTTCCCGGGCGTCGGACTTTTGATCCTGGCGGTTATGGTCGGGCTTGTGGTTCTGTTCAATGTTCTCAACAGCCTTGGTGCCAGCAACATGATGCTGACCAGTGAAGGGCTGGTGATGGATCATCCCGAGCTTTCCGGCCATGACGGTGAACGCTCCTACCGGGTGACGGCCTACAGGGCGATCCAGCGGCTCAGTGATCCGCGGATCATCGATCTTGAAACCATCCGGGCCGACATCACGCTCAGCAAGGATCAGAGCGCGCAGATTGTGGCGTTGAAGGGGACCTACAACAACGCCACGGAGAGCCTGCGTCTGTATGAAGGCATTCAGCTGGAATGGAGTGAGGGCTACACGGTCGATTTGTCCGAAGTGGAGATCGACCTCAGCAACGGCGCCCTGAAGACTTCGAACGTCGTGTCCATCCGGTCCGATCAGGGTCGTGTCGTGGCGGGCAAACTCGACTATGATAAAGCCAAGGGAATCGTAAGGTTCTCCGACGGCATCAAGATGACCCTCAATCCTGCTTCGCAAGGACAGTAAGAGATGACTTTTCTGAAACGCATGACGATTGCCGCCACCGCAGCCTTCATTGCCGGTTCGGCCCATGCCCAGACCTTCTCCGATGCCTTCGCCGGCTTTGGTTCAAATGAAGGCGAACCGATCGAGATCGAGGCGAGTGAACTGCGGGTTGAAGACAACAACAATACCGCGACCTTCGTAGGCGACGTGCTGGTCACACAAGGTGAGACCAGCCTCAAGACGCAGCGTCTCAAGGTGTTCTACGTCGGTTCTGGTGCCGAAAAAACCGAAGACAGCGCCGTTCAGCAGCGGATTTCCAAGCTGGAAGCGGAAGGTGGCGTGTTCATCACCTCCAAGGATCAGACCGCAAAGGGCGATGAAGCCAGCTTCGACATGAACAGGGAAATCATGGTGATGACCGGCCGGGAAGTCGTGCTCAGCCAGGGGCCGAACGTTGTCGTTGGCAACAAGCTGACCGTAAATCTGAAGACCGGCAAGGCCAACCTGAGTGCCGGCGGCGGCAAGGTGTCGGGCCAGGGAAGCGGCCGCGTCAAGGTGCGCATTCAACCCAACAGTGTGAACAACGGCCAGAACGGCAACTGAATTTGACGGCTGGTCTGACTCGACAGTGTCGGTCGCAGACCTTATGTGGAGCCGCGGCAATGATCGGATGGACGGCGCGCCAGTGAAGAGAACGTCTTCGGAGTATAACGGATTGCAAGGAAGCATGCCGGAACCGGGCCATGATGGCGAAGATCTGTCGCAGGCGCTGGTCGTCGAAGGCATTGGCAAGACCTATGGCCGCCGTCAGGTGGTGAAATATGTCAGCCTGTCCGTGAAGCCGGGGGAGGCCGTCGGGCTTCTGGGGCCGAACGGTGCCGGCAAGACCACCACCTTCTATATGATCACCGGGCTGATCCGTCCGGACCAGGGGCAGATCACCCTGGAAGGCTTCAACATCACCCGCATGCCGATGTATCGCCGTGCCCGGCTCGGCATCGGCTATCTGCCGCAGGAAGCGTCCATTTTTCGCGGCCTCACGGTGGAGGAAAACATCCGCGCCGTGCTGGAAGTGGTTGAGCCGAACCGGCAGAAACGCCGCGAAGAGCTTGATTCCCTGCTGGCGGAATTCGGGCTCACCCACTTGCGCAAGTCGCCCAGTATCGCGCTGTCCGGCGGGGAACGCCGCCGTGTCGAAATTGCGCGCGCGCTGGCAAGCCGCCCGTCTTTCATGCTGCTCGACGAACCCTTTGCGGGTATCGATCCCATCGCGGTCGGCGATATTCAGCAGCTCGTGCGCCATCTCACCCAGCGTGGCATCGGCGTCTTGATTACGGATCACAACGTTCGCGAGACGCTCGGCCTCATCGACCGGGCGTACATCATTGCCTCGGGCGAGGTGCTGACGGAAGGGTTGCCGCAGGAAATTGTCACCAATCCGGACGTGCGCCGGCTTTATCTGGGTGAACAATTTACGCTTTGATGACACGCTGCCAGCTACGTTATACACTCGGCCTGCAAAGAATAAGCAAAAAGCAGACCAACTTGAAATAACGCTTGCCTGGGAACTCAATGGCCATTTCAACCAAGCTGGAGATGCGACAAAGCCAGTCGCTGATCATGACGCCGCAGCTCATGCAGGCGATCAAGCTGTTGCAAATGTCCAATCTCGATCTCGTTGCCTATGTCGAAGCCGAGCTGGAACGCAATCCGCTTCTGGAAAAAAGCGACGTTGCCGAAGGCGGAGCGGAGGGGGATGGCGGCAGGGACGCGCCAGCCGACCCATTTGGCGACGCCTCTGACAACCAGACCCGGCAAGGCGATGAGCCGGACACCGGCGACTGGATGCAGAACGACCTGGAAACCGGGTCGGAAGCGATCGCCTCGCGTATGGATACCGATCTCGGCAATGTCTTTCCCGATGAGCCGGGTGTGCCCGCATCGCCTGATCCAGCCCTTCTGAAAGCGGGAGACAGCTACAAGAACGCCGGCAGCAGCGGCGCTTCGGAAGACTATAACCTGGAAGCCTTCGTTGCCGACGAAGCCTCTCTCGTTACGTCGCTAGAAGAACAGATGCACCTGGCGATCGGCGACGAAGCCGACAAGCTGATTGCGACACATCTGATCAACTCGCTTGATGAAAACGGCTATCTCTACCTGGATTTCGTCGAAACGGCCGAGCAGCTCGGAGTTGAGAGCGAACGGCTGGAAAGTGTTCTTGCCGTCTTGCAGACCTTTGAACCCGCGGGTGTGTTCGCGCGCAGTCTGGCCGAATGCCTGAAGCTGCAGCTAATCGACAAGAACCGCTTCGATCCCGCCATGGAAGCTCTGATTGACAACATCGAACTGCTGGCGAGACGGGATCTGCCCGGCTTGCGGAAAGTCTGTGGTGTCGACGACGAGGATCTGGTCGAGATGATTGCGGAGATCCGCGCGCTCGATCCCAAGCCCGGCAGCTTTTTCGGTTCGGCACTGGTGCAGCCGGTCGTACCGGATGTGTTCGTGCGTCCGGCCAATGACGGAACCTGGGCGATTGAACTGAACTCTGACACCTTGCCGAAGGTGCTCGTCAATCAGACCTATTACGCCAAGGTCATCAAGACGGCCCGCAACGAGACCGAGAAGGAGTATCTGACCGACTCGCTGCAGACGGCCAACTGGCTGGCCAAAAGCCTCGATCAGCGCGCCCGGACGATCCTGAAGGTGTCAACGGAGATCGTGCGCCAGCAGGACGGCTTCCTGACCTACGGCATTGCCCACCTGCGCCCGCTCAACCTGAAGACGGTTGCGGAAGCGATAGGCATGCACGAATCGACGGTCAGCCGGGTGACGTCGAACAAGTACATGGCGACCCCGCGCGGCATCTACGAGTTGAAATATTTCTTCTCCTCAGCCATCTCCGCAACAGTGGGGGGCGATGCCCATTCTGCCGAGTCGGTTCGTCACCGCATCAAGCAGATGATCGATGCCGAAGACCCGAAGGCGATCCTGTCGGACGATACGATTGTCAAAATTCTGAAGGACGACGGCGTCGATATCGCACGCAGGACAGTTGCCAAATACCGCGAAGCCATGAAGATCGGATCGTCCGTTCAGCGCCGGCGGGAAAAAAACGTGCGGCTTTAAGTCCTGAAACAATCTGCCGTTAGGGCTCAATGGTGCAATATTTAAAATGTTTCAGAGATTTCCACTGAAACAATACAAGGCAATTACACGGCTCTTTTTCAAGATTGTTTCTTTAATTCATATTCAATTGACTCTTTGAGCGAGCGCAATTATAGCACCGCCCTCGTGACGTAAACAGGGGATGGCGCTTCGGCGCTGACTGGTCCATTCTGTAAGCTTGAAACGTCTCGCGTTTCAACACCGGCAGCAACGCCGGTGACCTATCGGTCAATAGAAAAAGAAGAGGTCCCCATGGCTTTGCGGATTTCGGGTAAGAATGTCGATGTAGGCGATGCACTGCGCGTCCACGTCACAGACCGAATCGAAGACGCTCTGGAAAAATATTTCACAGGCGGCTTCACAGGCCACGTTACGCTCAGCAGGGAGGGCACAGGCTTCAAGTCTGAATGCAGCCTGCATTTGGACACCGGTATTGTGCTTCAAGTGTCCGCGCAGGATCAGGACCCGCGCGCCAGCTTCGATCTGGCTGCGGAAAAGATTGAAAAGCGGCTTCGCCGCTACAAGCGCAAGCTGAAGGACCATCATGGCCCCAACGGCCACGACCGGGAGGCTCTTGAGGCAGCATCTTACGTGCTTGCTTCGCCCGAGGAAGACGAGGAAGTGCCGGTGGATTTCAATCCGCTGGTGATTGCCGAGACTTCCGCAAAAGTTAAAACGATGACCGTCGGTATGGCGGTAATGGAGCTGGATTTGACCGAAGCGCCGGTCGTGTTGTTCAAAAACGCGGCAAATGGCGGAGTCAATGTTGTCTATCGCAGGCCAGACGGCAATATTGGCTGGATAGACCCAGCATTGGTAGCCAATCAGGCTGCCGAATAAGGATGCGGATGGGGTCGGCTTCCTTCGGGAAGCCGGCTTCTGAAACTTGTAGGCGGACTAATGGATCTTAGTGATCTTCTGGGTAAAGACGCGGTAATTGCCGGGCTCAAGGCCAAAAGCAAAAAACAGGCAATTCAGGAACTCGCCGGAAAGGCATCTGAACTGACCGGTCTTTCCGAACGGGAAATCTTCGACACGCTTCTTCAGCGCGAACGTCTGGGCTCTACGGGTGTCGGTCACGGCATCGCGATCCCGCACGGCAAGCTGACGCGGCTCGACCGATTGGTCGGACTGTTTGCCAAGCTGGAAAAGCCGGTCGATTTCGATGCTCTCGACGACGAGCCGGTTGACCTGGTGTTTCTGCTTCTGGCGCCGGAAGGCGCTGGTGCTGACCATCTGAAGGCACTGGCCCGGATTGCGCGCCAGCTACGCGACGGTGCCGTCACTCAGGGCATTCGCGCGTCTCATGACGCGCAGGAGATCTATGCCCTCTTGACCCAGCCGCTGGCTTCTTCCAACGCCGCTTAATCGGTTCAAGGCTTCCTGACGCAAAAGAACCGGCCGCAAGGCCGGTCTTTTGGTTTGTGGGCGCTCCCCAGATCAATCTGACCGGACGCAGCGCTTCGCTCTGTGATCGGGAACTGGAGCGTGGCTCTTAAGCCTGACAGGGCACGAAACCCTGCGGCTCCCCGACCCGGTTCACGCTCTGCTTGGCCGGGACGACAGCACGGTTGTCTTTGGCTGAACCTGGCGTAGAGCGACCGCATGCCGGTCTTCTGGTATCTGTCCGGCACCTTGCCTGAGCAAAGAAACGTTGGACGCTACTTTCGGGTGTCGCCCCGGCCGCAGCGAGGCGGAGAGCCGGAACCTACCCGTTTCCAGAGCCTTTCGAACAGAGACGTGGCATTGCCCAGACGCAGTTTGGCAGCAGCGCTGATTTGAAAGCTGCCCCGGCCATTGGCTCGCACGTGGCCGGGGAGGGATTGTGTTGCAGATGCGTCTCAGGCTTTTGCCGGATTGGCATCGCCCTGTACAAGTCCTTGCTGCGGGGTGGAAACCGCGCCTTTGGTCAGGGCCGGAAGATGCAGGTCGGCCAGTTCCGCAGGCGGGTTTGTTTCCTCGGGAATGCGCCATAGGGTCGAGCGGATCGCGATCTGCCCAAGCGTTCTGGTGGAAGTTGTCACTGCGATCACTGCCGCCAGCAGCGGACCGATGGCAACGGGAATGACCGGCCACACCAGGTCGATGGGCTGGGTGGAAAGCCAGGCAAACCCGGCCAGTCCGAAGAGTGTCTGCGGCCAGAGCTTGCGCACTGCCAGCAGCATCGGCAGGCGCTGGACGCCGCGTGCCTGCGCGCCCCAGCCTATGGTCTTGCCGAACAGGAGCCCGCCCATGAAAAGCGAATGTGCCACCGCCATGATCGGTGCCAGCATCGCTGAATAGACGATCTCCGCCAGAACGCTCAAGACGACACGAACAGGGCCACCGAAAGCCTTGCGAAGATCCGGCCGGGCAAGCACGTCGGCGACTGTTGCCAGTTTCGGAGCGAACACCATTGTCAGAATCGTGAAGAAGAGCAGGGCGCCGGTATCGGGACGATAAGGCATATAGTCGGTGACCATGCCGAGGATGGCAGCAGAGGTCATGAAGCCCAGCCATGCGGGCGAGCCGAGAAACATCAGGATGGCCAGTAGGAGCTGCATCCGGCTGACGGGCTTGAGACCGGGCAGCGAAATCAGGCGGCGGTACTGTAGGTTGCCCTGACACCAGCGCAGATCCCGGCGGATAAACTCCAGCAGATGCGGCGGATTGGCTTCATAGCTGCCTGTTTCCAGCGGCAACACACGCACTTCGTAGCCGGCACGGCGCATCAGGACGGCTTCCACTTGATCGTGGGAGAGAATGGTGCCGGAAAGCGGGCCCGTACCGGGCAGCTCCGGCAGGCGGCACCTGTCCTTGAAGGGTTTGATCCGCAAAATGGCATTGTGGCCCCAATACGGTCCGCAGTCGCCCTGCCACCAGGCGCTGCCGATGGTGTAGGAGCGCATGCCGAGCCGCATGCCGAACTGGAAAATACGGGCAAAGGCGCTGTCCGTTGGCAGGCCGACCACCAGGCTTTGCAGAATGCCAAGCTGGGGATTGGCTTCCATGCGGCGCACCAGGCCGATCACGGCTTCGGCGGACATATAGCTGTCGGCATCCAGAACCAGCGCGAACTCGTGACGATCGCCCCAGCGATCGCAAAAATCTTCGATATTACCTGCCTTGAAGCCGCGATTGTCCGTGCGGCGCCGGTAGACCACGTCCATCTGGCCGCCGAAGCGATCCTTCAACCGGGACGTCATCTGCTGCTCCTGAAGGGCAACATCGTCCATGTTGGTGTCGCTCAGCACGTAAAGGGTGAACCGGCCCGCTTCGCCTGCGCGTATCAGATGAGACACCATGGCGTTCAGGTTGGTTTCCAGGCTTTCAGTGTCTTCGTTGCGGACGCAGGAAAGCAACGCCGTCGAGCTTCGCAGTGGCTGGGTCGGATCACCGTGGTCGATCGGGCAGACGGCGTCGGCCGGGTTTTTGGCAAGCCGCATGATGAGCAGGCCGATCACGGCGTTCCAGAAGCCGATAATGGTCCAGGGCAGCGTGATCAGGAAACAGATGAGAATGAAGACGTCGAGACCCGTATAGCCGCCGGGAGAAAGCGTCAGCGTCATCAGGGTGCCTAGGCCGGCAAAGCTGAGCCCGAGAAGGGCCGCGAAGGTCAAACGCCGTGCGGTCATGGTTGTAAGTGATCCATTGAATTTTGGCATGTCAAAGGCTCGAAACATTTTTTTGACTTCCAATCGGAGCAATCATCGCAATAGTGCGCATGTCAAAATGTCCTAACGTTGACAAAGGCAAGGGTTGATGACCGCAGAGGATAAAGGATGACCGCAGAAGCACCGGTGACGCGCGACACAGGCAATGCGCAGGCGCTGTGGTACACCGAACCTGGTCGATGCGGACTGGAGACTGTTTCCTTGAGTGAGCTGCAAACCGGAGAAGTGCTGGTCGGAACGCTCTTTAGCGGGATAAGCCGGGGAACGGAAGGCCTTGTCTTTCGCGGCGACGTTCCGCCGAGCGAATGGCAGCGCATGCGCGCGCCGCATCAGGAAGGTGAGTTCCCGTTTCCGGTGAAATACGGCTACGCAAACGTCGGCAGGGTCCTTGCGGGGGACCCGGATCTCAACGGCCGCCTCGTATTCTCGCTCTTCCCTCATCAAAGCGTCTTTACGCTCCCCTCCATGTCGTGCGCGCCGGTTCCCGATGGCGTTTCCGCCGAAAGGGCCGTCTTGGCGGCCAACATGGAAACGGCACTTAATGCGTTATGGGACGGAAAACCATCACCTGGGGATCACATCTGCGTGGTCGGAGGTGGTGTTGTCGGTCTCCTGACCGCATACGTTGCCGGGCGGTTGCCCGGATCAAAAGTGACGGTCGTTGATACAAACCCTGACCGTGCGGAAGCTGCCATGGCGCTGGGATTGGAATTTTCGCTGCCCGAAGACGCGCCGGGCAATCAGGACCTGGTGTTTCACACGAGTGCGACATCGGCCGGCCTTGCCACGGCGCTTGCCTGCGCCGGAGACGGCACATCTATCGTCGAGTTGAGCTGGTATGGCGCGCAGGCGGTCTCGGCACCGCTCGGAGCAGATTTTCACTGCCGCCGCCTCAAGCTGGTCTCAAGCCAGGTTGGAACGATCCCGGTGGAGCGCCAGGCACGCTGGACCTACCGCCGCAGGCTGGAAACGGCACTTTCCCTGCTGGCCGATCCGGTGCTCGACTGTCTCATCACCCACAAGGTGGCTTTTCAGGATCTGCCACGGCAGCTTCCCGACTTGTTGAACAAGGCGTCGGATGTGCTTGCCGCGCTTGTTGTGTATGACAGACCCAACCAGGCCGTCCTCTGAGACGCCCTCCAATTTTCCTCGTAATTTCAGGATAATAATATGTTTGCAGTTGAAGTTCGCGATCACGTCATGATTGCCCACTCGTTCAAGGGAGAACTGTTCGGTCCCGCCCAGGCGTTGCATGGCGCCACCTTCGTGATCGATGCAGCGTTCCTGGCCGAAAGCCTCGATTCCAACGGTGTGGTGATCGATATCGGCCGAGCCCATGAAGCCTTGAAGGAAGTTCTGCTACCGTTGAACTACAAGAACCTCGACGAGGTTCCGGAATTTGCCGGCGTCAACACCACGACCGAGTTCCTGACCAAACATATTCATGACCACCTTGCCAAAGCGGCAAGGGATGACCGGCTGGGGCGCCCGGGGTCGGAACTGAAGGCGATCCGCGTGACGATCTCCGAATCCCACGTCGCCCGCGCCTGGTATGAAGCCGGGATCTGACCGGCCATGCCCGCGCTTGTCTTTGCCTATCCGGGAGACCTGGACACACCAACCGGCGGCTACGGCTACGATCGCAGGATTGTAGACGGTCTGCGCACGCTCGGCTGGGATGTCGATCTTGTTTCTCTCGGAGACGGCTTTCCGTTTCCCACCGAAGAAACGCTTCGGCAGGCCGAATACCGGTTGTCGGCGGTTCCGGAAGGGTCGATTGTCGTCGTCGACGGCCTTGCCCTCGGTGTAATGGCGGCAGCCATGGAACGGCTGCAGGAAAGGATCAGACTGGTTGCTCTGGTGCATCACCCGCTCTGCCTTGAAAACGGTCTGTCGAAGGATCAGGCCGAGACGCTTTTCCAGAGCGAGAACAGCGTGCTGGCTTTCGCGCGCCACATCATCGTGACCAGCCCGGCAACCGGAGCACAGGTCGAAGATCTGTTCGGCATATCGCCGGATCGTATTACGGCGGTTCTGCCTGGAACGGACAAGCCTGAGCCTTTTGAGCGTTCTCGAAACGACGTCACAAGGCTTCTGTCGGTCGGCACCTTGCTGCCACGCAAGGGGTACGACCTTCTGGTGTCCGCGCTGTCCAGCCTCAAGGCGTTGCCCTGGCACCTGAATATCGTCGGCGGGCTTGAAGCCGATCCTGCCTGTTACCAGGCACTTCTGAACCAGGCACGCGAGTTTGATCTTGTCGACAGGATCACCTTTCACGGTGCCCTTCCAGCGCAGAAACTCGCCGGCTATTATCGCTCGGCGGACGTATTCGTGCTGGCGAGCCGATATGAAGGTTACGGCATGGCCTACACGGAAGCGCTGGCCCATGGCTTGCCGGTGATCGGCAGCGGCGGTGGTGCTGTAAAGGAAACGCTGCCGGAAGGGGCGGCGATCTATTGCGGGGTCGAGGATGTCGATGCTTTGCGCTGCGCACTTGAGACACTGATTTCCGACCAGAATGAGCGTGCAAGATTGAGCGCCGAAGCCAGAAAGGCCGCAGAGATGTTGCCCGACTGGACAGACGCCGCGCGCCTGTTTGCATACCTGTTACAGGACGTTTGACGATGACCGGTTTTTCGCCCGAATGGCTTGCCTTGCGCGAGCCGGTCGACCTCGCGGCCAGAAACGAGGAAGTGGAAACCGCGTTCTTCACTGCTCTCGGCAGTGGACCCTCGCGCATCATGGACCTTGCAAGTGGTGCCGGGTCGACTGTCTCGGCTCTTTCGCAACGCCGACACAGCGCAGTGGAGTGGCTCCTGACCGACTATGATCCCGCGCTGTTGAAGGTTGCCGGAGAGCGTTGGAAGGATAGTGTGACAACGCGGCAGATCGACCTTGCACGCGACCTGGAAGAGCTGCCATTCGCCGACGTCGATGCGGTGACTACATCCGCTTTTCTGGATCTCGTCTCCGAACCGTTTCTGGTCCGGCTCGTTGACCGTGTGGTGCAGGCGAAAAAGCCGTTTCTGGCAAGCCTGACCTATGACGGACGTGCGGCGTTCTCACCGGAACTTGCCTTCGACGCCACGCTTTTTAAAGCTCACAACACGCATCAGTTGTCTGACAAGGGGTTCGGGCCCGCTCTCGGTCCGGCCGCCGCCATGCGTGCCATCTCGCTGTTCCAGGATCGGGGCTACAAGGTGGTGCAGGGCCGGTCCGACTGGCAGGCGGACCAGTCTTCAGCGGAGTTTCTGATGGAACTGCTCGGAGGCTGGCGAAGTGTCGGCAGGGATGTTGCGCTGGATGAAGCGGAAGTGGCGCAGTGGTGGTCGGTTCGGGAGGAACAGATCCGCTCCGGGAACGTCCATCTCACCGTAGGTCACGTCGATTTCACCGCCTTGCCGTAAAACACCTGTTGCGGGCTTCTTTCCGGGGCTTGTTGAAAGCTGGCGGTCTGCCTAGACTGTGTGCAGGCAGGAGAGGAGAGGTGCGATATGGGCGCAAGTGACGAACGCTATAGCCCGATTGCCCGGCTGATCCATTGGCTGACTGCCCTTTTGGTGCTGACCATGGTTCCTGCCGGCCTTGTCATGATCCGGATTGACGGAGGGGCTCTGCAGAACCAGCTGTTCGATTTCCATCGCTCGGTCGGCGTCGTGCTTATGCTGCTGACCGTGCTGCGTCTCGTTTACCGGCTCACCCACAAACCGGCTCCCTTGCCGGACAGTATGCCGCTCTGGCAACAATTTGCGGCCAGGATCACCCACGTTTTCCTGTACGGGTTCCTGTTGGTCAATCCGTTTATCGGCTGGGTGGCAACCTCCGCATATGGTGCGGCAATCTCGGTCTTCGGTCTGTTCACCATGCCAGCCATAGTTGCCAAGGACCGTGCGTTGGCCGACCAGCTTTTCCAGATCCATCTTGTGCTAGGGCTACTCTTCACGGCCGCCGTGGTGTTGCATATTGCTGCCGCGTTTTACCACGGACTTGTTCGCAAGGACGGTGTTCTCAGTCGCATGATCTGAGTTTTTGCAGGGCAATTTCTGCGAAGGCGGGAAATATCCGCAAGTCCAGGCAAAGTTTGAAGAAGCGTTAACTTAACAAACTTTAATAGTTCTCGTTTTGTAATTTTTTACCATGCCCTTTAAGTACAGTTTATTGTTTTTTGTTCTAAATGACGCTTCGGAATTCAGGAACCGGTTCAAGTGGAACCGTTAGAAAATGGTAAGGACTAACATGAAACAGACCATTCGGACCCTTCTGGCAAAACATGGCAATCTGCCGGTTTCTATCGATGACGTCGCGGACGGTGCTGACCTCTACGATGCCGGTCTGTCTTCTTTTGCATCCGTCCAGGTAATGCTGGCGCTCGAGGAAGAATTTGACATCGAATTCCCGGAGCATTTGCTGAACCGCAAATCTTTCTCGTCCATTGACGCGATCGACGCTGCTCTGACCGAAATCCTGAAAGAACAGGCTGCCTGATCCATGACCGCCGCAGCCAAGATCACTGCCATGGGGTTGGCAGATCGCGCCAAACGTGCCGCCAAGGTCGCCGCCGAATTTGCCGACAAGGTTGATGTGGAAGGCCGTTTTCCTGCCGAAGGCATGAACGCCTTGAAAGCGGAACGGCTGATGGGTGTCATGATCCGTCCGGAATTCGGCGGGGAAGGGGCAACGCTGACCGAGATCGCCGATATCTGCGCAATCCTCGGACAGTCCTGTGCCGCCACAGCGATGACCTACGCCATGCACCAGATCCAGATTGCCAGTCTGGCGGATTATGCCGTTGACAGTGCCTGGCATGAAGCCTTCCAGAAGCGGATCTGCAACGAACAGCTTCTGATCGCCTCTGCGACCAGCGAGGCCGGGATTGGTGGCAACCTGCGGAATTCGATCTGTGCGATCGAGGTTGAAGGCGACACCGTGCGCCTCACCAAGGATGCGACCGTGATTTCCTACGGCGCCAATGCGGATGCCATCATGGTGACGTCCCGCCGGCACGTGGATGCAGCGCATTCCGACCAGGTCGCGACCATATTCCTGAAAGATCAGTACACGCTTGAGCAGACCAGCAAATGGGACACGCTCGGCATGCGCGGAACTTGCTCCGACGGATATATTTTCAAGGCAGAAGCTCCGGCCGAGCAGATCCTGCCGCGCCCCTTCGCGGAGATCGCGGCGCAATCCATGCTGGCGGTCTCCCACCTGCTGTGGGGCGCGCTCTGGTACGGCATAGCCGCTGACGCGGTTGCGCGCTCGCAGAGTTTCGTCAAGGCTGCCGCACGCAAGACGCCGGGACAGGTGCCTCCGGGTGCGCTGCGTCTGGCCGAAGCGTCCAGCCTTCTGCAACTGGTCAAGGCCAATGTCGTTGCCGGTCTGAAGCAGTTCGAAGGCTGCAAGGGTGACAGCGATGCGCTGAATGCCATGAGCTTCTCCGTTGCCATGAACAACGTGAAGATCGGCACGTCGCAGACGATCCTGACGATCATCAACCATTGCATGCTGATCTGTGGGATCGCCGGCTACAAGAACGGCACGCCGTTCAGCCTCGGCCGCCATCTGCGCGACGCGCATTCGGCGCAGCTGATGATTTCCAACGACCGTATTTTGGGCAATACGTCCACGATGCTCCTGGTCAACAAGCAAGACACCAGTCTTTTGGGGTAATGATGGACGCGCAAGTCTCTTTTCTGGATCAGCTCTTTGCCAAAGGCGTGCTGCATGACAGCGGCGTCGACGGTCTTTATGCCCGCAGCGGCGAATTTGAAGACGTTATTGCCCGTTTCGAAAAATTTGCACTCACTTACGGGCAGGACGAAATCTCTGAAGCGATGGTGTTCCCGCCGGGAATGACCATGCAGGATTTCGAAACCAGCGGCTACATGAAGAACTTTCCGCAGCTTGCGGGAACGGTTCACGCCTTTTGCGGCACCGACCATGACCACATGGGGCTGTTGCAATGCATGGCTGCGGGGGAGGACTGGTCCAAGGACCAGAAGCCGACCCAGGTGGCGCTGACCCCGGCTGCCTGCTATCCGCTTTACCCCATCCTGTCGCGCCGCGGCCCATTGCCGTCGGAAGGCGCCTACGTTGCGTTGCAGTCCTACTGCTTCCGCCACGAGCCCTCCAAGGATCCAGCCCGGATGCAGATGTTCCGTCAGCGCGAATACGTGCGGGTCGGCTCCGCCGAACAGACCATGGCTTTCCGCGAAACCTGGAAACAGCGCGGCTCGGACATGATGGAACGGCTGCAGCTGCCGCATCATGTCGATGTGGCCAATGATCCGTTCTTCGGCCGTGCCGGCAAGATCATGGCCTCTGGCCAGCGGGAGCAGGAACTGAAGTTCGAAATGCTGGTGCCGATCACATCGGAGGAAAACCCGACGGCCTGCATGAGCTTCAACTACCACATGGATAACTTCGGCAAGGCCTGGGACATCCGCCAGGCCGATGGCACGCCCGCCCACACCGCCTGTGTCGGCTTCGGTCTGGAGCGCCTGGCGCTTGCGCTCTTCCGCCATCACGGTTTCGACACGTCCAAATGGCCTGAAGGCGTCCGTGCCACGCTTTGGGCATAAGGGGACGCAACATGACGCAAGCCGTGTTTGACCGCTTCAATGCGGCGACTTACGTGCGGGGCCCGCTTCACTCCCAGGAGCGGGACTGGCCCGAAACCAACTGCTATCTAGATGTCTGGATCGAGGTGTTGCCGTCTCTCGGCCTGCCGGCGGAGGCCTGTCTTTCCTATTCGGTCACTCAGGATTTCGAAGGCGACCAGTTCACCTTCTTCAAGGTGCCTCTGGAAGACCTGGAAGCGCTTTACGGCCTGAAGGTTACAGAACTGGCGATCTACGACCGTGTCGAGGCCCATGTTCAGCAGCAGATCGAACGGGGCCGGCTGTCCTTGGTTGAAGTGGACAGTTACTTTCTGCCGGATACGCAAGGCGTCGGCTATCACGAGGCGCACGGCAAGACCACGATCGCGGTCAACTGGATGGATTTTGAAGCCCGGACAATGGAATATTTCCACGGACTGGGCCTGCACCGGCTTGAAGGGGACGATTTCGACGGGGTGTTCCAGCGAGGCGTGCATGAAAAGGCGACGCCGTTCCTGCCTTACACGGAATTCGTGAAGCTTCCAGGCACGCTGCCGACGTCAGGTCACATCCTCAGTGTTTCGGAAAGCCTGCTGCGCCATCATCTGAAGCGCCGACCGCAGCAGAACCCGATTGCCGCATTCGCAAGCGTCTTTCCGGCACAGGTGGAAAAGATCTGCGAACGCGAATTCGGCTTCTTCCACCTTTATGCCTTCAACACGCTGCGCCAGCTCGGTGCGAATTTCGAGCTGTTTTCATCCTATCTGGAGTGGCTGGTGGCTGAAGGAAGGACCGACCTGACCGGTGGTGTGGAAATGGCCAAAACCATCTCGTCCACGTGCAAGATGATCCAGTTCAAACTGGCCCGCGCCGTCATGCGCAAGAAGTTCCAGGGACTGGACGAGGGGCTGCTGCCCGCAGTCAACGCCTGGGACAACCTGATGCAGTTGCTCGACCTTCACTATGGCGATCAGGAACCCCGGTTCAGTCCAGTTGTCAGCGCAGCCGGGGCTTGAATGATCGACCTGAGCGAAGCGACCTGGTCGCTGTCTCTGACAGAGCCTGGAGCCTTTGAAACACCGCTTGCGACAGGCCATCAGTGGGAACTTGTTCCTGCAAGTGTTCCGGGCACGGTCGCAGGGGCTCTCGCGAAAGCCGGTCGCTACGATCCGGACAATCCTGTTCCCCTTCATGGCAAGGATGTCTGGTATGAAGGCTGGTTCGACGCCGAGCCAGGTCGATACCGCCTGTGCCTGGACGGACTGGCGACCATTGCGCAGGTTTATCTGAACGACGTTGAGGTTCTCTCAAGCCGGAACATGTTCCGGAAATACAGCCTGACCGTCGAACTTGCCTCACGCAATGTTCTGAAGATCTGTTTCCGTGCGCTTGAACCGGAGCTCAATGCAAAAGGCCCTCGTGCTCGCTGGAAACCGCAACTCGCAACCAGCCAGGGCCTCCGGCTGGTGCGGACCACGCTGCTCGGCCACATGCCCGGCTGGTGTCCGGAAATCCATGCGGTCGGCCCGTATCGTCCGATCCGGCTTGAGCCCGAAGCAGCGCCGCGCATCGTCTACAAGCACATTCTCGCGGACTTGGCACCGGACGGCAGCGCGGCCCTGTCGGTAACGGTCAGGCTTGAAAACACGGAAGCCGTTCCGGAGCTGAGCTGTGCCGGTGCATCGGTGAAGATGACCCTTCAGGACGATGGCACCTTTGCGGCAACCCTCCTCCCTGAGGGCGTTACACCCTGGATGCCGCACACCCACGGTGAACCTGCGCTTTATGATGTGACAATTCAGTGCGCAGACCAGACGTTTTCGCTGGGAAAGACCGGGTTTCGCAGGATCGAGACAGACCACGGTGCTGATGGAAAGGGCTTTGGCCTGAAGGTCAACGGAGATCCCGTCTTTTGCCGCGGAGCCGTCTGGACCAATGCGGATCTGTTGACCCTGTCGTCCGGCCGCGAGGCTTATCGTCCGCTGTTGGAAAGGGCACGCGATGCCGGCATGAACATGCTGCGCGTCGGCGGCACGATGCTTTACGAGAGCCGTGCCTTCTTCGAGCTTTGCGACGAACTCGGCCTGCTTGTCTGGCAGGATTGCCAGTTCGCCAACTACGACTATCCCGTGAAGGACGATGCCTTTGTCGGAGAGGTTGACGCGGAACTGCGCGACCAACTGGATGAAAGCATGGGTTGCCCGTCGCTTGCCGTATTGTGTGGCGGCAGCGAGATCTACCAGCAGGGCGCCATGATGGGGCTTCCCGAGGATCGCTGGAAAGGCCCGCTGTGCGAGGAGATCCTGCCGGCCATTGCCGCTGCGCTGCGCCCGGATGTACCTTATGCAGCGAACTCGCCATGTGGTGGTGTCCTGCCGTTTTCCCCCAATGAAGGCATCGCGCATTATTACGGCGTTGGAGCATATTTGCGGCCGTTGGAAGACGCGAGGAGAGCAGATGTCCGCTTTGCGGGTGAATGCCTTGCCTTCTCCAACATTCCCGTTCAGCAGAGCCTGGACGACGGATTGCCGGTGAAGCCCGGCCATGATCCGCGCTGGAAAGCAAGGGTGCCACGCGACCGCGGTGCCGGCTGGGATTTTGAGGATGTGCGCGACCACTATCTGAAGCGGCTCTACGGTGTGGAGCCTGCCAGCCTGCGGTACGGCGATCCGGACAGGTATCTCGACCTGGGCAGAGCTGTCACCGGCGAGGTCATGAGTGAAACTTTTTCTGAATGGCGGCGACCCGCATCCAGTTGCCAGGGTGCATTGGTCTGGACTTTGTCCGACCTTGCCATCGGCGCCGGCTGGGGACTGATTGATGCGGCCGGACGGCCCAAGCCTGCCTGGTATGCGCTTAAACGGGCATTTCAGCCGGTTCATGTGTGTGTGAGCGACGAAGGTACCAACGGGCTTGCCATCCACGTCATCAACGAACGGGCTGAAGAAAAGCCGGTCAAGCTCAGCATTGCCTGCCTCCGGGATGGACAGGTTCCGGTGGTTTCCGGCGAGCAGGATCTGGTTCTGGAACCGCGCAGTGCCAGGACGCTCAATGCGGTTGAGCTGATTGGAGCCTTCTTCGACGTTACCTACGCCTACCGGTTCGGTCCCGCGTCGCACGATGTCACCGTAGTGCGTCTTGCGGATGCGCAAACTGGTGAACTGATCTCTGAAGCCCACCATTTTCCGCTTGGTCGCGGTCAGCAGCACCATTTCGATGCACCCGAGGTAAGCGTGGAACAGGACGACGGCGGGACCTGGTCGCTGAAGGTCAGCGCCAGACGGTTCCTGCAGTCGGTAGCCGTTGACGTTTCCGGATTTGAACCGGAAGACAACTGGTTTCACCTGGCTCCGGGTGATGCCAAGCAGATCAGGCTGATACGGAGTAGTTCATCGGACGAAACGTTGAAACCCGCGGGTGTGCTCAAGGCAATCAACCTTGTTAGACAAATGACCTTCAAATCGACAGACAATGAGTGACCGGGAACTGGGATAGTATGACCGCTTCGTCAAAGGTGCCTTCACGGGTTACCATGCAGATTAATACCTATCCGCTCGACCTGCCGCATATCGAAGCCACACTGGCCCACAAGATGCGTACGTTCGGGTCTCAGGTGGACCGTACGATCGTCACTGTCGACGTTCGTCCGCCCCAGTCCGGCCGGTACAAGGGCGATCCAAGGGCGGATCGTTACATGAGCAGCTTGGAGCAGTTCCGGTCGTTGTATCCGGTGCTTGAAAGCAAATACGAAAATCTGTCCTTTCACGAGGTCGACTACAGTGAGACGGAAAAGGACGCCGTCTCGAAATATTTCCTCGGTTCGGTGGAAATGCCGGACAAGGCATGGGATGGCGGTCCGTTCTATTGCTATTTCCAGGGTATTCTGGAGTCGGACAGCGACTACGTTCTGCACATGGACGCGGACATGCTGTTCGGAGGACAGAGCCAGACCTGGGTGGCGGAATCCATCGCCTTGCTGCAAGAACGCGATGATCTGCTTTTCACCAGTCCCTTGCCGGGCCCGCCTCATCCAGATGGGCTGAAGGGCAAGCATGTCGGTGCCGACGCGGCGTTCGATGAGGTTCTTGTGAATGGACGCCCCGCATACCGCTTTCACTTCGTCAGTACGCGCATCTTTTTGATGGACATGAAGCGCTTCAAGTCCAGTGTGGGAGTGCTGCACCTCGACACACCTCCGTTGACCTATCGACTGCGCGGTGTCCTGTTGGGTAATCCGATCAAGGCTCTCAGTGCGGAACAGGTCCTGAGCCTGACCCTGCAGAAACATGGCCTTGGCAACATGTGCTTCTCCGGATCGGGAGACGGTCTGTATTCGCTGCATCCGCCATATCATTTTCCGGCGTTTCACAAGGCACTACCGGAACTGATCGCGCGGGTTGAAAGGGGAGATATTCCCGACGGGCAGCTTGGTGACTACGACATCAACGACAGTCTGTTCGACATGTCGGAAGCACGTCAGAACCACGCGAAGCACAGACGGATAAAGCGGCGCTTGAAGGATCTGGTCACCTATTGGAGTGCGCGCTTGAAAGCATCCTGACTGGGACTTGTTCCGGGACCGGTGTCAGTCGCTGGACGATCCGTTTTTGTCGTCTATCTCAGCTCTTTTGCGCCCGATCAGGCCCCAGGTCAGGGCGACAATGGCGGCCTGAAGCAGCATGCGCGACAGAACGGCTCCTTCAAGTGCTCCAAGGTCACAACCTATCCAGACGACACCTACGATCACGAAATTCGACACGAACACGAGGATGACGCGCGTTCCCTGCATGCCGATGGAACGCATGATGTCCGCACCGATACCGGCTGCGCCAAGCAGCAAGGGATAGATGGCAAGAAGACGGATCAGACCGACCGTTTCTTCATACTCTGGACCAAGCAGCAGTGGCACATAGCCGGCGATCAGGAAGATGAAAACGGCAACAAGGACACCCAGTCCGGAAACGATCGGAAGGACCCGAAGTCCGAAGGCGATACCATGCTCTGTGCCTTTGTCGGCGTGGCGGAAGTAGCGGGTATAGGTCGCGTAGAGGGCTGCCTTGATCGGTGTCGTGGCGGCATCGATGATTCGGAATGCTGCGGTGTAGATACCTGCCTGTGTCGGACCGAGCAGTTCGACGACAACAGGTTTGTCGAGGTCACGCATGCCTGAAACGGACGTGAATTCCAGGCTCAGCAGAAAGCCTTGCTTGAACTCGAAGCCTGAGAAGACAGGGCGAGGCAGGCCGTAATCTCTCAGAACCATGATTAGGGACACACCGGAAGCCAGCAAGCTGGCGCAGACGTACCAGAGCGCCCAGGTGTCCAGGTCCACCGTGTAGGTGGTCAGCGTCAAGGCGGCGACGGCCAGAAACCGCAGGATCATGATGGCATTGTCGATCGCAAATTGTTTTCCTGCCCGGTCATGAGCCATGTAAGTGGCCGAGCACAGGAAGGAGATTTTCCGGAAGATGCACTCGGCCGCCAAAATGCAGAGTAACCCCCAGATACTGAAGGATCCTGTGTCGAGGAAATGGAAAATACCGAGTGCGATCGCAATGGCGGGCACAAACGTTATGAGCATCATCGCAAGCGCACGGCCAAAATACTGAGCAAAGGACTCGCGGTTGACGGCAATCCTTTGAATGAGCAGATGGTCGCTTCCCAGACCAACGAAGACACTCACCATGAGGGAAACCGCCGAGACGCTGGCAAAGATGCCGTATCCGCTTGGACCGAGCACACGGCTGATCAGGGCAAAGAAGCCGAACTGGGTGATGATCTGAAGACCGAAATTGATGCCGTAAAACATTGTGTTACGGACGACGGGGCGAGCGCTGATCTCCTGAAGTTTTTCGATCATGCCTTCCGGCTTCCGCTGCTCTGGCTGGGGCAGCTCACTCACCGGCAAACCTCACGGTTGATTTGGGGATCGACATGGCAAGGCTTTGCATTGATTTGATCAGCTCATTGTTCTCGGATGAGTTCGTACGGTTCATGGGAACCCGATCCATAGCATTTCATCAGTTAACATTCTGATCCGGTGACGCTTTTTTCAAGATATTCGCGTTATTGGTTCGCTGGAATATTCTGCTGGCAGATCGTGGCAGAGTTTCACGCAGAATATGCAGCAGTCGAGAGGTCGCGAGGGGTCCATGCTGGCCACAACTCAAGTTCTTACTTTTCATGGCATAGGCGCGCCGGCGGTACCAGTTTCTGCAGATGAGCAGCGCTACTTCGTTTCGGCCGACATATACCGAACGACAATCGGCAGTTTGTCCGCGTTGGAAAAGCGTCATGGCATTCGGCTGGCAGTCACGTTTGATGATGGAAACCTGTCCGATTTCGAGATCGGACTGCCGGCACTTGTAGAGGCCGGTCGGTCTGCAAGGTTCTTTGTCTTGGCGGGCCGCATCGGTGCGCAGGGGTACCTGTCTGCAGACCAAATGCGCCAGATCCTCGCGGCAGGTTCGTCCATCGGCTGCCATGGCTTCGATCACGTCGATTGGCGTACGCTGGATACAGACGGATTTCAGAGGGAAATCGTTGATGCCCGGCGGAAAATTGAGGACGTGGCGGGCCAGGAGGTTTCAGAGGCAGCCATTCCGTTCGGCGCTTTCAACAGCCGAGTTTTGCATGAACTGAAGGCCGCGGGCTACAGACGGGTCTTTACCAGCACTTCGGGTCTGGCATACGACGATGCCTGGTTCAGCCCGCGCTGGTCCGTCACCGACAGCTTCGACCCTGACCGGGATGTCGGCCCAAGGGTTGGCTCCAAGCAGAAATTCGAGAGTTCGCTTTACGCCCTGGCGCGGCGTTTCCGTTACCGGATCTAATGTGGTTCTACAAATCAGATTTCCGGTAAAGCTCGGCTAGTGGCAGGCCGAAAACCGCGCGCAGTTTGCCTTTGTTGAGCGCCAGTTTTTGCCGCATGCGGAAAGAACACCCACGGTCGAACAAACGGGTTGCGACAGCCAGAACACCAGCGGCGGCACATTTTGTTAGCGCGGCAAGCGCAAAGACGACATGCCACATCGGGTCGGGATGTCGGGTGAGGCGCATCTGGCCGTATGACTGACCAGAACGCACAGCGCGACTTAGAATGTAATTCACAGACAGCCGATCCGCCGGGACATGTTCACGCGCAATCGCGTCGTCCGTTGCAAAGATCCGGGCACCTCTTTCGGCGGCCTGTGCGAAAAAAATTGTATCCTCGCCTCCGGTGCGGCCAAAGGCCTCGTCAAATCTGAGTTCCAGCGAGCGAATAAGGTTCATCCTCACCAGCGTGTTGCCGCCACGCCCGGTGTAAAGGCGTTTGCCGCGGAAACCCCAGTCGTTGTAGAGCGGGTTGGCGGCCTTGAGCCAGTCTGGTGTCTGCTCGGGATAAACCGGATGCACGGGGCCAATCACAACATCGGCCTCAAATTCCTGCTGGCAGGCGAAGAGTTTTGTCAGCCAGTCCGTCTCGACCCATTCGTCGTCATCGACAAATATCAGCCAGTCGCCTTCAGCGGCGTTCAGCAGGGCGTTCCGCGCTGTCGAGATGTTGCCGCTGGCAACTTTCAGGCAGGTGATCTGAAGGTTCTTGATCGGATGAGCTGCAACAAGACTGATTGCGGATCCATCCTTGGAATCGTCCGCGATCACAACATCCAAAGTCATCTGGGCCGGCAACTGGACCCTTGCAAGCGACTGGAGCGTATCGAGCAGGGAGTCGCGGCCGATACTGGCGATGGCCACGGAAGTTTTAATCATTTCAGCTTTGCTCCGATCCGGGGTTAAGACCTTTTTGAGAGAGGCTGTGCTCTGTAATGCACTCAAGACTGCTGCTTCATTATTAAAGAAAGGTTCGGGGCAGCCTGACAACATTCGGATTATCTTGTCGCGAAACATGCGACTGTCGCACTCACCCTTCGCCAAGTATCTTCGGAACGGTTGCCCTGGAATGGACCTACAAGTGATCGACAAGCAGGCCTCTCCCGAGAGAAGCGGATCCCTGGACCCGGCGCGCCCCTTTTTCTTCGAAGGGCTGGCCGGGTACTTTCATCCTGCCGGAGGCAGCACGGCCATTCTTCTGCTGAGCCCGTGGGGCTATGAGGAGCTCTGCTCGCGAAAAAGCTACCGAATGCTGGGTGAGAAACTGGCCGCTGCTGGGTATCCCTGTCTGCGTTTCGATTATCCCGGGACCGGGAATTCAGCGGGAAGATCGGATGCCGTTGATGATAGCAGCGCATGGCGAACCGCCGTCAAGACAGCTCTGACGGAATTGCAGAGGCATACCGGAGCCAGGCGACTTCTGGTCATTGGGCAGGGAGTAGGCGCAAGCCTTGCCGGTGTTGTGGCGCAGGAGGCATCTCTGGCGGGGCTGGTACTGCTGGCACCTGTGCTTCCAGGGCGCGCCTATCTGCGGGAGCTTGCCGCCTGGACTGCCATGACGCAGCCGACTTTTCTTGTCAACTCGTCCGACGGTCCGGAAGGTGGCCTGATGGCTGGTGGGTTTGTGCTGTCTCGGTCGACAGCCGAGGAACTCAAGACCCTCAATCTGCTCAAGGTGAAGCTCCCGGCCGAGCTGCCGACGCTACTGATGGAGCGCCCGGATCATCCAGGCGATCAGAAACTTGCGGATCAACTTTTGGAAGATGGCGTTTCCCTGGAACGTCTACCGTTTGACGGCTATGCCGACTACGTGTCCGATCCGACGCTGTCCGTGGTGCCCGAAGCAACCTTGGACCGGATCGTGTCCTGGGTCAGAGACAGGTTGCCGGAAGACTGTGCCAACAAGAAGACAGCTTCTGCCGACCAGGTTGCTCCTGACAATCGCTGGTCTGCCGACGGCCTTAACGAAGAGCTGGTACGCTTTGGGAAGGGAAACATGTTCTTCGGAGCTCTTACCCTGCCTGCGGACAAATCGGTGGACACGGCGGTCGTGATTCTCAATTCCGGCTACGACCATTCCATTGGCTGGGCGCGAATGGCCGTCGATTTCTCCCGTGCGTTGGCGGAGAGCGGCGTTGCTGTACTTCGCGTGGACCTGGCAGGTATCGGTGAAAGCCGGTACTGGCCGGACCAGCAGCCTCAAGTGCTTTACTCAGACCGTCAGGTTGCCGATGTGACGGCAGCGGTCAACTGGTTGAGTGAGCGCTTGCAGGTGAAGCGGATCATTTTGGCAGGGCGCTGTAGTGGTGCCTACCTGACCCTGCTTGCGGCGGCGCAGGAACCGAGTGTGTCTGCAGCTTTCCTGATCAATCCGCGGCGACTGGTCTGGGATCCTGATGAAGATGTCGATCAGGCGATCCGGGAACCGATCGAGACTCTGGGAACCTATAGTCAAAAGCTTTTCGAAAACGAAACCGTCAGGCGGGTACTGTCCGGTGATATCAATCTCCTGTCGGCGGGCAAGAAGGTTGCTCGTGCCCTTTCGACAAAAGCAGACAAGGCCCTTGCACCGGTAATCCGCTCTCTTTCCAAGCATCACCGCCTGTCATCCGTTCTCTTCAACAGACTGGATTCGCTTCAGAACCGCAATGTCCCCGTTTGCCTGGTTTATAGCGAAGGAGATCGGGGCTTGGGGGAATTGGCTCTTTGGTTTGGCGCTGACACATCAGGCCTCAAGGCCTATCCGAACGTGACCGTAGCCTCCATTGCGAATGCCGATCACAATCTGACCCCACTGAAAGCAAGGCAAGAGGTTGAGACGCTTTTGGTTGATTTTGCGTCGGGCGTTGGCCGGCTGGATTAGGTTTCGTCACAGGTCTGGCCCTGCCGTTTTGCAGGACTGGCGCTTCTCAAGCACTGAGTGGCTCAAATCGTTGAAGGTTCAAAGCTGCCGCGAACAAAACCGGCTGCGGAATTTCTGCTGTCGAAATCCTGTTGCGGTCCTGCGCTTTCTACCAGCCGTCGCGCCGACCGGAAAGATACCGGGAATCCCCGGTTGACGGTGTCCCCGTCGAACCGGATTTCAACCAGCAGGCGCGCCGTTTCTTGCTGTCGGAATGTGATGCCCGTGCATAGGTGAAGGCCTTGCAACTCGAATCCTCTTCGCAGGCGGTGACGCATTCCTGGACACTGTTGACCTTGACTTCCTCATAGTCACCACCGGGAATGTCAACATTGTCGCGAATTTCGAGTATCTCGCTCGTTACCGCCTTGTCGGCGTTCTGAAACGTCTCCCATTCCTCTTCCGTCAACAACCAGCCGTCATCATATGTCGGCAGGGTCCGATCTTCGGGGAGACCTGGAAGCCCGATGATCTTCTTGATTTCCGCTCTGAAGGTCAGACCAACAGCGGTTGCCACGGCACCACCAATTGCGACGCCGCCGACACCAAGAAGAAAGTCTCGTCTTGAAACAGGCTTCATCATGCGTTTCCGGATATCTTGTCGCCCAACCTTGCGGCAAGGGCCATGATCGTCAGGGTCGGATTTGCGTAACCACCGGTCGTGAAGACTGATGACCCCGCAACAAAAAGATTCACATATCCGTGGACGCGGCAGTCCTTGTCAACGACGCTTGTCCGCGGAGAGGTGCCCATACGTGTGGTGCCCATCGTGTGGCCTCCGCCGGTCACCTGTCGGGCGATCTCATCATTGCGGATGCTGAGCCGAGACGGGCCGTCTTCGATGAGTGTGTTGCTCAATGCCTCCAGGGCAGAGTCCACTGCCCGGAACGTATCAGTACCAATGTAGCAGATCGCTCTGACACGGCGCAGACCCGACGGATCGCGCCCCTCTGCGAGCGTTACTCTATTTTCGGGTTCAGCGCGCATTTCAGCGCGGACATTCAGATCATAGGCTTTGGGGCCAGAGCTGAACCTGCTTGTAAGGAATCTTTCCACAGGGTCGTCCAGATTCAGGTCGCTGTCGAGAAACTCGAGCGACATGTCCAATGACCCGAGTTGCTTGTAAAGCTCATCGTCCGGTATAATCGCCGGAATGGCTTCGCCAAAATTCTTCGGGACCGTGGGCAGGCTCAGGTTCGCGGCGGCCAGGATGCGTCCACAATCATAAAAATGAGGATGCTCCATCAAATAGCGGCCAACCTGGTCCTCGTCATTGCCGACGGCGTTTCCTGTGTCGGTACTGGAATTGAGAAGGATCTGAGCATTCCCGATGCCTCCGGCGGCAAGCACGAGCGTCTGGCCTTCACGCAATTGCATGACAATTTCCGAACCATCCGGAGTGTAGATAGAGACCGCCTTTACCGAACGCCTGTCTTCAGAGGGCAGCACGCCGTTGAGAGTTGAATTCAGTGCGATGTCGGCGAGTGGAAGATCCACAAGAAGATTTGGCTCGGCATTCAGGTTGAGGGCGGAGTCTGCCGAAAACGGCCGGTATTCGAATCCAGGCACGAAGGGTTTTTCGTATGTGAGAAAATCATCGGTCCGTCGCAAATATTTGGCCGCAAGAAGATAATAAGGCTCAAGCTCCTTGCGCGAAATGGGCCACTCCTTGAAATTGCGTTCTGTCAGAGGCGTGCACCACCCGGCCCAGAAAGCCGACGTTCCCCCGAGCATGCGCCCCCAGTGCAATGGCCAGTACTGTGCATCGAAGTGACCGCGGCCGAACATCCTGGTGAAGTTTTCCTGCAGAGTTCCGTCGTATTCGACCTTGCCGCTTTCGAGCATCAGTGCAGATTTGCCGGCCCTTCCCAGTCGTTTCACGAGTGCAAAAGCCGCCAGTCCGGACCCAGCCACGATGACATCGTAATTCTCAAACTGAATTTCGTTGATATTGACGTACATTGAACAGGCCCAGTTGAATGCTGACGCGGTATGACAATTGTCGAAACGGCTGGCAGAGTTTTACGTTTGAAGTGCAACAAAAGCGGTGTTTGTTGTGTAAATCACGGGAATTAAAAATAGGTTCTCGTACAGACGAGAGAACAGATGCAGGTGTGCTGATTGCATGCCACTTTGCCAGCTGAATTCAGGCGTATTTACGTCCCCGTGGAACGGTTCCATTGGTCATCGTACGCACGAGGCCGACCGGACGGTCTGCGGCGATTGTAAGCATATCCTTGGCCAGTATTGGCATCGATATCTGCTCTTCTTCGTGTTCTGCCACCGTCACCAGGAAATTGGTGGCCAGACCAACGAGAGGGTCGTCCTCCGCCAGTTGAGGCAGGGCGACACCATCGATGATGACGAGATCGTAGTTCCGGGCAATATCGGCAAATTCGAATGCGTCTCGAATATTCATCCGATGGTGCTTGTACTTCGGCAGTCCGGAAACGAGAGAGACAAATGAGATGCCAAGCTCGCTATAGTCCCTGACGCGCTCACGCAATGGGCCGTCCTGTTCATCCTGATCGATGCTTAGGTCATGGCTCAGCATTCGCTGTTTTGGTTCGCCGTCCGCCAGAAGAACCTCAAGTCCCTGATGTGCGGCGCACACGGCCAGGGCAAACGCGGTAATCGTTTGTCCGTGTCCGAGCGTCGGCGAGGTCAGGAAGGAAACATGCGCGACATGGTTGGCTGGTGTTTTCAGGATTTCCGCAACTATCCGGTCAACGGCTTCGGCGAACCGTGTGTTGGGACACCTGATGCCTATCGCGTAACGGGCGAGGGTTTCCTGCACGGTTGCAATTGCGTCGGAAGATATTGGTTGCTCAATCCCTACCTGGTCGGCTTGCGAGAGCCAGGGCAGTTTCGCGATCACTTTCAGATTTTTTTCCGGGCGACTGTCGGTATCGGCCTTGGGACGGGACCGAGCCTTCTTCAAGGCGAGCAATCTGGCAGAGATGTTCTTTTCTTGCGACGTGCCTGTTTTATGTCGGTCGATAGGTTCTGGCGCTGATGGAATGGCCGGATTTGTCAACGCGGATGATGCGGCTGCCATTTCGGGGAATTGAGCGAAGAAATGTCTTTTGGCTATCCTGATGGCCTCACCAGTGACGGCCAGGATCGTGCCAAGCATCAGGCCCAGCAGGCCTGCCAGGATCACCATGATCTTTCGTTTCGGATATATAGAGCTTTCTGGTGGTATGGCGGGGGAGATAATGCGTGCGTTAGGCACCACGACCTGTTCGAGCTGTGAGATTTCCTTGGCTCGACTAAGGGCGATTTCGTAAAGCTGGCGGGTTGCCTGGGCCTCTGTTTCCAATTCGCGCAATTTGATCGAAGCCGTTTCATCCGCATTGGACAGACCTCTCGCGGAATCCAGCTGCTGTTCGAGTTTGGCGACTTGCTCTTGACTGACCTGAAGGTCAATACGAGCCGACTGGGCAATCCGCTCGACTTCGTCCCGAATAAGTCTGCGAAGGCTTTCCAACTGCGAACGTGCACGGATGACAGATGGATGAGAAGGCAGAAGAGCAGCCAGCAATTGCGCCTCGTTTCGCGCAGCCTGGGCATATTGCTGACGCAAAGACGAAATGGTTCCGGAATTCACAACATCGCCAATGGCCTCGGCGTCCACTCCGTTTTTCAGAACGCGTTGGATCTCATCGTATTTCGCAGTTGCCGTCGCCAGTGATGAGCGAGCCTCTATCAGGCGTGAGTTGACGCCCGACAATTCCTGGTCCGTCAGCAACAGACCTTCGTTGGAGCTTTGAAGCTTATTCTGCGCCTTGAATTTCTGGATGTCGTATTCAGCTTGACGGAGGCGTTCACGCAGGTCGACCAACCGGTCGTCAATCTGAGCCGCCGTTTCCTCGGCAGCTCGGCTGACTTGTCGCCTCTGATCTGCCAGGTAACTTTCCGCAACCGCATTTGCCAGCACAGCGGCCTGCATCGGCGAGGGCGCTTCGGTGGAGATATTGATGACGAAGGTTTGACCAACGCGTTTGGCGGTGGTCGCTTCGGAAAGAGCTTCAACGGCAGCAGACTCCTGAGCTTCGAGCGTGAGCGCATCTTTCTTCTCGGCGCCGAAGACAAAGGCCTTGAGCTGGCTGAAGAGGCCTGGCACGCCTTCGCCAAAATAGGGGTCCTCGACCAGCTTGTTCTCGCGCGCTACGGGTCGCAGGACGGTGTCCGAGTTGATCACCGAAATCTGGCTGTCCATGACTTCGGAACTCTGGCCGGTTCGGCTCGGCCGGTTGGGATCATCGAATGGCTGGCGCACCAGGGGCTCAAAAAGCACCTGCGACGAGGCGCTGAAAATCGGAGTTAGCGTCAGGGAATAGGCTGCGGTTATTACTGCGAAGATGACCGCCAGGCCTATGATCAGCGGCAGCCTACGGCGAACGATCCGCACGATAGACAAGATATCAAGCGCAAGGTTTTCGCGCCCCTCAGAGCGCGTGGCAGTATAATCCGGTTCTCTAAAATGCTGGCTGTCCACCAAATTTCATCCTATCGCCAAGCAGGCACTTCTCTTCACTTGTAAGCACTTATGGTTAGTGAACTGCTAATTTTAGGCGACTGTGGGGACGAACAAGGGGCCAAATTGACTTCGGCCTAGCTTGTGTTGATCTCCCTCGAAGTACGTGCCAAGGCGCTTGGCAACAACGCTGCATACATGAAAATGATCCAATTCAGCGAGTAAGCGCGAAACCAGCTGCTTTCCAGGGCGTTGTGGCAGATTACGAACAGCAACAGCGAGTAGCACAGGAAAGCCGTTTGTCGGTCCAGCGACACAACCTTGGCTGCCGAAAAAAGTGAAGCGAGTATTAAAAGCATCAGCAAGGTCAAGCCCAGCACACCGAGTTCAACCAGCACGTCGAGATAGCCGTTATGGGCCTGGGTCAAAGCTTCCACGAACCCTGGCGCTTCCCGAAATGCGATCGAGTCCGAACCTGTTGCCCAGAACGATGCATAGCCTTGACCCAGGATTGGTGCCCGCGAAATCACATCGACAATGAATGCCCAGATAAAGGTACGTCCGGTAAAGGTTTCGTCATTGAACAAGAACATGGACAGGTCGCCGAAGTCGAAACGCGTCATCGTGGACAGAAACGACCAGCCGACAACGACCGTGGCGGCTCCGAACAGCAAAAGTACCGCAGCATTTATGCGGAAGAGAAACGCCATACCTACCAGGACGTAGGCGACTACCGGACTCAGAAATGCAAGTCCGAGAGAGGTCTTTGATTGACTGAGAATTAGCAGGGCGAACGCCAGTGCCGATATGATCAGCATGCCGAAACGCTTCCGAAATCCGCGCGTACTCACAAGGCCATACAGGTTAAACAGGAATGCGAGCGCCATGATCGCACCAAGTGTATTTTTTTGCGAATAGATGCCGGCATGTCCGATCGGTGTTGGAGGAAGCACCGCCACAGCGACCACATTCATCAACACGACTAGATTCATCAAAACCAGCAGTCGGCCGAGCAGCGCACGGGCATCATCGGTGAACGAGACCGAGATCAACAGACTGAAAACGATAATAAGTTGCAGCGCCACCCGTCGGAACGCGATACCGGGTGCATGTGACCACGTTACGCTCAAAACGGCCAAGCCCAGATAGGCGAGCAGTATCCAGACCACAGGGCTGCGCAAGATCGTGAACGTCTTCAAAAGGCGTTTGCCGGAAGAAGCGAGTGTCAACGCGAGCAGGGCGATCCAGAAAAGCTGGTTCAGGGAATTCGAATGCGACCGTCTCAGATTGGCCGGGCCGTCAAATTCTTCTGCATAACTCGCCAGAAAGGGGGCGATGAGAATCGGATAGGCGAACAACAACACCGGGATCAGGTTGAAGATCCGGTCCAGAAACGTGCTCCGGCGCGTGCCGGCTTGCTGCCGGGATTGTTCAACAGGGTGAACTGTCAAAGCCTTCTCCGGAATGTCGAGACCTTGCTCATGCTTCTGCGATTCCTGCTCAACTCCCTTGTCTTGTCTTCAACACGGGAGGACGGGTCGATTGGCTCGGGTACTTACTGTTCGATGGGCAGGTCAATTGCGTCGGCGTTCAGGCCGAGTGCCTCTACAATACCAACGTCCAAGGTTTTGGCTTCCCGATCAGTCAATATGCCGAATTCGGTGTCATAGGACCAGAGTGCCCAGCCATATCCCAGGCCTTCGACCACTGTGCGGACATCGCGGATCCAGGCTAGCCTGCTACCGTCATCGGGAATACCTTCCGGCGGTCTGATTGCGCTGAATTCACCGAGCACAATTCTATCCGGCGCAATGTCGTACTTGGCGGACCATTGAGCCAACGTGTCGAAGCGGCTCTCGATATAGGCAAGATCTGGTCGTTTCCTGTTATAATAGTCGCGAATACCCGACATCGCTTTGTCGAATGCGTCCTCCGGCAGTTCTTTGCCTTTCTTCTTGAGGAGATCCTGGTACTGGCGCGTGAGTTTTTCTGCGTATTCGATGTTACCACTGGTCCAGGGGTAGGTTAGCCCGGCGATGTAGCGGAGCGGGAACTGGGCCCACGAAATGGACTGATGGGTGAGGTAATAAGGGTCGTAGAAGTGAAAATCGAAAACAGTTTTGTCGTCGTAGCCTTCAAGGTTCATGTTTTCGAGACCTTCGAGCGTATGCCAGCACGCCGGCGTCAGAGCGATTGGCAGGTCCGGGGCAACGGTCCGCACGCTGTCAAAGAGCCGTTTTTGGGTTATGGACCAGTCTTCTCCATCGTCGCGGTAGCAGGGTGACTGCGGCTCATTCATCAGCTCCAAGGCAACCTTGTCCGCAGGCAGGTCTCGAAGGCGTTTGGCCAGGTCCACCAGAAACGCGTCGTAAGCCTTAAAACGAGGGCCATGGGTGTCAGCCAATATGTCCTTTGGCTTCCAGTCGGAGCTATAGGTTGCAGGATGACTGTCGACCATGACGCCGAAGCCGGAATCGATCAGGCGCACGATGAGATTTTTCAGGTTATCGAGCAGGATTCTTCGCTCGGGCTCGGTTGCCGTCAGAAATACACCCGCATCGACCGGCAGCCTGAAGAAATCCATGCCGAGTTCACTTAGCCGTTGCAGTTCACTGTCCGTGATGTTGGACAACGAGCCCTGAAACGGAGGCCAAAGATATTTGCCTGGTCGATCTGGGTCTCGAAAGGCGTAATTTTGCAGCCGGGACAGATTAACGCCACGTCGGAAGTGCGGAACTGTTGCATTCTCGCTGCTTATGGCCAGTGCGACATGTTCCTTGATCCGCTGATCCCGGAGCTGCATGACGAAAGCGCCTGCCACTACGCATATGAGAACTACGCCGGTAAAGAGAAACCATAGCCGGGACCGTCGGGTCCAAAATGTCATATCGCGCGGCTCCGTCGCAGCTGGGGTGTCAGAAGGTCTTCGATATCCTGACGATAAACTGCGCCGATCATTTCAGGGTTGAACCGGTCGTGCAACACTTTGGAAGACGCCGCAATTTCCCGGCGTAAAAATGAATTTTTCTCCAAAAGGGTCTGGAAAGCTTCGGCAATCCCGTTGACGTCACCTGGTCGCACTGCGACGCCGGCCTGAATATCGTCAAGATACCCGTCGATCCCGGTGTCTTTTCCATATGCGATTGGAATTCCGGCAAAAAGCGCTTCCAGATAAACCATGCCGAAAGTTTCGTTGTGACTGATCAAGGCCATGCCAAGATAGGTTGGAAGAACCGTAAAAAGCGCGTCTGCGTTCATCGGCCCGATAAGGCGTACACAGTTCTGCAGACCGAGTTTCGAAATTTCGGTCTTGATAGCCTCTACCGATTCCGGATTGCCGGGGCCGATGAGGTCAAGTTCTATGTCCGGATGGTCTCGTCGAAATTCCGAGAAACCCTTCAGTAGAGCAGAAGCACCTTTTCTCCTGCGGATATCCAGATTGAAGATGCTCACGAACCGGTTATTGGCTGCACAGGTGCGAACCTCAGTGGTCGTGTTGCCTACGATGTTGGGTAAGAGACGCTCCTTGTCGGGCTGGTGCGGGAGATGCGTGTGAAACATCCCGCGGAACCACGCCGAGACATGGTAGATCCTCTTGGATCTGTCAGCGATACGGCGCATGAGCTGCCGATAGGTCGGCTTGAATAGAAGAACCTTCCGGTCGGCTTCCCCGCGCACCGATGTAAAAAGTTCGACATCGGCTCCAAGCCGCTCACAAAGCCAGAGGGCGGAAATGCCCTCGAATGCAAATTTGTGCGCATGGATGATGTTCGGGTGAAGATTTTCCTGCTGCAGAAATGCCAACACGCGGCGCGCGGCGACACGCATGCAACTGGCCAGAAAGACGGCCATAGGGGGAGCGAAATAGCGGAAAGCGATCAGGCGAATGTTGTTCGTCGTCCCGCAATCGATGAAGTGGGTCTTGAAGGGGTTACTCGTTCTGGTCAGCGAGATAACGACGTGATCCGCGTCCGGTACTTTCTTCACCAGCCGCTCAACCGCTGTTGTTGCCCTGTCCCTGTGAGGGTTCGGGTAATCAGCACTCAAATGCAGGATGAGTGGGCGATCATGACGGCGCTCCCCATGGCGATGAATACGTCTGGTATCGTTTGTCAACGTTGTGGACGGCCCTTCGGCGTATCTGGCGGAACCGGGTCTTCGACCTTGATGTTCACAGATAAAGCGCCTTTCTGCGCGTTATCTAGGGATAGTTGGAGAACCTGTGAAATATCCGGTTTGCATGAAAGGTTTGTTACTGAAAACTCGGCCGATGAATACTCTGAGGAACGTGGCAGCGCAGATCTGTTCGGAAAACTGTTTTGAGAACTGTACAGGCGAGAATTATCTCAAGGGTCAAATTGCCGCGGAAGCCTTTGTAGGTCCCGGTGTGCGCGTCGGTGAGGGTGCTGTTCTGGGAGCTCGCGCGGTGACGGTCAAGGATCTGGCACCTTGGACAGTTTATGCCGGCAATCCGGCCAAGCCGCTCAAGGAG
The DNA here is from genome assembly GCF_054658235.1 of Roseibium sp. LAB1. Classification (NCBI taxonomy): domain Bacteria; kingdom Pseudomonadati; phylum Pseudomonadota; class Alphaproteobacteria; order Hyphomicrobiales; family Stappiaceae; genus Roseibium; species Roseibium sp. LAB1. The sequence goes on along the minus strand of NZ_BAAGIB010000002.1, from coordinate 611,403 downwards.
CGGCAGCGTTTCGAACGGACCGACGTGCCGAAACGGGGCTGGCGGGAACCGCTGGATTCCGAGGGCTGATTTCCTGGTCGATTTGGGTCCGTCTGGCGGCTCATTAATTATCAGTAACTACGATCTTTCTAACAGCTATGTTTACAACTGCTTAGAGACAAATCGGGTATTGCTCCATTGTGGTTGCCGCCGACATGAGCCTGGGCGGGTGCATCGGAGAGACTGGGAACGGAATGCTGGCAAGAGATTTCGAGAGTGAATTGCTGGGGAGCCGGGTCGAAGCAACCGCTATCGGTCCGTTTGCCATCGGGCGTCTGCGCTCCCGGGATGCAATTCAACTCGTCGAGGCTGCTGTTAAAAAGCGGCAGAAACTCGATATTGCCATCTGCAACGCCCACACACTCCTGTCTGCAATGGACGATCCCCGATACGCTGCAACACTTCAGAAAATGACACTTCTGAACGACGGCGTCGGCATTAGTCTCGCCAGTAAGCTACTCAGCGAAGAACCCTTTCCGGAGAACCTGAACGGTACGGATCTGATTCCGCGCATCCTGGCGAATATCGGCATTCCGCTGCGGATCTATCTGCTTGGCGCCAAGGACGAACAGGTGCGCCGTGCCAAGGAGCATATCGAGACCGCTTATCCGAAACACCAGGTGGTCGGGTACCGGGACGGATATTTCTCAAACGAGGAAATTGACGGCTTGTGTGAGGGGATCAATGTGGCGAAGCCGGACCTGTTGCTGGTGGCGATGGGCAATCCGCGGCAGGAAAATTTCATCGTGGAAAACCGGGCCGCTTTGTCTGTGCCAGTCGCAATCGGTGTCGGGGCCCTGTTCGACTTCATGTCCGGAGCCGTTGTCCGCGCTCCGAAGATTTTCCAGGCAGCGGGCCTCGAATGGCTGTTCCGGCTGTTGCAGGAACCACGCCGCCTGTTCCGCCGATATGTGATCGGCATTCCGCGCTTCCTGTTTGCGCTCCTGAAAATCAGGTTCTCCGGGTCACGTCGCTCGCATTAGCCTCTGCCGGCAAGGATTTTTCCCAACCGATCGACAAGTGCCTGAATCGTCGGGGCAGTTTCCGCGTCCGGAAGTTTCGGCCGGTCGATCATGATCACGTCTAGCTGCAAGGACCGCGCTGCCTCGATTTTGGCGTAGGACCGGCTGCCGCCGCTGTTTTTCGTCACCACGTGGCTGATGTGCCTTTCTCGAAACAGCGAGATCTCCTCTTCCGCAGATCCAGGTGGACGAGACAGGATCAGTTCCCAGGAGGACGGCAGCGGCGTCTTTGGTGGCTCGATCATCCGCGCGAGACCGAAAACATCGGTTCGATGGCTGAAGCGCTCGATTTCCTTGCGGCCGATAGCCAGAAAAGCGCGGGCACCGGCAGGCAGGGCTGCTGCGGCGTCGTCCATGGTCCGGACATTTGTCCAGCGGTCGGTTTCACCGGATTGCCAGCACGGCCGTTCCAGGCGTACCAGCGGCATTTTGAGTATCCCGGCTGCATCGGCCGCATTGCGGCTCATCTGGGCGGCGAAAGGATGGGTCGCATCGACGATGGCCGTGATCTCTTCGTGTCGCAAATAGGCAAGCAGGCCTTCAGTGCCGCCAAAGCCGCCAACTCGCGTCGGAACACCAAGATCGGGCAGGTCGCGAACCACTCCTGCAAAAGAGGCGGTCAGGCGACTGTCTGGAAGCCTCTCTGCCAGGGTTCTGGCAAGCTGCCGGGCTTCGCTTGTTCCGGCAAGCAGCAGGATATGTTCGGCCCTAGCGGTCAAAGCCGGTTTCTCCCAGAACCTTGCCCTGTCGATCAGTGATCAGCACTTCCACATCCACCGGTGCATCCCGCAGGATTTGACGGACAGCGGTCTTCGTCCGGTGGGCGAGCGGGGCGCTGAGATCGATACCGGCTGCCAGTGACGCATCGAGAACCTCCTTGGCCGTATTGGCCGAGGCGGCCTGTTCGATCAGGTCCGCGGAAGCGTTTGCCTGCCGAAGAAGACCCTGCAGGAATTCAAAGTCGACGGAACTGCGGGCGGAATGCAAGTCGAGCGCGCCCTGCGCCAGCTTGGTGAATTTCGCAAATCCGCCGGCAAGGGTCAGGCGATCCACCGGATGACTGCGCAGGTATTTGAGCAATCCGCCGGCAAAATCACCCATGTCGAGAAAGGCGGTTTCGTCCAGGTCGTAACGGGCTTTTACCGCGTCTTCGGAACTGGCGCCCGTCGCGCCGACCACATGGGACAGCCCGACCGCGCGGGCAACATCGATACCCCGGTGAATGGAGGCGATCCAGGCGGCGCAGGAAAACGGCCGGACGATACCGGTCGTGCCCAGTACGGACAATCCGCCGAGGATGCCGAGCCGGGGGTTCATCGTCTTGAGCGCGAGATCAACTCCACCGTCGATCGATACCGTTATCTCGACATCGCCAGCACCTCCGTGCTGCTGGGCAATCTCTTCGATCGCGGTCCGCATCATCTGCCGTGGAACCGGATTGATGGCAGGTTCTCCAGGCGGGATCGGCAGGCCGGGCCTTGTGACGATGCCGACACCCTCTCCGGCCTTGAAGAGTACACCAGAGCCGGGAGGTAGCAGGCTGACATGTGCACTGACCAGGGCTCCATGTGTCACGTCAGGATCGTCACCAGCATCCTTGATGATGGCGGCGGACGCAGATTTACCAGAAAGTGTGTGGCGGGTGAGGGCAAAGGTGGTTGTTCCACCCTTGGGCAGGGTGATTTCGACCGGATCGGGAAAATCGCCGGTCAAAAGGGCCTGATAGGCCGCCTTGGTGGCTGCTGTCGCACAGGCTCCTGTCGTCCAGCCCCGCCGCAGTTCTTTAGGCTCTTCCTTCGACATGCTCTTTCTATAGACGATGAATTTCCGCTTTGTGCAGATTAGTTTATGTGCGCGATGAAATGTCGTTTTCCCGTCTTTTTTGATCGGCGAAGCGCTTGGCGTTGGCGGGCCACACGGGTAAACAGGAACCATGATTGGTGAAGACGACAACAACACACTGCTTGACGGATTGCCGGGAAGCCTGCCTGGAGGGTTGCCTGTGTTCGAACCCGGCTGGGTTTGGCTTGCCGGTGCGGGGCCAGGTGATCCGGGCCTCTTGACGCTGCATGCGCTCAATGGTCTGCGTCAGGCGGATGTCGTCGTCTTTGACGCCCTTGTCGATCAGAGCATTCTTGCCTGGGTCAAGCCTGGGGCCGTGACAGATTATGCCGGCAAGCGCGGCGGCAAGCCGAGCCCGAAACAGCGCGACATTACGTTGAAGCTGATCGACTATGCCCGCGAAGGCAAAAGGGTGCTTCGTCTCAAGGGAGGAGACCCTTTCGTCTTTGGCCGTGGCGGTGAGGAAGCCCTCGGACTTGTCGAGGCCGGCGTGCCGTTCCGGATCATTCCGGGCATCACGGCCGGTATCGGCGGTCTTGCCTATGCGGGCATTCCCGCAACGCACCGGGACTGCAATCAGGCGGTCACTTTCCTGACCGGTCATGACCAGACGGGCCTGACGCCCGATGCAATCAACTGGGACGGAATTGCCAAAGGCTCGCCCGTTATCGTCATGTATATGGCGATGAAGCATCTGGACGTCATAGCCGGCAAATTGATTGCCGGTGGACGATCTGTGGATGAGCCTGTGGGTATCGTGTGCAATGCGTCGCTTGCGGGGCAGGATGTTCTGGAAACCACACTCGGCCGCTGCGCAGAAGAGGCGAGGGCTGCAGGCATCGAACCTCCCGCGGTCGTTTGTGTCGGTGAGGTCGTCCGCCTGCGCAAGGGCCTCGACTGGCTCGGCGCCCTGTCCGGCAAGGTGCTGCACAGCGATCCGCTAGACCAACGTGAATCCTCCCGTACCGCCGATGCCGGCTGATATTGCCAGGGCAGGAGCCAGCGGCGTTCTGATCGCGGCGCCGTCGTCGGGCGCCGGCAAGACCACCTTGACGCTTGCATTGCTGCGCGCGTTGAAATCCGCGGGGCGCTCTGTCGTCTCGGCCAAATCGGGCCCGGATTATATCGATCCTAAATTCCACGAAGCTGCCAGCGGAGCGCCCTGCATCAACCTGGACGCATGGGCCATGGACAGTGCGACACTGCAGATGCTCGCGCGCCGTCAGTCCGAGGGGCACGACGTTATCGTGGTGGAAGGTGCTATGGGGCTGTTCGATGGCGCGGCCAGCGGCAAGGGCTCGGCGGCCGATCTGGCGGCCAACCTGCATCTGCCGGTGATCCTGGTCGTCGATTGCGGCAAACAGGCCCAGTCGGTCGCAGCGCTTGTTCATGGGTTTCAAAGCTTCCGGCCGGATATCAATCTGGCCGGTGTCATTCTCAACCGGGTCGGAAGCCCGCGTCACGAAGCCATGCTGCGCAAGGCTCTGGCTCCACTGGCTATCGAGGTTCTCGGTGCATTGCCACGGTCGCAGGAACTTGTCCTGCCTGAACGCCATCTTGGGCTTGTCCAGGCCGGAGAACACCCGGATCTGGAAGCCTTCCTGGAAAAGGCCGGCGACCTTTGTGTCCGGCATGTCGACCTGAACCGCCTGGAAGCATTGGCTGTACCGCTGCGGCCTGCCGGTGATGACAGGGAAAACCTGCCCGCACCGCTTGGCCAGTGCATTGCCATTGCCAGGGACGTTGCCTTTGCCTTTTCCTATCCGCATTTGTTGGAGTTCTGGCAAACGCAGGGTGCGAGGCTCGTGTTTTTCTCGCCGCTTGCTGATGAAGCAGCATCACCTGATGCCGACGCAATTTTTCTGCCTGGCGGTTATCCCGAGCTTCATGCTGGAAAGCTGGCAGCGGCAGATACTTTCAGGGACGGCATCTTGACCGCGGCGCATGGCGGCAAGCTGATTTATGGCGAATGCGGTGGCTACATGACACTCGGCAAAGGCATGATCGATGCCGATGGCACCCGCCATGAAATGCTGGGTCTTTTGCCACTGGAAACTTCGTTTCAGACCCGCAAGCGTCACCTCGGCTATCGGAAAGTTACGCCGCTGGGCGGCCTGCCGTGGCAAATGCCGCTTGCGGCCCACGAGTTCCACTATGCCTCCACAATGTCGGAAGGCGGAGCGGAACGGCTGTTTTCGGCGGAAGATGCGGAAGGCACTGAACTGGCGCAAATGGGACTGCGCGTGGGATCAGTCATGGGCTCCTTTGCCCATGTCATTGCGTCGGCCTAGACCACTTCAAGAACAACCAACTCGCAATAAACGTCTTCCTTGGTGTGATAGGGACTGTGGGTGATCTCCAGCGTTCTTGTCTTGCCGTCCTGCTCCAGCTGATCGATCCTGACCTTGAACCCGTCGGCCTCCCAGGCACTGTCGCGCACGGTCAGAACGATGGGAGCGCCGGGTTTGGCGATGCGCAGCAGTTCGTGGATCCCTTCCGGGCCGACGTGGCCGTTGGTGAAGACGCCTGCGCTGACGATGCCGTCATAACTGTCGTCGTCAATGTCGGAGAGCGGGCCCATCATGTCGGCCAGGGAAAGGTTGCGGTAGGTTCCCCGGCTGCGCGAATGCTCCAGCATCGCCGGTGTCAAATCGATGCCGTCAATGGTCAGGGCTGAATTGCGACTGATCAGCTCGCTCCCGACAAGACCAGTGCCGCAGCCGGCGTCCAGCACGAGGGCTGTTTCCGGCACGCGCTTGACCAGCGCTTCCGCTGCAATTTTGGGACCGACATACCCTATGGCCTCAAGCAGATCGTCGTCGTATGTGTCTGCCCAATTCGCGTAAAAGTCGCGTATCGCATCGGGATCGCCGGTGAGAGAAATCGCCTGTTTCAGAAGTGGGTTTTCTTCGTGCATGGCGCGCTCCTGTCTGGCTTGTTTCCCAGCACAATAGGCGAGGGCAGGAGCGCGATGCAAATGACCGATCGCGGTCAGGCAAATCATCGCTCGAGAAACCTGCGAAGCGTTCCGCGACCTTCAACTCGCCACCAGCGGCAGGTAGTGGAAGGTCGCGAAGCTTGAAATTTCCGCCGGTTCCTCAGGCCTTTGCCTTCTTCTTCGGGCGCAGAACATGCACGTGGTCGGCATCGTAAAGGGCGCTGTCGCGGAAATCCGCAGCAGGTTTCAGGGCATGGCCGACGAAGACCAACGCCGTGCGGGTGATCTTGGCGGCACGCACTTCCGCGGCAATTGTCGATAGCGTGCCGTGGATGAAGGCTTCATCCGGCCAGCCGACACGGTAGGCGACGATCACCGGACAATCCGCACCGTAATGCGGTGTCAACTGGCGCTCGACTTCCCGCAGGTTCCGGATCGACAGGTGTATTGCCAGCGTCGCCCCGCTCTTGCCGAGCGTGTCCAGGTCCTCGTTGTTCGGCATCGCCGAAGATTTCATCGCCGTGCGGGTGACGATGATGGTCTGGGCAACTTCCGGGATGGTCAGCTCTGTCTTGAGTGCGGCGGCAGCCGCGGCAAAGGCCGGTACGCCGGGCGTGACGTCATAATCAATACCGAGCGCGTCCAGCCGGCGCATCTGTTCCGCGGTAGCGCCATAGATGGACGGGTCGCCGGAATGAACCCGGGCAACGTTCTGGCCCTTTTCGTGGGCGGCTTTGATCTCCTCGATGATCTCGTCCAGCGTCATTGGAGCCGTGTCGATCACCCGCGCGCCTTCGGGAGCAGCGGCGACGATCTGTTCCGGCACCAGCGAACCCGCATAGAGACAGACCGGACAGGACTGGATGAGTTTCAGGCCGCGGACGGTGATGAGGTCGGGATCACCTGGACCGGCGCCAATGAAATGAACAGTCATGCTTTGTCTTCCGTTTCGAGAATGTCGGCAATATCGGTCGTTTCGTCTTCTGTCCGCGATGAAGGCGCCGCTGCAGCGGGAGCCGGTGTTGAGTTCGTTTCAGCCGCCTTTGGCGCATCGATCCGCTTGGCATAGCCGCGCGGCGTATAGACGAAGGGTTTTCCGTCGCCGCGCATGACGGTGCGTGTGTTGGTCGAGCCGACCAGAACGGTGGTCAGCATGTCGACATCATCGACGCTGAGTGCATGCAGGCTGGTGACACGGATGGTTTCTTCCGGACGGCCGAGATTGCCCCCGAGAATGACCGGGGTCGCCGCCGAGCGATGCTCCAGAAGGATTTCCTTTGCCGCTGCCAGCTGGGTGCGGCGGCGTTTGGACACCGGGTTGTAGAAGGCAATCACGAAATCGCCCTCGGCTGCCGCATGCAGACGTTTTTCGATCGCTTCCCACGGGGTCAGAAGATCGGACAGAGAGATCGCACAGAAATCATGACCGAGCGGCGCACCGATGCGGGCCGAGCAGGCCTGAAGGGCGGAGATGCCCGGCGCGTTGGTGACGCTGACACGCTTGGCGGCATCCGACACGCCGCCATATTCCTCGTTCCGGTGCAACAGCTCATAGACCAGCGAACCCATGGCATAGATGCCGGCATCACCTGAGGAAATCAGCGCGACGTTCTTGCCCTTGCCGGCTTCTTCCAGGGCAAAGCGGACCCGGTCTTCTTCCGCTCCGAGCGGGAAGTTATGGTGGGTCTTTCCGGTGATGTGCTGCTCGACAATGTCCAGATAAAGCGAATAACCGACAACATCGGTCGCCTCGGCCAGAAGCTTGGTGGCTTCCGGTGTGCGCCAGTCGTCTTTGCCCGGGCCGATGCCGATGACCGACAGATGCCCGCGAGCGCGGCCGACCGTGTCGCTGTCGATCCACTTCGGAGATCGCGCAATGGCACAGGTCGCATTTTCGGTTTTCTGTTTCTCAACCTTCAGTGTTCCGAAGGCTCCGGACGCGGCAAGGGCAGCCCCTTCCGAAACGCCGTAACAGCCGACTTCCTTGAAGACGACCGGGGACGGGTTTTTCAGCCGGGGCGTCTCGCGCTGCAGTTCTTCTGCGGAAAAGACGCGCAAGGGCACATCCAGATGCGCGGCCAGAGCATTGACGGCGGCTTCATCTGCCTTGAGGTCGATGGTTGCGATGCACGCAACGGCGCCCTTTGCAATATTGGCACCAGTCAGCTCCGTCTCGACCAGTTCGATTAGTTCGGCCGCATCGCAGCCACGCGCACAGCCGACGCCGACGGCATAGCGTTGCGGGTGGTAGACCAGCCGCGTCGGACCGGCCTCTTCCGGCTGTTCGGTTGCTGACAGCGTGATGGCGGCATCCTCTGCCTGCTGCAGCTTTGCCTCTTTCAGCCAATCGGCCCGGCCTTCCAGGCGCACGGGTGCGCCGGACAGCAATTCGGCCATCACCGGCTTGGCATCTTCCGGGTTGGCAAGGCGCCAGCCGCGCGGCGGCGCATCCAGTGCAACCCCGAGCTTGGTGTCTCCGGCGGTCGTTATCGCCGCATGGCCACCGAGCGCGGCCGCCAGCAGTTTCGCCAGTTCGTTGGCGCCGCGATGGCCACCGAGCAGAGGAACGATACTCTTGCCGTCTTCGGATACGGCAATGACCGGCGGTTCGCTTGTCTTGTCGGACAGGACCGGAGCAAGCGCCCGGATCAGGATGCCACTGGCGCAAAAGCCGACGATCGGATGGCCGGCCTGAAACAGCAGGCGGATATGGTCGATCGTTTCGTTGAACTGGGTGTCCGCCGTCGGCACACGTCCGGCGAGCCCGTGGATGCGGGCTGTCGAAAACCGTCTGGCAATCACTTCGGCAGCGGCAAGGCCGGCCTGGTTCAGGACGAGTAGGATGGGGGAAGCGTCCACGCTTCTTCTCCCTTGTAGATGAGGATCATGGAAAAATAGGGGGCGGTGTCGATCTCGAGATCGATGAGCCGATGCACCTTCTGTTCAGGCAGGCTGGCACGTTCCACGTAACCGGCCTTCTCCAGCAGCCCCATGTCGGAAAGAAGTGTCTTCAGCCGTGTCAGGTGGCGGCCGACCTTCATGATGGCAACCGCCTGGGCTTCTTCGATCTTGCGGCGGATTTCCGCGTCCGGAAGCGGACCGGGAATAACGGTGAGCACATCGTTTCGTGCCGTCAGCGGCCGCCTCAGCTGGGCAGCACAGGCGGTCAGCGAGGTAACTCCGGGCACGATTTCTATCGTGAAGCGGTCGGACAGCCGCTCGAACAGATACATGAACGAGCCGAAAAAGAAGGGGTCTCCTTCGCACAGGGTCACGACATCCTCACCGCTTGCCAGAACGGTGGCGATCTCCTCGGCGGCCTTGTCATAGATCTCCTGGGCCGGAAACCGGTCGACCCGCATCGGAACGACAATCGGGATTTCCCGCACGCCCTTCGGGATCGCGCCGACGGCAATCGAGCGCGCAAAGCTCTCGCCTGTATCGGGTGCGGGATAGGCGATCACCCGGGCCCCGGCGATCAGACGGTGGGCCTTCAGGGTCATCAGCTCCGGGTCACCCGGGCCAAGACCGATGCCATAGAGCGTGCCTGTCATGATTTGGTCAGGCTCCACTGTGTCACGGGCATCAACGGACGCCATCCGGTCAAGCCGCCGACGGCGCTTGCCCGGTGAACGGAAACTTTCTTCAAAGTGCCTCCATGAGACTGATAGGCGGAGAGAAGTATGGCTTCGCTTTCCAGGGTTACCGCATTGGCGACAATCCGGCCGCCTGGGCCAAGCGCGGCAAGGCAAGCCCCGACGACACCGGGTGCCGTCAGGCCGCCGCCGATGAAGATGGCATCCGGCTGTGGCAGACCTTCCAGACCATCAGGAGCGGTGGCATCCAGCAGTTCCAGGTGCGGAACGCCGAGTGCAACAGCGTTTTCGGCGGCCATTTGCCGTCGCTCCACATGAGGCTCAAGTCCGATGGCCCGGGTACGCTCGGCCGCCCGCAACCATTCGATGGCAATCGAGCCGCAACCCGCACCGACATCCCAAAGGAGCGCGCCGGGATGGGGCTTAAGCTCGGCCAGGGTGATGGCGCGGATGTCCTGCTTGGTCATCTTGCCGTCGTGGCGAAAGGCATCGTCGACAAGGCCGGGTGTCCGCGCCCGGAAACGCACTCCAGGGTCGGCAACCACTTCCAGCGCTAGCGTGTGAAAATCGTCGACGCCGGCAGACCAGTCTTCAGCGGTGCCTTCGACACGCCGCTCCTTGCGCCCACCCAGATGCTCCAACACGGTCATCCGGCTGCGCCCATAGCCTTCGTCAGCCAGCAGATCGGCCACCTGCCGGGGCGAATCCGCGTTGCTGGTGAGGCAAAGGATTCGCGCACCAGGATAAAGCGAGGCCCGCAGCAGATCGACGGGACGTCCGTGAACCGACAGGCACTCGGTTTCCTGCAATGCCCACCCCATGCGCGCGGCTGCCAGCTGGAAGGCAGAAGGTGACGGCAGGACGATCAGCTCTTGCGCATTGAAATGTTTCAGCAAGGACGAACCAATGCCGAACCACATGGGATCGCCCGTTGCCAACACCGCGACGCGTTTGTTCGAAAGCGCTGCCAAATCGTCAAACACGCTGGCAAAGGGGCTCGGCCATGTCCGCTTCTCGGCGGTGATCCCCTCCGCCAGTTCCAGATGGCGAGCGCCACCATAAACGATATCAGCGCCTGCCAGCGCGCCTTCGCCACCCGGTGCCAGAACGCCATCTTCGCCCAGGCCGACCAGCGTCAGCCAAGGGCGTTTGTCGGTGCCGGAGGTCATTTGTCCTCCAGACGATAAGGTTTGATTGCCGGTTTTATCGAAAGATCCTGCGGCTTGCCGTCGCCGCTTGGCGCAATGTGCCGGGCACCGCGTGAACGGTGACGGATCGGCTGACCGCCATCATCGTCTGCAGTTAGCTTCGCCGAGCCACCCGGCTGGGACAGGAAACCGCGCGACCGCATGGGTTTTTTGCTGCCCACGGATTTCAGGGTAGATTTTTTGCCGCCGTCCTTCAGGTGGTCTGACGCCATCTTACGCTTCCTCCGGCAGGCCCGCGGCAAGGGCGTTGACCGCAGCCGCAGCCATGGCCGATCCCCCTCGGCGGCCGCGCACGGCCAGAAATGGAAGCTTGAACGGATTTGCGACCAGGGCGTCCTTGGATTCGGCCGCGCCCACGAACCCGACCGGAAAGCCCAGAACCAGCGCCGGCTTCGGTCCACCGGCCGCAATCATTTCAAGCAGGTGAAACAGGGCTGTCGGTGCATTGCCGATGGCAACGATTGCCCCGTCCAGCCTGTCGCGCCACAGGTCGACCGCAGCGGCTGAGCGGGTCGTGCCGAGGGTTTTCGCGAGTACTGGAACCGCGGGGTCGTTCAACGTGCAAACCACGTCGCAGCCAGCGGGAAGGCGGGATCGAATGAGGCCATGGGCCACCATTTCCACATCGCAGAACACAGGCGCGGACCGCGCGAAGGCGTCCTGCGCTGCCGAAAGGATATCTTCCGACCAGGCCAGGTCCTGCGGCAGATCCGTCATGCCACAGGCATGGATCAGCCGCACCGCAACCGGTTTCAGCCCGTCGGGAAGATGAGACAGCTCTGCTTCCGACCTCACGATGGAAAAGGACTGGCGGTAGATCGCCGCCGGATCCTTTTCATAGTCGTAGGTCGGCATGGTTTCGGTGCTCACGGCAGCCTCAGTCTCCGCGGTTCAACGACCGGGGGCCGTGCGGATGGTCTGCGTGCGGGTAGGGGTGGTGGTGATGATCATGATCGTGATCATGCCCGTGAGTATGCCCATGATCATGAGAGTGCCCATGGTGATGGGCGTGATCATGACCATTGTCATGGGAATGATCGTGATGATGGTGACCATGGTCGTGGTGATGATGGCCGCCCGCCTGCACCTGCTTTTCGCAGGCTCCGGTGCAGATTTCATCGCACAATTTGCATTCCGCTTCCGCGCCGAGGCCTTCCACATGGTGGTGGTGGCTTTCCTGGGCCAGACCGACTTCCGCCTCGAAGCCAAGCACCTGTTCGCGGTACTTGCACATCTGGCAGTTCATCAGATTGGCACCCTGCAGGATCTCCTGCACACGATCGGCCATCGTGTCGATGACCTGCGGGTGGTCGTTCAGATAACCGGCTTTCAGAAACTCGATCTCGGGGTGCTTGGCGGCGATTTCATCCGTGGTCGAATAGATCCGCTGCACCAGAACGCCGGTGAACAGGAAATAGGGGAACACGATGACACGCTTGTAGCCGAGCTTGGCTGCATGTTCGAGACCGGGGCCGACCAGCGGGAAGGTGACGCCGGAATAACAGGTTTCCGCCCAGCCGAAGCCAAAGCCTTCCCAAAGCATGCGGGTGATCTTGCAGACGTTGGAATTGGCGTCCGGATCGGAAGCCCCGCGTCCGACCACCATCAGCAGTGTCTCGTGCAGCGGCACGTCACTGTCTGCAGCGTCGATCGCTTCCTGAACGCGGGCCGCGGCGGCTTTCACCATGCGCGTGTCGACAGCCAGTTCGCGGCCGTAGGAGATCGTCATTTCCGGGTGCATGGCCTGATAGGTGTTCAGAACCGAAGGAATGTCGTTCTTGGCGTGACCTGCGGCAAACAGCATGCCCGGCACGGCCAGCACACGGGTGCAGCCGGCCTCGCGCAGCTTGTTCAAGCCGTCATGAATCACCGGGTTGGCGAATTCCAGATAGCCATATTCCACCGGCCAGTCGGGAAACCGGGCCGTCAGGCCTTCCGCCAACTGGGCAAATTGTTTCACGGCACCCTTGTTACGGCTGCCATGGCCGCAGATCATCAGTCCGAGTTTTTCGCTCATTGAGCCGCTTCTCCGGCAGTCTCGTCGTCTTCCGGACGAGCTTCTGGCGCGTCTTCGGCTTTTTTCTGCTTCTTGTCTTTGAGGGCGATGATGCCGGCGACGAGCGCGGCACCGGCAAGGGCTGCTACACCGACCCAGTGGGAGTGACCGGCGAGTTCGCCGAGATGGCCCCCATGGGCAAAGGCGGAGGTAGGCAGCACGGCGGCAAGGCCTGCAAGGATGGTCCGTCTGATCATGTCTCTCCCCAGTGGCTGATACCGGATCGGCAGTGTGGCAACAGGCGTCGGGAAGAATGAAAGCAAACACGCGCAAAAGCCGGCCAGGCCGGTTGATTTGCTGATGCCTTGGACAGCTCCGGCCTTGGCCCCCTGTTTGGGTCAACCTCATCCGGAATCGCTTTCAGTCCCTCCACGGGACGCCGTCAGGTGGCGGCACCTTAGGGGAGCGCCAGTTGGGGATCAAGCATGAAAGCGACATTATTTGGCACGTTCGGACCACCCCCTCGCAGCAATTAATTGCTGTTCAGGCGCAGCCTTTTGCGTCTTTGCTAAACGATGGTTTGTCTTGCGGGCTCTATTGGATTACAGAAGGGCCGCTTTCTTTCTGAAGGATGTGAATTTGGGGCACTTCCGGCGAAAATATCCGGACTTGATGGCAGCAGTCAGGCTTTTGCTGCTGCTGCCGTTCGTGCTGACGGCACTTCTTCCCAAAGGCTTCATGCCGGACGTGCGCGCGGATGGCGGCTTCACGGTCACGCTCTGCACGACGGAAGGCCTGCGCACAGTCACGCTGGATGCAAATGGCGTTGAAATACCGCCGGCATCCGACCAGGACAGCCCCGACGACAAAACCTCACACCACTGCGTTTTTGCCGGTATCGGTGCCCTTGCGGTTCCTGGCAAGGTTTCCTTCGTCTTCGGACAGGAGGAGATCGCCCGCCAGCCGGTGTCTTTCTCCGCGCATGTGTGGACTGCCAGCACATCCCGTGGCCGGAACTTTGCTCGCGCACCGCCGCTCATCGTCTGATCTTCCCGAACCTTCATCTGAATAATGTGAACCCGAAGTCCAGCCGGCCTTTTCTGCCAGGTGCGCTTCGGTGTGGAGATCCCATGAGCAAAATCTCTTCGGGCGCAACGGATGCGTCCACCCCCAGCCGGTTTTACCTTGCCGCCTGGCGCTGGCATTTTTATGCCGGTCTTTATGTCGTGCCGTTTCTGGTCATGCTGGCCGTCACCGGACTTGCAATGATGTATATTTCCATTCTCGACGGCCGTGACGGTGAATACATAAGGGTCGCCGTTTCCGGTGAACCTGTGTCGCTGTCAGGCCAGGCGGAAGCCGCGCTTGCCTCCCGCGGGGAGGAGGCAAACCTGGTGGAATGGATCGGCGCGAAATCTGCCGAGGGAGCAAATGTCTTCCGTGTCGAGGATGCGGGCACCAATTACATGGTTGCCGTTGATCCCTATACGGGCTCGGTCATCGAGAGCTGGGTCCGGCGCGACGGCTGGTACGATCTCCTGAACGACATTCACGGGACACTTCTGATAGGTGACGTCGGCGACCGCCTGATCGAGATCGCGGCCGGCCTTGCCATTGTGCTGGTCGTGACCGGTCTTTACCTGTGGTGGCCACGTGCGGGCAGCGGCTCCGCCTTGGTGCCGGATTTTCGCACCAGTGGCCGTGCACTCTGGAAGAGCTTGCACAAGGTGATTGGGGCCTATGTCTCTCTAGTCCTGCTGGTCTTCCTGGTCAGCGGCCTTTCCTGGGCGGGTGTCTGGGGAGAGAAATTCGTTCAGGCCTGGAGCACGTTTCCCGCCGAAAAATGGTCCAACGTGCCCCTTTCCGATGATACTCACGCATCGATGAACCACGGCGCGATCAAGGATGTGCCCTGGGGACTGGAGCAGACCAGGATGCCGCTGTCCGGTTCAGGCGCCGGCATCGACGCAATAGCTCTGGGCACGCCCGTGGATCTGGACAGTATTGCCGCGTTCGGTCGGCAGATCGGCTATGAGGGGCGGTTCCGGGTCAACTTCCCCGGCAGCGAGACCGGGGTCTGGACTATCAACCAGGATTCCATGAGCAACGATTCGGAAAACCCGACGGTCGACCGCACGGTGCATATTGACCGGTACACTGGCCGGATCCTCGCAGACGTCGGCTTTAAGGACTATTCGCTGCCGGCCAAGGGCATGGCTGTCGGCGTTGCCTTTCACGAAGGCGACATGGGCCTGTGGAATGTGGTGCTCAACACCCTGTTCTGCCTGTCAGTGATCTTTCTGTGTGTCAGCGGGCTGGTCATGTGGTGGCTGCGCCGTCCGAAGGGGGCGGCCCTTCGCATCGTTGCCCCGAAAACACCGGACGACCTGCCGCACTGGCGCGGTGCGATGATCCTGATGCTCGCCATGTCTCTGGCCTTTCCGCTGGTCGGCATCACGCTGCTGAGTGTGCTGGCGCTGGATTATCTCGTCGTCAAACGTGTGCCGATGCTGAGAAAGGCGATCGGTTGAGGAAAACGCAAAGCGCCTGAACAGGCACCCATCCCCTGGGATGGGTGCCTGTCATGACCGCCAACCTCGTGGCAACCATTGGTGTAACCCCGGACGACCGTAAGGAGACCCGGGGCTCACTCGTTTCCAGAGCAAGTGCGAGATGTGGCGCCTTCAGAAAAGCAACACCGGCTTCAGCAAGCTGTATTGCGAATAGGTCCGGGATCAGCGCAGTGATTGTCCGGGGTGATGTTGAAAAACTCTGTGCGTCTGGTGTCAGGTGGCAGCATTCATCTGCTGTCACCCCTCTACTTGTGCCGGATCACCATCAGCGTGATGTCGTCATGAACGGTCTGCGTATCGATATGGGCCTTGAGGTCTGCCAGGATGCCTTCCAGCACCCGCGCCGCATTGGGCGCTGCATTCTGGCGGGCGCTCGCGACCAGCCGGTCCAGGCCGTACAGCACCCCGTCCGGGTCTTCCGCTTCGGTAACACCATCCGTGTAGAGGATGATGATATCCCCCGGGCCGAAAGCCAGTTCTCTGGTTTCAATGAAGGGTTCTATGTCTTCGTCGAGACCGATCAGGAAGCCGAGATCGACCGTGTCGATGATGTCGCAACGGCCATCTTCGCGCAAAATGATCAGTTCCTCATGCTGCCCTGACAAGGTCACCTTGTTCGATTCGAAATCGAGGAAAGACAGGGTCAAATGCTTGTCTGTCTTGGTGCGCTTGAGGTTTCGGCAGATGGCGCTGTTGAGCGCGACCAGGAACTGGCGCGGGTCTGACGGCCCGCGCTCCTGCAGGGCGACCGCGATGGATTGAACCATCAGCATCAGGACACCGCTTTCCAGACCGTGGCCGGTCACGTCGCCGATGCCGACCTTCACCTTGTCGTCCAGCTGCAGCACATCGTAATAGTCGCCGCCGACCTCATCCGCCGGCTCCATGAAGGCCGCGATTTCCAGTTCATGGATACCGCCAAGCTCGTCTTTCGTCGGCAGCACCATCATCTGGATCTGCCGGGCCACCTCGATTTCCGCTCCCAGCCGGAGGTTTTCCGAAGTGAGCTGCTTGTTGAGATGCGCGATTTCCGTATTCGCCTGTTCCAGGTCGACGTTCATCCGGTGAAACCGGGTCGCCTGGTGCCACTGCAGGGCCGTGACCGCGGCCCCGATGGCACCGGCACTGGCAAAATAAAGCAGCAGATACCGGAACGACCATAGGTTGGCGGCAATCGGCTGGCTGATGGTGATCGCCTGGATGCCGCGCACGTCGCCTGTATTCCAGTCTGTCTTGGGGCTTTCCGGGTGGCTGTTGTGACAGGAGACGCAGGCCGCCCCCATCATGACGGGTGAGGCTATCTGGATCTTGCGGTCGAAGATCGAACCTTCATAGGCGATCTCCAGGTCTGCCGGATCACGGCTTTCGCGAAAATCCTTCAGCGCCTTGATCTCGAATGGCGTCAGATTGTGGGATCCACGGTCCAGGAAAGGCAGATCCGACACGAAGCGGTATTGCAGATTATGGTCGTTTCCACCGATCACCTCGCCAAGCTCGATGGAGAGCGTTGCCGGGATCGGGATGCCGCCGGGGGTGTCGTGATATTCATGGGTCGGGGTTATGTCGCCCGGCGCTTCCTGCACCCTGGCAATCACGTTTTGCGCGTAATAGGTCCGGATCTTGCCGATGGCCTGGTCCAGATCGACCGCTTGAGAGCGCAGAGAGGCATCCGAAACGGCGCGCAAGTCCATCCACACCGCAACCGGCAACATGCCAAGGCCGATCAGCACCAGAACAAGGAATACCGCCGGACGTTCGATGAGCGTGAGCCAGAATTTGTCGACGCGGCGGGGATCTGTCTGCTTCATGGGAAAACCTGATTTTCAATATCAATTGAGACGAAATGGGGATCTGCAAGCATGTCTTGAGGGAAACCGGATCAGTGTCGCTATTATACGGTTGTCCGCCGCCACGGCCACAGCCGCAGATGAGATTTTGCAGTCTTGTTTTCAGCACGTTGAGACTGTCTAGTAGGAACGTCGAGTTCCAATGCGCAAGCGGGGCATCATGCAAACTCATCTTGTTTTTACGGTCATTGCAAAAGACCGGCCTGGCCTGGTCGAGCGGATGGCAGACATTATCGCCGGCACCGGTGGCAACTGGATCGAAAGTTCCATGGCCCGGCTCGGCGGCGAATTTGCAGGCATCGTTCGGATTGCGATCGAAGGGTTGCGGGCTGACGAACTGGTGGAAAAGCTGCAGGCCCTTTCCGCCGATGGCATAGACATCACGCTTCGCTCCGACCAGACCGGTGCCGAACTGCCGCAAGGCGCATTCGCCCATCTCGACCTGGTGTCTCAGGACCACCCGGGTATCCTTCGCGATATCACTCGCGTCCTCTCCGAACAGGGTGTCAGCATCGAACACCTGGAAACGGAAGTCGTCACCGGATCCATGCAGGGAGAAGCGCTGTTCAAGGCCTCAGCCGACCTGCGCCTGCCGAGCGGGTTGGATCCGGCAACCTTGAGTGATGCGCTTCAGGAGACGGCAGGAGACCTGATGGCGGATATCAATCTGATTGACTGATGTTGTTCCGTCCTGCCAGACGAAAGCGTTTCGAAACAGGTCTGGCGGGGAGGAGCCTGCGGCAAAATGCTTGATCGCCTTGATTTTTCTGGAGAACTCTGGCTGTCCGCCGGTCCTGGTGGCTGGACCTTCGTGACATTGCCAGCCACATGTGCCGAACAGATCCGGTTTTTCACCGGCGGCCGACAAGGCAGAGCCTGGGGCATGATCAAGGTAAAGGCGCGGATCGGCGTGGCTGAATGGAGCACAACCATCTGGCCGGACAAGGCGTCCGGCTCGTTCCTGCTGCCGGTGAAGGCTGCCGTGCGCAAGAAAGAGAAGATCGCAGCCGGGGACAATGTTGACGTAAGCCTGTGGCTACAGGTGCCGCCAGGCTTTTGAAAGGCGAGGACGGTTTGAACCGCTGTTCTCTTTCAGCCAGTCTCGGCCAGCCGGATCCAGGCGGGCGACTTTAAGCTGCAAGCGCCCAGTCGGCTGCATCCGTCCGCGCGCCGATCAGCGCAAGGCCGTTGGCAACGGACGTCAGCTCGTTGCCACCGGAAATCCGCTCCTGCCCAAACCGCTCGGCGAACTGGCGACGCACGGCAGGCACGAAGGACGTGCCGCCAGTCATGAACACCCGGTCGATATCGGCTTCGCTCAAGCCTGCCTTTTCCAGCGTAACGTCAAGCGCCAGGTCCATCTTCTTCAGGTCCGGCGCGATCCAGCCGTCGAAGTCTGCGCGCTTCACGGTTGCCCGGAAGTCCGAACCGAGCGGTGCAAAGGTCAGTTCCGCCTCGTCTTCGGTTGAGAGTAGCGCCTTCGTTTCCGAAACGGATTTGTAAAGCGGGTAGCCCTGATCCTCTTCCACAAGGTCGATGAAGAGCTCGATCTTCTCCGGCTCGATGCAGTAGCGCAGCAGCTTCTTCATTTCCTTGAAATCATCGGAGGTCTTGAAGATCGACAGCATGTGCCAGCGGGCGAAATTGGAAAAGAGGTTGGGCGGGATCTCCAGGATCTTGCCCATGCTCTGGTAGCTGGTGCCCTTGCCGAGCTTCGGCAGCACCACATTGTCGATGATGCGGTAATCGAACGTATCCCCGGCAATGCCGACACCGCCACGGCCAAGCGGCGTGGCCTTCAGGTGCCCGGCTTCTGTTTCGAACCGCATGATCGAATAGTCGGTGGTACCACCGCCAAGATCGGCAACCAGGATGGTCGTATCCTGTTCCAGCGATTGCGCATAGGAAAAGGCGGCGCCGACAGGCTCCATCACAAAGAGGATGTCTTCAAAACCAACCTTCTGAAACGCCTTGCGGTACCGCTCCATCGCCAGAGCCTCATCCGGATTGTGCCCGGCAAACTCCACCGGCCGGCCGACGACAAGCCGCGTCGCCGCCGGATCAAACGCGGCTCCGGCCCGCTCGAACGCCCGCAGCAGAAACGTCGCCATCAGGTCTTCGAATTCAAACCGGACACCGAACACGCCTGTGCCCTTGAAAACCCGGCTCGCCGCAAACGTCTTCAGCGACTGGATGAACCGTACGTCCCCAAAGCTCTCCAGAAACTGCCGGATCGCCCAGGGCCCAACCTCCGCATTCAGTGCCTTGGCCGGCCCACGGTCGAGAAAACTGAGCACGGTCGGAAGCGACGTGAAACTGTCGTTGCCATCAACAAAACTGATCGGCTCAGTCGCCCCCACTGCCTGCGCAGAAACCGCGACCGTGTTGGAGGTGCCGAAGTCGAGGCCGATGGTCTGTTTCATGGCGAAATCCTCTTGAAAACGATAAGCCGGTGCTACTGCCGATTCACGACTGTGCAGCACTCGTCCGGCCGTACTTGATCGCAGAGTGCATCAAGGCGATCGGGTCGCGGTAATTCTCTGAAAATGGAATGGGGGTGCGGGATAGGCGGGAACAGACGGAAAAGCAAGCGGAAAATGGCCGGTTTCCATGCAGTCCATCCAGCAAACGTGAGCAAGTCAGTCATTGAGCCGTGAGGACTGTGAGGTGAAAAGGATTAGCTGGAAAATGGTGTCAGCCGCTTGTCCTCAGGACATGGCATTTTGGATGACTGCTTTGTACAGACCATTCGCAGCGTAATCGCACCCAATAAACAGGTTCCGTGATCGTGACATTCTGACACTATGTTGCTGTGCGGAAATCCGTTATGTTAAAATCTGTCGCCAAATGGACATGGACTGACTAAAGGTCTAATCAAGACAGCCGGTTGACGTCCGGACCGGGCGTCAGCAGAGATCAGTAACTGCAGATTGGCAACATGCACTCAGAACCTTTGCGCCAGGGCCTAAAACGCCAATTCGCGATCACTTTCGCCCTGATCGTCCGCGAGATGACCACTCGTTACGGCAACAAGTTCGGCGGCTACATGTGGGCGGTGCTGGATCCGGTGTTGACGATTGCAATTCTAACAACAGTGTTCTCTGCGGTCGCTCATGTCCCGCCGCTGGGAAGAAGTTTCACACTGTTTTTTGCTACCGGTTACATTGCGTTTTACATGTATCGATCGACTTCCGAGCAAGTTGGTTCGGCAGTAGAGGCAAATAGAGCGTTGTTGAATTACCCGGTTGTTCGACCGTATGATACGATTATTGGTCGAATTTGTTTGCAGATAGCTACGCTTTTCGTCGTAAATGCTCTTCTTTTTGGGGTGCTTTATTTCGTGGTTCCGTTTGAGCGTATCGACTTGGCACCTATCTTCCTGGCTTCCCTGATTGCAATTGCACTTGGTGCAGGAGTAGGGGCTTCGAACATCGTATGGTTTCATTTGAGCAGTACCTACCAGCAGATCTGGGGAATTATTAACCGGCCGGCATTCATAGTTTCCGGAGTGTTTTTCCTGCCAGACACCGTTCCGCATCCTTTCAGGGAATGGCTCATGTGGAACCCGTTGGTTCATATTATTGGCCTTTTCCGAACCGGGTTCTATCCTACCTACCGGGCTTCTTATGTCGACATGCCTTACATCGTAGGGCTAACCGTGTTTTCGATTGTTTTCGGCTTCTTTCTGGTTTGGCTTTATGATGCACAACTGCGGGAGCCGAAATGATCAGATTGGATCGTCTTACCAAACGCTTCAAGCTCAAGGGAGAGATGCGTTATATCGCCAAGGATGTGTCGTTCACTGTTCCCAGAGGCAACAGCATTGGGTTGCTTGGCCGCAACGGCGCCGGTAAATCCACCCTCCTCAGGCTTATTGCTGGAACGATCAAGCCCACTTCCGGGCGGATTATTCGTCTCGCCAACGTGTCGTTTCCTCTCGGTTTTCAGGGCAGTTTCAATGGATCGTTGACCGGAGAGCAGAATGTTCGCTTCGTTGCCCGCATTTATGGACACGACACGGAAGCGCTGGTCGATTATGTGCAGGATTTCGCCGAACTCGGAAAATCCTACTACATGCCGGTGAAAAGCTATTCCTCCGGGATGAAGGCGCGGCTGGCCTTTGGCGTCAGCATGGGGATCGATTTTGACTATTATCTGGTTGACGAAATCACCGCAGTCGGCGACTCGAACTTCAGAAAAAAATGCAAACTGGTTTTTGAAGAAAAACTCCAGAATTCCGACATCATCATGGTGTCTCATTCAAATGCTTCGCTTAAAGAGTACTGCACGACTGGAATTGTGTTAGAAGATGGGAACTTAACCTTTTTTAACGATATTGACGATGCAATTAACATGCACAATGACAACATGGCACGCCGATAGGCCGGTCTCTGATTACTTGAAGGTTTGATTGAACATGTCAGCTGTCGAAAAAATCCCTGGAGAAAAAACCGACGAGATCAGTCAGGGAACGGTGTTCAATCTTCCGTCGAAAAAGGGAGCTGCCGTCGCCAAGACAAAATCGAAGGACGGCAAACTCATTACGAGGCTGAAAAAGTCCGGCCTCGATCCGCAGAAGCTGCTTGATCTGGCGTTGCCAGGGGCGACCGCGAAATCCGCGACCAAGATGCGGCACAGGATGATCCTGTTGGGCTTCATGCTGTTTGTTGCAATGCCTGCCGCCGCATTTTCCGCTTATATGTTTTTCTGGGCAAGCGACCAATATCACAGCATGACGGCATTTGCTGTCCGCAGTTCCCAGCCCGTCGCGGCGACTGAAGTGCTTGGCATGGTGATGGGAAATGCCGGAGGCGAGTCGGCAACTTCGAATAGCTATATCGTTACGGACTATCTCCAAAGCCAATCCGTGTTGGAGGACCTTCCGGAAAATCTGGATTTGCAGACCATCTTCAATCGCGAATCCTCGGATTTTCTGTTCAGCATGGGCAGCGATCTGCCGATTGAAGACCGCTTGAGTTACTGGAACGACATGGTCGACGTCAGTTTTGATGCGACCTCAGGGGTCATTCAGGTTGAAGTGCGCAGCTTCCGACCTGAGGATTCGGTCGAGATCGCCAAGGCAATCCTCAAGCGCAGCGAAATACTCGTTAATCAGCTTTCAGAGGCAAACAGGCGAGAAACCGTACGTTTTGCGGAAGAAAGCGTTGCGCGCGCCGAGGCACGCCTGAAAGCAATTCGCAAGCAAATGCTTGCATACAGGAATGAGACACAGGAAGTCAGCCCGGAAGAAAATGCGCGTTTGGCTTCGGAAATGATTGCCGGTTTGGATCAACAAAGGGCAAGCCGGGAAGCGGAAAAAAAGACCCTGATGAGTTACCTGGACGAGGACTCACCGCGCATCCGGCTGCTGAACCAGCAAATCGAAGCCCTGGAAGGTCAGATTTCAAGTGCACGTGAACGCCTTGGCTCCGGTACATCGCCGTCTGGCTCTTCAGGTACGAACAGGACAGCACTTTCCTTCCGTCTTGCTGATTATTCGGAACTTGCATTGGAAGAAGAATTTGCACAGCAACTGTATGTAACGTCACTTGCCAGCCTGGAAACGGCTCGTCAGGAGGCTGACAGCAAACATCTTTATCTTGCGACATTCATCCAGCCGACCCTCTCAGAAGACGCACAGTATCCACACCGTTTGTTATATTCTCTTGCCTCATTTTTGCTGTTGGCTGGAGCGTGGTCTGTCATGGTCTTGATGTATTACAATGTTAGGGACAGAACGTGACGCAGCACAATCAGCTGCGGTGCTGTTTGTGACTCCAAAAAGAATACAGAAACCGTGCGATGTGCCCGGAAATCTCACTTATGCGACCTATTTCAACTAGCGGAAGAAGTACGCGGGGCTGATGTCGTCAGAGATGAAGCGGCTTCGGGAGCTGGCGCAGGAGAATGCGCGACTGAAGAAGATCGTCGCGGACCTGTCTTTCGACAAGGACATGCTTCAGGACATCTTCAAACGAAAGCTCTGAAGCCTGCCCGGAAGAGAATGCTGGTCGACGAGATACGATCGGACTGGTCGATGCCATTCGCCGTGCCTGCGCGGTGATCCGGTTTGATCCGACGACCTATCGCAACAGAATCCCGTCGATCCGGGCAGGCCGCTTTGGAACAGCGTATCAGGGAGATTTGCCAAACCCGCGTCCGGTTCGGATACCGGCGCGTGCATGTTTTGTTGCTTCGGGAAGTCTGGTTCATCAACATGAAGAAAACACGGCGGATCTACAACGAGTTGGGCTTGCAACTGAGGAACAAGCATCCCAAGCTTCCGGGAAGACAGGCAGGAAGCTGTTGGACCGAATGATGTCTGGGCCATGGATTTTGTGCATGACTAGCTCGCGACCGGTCGGATCCGCGTTTTGACAGTGAGCGGCACCTACTCCCGCTATGTGCCGACACTTAATCCCCGCTTCAGTTACTGCGGCGAGGATGTGGTGAGAACCTTGGAAACCGTCTGCACCCGTATTGGCTATCCGAAGACAATCCGCATCGATCAAGGCTCTGAGTTCATTTCGCGAGACCCCGATCTATGGGCCTATCGAAGGGGCGTTACGCGACTTCTCCAGGCCGGGGAAACCGACGGACGACGCCTTTCATCGAGGCCTTCAACGGACGGTTCAGGGTGGAGTGCCTGAATGCACACTGGTTTCTGAGCGTTGCAGATGGAGCTGAAAAGTTGGAGGATTGGCGCAAGGACTACAACGAACACAGACCTCATGGTGCCATCGGCAACAAGGTGCCGTTGGACCTGATGAAATCAGAACCCGCAGCCAGCCCGTGTTCCTGATTTGGTCCGGAAAACTCTAGTCCACCCCGAGGGCAAGTTGTGTAGCACTCCAGTTTTCGTGTCCTTCGTTGCTGCAACCTCATCGATCGCCTCAATATAAAAAGAAGCAATCGAGTTGAATGAAAGTAATGCCAAAACAATATTGTTGCAATAACTACTCTCAAAATATAAAGGGCCATTTGATTAGAGCAACGGTTCAAGGTAGTTTTGTGGAGAATATAGATTCAATCGCACGTTTCAATTCATCTGCGGTTTCCGAGATGTAAACGCCTTCAATTTTTGGATGAAATTTAAATTCTTCTGCCCCAAGTCTATTTGTGATCACTGGTCTTTGGGCTGCGTGTGCTTCAAAGATTTTAAAATTCAATCCGCCTTTTACTGTGATGGGGGCAAAAACTGCGTCCACGAACTTATAAAACGCTTCTGGATTTTTAACATAACCAAGGTTAACTATGTTGGGCTCGTTTGACGCTAGAAATTTTGCTACGTCGCCAGCTACCACAAAAGTACCACCAGCTAGAAAAAAACCTGCTTCTTTAAGTTGCTGAATGCTCACGTTAAGCGCTTCGACATTTGCCTGCATTCTACCACCAAAGAATCCAATTCTAAGGTTCAACTTTTTAGATTTAGCAATAGGTGAGATCCATTTGAAGCTAGGTGGAAGATACTTCAATTTACAATCTCGAGACAACTCCTTAAATCTATTAAAATCTTTCCTTGATATAGCAAGAAAGGTATTTGCCTTTTCTAAAATCGCGTCTTCAGTTTCCTTCTCTTTTTTTAGAAGCCATCTATCAATTGCGCTATTGGTTAGTATACTTGCAGCGCGATCTTGCATAACGTCATGTGTGTCAACAAAAAGTCTTTTTACCTTAAACCTGTTGTCGTACGTCCATATGTAAGAACAAATCAGTACATCAGGATCCATAGCGTTTATAGAACGGACATCTTTATCAGACATCTTGCACGCTAGGAGGCGAATATAAGTTGGTATATAGTCGTCTTTTCGACGGATAAACTTTAAGAGAGAATTTTGTATTTTGTTTTTTATTCTTGCTTTCAAATTTGTACGGTAGCTTTGGAAAGTGACCCCCATTGCGTATAGGAGTGTACGGTACTTTTTAGGAATCTTTACTCCAGCAGGAATAAATATCGTAAGATCAGTTTTTGTGCATAGCGATACCGCTATATCAAAGCATCGCATTGCAGATCCGTTTCGAATCGGGAGTAGCTTTCCTGGGTAAATAAGAAATATTTTCTTTCTTATTGCTTTTCTGTTTGAGAAGTGATCCGAAATTGGTGTTAGGTTATTTTCAAAAAAAACGTAAATACTAGAAACAGCGTGGTTTAATGTTTGAAAAATTGCTTCACGAAATTGATCGACGTTGGGTGAACCAACAAAAATAATCCGCTGCACCTCGAATGGTAACGAAGCAATTTGATGCATCTCGTTTATAAGTATACAAGTTTGATCTATATTGACACTCTCGCGGTCGAGACCATAAACAGCAAAAATGCCGTCGTTAGAAATCCTTGTATTTTTTAAGAGTAGGTTCAGTTCAGAAGTGCAGGTGCATAAGACTAGTGTGCTCATTTTACTTTTTTCTGTAGGCCTCAACCGTTTTTGAGAAACGATCTACAAACTGCTTCGCGGGGATAGAATTTCCAAATTCAGGGTCCACGTATAGTGAACTTTCAAGCCACAAGGCGCAAATAATATCCACAATAGAACGCGACTGGGTTCGAGAACTAATAATAACTTCGTCATGCGTTAGTCCCCAATTGCTATAATATGGTACTCCAAAACACCTGACTGGCTTTTCTGCTATCAATGCCTCAAAACCCATTCCTGAGGTCACAACAAAAACTTTGTCGACTATGTCGAATAGCGAATGAGGGTTAACTTCAGTGTCTATTAAGTGGACTCTGTCTAACGATCTAAATGATGCTATTCTTGAATTGGAAAAATAGCTACTCATCCCGCCTACTGTGGCATCTGGATGTCGCTTCAAAATAATGTCATGGTCTGTATGATCCAAGATCGCCGTTTGTAGCATCCTGTTAAATGATTGCTCATCAGCTAGGCCAGATTTAATTGAAGCATCGCCGAAACGTTGGTCTATTAGAAGTATTTTTTTCCGTTCATCTCTATACTGGTCGAGTGAAAGGTCGGGAGCATGATTATACTTTGATAGACGTTTCTTTCGATAAGAAATCAGAAAATCTGACGCTATTCGAGCGAGTTCTGGAGTAGGCGTCCAATCGCTATTCAGTGTTTGCTGGAATCTATTTTCTGAGCGTGCATCGTAATATGCGCCCAGATCATCACACAAAAAAGATAGTCCTGGACTACCTGTCGCGCCTATTTCAATTGATCGAATGAACCCATCTTCAATTTGAAAGTACGGTCTACCAAGCTTCTTAGAGTTGGTGTCAAACTTTTTCCTAGTGCGGCTCAGAGAAGTGCCCCACCTTAGAAAAATGTCACTACGTGCGCTTTCGTCAGATAGAGAGTACCTATTTCCACCAAATGTTCTTCCTTTAGATTTAGTAGCCTCTAAAATGTATTTTTGCACACCGTTGATGACTTCTAAGTTGTCGAGTTTATTAGCTAAAGAAACACTGTGTACACCGCTATTCATAAATTGCTTGTACTGCTCAAATGATTGGTCACATTCACTTAGAAGGTTAGAAAGGAAAAATGTTGATGAGATATCACGCAGTCCACAAATGCTTGCGCTAGGAAAATAGAGCCTGTTCGTTCCCAAATACAAGAGGTCATCTAAAAGAGCTATTTTATCAACTTCCGTAAGAAAGCCAGCAAAGCCTGATTGAAGCAGATTGGTGACTTCATCGTCGCTGAATATTTTTCCTGATAGGACACCTACATTAGAAAAAGATAAATATTTGTCATAGTTTTTTTCAAATTTTTTCGACACATCTACGATTACGACCGGGTTACCAGTTCCTTCTGCGTATCGTACGACATTCCAAATGATGTTGTCGTCATTTAGTTTGTCAGTGAATAAGAACGTTGGTTTTCTATTATAGTGAAGGCCGCAATGGTATATTACATTTCGAACCTTCATTTCCAAGGGTTTGCTTATATCAATAGGTTGGTATGATCTCGTGTATTCCGACATCGGTAGGCAATCAAAGCCAATTTCCGCAACCGCTCGAGCTATTACGTCTTTATAAGGTACTGAGTCATCCAGGAGCGCAACGGACAGTACGCCCATTTCAAAGTCTTTTTCACATTTAAGTATAGCTGAAATGAGTCTAGTTTTTAGTATCGAAATTATAGAATCTTCAAATAAGTTATCTATCTTTAGCAGAATTGGATTAAATTCATCATTTTTCGCGTCAATCAGAAGATTCCTATGGGAGACAACGATAAGACCTACCTTATTGCCACCGCCAAACGTAGTAAATGCAGTGATGTCGGGATGAAGCGTTCTCGTAGGAGAAGCTGCTGGTTCACCTTCGTCGCCTTTGAAGATATAGTTGTAGGTCTCTACAGCCCAAGGCTGATTCTTTAGCCATTTTGGGCTTCTCTTTTCAATAAAAGAAGAAAGCTTAAATTTACTCATTTTCACTACTATCCTCATCGATCGGAAGTAGCAAGAAGTCTGAGCCAAATGACTTTTTTACGTAATAATTGTGATTGTCGCATAGTGACTTTATAGTGTTAATTTCACTACCAAAAGCCTCCAGCAGCAATATTGGCTTATCCCTTTTAATTGTTTCGATTGCGCCTCCGACCACTTTATCTAGCATACCTTCCACGTCGATTTTTACGAAGCCGACTTTTTCTTCTCTAAAGAGATTGTCGATGCTATCAATTTGGATTTCTCCATCTATATTTTCTTGTATTTCATTTCCGCCAATATTGAAAAAATTATTTTCGTGTAAGGAACCGCGCCCACTACCAGAACCAAGTGCTATGTTATGGAGAACAATGTTTTCGAGATTGTTTAGGTAGATGTTTTGTTCGAAGATAGAAAGTACATGTTCGTTCGGCTCAAATGAAAAGACTTTGCCTGCTCCACATATCATACTAAAGAAGATCGAATGATTGCCAATATTAGCCCCTACATCAATCACATTAAGATTTTTAAGGTCGATTCCGATATTCAACAGGTAGCTAAGTATCTTTATTTGATAAAAATTTCGTCGCCGAATAATCTCGCGTTGCAAAAAATCATAATTCCCTTCAGGAAGATACATTTTAACTAATTTATTTTTGTAATTAAAAGAAAATATACTATCTTCCTGAGCATGAAACTTCTCAATTGCAAAAATAGATCCCTGGAGAAATTCAATGTGATTGCAGATTTTGTCAATTTTGTGAGATAGGCTTTCAATCATTTTTAACAATTGAGCGTCGTTTTCTTCGTGATTGTCAGTCATACTACCTCTATTTTTGCTTCTGCACTTTCTGAGTGGGGCTAACGGCGATGATAGCCAATTAATCTGGTTGTGATTAATCCATGACTGGCTTGGGGTCCATATAATTTGCACGAAAATTCAGTGATTATGTAACTGCTTGCTATCTTAATAAGCAACTTATTTCCAGTCTGAGTGGTAATGCTCATATATCTCGGCAAGTCTCCCCGCACCTACCAAGCTTCATTGGTCGATTGCCCGACTCTAACTGAGTGTTGAATTTACTCAGGTCTTTATAGGCTAAAAAATCCAGATGCATCTCGGTGAATGACGTGCTCATCATATCATGGATCAATTTAGATATTTCTATCTATCCTAAGTGCATTTTAGAACATTTCGTGATTGTCGTACTTTGAAACTTGTAGTTAACTGTAAGTAGTTCTTCTGCGAAGCGTTGCGTCGTTAATATGTCCAGCCGAACTGACTGCGGTGCAAAATACTCTCTTGAATAAAGTGGGGGTTGGGATAAGTCTTCGGAATTAAAGAATTTATTGAATTTATTGGGAATTTTGATGGTGCTGCCGGAGAGATTTGAACTCTCGACCTCTCCCTTACCAAGGGAGTGCTCTACCCCTGAGCTACGGCAGCATCTGGCTTGTCTTGAGGACAGGCGCGGCGTCGAACTTTTTGCTTGAAAAGCTTGAGTTGCGAGACGCAAGTGCTGGTGCCGATCAGCGGTGCCGACCGGAATGAGGGGGCTTTTGCCATAAGAGCATCTAGGACGCAAGCAGTGTTTTGGGATTTTTTTCCGCCATCTTGTGCCCCATTCGGACAAAGCATGGGCGATTGACAAGATAGCAGCGGAAAGCCTCGGCTTTTGCGCCAGTTTCGTCTGTGGATATTAAGCAATCTCAATAGCTCTGGTGAGAAGCGGACTGATGATCTCAGGCCTGGTGCGGCATCCGGTTCCGGAGCGAGGCGGCAGAGGAGGTGGCTGGAGAAGTGGAGTGCTTGGCCGGGAGGCAGGTGCCGGGCACAGCAAGGTGTGCCGGCCCACACAGGCATATATGTGCGGGCCTTCGTGCGGCAGCGCGGCGGGTCCTCATCTGATACCGGAGCGGTGCTCAAGGCCGGATGCCCTTGAAGGGGCAGAGACCTTATCAGTTGATAAGAGAACGCATCCCGTCTGTTCTTGAGAATGGGCAGGATGCCTAGGCAAACTGTGGGCAGGTTGCTAGACAGGTGGATGACGACATCATCATACAGGCGCACCATGGCCGACAAAGACCAGCAGCACCAGTCCGTTGGAAGCGACGGCGACAAAACCGGTAAAAAACGGGATGAAAAGCCGGCTGACAAAGCGGGCGCAAAATCCCGCGACGACCGGCTGGCCGAAGCCTTGAGGGCCAATCTGCGCCGCCGCAAGTCTGCAGCCAGGACGCGGGACATCGACTGAGGCCGGTAAATCGGGCCGCGGGTCCGAAACCCGTGGCCCAGAATTTGCCCGCTTGCCGCCGGTTGCCTGCCTTGCATGGGCCATAAGTTGCGTGTAGACCGCACGCTTGATGTGAGTTTATTGACGTTTGCAAAGGGATGGCCGTGCGCTCTGCACGGTTTTGTTCGGGGAAAAACATGGACAGTATCAAGGTTGTTGGCGGTGCGGAGCTGAATGGTGTCATTCCGATCTCCGGTGCCAAGAACGCGGCACTGCCGCTGATGATCGCATCGCTCCTGACGGACGAGACCCTGACACTGTCCAATGTGCCGCGCCTGCGCGACGTCGCTCAGCTGATGCAGATCCTGTCCAACCACGGTGTTGATTATTCGGTCAACGGCAAGCGCAGCGGACAGGACGATCTGGCCGGGCAGACACTGAACCTGACGGCTCGGGAAATTGTCGACACCACCGCGCCCTATGAACTTGTCTCGAAGATGCGTGCCAGCTTCTGGGTTATCGGTCCGCTGGTGGCCCGCAGCCACGAAGCCCGTGTGTCGCTGCCCGGCGGTTGCGCGATCGGCACACGCCCGGTGGATTTCTTCATCGATGGCCTGGCAGCGCTCGGCGCCGATATCGAGATCGACGGCGGCTATGTGATCGTCAAGGCTCCTGGCGGGCTGAAAGGTGCGCGCGTCGAGTTCCCGAAAGTATCCGTTGGCGCGACCCATACCATCATGATGGCGGCGACGCTGGCCAGCGGCGAGACGGAAATCGTCAATGCCGCGCGCGAGCCGGAAGTGGTCGATCTTGCCAAATGCCTCAAGGCCATGGGTGCGAAGATCGAAGGCGAGGGGACATCTACCATCCGCATCCAGGGTGTGCCGCGCCTTCATGGTGCGCATCATGCCGTCGTTCCGGACCGTATCGAAACAGGCACCTACGCCATGGCGGTTGCCATGACCGGCGGCGACGTTCTTCTGCAGGGAGCCCGTTCGGACCTTCTGGAATCGGCGCTTGAAACCCTGCGCCAGACCGGTGCGGACATCACGCAGACTGCAGACGGCATCAAGGTTTACCGAAACGGCAACGGCATCCAGCCGGTGGATATCACCACCGAGCCGTTCCCGGGCTTTCCGACCGACCTTCAGGCCCAGTTCATGGCCCTGATGACAATGGCAGGCGGCACAAGCCGGATCACCGAAACCATTTTCGAAAACCGCTTCATGCACGTGCAGGAACTGGCCCGCCTCGGCGCACAGATCCATGTGGACGGCCGCACGGCGACCATCGACGGCGTTTCCACGCTTCGTGGCGCACCGGTCATGGCAACCGATCTGCGGGCGTCCGTGTCGCTGGTGATTGCCGGTCTGGCCGCGGAAGGCGAAACGACGGTCAGCCGCGTCTATCACCTCGACCGTGGCTTCGAGCGTCTGGAAGACAAGCTCACCCGCTGCGGCGCGAAGATCGAGCGCATCTCGGCCTGATCAAGCTTTGATTTTCTTTGTTGAAGGCCAGGGCAGGTTTTTGTCTGCCCGGTTGAAACGCGGAGAAAGCTCTGCGGAGCTGAACTCTTTGCCCGTAACACCGTCTGCCTGAATATGATGCCATTTGTCGGATCAGGTCCGGCAACGACGGTTTGCGAGCGGTGACAAGACACACGCCGTCCTTTGGATGGTTTGCTTTCCTGAAACCTACTCCGCCCCGCGCCGTTTGATCACACGGCCTCGCGAGGTAAAGGACGGGCCTGGGCCGCCGCTGCCGCTGGTCATGATAGCTTCGGCAATCGGGCTGAGGGCAGGGCTCTGCGACGACCACACGAGCAGGAAATTTGCGCCGACACCGCCGGTGGTATCGTTGATCGGGATCAGCACGGACTTCGACTGCAGGGGAGCCATGTCCAGCGGTGTCTCCAGCAGCTTGCGCAACAAGATGCCGTCCTCGTTGTGATAATCGATCTGCTGGAGCGTGATTGTGGTTTCCGGGTCGACATTGTGAACCGCAAGCGTTGCTGCCAGAAGGTCGGACCGGTTCGGGTGGGAAAAGACCCGGGAATAGGCCGGCACGTAGATGGTTTCGCCGAGCACCTTTTCTGTGAAGTCCTGTGCCTTGGCCCGGGGATGTGCCGGAAAGAAGAACAGGCTGCCTGCCAGCAGTCCGAGACAGGTCAATCGTTTCAGCATTTCGTGCCCGAGCGTTCGTGTGATGATAGGGTCCCGGAGATACTTTCCAGAATGCATGCCCTGATTGCAAGATGGAAGGACGCTGCGGGCCGGCTTTGAATGGTGTTGGAATGGCCTGCGGGAAGATGTTGGAGCGACTGCATGAATGCACAGACAATCCGTTTTCTGGTCCAGCTGGCCTTTGCCTTTGCGGCCTTGTTCGCCGTCGTCTTCGTTCCTGCACCCTATGGGCCGTCGCTCGGCTTTTTTCTGCTGGTCTTCGGGCTCTGGCTCGGCCGGCGGATCTTCAAGCGGATTGCCTCGCTGGATGAGATCAAGTCGGATTTGCGCCAGCGTGTGGACGAGGGGCCTTGAGCATAACATGAGGGCCGTCGGTGGGGTCCTTGCTGCTGCCGGGCCTCTTTCACGGCATTGGAGATTGCCAAATCTGTTATTCCCCATTAGGCAACAGCCTTGGGACCGGGCAGAAAACGCTTATATGCGTCCTGCCTGACAACGCATGACCGGATCAGAACAAGACCAAATGGATCAGCTGAAACTTGCCGCCCTTGACCAGGAAGACCTTCAGGTTCTCTCCGCCCATCTGCAGGACGCCGTGATCACCGTCGCGGATATCCGGTATCTGCCGAACGAGCAGAAGGCCGTGTTCGTGATGAACCGGTTCGTCTGGGACAAGCAAGCCGACAAGAGGTCGAAGAAACACGAGCGCCGGCGCGCGGCGCTGGCCTTTGCCCAGGTCAAGGCCATGAAGGCGCAGAACATCAACCAGAAGGCCAAAGGCGCCGTTCTGGAACTGCTCGCCGTCACCTTCGAGCCGGGAGAAGAGCCCGCCGGCACGATCCAGCTCGCCTTTGCGGGCGGCGGCAGCCTCTTGCTCGAGGTCGAGTGTATCGAGGCTCAATTGTCGGATCTGGGAGCTGCCTGGTCCACGCCGAACCTGCCGCAGCACGATCTCGGCTAACACCCCGCACGGAATGACAGACGGTGCCCGGCACCGCACAGGATGGAGAAACGCGTGGTTCTACGCCTTAACATCAAAGACGCCCGCTTTGAGGACCAGTTCAAGGCGCTCCTTTCCGGCAAACGGGAAGTGTCGGAGGATGTCGATCAGATCGTCCGGGACATTCTTGAGCATGTGCGCAGGGAAGGCGACAAGGCCGTCCTGGACTATACGGCGAGGTTCGACCGACTGCAGGCAGAGAGCATGGCCGAGCTGACGGTTTCCGCTGCCGAGATTGATGCGGCACTTGCGAAGGTGCCGCAAGAGACGCTGGACGCCCTGCAACTTGCCCACGACCGCATCCATGCCCACCATGCGCGCCAGATGCCGAAGGACGACCGCTATACGGACCCCATCGGCGTGGAACTGGGCTCGCTCTGGACTGCGGTCGAGGCGGTTGGCATCTATGTGCCCGGTGGCACCGCCAGCTATCCGAGTTCGGTTCTGATGAACGCGGTACCGGCCAAGGTTGCAGGCGTGGAACGCATCGTGATGGTGGTGCCGAGCCCGGACGGGGTGTTGAACCCGCTGGTGCTGGCCGCTGCCAGAATTGCAGGCGTCACGGAAATCTACCGCATTGGCGGGGCCCAGGCTGTCGCGGCGCTTGCCTATGGGACGCAAACCATTGCCCCGGTCGCCAAGATCGTCGGACCGGGCAACGCCTTTGTGGCGGCCGCCAAGCGTCGTGTCTTCGGCACGGTCGGCATCGACATGATCGCCGGCCCGTCCGAAGTGCTGATCCTGGCGGACAGCGGCAACAATGCCGATTGGCTTGCAGCCGACCTGCTTGCCCAGGCCGAGCACGATACGGCCGCCCAGTCTATCCTGATCACCGACAGTGATGACCTTGCGAACCAGGTGGAAGCTGCTGTCGAGGCTCAGCTGAAAACCCTGCCGCGCGAGGACGTCGCCCGCGCAAGCTGGCAGGATTACGGCGCCATCATCCTGGTGGACGACCTGGAGGCCGCAATGCCGCTTGCAAACCGGATCGCCCCGGAACACCTGGAGCTGGCCGTCACCGATCCGGAAGCGCTGTTGAAGAAGGTGCGCAATGCCGGAGCCGTGTTCCTGGGGCATTATACGCCTGAAGCGATCGGCGACTATGTCGGCGGGTCCAATCACGTGTTGCCGACGGCCCGTTCTGCCCGGTTTTCTTCCGGCTTGAGTGTGCTGGAATTCGTCAAACGCACCTCGATCCTGAAATGCAATGCGGATAATCTGCGTCAGCTCGGACCAGCGGCAATCGCTCTTGGCGAATCTGAGGGGTTGTCGGCGCATGCGCGCTCTGTTTCCATCAGGCTGAATATGTAGCTCCCGACTTGAACAAGAGGCTTCGACCAGATGAGCGAACCGCAACCGGATCCCGAACCGCAGAAAACCGGCAGCAGGCTGGTCGACGTGGTTTTGGACGAAGCCTCCATCGCTCGCTCGACGCCGGAAGTGGAACACGACCGCGCCGTTGCGATCTACGACCTGATTGAGGAAAACACGTTCCAGCCGGTCGGGCATCCGCCCGCCAACTACGTGCTCTATCTGTCGGTGATCGAAAAGAAGCTGGTATTCCGCATCAGGACCGATGATGACATCGAAGTCGTCACCCATGTTCTGTCGCTGTCTCCACTGCGCAAGATCGTCAAGGACTACGACTTGATCTGCGACAGTTATTACGAGGCGATCCGTCACGCGACGCCAAGCCAGATCGAGGCAATCGACATGGGGCGGCGCGGCGTTCACAACGAAGGCTCTGCCATTTTGATGGAGCGGCTTGAAGGGAAGATAGAAGTCGACATGCAGACAGCGCGGCGGCTGTTTACCCTCGTTTACGCCTTGCACTGGAAGGGCTGACAGATATGGCCGGGCCGGGCATGCGTCCGACTGCGGTGCTATTTGCCTGCGGAATGAATTCCGTACGCTCGCCTATGGCCGAGGCGCTGACAGCCAAACTCTTCCCGGGCCAGATCTATGTTCGCTCGGCCGGAGTGCGATCCGGCAAGGTTGACCCCTTCGTGGATGCGGTGATGGCGGAAATCGGCGTCGACATGAGCCGGCACACTCCCAAGACCTTCGAGGACCTGGACGAATCCGGTTTCGATCTTGTGGTCACTCTCGCTCCAGAAGCGCACCACAAGGCCCTCGACATGACGAGAACGGAAGCGGTCGAGGTGGAATACTGGCCGACACTCGATCCAACCCTTGCCACCGGCAGCCGGGAACAGATCCTGGACGAATATCGGGCCGTGCGCGATCAACTGATGATGCGCATCAAGAAGCGCCTTGACTGGGCCCCGCCACCAAGCGGCTGAACCTGAAGGAAACGAATGAAATACGAGATTACCTCTCCGGTCCTGACCGACCGGCTGGTGCTGCGACCTATGGAAGCTTGCGATGCTGAGGCTCTTCATGCCTACCAGTCTTTGCCGGAGGTCGCGCGTTACCAGTTTTGGGAACCACGAAGCCTGGAGAAGATCCGGAAAAAGCTGACCGAATGGACAGAAATGCGCCGGCTGGACGGAGAAGGAACATTGGCTTTCGCGGTCGAGAGCAAAGAAAACGGCGCACTCATCGGTGACGTCTCCCTTCGCGTGACCAATGTCGAGGCCCGCCAGGGAACCATCGGATTCACCTTGAATCCACAGTACCAGGGCAGGGGCTATGCCACGGAGGCCGGCCGCGCGCTGCTGTGCATGGGGTTTGAGGATCTCAATCTGCATCGCATCTTCGCCAGTTGTGATGCCCGCAATGATGGCTCCTGGGGTGTGATGGAGCGTCTGGGGATGCGCAGGGAGGCCCATTTTCGCGAACATGCCCTGTTCAAGGGCGGTTGGGACGAAGAGTTCTTTTATGCATTGCTTGAAGACGAGTGGCGTGAACAGCAGGCAAATGCCGGGTTTTCCGGTTCTGACCGCGCAGGAAATGTAACTTGCCAAGGGTGAAGCAATAGATCTGGCAGTTTCTTTGCATAGCGGTGGAAAGAAAGGTTCACTTTCTGTTGCTAATCCGTTAGTTTCCCCCGCACCCGCGGGCAGGGCCCGCTTTATTCAGGATATCAAATGGCCAAAGAAGAAGCTCTGGAGTTTCCGGGCGTCGTAACAGAACTGTTGCCGAATGCGACGTTCCGCGTAAAACTGGAAAATGATCACGAAATCATCGCCCACACGGCAGGGCGTATGCGCAAGAACCGGATCCGCGTCCTGGCGGGTGACAAGGTCCTTGTCGAAATGACCCCGTATGATCTTACCAAGGGGCGGATCACCTACCGCTTCAAGTAAGCGGTTCCTTCATGGTGACCCCGGCTGCAAGGCTCGCTCTTAAATGACCAATGCCCCTCAGTTGATCCTGGCCTCCGCCTCGCCGCGCCGCCTCGCGCTGCTGCAGCAGATCGGACTGGAGCCGGATCACCTTTTGCCGGCCGATATCGACGAAACGCCGAAAAAGCACGAAACGCCGCGCAGTCTTGCGCTGCGCCTGGCGCGGGCCAAGGCTGAAGCCGTTCGACAGATGGCCGATGCGTCGGAAACCATGCAGGACAGTGTGGTTCTGGCTGCCGATACCGTGGTTGCGGTCGGCCGCCGGGCATTGCCGAAGGCCGAACTGACCGATCAGGCGCTCATGTGCCTGTCTCTCTTGTCCGGCCGCGGCCACCGGGTGTTCACCGGAGTGGCCGTCGCAGAGGCAAACGGCAAGGTTCGGTCCAAGCTTGTGGAAACCCGTGTGCGTTTCAAGCGCCTGTCGCGCAAGGACATGGACGATTACATTTCCTCGGGCGAGTGGCGCGGCAAGGCCGGTGGATACGCCATCCAGGGGCTTGCGGGCAGTTTTGTCGTCAAGCTGGTCGGGTCCTATCCGGCCGTTGTGGGGCTGCCGTTGGTTGAAACCGCTAACTTGCTGAGTTCGGCCGGCTACCCTGTTCATCAGGGGTGGGCAACCGCAGCAGCCTGATGCAGGCAGTTGCGCCTTGGGCTGGCCGATGATCCATAGCCAGGCTGCTTTTCCGGCGGCCGGCTGCAGGCAGAAATCCGGAGAGTGAAATGGCCGAAAGCCAGAAACCCGAACGGCGCATGCGCCCGTGTCCGATCTGCTCGAAATTGTCGACGCCGGACGATTATCCGTTCTGCTCGGATCGCTGCGCCAAGATCGATATGAACCGCTGGTTCTCCGAAGGCTACACCATTCCTGTGGTGGAGACCGACGATATCGACGAGAGCAATTTTCCAGACGAAGACCGCTCCTGAAGCAGGTTGCGGGAGATGTGGTCCCGCAGATTATGTGCTGGCAAAGCAACTGCCGGTCCCGTGCCCTTGTTTACGGCACCTGGCAGCGTGACAGCCGCTCTTTCCTGACTGTTTATCCGAAAACGCCTGAACACCGCATGTTGCCTGTGTTTTCAGGATGAGCCTCACGTTGGCTCCTCCAGACTGTCGCTCGTGGATGCGATGGAGTGGAGTTGGCGGGATTGTGCGATTTTTAGGCAGGGCTGCAAAAATATTTATCCAGCAAAATTTTTTTCAGTTTCATGCCGCCAGACACTTGCAGCTGTCATAAAACTGAACCAAGATCTTTTTATACCGGCGATCCTGGCGCCCTCTGTTCCGGTTTTCTCCGGGAAAGTTGATACCTTGTATTGAGGTGCGTTGCGGGTCTTTAAGAACACCGGGAAGCCGGCGTCAGGCATCTCGTTCCTGATACGGCATAACCAACCTATCCAAGGGCGAGGGTCCGATGAAAAAACGTTTTCTGAGCGCCGCAGTGCTGTCCGTGACCACGGCACTGTCGACGGCAGCCTATGCCGATTATTCGCTGACGATCTTGCACACCAACGACTTCCACAGCCGCATCGAGCCGATCAACAAATACGACTCCACTTGCGGTGAAGAGGACAATGCGGAAGGCAAGTGTTTTGGCGGCACAGCGCGCCTCGACACGATCATCAAGGATCGCCGGGCAGCCAGCAACAACGCGATCCTCGTGGATGGCGGTGACCAGTTCCAGGGCACGCTGTTCTACACCTATTACAAGGGCAAGGCTGCGGCCGAGTTCATGAACAAGCTCGGCTACGACGGGATGACCGTCGGCAACCACGAATTTGACGATGGACCTGAAGTTCTGCGCGGCTTCATGGATGCCGTCGAGTTTCCTGTGCTGATGTCCAATGCGGATGTCTCGAAAGAGCCTCAGCTCGCCGACGTCCTGAAGCCTTCCGTCGTGATCGAGCGTGGCGGCGAAAAAATAGGTCTGATCGGCCTGACGCCGGAAGATACCGATGAACTGGCCAGCCCCGGCCCGAATGTTTCCTTTTCCGACCCGGTTGCAGCCGTCACCCGCGAGGCGGAAAAGCTTGCCGCCGAAGGTGTCAACAAGATCATCGTCCTCAGCCACTCCGGCTATAAGGTCGACAAGGAAGTGGCAGCCAATGCACCAGGCATCGACGTGATCGTCGGGGGCCATTCCAACACATATCTGTCCAACACGTCGGACAAGGCGGAAGGCCCGTATCCGACCATGATCGACGGTCCGGACGGAACGCCGACCGCAGTCGTGCAGGCCTATGCCTATGGCAAGTTCCTGGGCGAACTGAACGTGACCTTCGACGACAATGGCGTCATCACGGAAGCTGCCGGTGAGCCGATCATCATCGACAACACCATCGTCGAAAATCCGGAACTGGTCTCGCGGATCAAGGAACTTGCCGAACCGCTTGACGAAATCCGCAAGGAAGTCGTTGCTCAGGCTGATGCGCCGATCGGAGCGGACCGGGAAGTCTGCCGGGCCCAGGTCTGTGAAATGGGCGTTCTTGTTGCCGAAGCCATGCTTGACCGCGTAAAGGGTCAGGGCGTCCAGATCGCCATCCAGAACGGTGGTGGTCTGCGGGCCTCCATTGATGCCGGTGAAATCACCAAGGGCGAGGTTCTGACGGTGCTGCCGTTCCAGAACACGTTGTCCACTTTCGAACTCAAGGGCTCCGACGTGATCGCGGCGCTTGAAAATGGTGTCAGCCAGGTGGAAGAGGGCGCAGGCCGGTTCCCGCAGGTGGCGGGTCTGAAGTACTCCTTCGACAAGACCAAACCCGCTGGTGAACGGATCTCCGACGTCATGGTGATGGAAGGCGACAGCTACGTTCCGCTGGATCCGGAAAAGGTCTACGGCGTTGTCTCCAACAACTACATGCGCGGCGGTGGCGACGGCTACAAGATCTTCGCGACCAACGGCATGAACGCCTATGACTTCGGTCCGGATCTCGCCGACGTGGTTTCCGAATATCTCGCCAGCAAGAACGGGTATTCCGCGTATACGGACGACCGGATCACTGCAAAATAAGCTGTTCCGGATCCTGGACCAGCATCAGAAGCGCGCCACTCGTGGCGCGCTTTTTCGTTTGAGGTGGGAGATTTTGTCGGTGCTCGACCGTCGTTGGTGACAAGGCACATTGGCCCCGATACAGGCCGTGGCGCGTCCGGCCTCGTACCCGGTATCGACGCCAGCCAGCATTTTCTGCGCAGCGGGAGATCGCGGCCGCATCTGAATTTCAGAAAGATATTATTTTTCAGGTGCTTATTTGGGCTGAAAGTTTTCAACAGGTGAGGTGAGGCCATCGGGTAAAAAACTTTGCCGGGGTGCTGGACAAGGTTTCAGGGAGCCTCTATAAGGACCGGGCTTTCAGCGAACGGGGCTTGCCCCGGACCACTTGCAAGGCACGCCCAGATAGCTCAGTTGGTAGAGCAGCGGATTGAAAATCCGCGTGTCGCTGGTTCGATTCCGGCTCTGGGCACCACTCCCTCTTCAAATTTTCTGAACCTTTTCAAGACGATGCATCACTTCGGCTTGTCGGCTGGCCTTACGCGAGCACCGTTTCACCGGTGATTGCCCGCAGTACTTCCCGCGCCACGATCCGGGCGACAGGTGTCAAAACCTGCCCTTTCCGGGTCAGGAAGGAATAGGTCTCAACCGACAGGGTGAGCTCGCTATTCAGGGTGACGATTGTGCCCGCGCTTCCATCAGCATTTTCCGCAAAACTTGAGGCAACCGATTGCGCGACAGCGGCAATCGCGTTGGTACGCTGTACTGTGGCGACGGTGAACAGAAACGACGAGGTTGTCAGAACCTTTGTGGGCTGACCGAGCCCCTTGTCCCGCAAAGCCTGTTCCGTTGTCGTTCGGATCGGCGCGCCGACGGGTGGCAGCACCCAGTCGAAACCCAGCAACGCTTCAGCGGGAACAGGCGCAGGCATACGCGTCAGCGGATGGTCCACTCGGGCGACCAGGCAGGCTGGTTCGCGCAGGAGCGGTCGTTCCTCGAAGAGATCCGGATCTTCATCGACGGGTATACGGCTGAGCGAAAAGTCGAGCCGCCCGTCCTCCAGCATCGGCGCCAGATCAAGACTGGGGCCGACTTCCACCGAAATGGAGATGTCCGGGTAGCTGAGGCGGACGTGTCGTATCGCGGGCAGTATGTATTCGATTGCGGGCCCTGTCACCGAACCGATGCTGACATGACCACTCTGGCCGGACTTGTGCTGTTCGATGTCGCGGCCGGCATCAGCGAATTCCTGCAGGATGCGCACACAGCGTTCGGCCAGCTTGTAGCCGATGTCGGTCAACTCGATTCCACGGCCGGATCGCACGTAGATATCGGCCTCCGCAACGCGTTCGATTTCGGAAATCAGGCGTGAGGCAGCCGGTTGCGACATGCCCAGAGCGGTTGCTGCGTCGGTGAGTCGAGAGTGTTTTGCAAGCTCTGCGAGCAATCGCAGGTGGGAGATTTTCATCCCCCGTCGCAACAAGTCCAGACTCATGGCCGATTCCCGTCATTTCATATCAATTAAGATATGTAATGATAATGAATAATAATTTGACCGTCATGTTACTTTTCCATTTTGTACACCCCGGCATCGACCCGTGAATGCCTGTGACTGAATTGAGACCGGCTGGGATCCGGTCCGGGAGGACGATATGAAATTTGTTTCCAAGGCGCTTGTCGCGGTAGCGGCAGCAGCAACCCTTATGTCCGGCGTGGCGCTGACCGGCGCGGCAATGGCCCAGGACAAGGGCTCCATCGGCATCGCCATGCCCACGAAATCCTCGGCACGCTGGATCTCCGACGGCAATTCCATGGTCGAGCAGTTCACCGCGGCCGGCTATGATGCGGATCTGCAATACGCAGAAGACGACATTCCGAACCAGCTCGCCCAGATCGAGAACATGATTACCAAGGGTGTGGACGTTCTGGTGATCGCCGCCATCGACGGCACCACGCTTTCCAACGCTCTTGAAAATGCGGCTGCATCCGGCATCAAGGTTATCGCCTATGACCGCCTGATCCGTGACAGCGGCGACGTCGACTATTACGCCACGTTCGACAACTTCAAGGTGGGCGTGCAGCAGGCAACGTCCCTGGTCAACGGCCTGAAAGAGCGTTTCGGCGACGGCCCGTACAATGTCGAACTCTTCGGCGGATCTCCGGACGATAACAACGCCTACTTCTTCTACAACGGCGCGATGTCCGTTCTGCAGCCGCTGATCGATGACGGCACCATCGTCATCCAGTCCGGCCAGATGGGCATGGACACGGTCGGTACGCTTCGTTGGGATGGCGCTGTCGCACAGTCCCGCATGGATAACCTCCTGTCCGCTCACTACACCGACAAGCAGCTGCACGGCGCTCTGAGCCCCTATGACGGCCTGTCCATCGGTATCCTGTCCTCGCTGAAAGGCGTTGGCTATGGTTCCGGCGACCTGAAGATGCCGATCGTCACCGGTCAGGACGCTGAAGTCCCGTCCGTGAAGTCGATCCTGGCCGGCGAGCAGTACTCGACCGTCTTCAAGGACACCCGTGAACTCGCACGTGTCACGGTCGGCATGGTTGATGCCCTCCTGGGCGGCGGCGAGCCGGAAATCAACGACACCACCACCTATGACAATGGTGTGAAGGTCGTTCCGTCCTACCTGCTGGAGCCGGTCTCCGTCGACGCCAGCAACTGGGAAGAAGTTCTGATCGGCAGCGGTTACTACACCGAAGACCAGGTCAAGTAAGAACGAAAAGTCCCCGGGGCATCCTGCGTTCAACTGAACGCAGACAGGGTGCTCCGGCACTTCAAAGACGATCAGCTTTAGGAGGATCAACCGGAACCGGTTGATCCTCCGCTGATCCGGCAGCACTCACCGCCCATCGACACGGAAAGTCCGGTCTCCCTTGCAGTCTCGGGAGAGCGGGACGGACCCGGACCCTGATTGTCCGGCGCGATGGGCGGGTCTTTCCTCGGAATTCGGAGAACGGGGTCAATGGCACTCCTTTCCATGCAGAACATCAGCAAGACCTTTCCCGGCGTGAAGGCGCTGGATCGGGTCAATCTGGATGTCAAGAAAGGCGAAATTCACGCCGTCGTCGGCGAGAATGGCGCAGGCAAGTCCACGCTGATGAAGGTTCTGTCCGGCGTCTATCCGCACGGTCAGTACGACGGCGAGATTGTTTTCGAAGGTGAACCGGCCCGGTTCTCCGGTATCTCGGACAGTGAAAAGCAGGGCATCATCATCATTCACCAGGAACTTGCCCTGGTGCCGCAGCTTTCGATCGCGGAAAATATCTTCCTCGGCAACGAATGCTCCCGCAAGGGTGTCATCGACTGGCGGAAAACCAATCAGCGCACGGAAGAACTGCTCGCCAAGGTCGGTCTTTCGGAACCTCCGACGACCAAGGTGGATTCCATCGGCGTGGGCAAGCAGCAGCTTGTCGAAATCGCCAAGGCGCTGTCCAAGGACGTAAAACTGCTGATCCTGGACGAACCGACCGCGGCGCTGCAGGAAAACGACAGCCGCAAACTGCTTGACCTGATGCTGGAGCTGAAGGCGCAGGGCGTTACCAGCATCATCATCTCGCACAAGCTCAACGAGGTCCGCTATGTCGCGGACAGCGTGACGGTGATCCGCGACGGCATGACCGTTTCGAAGCTCGACGCCAAGGCCGGGCTCAGCGAGGACGAAATCGTCCGCGACATGGTCGGCCGGGACATGACGCACCGCTTCCCGGAGCACAGCCGGACACCTGGCGATGTCCTGATGGACGTTGCGGACTGGACCGTCTGGCATCCCGAACATTCAGAGCGGCAGGTGATCAAGAAGGCTTCCTTCAATGTCCGGGCCGGCGAAGTGGTCGGCATCGCCGGCTTGATGGGGTCGGGCCGGACCGAACTGGCCATGTCCATCTTCGGACGGTCATACGGCCGCAACATTAGCGGATCTGTGAAACTCAAGGGTCAGCCGATTGACGTCAGCACCGTAGACCGGGCGATTTCGGCAGGCATTTCCTACGTCACTGAAGACCGCAAGGCCCTTGGACTGGTGCTCGACGAGACGATCCGGTTCAACACGACACTTGCCAATCTGGACGGTGTTTCCTCCGGTCCCATCCTCAAGCGCAACGAGGAAACCCGCGTTGCCGAAAGATACCGGGAGGCCCTGGCGATCCGAACACCGTCGGTGTTCCAGAAAACGGTCAACCTGTCCGGAGGCAATCAGCAGAAGGTGGTGCTCGCCAAATGGCTGTTTACCGCGCCGGAAGTGCTGATCCTGGACGAACCGACCCGGGGTATTGACGTCGGCGCCAAATATGAAATCTACACCATCATCAA
Organism: Roseibium sp. LAB1; assembly: GCF_054658235.1. Lineage (NCBI taxonomy): Bacteria > Pseudomonadati > Pseudomonadota > Alphaproteobacteria > Hyphomicrobiales > Stappiaceae > Roseibium > Roseibium sp. LAB1. Next base: position 567,915 of record NZ_BAAGIB010000002.1, on the reverse strand, counting down.
CGATCTCGCCGCGCAGGGCAAAGGCGTGGTCATGATCTCGTCGGAGATGCCGGAACTGCTCGGCATGTGCGACCGGATCTACGTCATGAACGAAGGGGCTCTCGTCGGTGAACTTGCCGCCGGCGATGCGAGCCAGGAGCGCATCATGTCGCTCATTGTCAACGAGTGAGAAAGAATCCCATGGAACTGGCTGAAAGCGACACCAATGCGACGCCGGTCGTGAAGACCAAGGGCATCGGCGAGTATATCTCCTCGCATTTGCGGCAATACGGACTGCTGTTCGCGCTGATTGCGGTCATGGCCTTCTTCGAGGTCGTCACCGACGGCACGCTGCTGCGTGCGGTGAACATCACCAACCTGCTGCTGCAGAACTCGTACATCATCATCATGGCGCTCGGCATGCTGATCGTCATCGTCTCGGGCAACATCGACCTGTCGGTCGGTTCCGTGATGGGCTTCATCGGCGCGCTTGCCGCCGTCATGATCGTCAATTACGACCTGTCGCCCTATCTCACGATGGTCGTCTGCCTTGTCATCGGGGGTGTGATCGGGGCTGCCCAGGGGTACTGGGTGGCCTATTGGAAGATCCCGTCCTTCATCGTGACACTGGCCGGCATGCTTGTCTTCCGCGGCCTGTCGCTCTGGTTGCTGGAAGGTCAGTCGGTCGGTCCGTTCCCGAAGGAATTCCAGATCATTGCCACCGGTTTCGTCCCGGATCTCTTCCCGGCAGGGATCGGCGAGACGCTGGCCGATCTCTTCGATGCCCGAAAGGTCAATGTTCTCGCTCTTGCGACCGGTATCGCCGCCGCGGCTCTCGTCGTGTGGATCGGTCTGCGCCAGCGAGCCCAGAACAAGGCCTACGGCATCGAGGACGAGCCCAGGAGCTTCTTCATCGCCCGCAACGTGATCATTGCCGCTGCATTGATCTTCGTGATGTTCAAACTGTCGCTGTTCCGGGGGCTTCCGAATGTGCTCATCACCATGGGTATCCTGACGATCATCTATGCCTTCATCACAGAAACCACGACAGTCGGCCGCAGGATCTACGCGCTCGGTGGCAACCAGAAGGCCGCCAAACTGTCCGGGATCAAGACCGAACGGCTGACGTTCCTGGCTTTCACCAACATGGGCGTGCTCGCAGCCGCCGCTGGGCTGGTGTTTGCCGCACGCCTCAACACGGCAACACCCAAGGCAGGGTTTGCGCTGGAACTTGACGTGATCGCCGCAGTCTTCATCGGCGGGGCATCCATGTCCGGCGGGGTCGGCACCATCATCGGCGCGGTCGTCGGAGCTTTCCTCATGGGTGTGCTCAACAACGGCATGTCGATCATGGGTATCGGTATCGACTACCAGCAGATGATCAAGGGCCTCGTGCTGCTCGCAGCCGTAATTTTCGACGTCTACAACAAGAACAAGCAGGGGTAACGCTATGCTGATTTCCCAGATCCTGGACGAGGCCGGCAAACGTGCTGTGGTCGTCCGCAATGGCAGCGAAGCCTCGATCCTGAAGGATGTCGCTTCCACCTATGAACTTGTTCAGGAAGCCGTTCGCAAAGGGCAAAGCCTGACCGAATGCATTCGCGGCCATGAACTTGGCGCAGCTGTCGATCTGGAGCAGCTCGCCTCGGCAGGCCGGTTGCTGCTGCCGATCGATCATCCGGACGCAGCCCACATGCACCTGACCGGCACGGGCCTTACACATCTGGGGTCTGCGGCAACACGGGACGCGATGCATGCCAAGGCCAAGAACGACGATGCCAATGTCACGGACAGCATGAAGATGTTCCAGCTTGGCCTTGAAGGCGGCCGGCCGGAGCCGGGCCATGTCGGCGTCCAGCCGGAGTGGTTCTACAAAGGCAACGGAGCCTGCGCCGTGGCGCCGGGCGGCGATCTTGTGAGCCCGGGCTTCTGTGAGGATGGCGGCGAAGAACCGGAAATTGCCGGGGTCTACGTTATCGCCGAGGACGGAACACCGTTCCGTGTCGGCTTCGCGCTTGCCAACGAGTTTTCCGATCACGTCATGGAACGCCAGAACTATCTCTATCTGGCGCATTCCAAGCTGCGTCCGGCCTCCTTCGGACCGGAACTTCTGGTCGGTCCCCTGCCGGACAAGGTTGAAGGCACCAGCCGGATCTACCGCGACGGTGCAGTGCTTTGGGAAAAGCCGTTCCTGTCGGGCGAGGCCAACATGTCCCACACGCTGGCAAATCTCGAACACCACCATTTCAAGTATGACGTTTTCCGCCAACCGGGCGATCTGCACGTGCACATGTTCGGCACGGCAACGCTTTCCTTCGCCGACGGCATTGGCTGCCGGGAAGGGGATGAGGTCGAGATTTCCGCGCCGGGTTTCGGCGTTCCCCTGAGAAACCGCTTGGCCTTCAAGGCTGCGGAAGCTGGGGCAGCTCAAGTGAAGGTTCTTTAGATCATGGCATTCAAACCGGCGAAATGGCCGCGCAAGCTGCGGTCGACCGAATGGTTCGGCGGCACCAGCCGCGACCACATCTATCACCGCAGCTGGATGAAGAACCAGGGACTGCCGGACGACCTCTTCGACGGCCGTCCCGTTATCGGCATCTGCAACACCTGGTCGCAGCTGACGCCCTGCAACGCGCATCTGCGCGATCTGGCCGAGCGTGTCAAACACGGCATCTACGAAGCCGGTGGTTTCCCGGTGGAGTTCCCCGTGTTCTCGACCGGCGAGAGCACGCTGCGTCCAACGGCGATGATGTTCCGCAACCTTGCCAGCATGGATGTGGAAGAAGCGATCCGCGGCACGCCTCTGGACGGTGTTGTCCTGCTCGTCGGGTGCGACAAGACCACGCCTTCACTGCTGATGGGCGCGGCATCCGTCGACATTCCCTCGATTGTCGTCACCGGCGGACCGATGCTGAACGGCTGGTTCCAGGGCGAACGCGTCGGCTCCGGCACCCATCTGTGGAAGTTCTCCGAGGCCGTGAAGGCGGGCGAGATGACCCAGGAGGAATTTCTGGAGGCGGAAGCTGCCATGAGCCGGTCTCCCGGCAGTTGCAACACCATGGGCACGGCGTCCACCATGGCTTCGATGGCCGAAGCACTGGGCATGGCGCTGTCCGGCAATGCAGCGATCCCGGCTGTCGACAGTCGCCGCCGGGTGATGGCGCATCTGTCAGGCCGCCGGATCGTTCAGATGGTGAAGGACGATCTGAAGCCGTCCGATATCCTGACCCGGGAAGCCTTCGAGAACGCGATCCGCACCAATGGTGCCATCGGCGGGTCGACCAATGCCGTCATCCATCTACTGGCCATTGCCGGCCGCGTCGGCATCGACCTGTCCCTGGACGACTGGGACAGGGTTGGCCGGGATATCCCGACCATCGTCAACCTGATGCCGTCCGGCAAATACCTGATGGAAGAGTTCTTCTACGCAGGCGGCCTGCCGGTGGTGATTAAGCGTCTCGGTGAGGCGGGCATGCTCAACAAGGATGCCATCACCGTTTCCGGCGAGACCATGTGGGATCAGGTCAAGGACGTTAAGAACTGGAACGAGGATGTCATCCTGCCGGCGGAAAAGGCGCTGACCAGCCAGGGTGGCATTGCAGTGCTGAAGGGCAACCTTGCCCCAAATGGCGCTGTTCTGAAACCGTCCGCCGCGTCGCCGCATCTGATGCAGCACAAGGGCAGGGCGGTGGTCTTCGAGGACATCGACGACTACAAGGCAAAGATCAACGACGACGCTCTCGATATCGACGAGACCTGCGTCATGGTGCTGAAGAACTGCGGACCCAAGGGCTATCCCGGCATGTCCGAAGTCGGCAACATGGGCCTGCCGCCGAAGGTGCTGAAGAAGGGGATCACCGACATGGTCCGCATTTCAGATGCGCGCATGTCCGGTACGGCTTACGGCACTGTTGTCCTGCACACATCTCCGGAAGCGGCCGCCGGCGGTCCGCTGGCGGTCGTCAAAAACGGTGACTTGATCGAACTTGATGTTCCAAACCGGAAAATTCATCTGGATATTTCCGATGAGGAATTGTCTGCACGGCTTGCAGCCTGGAAGCCGTCGCACCATGTTCCGGAAAGTGGCTACGCGCGGTTGTTCCATGATCGCGTCCAGGGTGCCGACACTGGTGCCGATTTCGACTTCCTGAAAGGCTGCCGCGGCTCTGCCGTGCCGAAGGATTCTCATTGATGGCTGAAAAACTGGCGCTGGTGGGCATCGGCAAGATTGCCCGGGATCAGCATATACCGGCGATAAACGGCAATCCGGACTGGCAGCTGGAGGCGGCAGTCAGCCGTCACGCAGGTGTCGACGGGATCGATCATTTCGAGACGATCGATGCGCTTTTGGAAAACCGGCCGGACATCACCACGGTGTCGCTTGCCATTCCGCCGCAGCCGCGGTTCGAATATGCGGCCAAGGCTTTGAAAGCCGGCAAGCACGTGATGCTGGAAAAGCCGCCGGGCCAGAGCCTGGCGGAATGCTACGCGCTGGAAGCCCTGGCAAAGGAGCACGGCGTGACGCTGTTCGCGACCTGGCACTCGCGCTATGCCGACAGCGTGCCTGCGCTGAAGGCGTTTCTGGCCGAGCGCACGCTGAAACGGCTCAAGATCACCTGGAAGGAAGATGTTCGCCGCTGGCATCCCGGCCAGGAATGGATCTGGGAGCCGGGTGGCATGGGGGTCTTCGATCCGGGCATCAACGCGCTCTCGATCCTGACCGAAATTCTGCCTTACCCGGTTCACCTCACGGGCGCGACACTGGAGTTTCCGGAGAACCGGGCAACGCCGATAGCAGCCGGACTGACCTTTGCCGACCCCGCAGGGGCGGACATGTCTGCCGATTTCGACTGGCGCCAGGAAGGTCCGCAGACTTGGGACATCGACGTGGAAACCGACCGTGGCACCGCAAAGCTGTCACTTGGCGGTGAGAGACTGGAAATCGACGGTGAGCCCGTTATACAGGGTGCGAACCATGAATATGCCAACCTCTACGTCCGTATGGCGGATCTGGTGAAATCGGGTGCGAGCGACGTAGATCTCTCGCCGATGATCCATGTTTGCGACGCCTTTTCCCTTGGGCGGCGCATCATCACTGATCCGTTCGAATTTTAATCCATCTTCAAAACCAGAAGGATTGACATGACTTTTATGCCTCACGGAAAGCAGCTTGTTGCAGGCCAATGGGTTGCTGGCGATGCAACATTCACCTCCGAACCGGCGCATGGCGCGTCTCACGCTTTTTCCGTCGGAACCGCCGACCAGGTGGACGCAGCCTGCCGGGCAGCCGAAGAAGCTTTCTGGAGCTACGGCTATTCCAGCAGCGAAGAGCGGGCGAAATTCCTGAACGCCATTGCTGACGAGATCGAAGCCCGTGCGGACGCAATCACCGAAATCGGCACGTCCGAAACCGGTCTGCCGGAAGCGCGCCTTCAGGGTGAACGCGGCCGCACAACCGGTCAGCTTCGTCTGTTTGCTTCGCATATTCTCAAGGGCGATTATCTCGACAAGCGTCATGATGAAGCTCTGCCGGATCGCCAACCTCTGCCGCGCCCGGACCTGAAGCTGGTTCAGCGCCCGATTGGGCCCGTCGCGGTCTTTGGTGCATCCAACTTCCCGCTGGCGTTCTCGACGGCCGGTGGCGACACGGCATCGGCGTTGGCCGCCGGCTGCCCCGTAGTCGTGCGCGGCCATCCGGCTCACCCGGGCACCGGCGAAATCGTCGCCGAGGCGATTGCCGCGGCCATCAAGTCCTGCGGTCTGCATCCGGGCGTCTTTTCCTTTATCCAGGGCAACGGTTTCGAAGTTGGTCAGGCGCTTGTTCAGCACCCGCTGATCACTGCTGTCGGCTTCACCGGCTCGCTGCGCGGCGGTCGTGCCCTGTTCGACATGTGTGCACAGCGCCCCGTGCCGATCCCGTTCTTCGGTGAACTGGGTTCGGTCAACCCGATGTTCCTGCTACCGGCAGCGCTTTCCGCACGCGGCGAGGCGATCGCCAAGGGCTGGGCCGGGTCGCTGACCATGGGCGCGGGCCAGTTCTGCACCAACCCGGGTGTCATCCTGGTTCTTGACGGACCGGATGCAGACGCTTTCGTTGCAACCGCCACCGAAGCCCTCGGCGGTATCGGCAAACAGACCATGCTGACAGATGGCATTGCGGCCGCCTATCGGTCCGGTTCCAAGCGGGTTGCTGCGTCCAGTGGCGTTCGTGAACTGATCGGGACCTCCTGCGAAACCCGTGAAGCCGCGCCTTATGTCTTTGAGACCACCGGTGAAAACTGGCTGGCCAACGAGGAACTGGGCGAGGAAGTCTTCGGCCCGCTCGGCATCGTGGTTCGCGTCAAGGACGAAGCGCAGCTGCTGGAAGTCGCCAAGGGCCTGGAAGGCCAGCTCACCTGCACGCTGCAGATGGATGCAGGCGACACGGACCTGGCCCGCAAGCTGATGCCGGTGCTGGAACGCAAGGCAGGCCGCGTGCTTGCCAACGGCTTCCCGACTGGTGTGGAAGTCGCGGACAGCATGGTTCACGGCGGACCTTACCCGGCATCGACCAACTTCGGCGCCACCTCCGTGGGCACGATGGCCATTCGCCGCTTCCTGCGCCCGGTTTGCTACCAGAACCTGCCGGACGACCTGCTGCCGGCCAGTTAAGCTGGATGGTAATAAAGTAATGACCTCATCCTGAGGAGCGCACGTGTGCGCGTCTCGAAGGATGGGCCACTTGCTCGGAGCAAGGTGCCCATCCTTCGAGACAGGCCTGCGGCCGTCCTCAGGATGAGGTTCTTTTGTTTGTGTTGCTAAGAAGGTGGACCGGCGGCACCCGTGTCCGCAGACAGCCTCAGATATTCAGTTCGATCTTCCGGCCGGCCAGGATGACGGCGACCATGGCGTCATGGGCGGCTTTCGCGTCCCCGGCCTTGATGGCCGTGACGATGGCCCGGTGGCGCTCCACGAACTCGTAGGTCTCCTGGTCGTTGCGCTCGTTGGCTTCGGCGATGAACAGGGAATAGAGCGCGGCCTGGACGAGATCTCCAAGGGATTGCAGGAAGCGGTTGCCGGAGAGCTTCAGGATCATCTTGTGAAACTCCAGATCGGCCACCGCAACGGCCGCCCGGTCCTTGCCGGTGGCAAGGTTGTCGCAGAGTTTCGACAGGGTCAGGCATTCCGCATCTGTTGCACGCTTGGCGGCGCTGCCTGCTGCAGCCGGTTCGAAAATCAGGCGGATCTCGAACAGATCTTCCAGAAACGGACGCTGGTTGTTGAGCGCTGCGTGCCAGCGCAGCACGTCCGGATCGAACATGTTCCATTCGGAGGCCGGCCGGACATGCGTTCCGACCTTGGCTTTGGACTGGATCAGGCCCTTGGCGATCAGTGTCTTCTTCGCTTCTCTCACCACCGTTCGCGAGACGTCGAACATTTCCGAAATGTCCGGATCCAGAGGGATCATGGTGTCCGGCGGATACTCACCCGCAACGATGGCTCTGCCAAGTTGCTCGACAACCTGATCGGTGTGGTTTCCGATCTGGCTTCCCAACCCGCCGGTGGCGACGAAGGTCATGATTGCGCGGCGAACTCTGTCGCTGGTTTTCTGCGCAGTGTCGTTGCCCAAGTGAGTCCCTTCTGAAGCAAGATGAAGCCGAAGAGCAAACCGCCGATCACGATCTTTGTCCACCAGCTCGAAAGCGTTCCGTCGAACACGATAAAGGTTTGTATCAACCCCATGATCAAAATGCCAAAGAATGTGCCTGCGACAAAACCTGTGCCGCCGGTAAGCAGCGTTCCGCCAATCACCACCGCAGCGATGGCGTCAAGTTCCACGCCGACCGTCGCCAGGGAATAGCCTGCGGATGTGTACAGAGAGAAGATGATTCCCGCGAGGCCGGCAAGACCACCGGATGTGGCATAGATGCCAATGGTGGTCCTGGCCAGGGGCACGCCCATCAGCCGGGCCGTCGAAGCCCCACCACCGAGCGCGTAGACATTCTGGCCGAAGCGGGTGCGGTGGGCGACGATGATGCCTGTCAGGAAGGTCAGCAGCATGATCATGCCGGTGAGTCGGAACCGCCCGCCACCAGGTGCCTTCCAGTAAAGCGACTGCAGCGTGTCATAGAATTCGTGGGTGATCGGCACACTGTCGGTCGACAGCACGTAGGCCGCTCCGCGAGCCAGGAACATGCCCGCCAGCGTGACGATGAAGGGCGGCATCTCCAGATAATGGATCATCGCCCCCATCGCCGCACCGAAGGAAATGGTGATCGCCAGTACCAGGACAAAGGCGAACAGCGGATGGATCGAGGTGTCCCTCAGGATCACAGCCAGAAAGACGCCGGTAAAGGCGATCACCGAGCCGACCGACAGATCAATGCCCCCCGAGAGGATCACGAAGGTCATGCCGACGGCGGCTATCCCCAGAAAGGCGTTGTCCGTCAGAAGGTTGGCCACGACCCGTGTCGACAGCATCGCCGGGTATTGCGACGCGCACAGCGTGTAGGCCAGAACAAAGGTGGCGATGGTGATCAGAAGCGGCAGATGGGTGGAGCGGATCATTGCGGACTTTCTTTCGCTTCCTTGACTGGGTCGGACGGCTGGGGCTCCGCTGAAGCCCGCAAGATGTAAAGCGCGTGTTTGACGGTCGGCGACTGGATGACCAGGATCGCGATGATGATCAGCGCCTTGATGACCAGGTTGAATTCAGGCGGCATGCCGGACAGCAGGATTACCGAATTGACCGACTGGATGATCAGGGCCCCCAGCAGCGAGGCGAGGATGGAAAAGCGTCCGCCGAGCAGGGAATTGCCACCGATGACCACGGCCAGGATGGCATCGAGTTCCAGCCAGAGACCGGCATTGTTGGCGTCAGCTCCCTTGATGTCGGCTGCCACGATGACGCCGGCCAGGGCCGCGCAGACACCTGAAATCAGGTAAACCGAGATGATCAGCACGCGGCTGTTGATGCCGGCCAGACGTGAGGAACTCTCGTTGATGCCGATCGCCTCGATCAGCATGCCGAGCGCCGTCTTGCGCACCACTGCAGTCACCGCAAGCCCGAGCGCGATCCAGATGAGGATCGGTGTCGGAATACCCAGAATCGTGCCGGCGCCCAGGTGAATGAGGCCCGGGTCCAGAAAGGTCAGGATCGTCCCTTCCGTCACAAGCTGGGCAATGCCGCGGCCAGCGACCATCAGCACCAGTGTTGCGACGATCGGCTGGATACGCAGGACAGCAACCAGCACGCCGTTCCACAGGCCGCAGATCGCACCCACGGCAAGCGCGCCGGTGAGGGCGACCTGCCAGCCGTGCCCATCGACGGCAAGGGAGGCGGCAACCGCGCCAGCAATCGCCATGACGGCGCCCACCGACAGATCGATGCCCCTTGTGGCAATGACCAGGGTCATGCCGATGCACAGGAGGGCGGTTGGCGCTCCGCGATTGAGAACGTCGATCAGGTTGCCGAAAAGACGGCCGTTCTGGAATTCGATCCGGAAGAAATCCGGAAAGACCATGAAGTTCAGGATCAGGACGGCAGTCAGAATGATCAGCTGCGGGGTAATCCGCCGGAAAGTGTTGTGAACATGAGCGGTCATTACACGGCCTCCGCCATGGGCTCGTCGGCGATTGCCGCGACAATGTTGGAGGTGGTGATCTCGTCACCGGAAAGTTCACTTATCTGACGCCTGTCGCGCAGCACGATCACCCGGGTGGAATAGGCAACGAGCTCTTCCAGTTCGGACGAAGCCACCAGCAAGGCCATGCCGTCCTCGCGCAGTTTTTCGATCAAGGCGATGATTTCCGCATGAGCCCCGACATCGATACCGCGCGTCGGTTCATCCAGGATCAGGAAGGCCGGATTGGTTGCCAGCCATCTTGCAAGAAGCGCCTTCTGCTGATTGCCGCCGGAGAGCAGACGGATCGGCATGTCCAGGCTGGCAAGGCGAATGTCGAGTGCCTTTACATAGGCTTCCGCCAGTTCGTTGACCTTGGATTTCGGCAGCGGCCGGAACCAGCCCTGTCGGGCCTGCAGGGCCAGAATGATGTTCTCTCTGACGGACAGATCGCCGACGATACCGTCGCTTTTGCGATCTTCCGGACAAAGTGCGAAACGGTGAGCAACAGCCTCGCGCGGGTTCTTGATGCTGATTTTCTTGCCTTCCAGAAGCGCTTCACCCTGGTCTGCCTGCACGGCGCCAAAGATGATTTCAGCAGTTTCCGTACGCCCGGAGCCCAAAAGCCCGGCAAGACCGACGACCTCGCCCTTGCGAACGGTCAGGTCAAACGGCGTGATCATGCCGCGTTTGCCGAAGTTTTTCAGCTCTATCAATGTGTCGCCGGTTGCCGAAGGCGCACGATCGTGGATGCGGTCTTCCAGCTGCCGGCCGAGCATCAGTGTCACGATGTCGGTCTGTGTTGCGTCGGCCAGGCGCCGTGTGCCGACCACACGGCCGTTTCGGAGCACGGTTGCCCGGTCGGAAATCTCGAACACCTGATCCAGAAAATGCGTGATGAAGACGATGGCAAGGCCGCGTGCCTTCAGTTTTTCGATGACCGAGAAAACAAGGTCAACCTCGTCCCGGTCCAGGCTGGCCGTCGGTTCGTCCAGGATCAGAACCTTGCCGGAAAGTTCAACGGCACGCGCAATCGCGACCACCTGTTGCACGGCAACGGAATAGGCTGACAGCGGTTCGGCCGGATTGACGGAAAGGCCGAATTCGGCAAGCAGATCCCGCGCCATCGTCATCATCTTGCGCTGGGAAATGAACCCGTGCCACATGGGCTGGCGGCCGAGAAAGAGGTTTTCTGCAACAGTCAGGTTCGGCAACAGGTTCACTTCCTGATAAACGGTGCCGATTCCCAGTTTCTGGCTGTCCTGGGTGCTGCTGGGTGAAATTTCATGCCCATTCAGGTGAATGGTTCCGGCATCGCGCCGGTAGGCCCCGGTCAGGCATTTGATCAGGGTGGATTTTCCGGCCCCGTTTTCTCCGAGGAGCGCGTGCACTTCACCCGGATAGAGGGTCAGGTCCACCGCATCCAGCGCTATGGCTCCCGGAAAGAATTTGGATATGCCCCGGCATTCGAGCACAGGGTCGGTTACGCTCGCCATCTATCGGCTTCCCCCGAAGTCGGTCTACCTGAACCTTGAGATGCCGGGCGGCTGACCGCCCGGCATCGGGATCGTTCTTAGTATCCCAGGTCTTTCTTCATCTCGTAGATGGCCATGTTATCATCTTTGAGCGTGTAGAGTTTGGACTCGGTCTGGATCCATTTCGGCGGCATCGTGCCGTCGGCAAGGTAGGCTTCAAGGGCGTCCAGCGCCGGGCCGGCCATGTTCGGGGTCAGCTCGATGGTGGCATTGGCTTCGCCGTTTGCCATCGCAAGGTGGATATCCGGAACACTGTCGATCGAGACGATCTTGATGTCCTCACCCGGCTTCAGACCGGCTTCCTTGATCGCCTGGATAGCACCGACGGCCATGTCGTCGTTATGGGCGTAAAGTGCACAGATGTTTGCACCGCCGACGGCTTTCAGGAAGCTTTCCATGACGACTTTGCCCTGGCTGCGGGTGAAGTCGCCGGTCTGGCTGCGAACGATGTTCAGGTTGTCATGACCTGCAATCGCCTGCTCGAAGCCTTTCTTGCGGTCGATGGCCGGGCTGGAACCGGTCGTTCCCTGCAGCTCGACGATGTCGCACTTCTCGCCGGCAGTTTCATCAACCAGCCACTGGCCGGCGACGCTGCCTTCATGAACAAGGTCCGAAGTGACGGCAGTCATGTAGAGATCGTCCGGTGCGTCGACGGTCCGGTCAAGCAGCACGACCGGGATCTCGGCGTCCTTGGCTTCTTCCAGGACGTCGTCCCAACCGGTGGCGACGACCGGAGCGAGCAGGATCGCGTCGACGCCCTGCGCGATGAAGGACCGGATCGCCTTGATCTGGTTTTCCTGCTTCTGCTGGGCGTCGGCAAATTTCAGATCGATGCCGCGCTTTTCAGCTTCCTGTTTGGTGACAGTGGTTTCAGCTGCACGCCAACCGGATTCAGATCCGATCTGCGAAAAACCGATGGTCAGATCGGCAGCCATGGCGGTCATCGGGACAAACGACATTGCCCCGGCAATAAGCATTGCCTTGAGTTTCATAGGGTCTCCTCCACAGAGTTTGTTCTCCTCACGAGTGGCATTAAGTAATACTTTATTACTTTTGTAAAGCGGATAGCTTTGTGCGGTGCGAATGATCTGTTCAAGTAATTGATAAAATAAATAATTTCATGTTTTCTCGCTTCCTGCCTTCGTTGCGCCATGGCTCGATCAAGGCATGGATGCCGTTGCACAGCCGCTTCCGGCAGCTCCGGTTTATTGCACCGGAAGGGCATGGATTGCGGACCAGGTTCGGCAATGATGGAAAGCGCGTAATCCATCGCGAGGACTGACATTCCAGGCGGCGCACAGCCTGGACCCGGCACACGCCGCCTTATGGCACCGCATGGAACGGCACAGAAGCGTCATCCTGAGGCTACACCGTTTCGGGTATGGCCCGGTGAAAAACGACAAAAGCCCGGGCAGCAGGGCCCGGGCTTCATGGATTGCAAACATGAGCAGGACTAGCCGTCCAGCTTCACCCAGGCTGCGTTTCTTGCCGAAGACCGCACGCAGGCATCGACAAAGCGCACTCCCGCAAGGCCGTCCGCGATGCCCGGCACCAGTGAGCCTGCATCCTTGCCGGCCTGATGTGCCCGAATCGCCTCGGCGGCATCCTTGTAGAGATTGGCGAAGCCTTCCAGATAGCCTTCCGGGTGGCCGGGAGGAACGCGGGTGGCAGAGGCGATGCTGTCGAGCATGCCGGCACCACCGCGGGTCAGAAGCTGCTTCGGCTTTCCGAACGGCGTGTAGTGGAGATAGTTCGGGTCTTCCTGATGCCACTCCAGTCCGGCCTTGTCGCCATAGATCCGGATCTTGAGGTTGTTCTCGTTGCCCGGCGCCACTTGCGAGCACCACAACATGCCGCGCGCACCGCTGGCATAGCGCAGCATCACGTGACCGTTGTCGTCCACCTGCCGGCCCGGCACGAAAGACTGAAGATCGGCAGCGAGGCTTTCTGCCGACTGACCGGTAATGAAGCAGGCGAGGTTATAGGCATGTGTGCCGATATCGCCTGTGGAACCACCCAGGCCAGTGCGTGCCGGATCGGTGCGCCAGTCGGCCTGCTTGTTGTGCTGTTCCACCGTCAGCCAGTCCTGGGGGTACTCCACCTGAACGACGCGGATCGTGCCGAGATCGCCGTTCGCTACCATTTCGCGGGCCTGCCGGACCATCGGATAGCCGGTGTAATTGTGGGTCAGGAAGAAGAGGGCATCGGAGCTTTCCGCAGCCTTCACGAATTTCTTGGCGTCCGTCAGGGTCGAGGTCAGCGGCTTGTCGCAGATGACATGGATTCCCCGTTTCAGGAATTCCTTCGCTGCCGGATAGTGCATGTGGTTCGGCGTGACGATGGCGACGGCCTCGATGCCGTCCTTCAGCCGTGCTTCACGCTTGGCCATTTCCTCAAAGGATCCATAGATACGGTCTTCCTTGAGGCCGAGCGCACGGCCTGATTCAAGAGCCTTTTCCGGCGTGGAAGACAAGGCGCCCGCCACCAGATCGTAAGCGCCGTCGATGCGCGAAGCAATCCGGTGAACTGCACCGATAAAGGCATCCTTGCCGCCGCCGACCATGCCGAGCCGGATCGGGCGCGTCTGCGCGGTGTCTTTTCCTTCGATGGCCATGTCGCTCCTCCTGAAACTGTTTCTGTTCTATCGTGCCGCGCACTGTAATCGATTACACGCGTTGTTTACATAAATGCAAACCTCATTCTGAGGAAGCGGCTCAGCGCTGTCTTGAAGGATGGACCACATGTTCCGGAGACTGCAGACCATCCTTCGAGACGGACCTTGCGGTCCTCCTCAGGACAAGGTTGAGACGGGGAGGGCATTGTCGCCCACAAGCCCGCTTGATGCCTCATTGAGGTCAAGGCCCTAACTGATGCCAAGCATCTTCCGGTTGGCTGCATCATCACTACCGCCATCGGCAAAATCGTCAAAGGCCTTTTCGGTAGCGCGGATGATGTGCGCCTTGACGAAGTCTGCGCCTTCGCGCGCACCGTCTTCAGGATGCTTCAGGCAGCATTCCCATTCGACCACGGCCCAGCCGTCGAAATCGTTTGCGGCCATCTTGGAAAAGACGGCACCGAAGTCGACCTGACCGTCACCCAGAGAGCGGAAGCGGCCGGCACGGTCGACCCAGGACTGGTAACCGCCGTAAACGCCCTGGCGCCCGGTCGGATTGAACTCGGCATCCTTGACGTGGAACATGCCGATCCTGTCCTTGTAGATGTCGATATTGTCGAGATAATCCAGACACTGCAACACGTAGTGGGACGGATCGTAGAGCATCTTGCAGCGGTCGTGATTGTTGACGCGCTCCAGGAACATCTCGAAAGTTATGCCGTCGTGAAGATCCTCGCCCGGGTGGATTTCGTAACACACATCAACGCCCATTTCCTCGGCATAGTCGAGGATCGGGCGCCAGCGTCTGGCAAGTTCGTCGAAGGCTGTCTCGATCAAGCCTGCGGGCCGTTGCGGCCACGGATAGACATATGGCCAGGCAAGTGCGCCGGAAAAGGTCGCGTGGGCCGAGATGCCGAGATTGCGGCTGGCGGCCAGCGCCAGTTTCACCTGGTCGACCGCCCAGGCCTGCCGAGCCGCCGGATTGCCATGGACGTGCGGTGCGGCAAAGCCGTCAAAAGCCGTGTCGTAGGCCGGATGCACGGCAACAAGCTGACCCTGAAGGTGGGTCGAAAGTTCGGTGATCTCGACACCGTTCTCGCGGGCTGTCCCAATGAATTCGTCGCAATAGGTCTTGGAACTGGCCGCCTTTTCAAGATCGATCAGCCTGCTGTCCCAACTGGGCACCTGAACGCCAAGATAGCCGCAATCCGCGGCCCATTTCGTGATCGATGCCCAGGAATTGAACGGTGCTTCGTCCCCGGCAAACTGGGCGAGAAACAACGCCGGACCCTTTATGGTTTTCATGACATTCTCCAGAAATCGGGGAAGGTGAGGTGGGAAGGGCCGGGGTCCCATCGCGAAAACCCCGGCCCGCTACTGCCCGATGCCTTAGAACGGCGAATCCGGGAAGTAGTAGTTTTCAGCATTCTCCGGCGTGATCAGCGTCGCGCCGAGAATGTAGCGGCCGGCAACCGGGCCGTTGGACTTGAAGGCTGCAACCGTCTGGTCCATGGCGGTGGCGATCATCGCCGGCGGATAGAGAACGTCGACCGGGATCAGCGTCTCGCCGTCCATGATGGCCTTGATGGTTTCCTTCATGCCGGCACCGCCAACAACGAACATGCCGTCACCGTCGCGTCCGGCCTGTTTCAGAGCGGCCACTACGCCAATGGCGATGTCGTCGTCCTGGGCCCAGACCGCGTCGATGTCCGGGAAGCGGGACAGGAAGTCCTGCATCACTTCAAAGCCGTCGTCGCGGTTCCAGTTGGCGTGCTTGTGGTCGAGCACGTTGATGCCGGACCCTTCAATCTCGGCCATGAACGCGTCGAAGCGCTCATTGTCGATGACAGTCGGAATGCCGCGAAGGATGACGATATTGTCGCCTTCCTTCAGGCGGGTCTTCATGTACTGGGCGGAAACGCGTCCCAGTTCCGGGTTGTTACCGGCCACATAAAGGTCCTCGATACCCGGCTGGCTGAGGCCGCGGTCAACGACCGTGATCCACGCACCGGATTTCTTGACGTTCAGAACCGGGTCGGTCAGCGGTTCGGATTCGAACGGCAGAACCACCAGGGCATCAATCTGGTGAACGGAGACCAGGTCTTCCAGGGCACTTGCCTGGGCTTCCGGATCCGGCGAGTTCACCAGGATAAGGTCGACATCCGGATAAAGCGCTTCAAGACGCTTTTCCGCCTGTTCCGCGTGCCAGTTCATGCCGGCTGCCCAGGCATGGGTCGGGGTCGGATAGCTGACGCCGATCTTGATCTTTTCCTGCGCAACCGCAGCGCCTGCAAAAGCCAGAGCACCGGTTACCGCGATCACTCCCAAAGCTTTCTTCATGAGCATTGCTTCCTCCTTCAATGCTGCCATCTGGACGCACCTCTCCCGTCCGGTGCGATCCGGTCATTAAATTGGGGGACGGGTCCCGGTTCGGTTGAAATCAGATCAGGGGCTTACTTGCTCTTGCCGAGCTTCCAGTCACTGCGCTGAAGAAACACTGCGACGATGATGATCAGACCCTGCATGGTTCCATTCAGGTAGTTCGAGATCACATCGGTGAAGTTCAGAATGTTGCCGATGGTTGTGAGGATCAGGGCTCCAAGGATGGTGCCGCCAATCCGGCCATAGCCACCTTTCAGAACCGTGCCGCCAATGATCACCGCGGCAATCGCCTCAAGTTCCCACAGCACACCGGTGGAGGCGGATGCCGACCCGAGGCGGGGCACGTAGATGATGGTGGCAAAGGAAACACACAGACCTTGGATGACATAGGTAAGCGTCTTCACCCGGTCCACGTTGATCGCCGAGTAACGGGCGACAGCTTCATTCGAGCCGATGGCCGTGCAATAGCGACCGAATGCGGTGCGGTTCAAAAGCAGCCAGCCGCAAATGGCAACCGCGATGAACACCCAGACAGGGAAGGGCAGACCCAGGAACGTGTCGTAATAGACAGGCCTGTAGGTTCCGCGGATATCGAAGTTGAGCGACAGGGTGCCGCCATCGGCGAAATAGGTCACCAGAGAGCGGTAGATGCCCATGGTACCAAGCGTCACGATGAAGGCTTCAATCTTGCCTTTGGTGGTCAGCGCTCCGTTGACCCAGCCCGCGCCGATGCCCAGCACGATGGCGAGGCCACAGCCGAGAAGCACCGTTGGAACCCCGCTGCCCATGGTCTCGACCGCGTTGTTCATGATGATGATCATGACACCGGAAATGGCCGCTGCCATGGACCCGACCGAGAGATCGATCCCGCCCGCGGTGATCACGAAGGTCGCCCCGACCGCGATGATGCCGATGAAGGCCGAACGGGTCAGCAGGTTGGTAAGGTTGCCTTCGCTGACGAAGGCAGGGTTCAGCAGAAAGCCGATGATGCACAGGATCAGAAGCGCAACTGCGGGGCCAATCGTCTTGAAGTCTATGGAAGACCGTTTGGCCGGCTTGGCCGCTGTATCGTCGGACGCGGTCATCATGGTCAATGGAGTTCCTCCCGTTTCAGCCCGGCGGCATAGCGCATGATTTCATTTTCGTTGATGTGATCGCCGGTCAGAACGCCGGTGATATGGCCTTCGCGCATCACCACGACCCGGTGGCAGATGCCGATGATTTCAGGCATTTCCGAAGAGATGACCACGACCGAAACCCCTTCGGCGGCGAGAGCCGCGATGAAGTGGTAGATCTGCTGTTTGGTGCCCACATCGATGCCCCGGGTTGGTTCATCGATGATGACGATCTTCGGATCGCATTCCATGATCTTGGCCAGCAGAAGTTTCTGCTGATTGCCGCCCGACAGTTTGCCGACCGTGATTTCCTTGTCGCGTGCCCGCACGTCGAAGCGGCGGATGGCGCGGTTGAGCGCGTCTTCTTCCGCCTTGCTGTCGAGGCCGAAATTCCGGACGAATTTCGGCAGGGCGAACAGGGTGAGGTTGGGACGCATCTTCTTGTCGAGAAGCAGACCCTTTTCCTTCCTGTCCTTGGTGAGATAGGCGAGACCAAGATCCCGCGCTTCCGCGACGGTCAGGGGGCCGGTGTCGCGTCCAAAAAGCCTGATGGTTCCCGCCTCGATCGGCGCAAGGCCGCAAATGGCCTCGAAGACAGCCGTTCTGCCGGAGCCGATCAGGCCTGAAAATCCCAGAATTTCGCCCTTGCGCAGGCTGAAGCTGACGTTGGAGACGGAGGGAGCGCGCAGGTTCTGGACTTCCAGAACGAGCTCCGCATCGACATCCGCCTCGTGCATGGGGGGGTAGAGATCGGAAAGTTCCCGGCCGACCATCATCTGGGCCATCATGTCCGGCGTCAGATCGCCGGAGGCACGCGTGTCGATCCACTGGCCGTCGCGCAGGATGGTGACCCGATCGGCAATTGCCTTGACCTCATTGAGCTTGTGCGACACAAAAACGATGCCGACGCCGCTTTCCTTCAGCTTTTCCACCTGCCGGAAGAAAACCTCCGTTTCCTCCTCGGTCAGCACGGCGGTCGGCTCGTCCATGATCAGGATGCGGGCATTCCGGCTGACGGCCTTGACGATCTCGACCATCTGTTTCTGGGCAATGGTGAGGTCGGAAATTCGGTCGGTTGGAGAAATGTCGAGGCCGATCTCGTCCAGATACTTCCGGACGGTTGCCTGCATGGCCGCCTTGTCCAGAAAGCCGTTGGATTTGAGCTCCCGGCCGAGAAAGACGTTTTCTTCCACGGTCATTTGTTCGGCGAGGTTGAGTTCCTGGTGGATCAAGACGACGCCGAGTCTCTCCGCACCGCCATTTGGGGGCAGGTCGGTCTGCTTGCCGTCGAGACGGATCTGACCGGAGGTCGGGTCATGGAAACCGGAGAGGATTTTCATCAGCGTCGACTTGCCGGCGCCGTTTTCACCGATAAGGGCATGAACCTCACCCGGGCGGACGTCCATGCTGACACTGAACAGCACGGGGACCGGCCCAAAGGATTTACTGATGTTCACGGCCTCGATGACCGCTGCCGGAGCAGTGGTGTCCACGCTCATTCTTTTTCCTCCCAAAGCGCCAAAGCCCTCTTCTTCATTGGCGCTATTCGTCTCATGTAAACGTTTTCATAGGTCGTGTAAACCTTTACATTGGTGGCTGTAAACCTTTTCATTGTGTGCAATGCGTTCTATACAGCGTAGATGGCGTTGCGATTCATGGACTTATCCCGAGGCCGCACTGCAACATGTCTGGAAACTGGAAATGAGCGAACCGGGCGAGCGGCCGGCGACCATTGAAGACGTTGCAAAACTGGCGGGTGTTTCCATCGCGACCGTCAGCAGGGCCTTGCGCTCGCCGGAGAAGGTTGCCGAGAGCACGCGCAAGAAGGTCACGGCCGCCATTGCCCGAACCGGCTACACCGCCAACGCCATGGCGCAGAACCTGCGCATGCAACGCTCGCAGATGGTTCTGGTGCTGGCGTCTTCCATTGCAGATCCTAATTTTGCAGGCCTTCTAACGGGTTTGGAAAAGGCAGCCAACGATCGTGGCTACGGCGTTCTGATCGGCAATACCGAGGGCACAAGCGGGCTTGAGCAGAATTACCTGCGGTTCCTGTCGACGGGCATGGCCGACGGACTGGTGCTGCTGACAGGACATATTCCCGTTGCCGGGCAGCCGCAGACGCCGCTCGCCAATCTGCCTCCAATCGTCGCGACCGAGCGCCCGGTCTCGAATCCTGAAATCAGCTATGTCGGGGTAGATGATGTCGCGGCCTCCAAGGTTGCGACGGAATATCTTATTTCGCTCGGGCACCGCAGGATCACCTACATCTCTGGCGGGCCGGCCGACATCCGCAGCGATCTGCGCCACTCTGGGTATCTGCAGGGCTTGAAGGAATCTCCCGAGGCGCTGCGTGACTGGCGGGTGGAGGGCGATGGCTCCAGCGAAAGCGGGCGCGCCGCTGTCGAGCGGCTGTTCATCAAGGACGACCTGCCGACCGCCTTCTTCTGTTTCAACGACAACACGGCCATCGGCGTGATCTCCGCGCTACAACTGCGTGGCTACCGTGTGCCGGAAGACTTCTCCGTGCTCGGCTTTGATGACATTCCCTTCGCCAACAATTTCACGCCCGGTCTGACGACAATCCGCCAGCCCCGGCAGCACATCGGCGAAAAGGCCATGACGATCCTTCTGGACCGCCTGGCGAATCGGTCGCTGGAAACACAGACCCATCTGCTCCACGGCGACCTGATCGTACGCGAGAGCTGCGGCGGGATATCCCGCAAGCTGAAGTGACGACCTGCAACTGATGAATTTGGTGCGCTCGTTCAGCGCTGCCCTGTTTGAGAAGGGGAAGGGGTGACGATCCACCACGCGGACACATTCAAAGCAGTTGTTCCGAACGTCAGACGCTGCAGAACATTGCCAACTTTGGCGTTGAGGGCATGTTCAGCCGCGTCAGGGCTTATCCGCCTTGCCAGGTCTTTATGGCTTCTACCGGGTAGATCAGCATCAGCACGTTCAGCGTCAGATTGTCCTTGATCACCCAGAGCGCCAGCAACTCAAAGCCTATCCCGACCAGTACCGTGACCCAGACCGGCATGCGCCAGGCGAAGAAGAAGCCGGCGAGCATCCAGAGAATATCGAAGACGGAATTCAGGACGCTGTCGCCGGTGTAACCCGCCGCAATGGTGGCTTCACGGTACCGGTCGATGATCCAGGGGCTGTTCTCGATGATTTCCCAGGCGGCTTCGATGAAGATCGCGCCGAGTGCCCGCTCGCAAACTGAACTGCGCCTGAAGACCAGCCACAGGAACAGATAGAACAGGAAGCCGTGGATGATATGCGAGGGCGTGTACCAGTCGGCAATATGTTGCGAGGAACCGGCAACATCGCTGGCCGGTGTCCACAACAGAACGTAGCCGCAATCGCAAATCGGGATCCGCCCCATGGCCAGAAGAATGGCCGCTGTGGCGGCGATCATCGCCAGACCGACGATCAGACATTTGCTTCGGCTCACGGGTGTCTCCTCGGACTGTCGGGGCTAGTCGGTGATTCTCTACTGGAAATCTTCAAGAATTCTCTCTATGACCTTCCGCCAACGAAACATCAATCCGTCCGGCTCTGAGTGGAAGGTTGCGCCCCGGTTTTTCCGGCGCGTTTGCGCGGCCCCGCCGGATTTGGGATCAGGAGATCTTCATGACTGGCCTCAACGGCACGGCGCCCTATCAGTCCCGGCGTACTTTTGCGATCATTTCCCACCCGGATGCCGGTAAGACGACCTTGACCGAAAAGCTGCTGCTGTCGGGTGGTGCGATCCGGGCGGCAGGCCAGGTGCGTGCTCGCGGCGAACGACGCCGTGCACGGTCCGACTGGATGAAGATCGAGCAGGAACGCGGCATCTCCGTTTCGTCCTCGGTCATGACCTTTGAGCGCAAGGGCATCATCTACAATCTGCTCGACACGCCAGGCCACGAAGACTTCTCCGAGGATACCTATCGCACGCTGACCGCCGTCGACGCGGCCATCATGGTCATCGATGCCGCCAAGGGTATCGAAACCCAGACGCGCAAGCTCTTCGAAGTCTGCCGCCTGCGCGACATCCCGATCATCACTTTCGTCAACAAGATCGACCGTGAAGGCCGTCATGCGCTGGAAATCCTGGACGAGGTGCAGGAAGCGCTGGCGCTCGACGTATCGCCG
The DNA here is from genome assembly GCF_054658235.1 of Roseibium sp. LAB1. NCBI lineage: Bacteria > Pseudomonadati > Pseudomonadota > Alphaproteobacteria > Hyphomicrobiales > Stappiaceae > Roseibium > Roseibium sp. LAB1. Next base: position 546,545 of record NZ_BAAGIB010000002.1, on the reverse strand, counting down.
CAGACCTGGCCCGTCGGCATGGGCTCGGACTTCTTCGGCGTCTATGACTGGCAGAAGAAGAAGTTTCACACCTCCGGCGGCGAGCGCGGTGGCGCTTACACCCAGACGAAGGACGTTTCCGGTCTCGACGATGAGATCCTTACCGGTACGGTGTTTGACCGGATCATGGACGAACTGACCGAAAACGTTGAACTGGGGGCGGAAGGCTACGCCGAATTCGACAAGGAAAGCTTCCTGGAAGGGCACCTGACGCCGGTCTTCTTCGGCTCGGCCTTGCGTGACTACGGCATCGAGGAAGTGCTCGACTTCATCGCCGAGTTCGCTCCGCCGCCTCATTCCCAGCCCGCCACCGGCGGACGCACCATCATGCCGCAGGAAGACAAGGTCACCGGCTTTGTCTTCAAGGTGCAGGCCAACATGGACCCGAAGCATCGCGACCGCATTGCCTTCGTGCGCCTGTGCTCCGGCACCTTCAAGCGCGGCATGAAGCTGAAACACGTGCGCGCCGACAAGCAGATTGCCGTTTCCGCGCCGATCTTCTTCTTTGCCGAGGAACGCGAAATTGCCGATCTCGCCTATCCGGGTGACGTCATCGGTGTGCCCAACCATGGCCAGTTGCGCGTCGGTGACACTCTCACCGAGGGTGAGAACATCCACGTTACCGGCCTGCCGGCCTTCGCCCCGGAAATCCTGCGCCGCGTGCGCCTGTCCGACACCATGCGCGTCAAGCAGATGCGCCAGGGACTGCAGGATCTGGCAGAGGAAGGTCTAGTGCAGATCTTCAAGCCGGATCTCGGATCAAACTGGATCGTCGGTGTTGTAGGTGCACTGCAGCTCGACGTGGTCGTGGACAGGCTGAAGGCGGAATACGGTACGGAAATTGGCTTTGAAGCCGTCCCATACACCACCGCCCGCTGGATCGAAACCGACAGCCAGACCCTGCAGAAGATGCTGGAAGGTCACCGCATGTCGATTGCCAACGATCGGGATGACAAGCCGGTGTTCCTGTTCAAGAATGCCTGGGAAATCGGTCATGTCACCGAGAAATTCCCGGACGTGAAATTCCGGGAAACGCGAGAGATCGTCTACGAGGCGTAGTCCGGCACAGGCCGGGGGCGGCCCATTATCTGCTCGCTGTGCTCCCCGGGTCCTTTGGGGCTGGCGGAGGACGTCGTGGGCTTTTCGGGGTGCCGGATGTTGCACGGATCGTTTTTAAGCACGACCTGTAACCCGATTCTGGTCATGGTTGCGGTGCGCCTGAAACGATGAACTTCTGGTGGAATTGGTAGGGTGGGCCGATCCGGTTTCTTCACAGGAAACCAGAGGGATTGCATTTGCAAATCATGTGATTATTGCGCATGAAGGAAAGAGTTTTCCATACAATTTCATTGTAATTTATGAGTATGTACGATGTTTTTGTTCAATATTCGAATAGTAAACGGCTAAGTATATATTTTTAATAGTGTTTTATCTGTTGATAGTGCGGAAAGGCTTGTCTAGGATAATTGAACCTGCCGGAATACTGTCACCAACAGCCGGTATGCAGCTTAGAGAGCGAATGAACAAGTGCGATACGAGCCTGTCGAGCAAGGTTCGCCGCCGCTTCAAAAGGCCAAGGGTGAAGCGCTAGCGGTAGAAATCCGCCGTCTGTCGAAGCCTTTCTGGATAACCGTGATCATCAGCGCGGTGAGCCTGTTGGCGTTCGTGTCGTTTCTCTCCTGGACACTTGATCGCAACTCCATCCGGTCTTCGGAACATATTTTCACGGCCATGCTTGGAGACCGCTCGGATCATCTGGCGGATATCACGCTCGAGTATGGTTTTTGGAACGACGCGGTCGAAAACCTTGTCGAAACACTCGACATGAAATGGATACGGGAAACCTTCGTCGACTACATGCAGGATGAACTGCAGATCGAGGGCATTCACCTGCTAGACGGCAGGAACCAGCCCAAGGTTCACGTCGTGGAGGGCAAGATCGCCGATGCGGACCTGCAAACCCTGTACGGTCCCTCGATGACGGTTCTGATTGCCGATGCCCGCAATACGCCGAAGGACGAAGCGCCGGTCCCGGCGACGGGGCTGGTTGGACATCTGGAGAAACTTTTTCTTGCCAGCGCGGTACTGCTGACCTCCTACACAGAAGATAGCGAAACCAGCACCGATCACGTGCTGGTCTTCGCGCGGCCGATCAATGCCTCGACCCTGGCTGACATGGCAGAAAAATATCACTTGCCCGGCCTGGGTGTGTCTGAATTTCCTCCGGCCTTCTGGCAGGCTGGTTATGACATCGAAACGGTCGACAGGCGGCACCTGGGATATTTCGTGTGGAACCCGGAACTTGCCGGATTTCGGATGTTGCCCCTGCTGACCATCGGGGTGCTGGCCGTTTATCTCGGCATGTACTTGTCCGCGCGAATGTTCTTCCACCGTGCGACGGACACGGTCCGTGCGCTTGCCGAAGCCAAGCACCAGGCGGACAAGGTCAAGGAACTTCTGGCCAACCAGGCCAGGAGTGATCCTCTTACGGGTCTTGGAAACAGGCGGTTGCTCGATGAGAAGCTGGCACTGCTGCAGGATGTCAAGCCATTGGCGGACGGCCACGCCTTGCTTTATGTCGACCTCGATCGCTTCAAGGAGATCAACGATACCTACGGTCACGAAACCGGAGATCTCGTGTTGCTGCATGTTGCTGATGCGTTGACAGGTCTTGCCAATGCGGATGACACGGTCGTTCGTTTGGGTGGGGACGAATTCGTCCTTGTCTTCGGCAGGGCGCGTCGTGAGAGGGTGCTTTCAGTCAGTCGTGCGATCGTGGAACACCTCAGCCGTCCGGTGAACCTGGACGGGGCCACCTACACCTTCGGAGCCAGTGTCGGCGTTGCCTTTTCGCACAAACCGTCGGAGTTGCTGCGCCAGGCCGATGTCGCGCTCTATTCGGCAAAGCGGCGTGGCAGGGCACAGGTAGCGGTCTATTCCGCCGACCTGCTGGATTTCCGGCACGTTCCGATACAGTCGGCAGCGCAGCCGGGCTGATAAAGCAAGACCGGCCAGAAGGCCGGTCTTGAGTGTCAGGAGGCCTTTGCAGAAGGCAGCTCGATGTCGATACCGAGTGTGGTGACGTCTCCTGTTCTGTCCATCTCCAGACGCACAGAATCCGGATCGATGGCCACACGCTTGGCAACCACGGCCAGAATGTCTTCCCGCAGACTTGAAATCAGCACCGCGTCCGAGCCGTCGTCGGCCCTTTCATGGGCCAGCAGAATTTGCAGCCGGTTCTTGGCAACCGAGGCACTTTCACCTCTTTTGCCAAAGAAGCTCAGGATGTTCATGCAGCCCTCCCCTTGAAGAACTTGCCGAACAGGCTCTTCTTTTCCTCAGGGATCGTGACCGGGATGTTCTCTCCCAGAAGACGGCGGACGGCCTCGGTGTAAGCCTTGGCAGCCGGCGAATTCTCGTCCGACAACGTGATCGGCAGGCCGACGTTCGAGGCCTTGAGAACGTCCTTGCTTTCCGGAACGACGCCGATAAGCGGCACGGACAGGATGTCGACGACATCGTCGGTCGCCAGCATGTCGCCTGTCTTGGCGCGCTCTGTATCATAGCGCGTGATCATAAGGTGCTTGGGCATGCGGCCGCCGTCTTCGGCAATCTTGGTCTTGGCATCAAGCAGGCCGATAATCCGGTCGCAGTCGCGCACGGACGACACTTCCGGGTTGGACACGATGATCGCCTCGTCCGCATGGCGCATGGCCAGCGTCGCGCCGCGTTCGATACCCGCCGGGCTGTCGCAGATCACCCAGTCGAAATACATGCGAAGTTCGCTGATGACACTGGCAACGCCTTCTTCCGTCAACGCGTCCTTGTCCCGGGTCTGGGATGCCGGCAACAGGTAGAGGTTGTTCAGCTTCTTGTCGCGCACAAGCGCCTGTTTGATCGAAGCTTCGCCGCGCACCACGTTGACGAGGTCAAACACGACCCGCCGCTCCGCACCCATGATCAGGTCGAGGTTGCGCAGCCCGACGTCGAAGTCGATGGCGCAGACCTGGTAGCCTTCTTTGGCAAGCGCCGAGGCAATAGCCGCGGTGGTGGTGGTTTTGCCCACGCCGCCCTTGCCTGACGTGACCACAACGACAGTAGCGTTGCTCATGGTGTTCGTCCTGTTTTTGTTGTCAGTCCGACCGCCTTCGGCTGCCGGTCCTGTGGTTAGTTCAGCTCTTCAAAGACGAGGGTTTCGTTTTCGAAGCGGATCTGCGCCGGTGCATTGCGCAAGGCACCATCGAAATCGTCAGCGACCTTGTAGAGCCCGTTGATGGAAACCAGCTCCGCATCCAGCTTGGAGCAGAAGATGCGGGCACTGTCTTTTCCTGCGACTCCCGCCAGAGCACGTCCGCGCAGGGCGCCGTAAACGTGAATTGAGCCACCGGCGATGATTTCGGCGCCGGAGCTCACCGAGCCGATCACCGTGACGTCACCTTCCGGGTGCAGAATACTCTGACCCGAGCGCACCGGTTCCGTGATGACGATGGAGGATCCGCTTGCAAAACTTGCCGGCGAGGTCTCCCAGTCGGCAGTTTCCGGCACGCTGTCACCGTTGGCCTCGCTGATTTTGGCCTCGCTGACTTTGGCCTTCGATTCTCCCACCGCCTTCCCGGATTTGGCAGAAGTGTTCTTGGTCTCGCCGGCGGCCTCTTTTTCGGCCGGCTCATCCGCTTCGGAACCGCTGCCGGCTTCTGCCGGAACGTTTGCGGGGGTAGGAACGTCCACATCAGACGCCAGACGGCCACCGGAAAAGCTGGGCGGCATGCCCGGTTTCAGCCGGGTGCCGGCGACACCGTCAATTCCCATGACGCGGATCGAGCGTTCGTTAAGCTCCGCCAGAAGCTGTTCCAGCTCCTCAATCGGGATCTTTGTGCCGCGGACGTCCAGAATGATGGGCCGGTCTATGAAAAATCCCGGCGAGCGCTCAATGATCCTGTCGATTTCACGGAACCAGTCCGCAAAAGGCGGCTCAGGGCTCAGAACGATGGCAATGAAGGATTTTCCCTTGAACTTCATCAAAGAGTCCGGCGGCACAATTGGTCAGGTTGATTTGGTCGGATAAACCTATCATTAACCGAACCGGACAATCGGGCAGGCAGCCGTTTTCCACCGATATCAATTTTTGTCAGATATTTCAGCTAATTGGCTCTTCCGCCAAGGCCTTTGGGCGATCGCAACATGTCACTCCTGCCAAAAATACCAAGAGCGCCGCCAGGAATCGCGCCAATGCATTGCCGCGTGCCTGCTTTGCCGGCGCATTGGTTAACTCAAATTCCGTAAAAAACTGGATTTTTGCCATATTGCAGTGCAGTATGAAAAATCGGGTGTTTGGGGCGCAAGGCGTCTTGGGGAAAAGAATGAGTAATTTCAGTGATATGATGACCTATCTCGGCCTCGATACAAGTGAGGCGTCGATGGTACTCAACGTATCTGAAGATGAAATTGTTCGCTGGTGCAATACGAGCGAGGCTCCTCCGATCCATATCTGGCAGGGCCTTGTGCGCATGCTCGACGAAATTCGTCTGTCTGCCGAGGAAGCCGCCAAGTCGGCCGATCTCGATCATCTGGACGCGACGGATCTCAACCGGATCAATCTGATGGTGCCCGGTGGCACGACGTCGGACCTTGCCGGCCCGAAACGCGCCGCAACGGCGCTGGCCGTTGCCACGCTGGCTCGGGTCTTCGTCTGATATCCGGTTGATCCGCTGTTTTGCGCCCACCTTGCTCAGGCAGGCTCGTAAACATCCAGCCCGATTTTCGCAGCCAGGACTCCGGCATCGACCGGTTTGGGCAGCTTCGCGAACCGCTCCGCATATCTGCCCGAAAACGGGTCTTCCTGGGGCAATCGCCCGGAAACGGCGATGACCCGGCAATTGGGGTGCTCATCGAGCGCCTGCTGAACCAGCGTCCAGCCCGAATGGCCGTTATCAAGCTGAAGATCCGTCACCACGATGGAATAGGGCATGTCGTGGCTGATCCTGGTCTTGGCATCATCGAAGCGATATGCGGTCGTCACTTCATAGCCGAAGGTCTCCATCAGGCCCGAGATCGCAGCCGCTGATCGCCGGTCGTCGTCGACCACAAGGGCCTGGCCAATTCCGGTTCTGGACTGCTGAGAGCCTTCCGTGGCAGCTTGCTGGGGAAATGTCAGCGTCACGCAGGTTCCCTGACCCGGGTGCGACGCGACGTGGATGGTGCCTCCGGACTGATGCACGAACCCGTGGACCATCGACAGCCCGAGGCCGGTGCCTTCACCATTTGCGCGGGCGCTGAAGAAGGGCTCGGCAGCCTGGCGCAGCGTATCTGCATCCATCCCGCAGCCATCATCCTTCACCGACAGCGAGATCGTCTCGTCAGTCTGCCGCGTTACGGCAATTTCGATGTGACCTTCGTCTTCAATGGCTTGTCCGGCATTGACGCACAGGTTCAAGATGGCGCTTTCCAACTGGCCGGGGTCAATCCGCGCATGCATCGGCCCTTCATCGCACCTGATCGACAGCGTAACGGTTTCTGGCAGCGCCATGGACAGCAGGTCTTCCATGCCTTCCGCGATAGCGGCGATATCGGTCTCGATGGGGGCCAGATGCTGTTTGCGGGCAAAGGCCAGAAGCCGCTCGATCAGGGAAACGCCAAGCTCGACCGCATCGTTGATCCTTGCCCGCAATACCGAGGCCCTGGGTGTGAGTTCGCCTTCCAGCATGTGAAGATTGCCGGAGATCGTGGACAGTATGTTGCCGAAGTCGTGGGCGACTTCACCCGTGACCTTGCCAAGGCTCTCCACCCGCCGGATTTCTTCCAGCCGTTCGTCGATCCTTTTGCGTTCCGTCGTTTCGGAAAACAGCCACACGGAGCCACCGTCGGGAAGTGCTGACTGACGAACTTCAAGCACCCGGCCTGTCGGGTCGGCGTATTCGCCGAAACCGGCCCGGTCGTTTTCATTGGCCCGGCGTTCGAATGGTGACTTTTCCAGAAGTTCCGGCAGGGTCATGCGTTTGCCGCGGCCAGCCTTTTCGAGACGCAACAATTCCCGGACACGGTCATTTTCGGCCAGGATCTGCCCGGTCGGTGACAGGACTGCAACACCGTCGCTGATGTTCTGGAAGACAGTGATGAAAAGCTCGTTGCGGCGCCAGACTTCCCTTGTTTTCCGTTCCAGGCGCAGAGCATTGGACCGGAATTTGCGGAAGGCCTCGGACAACTGCCCGATTTCGTCCGACGAGCTTGCCTTCTTGGGAAGTCGTGCCTTCAGATCCCCGGCTGCCAGTCGCCGCATGACGGCGGTGATCTGGTGCAGGTTGCGCACCACGTAGCGGGAGACAAACAGGGCAGAGCCGATGGCGACAAACAGACTGACGCCGGTCAGGACCAGAATGACGGCCTTGGCAAAAGTAATGCTGGTTGTTGTCTTGTCGCGTGAATCGCGAAGCCGAAGCTTTGTGTCCGTCACCTTCTGCAGCGCGTAGGCGTTCACCTGCGCGAGCTCGGTGCGAATGCGGAAGAGCGCGTTTTCGGCATCCAGCTTTGCCGCAAGGCTGGAAAAGCGCAGCGAAAACAGGTCTCCCCGCCGCATTACGGCGTCATCGACCTCAACCAGGGCCGTGCGTATGGCGGCAGGGGCATTGGAAGCAATGTCCTGCCGGATACGTCGGAAACTGCTTTGCTGCTCACCTACCTTGATCAGCTCCTGACTGCGCAACGCACCGATAGCCGCCATGACCAGTTGTTGCAGGGCTGACCAGTTCTGACGGTCCTCCGGCGGCTGATCCCGCGTTTGTGCGAGCCTGCGAAAGCGTTTTTGAAGGCGTTCCAGATCCTGGTCGATCAACGCGAGTTCGGCGGCGTTCCTGCCTTGCGGAACCATTGCGCGGGCAAGATCGGTGATCGCCACCCGTATGCGGGCAAGAGGCCTGATGAGGTCAGGATCGCCGCCACCCAGCGTCTCGATATGATCAAGCGTCGCGAGAATTCGTTCAGCCTCGCTTTCCAGTTGGAAGTTGGGGCTGAGCGTCATCAGAAAGGGGGCGGAGGCGGCCAGTTTCGACGCGTTTCCGGAAAGCTCAAGGGCGTCGGAAACGTCGCTCAAGGTCTGGTCGTGAAAGGTGCCGAGCTGCTCTTCGGCGCTGTTGAGGGTGATGAGGGCAATGGCTCCGACAACCATGACCACGACAAGAAGCAGGCCGATGGACGACAGCAGCAGCGAGCGGATGCTGGGCTGGCGCAGCCGGGACGTGCTCATGGTCCGTCCGCCTGCAGGACAAAGATGTATCCCTGCGCCCGGCGGGTTTGCAGATGAACCGGCTTTGACGGGACATTCTCGATCTTGCGGCGCAGCCGCAGGATCAGGACATCGATGGTCCGGTCCACATAGCGCTGCATATCGCTGCCGATTTCGCGCATCAGATCCGTGCGGGGAATGATCCGGTCCGGGTTTTTCACGAAATATTCCAGGAGGACATATTCCGCATTGGTCAGCGGAATCTCGTCGCCGTTCCCGTCAAGCAGCTCCCGGCGTTTCAGGTTCACCCTCTTGTCGCCGAAGATGATTTCCTGATCCTTGCCGGCTTTCGCAGCTGAAACGCCATGCCCGTAGCGTCGCAGAACCGCGCGGATGCGGGCGACGAGTTCGCGCGGATTGAACGGCTTCATCAGATAGTCGTCAGCGCCTGTCTCAAGGCCGATGATCTTGTCGATCTCGTCGCCGACGCCGGTCAGCATGACGATGGGAAGCTCGCTTGTTTCGCGGATGTGAATGGCAAGGGTCAGACCGGATTCACCCTTGAGGCGCAGGTCGATCAGCACGAGGTCAAAGTCCTGCGGACTGCCGGCCGCCTTGAAGCCGCCGCTGTCCTGAAACGCAACCGGTTCGAACCCGCTTGCCTCCATCAGAGCAGACAGGGTTTCGCGCACATCCGCGTCGTCATCGATGATGGCAATCACCGGTCTTGTCGCGCTTGCATCCATGCTGTTGCTCTCTTGAACCTTCATGAGCTGTCTAACATAAGCACGGGGAGGCGCGGTCAGAATCTCGTTACAAATGTTTCACCCGTCCACGGGTGGTTGTAACACTGTTAACAATATAGGGCTGTCCAACCGCTTCTGTTAACACTTCGCCGCTCGTTTTCCTTCGCCATATCCCGCTAGGCTGATGACGATCTTTCAAGAGCCTTGCGGTGCGATGCGCTGTGAGGTGCGAGTGATCTGTAATGGGAGGAAAATATGAGAAATATGCTGGCCCGGCTCGGTTCCGTGGCTTTTGTGACCGGTTTTGCCCTTTCGTCCGCTTATGCTGCTGAATGCGCGAACCAGGGTGCACTTGATAGCATCTATTGTGATGCCAATGGCGATCTTGTCGCCGACGCACCGTCCGATCCGGCCAAACTGAGCAACCCGGACACGCTCGTCTTCGCCTATACGCCGGTTGAAGATCCGGCCGTTTACGCCGACATCTGGGCGCCTTTCATCGAGCACCTGGAAACTGTTACCGGCAAGGACGTGCAGTTCTTCGCCGTACAGTCGAATTCGGCTGAAGTGGAAGCGATGCGCTCCGGACGTCTGCATATCGCGGGTTTCTCGACTGGTCCTACACCGTTCGCGGTCAACCTTGCCGGTGCTGTGCCTTTTGCGATCATGGGCAGTGAAGACGGTCAGTTCGGCTATCGCCTGCAGGTCTACACGCAGGCTGACAGCGACATCAAGACACCTGCCGATATGAAGGGCAAGCGCATCGCGCACACGTCTCCGACGTCCAACTCGGGCAACCAGGCGCCGCGCGCCCTGTTCCCTGCGCTCGGTGTCGTGCCGGATCAGGATTATGAAGTCATCTATTCCGGATCCCATGACCAGTCGATGCTGGGTGTGGTTGCCGGCGACTATGACGCCGCACCGGTCGCCTCCGAAGTTGTTGACCGCATGGCGGAACGTGGCCTTTACGATCCTGCGGAAGTACGCATTGTCTGGGAAAGCGATCCGTTCCCGACAACCTCCTTCAACTACGCCCACGACCTGGATCCGGCCCTCGTTGAAAAAATCAAGGAAGCGTTCTTCAGCTTCGACTTCAAGGGCAACAAACTGGGTGAGGAATTCGAGGGCGTAAGCAAGTTCGTCCCGATCACCTACAAGGATCAGTGGGCTGTCATCCGGCAGATCCAGGCCAGCAACGGTGTTGAATATACGCCGCAAGGTCTTGCCAAGTAAGACAACTGGCTTTGACGGTCCGCCGTGAGTTCAACTCCGGCGGGCCGGTTCAATCGGGGTAAAACATGCTAAAGATAACAAGCCTTGTAAAACGTTACGGGGGCGGGGATCCTGTGCTCAAGGACCTGGACCTTGAGGTTCCCGGCGAAGAGGTCGTCTCCGTGATCGGCTCTTCGGGTGCGGGCAAGAGTACACTGCTTCGCTGCATCAACCGGCTGGTCGAACCGACCTCGGGCAAGATCTTCCTCAATGGCACCGACTTCACCAGCCTGGGCAAGCGCGATCTGCGCGTCGGCCGCCGCAGGATCGGAATGGTGTTCCAGAGCTTCAATCTGGTCGACCGCCTGACCGTTATGGAAAACGTCCAGAGCGGGCGCCTCGGCTACATCTCGACCTGGGCTGCGCTTTCACGACGTTATCCGAAAGAAGACATCCGCCGGGCCTATGAGCTGATGGAGCGGGTCGGGATCGCCCACTATGCCGACAAGCGCGCGGACGAACTTTCCGGCGGCGAACGCCAGCGTGTCGGCGTGATCCGGGCCCTGATGCAACAACCGGAAATCCTTCTGGCCGACGAACCGACAGCCTCTCTCGACCCGAAAACCTCGGAACAGATCATGACGCTGCTGCGGGACCTCGCACGCGAACTGAAGCTTCCGGTGATCATCAACATTCACAACGTCAATGAAGCCAAGGAATTCAGCGACCGTATCGTCGGCATGCGCTATGGGCGGATCATCTTCGACGATCTGCCGGATGCCCTGACAAAGGACGCGATGCACGAGATCTATGCCGGTGTTCCTCACGAGGACCGGCAGATGGAAGGCGCTGCGGCATGACTACGGCGAGGGATACCTGGCGCAAGCAGCCCTTCATCGCCAACCCGCTATTGCGCTACGGCCTTTATGTCGCAATAGCGGTCTATATCGTGACCACCTTTGCAACGCTGCCGATCGACTGGGACCGTATGATGCAAGGCCTGAGCCGTGCAGGGCGGATCTTTGGTGGGGCCTTCCCACCCAGCTTCCAGCGTAGCGAATTGCTCATCGACGGGTTTATGGAAAGCCTGAAGATCGCGATCCTTGCAACTGTCGGCGGCGTCCTGCTGTCGATCCCGATCGCCTTCATGGCGGCCAGGAACATCGCGCCGCTCCCGATCTATTATTTTGGCCGGGCGGTCATCATCATCGCACGCAGCTTCCATCCGGTGATCGTCGCCATCATTTTCGTGAAGGCGGTCGGTTTCGGTCCCTTCGCGGGTGTCCTGACGCTGATCGTCTACTCCATCGGCTTTGTTGCCAAGCTGCTGGCCGAAAAGATCGAGGAAATCGATCCAGGGCCCGTCGAAGCCATGAAGGCAGCGGGTGCACCGTTCCTGTCGACGCTGGTCTATGCGGTGTTTCCGCAGATCATGCAGCGCCAGATCGGCCTTGGCATCTACCAGCTCGACAGCAACCTGAGAGCCTCCGCGGTTGTCGGCATTGTCGGCGCGGGCGGCATCGGTGCCACGCTGGCCAATGCCTTCGGGCGCTACGATTATGACTTCGCCCTGGCTATCACCATGGTCATCGTCGGGGCCATCCTGATTTCCGAAGCCGTCAGCGGTGCCATCAGAAAGCGGATCGCATAATGGAACAGGTACAGCTTCAAGACTGGGCACGCTATACGCCGGCCCAGCGGTTTCAGCGCTACGGTTACTTTGCCCTGACCGCTCTCGTCGTCGCCTGGGCACTGGGCAGCGTCAACATCATCTGGGCCTGGGTGTGGGACGCTCCGACCCAGATGGGCGATCTCTTCAGCCGTATGGTTCCGCCGGACCCGACCCATCTCGACCAGATCCTGAGCGCGTTGTGGGAGACGGTAAACCTTGCAACCATCGCTACGGCAATGGCGGTCGTGCTGGCATTGCCGGTGGCCTACATAGCGGCGCAGAACACGACGCCCAACGCGCTGACGCTCTGGCTTGGCCGGTTCATCCTGGTCTCCTCGCGATCCGTCAACACGATCATCTGGGCCTTGCTGTTTGTGGCAATCTTTGGCCCCGGTGTTGTGGCCGGCATTGTCGCCATCATGTTCCGCTCCATCGGTTTCCTGGGCAAGCTGCTGGGCGAGGCAATCGAGGAAATCGATCCCAAACCGGTCGAGGCGCTGAAGGCGTGCGGCGCGAGCCATTTCAAGGTCGTGCTCTACGCGATAGTGCCTCAGGTCATGCCGACCTTCTTTGCGGTCGCTATCCTGCGCTGGGATATCAACCTGCGGGAATCCACGGTTCTCGGGCTGGTCGGGGCAGGGGGGATCGGGGTGATCCTGCAAGGGGCCATCGATACCTTCAACTGGCAGGAGGTCTCCACAGTGCTTCTGGCCATCATCGCGCTGGTGGTTGCCGGAGAAGTCGTGTCGTCCTACCTGCGGCGCAAGATCCTCTGAAGGGGGGGGGCGGAACCGGTCGTCGGTTGGAAAAGCCGATTGGACAAGAAAACGCTGGTGCGGCCGGGAGAAATCTCTGCCGCACCATTTGCTTTGTGGAAACTCTTCGGCATTTTGTCCGAAACCCACCCGAAACGAGGGAGGCTTTCTTGAACTTTTCTTCGTTTCAGCGATGATCGAGGCAAGAGACTGCCTCCAACCGCTGATTTGCCGCCACCGTTCGGCTGACGAAGACAAGCGTCATGCCCGGAAACTCACCCCGCATTTATCCGGTATCGGCGGGCGGCCACCACATCATTAAGGCCCGGCCTATGACTGACTCGCTCAAGGGACTTGCCGCCGCGCTTCTCGCATTTGCCCTGTTTTCCACCCATGACGCCATCATCAAGGAACTCGGCGGCAGCTATCCGGTCTTCCAGATCATCTTTTTCACGATGCTGTTTGCCTTCGTGCCGATGTCCGTGATGATGCTCGCGGACAAGGCTGTCGATAATTTCCGTCCCAGGCATCCATGGCTGGTGCTGTCGCGGGCGGGCCTTGCCATCATCGCCATGTCTTGCGGGTTCTATGCCTTCACGACCCTGCCGCTGGCGGAAGTCTATGCATTGCTGTTTGCCATGCCTCTGCTGATCACCGCACTGTCCGTGCCATTGCTCGGCGAAACCGTGCGGGCACAGCGCTGGGCCGCAGTGATTGTCGGTTTGATCGGCGTTCTGATCGTTTTGCGTCCCGGTGTAACGGAGCTCACGCTCGGCCACGCTGCAGCGCTCACCGCTGCATTCGCCAACTCCCTGTCGACCATTCTGGTGCGCAAGCTTGGCGGCAAGGAACGTCCGGCCGTTCTGATCCTCTATCCGATGATCCTGTCCATGACCGCCATGTCCATGACGCTTCCGGTCTTCTACGTGCCGGTGCAACTCATCGATCTTGGCCTGATGGCAGCGATCGGCTTTCTGTCGGTCATCGCCCAGTTCCTGACGATTTCCGCCTACAAGGCCGCACCGGCCGCTGTGGTCGCGCCGTTGCAATATAGCCAGATTCTCTGGGCAAGCCTGTTCGGGGTGCTGTTCTTTTCCGAAACGCCGGATTTCTATGTCGGCCTCGGCTCTGCGGTCATCATCGCTTCTGGCATTTTCGTCGTCTGGCGGGAGAGCCGCGAGAATGTCTCCATGCAGACGCCGGTCCTGAAGGCAGCCAACCCGCGTTTCGACACCGGTCCGCAGCCGAAGTAGGTGGCGGAGGAGACCGGCTCCCAACTGGCGGATATCCGGATATTGCCCAACACGACAGTCTCATCCTGAGGAGCGCATTTCTGCGCGTCTCGAAGGATGGGCGGCATACTCAGGAGCAAGTGGCCCATCCTTCGAGACAGCGCTCACGCGCTTCCTCAGGATGAGGTCGTGGGGGAGGCGGGGCGAAGGAACCCTGGCACCTAGCGGATGAGCGAGGTACTGGCACCGGGGCCAAACATTCCTCAATCCAGCCGTTTCTTGAAGCGGAAGGCGGCGACGATCATGCCGAGAACGAAGAACCCGCACATCCACAGCACATCGCGGTGCAGCTCCACCAGGCCAGCATCACGCAGGACGAACCCCCGGATCATGCGCATGAAATGCGTCGCCGGAAACGCCTCGGCAATATACTGCGCGATCAAGGGCATGCCTTCGTAGGGAAACATGAAGCCGGACAGCAGGATGGACGGCAGCAGCACGAACACGGTCATCTGGGTCGCCTGGAGCTGGCTCTGGGCAATGGTCGACAGAACCAGTCCCAGCGACAGGCTTGCGCCGATGAAGAGCAATGTCCCGACCAGCAGATCGAATATCTTGTCGCCGAAAGGCACATTGAACAGCAGGTGACCGAGCCCGAGTATGATCACCGTCTGCAGCAGCCCGATGAAGATGTAGGGAATGATCTTGCCAATCATCAGCTCGATCGGCCGCACCGGCGTGTTGATCAGCATTTCCATGTTGCCGCGCTCGCGTTCACGCACAATGGCGGCAGAGGTGAACATGATCATCGTCATTGTCAGGATAATGCCGACAAGGCCCGGAACGATGTTGATGGCTGTGCGCTGTTCCGGGTTGAAGAACAGGGCAACCTCGAAGGTTGGGGTGGACCGGTTCGGTGCCTGCCTGTTCAACTCCGCAAGCGGCATGTTGCGCAGGGACTTGATAGCGCCTGCGATCATGGTATCGGAGCCGTCGACAATCCATTGGGCGACGGGCCGGCTGGTTTCCTCGTCGGTGGAAGGCGGCGTGCCGAGGTTGGCGGCGGGAGAACGCGCCACCCGCTGGGAAAGATCATTCGGCAGGATGAAGGCTGCGCGCACGCGTGCAGCCTTGATGGCCGTTTCGGCTTCCTCGATGCTTGTCAGCCGTTCGGTTACCGTCACCACGCGCGTGGCTTCCACCATCTGGATCAGGATCCGGCTCAGCCCGGTCTGGCTGTGATCGACGACAGCAATCGGAATATCGCGGATGTTGGTGTTGATGGCGTAACCGAACAGGATCAACTGTATCAGCGGGATCATGATAACCATGCCGAAGGTCATCCGGTCACGGCGCAACTGGGCGAGCTCCTTGAAGAAGATGGCGGATATCCGGGAGAGCGGTCTGATCACTGGCGGCCTTCTCCCGTCGCTGTAACGAAGACGTCTTCCAGGTTGGGGCGCACCTTTTCGATCAGCGTGGCCCCGTTGGTCTCATCCTTGTTTTTCAGGAAAGCGTCCGGGTCGGCAATGTCGTCCCGCACCAGAACCCGCAGGCGTGCACCCAACTGGGCGGCGGTGATGATACCCTCCGTTCCCAGCAGGTGACGCCGGATGTCGCGCAGATTTGGTCCCTCGATCTCCACCACATTGGCCCCCATTGCAGCCATCAGATCCTTGGGGGCTCCATCGGCACGCTTCTGGCCTGCTTCCATGATCGCTATCTTGTGGCAACGTTCCGCCTCGTCCATGAAGTGGGTGGTCACGACAATGGACGTGCCGCCCTCGACCAGGTCGAACAACTGCTCCCAGAAATGGCGGCGCGATTCAGGATCCACGGCGGAGGTCGGCTCGTCCAGGAACAGAAGCTGAGGCTCGTGCAAAACGGCGGTCGCAAGGGCAAGACGCTGGCGCTGGCCACCGGACATCTTGCCGGCAAACCGGTTTCCCAGCTCGCTCAACTCGTACCGCTCCATGACCTCGGCGATACGCTGTTTCTTCCGCTTCGATGGCAGACCATAGATCGTCGCCATGAAGTTGAGGTTTTCCAGAACCGTCAGATCACCGTAGAGCGAAAACGCCTGGGTCATGTAGCCGATCTTGTACTTCAGCGTCTCGGCATCCTTGGGGACGGACAGGCCGAGCACTTCCACGGTTCCTTCTGTCGGCGTCAGAAGCCCGGTGAGCATGCGCATGGCCGTGGTCTTGCCGCAGCCGTTGGGGCCGAGAAAGCCATAGATCATGCCGCGTTCAATGGTCAGATCCAGCCCGTCGACTGCCCGGAACCCCTTGAAGCTTTTGACCAGACCCTCGGCCCGGATCACGATGTCATCACCTGTTGTGGTCACGGCAGGACGACCTGCGCCGGAACTCCGTTTGGAAGGTCGTTGGCGCTGTCGGGCAATTGCACCTCGGCGACATACATCAGCCGGGCCCGTTCGGACTGGTTGAGGGCGTAATAGGGGGTGAAGGAAGCTTCGGAGCTGATCCGGCGCACCGTGCCTTCGATTGGCTTGTCGAGGCCGTCGATCCGCACTTCCAGCTTGTCGCCCTGCTTGACCTTTACCCGGTGGGGTTCAGGCACGTAGACGCGGGCATAGGGGGCGTCGCCCGCAAGCATCACAACAACGGGACTGCCTGCCGTCACCCGTTCCCCCAGGTTCCAGGGCAGGTTATCGAGAGTGCCGTCCCGCGAGGCGGTGATGGTGAGGTCGGACAGGATCTTTTCCTGCGTGGCAAGGCTCGCCTCGGCGGCCGCGAGCTCGGCCTTGGCTATGTCGAGGTCTTCCGCTCTGGTGCCCGCTACAAGCTCCTTCAGCTGTTCCTGTGCGCTTTTCAAGGTGGCATCGGCCGCATCGCGTGCCGCCTTGGCGCTGTCGAGCTGTGCCTGGCTTGTGGTGCCGCGCCCGGTCAGGTCGTTGTAGCGTTCAAACGAGGCTTGCGCGTCCTCCAGTTCCGCCTTCGCGCCGGCAACAGTGGCGCGGGCCTTGGCGATTTCCTCTTCGCGCGCTCCGTTTTCAAGCTTGACGAGATTGGCTTTGGCTTTCTGCACCTCTGCCTTTGCCTGCGCCACGATGGCCTGCTGTTCGGCCGGATCCAGCTGAGCCAGAATGGTCCCCTTCTTGACGAAGGAGCCCTGTGGAACCGGAAGATCGATCAGAACTTCGTTGGCCGTTGCCGTCAGCGCAACCCTGTCGCGTTCGAGGTTTCCAAGGGCAACGTTCTCGTCCTCACCGTAACAACCGGCAACAAACAGGCAGACCGAGGCTGCAAGAATAGCATGCAGACGAGGCGCGGACATGAATTCCTCCTAATGGATCAACGACATGCAGCAAAAATGACGATGCGTTGCCGTAACCATAGCCTGCTTCGAAGGTCCGTGCCAACGCCGGATGGAATTGGCCGAAAAGTGCCGGTGTCAGCGCTAAACTGAAGCTGGGCTGTGGGCGTGACGCAGATGAAGAAGCCGGGCGGGTCCTGGGCACGCGGCCCTAAAAAAGGCTGCGGTTTGCACCACAGCCTCTTTTGGAAATGATTTGATCCTGAGCTGTCAGCTTGCCCGCTTGAAGACGTTGTACCAGCGTTTCTTCGGCACGGAGATCGCCCGTTCCAGGATTTCCGCCGCATACAGCGATGCGTTTTCCCGCGCCTTGCCAACACCGGACACCAGGGATGTGTCGAGACCGGAGAGACCGCCACCGAATTCGAAGAGGTCGCGGAATGCGGCTCGCTCGACAATCGGCGTCATCAGGACATCGATGTTCTGGGCGGAGAGGAAGTCCTGCACCGCCTTCATGGCGCGGGTCGTCACCGCGGCGTTGGTACGGGTCAGAACCACGCAATGCTTGATATCGTGGCGGACGATTTTTTCCAGTTTCTTGATCAGGGTCAGGATCTTCGCACCCCCGCGGGCGTCCATGGAAGACCCCTGGATCGGCACCACCACCAGATCGGACACCGACAGTGCATTGGCGACGATCAGGTTTTCCGTGCCCTCAAGATCGACGATGACATAATCGGAGGTCTCGGCAGCTAGCGTGATCTGCTCCGTGACGGAGGCTGGCGAAATTTCGCTGATGACATTGATGCCCGGGCTCTTTCTTGGCAGCTCGTACCACTTCGAGATCCATTTCTGCGGGTCCGCATCGAAGATGGTGACGCGTTTTCCCCGTGCCGCGACTTCTGTCGCCAGCAGCAGGGCCGCCGTGGTTTTTCCGGCGCCGCCCTTTGCGTTTGCGAAGGAAATGACTGGCATCTGGGTTCTCCTGACCTAGCCGAGCAATGTCTGGAGCAACTTGCGTCTGCGAGCGCGTGTCGAAAGCTGCCCCAACACTTTGGAGGCGATCCGTCAGCGGGTTTCCGTATGTTCCGTTGCAAATCCGCTTGTGTCGCCGATGGCCCTTTGCGAGCCTATCTGTCTGGCAGTCTTGGATTTTTATGGTTACCAAATCCTTAAATTCGCATTTTGCAGCAGACTTATTCAACAAACGTTAGGATTTGTGGATAACGACCTGCAAAACACCTTGGCACTATTTGCAAGGGTCTGTCTAAAAGCCGCGATTAGTCGCAGGGAACGGTCTGCACCAACGAATTTGCAACAGCGGCTCGCTGAACGTTTTTAGTTTGGGTCGGCGCGATGTCCCGCCGAATTTCGGAAGGCCGCCGATTGCATGCGCCTTGGGTGCCGCGTAGGTTGTCGGAGCGGAAGGGCTGGCTGAATCGGTCGCCTGCCGCCTGTTGACCGGTCTCATGGTATTCGGGGCACTTGTCCGCGTTGAATTGAACGCCAGATGCTTTGGGATCAGTATTATATCTTTGATCCGCGCCTTGAAGGACGCCACATGCTGCACCGATTTTTCAACTCCCGCCCGGCCTGCGTGATCCGGAAACTTCTGCTTTGCGGGGTGTTAGTATACGTGGGGACAGCTGGTTTCGCCCAGGCGGAAGCCCTGAAGCCTTACAAGGACAGGCTGTTCCGATACAAGAAGGTTACAGAGACGCTTTACGACGGCGATTTCATCGTTGTTGAGTATTCCAAACAACGTGACCTGCGCGACCGGGACGAAGTCGATGAGCGCCGGGTCTATGGAAACTATGTTTCCTACAAGCCTAAACGTGGTCGCGGTAGCGGCGAACTGAAGGCCAATGGCCGGCTGGTCGAGTTCATGGGCACCGGCAACTGGAAGGGCGGAGCCAGTGCCATCGTGATTTACATTCACGGGCAGGGTGGAAACCGCTTTCAGGGCATGAACGATGTCTCCTTCGGCGGCAACTTCAACCGGGTTCAGAACCTGATGGTCAGGAACGGCGGCGCTTACCTGACCGTCGACGTGAAGAATTTCGACAATCGCGGAACCGCGGATGTGGCAGCCTTGATCCAGTATCAAAAGCAATTGTCACCCCGCGCCAAGGTCGTTGTAGCCTGCGGATCCATGGGTGGCATCATCTGCTGGAACCTGGTGAAGAACGCCAATTACGCCAGCATGCTTTCCGGTATCCTGCTGCTCGGCTCGCCGAAGGATCCGAATTTCCTGTCCTCCGGTGCGCTGGGGCGCAATGTGCCGATCTACATGGGGCAGGGGACGATGGATCAGGTCTACAACTGGGAAGACCAGGCGAACTTTTTCAAACAGATCAAGACACGGGCTCCCAATTACCCGATCAAGTTCACCCTGTTTGACACCGGCACCCACGGCACCCCCATCCGCATGACCGACTGGCGACTGATACTCAACTGGATGCTGGGTTAGGCGAAGGGGCGGTGTTGTTCAGGATCGAAAGTGGTTCGGCAGAAACAATCTGCCGGGCGCTGGATGATACTTGAAATGCTTTTATAGTTGCCCTTACGTCACCTTTAGCTTCAAACTGCCCTCAAGGCACGAATGCCTGTCACCTCGACGATGGCTCGAAACTGCCGTTTTTCGGCTTGTCAGCCTCGATCCTTGAGATGGAGCTGCGTATCAGGGGGATTTATCATGTCGGAGTATTTTGATCTCGGCTGCTACTCGCGTGCGGTGACGTCCGTACCGGCGGCGCAAGTCTGGTTTGACCGCGGTCTGGTCTGGCTTTTTGCCTATAACCACGAAGAGGCGATTGTCTGTTTCGAAAAGGCGGTGGCGGCCGACCCGGCATGCGCGTTGGCTCACTGGGGCATCGCTTACGGTATT
Source organism: Roseibium sp. LAB1 (assembly GCF_054658235.1). Lineage (NCBI taxonomy): Bacteria > Pseudomonadati > Pseudomonadota > Alphaproteobacteria > Hyphomicrobiales > Stappiaceae > Roseibium > Roseibium sp. LAB1. The sequence goes on along the minus strand of NZ_BAAGIB010000002.1, from coordinate 526,505 downwards.
GGTCCGAATTACAACAAGGCCTGGGAAATCTTCACGCCCGAGGAAAAGGGGCCCGCGCTGGCACGTGCTCACGCCGCGCTTGCCACTGCAAGGGCGCTGAAGGAGGCCAAGCCGGTGGAGCGTGCGCTGATCGAGGCTCTGGCGTCGCGATATCCCACAGATCCGGAAATCGAAGACTATCAGCCCTTCAACGATGGCTTCGCGGAAGCGATGAAACCCGTTTACGAAGCCAACAGGGATGATCTGGATGTTGCGTGCATCTATGCCGAGGCCTTGATGAATCGCACCCCCTGGCAGTTGTGGGACTTTCACACGGGCGTCCCGAACCCGGAAGCTTCAACGACTGAGGCGGTCGCGGTTCTGGAACAAGCTTTTGACCGGACTCCGGCTGCCTGGGACCATCCGGGCCTCTTGCACATGTACATTCACCTGATGGAAATGTCGCCGCACCCTGAAAGGGCGTTGCGCCATGGCGACCGGTTGAAGGATCTGGTGCCGGATGCGGGCCATCTGGTGCATATGGGAACGCATATCGATGTTCTTTGCGGCGACTACCAGAATGTACTGTATCGCAACCTCGCCGCAGCCAAGGTCGACGAAAAGTTCAAGGCTTACGCGGGCCCGGCGAATTTCTATGCGCTGTACCGGATCCACAATCTGCATTTCGCGTTTTACGGCGCAATGTTTCTTGGCAGGAAGGCCGCCGCGGTGGAGGCCGTCGAGCGGCTGCGTGACGAGGTGCCCGACGAAGTTGTCCGGTCATACCCGGATGTCTTTGAAACCTTTGTGGCCGCCGCACCGCATGTCTATATCCGGTTCGGAATGTGGTCGGAAATCCTCGAGCTCGAGCAACCCGCAGACAAGGAACTTTATGTCACGACCAACGCGCTGATCTACTACGCGAAGGCCATCGCTCTGGCCAATCTCGGACGTCATGAGGATGCCCTGGCTGCCATGGCCGATTTCACGGCGGCCTACGCGGAAGTGCCGGATAGCCGGATGCTCTTCAATAACACCGCACGAGACGTGCTTGCGGTTGCCGAGGAAATGATGAAGGGAGAAGTCGCCTTCAAGGCTGGACGGAAGGAAGAGGGGCTTGCCCATCTTCGCAATGCCGTCGACCTGGACGACGGTCTCCAATACGAGGAGCCGTGGTCCTGGCCACAGCCGACCCGCCATGCATTGGGTGCACTTCTAATGGAAGCCGGCAAGTATGAGGAAGCTGAAGCAGTCTACCGTGCAGACCTGGGCCTGGACGGTAAATTGCCGCGTCCGAGTCAGCATCCGCGAAATGTCTGGGCGTTGCACGGATTGCATGAATGTCTTGTCCGGCGTTCGGAGAAGGTCGAGCTGCCGCATGTGAAGCTGCTGCTCGACCAGGCGATCGCACGTGCCGACATTCCCATTCGCGCAAGCTGCCTCTGCCGCGCCAAGGCGGCGTGAGCTGGGCCAAGCGCTGATCCAGTGCTTTCCGGTCGTGGAAGAAGCGCGTCAGCTTGCGGGCTTACAGGGTTCCCACCGCTGACGGCTTCACCTTCAGCAGCCCCTCCGCCAGATGATCGAACACCACGCGGATCCTCCGGCTGGTGTGCAGTTCGCGGTGGGTGACCAGCCAGATCGGGAAGGAAACCGGCTCGATATCGGCAAAGGCCGGAACGATCTCGGGGAAGCGGGCGGCGATTTCGTCGGCCATGATGGCAAGTCCGAGGCCCTGGCGGACGAATTCCCAGGCGACGACCCCGCTCGGCGACCCCAGACGAATATTGGCTTCGCTCACCTTAAGCCCGAAGGCGCGCAGGTATCCGACAAGTTCTTCGTTGTTGTCGAAACCGATGAAATCGAGGTCCGGCGCATCTTCCCTTGTCAGCGGACGACCGAACTGCTCGACAAGTGATCTGGCTCCGAAGATACGCGCCGGAGCGGCGCGAAGCTTGCGGGCATAGAGATCGGGATGGTCCGGTTCCACGTGACGAATGGCGATATCCGCCTCACGCCGGCGCAGGTCACTCAGGCTGTTGGTGCAAAGGACCTTCACCTCCACACCCGGTGCCTTCTCGCGCAACTCTCGCAAAATGCCGGGCAGAACATGAGCTGCCATCAGATCCGTCGTTGAAACGGTCACCAACCCTTCGACCTGTTGCGACTTGCCGGACGCCGCAAGCGAGATCCGGCTGGCCGCATCTCCCATCGCGCGCACATGATCAGCCAGCTCGATCCCCGCTTCTGTCAGGATCAGGCTCTTGGAAACTCGCTGAAACAGCGTCACGCCAAGCGTCTCTTCAAGCGCGGCCACCTGACGGCTGAGCGTGGGCTGGGTCAGTCCAAGCGCTCGGGCCGCAGCGGACAGGGACCCTTCCTCTGCTGTCACGAGAAAGGCACGGGCCTGGTTCCAGTCAAATGTGATGGTCTGCCAATTCATGCAAATATGTATATCAACTAGCCGGATTTCGGCAATTCTCATTCATTTCTGAACCAAGTACCTTTCTAGTCGAAAGGAGACGCCAATGAGCCCGTCATCTGTGATGATCCATTTGGCAAACATCGTTCTTTCGGTTCTGGAGTTCCTGGCTTCGCCCACTGGCGGCCGAGATATCGGTCGTGACATTCTTCATCAGATAGGCCTTCGCGGCGGCCGCAAGAAGAAGAAATAGCGGGTTACGGGGGCTTCGGACAACTGATGTTTCGGAGCTGCTTCGAAGCATGGAAGCCTTTGTGCCGGCTGTCATATTTGCGGTTGGCGCAGTTTCGACCGACCACCGCTGCCTCCACTTATCTGTCAGGAATGGAACTTCAACCATGGCGACAACATGGACCAATGAAATGCCGTCTTCCGCCGGCTTCTGGAGCAAGGCCGCACGCAAATATGCGGCGTCTCCGATCCGCAATCAGGAGGCCTATGAAAAGACGCTGGAGCGGATCAGGGAACATCTGGGACCGCAGGACAGCGTTCTGGAACTTGGCTGCGGCACCGGATCGACCGCGCTGCTGCTGGCGGGGAATGTAAGGTCCTACCTCGCCACCGATTTTGCAGGTGGCATGATCGAGATTGCCGAGGCGAAATTGAAGGACGGGCCGGGTGCGGAAGGTCTTCCGCAAGGCCTGAGGTTTGCCGTTGCCGATGTTTTCAGTGACAAGGTCGAACCGGGTGAAGCCGGGTACGATGCCGTGCTGGCCTTCAACTTCCTGCATCTGGTGGAAAACGCCGAGGACACATTGTTCCGCATCCATCATCTCCTGAAGCCGGGTGGTCTCTACATCTCCAAGACCGTTTGCCTGAAAAGACGTGCCTGGCTGTTTGCGCCCCTCATCAAGGTGATGCAACTGTTCGGCAAGGCACCGTTTGTCCGGTTCTTTTCGTTCGAGATGCTGGAAGAGAAGGTCCGGTCCGCCGGGTTCGAAATCATCGAGACAGGAACCTATCCCGCTCCCTACAGCCGGTTTGTCGTCGCCAGGAAGCTCTGACGGGGCTTGTGGCAGAGGCTTGCCGCTTGCTCATTAAATCGATTGAAATGGCTGTCTGTGGCGACTTGCGGAACAGCTTTTGGGGTGCTAGGTGTGATGTACCTCTCTGCAACTGTTCCCTTGAAAGCTGAAAATGCTCGTCCGCGATCGCGCCTTTTTCGCGTCCATGTTCCTGACGGTACTGGCCGATCAGATCCTGTTGTTTCTGGTGCCGCTGGTGATTTTCCAGATCACCGGGGATGTTGCGTGGTCCGGTCTGGCCTTCTTCTTCGAAACCCTGCCGCGTTATCTGACCTTTCCCCTCGCGGGCATTCTGTGTGACCGGTTTTCGCCGATCCTGCTGCTGCGCATAAGCCGCATCCTGCGGGCCTTGGCCTGTATTGTCGGTATTGCCGGCCAGCTTGCTTTCGGCGGCGTCTGGTGGTTGATCGGGCTGTCTGCAGTCGTCGGCGTATTCACCACGCAGGGTATGCTGGCGCTCGAAATGGTGCTGGTGCGCGCGTTTTCCGACCAGCGCTTCGAAAAAGTGGCGAGTTACGGTCAGCTTGCCTCGCAAATGGGCGTCGTGCTCGGTCCTCTGGTGGCCGCTTACCTGATGGCGTTCTGGCCATGGCAGGCTGTGGTGGTGCTGGCAACGGTCCTGTTCGTGCTGGCCGACCTTGCCTTCCACTTCTGGCCCGGTCAGACGCGCATGCAGGCGGCACCCGACAAGCGCGTTTCCCGTCATCCCGTGGCGGACCTCATTCACGCGCTCAAGCTGGTCTGGACATTGCCCGGGCTGACGCGGGCAATCCTGCAGGCCGCCGGCGTCAATCTGATCATCGGGGCCACGCTGGCAACGGCAGCTGCCATGATGACCGGCTTTTTCAGTCAGAGTGAGCAGGTCTACGCCTGGCTACAGGTCGGCGGAGCCCTTGCGACGCTTGCTGTCCTCACTCTGACGGCCCATGTGGCGCTCGGTTTGAAAACGCTCGGTCTGACAGCTTATGGGTTGATTTGCACGGGAGCGGTGCTGACGGGCCTCGGTGCCCATCCGCTGATCTATGCGGCAGGTTTCCTGCTGATTGCCGGGTTCGACAAGATGTTCAACATCTATGTGCGCACCCTGCGCAAGGAGATCATTCCGCCGGAGGAATTCGGCAAGACCACCGGCGCCATCATCTGTCTCAACAATCTGTCGCAGCCACTGGCCGGTCTTATCGTCGCCGTGTTTGCGGCCGGAGACGACGCGCGGTCTGTCCTGCTCGGACTTGCCGTCACCATGGCGGTGCTGGGGGCAATGACCTTCCGGCGCTCGGCTGTGCAGGCATGACGCAAAGGGGACGGCAGATCAGCTGATTGCCGGCTGGTCCCGCAGGGCCGTCAACCCTTCGGCTGACCGTCTGACGATATCCGCGATCTCCGTGAGCTGGGCCGCCAGTGGGCTTCGTCGCCGCCAGACCATGCCGATGGTCCGGGTCGGTTCAGGGGCCTCGAAGCGTGAAATGGCTACCGATGCGGAGCGGGTTTCCACGGGAACGGCCATTTCAGGGATCAGCGTGACGCCCATGCCGGCGCTGACCATCTGAACAAGCGTGGACAGGGAGCTTGCATCCAGAACTTCACGCGGCGGGCCGGACTGCAGATTGCAGAAGGAGAGGGCCTGATCGCGGAAACAATGGCCTTCCTCCAATAGAAGCAGGCGCATCTCGCGCAGACTGTCGGCGCTCGGCAGCGGCGCATTGGCTTCGCGTGCCGACCGCACGAGCACGAAGCGCTCGCTGAAAAGAGCCGTTTCGGCAAGTGTACCTTCGGACACCGGCAAGGCCACGATGGCTGTGTCGAGGCGGCCTTCGTCCAGTTCGTCGATCAGGTTTGGTGTCACCGTCTCGCGTACGTGAATGTCCAGTTCCGGATAACTTTTCGTCAAGGCCCCGACGACGCTAGGCAGGAGATAGGGGGCAACCGTCGGAATGACGCCGATGCGTAGGCGTCCCACGAGTCTTTCACGCGATGCCCTGGCTAGGTCCCCCAGTTCTTCGGTGGCCCGCAGGATGTCGCGGGCACGCTCGGCGGCGACTTCACCAAAATGTGTCAGCCGGATTTGTCGGGCTCCACGTTCGAACAAGGTGGCACCGAGCACCTCTTCCATTTCCTTGATCTGCATGGACAGGGCCGGCTGCGAAATGGCGCAAGCCTCTGCTGCCTTGCCGAAATGGCCGTGACGGGCAAGAGCCTCGAAATAGCGTAACTGTTTGAGGGTGATATTGATCATAAGTTTAACTTATCGAACTTATCAGAAAATTCAACTTCCTCTGATCACATCCCTTTGCTAGCGTCAATTTGCACAGACAGGATCAGGTGGCTGCAAACACCCCTTGCAACGCCGGCTGGCTTTTGTGCGCGGAGATTTTGGGAGATTTGAGCATACCGATCTGTCCTGGGCTCATGCGGGTCTGCGGATATCACGGGCGTCTCACGCGGCCCGAATAATCGAACGTTTCAGATTTAAGTGGAGAGAGTTATGGACGCTAAAGTGGAAAAGACAGGCGGATGCCCTGTAATGCACGGCGGCAACACGGCGATGGACAAGCCGGTTACGAAATGGTGGCCGAATGCGTTGAACCTCGACATCCTGCACCAGCGCGGTGCGCGCACCAACCCGATGGACCCGGACTTCAACTACCGTGAAGCCGTCAAGGGTCTCGACCACGAGGCGGTCAAGGCCGATGTCCGCGCGCTCATGACCGAAAGCCAGGACTGGTGGCCGGCTGACTGGGGCCATTACGGCGGTCTGATGATCCGACTGGCATGGCACTCCGCCGGTTCCTACCGTATGCAGGACGGCCGCGGTGGCGCAGGATCCGGCAACATCCGGTTTGCTCCGCTCAACTCCTGGCCGGACAACGCCAGCCTCGACAAGGCCCGCCGCCTGCTGTGGCCGGTGAAGAAGAAATACGGCAATGCGCTGTCCTGGGCCGATCTGATCATTCTGGCCGGCAACATGGCTTACGAATCCATGGGGTTCAAAACCTTCGGTTTCGGTTTCGGCCGTGAAGACATCTGGGGTCCGGAAACCGACGTCTACTGGGGTTCGGAAAAGGAATGGCTCGCGCCGGTCGAGAACCGTTTCGAAAACGCCGATGATGCAACGTCGCTGGAGAACCCGCTGGCGGCAATCCACATGGGCCTGATCTACGTGAACCCGGAAGGCGTCAACGGCCAGCCGGACCCGGTCAGAACCGCAGCGCATGTTCGTGAAACCTTCAAGCGCATGGCGATGAACGACGAGGAAACCGCCGCACTGACCTGTGGTGGCCACACCGTCGGCAAGGCCCACGGCAACCGGTCTGCCGAAGGTATCGGTGTGGAGCCGGAAGCTGCCGGCGTCGAGTCGCAGGGCTTCGGCTGGGCGAACACCGAACAGGGCGGCAAGGCTGCCAATGCCTTCACCTCCGGTATCGAAGGTGCCTGGACGCAATTCCCGATCCAGTTTGACATGGGCTACTTCGACTACCTGTTCAATTATGATTGGGAACTGCGCAAGTCCCCGGCAGGTGCCTGGCAGTGGGAACCGGTCAACATGCCGGAAGACAAGAAGCCGGTTGATGCATCCGACCCGTCGGTCCGCCGCAATCCGATGATGACCGATGCCGATATGGGCATGAAGATGGACCCGGTCTACAACGAGATCTGCCGGAAGTTCATGGCTGATGAGGCCTATTTCCGGGATTGCTTTGCCCGCGCCTGGTTCAAGCTGACCCACCGCGACATGGGCCCGAAGGTCAATTATCTAGGTCCGGATGTTCCGGCTGAAGACCTGATCTGGCAAGACCCGATCCCGGCCGGCTCCACGTCCTACGATGTGGATGCGGTGAAAGCTAAGATCGTCGCCAGCGGCCTGTCCGCCGCCGAGATGATCGCGACCGCGTGGGACAGCGCCCGTACCTTCCGTGGGTCCGACAAGCGCGGCGGTGCCAACGGTGCGCGCATCCGTCTGGCGCCGCAGAAGGATTGGGAAGGCAACGAGCCGACCCGGCTGGCAAAGGTTCTGGCCAAGCTTGAGCCGATTGCTGCCGAGAGCGGTGCCTCTATTGCCGATGTCATCGTTCTGGCCGGAAACGTCGGACTGGAACAGGCCATCAAGGCCGCTGGTTACAACGCCAGCGTTCCGTTTGCGCCGGGCCGCGGCGACGCGACCGATGAACAGACGGATGCGGAGTCCTTCGAGGTTCTGGAACCGCTCGCCGACGGCTTCCGTAACTGGCAGAAGAAAAAATACGTTGTCAGCCCGGAAGAGATGATGCTCGACCGTGCGCAGCTGCTGGGCCTGACCGCGCGTGAAATGACTGTCCTTGTAGGCGGCCTGCGCGTGCTGGGAACCAACCATAGCGGCACCAAGCATGGCGTCTTCACCGACCGCGAAGGGGCTCTGACCACGGACTTCTTCGTCAACCTCACCGACATGGCCAACAGCTGGCATCCGGTTGCCGACGGCACATACGAAGTTCGTGACCGTCAGCTGGGCACGTTGAAATGGACCGCAACCAGCGCTGATCTGGTCTTCGGCTCCAACTCCATCCTGCGGGCCTATGCGGAAGTCTACGCTCAGGATGACAACGCCGAGAAGTTCGTGCAGGACTTCGTTGAAGCCTGGACCAAGGTCATGAACGCGGATCGGTTCGACCTGCACTAAAAGACCCGTTATGGCAATTTGAAACGAATGGCGGCGCCCCGGGATCTCCGGGGCGCCGTTTTCTTTGGCGGGGTGGATCAGTCAAGCAGATTGATACACGTTCCGACGGTTGCCGGAATGCTGATTTTGCGTTGCAGCAGAAGATTTCCATCAGCACTAACCCTTACTTCCTTGAAAAGGTCATTGTTCGGTCACAAGGTTTATGTTGCACTGCGAAGCGGTTTCAGGTTGCGCTTGAGACAGCGACGAGTGGTGGCTTGCCGGTTTCCTTCCGGTCTGCTGGTCCTGAGGTTCGGGAGCTGTGCGCATATGTTTGATTTGACGGGTCAAAAGGCCCTTGTTGTCGGCGTCGCCAACGATCAGTCCATCGCTTATGGCTGTGCCAGGGCATTGCGTGCGCAGGGCGCGGATCTGGCGATTACCTATCTGAACGAACGTGCCGAAGCCTACGTGCGGCCTCTCGCCGAACAACTGGAAGCGGACATCATTGCCCCGCTCGACGTGCGCCATACCGCGCAGATGGATGACCTGTTTTCCATGATTGAAGCCAAATGGGGCCGTCTAGACACCCTGCTCCATTCCATCGCCTTCTCCAAAAAGGAAGACCTGCACGGCCGTGTGATCGACTGTTCGTCCGATGGCTTTTCGCTGGCCATGGATGTGTCTGTGCATTCCTTTTTGAGGCTTATCAAGCGGGCCGAACCACTCATGCCCCAGGGCGGTACCTGCATCACTGTGTCTTTCATGGGCGCCCAGAAGGTGGTCGAAAATTACGGCGTCATGGGTCCGGTCAAGGCCGCACTGGAAGCGGCCACCCGCTACGCGGCAGCCGAACTTGGACCGAAGGGGATCTCGGTCCACGCACTGTCACCCGGTCCGCTCAAGACCCGTGCTGCCTCCGGCATCGCCGAATTCGACGCACTTCTGAACGACGCGGCTGAACGCGCGCCGACACATCAACTGGCCACGGTCGACGACGTCGGGGCCTATGCCGCCTTTCTTGCCAGCCGGGAGGCGTTCAACGTCACCGGGGTCGTGCACCCGATCGACGGCGGCTACAGCATTCTTGGATAGGAGGTCCTGATGAAGGACATTTTTGATGCGCTTGAAAAAGGCCAGAACGCATTTCTGGACTCGCTGCACGACGCCACTGCCTGGGGGCCTTCTGAACGCTTTACGGCCCTGCAGGCGCAGGCGACGGAGCTGTCCAACCTGGCGGAGCTGATGGGCAGGGGGCTGACCAAGCACCTGACCAGGATTTCCGACGACCACAAGGCCCGTTGGCAGGCGAATGTTTCCGAATTCGGAAAGGCCGTGGAAGCCATGGGCGGTGCGCAGGAAAAGGGGTCTCTCTTTGAGGCCTGGGAGGATTACTGGCAGGATGTCTCCCAGCGTGTGGTCCTCACAATGGACACCCTTCGTCAGCGTGGCGACAACTTTCTGGACCACGAGGATGCCGGCTGTCCGCCGGTTCTGGTCTATGACTACGAAGTGGTTCTGGACGGTGCCGATCTGCCGCGTCCAAGCTGCTACATGCTGCTGAAAATCATTCCGCCGGCAGACCTGCCGTGCCGCGACCCGAAGCCCTGGAAACGGCCCTATATTATCATTGATCCGCGGGCGGGACATGGCGCCGGGATCGGAGGTTTCAAACCGGACAGCCAGGTAGGCGTCGCCCTGCACGACGGTCACCCGGTCTACTTCGTGGCCTTCAAGCGCATGCCGGAAAAAGGCCAGACGCTGGCAGACGTGACTCATGCCGAAGCGGCATTTGTGCGCAAGGTTATGGAACTCCACCCGGAAGCCCCCAATCCGGTCGTCACCGGCAATTGCCAGGGTGGCTGGGCGACGCTGCTGCTGGCGGCCACGAACCCGGATCTGACCGGACCGATCATTCTCAATGGGGCGCCTGTCTCCACCTGGGCCGGCCGGGTCGGTGAAAATCCGATGCGCTACAATGCCGGTGTTCTGGGCGGTACGTGGAATGCCATGTACTACTCCGACCTAGGCCACGGCATCTTCGATGGCGCCGACATCGTGCAGAATTTCGAACTGCTCAATCCGGCCCGGAACTATTTCGGCAAGTACTATGATCTCTATTCAAAGATCGATACCGAGCCGAAGCGGTTTCTGGAGTTTGAACGCTGGTGGGGCGGGTACTTCCTGCTCAACGAAGCGGAGATGAAATGGATTGTCGAACAGCTCTTCGTCGGCAACCGTCTTTCCAAGAACGAGGCGCAGCTTGAACCCGGCCGCAACGTCGACATCAAGCACATCCGCGCGCCGATCATCGTTTTCGCCAGCTACGGCGACAACATCACCCCGCCGCAGCAGGCCCTCAACTGGATCATCGATACCTATACGGACGAGCGGGAAATCGCCATTCGTGGGCAGCGGATCATCTATATGATCCACGAACAGGTCGGCCATCTCGGCATTTTCGTGTCTTCCAAAATTGCCAAAAAAGAGCACACGGAAGTCACCTCGACGCTGAAGACGATCGAGGCGCTGGCTCCGGGTCTCTATGAAATGACCATCGACGACTATGAAGGCCCGTTGCTTGAACGGGAATTCACCGTCAGCTTCCATGAACGCAAGATGGAAGACCTGACGAAGATCGATGATGGCCGGGACGATGAAATTCCCTTCGCCGCCGTTGCCCGTGCGTCGGAGCAACAGGCTGAATTCTACGACGTCTGTGTACGTCCTTTCGTCCAGGCGTTCGTGACCGAGCAGAGTGCGGATCTGCGCCGCAAGACCCACCCGCTCAGAATGCAGCGCGCGCTGTTCTCCAGCCTCAATCCGGCGCTTGGCTGGTTGCCGGGCATTGCCGAGCGGGCCAGAAACGAGAGGTCGCCGGCCAGTGCAGGCAATCCGTTTGTCGAACTGGAGAAGGTCAATGCAGCCTTGGTCGAACAGTCCATGGATCTCTATCGGGATCTGCGCGACACCGCCTACGAAAACCTGTTCTATTCGATCTGGGGAACACCCTACATGCGCTGGTTCGGCCGCAGTAAGCAACCGGGTCGGACGCTGAAACGCAAGGACGAACTGCGCAGCCTGCCGCCGGTTCAGGCCGCGCTGATGCATATCGAGGAAGGTGGTTTCTGCGAAGCCGTCATCCGCATGCTGATCCTGCTCGCCGACAGCCGGGGCAACGTCCGCCGCGACCGTCTGGAAAGGTCTGCCCGTGTTCTGACGCAGGACGAGCCGTTCAAGTCGCTGACAGCGGACGAACGCAGCTTCATTCTTCAGGAACAGACGATGATCGTCGAATTTGCACCGGCTCAGGCGATCGAAACCCTGCCCAAGCTTCTGAAAACCAGGGAAGAGCGGGAACTTGCGGCCAAGGTCGTCAGGTTCATCCCCGGCGCCATAGACGAAATGACGCCGCATACCATGGAAACCCTGCAGCAGTTCCACGAGGTGCTTGGCCTGCCGCCTGTGTCAGGAGACGTCACGGAAGATCCGCTGGCTGCGACGGACGTGGCGGTCGAGCCGGGCAAGGAAGACGCCAGGGCTGCACAGAAAGAGGCGGCCAGTAAAACGCCGGTACGGGCAGCTTCGGCTGCTGCGGCACCGAGCAAATCCTCGCCTCGCAAACCGTCCGCGCGCAAGACGACGGCCCGCAAGACAAGCGCCTCGCGCAAACCGCGCAGCGCTGCGAAGAAGTCCCAAGAGCCGGCTGAATAATAAAAGGGGAGCGCCCGGGCCTCTCGGACGCTCCCCACAGAGCCCCCCTGGAATTATTGTTGGAGTTTGGCTCTGATCTGAAACGGTGTTTTGCTTAGCAGGCTAAGGCATGATTTCGGCAAACCGGCAGAGATGGAAACTCAGGACCCAACTTGCTGGATTGATGCGTTAAGCATAACGATATCGGGGCTACTCACAAGTGCCGGTTCACCGGTTGGCCAAGGAATGTCGACAGGCCAAATTCCAGCTCTGTTTTCTTTGCGTTTTTCGCTACGCTCAAGCGTGATGGCGAAACACGAACTTCCTATTCGCCACCGGAATGCCTACTTCTTGTTCAATGCAGAGCCTTACGCAGCCCGGATTTCCGGTTGTTTGGCTGGAATGGAAACCTTCCGGAGCGGTCTGCTCCAACGGCCCGGCAACGGTAACCGCTCTGCGACAGGACTTTGAAAAGACAACTGGCGGAGCCGCATGTTCGACTGGGCCTATAAGAAACGCTTGAAGGACGACCTGGAAGTATGGGTCGCGAAGGGCTGGGTTAGCTCCTCAGGGGCTACTGCCATTTTGAAGGAACAGGATCAGGACGACGGCCGTTCTCGTCTGCCCATGGCCCTTGCCGGAATTGGCATGGTCTGCGTGGCCCTGGCACTGCTGGCGTTCATTGCCGCAAACTGGGGTGCGATCCCGAAGTCCGTGAAGCTCGTCGGCATCGCCTTGCTGGTTGTGGCAAGCAACGGGCTGGCGGCTTTCGCTTCCACGAGGGGACGAAAGGGAATTGCCGATCTCGCGACAGGCTTTGCGACATTGGTTTTTCTCGGCGGCATGGCGCTGGTCGGACAGATCTTTCACCTGCCTGCCGACTGGCCCGGGGGCGCTTTCCTTGTCTGCCTGGGGGCGCTGGCCGCTGCCTGGCTGACCGGCTCGAAGACATCGCTGATCGTGGCAGCAGGCGCTGCCATCACCTGGCAGGTCATGCGGTCCGAATTCGGGTCGGCGCCACTTCTGGAAGATCTCATAGGGCTTCTTCTTCTGGTGGCTGTTTTCCTCCATCCGGTGGTTCACCCGGCGCGACTTTCGCGCTGGGCTGCAATTTCGCTGCTATGGGTGACGTATGGCCGCTGGTTCGGTGAAACGGCGGAGCTGATGAGTTCCAGCGACGACTTCATTACGGCAATGTTCCTGGCCGGGACCGGCGGGTTGGCGGCGGCGATGATGTTGCTCGATCCGGTTGCAGATCTCTTCGTGAAGTGGTCCAGCGACCGCCCCATGCGCAGTCATGGCCACTGGCTGATGGCAAGATCGCTTCAGGATGTCGGTATTCTTGTGCTGTCCGTGCTGGTGGTGCTGGCGCTGGTGTTTGTTCCCGAGGTTGCGGACGAACCCTCGCTGAACGGGCTTGCGACGCTTCCAGCCCTGGTGCCGCTGGCAGTTGCGATGGCTCTTTTGGTGACCGGTCTGCTGCTCTCATACAAGACAGCCAAATCGGGGGCGCTTTTCGGGGCGACCGGTCTGGCGCTGGCGGCCGCGCTGATGCCGGTCCTGACCGCAAATATTCTCGTGTTGGCGGCTTTCGTTCTGGCGGCGTTGATCGGCCTTTGTGCGCTTGGCACCTGGTACAACAACAGGTTCTGGATGCTTTGTGCCTATCTGGGGCTGACTGCGGTCGCACTCTGGCTGCTTCAGGTAACCATTGGATCCCTGCTTGGGCAGTCGCTGTTCTTCCTGGTCGCGGGTGTGCTGCTTCTGGGGATGGCTCTTTGGCTGGCGCGTGTTCTGAGGCGCGGTAACCGCTCGCCCTCTCAAGGGGAAATGACGGGGGAGGCCCAGTGATGACCACGGCAACCGAAACGTCTTCCGGTTATTCGATGTTCCGCTCCGCCTGGCTGCGCTGGGGGCTTCTGGCGCTGATCCAGCTTGGCCTCATATCAATCCCGTTGTTCGACCGGTTGGACGTTCAACACAGCGGAAATACGGTGTCTCTGGCCGTGGTCCCGGTGGACCCGAGAGATCTGCTGCGTGGGGATTATGTGGTGATCAATCTTGCAATCGGCACCATTTCCAAGACCGTGCCCGGGGCCGACCAACTCCAATCGGGAGATCGCGTCTTCGTCGGTCTGACCTCCGGGGGATCAGGGACCGCGGGATCAGGCGCCGCGGAGCCGGTGTTGATCGCACGGGAGCGATCAGAAGCCGGCGACCTCGCCATTGCGGGCACGATTCGTACCGTGCTCGATGACGAGATAAGGGTGGATTACGGCATCGACGCCTTTTTCCTTCCCGAGGGAGAGGGACTCGAAATCGAGCGTATGGACCGATCGCGCATTCTGCTGGAAGTCTCGCTTGCCGAAGACGGCAGGTCCCTGCCAGTGAACCTTCTGGTGGACGGCAAGGCATTTCGATCCGACGCGATCTTTTGACGTTCGGCCATTCTGGCGGTATGAGCGCGTCAGCTTAAACCCGTCTGAAAGACCACCATGTCCGATCCCGCGCTCGATACCCTCGTATTGCCTCTTGAAAGCGGGGCCGTCGAGCTTGCCGAAAAGAGCCGTGTCCTGTTCCTGCGCGCCAGGGCGGGACGTCCGCTTGCTGCGCTGGCGAATGCCGATCTTGTTTGCGAACAGAGCTTTGCACCTGACCGGGATGCACTGCGAAAATCCGGGTTGAAGGTCCAGGCAGACACTGAAGAAAATGGCTTCGATGCTGTTTTTGTTCTACCGGGTCGTCAGCGTCAGGAAGCAAGGGCACAGCTTGCCCGCGCGGTTTCCAAGACACGGCCGGGCGGCATCGTCATGGCCTGCGCACCCAATACCGAGGGTGCCAAGACGCTGGAAAGCGATCTTCGGGAGCTTCTGGGCAGCGCCGAGAAAATGACCAAGAACAAGTGCCGGGTTGTCTGGAGTGAGCTTTCCGATGACCGCTTCAACACCGCACTTCTTGCTGAATGGCTGACGCTCGATGCACCACGGCCCGTGCTTGACGGCGCATTCGTCAGCCGTCCGGGCATCTTCGCCTGGGACAGGATCGACCCGGCCTCCAGACTTCTGGCGGACCTTGTGCCGGCAACGCTGAAGGGCAGGGGGGCTGATCTTGGAGCGGGCTTTGGGTATCTGACCCGTGCCGTCTTCGAGAAAGCTCCCAAGGTCACGTCGATGGATCTTTATGAAGCCGAAAAGCGTGCGCTGGACCTGGCCGAACAGAACCTGGCAGCCTTCAAGGGGCTCAGAACAATGCAAGGCATCTGGTCGGACGTGACCCAAGGCATCGAAGGGCCTTACGACTTCATCGTTTCCAATCCACCGTTCCATCAGGCCGGCAAGGCTGATCGCGCCGATGTCGGTCAGGGCTTCATCCGTGCCGCTGCCAGGGGGCTTCGGCCAGGAGGCGAATTCTTCATGGTGGCCAACCGGCACCTTCCCTACGAGCATACGCTTGGCGAGGTCTTCGCCGACGTGAAACAGCTCGCCGACGAAGGTGGCTACAAGGTGATCCGGGCCATCAAGGGCAAGGGAGGACGTTAACATGCGTCTTGTGAAACTCCTCGCCAATCTCGGCTATGGCAGCCGGAAGGAAATGCAGCTCGCGATCCGCAATGGTTGGGTCACCGACCGGGAGGGCAATCGGTTGAAGGCCGACGCGAAAACTGCTCACGAAGACATTCTCTTCGATGATGAGCCGCTCGATCCCGCGCACGGGGTTGTCATTCTGATGAACAAGCCGCTTGGCTATACGTGTTCCATCAAGGATCAGGGGCGGCTGGTCTACGACCTGCTGCCGGACCGGTTCCGCATGCGCAAGCCTGTGCTGTCCACCATCGGCCGTCTGGACAAGGAAACGTCCGGGGCGTTGCTGTTTACCGATGACGGCACGTTCCTGCACCGTGTCATTTCGCCGAAATCCGAAGTTCCCAAGATCTACGAAGTGACGCTCGACCGTCCGATGAAGGGCGACGAAGCGGCGCTGTTTGCCTCTGGTGACATGATGCTGGAAAGCGAAGACAAGCCGCTGAAGCCGGCGGAACTTGACGTGACAGACGAGACCCATGCCCGCCTTACCCTGCATGAAGGTCGGTATCACCAGGTCCGCCGCATGTTCGCCGCAACGGGCAATCACGTGACCGACCTGACAAGAAGTCATATCGGAGGTCTGGGCCTGGAAGGGCTCGAAGAGGGGCAGTGGAAAGTGCTTTCCGAAGAGGAAAAGACGCGCATCTTCGAAAGCGAGTGAGGCGCCGCCGTTAGGAAACTTCTTTTTTTACCTGCCTCGAAAATTTCTGAGGCCGAACCTCTGTTTTGTAAACATATTTGTATTCAAGGATTTAGCGGAACTGTCTTTGCGGCTTTGACCGGACTCAATCGCTGAGTCTTGTCTAAATCTCGAAAAAAGATTTTTCAGCTGCATCCAAAATTCGATCTGCCGTGTTTCCGGGATGTGAGGCCAGTCCGATGCCTCCTGCTTATGAAGACGGAGATCTGAAATGCCCCTTTTCGCACGTACACTTCTGACAGCATCTACCCTTGTTCTTGCCGCCGGCGCCGCGCATGCGACCCCTGCGATCGGCCTCGCCGGCGAAAAGACGCTTGTGGTCATCGACAGCAATTCCGGCAAGGTCACGCAGACCATGGAAGTTTCCGGTGTCGAAAGCCTGCTCGGCATCGACCTGCGTCCGGCGACGGGGCAGCTGATTGGCGTCAGTACCGCACACGAAATCGTCGAGATCGATCCGAAGACCGGCGCGGCAACGGTGATTTCCAAGATGGACAAGATGTTGCCACTGAAGGACGGGCAGCCTGTCATCGTAGACTTCAATCCCAAGGCCGACAAGTTGCGGTTCATGACAGGCCTGACCAATCACCGCGTTGATATCGAAAGCGGCAAGGTGACCGTCGACGGCAGCCTGGCCTTCGAGGAAAAGGACATGCATGCGGGCGAGGCGCCGAACATCGTTGCTGCCGCCTACATCAATTCCTATGGCCAGCCGGAAACCACGGCCATGTATGACATCGACGCGACCATCAATGCGGTTATCCGCCAGACGTCGCCGAACGACGGCACTCTCGCAGCCGTTGGCAAGCTGGGGGTGGACGCAGCCGAGACCTATGCCTTCGATGTGGCAACCGATGCGGAAGGCAACAACAAGGCCTGGCTCGCAACGGGCACTTGGCTGCACACCGTTTCTCTGGAAACCGGCAAGGTTACCGGCAGCTGGGAACTGGGCGGCCTCGAGTGGCCGCTGCGCGACATCACCTTCATGACGGCGATGTAACACCCATCCGAAAACAAGCTAATGGAGCATCTTCAGCCCGCTGAATGAACAGAGATGCTCTAGGCTTTGTGGACCGTTCCCACCTGGTCCGCAAAGCCGATTGCCGGAGCAGCCTGGACCACCCACCCTGGGCTGCTCCGGTCCTTTTTCGGCATGATTGGTCCGGCAACGCTGCTGATGCGTAGCAGTCAGAAGCCCTGGTGAGTTTGAACAAGTGAGACCGACGTGCTGGATATGCCGGAGAGCGTAAGCGAAGTGGATCACGCGGCCCTTCTGGCCGCCTGTGCGCGCAAGGACCGTCAGGCCCTGCGCCAGATCCTTGAACTGGAAGGCCCTAAAATGCTCGGCATTGCCAGGCGCATGTTGCGTAGGCAGGACCTTGCCGAAGATGCCCTGCAGGATGCGCTGGTCCTGATCTGGCGCAAGGCACCCCAATTCGATCCCCGCAAGGGATCGGGCCGTGCCTGGATCTATGCGGTTCTGCGGAACCGGACGTTGAACATGCTGCGCGACGGGGCCCGCGAAGCGGCAACCGATGACGACAAGCTGGAGCGGCAGATCGACGGCAGCGACCTGAACGATGCCTGGGAAATGCTGGGGCACGACAGCGAGTTGCGGCGGTGTCTCGGGCGGCTGGAAACCGAAAAGCGCAGTGCGGTGCTGATGTCTTACATCTGGGGGTACACCCATGGTGAGATTGCCGGCCGTTTGTCCGCGCCCCTTGGAACGGTGAAGGCATGGGTGCGCCGTGGCCTGACCTCCCTTCGGGAGTGCATGTCATGAGAACAGCCCGTCGAGACCTTGCCGAACTTGCCGACGAATTTGTCATTGGCCTGTGTGATCCCGAGGAACAGCGCGAAGTGGAAGATCGCCTGATGAAGGAGCCGGAATTGGCCGTTCTCGTGGAACTTGCCCGTCAGCGATTTGCCGCCCTTGACGCAGCAACGCCCCGCGTAGCCGTGCCGGACAGCCTTTGGCATCGTGTTGAAAGGCGTCTAGACGCCCTGGAAGAGAGCCTTGTGCAGCCCCAGACAAACGACAGCGATGTTGGGGCACCGGTTGATCTCCAGTCCGAGAGACAGAGGAGGGGCAGACCGCTTCTATGGACAACGGCCGCAAGCCTGGCGGCCAGCCTCGTACTGGCCATCGCGCTTGCCTGGAACCTGATGACGACCGTCGAACCGCAAGTGATCGCCGTTCTCGTCAACGACGCCGGTCAGCCGGTCGCGATGATCGAGGGTGCTGAGAACAATGCCACCCAGGTTACCCTGCTTGGCGAGACGGACGTGCCTGCGGGCACGATCCTGCAGCTCTGGACCAAACCGGATCCGGATGGGCCGCCGGTTTCCGTCGGTATCTTCGACGAACCTAAGCAGACCCTTCTGCAGGCCGCCGGGTTGCCGGTGCCAAAACCTGATCAGCTTTACGAGATCACGTTTGAACAGCCCGGTGGTTCTCCAACCGGATTGCCCACTGGTCCGATCCTCGGCAAGGGCCATGCAAGAGAACCCAGGTGATCTTGGGCCCGGGAGGTGCCGGGTGAGGCCGCCCGCAATGGTATGGCCTTTTCCGAAGACAGCCCGGTCCTTGACATGACCTAACGAAAACACCCGGCAAACTGGGTTTGCCGGGTGTTTCCAGTTTGGCGGAATTTGCAAATTCAGGCTTTGGTAGCCTTTGCCGCAAGGGCGATCGCGATATAGCTCCATCCGTTGAGCATCACGGAAATGCCAGCCAGCAGCCCAAGCGCCCAGGCTGCGGAACTCGGCAGCTCCAGCCAGATCATGACGCCTGCCGCAAGTGATACCAGCCCGGCGATCAACACCCAGACCCAGCCCTCATGGGGCTTCAGCTTGAAGGCCAGCAGGATCTGGCTGATGCCCTGCGCCACGAAAATCGCAGCAATCACCAGCGTCAGTGCGATGGTTCCCGCCAGCGGGTTCACATAAATCACGATCCCGCCGATCACGGCGATGACGCCGGTGATCAGGTTCCAGAGGAAACTGGCGGTGCCGTGTGTCTTGAAGGAATTGTAGATCTGAACCAGGCCGCCGATGAAAAGCACGGCCGCGATCAGGATCGTCACGGCAACCGAGGTTGCCAGCGGAGCGGCGATCAGGATGATGCCCCCTATGACAAGCGCAATGCCAAGCGCCAGAAACCAGCCCCAGTTATCCTGGATCTTTTTTTTCAGATCCTCTACAGCCTGAACAGCATCTGTCATTTTGACCTCCTCACGCTCCGGTTGTCGATACAAACCGTAACCCCTTTGCAAATAAACGCAATATCCTGATGTAAAATTGCTGGAGCTTGGGCTCGTCAGACTGTGACTTGACAATTGATGTGTATATGCACACAAAGCCCCCATGGAAGAAGACGACTTTTCGCTCTGCGTTCTGGCCAACGCCCGCAAGGCTGCACGTGCAGTCAGCCGGCATTACGACAAGCTCGCCCGGCCAGTGGGCATGACGGCCGGACAGTTCTCTGTCCTCGTCTCGATCCGTAAATACGAAGGCGAAACAACCGCTGGGCTGGCGGAGCGGCTGTCCATGGAACGTACGACGCTGGTCCGTAATGTGGCTCTGCTGGAGCGCAAGGGCCTGGTGGCCTCGCAACCGGTCCGCGACGGCCGGGGCAAGCAATACCGGCTGACGCCGAAAGGCACGGAGCTTTTGAACAAGGCCGTCCCGTTATGGCGGCAGGCACAGGCAGACGTGAAGGGTCATCTGGGCAGCGAGGAATTTCTGCGCGCCATCAACACCTTAAAACGGCTCTCGGAGCTTTAGCCGAGCGGAATGAAACCGAATTTCGGGCGGACTGGCAAACCGCCTCGACACATCTTGACTGCCGGGGCGGGGGCGCTGGCAAACCAATGCGAGGTAAGACATGCGGCGTGTGGTCGTAACGGGACTGGGGATCGTTTCCCCGCTGGGAACCGGGGTAGATGCTTTCTGGAACCGGCTGAAGGCAGGTGACAACGGCATTCGCCAGATCACCCACTTCGATGCAGGCGAACTGGCCTGCCGGATCGCAGGCGAGGTCCCTTCGAAGGCGGAAGATGAACATGGCTTTGATGTCGATGCAGTGATGGATCCGCGCGAACAGCGCCGCTCCGACCGTTTCATCCATTTCGCCATGGGGGCGGTTCAAGAGGCACTTGCCCATGCCGGGTGGGAGCCGAAGTCCGACAAGGACAAGGAACGTACCGGAACGATCATTGCCACCGGTGTCGGCGGGTTTCCGGCCATGACGGCAGGCACGCGGCTGGTGGACGAAAAAGGCCCGCGCCGGGCATCGCCGTTTCTGGTGCCGTCTTTCCTGGCCAATCTTGCTGCCGGGCAGGTCTCTATCCGTCATGGCCTCAAGGGGCCGATCGGCGCACCGGTAACAGCCTGCGCCGCCAGCCTTCAGGCTCTTGGCGACGCTGCCCGCATCATCCGTTCGGGAGAAGCCGACGTGATGGTTGCCGGCGGGTCCGAAGCTTGTATCGACAAGGTTTCCTATGCCGGCTTCTGCGCGGCCAAGGCCATGTCTTCCAAGCGAAATGACGATCCGGCCCATGCGTCCCGGCCATTTGACCAGGACCGCGACGGTTTCATCATGGGGGAGGGCGCCGGTATCCTGATCCTTGAGGATCATGACCACGCCACGGCCCGCGGCGCCACGATCCTGGCGGAACTGGCCGGTTACGGTACCAGCGCCGACGCCTATCATGTGACCGCGTCTTCACCCGACGGCGAGGGGGGGCTTCGGGCGATGCGCCAGGCCTTGGCGACAGCCAATCTCTCGCCAGGTGAAATCGGCTACGTCAATGCACACTCCACGTCGACACCTGTCGGTGATGCCGCCGAAATCGCGGCGCTGACCAAGCTGTTTGAAAACCGGGGCAAGGACCTTGCGGTGTCGTCGTCGAAATCGATGTTCGGTCACCTGCTTGGGGCTGCCGGAGCCGTTGAGGCGATTGCCTGCGTCAAGGCGCTGATGAGCGGTCTGCTGCCGCCCTCCCGCAACCTGGAAACGGTCGATGAGGCCATGAGCCGTTTCGAAATGATCCCCGGCAAGGCCATTGCTCGCGACGTCAACCACATCCTTTCCAACGGCTTCGGCTTTGGTGGCGTGAACGCCAGTGCGGTGTTCTCGAAAGTGTAAAACTAAACGACCGTCAGACACTGCTCATTCTTTGAGCTTTGTAAATTGAAGAATCCCATATATGAGAAAAATCTCATTTATGGGATTTTTTGATGTCGAACCTCGATCAAGATCTCGCCCGGCGGCTGACCGAATTGCGCCGGGCCAGAAACTGGCCCCTGGAAGAACTGGCCGAACGCACCGGCATCAGCCGGGCAACTCTTTCGCGGATCGAGCGCGGCGATACCAGCCCGACCGCAAACGTGCTTGGAAAACTCGCTGCCGCATTCGGACTGTCAATGGCCGAACTCTTCGGAGCTGCTTCCGCGGCGGTCGAGCGCCTTGTCCCTAGGGACGCGCAGGCTGTCTGGACGGATCCGGAGACGGGTTATGTCCGCCGCACACTGACGCCTGCTGCCAGCGGCTACCGCGGGGCGATGATCGAAGGACGCATTCCTCCCGGTGCCACCGTTGCCTATGCCGCGCCACCGGTGCCGGATCTGGAGCATCAGCTCGTGCTCCTGGAGGGAACCTTGCGGCTGGTCATTGGTCCCGACGCTTATGATCTGGAACCTGGTGACGCGCTCCGGTTCCGTCTCAATGCCCCCAACAGCTACCATGCGTCCGGCAGCTCACCGGCCCGCTATTTCCTGACGGTGATCACGCCATGACCCTTTCCAAACCCGATACCGGCTCTGCTCAGGAGCCAGGCTTTGCGCCTGAAGCTCCTGTCCATCTTCTGTCCGCGGACGAGGTTCGCAAATCCTTGCCTGAAATGGGGCAACTGCTGAAAACATGTGTCGAAGAGGGCGCTGGGATTGGCTTTATTCTGCCGATGCCTCAGGAGAAGGCGGAAGCATTCTGGGCCGGTAAACTGCCGGCCATTGAGAGTGGCGAAGCCTTTCTTCTCGCTGCCCGTCAGGGCTCTGAGATAGCCGGTGTCGTGATGCTGGTGAAGGCCGGTGCGGACAACCAGCCTCATCGGGCGGATGTCGCCAAGCTTATGGTCCATCCGGACCACCGCCGAAAGGGACTTGCCAGAAAGCTGATGACAGCTATCGACGGGCTCGCGATGTCTGTGAACCGCTGGATGCTGGTGCTGGATACGGTTACAGGAGACAGGGCAGAAAAGCTTTACCCGACCTGCGGATACCAGAAGGCTGGCGTCATACCGGATTACGCCTACAACAGCCATGGCCATCTGGACGCGACGACCGTGTTCTACAAGGATTTGCGGTGAGGTAACGGCAGAACGTCACAGCCCGTCCTGCTCATCGGATCGTCATTCCTCGATGTCATCTCCGCATCGTTTCGCGGGAAATGACAGCAGGCAGGTTGCGCGGACAACAGGAGCACCGGCTGATGCCCGCTCTGCCATCCGTTCAGTCGCTGAACTCGACGGAATCCGGTTTGACGCCCAGCTCCTCAAGTACCTCCTGTACCGCATCCATCATCGGCGGCGGTCCACAGAGATAGAAACGGCGGTCCAGATCAGGCACAAGATCCTTGATCATATCGGCGTCGATCATGCCGTGGTGGCTGCCGGCCGTGTCCTCGTCAGACAAAACGTGGTCGACTTTCAGGCCGTCCATCGCTTCCAGTTCCTGCCGGTAGATGATGTCGTCCGACGTCTTGTTGGCAAAGATCAGCTGGTTGCCTGTCAGTTTGCCCTTCTTGTCAAGATCCCGGAAGATCGCAAGGAACGGCGTAATACCTGCACCGCCCGCAATGAACACGCCGGGTTCGTCATAGCGGAAGGTCTTGAACGGGGCCGCGATCAGAACCTGGTCGCCCTCATTCAGATTGTGAAGGCGTTCCGTCACACCGTCATGATCGGGATAACCCTTGATCGTGAACTCAAGCGTGCGCTCTTCCGGCAGCGAGGTCATCGTGAAGGGCCGGGTCTCGTCCCGCCAACCGTCTTCGTCGACCGCAAGCTCTGTGGCGTCGCCGACTTTGAAATCAAATCCGTCAGGCTCGACAAGACGGAAGCGTTTCACGTCGTGCGTGACCTGTTCAATCTTGAGAATGGTCGCCTTGTGCATGTGTGCGTCTCCTTCTTGTTCGAAGAGGAAACGCGGAAAGGGGGCGGAGAGTTCCCCCAGGTTCAAATGCCTCATCAGCCGCATTCCGGCTGGTGAGGAGAGCACAAGGCAAGCGGGCCATCGTGTGCACCGGTAATCCTGAAGCGGTGCTTTGTTTCCGCTTCAGGCCTCGGCGGGAACTTGAATCAATTTGTGAAGACGACTGGCTGGCCAGCTCCACTAGCTGGCCTCGTTCAGCATTTCCAGTTCCAGCCACTGTTCTTCCGCAGCATCCTTTTCATTTGTGAGATCAGTAATTTGCTGGGAAATCTTGGCAAATTTGTCAGGGTTCTTCACGTAAAGCTGCGGGTCGTTCATTTCCGCCTGAAGCGTTTCGAGACGCGCCTCAAGTTTCTCGATCGTATCCGGCAGTGTTTTCAGGAGATGCTGTTGGGTGAAGCTCAGTTTCGATTTCGCCTGAGGCTTTTGTACCGAAGTTTCTGATGCTGAAGGTTTTTCCTTCTTCACCGATGCCGCCTTGTCCGCTTTGCGGGCGGTCACGCCTTCCCCTCGCTGGGCGAGCATATCGGTATAGCCGCCGGCATACTCGCGCCACAGGCCATCGCCTTCCGAAACGATGACAGACGTTGCCACCCGGTCGAGGAAATCGCGGTCGTGCGAGACGATCAGAGCGGTGCCGGGATAGTCGGCCAGCAGTTCCTGCAGCAGGTCGAGCGTTTCCAGGTCGAGGTCGTTGGTCGGTTCGTCGAGCACCATCATGTTCGACTTGTTGGCCAGCGCCCGGGCAAGCATGGCGCGGGCGCGCTCGCCTCCCGACAACACGCCGACGGGCGTACGGGCCTGTTCCGGCGAGAACAGGAAGTCCTTAATGTAGGACATGACGTGCTTGGTCTCGTCGCCGATCACCACCATATCGCCGCGCCCGCCGGTCAGGACGGAGGACAGCGTGTCGTTGAGATTGAGGTTCTCGCGTTTCTGGTCGAGCGTGACCATTTCCAGATTTGTGCCAAGCCGCGTCGTGCCGGTGTCCGGAGCCAGTTCGCCGGTCAGCATTTTCAGGAGTGTCGTCTTGCCGGCGCCGTTCGGGCCGACAAAGCCGACCCGGTCACCGCGCTGGATGCGTGTAGAGAAGTCCTTGACGATGGTTCGTTCGCCATAGGTCTTGGAAATGCCCTTGGCTTCGATCACGAGTTTGCCCGACACTTCAGCATCCGCTGCCGCGAGCTTGGCTGTGCCCTGGGGGCCGCGGTGCTCGCGCTTCTGCTTACGCAGGTCCGCGAGCTCGCGCACCCGCCGCATGTTGCGCTTGCGCCGGGCGGTGACGCCATAGGTCATCCAATGTTCTTCGCGCTTGATCTTCTGCGCCAGCTTCTGCTGGTCAATCTCTTCCTGCTCGAACACCTCGTCGCGCCAGGCCTCGAAATGGGCAAAGCCCTTGTCGAGCCGGCGAGCGAGGCCACGGTCGATCCAGACGGTGGTACGCGACAGGTTCTCCAGAAAGCGGCGGTCGTGGGATATCAGCACAAGGGCGGACTTGAGGCTCTTGAGCTCCTCTTCCAGCCATTCGATGGCGGGAAGGTCCAGGTGGTTGGTTGGTTCGTCGAGCAGCAGGATATCCGGTTCGGGCGCGAGCGTCCGGGCAAGAGCCGCCCGGCGGGCTTCGCCACCTGAAAGGGACATCGGATCCTCCGCGCCGGTAAGGCCGAGCACTTCGAGAAGGTAGGCGCCGCGATAGGGATCGTCGCCCTCGGTCAGGCCTTCGTTGACATAGTCCAGCGTGGACGCATAGGCGGACAGGTCCGGATCCTGCGGCAGGTAGCGCACGGTGCGACCCGGCTGGAAGAACCGTTCGCCCTTGTCCATCTCCACCATGCCGGCAGCGATTTTCAGGAGAGTCGATTTGCCCGAGCCGTTGCGGCCGACCAGGCACATGCGCTCACCTTCGGAAACGGACAGCTCCGCTCCGGTCAGGAGCGGGGTGCCGCCAAAGGTCAGATGAACGTCGCGGAGAGTCAGCAGCGGTGGAGCCATGAGGGTCTTGTTTTCCCGGTCGGAATGTCGGATCGGCGCCCGGTTTACTGGCCGCGCGTGAACCGCGCAAGCGGCCCGGAAAGAACGCCCTGCATTTTTGATCCGGATTGGAGAGATTTTGGCTGCCGAATGCGGTATTCTCATAGGCGTGTGGACAGGGGCGACCAACAGGCGCAAGGCGTGCGCCGACAGGAGAGAGCATCATGTCTGACCTGAACCTGGCAAATCCCGACCTGAGCGGCATTGCCCGCTGGCGGTTCCGGATCTGTCTCACCGCTGCAGCGATCTGTCTCGCCGGAGCGCTCGCCAGTCTGTCCGGCACCACGCCCGCGCGCGCGGACGGCATTTATTTCAATGGCGTCGGTGTCGGCTTCGGTTTCGGCAATCGCGGGTATCGCGGCGGCGTCTTCTACGCACCCTATGGCCTTTACGGTCCGCCCTATCGTCCCTACGGGGCGCCTTACTATTATCACCCCTATGACATGAGGGCCTATCCCTACCGGTCGCGGGTCTACGTGAACCCGCCCCGCTACCGTGGACAACCGCAACGTGTCCCCTATACCAAGACCGGTCTGGCCCCGTTCACCCCCCAGTGGGCGGCCTATTGCGCGCGGAAATTCAAGTCTTTCAACCCAAATACGGGCACATATCTGGCCTATAGTGGAAAATATCGCTTTTGCCGCTAGCTTTGAAACAAAATTGCGCAAGGTGAGGTTGATTTATTTGACCGCTCAGTAAAACAACGGAAAAATATTCCGGTTGCGATCGAATATGAGCAAAAACATCGCCTTTTTGCGACTATAGTTGAAATGTGCCGTTGGGAGATGCTTGATTGCGCGCAAAGAGCGTGGAATCTTGTGACCCATCGTTCCATTTGCTTCAACTATAACCCAAGAGGGGAGAGCGATATGTTCAAGTCCATGCGTGTGACAGCGCTTGCGGCTGCCTTGATGGCTGCTACATCTATTACTGCGGTTGCAGAGGTGGTCTACCACCGCGGCAACACTGCCGACCCGGAAACCCTGGATCAGCACAAGACCTCTACAACCTATGAAGCGCATATCCTGCGCGATCTGTATGAGGGCCTGGTTGCCTATGGCGCCGACGGCCAGATCATTCCTGGCGTGGCTTCGGAATGGAAGGTTTCCGACGACGGCAAGACCTACACCTTCATGCTGCGCGACGATGCCAAGTGGTCCAATGGGGATCCGGTCGTTGCCGGCGATTTCGTCTTCTCGCTCCAGCGCATCATGAACCCGGAAACCGGCGCGAAATACGCCAACGTGCTGTATCCGATCATGAATGCGGAAAAGGTCAACAAGGGCGAAGCCAAGCCGGAAGACCTCGGCGTGAAGGCAATTGACGATCATACGCTCGAGATCACTCTGGAGTCCCCGACACCGTATTTCATTGATCTTCTGGGCCACCAGACCGGTCTTCCGGTCCACCCTGCGTCCGTCGAAAAATTCGGCTCCGATTTCGTGAAAGCCGAAAACATCGTCACCAACGGTGCCTTCACCCTGGCCGAATTCGTGCCGAACGCACATGTGAAGGCGGTCAAGAACCCGTATTTCCATGATGCCGATCAGGTGAAGATCGACACAATCTTCTTCTATCCGACCGAAGACCGTGGCGCGGCTCTGCGCCGGTTCCAGGCCGGTGAGCTGCACACCAACAACGATGCGCCGACCGAGCAGGTCGCCTTCATGCGTGAGAACCTGGGCGACCAGTTTCACGTCGCTCCGTATCTGGGCACCTACTACTACGCCCTGAACCACGAAGACGAAGTGTTGAAGAACGCGGACGTCCGCCAGGCCCTGTCCATGGCAATCGACCGCGAGTTCCTGGCCGATGAAATCTGGGGCTCCACGATGGTCGCCGGCTATTCCTTCGTGCCGCCGGGCATCGGCAACTACGGTGAGCCGGCCTATGCCGACTACAAGGACATGTCCCAGATCGACCGCGAAGAAAAAGCGATCGAGCTGCTGACCAACGCCGGTTACGGCCCGGACAATCCTGTTGAGCTGACGATCAACTACAACACGTCGGAAAACCACAAGAACACGGCAGTTGCGATTGCAGACATGTGGAAGCCGCTTGGCGTGAACGTGAAGCTGATCAACACCGACACCAAGACGCACTATGCCATGCTGCGTGACCGTCAGGACTTCGACGTCGCTCGCGCCGGCTGGATCGGCGACTACTCCGACCCGCAGAACTTCCTGTTCATGGTCGAGAGCGACAACGACGGCTTCAACTACGCCCGCTACAACAATCCTGAGTATGATGCACTCATGGACGAAGCGGCCGTCACGGTTGATCTGGAGAAGCGTGCGGACATCCTGAAGAAGGCGGAAGAGATCTTCATGCGGGATCTGCCGTTCATTCCGATGATGTACTACGGTTCCATGAACCTGGTATCCGACAAGGTGGCAGGATTTGAGGACAACCTCCTCAACATCCATCCATCCCGCTGGATGAGCATCTCCGAATAACCCGACAACATCGAGACCGGCAGGGATTCCCTGCCGGTTCTTGCAAGGCGGCATCAATCAACCAGGATTGACCGAAAGACCGCCGTTTAACAAACAGAGGCAAAGCCTATGCTCCGCTATGTCTTCGGACGATTGCTCGGCGCAATCCCGACGCTTTTTCTGATTGTCACGATTTCCTTTTTCCTCATCCGCATCGCGCCGGGTGGACCGTTCGATCTGGAACGTCCGCTGGAAGCCAAGGTGATGGAGAACCTGAACAAGATCTATCATCTCAACGAGCCCCTGTGGAACCAGTACCTTCTGTACCTGCAGAGCGTGGCCCGCCTTGACTTCGGTCCAAGTTTCTATTTCCGCGATTTCTCGATCAACGAACTCTTTGCGGAAAGTCTTCCGATTTCGATCCAGCTTGGTTTGTCCGCTCTCTGCCTGGCGCTGATCGTCGGCGGTGTTCTGGGGGTGGCAGCGGCGCTGCGCCAGAACAAGCCGGCCGATTATTCGATCATGGCCGCCGCGACGCTCGGCGTGACGATCCCGAACTTCGTCGTTGCACCAATCCTGACCTTGCTGCTGGGGGTCTGGCTCGGGTGGCTGCCTGTCGGCGGCTGGAATGGCGGAGCCTTCGTCAACCGGGTGCTACCGGTCGTGACCCTGGCCTT
The DNA here is from genome assembly GCF_054658235.1 of Roseibium sp. LAB1. Classification (NCBI taxonomy): domain Bacteria; kingdom Pseudomonadati; phylum Pseudomonadota; class Alphaproteobacteria; order Hyphomicrobiales; family Stappiaceae; genus Roseibium; species Roseibium sp. LAB1. The sequence continues at coordinate 498,057 of NZ_BAAGIB010000002.1, read as the reverse complement.
GCCGCAGATCGCCGTTGTGGCGCGTCTGACACGCGGTTCGATGATCGAGGCCCTCAGGTCCAACCATGTCCGAACGGCCCGGGCCTATGGCCTGACCTCCTACATGATCGTGGTGGTGCATGCCCTCAGAGGCGCGATCCTGCCGGTCGTTTCCTATCTCGGCCCGGCTGCGGCAGCGCTGCTGACAGGTTCGGTCGTGATCGAAACCATCTTCGGCATCCCGGGCATCGGCCGCTACTTCGTGCAGGGCGCTCTCAACCGTGACTACACCCTGGTGATGGGTACGGTTGTTGTCGTTGCCTGCTTTGTTATCCTGTTCAACCTCGTCGTGGATCTGCTCTATGCGCTGCTTGATCCGCGTGTGCGCTACGACTGAGGAGGAGACGACTGTGACCCTGACTGCAACATCAACCACCGGGGCGCCTGCAAAGGGGCGTTCCCTGTGGGACGACGCGCGCGACCGGTTGCTTGCCAACCGTGCTGCGGTTGCCTCCATCATCGTGCTGCTGACGATCGGACTGATCTCGATCTTCGGCCCGATCCTCTCGTCCCATCACTACGACACCGTTTATCGCGACTATGTGAAGGTGCCGGCCAGCCTGCAGGCTTACCCAAAGCCCGAGCATGTCGAACCCGGTTTCATGTCGTCCGCCAAACGGGCGCGTCTGAAGGTGGAAAGCTTCGAGCGCGAAGGCGACATGATTGTCGCGAAGGTAACCTCCAGCCGGGATATCGATCCGCGGTCCGTTCTCTATTTCGACCGCAGCGATCTGTTCAAGAACACAGAACTCACGGACATGTCCGCGGACAACAAGTCGGCAACGGTCAAGGCCGACATCAACTTCATCCATTTCTATTTCGGCACCGACGCCAATGGCCGTGACATGATGACCCGGACCTTCATTGCCGGTCGCGTGTCACTGACCATCGGCCTGTTGGCAACCATCGTGGCGATCTCCATCGGGGTTCTCTACGGGGCAACTTCGGGATATCTCGGAGGCCGTGTCGACCAGATGATGATGCGTGTCGTCGACATTCTCTATTCGCTGCCCTTCATCTTCTTCGTGATCATGCTGGTCGTGTTCTTCGGCCGGAACTTCATCCTGATGTTCATCGCCGTCGGCGCGGTGGAATGGCTCGACATGGCGCGTATCGTTCGCGGTCAGACCCTGACCATCAAGCGGCAGGAATACGTGCAGGCAGCGGAGGCTCTCGGCGTTGCCGACGGCGGCATCGTGCGCCGGCACATCATTCCCAACACGCTCGGTCCCGTCGTGGTCTACATGACCCTCCTTGTGCCGAAGGTCATTCTGCTGGAAAGCTTCCTGTCCTTCCTGGGTCTTGGCATCCAGGAGCCGATGACGAGCTGGGGCGTGCTGATTTCCGAAGGGGCCCGTAACCTGCAAGGGGCGCCCTGGATGCTCATTTTCCCGTCCATCTTCCTGACATCGACCTTGTTCGCCCTGAACTTCATCGGCGACGGCCTGCGCGATGCCCTGGATCCGAAGGACAGGTGAGGAGAAGACCATGACCAGCGAAACCAGGAAAACGGTCCTCTCCATCAAGGATCTTAAAGTCGATTTCGAAACCGCGACGGGTACCGTCAATGCGGTTCAGGGTGTCGATATTCACGTGCAGGCGGGCGAGACCGTCGCGATTGTGGGGGAAAGTGGCTCTGGCAAAAGCCAGACCATGATGGCAGCGATGGGTCTCTTGGCGTCCAACGGGCGTACGCGAGGCGAGGTGATCTACGAGGATCGCAACATTCTCGGTCTGCCCGTGAGCAAGCTCAACAAGATCCGCGGCGCCAAGATCACCATGATCTTCCAGGAACCGATGACCTCCCTCGACCCGCTCTACACCATCGGACGGCAGCTGGCCGAACCGATGGTCGTTCATGGCGGGTTGTCCTGGAAGGCGGCAAAGGCAAAGGCGCTTGATCTGTTGAAGCTCGTCAACATTCCCGAGCCGGAACGCAAGATCAATGCCTATCCCTACGAGATGTCGGGCGGTCAGCGGCAGCGCGTGATGATCGCCATGTCGCTCGCCAACGATCCCGATGTGCTGATTGCCGACGAGCCGACCACCGCACTGGACGTCACCACGCAGGCACAAATCCTGGACCTCTTGGCAGACCTGCAGAAGCGGCTCGGTATGGCGGTGATCTTCATCACCCATGATCTGGGCATCGTCCGTCGCATTGCGGATCGGGTCTATGTCATGAAGACCGGCGAAGTGGTGGAAAGTGGCGAGACCGGGCAGATCTTCACCCAGCCCGCGCATCCCTACACCAGGATGCTGCTGGATGCGGAGCCAACCGGGCACAAACTGCCGGTTCCCGACAGTTCTCCGGTTCTTCTGGAAGCGCAGAAGGTCGAGGTGGAATTCGAACTCGATTCCGGCTTCTTGAAACCCAAGCATGTGCTGCGCGCCGTCGACGATATCAGTTTCTCGCTGCGCAAGGGCCAGACACTGGGCATCGTCGGTGAAAGCGGCTCGGGCAAGTCGACCCTTGGCCGAGCGGTGCTGAACCTTCTGCCAGCCGGTGGCCGGGTGGTGTTCCACGGACAGCAGATCACCGGCAAGTCCCGTGCAGAAATGCGCGGGCTGCGCAAGGACATGCAGCTGATCTTCCAGGATCCGTTCGGTTCGCTGTCGCCGCGCATGACGGTTGGCCAGATCATTTCCGAAGGCCTCATGGTGCATGAGCCATCGCTCAACGGCCGGCAACGGGATGAGCGGGCGTGCAAGGCGCTTGAGGAAGTGTCAATGGATCCGGCGATGCGCAATCGGTATCCGCACGAATTTTCAGGCGGGCAGCGTCAGCGTATTGCAATCGCCCGCACGATGGTTCTGAAACCGGAACTGGTCGTGCTCGATGAGCCGACCTCGGCTCTCGACCGGACGATCCAGAAGCAGGTGGTGGAACTGCTGCGTGATTTGCAGAAGGCCCATGACCTGACCTACTTGTTCATCAGCCATGACCTTGCGGTCGTACGGGCGCTGTCCGACACCGTGATGGTGATGCAGCGGGGCAAGGTGGTGGAAGCCGGAACTGCCGATGCCATCTTCGAAGCGCCCAAATGCGACTATACGAAAGAGCTGATCGGCGCTGCGATGCTGACGCAGCAACAGATGATGGAAAGCGCCTGACCGGCGTTCTCCGGCAAATCATACCACCCGAAATCTGGATCTCTGGACGTTCGATCGAAACCGATTGAACGTCCAGAACCGTTTGGCCATCAAGCGCCAGGGCAGGGGGATTGCGGTCAGTCGATCGCAGGGCGCACTAGCGCAAGTGCACGCCGGCTGCCTTGACGGGTAGCGCGTCGAACTGGTCCTGAAGTTCCACGATATCCGTACCATAGAAATGAGGGGCCAGCAACACGGCGCTCGACAGGATATGAGATCGAAGTGCCGTCAGTGTTGCATTGATGTCATGGGCGCCCAGTGCCTCGATGATAGTCCGGTGCGGGGTCACATTCGACCTGGTCCACGACAATTCGGAGCGTGGTGTCGACAGCATGACCCTTTGCAGGATCATGAAGGTCCTGACCAGCATCGGCTCCAGAACGGGCATCTGGGAAATTCTGAAGAGTTTCAGGTGCAGATCGCGGTCAATCTCGGCGCAGCCGAACACGTCACGTCTGTCCCGGCACACTTCGAACTGGTCTTCAAGGTCGATGAGTTCGTCTATCTGTTCGCTCGTGACCAGCTTGATTGCCTCCACGACGCCGGTCGCTTCAATGTCGATGCGCAGTTTCAGCATCAGGCGGGCTTCCAACGGGCTCGGGTCGGTGACGAAAGTGCCCTGGTAGCCACGGCGGACAACGAGCCCGCATTCCTGCAGAAGCATCAGTGCTTCACGGATTGTGCTTTGCGAGCAGCCATAGTCCTGGGCTAGGGATTGTTCGGTAATAGGGCTATCGGAGGTCATTTCTCCGGTCAGGATCTGACGCTTGAGATCCGCATAGACCGCATCGGACTTGCGAGCGCGCTTGCCCCTGTTTTCTCCGTTCACCGGCGAACGTCTGTCCGCGGTAAGTAATACATTCACGTCGCTGCCCCCCACTGGCATCGCGTCTGAATGGCAACGCAAATAAAGACCGTAGCCGGCAAAATCCACCGACCACAATCTCGCGTTTTCCTCTCCATCCGGTCATTCGCCTGTGCGAAGAAACGGTCAATGGGACGTGCCAACCACGCGCAACCGCCTGAATACTGCAACCTGCCTGCATCTTGTGCCACCGGTGAGGGTGGATATTGAACGCGCAGTTCAGCTGTTATTCCGGTCCTGATATTTAGACGGGTGCCAAAAAATAACAATAAATGCATTGTTTCTCCGCCGACCCGCAAAAGCAATCGCTAACTCTTTACGCTTGGTAACAAGTTTGCGAGCCGGGCGAAGTGATATTGATCAAACGCGAGGAGGGAGGCTCAGGCGGCAGCTTTTTCCAGGGCCGAGATCCAGTTCTTCCAGGCAATCTTTTCCAGAACCGGCGTATTGAACCCGCGGGAATCGAGCTCTTCCATCAGTCGGGACAGACCGGTGACGTCGCCAATGTCGCGCGGCAGGACACAGCCGTCGAAATCAGAGCCTAGCGCCACGCTGTCTTCTCCGAGGCGATCGACCAGGTAGGCCGCATGGTCGGCGATGACCGACAGTGGCGTGTCGCGTGAATGACCGCCGTCCTTGCGAAGGAAGGCGACGTGGAAGTTGATGCCGACAAGACCACCGCTTTCCTTGATGGCGTCCAGCTGTTTGTCGGTCAGGTTGCGGCTGCTTTCACAGATCGCATGAACGTTGGAGTGACTGGCCACGATCGGCCGGTCTGTGATGCGGGCCAGATCCCAGAAACCCTTTTCGTTGAGGTGCGACACATCGAGCAGGATGCCGAGCTGGTTGCAGGCGCGCACGAGGTCACGCCCCGCACCGGTCAATCCCGGGCCGATGTCCGGTGAGGCCGGGTGCGCCATCGGCACACCGTATCCGAAGTCGTTCTCGCGGCTCCACACAAGGCCGAGAGAACGCAGGCCCCGCCCGTAAAGTTCTTCCAGTGCATAGAGGTTGGTGTCGATGGCTTCGGCACCCTCGATATGCAGACTGATGGCGATCTGGCCGGCTTCGACAGCCTTGCGGTTTTCATCGGGGGTTCGGCAGATGACGACGTTGTCCTCGGACCTGGCTGCAATCTCTTCTGCCCGCTCCAGCAGCCTGTAGGTGAAATCAAGCGCGCTCTTCTGCGGAACCGGCTGATAATTGGCGGGATCCTTGGGATTGAAGGGCCGGGTGAAATCCTGGTCCGGGTTGGATGGCACGAACATGGCAAAAAGTCCGCCGGCAAATCCGGCTTCCTGCGCACGCACCATGTCGACATGGCCGGTCGTTGACCTGTCGAAGAAGCTGCGCTCGGCGCCCTTCATGGCATCGATTTCGAGTTTCAGGAGCGTGTCGTTGTGACCGTCGAAAACGGGAAAGGGCGACTTTGAAACGTTTGTCTGCACGGAAGGACCTTGGGTGTGGGGTGGGCCGGAGAAGGTCGGCACACGATAATCTAAGGATTCATCTGAAGAATGTAAGGCAGTTCGGCGAATGTGACTTGCAACTGTTGAAAACCTGTCTCAAGAAGGAGCCAGAATTTGTGGAGGTCTCATGAAGCGTTCCAAATCGCCGCTCGATGTTGACGGCGCGCCAGCAAACGGCGCGATGAACAGACGCGGTTTTCTTGCCGCCGGTCTGTTGCTGACGGCGACCGGCCTTGCAGGATGTCAGTCCGCCGGACTGGTCGGTTTGCCGGATCAGGCTGACCTGCCGGACGAGCAGTTCGACTATGCAGCGGCCTATGCGGCTTGGCCCGATGGTGATTTCACCTGGCCGGCGATCAATTACAAGAATTTCGACCAGAAGTACTGGCGGCAGATCGTGGAGTACGAAACCCGCGAGCGGCCGGGAACGATCATTGTCGATCCCTATAACAACTTCCTTTACTGGACGCTCGGAAACGGCAAGGCACTGCGCTACGGCATCGGTGTCGGCAAGGCCGGATTTGCGTGGTCGGGTGAAGCGAAGATCCGCGTCAAGCGCCCTCATCCGATCTGGCGCCCTCCACGCGAAATGATCGCACGCAAACCGTCGCTGGAACGTTATTGGGAAAAGGGCTATCCGCCCGGACTGAAAAACCCGCTCGGTGCGCGCGCCATGGATCTGTGGCAAGGGTCCACCGATACGCTTTACCGCATCCACGGCACCAACCAGCCGAACTCCATCGGCAAGAGCGTGTCCTCTGGCTGTATCCGCATGTGGCAGCAGGACGTGATCGATCTGTTCACCCGCGTGCCGCTCCAGACGAAGGTGATCGTGCTCAAAAAGGATCCCAACGCAGACGCGTGATAGAGTGCGAACTCTGAAAACGAAAGGCGGTTCCTGTCGGGGCCGCCTTTTTTGTTGCCTGGGGTCAGACCGCCCCGGCCAGTGCCACGTCGTGGAAGACGGCAGTGAAATGACAGACTGCGGCTGCCAGCACGAATGCGTGCCAGATCGCATTCTGGAACGGCAGGCGCTTCCAGGCATAAAACGCTGTTCCGACCGTATAAAGGACTCCGCCGGCCAGGATCATGTAGAATCCGAACGCGGACGCCTTTTCGATCAGCGGGTTGACGGCAAAAACGACCACCCAGCCGAGCGCGAGGTAAATCGGCACGGTGAGGCGATCAAGTCCGGTCAGATGCGCCAGTTTGACGATGGCTCCGGTCAATGCCCCGGTCCAGACGACTGCCAGCAGTACGCCTCCTGTCCAGCCACCGATGATCATCGCCGACAGAGGCGTATAGGTGCCTGCGATCATGAGGAAGATGGCCGCATGGTCGAGCCTCCTCAAGATCCCGGCCTTGTGATCTCTCGCCAGCATGTTGTAGAGCGCCGAGCAGATCAGCATCGCCATCAGGCAGGCGGCATAGATCATGACCGTGACCTGCCGCGTCGGATCACCCGTATTCCAGAGCGTGGCTGCCAGAACGACAGTTGCCGTCAGGCCCAGACAGATGCCGATCACATGAACGGCGCCGTCGGCGATGAATTCGGCAAGGGTTTGCGGTCTGAGTGTTGGCATCAAGCTTTCCTCGGTGGTTTGGAGCGCGTTTGCGTCGTCCAACTCATCTCAGCTGAAGGTGCGGATAATTTGACAAAGCAAATTCGCAGCCAGCTCGAGCATGGCGCAAAAGTTTTATGAAAGCTTGATGCCAGTGGTCGGTATTTCCCGGACTTGCCCAAATTTCGCAGACTTGCTTTAAAATTGAGCACCTTTGGTATCAAATGCCACATTCCTGTTTGTCCACCTTTACGGGACGCTGCGACCATGAACCATCTCTTTGACGCCCTGACCGCCTACATACCCGACCGCTCCAAGGTTTTTCTCGAAACGATGGACGACGGTCGGGTGACATATGCGGACATGCTGGCGCGCTCGGCGCAATATGCCGGAGCCTTGCAGAAGCTGGGTGTCAAACCGGGGGACCGGGTCGCTGTCCAGGTGGAAAAATCGCCAGATGCCCTGATGCTCTATCTCGGCACGATCCGTGCCGGCGGGGTGTTTCTTCCGCTCAACACTGCCTATACACCTGCTGAGATCGGATATTTTGTCGGTGATGCGGAACCGGCGGTCTTTGTCTGCGATCCGGCGAGAGCAGACGTTCTGGCCGGAACCGCGCAAAAGGCCGGGGCAAGACTGCACACGCTCGATCAGAACGGGGAGGGCAGTCTCAGCCAGCTCGCGGACCAGATGCCTGAAAACTACGAGACCCGACCACGCGAAGACGATGATCTGGCAGCTATCCTCTATACGTCCGGTACGACCGGGCGCTCGAAGGGGGCGATGCTGTCGCACGGCAATCTGGCGTCAAACTCACAAACCATGGTGAAATACTGGCGGTTCACCGAAGACGACGTGCTGTTGCACGCCTTGCCGATATTCCACACCCACGGACTTTTCGTGGCCACCAACTGCCTGATGATGGCGGGCGGCTCCATGCTGTTTCTGCCGAAATTCGATCTGGATCAGGTTCTCGCGGCCTTGCCGAAGGCAACGTCCATGATGGGCGTTCCGACTTTCTACACGCGCCTGCTTGCGTCCGACCGGTTCACCAGCGAGGTAACGGCCCACATGCGCCTCTTCATCTCCGGATCGGCTCCCTTGTCGGCAGAAGTGCACAAGGAGTTCTCCGAACGAACCGGGCACGCGATCCTGGAACGCTACGGCATGACCGAAACCAACATGAACACGTCCAACCCTTATGACGGCGACCGCAGGCCCGGTACGGTCGGATTTCCTCTGCCAGGTGTCGGGCTGCGTGTCGTTGACGCCAGAACCGGGCGGGCGCTGCCTGACGGGGAGGTCGGTATCATTGAAATCAAGGGCCCCAACGTCTTTCAGGGCTATTGGAGAATGCCGGAAAAGACGGCACAGGAATTTCGGGCGGACGGCTATTTCATCACCGGCGATATGGGCCGTATTGACGAGCAGGGGTATGTTTCCATCGTCGGCAGGTCCAAGGATCTTATCATCAGTGGTGGCTTCAACGTTTATCCCGCTGAGGTCGAAGCCCTTTTGGACGAACTTCCCGGAGTGGCCGAAAGCGCGGTGATTGGTGTGCCGCACCCTGATTTTGGTGAAGCGGTTGTCGCAGTGCTGGCACCGAAGCCAGGTGCGGAACTGGCGCAGGAATCCGTTCAGGCCTCATTGAACGACCGTCTGGCAAAGTTCAAGCAACCCAAGAAAGTCCACATCCTTGACGCCTTGCCGCGCAACACGATGGGCAAGATCCAGAAGAACGTGTTGCGGGACCAGTACAGCGGTGATTTCGGCTGATACCAGCGCCACTCTCGTTGTGGCCGCAGTCGCCGGGAAATACTCAGTTTTTCGCAGGCGAGTCCTGAACGAATGCGGTAGCGCCATAGGCGCAGCACAGCGCGAGCAGGAGGCCCGTGATCCAGAAGATCGGCCCGAAACCGGCTCCCATGCCCAGGAGTACGCTGCCCAGGGTAACGCCTAGTGTTCCGCCCACAAGACGGGCGGTGATCAGCAGGCCGCTGACTTCTCCCTGCTTTTCGGTGGGAACCGCATTGGCGCTCAACCGGCCACTCGGGACCATGGCAAAGGGAAGGGCGACACCCCACATCACAAGGCCCGTTGCAAGAGCCCAGTAGTTTTCCAGAAGCATCATTGATCCGATGGCCGCATTGGCAAGCGCCAGAAGCATCAGCGCTGTCAGCACCGGTCTGCGCGAGCCGTGCTTGTCCGCAAACTTGCCCGCAGGGGCTGAAAGGATCGGCATGGGCACGACGGCAAGGACCGTTACGAGGCCTGCAGCAAGGGCCGAATATTTCATGTCCAGCTGCAGGAAATGCGGCACGAAGATCGCAACCACGATCTTGTTCATCTGTGTCAGCAGGATCACCAGCAGGCTGGCGTGAAACGCTCTCAACCGGAACAGGTTCACATCGATCAGCGGCACGTCCTGCCGGGCTTCATAGGCAACAAACGCGAACAGTCCGAGAAGGCCAGCCGTCAGACATGCCAGAATGGCCGTTGTTGCCCAGCCGAAGTTCGGGCCTTCCATCAGTCCGAAAACCAGAGCGGTCAGACCAATGACCAGCAGCACGAGGCCAATACTGTCGACTGGAGGGCGGGTGAACTCCTTTGAGGGCGCGCGCCAGAGCAGGCAGGCGAGCACACTGCCAGCTGCGACGATCGGAATATTGACCCAAAAGACCCAGCGCCAGGTCAGGAAATCCGTCAGCATGCCGCCTAGCAAAGGTCCGCCAGCCAGAAAGATGGTTGCCATGCCCGTGAGAATACCGATCGCCCGGCCGCGTTCGCTCTTGTCGAACGTGAGCATCACGGCAGCCAGCGTCATCGGGAAGATCAAGGCTGCGCAGAGACCCTGAACGATGCGCATGCTGATCAGCATTGTGGCTCCGTCTGAAAACCCGGCAAGAAGACTGGCAAGCGCAAACACCGCAGCGCCGGCGATGAGGGCAGGGCGCAGCCCGAGAAAGTCGATTGCCTTTCCGCCAATGGCGGCGAAACAGGTGAAGGTCAGCATGTAGGCGTTGATGATCCAGTGGGTCACAGTTGGAGTGAGACCGAGGTCAGACCGGATCGCCGGCAGAGACACGCCGAGAATTGTCTCGTCCAGCATGACAAGCCCGCCGAGTGTGCCCATGGCGAGAACGAGACCGCGCTTGCGGTTGGTTTCCGAAAGTTCCCTCATCGTCCGTCCTCCCCAGGTTGACGGATCTCCAAACCGCTCCAACAACGGTTACCCGAAGGAAGTCTAGGCAGTTTCAGCAAGTGCGCCCAGCTGTTTTTGCCGTTCCGGATCAGGCTCCGGGCGCGGTTCCCCCGAAGGCAAGCGTCGACAAGGCCCTGTCGGTCTGGTTGCTCCAGGTCGTCAAGGCTGCAGAAAGGCGTGCGGCTGGACTGTCTTGCGGGTCGGAGGCGCGCCGAACGCACCACCAGTCCATTGAAACGCCCTCTTCGGCGATAGGACGGGAAACCAGTGTTCCGTCAGCCAGTTCCGGTTCGATGGCCCACTTGCTGAAGATGGCAACGCCGAACTTGGCGCGCACCAGATCGATCACGGCTTCCGGGGTCGGCATCGGGGTCAGCCGCCTGAAAGGCTGGGTTGGCGTGCCGAGCAGGGTTGTCCAGTCGAAACCGGGTTCGGCTGTCAGCGGATAGACGAAGAAACGCTCATCCCCCATGTTCTCGCTGTTGACGACCGGCTCGGCGGCAAGCGGGTGGTTATGAGCAAGTACGGCGACAATCGGATCGGTTCCGAGCTTGACCGCGCGCAGGGAGGCGAGCGCCGGTTCGCGGCCGAATACCAGTGACACATCCACGGAGCCGTCAAGGAGCGAAGCCAGTGGATGAGCTGTCGCCCGGGACGACAGATCGACCGACAGTTTCGGATCCGTCGTTTCCAGATAGTCCAGGAAAGCGGGAAACCAGTGATACCGGCTGTAGGTGGCCTGACCGAGGCGAACGAGGATCCTGGCATCACGCGCGGACGCTTCGAGATCCTGTTCCAGGCGGAACAATTCTCCCAGAAAGGTCTCTCCGAGGTGCCGTAGCCGCTCGCCTTCCGGCGTCAGTTCGATCCGGTTATCCGCCCTCCTTGCCAGGACCACCCCAAGACGCCGCTCAGCCTCCCGCAATCTGTGCGAGGCCGCCGATTGGGTGACACCGAGACGCGTGGCGGAGGCCGTCATGCTGCCGGTTTCGCCAAGCGCGGACAGAAGGGTCAGGTGATGAAGGGCAAGACGTGGGATCATGCAGACATGAAAGCATTTCATGAACTGAATGAAAACTAGGAATTTTGTTTATTCGCCGATGCGCAGTATCGACAAGGTATGAGGAACAATATCTTTCCACAAACCGGTCTAGGTCCGACAGGTGCAACTCTCGTCATTGCTGGTTCCGCAGCCTGTTTCGGCCTTGTTCCGATCTTCGTGCGGGGGCTTCAGGACCTGGGGAGCGGACCCGCAACGATCGCGCTTTACCGCTATGGGTTTTCCGTCCTGTTCCTGATCCCCTTCCTGCCGTTCGAAAAGCGGAAGCGCAGCGGGGCGCTGTTGATGGCGGGGGCTGGCCTTGTACTGGGGCTCAGCCTGATCGGCCACCTGGAGGCGATCCGCATGGCGCCGGTCGCGGCTGCCGGGGTGGTCTACATGTCCTATCCGGTATTCGCGGCACTCTTTGCCTGGGTTCTGCTGAGACAGGCGCTCACCTGGAGGTCGTTTGCCTCTGCGGGTCTGGTTGTCCTGGCCGCCGGGCTGTTGCTTGATCCCTCGTCACTGTCTCCCGAAGCACTGAAAGCCCTGTTGTGGGCCATTCCTGCTCCCATCGCGTTCGGCTTTCTGATTGTTGTCCTGAGCGGATTGGCAAGTGAATTGAATTCGCTGGAGCGCACGGCCTGCGGTTTGTCCGGATCCGTCGTCGGTCTGTTGCCGCTTGCGATCCAGGAAGGGCACGGGTCAGTCCTGCCGGCGACCACTGGCGAATGGGGGCTTGTCATCGCCATGGGTCTTGGAACGGCTCTTGTTCCGCAGATCCTATACACCGTGGCCTGCCAGAAAGTTGGTCCGGTGCGCACTGCGGCTGCCGGAAGTTTCGAACTGCCGACCATGTTCCTGGTTGGCTGGCTGGTTTTCGGCGAAGCAATTGGCTTGCGGGAATTGCTGTCGGCAACACTGGTTTTATCCGCAATCCTGATTGCGCCCTCAATCGCGGCGGGTCCCCGTCTGAACCGGGACGTCGCACCAACAATCTAATACCTCGAAGATAAGTATCTTGATATCGAGACAAATATATCCTATCTCCTGGTCAAACGATGGATACATGTCCGGAAAAACGACTGGAGATACTGCTCATGACTGCCCGTACGCCCGATCATCCAATTGAAAACCTGTTCGTCGACCGCTGGTCACCCCGTGCATTCGACCGGTCACCAATCGCGGAAGCGGATCTGAAAACCATCCTGGAAGCAGCGCGCTGGGCGCCGTCTGCTTTTAACATCCAGCCCTGGCGCTTCGTCTACGCGCGCAGAGGCGACGCCAAGTGGCAGGTCCTGGTCGATCTTCTCAACCCGTTCAACCGCGACTGGGCGCAACACGCCTCCGCGCTGGTCTATCTCTTTTCCGACAGCGAGGTGGACGGCAAGGACGGCAAGCCGAACCGAGCCAACGGCTCGCACACATTCGATGCCGGTTCGGCCTGGTCGCATGCAGCCCTGCAGGCCACCGCGCTCGGCTACCATGCGCATGGCATGGCCGGCATCCTGAAAGACGAGATTCACCAGAAGCTCGGTGTGCCAGAACGCTACCTGCCTCAGATTGCCATTGCCATTGGCCGTCGGGGTGACACGGCAGACCTGCCTGAAACCTTGCAGGAACGCGAAACCCCAAGCAGCCGCAAACCGTTGGCTGAAATCGCTTTCGCAGGTGCCTGGGCCTGAACGCCGAGGTCGGCACACAATCACTTTCCCAAAAAGGCAGCGGGCTGTTTCCGCTGCCTTTTTGCTGCGGCAATCTGCAAGGGGTTTTTCCGGTGGCGGCAGGTATAGGATTGGCAAGTCGAATTTGCTGGAGGGAGCCAGGGCATGGCCATGACCGACAAACTGCCGGAAGAAAGTCTCCTCAATACCTATAAGGCAGCCGACGATTATCTCGACACCTTTTCGATCCCGATCCGCGGACGGGAAGATCTGTTGACCGCAGACATGCGCGTACTTGCCGAACGCATTCTGATGGCAGAAATCGGTTGGGTGACTGCGCTTCTCTCGTTCCGCGACAAGCTTGCAGGCCTCGTCGGCATGAAGACAACGAAGGCTCTGGCACAGGAACAAGGCGCCGATAACATCATCTGCAAGGGTGAGGGAGACCGGATCGGTTTCTTCAAGATCTATTCGGTTTCAGAAGATGAGATCATTCTGGGCGAGAACGACTGGCACCAGGATTTCCGTGTCTCCGTGTTCCGGAAAAGGGGAGGTGCCGCGCGGGTCTATGTCTCGACCTGCTGCAAACGGCACAACCTTGCCGGTCATGCCTATCTTGCGTTGATCCTGCCGTTGCACAAGATGATCGTCAAAACCCAGCTTTCCAGGGGGACGGCCCTCCAGAACTGGGCAACTCAGAACGCCAGGTGACCCGTCTTCCGCCAGACGCGGGCTCCCTGTGTGGTGCTGATTTCCTGCCGGGTTCCGGCAGGCAGGCGTATCCAGGTTCCCTGGTCGTGCCGTCCACTCTGGTCCGAGAAACTGCCTTCAACGACAAAATACTCCGCACCACCCGGGAAGGTCTGCGGGCTTAGCCGGGCTCCTTTTTCCCAGTCCAGCATCACCACTTCCTCGTCCGGTCGAATGTACAGCGGCAGAATAGTTTCTCCGGGCCTGCCAGCCTGCCAGCCGCCGGGGTCAAGTGTGTTCACCCGGACAAAGACATCGTCGTCTGGCTGCATCTGGCGCAATTTCACCAGGATAACCGCGCCCGGCTCGCTGGAGGGCACATGGCTGGAGCCCGGAGGATTGCGGACATACATGCCTTTCGGGAAATCGCCGCTTTCATCCGAGAAAACGCCGTCAAGGACGAGAAATTCTTCTCCCATGTCATGGTCATGTGCGGAAAAGGAGGAGCCGGGTGCATACCTGACCAGACTGGTGGCCCGCGCAACTTCCTCGCCGTCGCGCTCCAGCATGCGCCGCTCGACACCGGCCATCGGCGAGGGCACCCAGTCGAGCGTGGCGCTATCGACGATTGCAGGCTGCGTCAGGTCAGCATGAATTTTCATCCGGTCCATCCCTATGTGCTTCTTCTTATGGTCACATGGGGCAGGATATCCCTTTTTGAAAGGGGTGGGTTTGAACTCGTTGTGAAGCCTGTGCAGCATGCCGGAGTATCGGGGAACTCCATCCGGCGAGGCGGGTGTCACATGGCTGTTTTCAGATCACGAGGGGTTGGCCCGGGATTTGCCGTCGCCAGTATGGTTCGGCCACAAAAGGCGATCGTATTCTCGGGTGTCACGTAGTTTTTTCAGGCCGCGATTGAACCGGGTGCAGAACATTTGGCCGTTTTCGATGTTCTTTGAAATGACCACGCGATACTCCCACAGGACAGCCACGTCCTCCAGGGCTCTGAAACGTGCGGTTTCTTCAGGCGCAAATGCGGCCGACTGCGCATCGGCGGCAACTTTTTCATTCCCCATGACAATGTCGACACGCCCGACATCAAGCATCTTGAACAGATCTTCCAGTGTATTTTGGCGAAAGACCGTGATCCGCCCGGCCGAAACCAGTTTGTCCAGTTCCTCGCCAAGGGCGGCTCCTTCGATTGCCCCCAGGCTGAGCCCGCCAAGGTCCTGCAGACCTTTCGCGTTCACCGGCCGGTCAACGGCATAGAAGAACTGTTCGCGCTCGACCAGCACTGCATCGCAGAAATGGAAGAATGGCATGCGTTCAGCGGTCTTGCCCCAGCCGGCTGATGCTTGCCAGCGGCCGGACTGGGTTTCCAGCAAGGCCCGTTTCCAGGGAAAGAAGCCGTATTCCACCGCAACGCCTTCAAGCTCGAAAGCTCGCGTAACCACCTGTGCGTAAGTGCCGTAGCCGTCGGCGTCTTCTGAAAAATAGGGCGGCCATTCGCCAACGGCGATCCGGATCGTATCGGTTGTTGCAGAACTTGCCGTGAGCGAAAGGAGCAGCAAAACGGCGCCGGCGAGCAGCGTTTTGACTTCCAAAAAAATATGCCGGCACGAAGAGCCTGCCAATCCATTGACTGTCACAGCTATTTCCCTGAAAAGCTCCCGTCCCCTGGACCTTACCACAGAAAACCTTCGTGGAGACGGGTACGTCCGGCATAACTTCATGCGATCCCGAACCTGAATTTCGGTGTCTTCTGATCGCAGTCTGGCACTTAAAGGTTGCTATTCGGTGGAATTCTGGGAAAACCCGGCTTTCCCGGCAGGCCGGCTTTGCAAGTCGCACGGAATCGTGCTGACTACCGCACTGCATGAAATCCAAAAAACGGAGAAGCCGCAGCGCTGCCGAGGCTGCAAGAAAAGTGGTCGCATGACGGTACAAATCGACATCGGGGAAATGACAAGCGGCGCACGCGCCGGGCTTGATCTGGAAGAACTGCTGGCGACGCGCCTTCTGGTGCAGGGCAATTCCGGCTCGGGAAAGTCGCATCTCCTGCGCCGGCTTCTCGAGCAGTCCGCAAGCTGGGTGCAGCAGGCCATTATCGATCCTGAAGGCGATTTCGTGTCACTCGCCGACAAGTTCGGGCATGTCGTTGTCGATGCCGTCGGCACCGAAAAGGATCTCCAGATGATCGCCGCACGGGTGCGCCAGCACCGGGTGTCGGTGGTGCTCAACCTGGAAGGTCTTGATGCGGACCGGCAAATGAAAGCGGCCGCAACCTTTCTCGACGGTCTGTTCGATGCCGACCGCGATCTCTGGTATCCGATGCTCGTCATCGTCGATGAAGCGCAGCTTTTCGCCCCTGCCGCTGCCGGCGAGGTGACCGAGGAGGCCCGGCGTCGTTCTTTGGGCGCCATGACCAACCTGATGTGCCGCGGCCGAAAACGCGGGCTGGCCGGCATCATCGCCACCCAGCGTCTGGCCAAGCTTGCCAAGAACGTTGCCGCGGAAGCGTCAAACTTCCTGATGGGCCGCACCTTTCTGGATATCGACATGGCCCGCGCCGCTGATCTTCTCGGCATGGAGCGGCGACAGGCCGAAAGTTTCAGAAATCTCGACAGGGGCCACTTCATCGCTCTCGGACCGGCCATGTCGCGCCGTCCGGTTCCGGTCAAGATCGGCCCGGTGGAGACCATGGGCCGGGGCGGAAGTCACAAACTGTTGCCGCTGCCTGAGCAGCCCAAGGAAGACGCCAAGGACCTGATCTTCACGCCGGGAGCAGACGAAGTTCAGCCAGTGCGCCAGCGTTTCGTCGAGCCAGTGGTTTCTACCGGTGACGTGCTCGACCAGCTGAGCAGTGCCGAACGGGCCAGCGCCGATGAGGTGCCGCAGGCCGAAAGCCTGCTCGATTTCGGCGAGCGCGAGCAGAAAATTGCCGAAATCATCGCAGGTATCCTGGAAGACGAGGAAGCTGCGTTCCAGCCGATAGCAACGCTGTACCAGGACTTTCAGGTCCGCTGCCGCATTTCCAAACTGGCCGGTGGCGCACCAGACCTGCAAACCTTCCGTGAAAAGCTCTCCGTTGCCCGTGCGGGGGTGGAAAAAGGCGAAATGGACGATGGCGCCTGGGCTCAGGCGGAACTGATTGCCTCCGAACTTCCCGAAGACATGCGCGGCGTCTATCTGCTGCTGGCCAAGGCGGCGATTGCAAAGGCGCCATGCCCGGGCAACATCGAAATCGCCACAGCTTACGGTACAAGGTCACCCGGCAGGGCACGCTGGCTGTTGAGCCATATGGAAGAACGCGGATTTCTTGTCTGCGCCACCGATCTGCGCGGCAATCGCATCGTGACGTTGACCGACCTCGGTTGGCAGACGGCTCCGGGTGACGAAGCCGCGGCCTGACCGGCCGTTTCGGCACATCGACTGGCGAACACGCAAACTTTCGCGCATGCTTCCTGTGAAGACGGCAAGGGAGGCGTGAATGACGCTGGAAGACACCATCGATCTCTACTGCGCAGCCTGGTCTGAACGCGACCCGTCCTATCGGCGGGACCTGCTGGACAGGTCCGTGAACGAAAACGTCAGATATACGGATCCCGAAACCGACGTGACCGGCATTGCAGCGCTTGTCGACCACATCGCAGGCGTTCTGGCCGGCAGGGTCGGCGCAAAGATCATTCGCACAAGCGGCATCGACGCCCATCACGACATGGCGCGCTTTGCCTGGCGGATGGTCAAGGCGGACGGAACGGCGCTTCCTGAAGGCCTTGATGTCGTCTGGATCGACGACGAAACCGGAAAACTCAAGACAGTTCTCGGGTTCTTCGGCGCGTTGCAGCGCGAATAAGCACGAAGGTCCGGCTCTCCGATTTCTAGGAAGGCAATGCCTCGAATGTCGGCAGAGTTTCCAGGCCGTCATCCCAGTCAGCGCGGCTGGCAGTAAAGATATGGCCTGCCGGTTTCAGCGATACGGGCGTGTCCAGACAACCTGCCGGCACGACCAGAAGCTTGCCGTCCATCTGAAGATTGGGAAGAGCTGATCCGCACTCGGAACAGAAGGCCTTCTTGTGGCGTGTGCCCGTCAGCGTGAAGGACTTGACCTTGTCCTCACCGGACGTCCAGGCAAGGCTTGCCGTTGTCGAAAACAGATTGGCGGCATGTGCGGATCCGGTGTCTTTCCGGCAGTGCCCGCAGTGGCACAGAAAGAATGTCTCGAAGTCGCCTTCGATGGTGAAAGTGGCGCTGCCGCACAGGCAGCGGCCTTTGTGAACCGTCACTTGGCAATATCCTGAAAGAGGGAAGCTGCTGCTGCATAACAACTTGCACCTTCAAAGGCTACCCGGTCAGATTGCAGGGCGCATACGACTTGTGGACGAATTGCGTGACGGGTCGACAGGCTGGGACACCAGAAGGTAGTCGAGCTGCGACAACTCCAGCGAAATGCCGTCGATCGTGCGCGTGAGCACGCTTTCCAGATAACTGCCGCCAGGTGATCTGTCCCGGATCGCGATGGCCCGTTCCCGCGCCTTGCGCAGGTACAACATCATGGTGCGGACCTCGCCGCGTGTAACGGACGTCAACTGATCAGTGCCCGGCGTCGACGCAGAAGCGGAGGAAACAGCACAGGAATGCGCAACAGCAGTGTCGGCGAGCCGCATCGATCTTCTCCAATGTTCCTATTTTGTTCTTTTTACGTCAGCTCTCTTTTTCGTTCAAGCGCGGAATCGAAAATCAGCGGCTTTTTGAGGAAGGGAACAGTGCGGGGTAGAACATAAAGGGGAGGCGGATAACCCTGTGAGTTTGTTTCGGTCCGTCGCGAGAACGCTGATAATGTTGAGCTTTTTCAGCGGAGGATACTCATGAGACGTCACGATACAGGGGCTGAAGATGATGCGGGTCCTCTCGAAGTGGCAAATGGCTTCGAGCACTTTATGGTCAGTAGCACGTCAGTCACAACGGTCGCCGCAGGCTGCTATCACGTCCAGAACGTGAATTCGCTCCACGCCCCCTACGACAGGTTCATCAGGCCATCTGCAGGCCGCCCAATATCACTTCACCCTTCCATCATCTTGGCCAGAAGTCTTCTTCCCGCCGGTCCCGGAGGACGGCTCGCGAGGTAGGCGGCATAAATTGTCAGCGCCCCTTGCTGTCCGGTAGCCTCGTCATCCAACTTGAGCTCCACCACGCGCCCCTCCTCGAGATCCGTCTTCACAAGATGGCGCGGCATCCTGCACCAGCCAAACCCGGCGCGCAGAAAGTCCAGTCGACGACCGAGGTCAAGGAACCGCCACCGAGCAGAACTCAACACGCCATAGTCTGGACCCTGCGCCGTCGCGTCGGAACTCAGGACGAGCTGGACGTGAGGTTCGAGGTCAGCACGCGTGAGCGGACCTGGAAGCTGCGCAAGCGGGTGCTGCGAGGCCGCGACCGGAACCAGCTCGATCGTGCTCAGCGGCAAAGCGACCACGTCCTCTGGCACCTGAGGCAAAAGCAGGCCGATAGCCAGTGCGGCCTCCTTGCTGCGCAGACGTCTCAGAGCACCACCAAGTTCTTCGGTGGAAAAGCTGATCGGCAGTTGAGGCCACTCGTCGTGCAGTGTCCGCAGGCTTTGGATGAGAGGCTCTGACGGTACCATCGGATCAATTGCGAGGGTCAGAACCGGTTCCAGACCCGTCCGGGTTCCGGCTGCAACGGCCTCGAACCGGGCCGCGCTGGCAAGCACGAGGCGGGCCTGTTCCACCAGCACACGCCCGGCCTCCGTCAGCTCAGGGCGGTGACCGGACCTGTCAAACAGCTGCACGCCCTGATTTGCTTCAAGGTTGGCCACGGACTGACTGATGGCCGACTGAGCCCGCGACAGATCCCGGCCAGCAGCTGAAAAACTTCCCGTATCGGCAATGGTCACGAGGATACGTAGTTGGTCAAAGGTGAGAGTGCCGAGCAACTCTATCTCCATTCAAGATGGTAATGATCATAATTATATCACTTCTTATGATAATTTTCAGCGCCTATCTTCGCCTCATGCAACCGACAATCTTCATCAATCACGGCGGCGGCCCTTGTTTCTTCCTGCGGGGTGGACCGATGCGTGACGGCTTCCGGGAGCTGGAAGCCTACCTCGACGGGTTCGCTGCACAATTGGCAGCACCACCACGGGCAATCCTCGTCGTTTCGGGCCACTGGGAAGAGCCGTATCCGACTGTGAACGCTGCGGCGCGCCCGCCGCTTCTCTATGACTACTGGGGGTTTCCCGACTACACGTATCGCCTGACCTGGCCAGCGCCGGGAGCACCTGAGATTGCGGCGCGTGTCCAGGACCTGTTGACCGACGCAGGGATAGACAATGCACGCGAGGATACGCGCGGCTGGGATCACGGGGTCTTTGTACCGCTCAAGGTCATGTGGCCCGACGCGGATATTCCGACGGTTCAGTTGTCGTTGTGCCGCGACTGGGACCCGGCACGGCACCTTGCCATTGGTCGCGCCCTGCGTCCGCTGCGCGACGAAGGCGTGCTGATCCTTGGAAGCGGTCAGACCTACCACAATCTGTCGGCCGGGTTCGGCGCGTCAGACCCCAAGGCCCTGGCCTTCGATACGTGGCTGCGCACCGAGATGGTTTGTCCTGAAACCAGAGACGAAGCACTGATCCGCTGGGCCTCGGCCCCCGGAGCACGCCACGCCCAGCCTGAAGAGGATCACCTGCTGCCATTGATGGTGGTTGCAGGGGCCGCGTCTGGTGATCCCTGCCGGATCGACTTTCACGGACAGGCCCTTGGCAAGCCCATTTCAGGATTCCGCTTCGGCGCCTGAACCCGTCCCATCTCTTTACTCTCTCCAACTCCTTCCTCCTGAAAGGCAAGATCATGACGAAACTTCTGTTAATCGAGACCAGCCCCCGGGCCGCTGCGTCTGTCTCCCGCAACCTCACCGCCAGATTTATCGCCGATTGGCAGGCCACGCATCCCGAAGGCGAGATTGTCATCCGGGACCTGGCCAAGGACGCGCTGCCCCACGTCACAATGGACTGGCTAGCCGCCTATTTCACGCCGCCACCGGCGCAGACACCCGAGATGAAGGCGCAACTGGCACTGTCCGACGAACTGGTGCAGGAACTGCTGGGCGCAGACGAGATCGTGATCTCGACGCCTGTCTACAACTACAACATTCCTGCCAGCCTGAAGGCCTGGGTGGATCACATCGTGCGCAAGGGGCTCACGCTCGGGTTTGACGGTGCAGGGCTGGTGACCGGCAAGAAGGCGACACTTATCGTCGCTTCAGGTGGCGTCTATGGCGAAGGTTCCCCAATCGCGGATCGCAACATCGCGCCGCAATACATGAAACTGATCCTGAAGGTTATCGGGATTACGGACGTGTCCTTTATCCACGGCGAAAGCGCCAAATCTGTCGACATGGGTGAGACCACGATGGAAAATTTCGTGGCGAGCCACGTGGGTCAGATGAAGCAATTGGCTGACGCCTGAACCGCGCGACTTCCTGCGCTCCAATGTCTGACAGGGCCGGTCATTCGTGCACCGCGCCGCGAAGGGGCGGCCAGGGTCCGTCGTACGGTCTGGGGCAGATACAGAGCTTGAGAGGTGACGCTGAGGTCAAGCTCGACAGGCCACCGCAATTTATGGTCACCATCCCCCCAAAAAAATTGGGCCCGCACAAGGATTTGTGCGGGCCCGTCTTTGAGGCGATGTAACCGGCTTACGCCGCGCGAACGCGGCTCAGGAAGTCAGCAATGGTTGCCTGCAGGCCCTGGGCATGCTCGGAAACCGACTGGGAGACCGACAGGACATCGGCTGCCGAGCTGCTGGTTTCCTCTGCGGCCTGCATGACATCACCAACGCTGCTGCTCATGTCACTGGTGCAGCTGGCGGCCTGCTGGACATTGTGGCTGATCTCGTTGGTGGCGTCGCCCTGCTGCGAGATCGCCGCGGCAATCGCTGCCGTGAACTGGTTGACCTCTTCCATGGTGCTGGCGATTTCCTGGATCGAACCGACGGCGTTGCGGGTGGAGGACTGAATGCCGGTGACCTGCGTGGAGATTTCTTCCGTCGCCTTGGCGGTCTGGGTGGCAAGTTCCTTCACTTCAGCGGCAACGACAGCAAAGCCCTTGCCGGCTTCCCCTGCACGGGCTGCCTCAATTGTCGCGTTCAAGGCAAGAAGGTTGGTCTGTTCCGCAATCGCCTGGATCAGGCTGACAACTTCACCGATCTTTTGTGCGGCGGTGTCGAGACTGCCGACCTTGTCGTTGGAATCGTTGGCGGCGCGGGTCGCGCTGGTGACGACTTCCTTGGTCTGGTCGATCTGACGGCCGATTTCGGAGATCGAGGCGGACAGCTCCTCGGCGGCGGAAGCCACCGTCTGAACGCTACTCTGCGCAACTTCCGAAGACCCGGCCACCGACGAAACCTTTGCCGAAGTGTCACGGGCGATCGCATCGAGAGACGCTGCGGTCTGTTCCATGCGCTTGCTGTTGCCGCTGACCTGGTCGAGCACGGCATGCACGTCGCGTTCGAATGTCTCGATCAGGGCTTCGACTGTCTTCTGGCGCTCCAGCTGGCTGTGCTGGGCCTGCTCCGTGTCGCTTTGCAGCGACCGGCGTTCGGTCTCGTTTTCAACGAAGATTTCCAGTGCACTGGCCATCTGGCCGATTTCGTCCTTGCGGTCGAGGTAGGCCACCGGCGTGTCGACGTCGCCTTCGGCAAGCTTGCGCATACGGGCAGTCAGCATCTGCACCGGTCCGGCGATCGTGGAGCCGAGCATCCACATCAGGAAAGTGCCGGCAACCAGCAGACCGAGGGCGAGCAGGAGGCTCATCTGCATGGTGGAATTGGCGCTGGCCAGAAGTTCGCTCTCGTCAACGGCGACAACGATGAACCAATGTTGGCCGGTGCCGTCCAGTTCGAAACCCTTGATGGCTTCAACGATACCGTTGTCGGTCGTGAAGGCAGCTTCATTCTTGATCGACTGGATCTTGTCGACCATTGCCGCATCGGCCTTCTGGCCCAGGAGAGCCGCGTCCGGATGTGACACCCAGACACCTGCCTCACTGAGAAGGCCGACATAGCCGCTTTCATAGGTCTGACCGGCGCTCACCGCCTGCTGGAGGCCTTCCAGCGACACGTCGATGGTGGCACCACCGATACCGCGCCCGGAAACGTCCATGATCGGCGAGGAAGCCGTTGCCATCAGGACATCGACACCGTTGACCGGATAAAGATAGGGTTCGGTGACCGTGTCGTGGCCGAGGTTCTTCGGCTTGTCGTACCAGTCCTCAGAGCCGCTGTCGCCGCCGAAAAGAAGTGGTTCCCAGGCGACAGTTTCATCCTTGTTGTAGAAATAGGGAATGAAGCGGCCCTTGTCGTCGGAATAGTTGGCGCCCGCGTTGTCCGCATCCTTGCCAGCCATGTCCGGTTCCAGGATCGCGCCGCCGCCGACAAAATGTTTGTTCTGGCTGATCTGGTGCTGCATCACGGCCGCATAGGCATTGCGGTCGCTGACGCCGGCGTGCTGCAATCCTTCCAGGGCATCTGCCGCGGCGCGCGCTGCAAGCTGTGCCTGTGCCAGTGTCTTGCCGGCATCCAGGGCTAGCGCCTCGGCTGTCTTGCGGATGAGATCCTCGCCCGATTTCTGCGAAGTGGCCTGGGTCATGAAGGTGACAGCAAGAATAAGCGTCAGGAATCCAACCAGGAACACGCCGCTCGAGGCGAAAAAGATTCGATTTCTAAGAGACATGAAAAGCTCCAACGGTGAGACTGTGGGAAACCTAGGAGACGCGCGTAAAGCAAAGCTTACGTTCGGCAGTTTTTTTGCGATGCAGCAGGAGAAAATCTGCCCCGATTGCAAAACCATCGACATGCCGCTTGATCCCCGGGATCAAAATGGTTACATATGCAACTAAATTCATCTCCGAACCGGGAGGACGTCATGGATCAGAGATCGGATAGCAATCAAAATCTTGCTGAAAACGGCCGTAACACGGCGGATCTGGAATATATGCCGGGCTTCGGCAATGATTTTGAGACGGAGGCTCTGCCGGGTTCGCTGCCGCAGGGCATGAACAGCCCGCAGAAATGCGCCTATGGACTTTACGGCGAGCAGCTGTCGGGCACTGCCTTCACCGCCCCGAGCCACCAGAACGAACGCACCTGGTGTTACCGCATTCGCCCTTCGGTCAAGCATACCAGCCGGTTCAGGAAGATCGATCTGCCGTACTGGAAGTCCGCGCCGAATATCTGCGATGACGTCGTTTCGCTCGGTCAGTACCGTTGGGACCCGGTGCCCCATTCCGATGAAGGCCTGAACTGGCTGACCGGCATGCGCACCATGACGACGGCCGGTGACGTCAACACCCAGGTCGGCATGGCCAGCCACATTTACCTGATTACCAAGTCGATGGAGGACGAGTATTTCTACTCCGCTGACAGTGAGCTGCTGGTGGTGCCGCAGGAAGGTGTCCTGCGTTTTTGCACCGAGCTGGGTGTGATCGAGCTGGAGCCGAAGGAAATCGCGATCCTTCCGCGTGGTCTCGTCTACCGTGTCGAACTGGTGGAAGGTCCGGCACGCGGGTTCGTCTGCGAGAATTACGGCCAGAAATTCGAACTGCCGGGCAGGGGGCCGATCGGGGCCAACTGCATGGCGAACCGCCGTGACTTCAAGACACCTGTGGCGCACTACGAGGACCGCGAAGCCCCGTCCACGGTGACGGTGAAGTGGTGTGGCCAGTTCCACGAAACCAGGATAGGTCATTCGCCACTGGACGTCGTTGCCTGGCACGGCAACTACGCGCCCTGCAAATACGATCTGAAGAACTATTGCCCGATCGGCTCGATCCTGTTCGACCATCCGGATCCGTCGATCTTCACGGTCCTGACCGCACCGTCCGGTGTGCCGGGAACCGCCAACATCGACTTCGTGCTGTTCCGCGAACGCTGGATGGTGATGGAAGATACCTTCCGTCCGCCCTGGTACCACAAGAACATCATGTCCGAGCTGATGGGCAACATCTACGGGCAATACGATGCCAAGCCGCAGGGCTTTGTTCCCGGCGGCATGAGTCTGCACAACATGATGCTGCCGCACGGGCCGGACAAAAACGCCTTCGAAGGCGCGTCCAACGCCGACCTGAAGCCGGAAAAGCTCGACAATACAATGTCCTTCATGTTCGAGACCCGCTTCCCGCAGCACCTGACGGAATTTGCCGCCAAGGAGGCCCCGCTGCAGGACGATTACATTGACTGCTGGGACTCGCTGGGCAAAAAATTCGATGGCACGCCCGAAGGAACCTGGAACAAGTAGGGAAACCGTCCGGCGTTTGACCGACCGCAAACGGCTGATCGGTCGTCGCCGGTAGGTTGACCTGGCTCTCCGGAATCCGGTCAGGCACCGGTCGCGGGCAACCACAGTGTTTCGGCAGATCTGCCGGGGCCTTGACAAGAACAACGGCTGGAAGCCGCAAATGGCTTCCCGGGAGAAACCATCGTTGGACGCAACAGTCTGGCGATTTTTAGGAGCTGAAAACCCGATGAAACTGGCAACGCTCAAGGATGGCAGCCGCGACGGCAAGCTGGTGGTGGTCAACGACCGCCTGACCTTCTGCACCGACGCAAGCCACATCGCGCCGACTTTGCAGGCGGCGCTCGACGACTGGGAGCAGGTGGCGCCGAAGCTGAAGCTGCTGGCCGAAAGCCTGTCTCATGAAGCTGTTCCCACGCTCCGCTTTCACGAGCACGATGCCCTGTCGCCGCTGCCGCGCGCCTATCAGTGGGCGGACGGTTCGGCCTATGTCAATCACGTCGAACTGGTGCGCAAGGCCCGCGGTGCGAAGATGCCGGAAAGCTTCTGGACCGATCCGCTGATGTATCAGGGTGGTTCGGACACGTTCCTTGCCCCGCGCGATCCGATCTCCATGCGCGACGAAGCCTGGGGCATCGACATGGAAGGTGAGATTGCAGTCGTAACCGGCGACGTGCCGATGGGTGTCAGCGCCGATGAGGCGCGCGATCACATCCTGCTGGTGCTGCTGGTCAACGATGTGTCCCTGCGCGGGTTGATCCCGGCAGAACTGGGCAAGGGCTTCGGCTTCTTCCAGTCCAAGCCATCTTCAGCCTTTTCGCCGGTGGCCGTCACCCCGGAAGAACTGGGCGACACCTGGAAGGGTGGCAAGCTTCACCTGCCGCTTCACGTCGACCTCAACGGAGAGCCGTTCGGCCGGGCGAATGCGGGCATCGACATGACCTTCGATTTCGGCCAGCTGATCGCCCATGCGGCCAAGACCCGACCCCTCGGCGCGGGCACGATCATCGGATCCGGTACAGTGTCGAACAAGCTTGACGGCGGCCCGGGCAAACCGGTGGCCGAAGGCGGTGTCGGATATTCCTGCGTTGCCGAAATCCGCATGATCGAGACGATCAACACCGGCGAAGCCAAGACACCGTTCCTGAAGTTCGGCGACACGGTCCGCATTGAGATGCTCGACACGGAAGGCCATTCGATCTTCGGCGCCATCGAGCAGACGGTGCAGAAATACGAAGGGCCTTGATCGGACCTTTTGAGATGGGCCCCCATCGAGGGGTGGGGGCCTGTTCCGTAGAGCAACAAAAGTGCTGCGTCAGGCCGAGCCATTCCGCCGCCAGGATAATTCAGGGAGAGGGCAATGCCTCATATCGACCCGCTTGACAGAGTGGATCTGCCTCAGTTCGAGGAAAAATTCGCGCGTTACGATGCAATTCGCGGCTTTCTGCCGAACTCCATCCTGACCATGGCGCGCCGGCCGAATATCGCAAAGGCTTTCATGGAGCTGAACCAGGCGATCCTCTACGAAGGCACGGTGCCGGAAGACCTGAAGATGATGGTCGCGCTGATGACCTCCATGGCGACCGGCTGCCGCTATTGCCAGGGACACATGGCAAATCTGAGCCACGTCTACGATGTGCCGGACGAGAAGATCGCTGCTGTCTGGGAATGCGAGACCTCGCCGCTGTTCACGGAGGCTGAAAAGGCTGCGCTGGTGCTGGCCCGCGAAGCAGCCGGCGTTCCGAACGACGTGACTGAAGCCCATTTCGCGGCGCTCAAGCCGCATTTCAATGATGCCGAGATTGTCGAGATCGTCGCCTCGATCGCTCTCTTTGGCTACCTCAACCGGTGGAACGACACCATGGCAACCACGATGGAAACCCATCCGGCCGCCGTCGCCAAAAAGGCGATGCCCGCATGGGAAGAAGGCAAACACGGAGCCTCGAAATGAGCAAGCAATTCGCGTCCGCTGGAGACATGACGGAAAAGAAGATCTCCTTTACCGAGATCGGCAAGGACCTCTGGGCCTTTACCGCTGAGGGCGACCCGAACACCGGCGTCATCATCGGCGACGACAGCGTCATGATCGTCGAGGCGCAGGCGACCCCAGAACTCGCCAACAAGGTGATCGAGAAGGTGCGGTCCGTCACCGACAAGCCGATCAGCCATCTTGTGCTGACGCATTACCATGCCGTGCGCGTGCTGGGGGCTGCCGCCTACAAGGCGCCGACCGTGATCATGAGCCAGAAGGCCCGGTCCATGGTTGTGGAACGGGGTGCAGAAGACCGGGAATCCGAATTCATGCGCTTCCCGCGTCTGTTCATGGGCTATGAAAACGTCAACGACATTCCGCCTCTGACCTGGCCGACCACCACCTTCAACGACCGCATGACGGTCTATCTCGGCAAGCGCCGGGTCGACCTAAGCTTCCTTGGCCGCGCCCACACGGCCGGGGATATCGTTATCCACGTACCGGACGCGAACGTCATGTTCACCGGCGACATCGTCGAATACCATTCGGCCTGTTATTGCGGCGACGGTCATTTCAACGACTGGCCGACAACGTTGGAAGCGATCCGTTCCTTCGATGTGGAGGCTATCGCGCCTGGACGCGGCGATGCGCTGGTCGGCAAGGAGATGGTGGGTAAGGCGCTGACCAACACCGCCGATTTCGTCTCCTCGACCTATCGGCCGGTGGCCCGGGTCGCCCAGGGTGGCGGATCGCTGAAAGAAGCCTGGGACGCCTGCCGTGCCGAATGCGATCCGAAGTTCAAGGATTACGCCATTTACGAACACTGTCTGCCGTTCAACGTTGCCCGGGCCTATGACGAGGCCCTCGGCATCGACACGCCGCGCATCTGGACCGCGGAGCGCGATGCCAAGATGTGGGCGGATCTGCAGGGCTGACCCATGAGCACTGTCCTTGATCACCTCCGCCTGATGGCCCGCAACAACGCCTATGCGAACAAGCGTCTTTACGACGCGTGTTGCCGGTTGTCACAGGCGGAGTTCGAGGCGGAAAGAACCGGGTTTTTTCCGTCGATCAGGGAAACGCTCAACCACAATTGGGAAGTGGACCGCTATTACCTTGATGCCTTGAAGGAAGAGGGACAGGGCCTGTCGGTATTTGACACGCCACATCTGGCCTCGGCAGCGGAATTGAAACAGGCCCAGGAAAGTGCCGATGCGGTGCTGATCGCGTTCTGCGACCGGATCACGGATGCCGATCTTAACCGCAACATCGCGCAGGACCGGGGCAAGAGTGGCACCTGTCACGAGACGATTGCCAACACGCTGCTGCATCTGTTCCAGCACCAGATCCATCACCGGGGGCAGGTGCATGCCATGCTGGCAGGCACCAGTGTTGCCCCGCCGCAGCTGGACGAGTTCTTTCTGGAGTTCGACCGGCACCCGTCCGCGCAACGTTTCTGGGAGGCGGACTAACGCTTCGGCGCAAGGATCAAGAGGGCGAGCCAGGTGAGGCCGCCGGCAAGAACGATGATCTCGCTCACCACGATGCTGATGCCGATCATGCTCCAGTTGTCGGCAAGCACGGTGGCGGGCGCGGCGATAAGAAGTGCAAGGGCGACAACGGACAACAGTCCGGCAATTAGCCGGAACGTCCAGAGACGGCCTGATGTCAACATGTTCTGACGTGTCACGATTGGCATGTCACACCTCCTTTTGGGGGATCGTGTAACGAAAACGCGGAAACCCCGGTGCGGGTTCCGAGAAACAGGCAAAGACGGGTCGGCGGAGGATGCCGGGACGTCTCGGCAATTGGGAGAAACGCCTGTGACCAAATTGTTTGAAGCGCCGCTTTATCCGTACAAGCGGTCCCAGGACCAGGACGCCGCGGCGCCCGTTCGCCACCCGGTGGTGATCATCGGCGCCGGGCCTGTTGGCCTCGCCACGGCCATCGATCTGGCTCAGGCGAATGTGCCTGTCGTCATTCTGGACGACAACGACAAGGTCAGCGTGGGCTCGCGGGCGATCTGCTTTTCCAAGCGGTCCCTGGAAATTTTCGATCGCCTTGGATGCGGAAACGAGATGGTCGACAAGGGCGTTGTCTGGAACGTCGGCAAGGTGTTTTTTGGCGATCGGCAGGTCTACGACTTCAACCTGTTGCCGGAAGAGGGCCACAAGCGCCCGGCCTTCATCAACCTGCAGCAATATTATTGCGAACTTCACCTGGTCGAGCGCATTCGCGCGCTGCAGGTGGAAGGCAAGCCGGTGGAAATCCGCGGTGGCAGCCGGGTTGCAAACCTCAATCAGAGGGACGACCACACGCTGGTGACCGTGGAAACGGCTGATGGTGCCTACAATATCGAAGCGGATTGGCTGATTGCCTGTGATGGTGCCGGTTCGCCGTCGCGCCGGATGCTCGATCTCGACTTCGTCGGCCGGGTGTTCGAAGACAACTTTCTGATCGCCGACGTCATCATGAAGGCAGACTTCCCGACAGAGCGCTGGTTCTGGTTCGATCCGCCCTTCAACAAGGACCAGTCCGCGCTCCTGCACAAGCAGCCGGACGGTGTCTGGCGCATTGATCTTCAACTTGGCTGGGACATCGACAAGGAAGAGGAAAAGAAACCGGAAAACGTCATTCCCCGGCTCAAGCAGATGCTCGGACAGGACGTTGAGTTCGATCTGGAATGGGTGTCGATCTATACCTTCCAGTGCCGGCGAATGGAAAAATTCCGCCACGGCCGGGTCATCTTTGCCGGCGACAGCGCGCACCAGGTGTCGCCCTTCGGTGCGCGTGGCGCCAATTCCGGGTTCCAGGATGCCGACAATCTGGGCTGGAAGCTGAAGCTCGTCCTTGAGGGCAAGGCTCCGGAAAGCCTTCTGGACAGCTATGCCTTCGAACGGGAAATGGCGGCGGACGAGAACATCCTGCAAAGCTCGCGGTCAACCGACTTCATCACGCCGAAGTCGGACATCAGCCGTGTCTTCCGCGATGCGGTGCTGGATCTGTCCGAAAAGCACGCCTTTGCCCGTCCACTGGTCAATTCCGGCCGCCTGTCCGTCCCTTGCGTCTATGACGGATCGATGCTCAATGGCCCGGATGTGGAGGGTCTGCCTGCGCGCACGCGGCCGGGAAGCCCGGCTGTGGACGCTCCTCTTGGAGACGGCTGGCTGCTGGATTGGCTCGGCAGCGGTTTCCATCTGCTGGGGATCGGCGCCGAGGTGCCGGAGAACATCCGGATTGACGGCATCGGCATCGCCGGTGTCAGCATTGCACCGGCATCTGCTGGTCCGGAGCTGAAAGCCAGATATCTCGGCGAAGCCTCATCGGCGGTCTATCTGATACGTCCGGACCAGCATGTGGCGGCACGCTGGACAGGGTATGACCGCGCAGCGGTCGAACACGCACTTGCAATTGCACTCGGGAAAGGCGGAGAGGCCTAATGGCGGAGATTGTCACCAAACCGAACCTTGAAAATCCCGACGGGTTTTATGCTGACCTGCTGATCGCCCATGAAAGTCTTTCCAAGGCTGAAAGCGATGCTTTCAATGCCCGGCTGATCCTGTTGATGGCAAACCAGATCGGTGACAGCGAGACGCTTGCAAAGCTGCTCGAAGCCGCCAAA
Source organism: Roseibium sp. LAB1 (assembly GCF_054658235.1). Classification (NCBI taxonomy): domain Bacteria; kingdom Pseudomonadati; phylum Pseudomonadota; class Alphaproteobacteria; order Hyphomicrobiales; family Stappiaceae; genus Roseibium; species Roseibium sp. LAB1. The sequence continues at coordinate 467,467 of NZ_BAAGIB010000002.1, read as the reverse complement.
CGATAGGCCGTGTGTGACGTCGCACAGGTGATGTTATCCTGCACACTGAGGTTTTTGACGGGGGTATGAAAGTTTCAGGCTTTCATACCCTTGGTAGAATTTAGGTTCTGCCTAATCGTTATGCAGGTAATTGGAATTATTTTGGGCAAAAATAAATTTTTCAAAAAGCCTCAATATCTAGTTGTCGCAAAAGAGTAAAAAGCGCCTGATTTAATTTGTGATGTCAAAGAGAAGACAGGCCTGCGATTTTTCACCAAATGTTTATCTGCCTACACCTTCATTCGTTGAAAGTGCGGGGGAAACAATGTCCAGGTTACTTACACCTTTAAAGAATGTACGCCTTTCGGCGAAAGTAGGTGGTGGCTTTGCGGCCATGATCCTGGTGGCGGCTGCGGTCGGCGCCGTGGGTACGGTCGCAATTCTCGGCCTCAGGACCCAGTCGGATGTCAGCGCGAAGGCAACAACCGCGATGGCGAACCTTCAGCAGGTCGCGCAGGCGCAGGAAGCCTATCTTTCGGATCGCACGACGGATCTGGCTGACGCCGCCAGGCTGCAGATTGGTCAACTGGAGACGGCTCTGGTGACGCTCGACGGTGTCTCGGGGTCAGGAGAAGGCGAAAGGGCCACTGCGGAGGCCATTGCGCTGGTCGGTCAGCTCAGCGGCGAATTTGACGGTGTCGTCCAGGCTGTCGAGAACCGGCAGGCCCAGGTCGACAAGCTGCTGCGCTCTGCCGTCAATCTGGCAACCATCGCTGCCCAGATCAATGACAAGATGAGCAAGATCCAGCGCGATGCCGGCAGTGCCGCCAAGACGGCATCAGGCACCCGCAACCGGGCTGACAAGGTCGGGCGCATGCTGTCGGACATGGAAGACCTCGTGGCCGATCTGGAAGCCAGGATCGCCGAGGCAGGTGCCAACGGCGATCTGCCGTCGGAAACAGTGGCAGCCATTCTGGATGGCACGCAAACCCTGGCCAAGACGGCAGCGAAAGCCGGCAAGCTGAAAGTGGACGGTGTCGACAAGGAAAAGGTCAAGGGTCTTGCCGACATGGCAGCGGTACTTGGTGAAAAACTGCCGAAGCCGGAAGGGGAAGGGGCACGGCCCGCACCGTTGCCGGCCGCAGTTGCCGCGGATCTTGTCGCTGGCCTGGAACTGCTCCACGATCAGGCCTCGGCCTTGCGCAAGGTGGTCTATGCCGCAACAGATGAAGCCAAGTCGATTGCCGGCAAGGCAACCTCCCAGCTCGGTATCGTCGACCTCGTCAATGTGAACGTGAACAAGTATCAGAACGCATCCCTGGATATTCGCTCTGCGACCATGGAGTACTTCGCCGGCTTTGACACGATTGGCGCGGAAGAAGTTCTCAACCGGATCGAAACGCTGCGCTATCTCGCCAATCTGCTGAAGGCGGACAGCGCTGCTTTCCCGGAAATCGCGGATGCGATTGCCTCGATCGAAGCGGAGGTCGGCACCTATGAGGCCGAGTTCGCCGCCATGGTCACCGCGAAAGAGGCCTTCGATGCCAAGCGGGCAGAGCTCATTGAGATTTCCGGCAAGGTGCGCAGTGTCATCACGGCCCTGACGGAGGCTCAGTCCGCGGGAGCTTATGCGCGGGCGGACACAGCGCTCGGACTGATCGCGGTTGCGCTCATCGTGGCGGTTGCCGCCGGTGGACTGCTGGCCTTTGTGCTCTCACTCGTGATCACGCGTCCGACGCGGGCGTTGACCGAAGCCATGGGCCGCCTTGCGGAGGGGGATATCGATGCGGTCATTCCCTCGACCGATCAGCGTGACGAAATCGGCGACATGAGCCGCACTGTTCAGGTGTTCCAGGAAAACGCCCGCGAGCGGATACGCCTGGAAAGCGAGGCGAATGCCCATCGCGAAGCCCAGAATGCGCGCCAGCAGGAAATCGAGGATCTGATCCAGAACTTCCGGGGTGAAATCCAGGGCCTCCTGAGCGCACTGGATGAAACGGCTGCCGGCATGTCCAACACCGCTTCGGCACTCGGCGGCATCGCCGAAAGCAGCGCGGAACAGGCCGGCGATACCGCCCGGGTCAGTGAAGACGCCAGCATGAGTGTTGAAAACGTTGCCGGTGCGGCAGAGGAATTGTCCGCATCGATTGCCGAAATCGGTGAGCAGGTGCGCCGGTCCTCCGACATCGTCACGACGGCCACCAGCGCAGTGCACGAGACCAACGGCAAGGTTCAGGGACTGGCGGAAGCCGCTTCGAAGATCGGCGAAGTTGTCAGCCTGATCCAGGCGATCGCAGAACAGACCAACCTTCTGGCGCTGAACGCCACCATCGAGGCTGCACGTGCGGGAGAGGCGGGCAAGGGCTTTGCGGTTGTTGCTGCCGAGGTGAAGGAGCTGGCAACACAAACCTCAAAGGCAACCGAAGAAATCTCGTCCCAGATCCACACCATCCAGAGCTCAACGAGCGACGCGGTCGCCGCTATCGGGGCGATTTCCGACACGATGGAAGAGGTCAACGGTTACACGCAAGGGATCTCGGCCGCCGTTACCCAGCAGGGTGCGGCCACCAACGAGATTTCCGGAAATGTTCAACGTGCCGCCCAGAGCACGCAGGCGGTCCAGACCAACATGTCCAGCCTGGCCAGGGCGGTCGATGAGACCAAGGAAGCATCGGGTGATGTTCTTGCCGCCTCGGGAGATCTGAGCAACCGTAGCAAGGACCTGAAGGAGGGGATCGAAACCTTCCTCAACCGTGTCGCCGCTGCCTGACCTCAATCGGATCGCATTTCAGTTGAACGCCTCGCCGGCCATTGCCGCCGGCGGGGCGTCTTCTTGCGAGTCTGAAACTCAAGAGCGGTTCGTATAGGCTTTGCTTCGGAGGCGAGGGTGGACGTATCCGGCGACACCGCAGTCTTTCAGATATGTTTTCCCTGACAATGGGAGCTCGAGATAAGAATGATATTGCAACTCATTCGCAACAAACTTGACAGTTGCGAATGAGTTGCAATATCACTTGCAGAAGTGATGTTCATACGGGATATGGTGATGCTGAAAAAACTGGTTCTGACGGTCTCTCTCGCGGCGCTAGCTGCTGGACCGGCAACGGCTGCCTTTGCACGGGACAAGATGAAAGTGGTGACCACCTTCACCGTTCTCGCGGATATTGCGCAGAATGTTGCCGGAGAGACCGCCGACGTGGTGTCAATCACCAAGCCGGGCGCGGAAATTCACGGCTATGAGCCGACACCACAGGATATCGTCCGGGCATCGGACGCGGACCTGATCCTCTGGAACGGCTTGAACCTCGAGCGCTGGTTCGAACAGTTCCTGTCCAACCTTGGCGACATCCCTTCCGTCACTCTCACCGACGGGATCGAGCCGATCTCGATCGCCGCAGGGTCCTACGAAGGCAAGCCGAACCCGCATGCCTGGATGGGGTTGGACAATGCTCTGATCTATATCGACAACATCGCCAAGGCGTTCGCCCAATACGACCCGGACAATGCGGCCACGTACGCCGCCAATGCGGATGCCTACAAGGAAAAGCTGCGCGAAACCATCGAGCCGCTGCGCCAGGCCGTTGCCGACATTCCCGAAGACAAGCGCTGGCTGGTGACCTGCGAAGGTGCCTTCAGCTACCTCGCGCGCGATTTCGGCATGAAGGAACTCTATCTCTGGCCGATCAACGCCGATCAGGTCGGAACGCCGCAGCAGGTTCGGTCGGTGATCGACGGTGTGCGCGAGCACGACATCCCGGTCGTCTTCTGCGAAAGCACGGTCAACACCTCGCCCGCCAAGCAGGTCGCGCGTGAGACGGGTGCAAGATATGGCGGCGATCTTTATGTCGATTCCCTGAGCGAGGCGAACGGCAAGGTGCCGACCTATCTGGATCTGCTCAAGGTCACGTCGAGCACTGTGGTCGAAGGTCTGAAATCCACTTCGCAGTAACCGGCCGTAAAACGGATTGCCGGGTGGCATTGATCTGATGCCGCCCTTGATTGTGCCGCAGTAACCCCGGATTGTACTGGAAAGCCTACATGCTGAATGTCATCAAGGACCCGGTTATGGAAATGCCCAACGTCAGGGACGATGACGGAATTGCCGCCGAGGACGTTACCGTTACCTACCGGAACGGACATACGGCTCTCTGGAACGCCAGTTTCTCGATCCCGCGCGGCACCGTGACGGCTCTCGTCGGGGTCAACGGCGCCGGAAAGTCGACCTTGTTCAAGGCCATCATGGGGTTCGTGCCGACAGCCAAGGGGCGCATCCGGATCCTGGACATGACGGTTCGCGAAGCGCTCAAGAAGAACCTCGTTGCCTATGTGCCCCAGTCGGAAGAAGTCGACTGGTCGTTCCCCGTCCTCGTGGAAGACGTGGTGATGATGGGCCGCTACGGACACATGGGCTTTCTGCGCCGGCCGAAGCCCGCCGATCATGCCGCGGTCGACCAGGCGCTGATGCGCGTGAACATGCAGGACTTCAGGCATCGGCAGATCGGGGAACTCTCCGGCGGTCAGCGCAAGCGCGTCTTTCTCGCCCGCGCTCTCGCCCAGGACGGTCAGGTGATCCTTCTCGACGAGCCCTTCACCGGCGTCGACGTGAAAACCGAAGAACAGATCGTGGTGTTGCTGCGGGAGTTGCAGGCTGAGGGCAGGGTGATGCTCGTGTCCACCCACAACCTCGGTTCCGTACCCGAATTCTGCGACAGGACCGTACTGGTGAAGGGCACGGTGCTCGACTACGGGCCAACCGCGACAACCTTCACCCGCCAGAACCTGGAGAAGGCCTTCGGCGGCGTCTTGCGCCATTTCACCATTTCCGACCAGACCCTGCACACCGATGGCGACCAACGTGCGGTAACCATTCTGACCGATGACGAGCGTCCGTTCGTTCAATATGGTGACAAGGTGCAGATCCGCGAGGATCGCGACTGATGGAGCCTTTCAGTTTCGCCTACCTGCTGGAACCTTTCCAATACAGCTACATGACCAACGCCATGTGGGTCTCGGCGCTTGTCGGCGGCGTTTGCGCCTTTCTGTCGTCTTACCTGATGCTGAAGGGCTGGTCGCTGATCGGCGATGCCCTGTCTCATTCGGTCGTGCCGGGGGTCGCCGGTGCGTACATCCTGGGCCTGCCGTTTTCGCTCGGCGCTTTTCTCGCCGGCGGGCTTGCGGCAGGTGCCATGCTGTTCCTGTCCGAACGTTCGGGCCTGAAGGTCGACGTCATCATCGGCCTCATCTTCACATCCTTCTTCGGACTGGGCCTGTTCATCGTTTCCATCAGCCCCATGTCGGTTTCTGTGCAGACGATCACCATGGGCAATATTCTGGCGATCACGCCGGAAGATACCCTGCAATTGGCCATCATCGGGTTCGTGTCGCTGACGGTCCTCACACTCAAGTGGAAGGATCTGATGGTCACCTTCTTCGACGAGAGCCATGCCCGCACCATCGGTCTGAGGCCCGGTCTCCTGAAAGCGATTTTCTTCGTGCTTCTGTCTGCTTCCGTGGTCGCGGCGATGCAGACGGTCGGGGCCTTTCTGGTCATCGCGATGGTGGTCACGCCGGGGGCAACGGCCTATCTCCTGTGCGACCGCTTTCCGCGCCTGATCCTGACCTCCGTGGCTATCGGCACCCTGACGAGTTTTGCAGGTGCCTACGCCAGTTATTTCCTCGACGGTGCCACCGGCGGCATCATTGTCACGCTGCAGACGCTGATTTTTCTGATCACCTTCGTGCTGGCGCCAAAGCACGGCCTTCTGGCTGCCCGGCGCAAGTCGGCCGCAGCCCTGCGCCGGGGATACGCCGTGGACGCAGAGCAGTCAGAAGCAGGAGATCAGGCATGATGGATCTCGAAACACTCCTTCTGCCGTTCAAATTCCCGTTCATGCAGAATGCGTTTCTGATCTGCGTGATCGTATCGATCCCGACTGCCCTGCTGTCCTGCTTCCTGGTCATCAAGGGCTGGGCTCTCATGGGCGATGCCGTCAGCCATGCGGTCTTGCCGGGCATCGTGCTCGCCTACATCTTGGGCATCCCGTTGATCATCGGGGCATTTGGCGCCGGCATGGTCTGTGCGGTTCTGACGGGTTATCTGTCCGGCAACAGCCGGGTGAAGCAGGATACGGTGATGGGGGTCGTGTTTTCCGGCATGTTTGGTGTCGGCATCGTGCTCTATGTCTCTATCGAGACAAACGCCCATCTGGATCATATTCTGTTCGGCAACATGTTGGGCGTCGAACGGCACGAGCTGATAACCGCGGGCATCATTGCTCTCGTTGTCGGCGGTGCGCTGGTGCTGAAGTGGAAAGACCTGCTGCTGCACAGTTTCGACGCTGCCCAGGCCCGGGCGTCAGGATTGCCGGTCCAGGTGCTGCACTACGGGCTTCTGGCGGCGCTGTCGCTGACCATTGTGGCCACCCTGTCGGCTGCGGGCCTGATCCTGGCCGTTGCACTGCTGATCGCGCCGGGAGCCATCGCATTCCTGCTGGTTCGCACCTTCAAGACGATGCTCTATGTGTCGGTGCTGGTTTGCATGCTGTCGATGGTGGCAGGCACCTATGCCAGCTTCTTTTTTGACAGCGCACCAGCTCCCACGATCGTGCTCATTCTGACGGCGGTTTTCCTTGCTGCTTTCGTTCGCCGCCAGGTTCTGACACGTCAGGCGTCCTTGCGCCGCATGGACGAAACCGGCTAACCGCAGCCCGAACATCCGGGCCTGGAACCAGTTCCGGACGTTCGGCACTGGTTCTCGGCAACCTCTACGCTATTTGGGTAATGGATCCGGTCCGCAGATGCTTCAGTGGCAATTGGGGGGCTTGTTTCTATATCACAGGTAGAGTTGCAGAGATGAAACAGCTCTTTGGTGTTGGTCTGCGTCGTTCCGCATACAAATTGGTACACCTTATCGATTGTTGGCATACGGGATTTGCCGTAGATAACTGGTTTCAGGAAACAACCGTTTTCGGCAGTGCCGGCAAGTTCTGATCGGAGTTCCAATTGTCAATTTGGAAACAGCTCGTCCTCACCCTGTTGGTTGTCGTTGCGGCGGCAGGGCTCTGGGTTCGTTACTATCCGGGTGCTGGGCAGCAGCTGTCCGACTGGGGCATCGACTGGCTGGACTTTGCCGTGGCCGATGCCGCGCCAAGTGCTGGCGACAAACCACGGCGTGGCCGGGGAGGTCCGCAAGGCGCAGTCGTTGCAACTCCGGTTGTCGAAATCACGATCAATGACCGCCTGTCTGCCATCGGCACCAGCACGGCGCTGCAATCGGTCGCCGTGACGCCTTATACCAGCGGCCGCATGACGGATGTCCTGGTTGAGTCCGGCGCGACAGTGAAAGCTGGTGATGCCATCGCCAAGCTGGACCTGGATGCAGAACAGATCGCGGTCGAACGGGCTGCAAACGCTCTTAAGGACGCCGAGGCGCGGCTGCAGCGCATGCAGGTTCTGCGCAAGACCAATACTGCAACGGCAGTGCAGGTGACCGACGCGGAGCTGTCGGTGGACAATGCAAAGCTGCAACTGCGTGAAGCCGAGCTGGCGCTGTCCCGCCGGTCCATCGAAACGCCCATCGGCGGTGTGGTCGGCATTCTGCCCATCACCGCAGGCAACTATGTTTCGTCGCAGACGGTCATCGCAATCATTGACGACCGCAGCGAAATTCTCGTCGATTTCTGGGTGCCGGAGCGTTATGCCGCTGCCATCACGGTAGGCTCGCCGATCACCGCAACGTCGGTTGCCCGGCCGGGCGAGACCTTCGAGGGTGTCATCAGCGCCGTCGACAACCGCATCGATATCGACAGCCGTACACTTCAGGTGCGCGCGCGTTTCCCGAACAAGGCAGACAAACTGAGAGCCGGCATGTCGTTCCAGGTCTCGATGAAGTTCCCCGGCGACAAATATCCGGCGGTCGATCCGCTGGCCGTGCAATGGGGATCTGATGGTGCGTTTGTCTGGGCCGTGCGCGAAGGCAAGGGCGTGCGCGTTCCGGTCAGCATTATCCAGCGCAACACCGACAGTGTTCTGGTCGATGCGGACCTGACCGTAAACGACGAAGTCGTGACCGAAGGTATTCATCTGGTTCGCAACGGTGCAGATCTGACGGTCGCGGATCGCAAGCAGGCACCGGCGTCGGATGCGCCCGCACCGCCGGTATCCAGCGAAAGCGGTTCCTGAAATTTGACCTGAAGGTCTTGGAGAGACTGCCATGCAGATGGACCGTTTGAAGGAACTCGGTATTACCGGCCTGTTCGTGCGGCGCCCTGTTCTTGCCTTCGTGATCAACATGCTGATCGTGGTTGCAGGGATCGCCGCAATCTTCGGTATCGAGGTGCGCGAACTGCCCGATGTCGACCGTCCGGTCATCACCGTCAGCACAAATTATCCGGCTGCCGCCGCCGAAACCATCGACCGGGAGGTGACCGGGGTCATCGAAGGGGCCGTGGCGCGGGTGTCCGGCGTCAAGGCGATCTCTTCCTCGTCGTCCTTTGGCCGCAGCCGCGTGACCGTGGAATTTTCCGACGATGTCGATCTGGACGTTGCCGCTTCCGACATGCGCGATGCGCTTGGGCGCATAACCAACGACCTGCCGGAAGATGCCGAGCCGTCCCGCATCATCAAGGCGGACGCCAATGCGCAGGCCGTGTTGCGTCTTGGCCTGACCTCCGATCGCATGTCGGTCGAGGACATGACGGTGCTGGTGGAAGACGAGATATCCGATGCACTGGCCGCCGTACCCGGCGTTGCGGACGTCCAGGTCTATGGCGACCGCGACAAGATCTTCCGTATCGATATCGACCAGGCCAAGATGGCCAGCCTCAATCTGACCATTGCCGATGTGGCCAAGGCCCTGTCCTCCATGGCTTTCGATACGCCTGCAGGCTCGCTCACCAGTCAGAATCAGGATCTGATCGTACGGGCGACGGCGTCCATCGATACGCCGGAAGAATTTGAAAGCGTCATCATCAATCGCCGGGCCAGGTTGCGCGATTTCGTGACGGTGACCCTTGGTCCGGACCTGGGCCAGACCCAGCTGCGCGCCAACGGCAAGTCCGGCATTGGTCTTGGCATCATCCGCTCGGCCCAGTCGAACACGCTCGAGATTTCAGAAGGCGTGCGTGCCGCGGTCGATCGCATCCAGGAAAACCTGCCTGAAGGCATGACCATCGAGGTCACCAGTGACGACGCCACCTTCATCAACGGCGCCATTCATGAAGTCGAGATTGCCCTGGCCATCTCGGTCAGCATCGTTCTGCTGATCATCTTCATTTTCCTGTGGGACTGGCGGGCGACCATCATTCCCGGTGTTTCCCTGCCTGTGGCGCTGATCGGCACGCTGGCGGCGATCTATCTCGCCGGTTTTTCCATCAACATCCTGACGCTGCTGGCGCTTGTGCTGGCAACCGGTCTTGTGGTCGATGATGCAATCGTGGTTCTGGAAAACATCGTCCGCCGGCGCAACGAGGGCATCGGCCCGCGTGCGGCGGCGGTTCTGGGGGCTGAAGAGGTCTTCTTTGCGGTTCTGGCGACCACGGCCACACTGATTGCCGTCTTCGTGCCGCTATCCTTTCTGCCGGGGCAGACCGGCGGGCTGTTCCGCGAGTTCGGCTTCGTGCTTGCGATTGCGGTGTTCCTGTCCTCCATCGTGGCGCTGTCACTGTGTCCAATGCTGGCCTCGCGAATTCTCAAGAGCAAACCTGGCGGTGAACCCAAGGGGCAAGGTGGCGTCGCAGGGGGGCTGGGACGTATGTTGAGCGCGCTCTATCGGCGCTGCCTGCATGCGTGTCTTGATGCACCGATGGTGGTCGTGGCTGTCTCGCTGCTGTTTGCCGCGACCGCTGGCGTCCTGTTCCCCACCATCAAGTCGGAACTGACACCGACTGAGGACCGCTCGATAGCCTTCATGCGCGTCTCCGCGCCACAGGGCGTGAGCCTGGATTATCTGTCACAGCAGATGCGTGAAATCGAAAATATGCTGGAGCCCTACCGGGAAAGCGGCGAGATCAACAGCACCTTCTCAATTGCCGGCACCGGCGGTTCCAAGAACAGTGGCTTCATCGTCATGCGTCTGGCGCCTTGGGATGAGCGGGAGCGCTCGCAGCAGCAGATTCTGTCCGAAGTCAGTGCGCTCGTGCGCGACGTTCCCGGCGTGCGGGCCTTCGCTTTCCAGCCGAACAGCCTTGGCATTCGCGGGGCAGGGTCCGGCCTTCAGTTTGCCGTTGCCGGCAGCAACGACTATGCGACACTCGGTGAAACGGCGGACAAGATCATTTCTGTAATGGAACAGGACCCGCGGTTCCGCCAGGTGCGCCTGTCCACCGAGGCAACACAGCCGCAGCTTTCCGTGTCCATCGATCGGGAACGCGCCTCTGATCTCGGCATCGATATCAACGGTCTGGGCACGGCCATGCAGGCCATGCTGGACGGCCGCAAGATCGGTCAGGTCTTTATCAACGATCAGGCCTATGACGTGAAATTTGTCTCCACGTCCAATCCGATCAACGATCCGACGGACATGGAGAACATCTTCATCAAGACAGGTGATGGCCGCTTCGTTCCTGTCTCGACCATTGCCAGCCTGGTGGAGAAGGCCGTGCCGCCGGCGCTTGCCCGCGAGCAGCAGCTGCGCTCCGTTGCCATCACCGCGGGTCTTGCGGACGATTTTGCCCTCGGCAACGCCTATGAAGAGGCGCTGAGGATCGCCGAGCCGCTGCTGCCGCCCGGTGCCCGTATTGTGCCGCTGGCGGAAACGGCAACGCTGGGTGAGCAGTCGTCCTCCATGGCGCGCACGTTCGGCTTTGCGATTGTCATCATCCTGCTTGTACTGGCTGCCCAGTTCGAAAGCTTCATCAGTGCGCTCATCATAATGGCCACGGTGCCGCTCGGTCTGGCTTGCGCCGTCTTTGCCATGCTGCTGACCGGGACGACACTCAACGTCTATTCCCAGATCGGGCTGGTGCTGCTTGTGGGCATCATGGCGAAGAACGGCATTCTGATCGTGGAATTTGCCAACCAGTTGCGGGATCGCGGGCAGGGATTGCGCGAAGCGATCGAGAATGCCTCCAACATCCGCCTACGTCCCGTGATGATGACCATGATCTGTACAATCGTCGGCGGTGTGCCGCTGATCATGGCAAGCGGGGCAGGGGCGGAAGCGCGTATTGCTCTGGGCTATGTGATTGTCGGTGGCCTGGGCCTTGCGACCGTTTCGACCCTGTTCCTGACACCTGTCGCCTATCTCCTGCTCGGGCGGTTCATCACGCCGGCCGTTCAGGAAGAAGAACGGCTCCACAAGGAAATGGACGCGGCAAGGGAGATTGGACAGCAGCCGGGCGAGTGACGCGGAGAGCGCCTTCGGACGTGATACGAAACTTGCCGTTGTCTTCCCGGCCAGGCGGAGCGCGAGCCGGGACCGGGGAGCCCAGGCGTTTCCGAGATTGCATCGGCTCTCCGATCCCGAATCTTCGCTGGGCTGTGTTCGGGATGACAACGAAAATCCACGTTTTCAGAAGACCCGCCCGCGATTTTCGCGAGCGGGTCTTTTCGTTTGGGGGTTATCGACCGGTGATGCCGGGGAAGAACAGCAGGATACCGACCGCCAGTATCTGCAAGGCAATGAACGGCAGCAGCGACCGGAAGATGGTTGCCAGCGTTATGTCCGGTGGCGCCACACTCTTGAGGTAGAAGGCTGCCGGCCCGAACGGCGGCGACAGGAACGACACCTGCATGTTCATGCAGAACAACACGCCGAACCAGACCGGGTCATAGCCGAGGTCCTTGATGATCGGCACGAAGATCGGCATCGTCAGCAGGGCGATCCCCACCCAGTCCAGGAACATGCCGAGCACGAACAGGATCAGCATCATGAACAGCAGGATGAGGGTCGGGTTGTCGGAGATGCCGGAAATCATGGCCGACACGAACTTGATGCCACCCATCAGGTTGAACACCCCGACCAGCGCACTGGCGCCGATGCCGATCCAGACAATCATGCCGACGGTCTGAAGCGTCTGCAACGCCGCGCCTTTCAGAAGGTCGATGGTGAATTCCCCACGCACAACGGTCGACAGCAGCACTCCCGCGACGCCGACGGCGGAGGCTTCGGTGACACTGGCGATACCGCCGTAGATGGAGCCGAGCACGCCGGCAACGACGGCAAGCGGCAGGACCAGGCCTTTCAGAAGACGGAGTTTTTCCGCCATCGGCACCGGCTCGCCTTCCTGCACCGGCGCGATGGCCGGGTTGAGGTAGGCCCGGATCAGGACGTAGGCGACATAAAAACCGGCCAGCATCAGACCCGGCAGAAAGGCGGCGGTGAAGAGATCGCCGACCGAGACGTTGGCGGTGAGGCCATAGATGATGAGTACGATGGACGGCGGTACCATGGTGCCGAGCGCACCACCTGCGCACACGACGCCGATGGCCAGGTGCTTGTCGTAGCCGAGCCGCAGCATCTGGGGCAGTGCAACGAGGCCGAGAAGCACAACTTCGCCGCCGATGATGCCGCTCATGGCTGCCAGGATCACCGCAACGACGATGGTTTGGATCGCGACCCCACCGCGCAGGCGTCCGCCCAGCAGTTTCATGGCGTCAAACAGATCCCGGGCTATGCCTGATCGATCCAGGATTGCCGCCATCAGCACGAACATCGGCACGGAGACGAAAACGAACGAGCCGACGAAGGAATAGACGCGGCTGGTGATCAACGGCACGACCATGGGGCCGAACCAGCCGAGTGCGAAGATCAGCGCAACCAGCAGCGTGACGAAGGCAAGTGGGATGCCGGAAACCAGCAGAACCAGCAACATCGCGAACATCAGCAGCGTGCCGGTCTCGATGCCGAGCCCTTGAAGGGAGCCGAAGAACTCTGTCACTTGCGCCCCCTGGCGTAGTTATAGGCAAGAATGAGGAACTGGACGGCCATCACCGTCATGACCACCAGAAGGAAAACCTTGATCAGCCCTGGGTAGACCGGGTCCCAGGCGCTGCCGGACCGTTCCAGGCGAAAGCTGCCGTCCGGGCGAAAGGCTGCCTTTTGCACCATCAGCCAGCTGGCCCAGGCAAAAAAGGCACTGGCCACCATGCAGATGAGAGAGATGACGACGTCCAGAACGCGGCGCAGATGGCGCGGCAGCGTGTCGTAGATCAGTACGACCCTGATGTGGCGGTCGCGTGCGGTGCAGTAGAGGCCGCCGTAAAGAAAGGCAGCTCCGCACAGGAAGATGGTGGTTTCATGAGCCCAGATAGTGGGCGCATTGAAGACATAACGCAGGACCACCTCGTTGATGAGGATCAGCATCGACAAGACAATGCCGACCGCGAACAGCAATCCGCCCCTGTCGATCCAGCGCCCGAGCATACCTGCCTCGGCAATGGCGCCGGGATCTTTTTCCCGCTCCGGGGTTTCCTTCAGTTCCGCCACGGTTTCCTCCAGCTTCTTTTACAAAACGGGCGCCCGAAGGCGCCCGCCAGATAGTCATGGTGAGGCAGATTACTGCATCAGGCCGTTTTCCTTGAGGTAGCCGGTCAGAACGTCGTAGACCTTCTGGGCATTTTCCGAACGCTCGGCCACTTTTGCCCATTCACCGGTGGCGATGGTGCGGAACTTGGCGCGTTCTTCCGGTGACCAGTCGGTGATGGTCACCTTGCCGCTGGCCTTGGCTTCCTCGACGGCTTTCTGATCGCTCGCAGCAAGGGCAGCAACCTGCGCCTTGGCAAAGTCGGTGACGCTTTCTTCAAGAGCGGTCTTGAGATCGTCCGGCAGAGCGTCCCACTTGTCCTTGTTCATTGAGATTTCCACCAGCGGCATGGAGTGGAAGCCCGGGTAGACCGGGTTCGGGGCAACGTCGTGCATGCCTTGTGCCTGGTTGGTGGAAAAGACGGAGTAGTCGGCTGCGTCGATCACGCCCTTGTCGAGCGCGGTGAACACTTCAGAGCCCGGCAGGTTGACCGGGGCCGCGCCGGCTGCGGCAAACACCTGCTGGACCAGACCTTCCGGTGCGCGCATCTTCAGGCCCTTCAGGTCGTCGACGCCGTTCAGCGGAACCTTGGAAACGAAGGCTTCCAGGCCCGGCGTTGTCGCACCGATGAAGTGCAGGCCATAGGGCTCGATCAGCTCGTTCATCAGTTCCTTGCCACCCCCCTCGGACATGAAGGTGAACATCTGGTCCGGGGAGGCCCAGGCGCCGACCGGATTGGCGATCAGGCCGAAAGCCGGATCCTTGCCGGCAAAGTAGGACGTGTCGGTGATGTGGCCGTCGAGAATGCCGGATGCGATGGCATCCTGGGTCTCGCTGTGGGAAACAATGGATTCCACGGGCAGCAGTTCGACCTCGATCTTGCCGCCGGTCTTTTCCTTCACGCTCGCGGCCCAGCCCTGCTGCAGCACGAAATTCGGGTTGCCTGCCGGATCCGAGGACTGGAAGCGGAACGAATAGTCCGCTGCCATGGCGGTGGTGGCAAGCGCACCGGCTGCAACGGCGGCGAGAGCGGTTCTGGTCAAGAGTTTCAGCATGATTTCCTCCCTGGTGGAAACGTCATCGCTCAAGAGGCGATGGTGGTATGAGGCGGCCTTGCCGGCCGCAGTTCTTCCAGGGCCCTGTCGACAAGTTCGTCGACGGGCCTTGAAATATCCAGGCTGAAGCCGGCTTCTCCGGCTTGCAGCGGTTCCAGCGTCGCCAACTGGCTGTCCAGCAGCGTTTCGCCGACAAAATGCCCCTGGCGTCCGGCCAGGCGCGCAGCAATCAGTTCTCGTTCTCCCGACAGGTGAACGAAGATGCAGGAGGGCAGGGCGCTCCGAAGACGGTCTCGATAGGCACGTTTCAGGCTGGAACAGGCAATCACCGCGCCGCCGGCGCAGTAGATCTGTAACTTGGCCGCAACTGACACGGCATCCAGCCAGGGCATGCGGTCGGCATCGGTCAGCGCTTTGCCGGCCGCCATCTTCCGCTTGTTTTCCAGGCTGTGGAAGTCGTCAGCTTCAACCATGCCGATACCTAGACGGCCGGCTAGACGGTTCGCCAACAGGCTTTTGCCGGCGCCGCACACGCCCATCACGACGATGGCCGTCTCGCCAGAGGCTGTTGGCAATTCACCCTGCATTTCCGTCCCCAAGTGATCTCGTTGTTCGGCGCATACAAAATGATAGCGCTAACATTTGTCAAACACTTTTTTCTGAGATATTATTCAATTGTTGATTTGATATAGAATAACTAATTGTAATGGTTGAGTAATTTGAAGAAAACGATCGCGGATGTCGCTCGAGAGGCTGGTGTTAGCGCTATGACTGTGTCACGCGCGTTGCGTGACCCGGGCAAGGTTTCCACCAAGACGCTGACCAAAATCCGGGAGGTGGTTGACCGACTGGGATATGTGCCTGATCCGGCGGCGAGTGCGCTTGCCACGGGCAAGACCAACGTCATCGGTGTCATCGTGCCGTCGGTCACAAACAACGTCTTTTCCGATGTCATGCGCGGCATCTACGAAGCGGCGGAAGGGTCCAAGTGGCAGATCCAGCTCGGCAACTCCCGGTATTCCCCGCTCGAGGAAGAAAGCCTCGTGCGGACCTTCCTGAGTCAACGCCCCGCGGGCCTGGTTCTTTCCGGTCTTGACCAGTCGGAAGACACTGCGCGGCTGCTTGAAGCGGCCGACTGCCGCATCGTGCAGATCATGGAATGCGGCCCGGCGCCGTACGACATGATGGTCGGCTTTTCCCACGTAGAAGCCTCGGCAGCGGCGACCCGTCATCTTCTTGCCGCCGGATACCGGCGCCCGGGATATATCGCGGCCCGTCTCGATCCGCGTAGTCAGCGCCGTCTTGCAGGGTTTCGGGGTGAGGCTGAAAAGGCTGGCGTGTTTGATCCCGGCCGGATCGTCACGACGCCGCGCCCCTCGACAGTCACCCTCGGCTGCGAGCTTGTTGCCGATCTTCTGTCGAAGGCACCTGAAACGGATGCCATCCTGTGCAACAACGACGACCTTGCGCTCGGCGCGCTGTTCGAGTGTCAGCGCCGCGCAATCCGGGTTCCGGACGACATGGGCATCTGCGGTTTCAACGATCTGGAAATGATGGCGGCCGCCAATCCGCCGATTACAAGCGTGCGCACTTTCCGCCTCGACATGGGGCGTGATGCATTTCGCATGCTGGCGGGTGCTCTTGCCGGTGTCGAGCCGGAACAGCCGCTGGTCGACCTCGGCTACGAAGTCATCGCTCGCGGCAGCACGGCCCGAAGCGGGCAGGGCTAGAACAAAGCGTCTGAAGATAAGGAAGAAACTGGCTGGGGTGGAAGGATTCGAACCTTCGCATGGCGGTACCAAAAACCGCTGCCTTACCGCTTGGCTACACCCCAAGGCCGTGGGGACGCTGTATAGCGAGCCTCGAACCTTTGCGCAAGTCTCCTCAAGAGCAAACTTTGAAGGGGAAGGACCGGTTTTCCCCAGGAGCGTTGCAAGGCCTGGTTTCGAACGATTTTGGGTCGTTTCGAACAGCTTCCACCTGGCGGTTTGGCATGCGGGGCTTGCGTGTGCCGGCTGAAAAGCGGCCATTTTCACGCTTACTCCGCTGAGGTTGTTCACAGTTTCAAAAAAGTGACATTCGGCAATTCAAATCGCTTGCGGGATCAGACCAGCTTTGCTACATGACGCTCCACGCAGCGAGGGCTTTCCCCGCTGTTCCCGATGAGCTTGGTTTTCCAAACTCATATTCTGTGTCGGAGTGTAGCGCAGCCTGGTAGCGCACCTCGTTCGGGACGAGGGGGTCGGAGGTTCGAATCCTCTCACTCCGACCATTTTTCTTCCTTCAAGACTTAAGACATATCAAACCGTTTGTACCGGTAACACGGGTTTGCATTGTGCCGCACGGTTTGCCGACGCCATCAGGCCTCCAATTCGGGCTACGCATGTCGGGCAGAGGCTGTCCTGTTCGATAGGCCTCGTCTTGAGCCTTCGGCCTCTTCCTGATTGAGGGGCGTGCGTCATGTTTCTTGCCGCTGGCGAAGCGAGCGCGCGGTTTGCTCCGCTTTTGCAACCTGCCGCCATTGCAACCAGCTGTTCTGGCCAGGGCCATGCAGATTCTCCACGACAAAAAGCAAGTTTTGATCGAGCGGAGGCACTCCAGCCCGACCTGCTCTTTGTCGATCATAAGTACGCGTTTTGATTGAGTCTTTTGAATAATAAAACTGAATTTAAATCGATTGCCAGAAAAATAAATGCAACCAAAAGAAGATTAGCTCGCGCAAAAGTAGCTTGCAACCTGTGGCTTAAACGCTTAGGGCAACACTAACAAAAAAGACAATGCGAGAAAAGACAATGCTCCATACTTTCGCTGTATTTTGAATAACTTGCCGGTTCTGAATTTCAAGATCCGGCGACGATAGCTGCAATTTTTCAATCCTGACCGTTGGCCCGCCGGCTCGTCTGGCGGAATGCTTGTGCACGCCCTGCGTGCTGTTTCGTCAAAAGACAGATACCCATGGCACAAACAATGTTTTCCCGTTTTTTCGTTCCGTCGAATATCAGGTTCGGCCGCCGCAAAGGGCCTTTCGTACGGCCTGATGCGCGCTTCAGTTTCTGGAAACCCGCATTGGTGGCGGGTGGTCTGCTGGCCGCCTGTGCGCAAGCATCGGCACAATCGGAACAGCCAGACCAGAAGACCATAACCGAGCGGTTCAAGGCCTGGACGGTCACATGCGTGGAGGCCGAAACACGCATCTGCCGGATGACGCAGGAACTGGTTCAGCAAAAGAGCGGGCAGCGGCTCTCCGCATTGGTCGTTGAAGAGCGGGCAGGGCAAGGTCCCGTTCTTACGGTCCTGACGCCATTCGGTCTGTCTTTGGCGCAAGGTCTTGCCCTTTCCGTGGATGAGACGGAGTTGCCCAAGGCGCAATTCCTGACGTGTCTACCAGCCGGCTGTGTGGTGCAGGTGCCGCTGGATGAACCTGCCCTGGAAAAGCTGCGCGCGGGCAACCGGCTCACAGTGGTCGGTGTAACTGCGACAAATAACAAGCCGGTTCGAATCGAGTTTTCACTGCAGGGGTCTTCGGCCGCTCTGGCACGGCTGAAGGCTCTTTCCGCGGATAATACGGCCGATTGACACCATGCGAGCACTTGCGCGTTTTTGGGCCCCGCTTGCAGGGGCGCTGATGTTTGCACTGCCCGGGGCGGCTCAAACGCCACCGGGGATCGAGGACGTGCTGCGCCAGCAACGCCAGATCATCGAGCGCGAGGAACAGCAGCGCCGGCTTGAACGCGACCGGTTTCTGGGGGGAACGACCGAGCCGTCCCAGCGTTCGCCGGATCTGCTGCCGCAGGCAACCGGCGGCGAGGGGCCATGCGTTGACGTCGACCGGATCCGGTTCGAAGGCGCGAACCGTGTTCCCGCCCGCCAGCTGGAGCTGCTGGTCCGCAACCGCCAGGGCGCCTGCCTGACGCTGACCGACATTCAGAACGTGCTGAGAGCGGCGACCAACTATTACGTCGAAAAGGGCTTTGTAACCTCGCGCGCCTATCTGGTGCCGCAGGATCTCGGCTCCGGCGAATTGCGCGTTCTCATCGTCGAGGGCTCGGTGTCCGAGGTTCGCCTTCAGGAAAACGGCAAGGCACGACGAGGAGCGGCCCAGCTGTTTGGCGAACGGTCCGGCCGGATCATGAATATCCGTGATTTCGAGCAGGGTCTGGAGCAGATCAACCGGCTGGGATCGAAGGAAGCTGTCATTCGCATCGAGCCGGGCGCTGGCGTCGGCCAGAGCATCGTCACCATCGAGGTGAAGGACGCCTATGCGATGCAACTGTCCGCATCGCTGGACAATGGCGGGTCCACAAGCACCGGTCGTCACCAGTGGAACGGCATCGCCGGCTTCGAAGATGTCCTCGGGTTAAGCGAGTTGCTGACGATTTCCGCCCGCAGTTCGCTCGACAGGCTGGACGAACGTATCTATTCGCGCTCGATCAACGCTTATCTGTCTGTTCCCTGGCGGTATTGGACCGTCAACATCAGCGGGTCTTATCTGGACTATCTGTCCCGTCTGGAAAGCCCTTCGGGCGACTACAGCTATGACGGCACAAGCTGGGAAGGCCGGGTGGAACTGGACCGCGTGCTCCATCGCACCGGGCGCTATGTCTGGCGCGCGGGCGGCGCTTTTTCGCTGAAGGAAGCCACCAACTACATCGAAGAGATCTTCATCGACGCCTCCAGCCAGCGGCTGGCGGTTCTCGAAGCCTCCACAAAAATCAGCGGCCGGATAGCAGGTGGCTTCGGCCAGGCGAGCGTCGCCTTCAGGCAGGGGCTGGACGGCTTTGCCGCCCAGAAGGACAGCCGCCAGCTTAACGGTACACCGGCGGCCCAGTTCAGCCAGGTGACGCTGTCGGGGTTCTACCAGCGCGTCTGGCAGAACCCTGTCGGCCAGCTTTCCTTCCAGGCCAGCACCTATGGCTCCTATTCGCCGGACACGCTGTTTGCGTCCGAGCGGGTGACCATCGGCGGGCCTCTGTCCGTTCGCGGCTTCCGGGATGTCAGCCTGTCGGGTGACGCTGGCGGCTATGGCCAGTTTGAGCTTGGCTTCACGCCCGCGTTCGCCAGCAAAGCCCCGGACAACCTGAAGCGGATATTCGGTCTGCCGCAGGTCTACGCCGGGCTTGATGCAGGCGGTGTTCTGGAAGATGCCGACGATCCGCTGGAGGGCGGAGAGCTGATGGGCGGTGCGGTCGGCCTGCGGCTGAGCGGCGGCATCGTGACCGGCGAAGTGGCTTATGAGCGGGCTCTGGCCCATCCGACATTTCTGGATCCGGCGGAAAACGGCTTTTTGCGTTTCCGGCTGGGCATTTCTCAAACGTTTTAGGCGGATCGGCTTATGATCAAGTCCGTTTTAAATGGTTTCTTCTGTACCGTCTTTCTGGTCCAGACCTCCCTGCCGGCCTTTGCCGGCGGGCTGACACCGGATGGCGCTGCTGCGCCCGGCAACCGGCCGGAGATCATCGCGGCGCCAAACGGCGTGCCGGTCCAGAACATCGTCACCCCAAATGCGCAGGGCCTGTCCCACAACAAGTTCACCGATTTCAATGTCGGCAAGAACGGCTTGATCCTCAACAATTCCAAAGGTGTCGGCCAAAGCAACCTGGGCGGTTACATTGTCGGCAACCCCAATCTTCAAGGCTCCGGCCCGGCATCGGTGATCCTGAACGAAGTCACCTCGTCCAACCGGTCGCTGCTGCAGGGCGCGACGGAGCTGCACGGCGGCCAGGCGGACTACATCCTCGCCAACCCCAATGGCATCACCTGTAATGGCTGCGGCTTCATCAACATTCCGCGGGCAACGCTGACAACAGGCGTGCCGCAAGTCGATGCGGGAACGCTGAAGGGTTTCTCTGTCGACCGGGGCACCGTCACCATTGGTGCGGATGGCGTCGCGGCGGAAAGCGTCGACTATTTCGACATCGTCTCGCGCGCGGTCGAAATCAACGGCAAGATCCACGCTGGCGAGAACCTCGGTGTCTTTGCCGGTCGCAACGACTACGATTATGCCAACCGCTCGGTTGCGGCCAAGGCCGGGTCGGCGGCGGACAAGCCGGAATTTGCCATTGATTCCTCCGCGCTTGGCGGCATGTATGCCGGGCGCATCAAGCTTATCGGCACGGAAAGCGGCGTCGGTGTGCGTGCTCCTGAAAGCGCGACGGCCGCCACCGGCGATTTTCAGATAACCGCCGATGGCAAGCTGGTGCTTGGCGGCACGGTGTCTGCCCGCAAGACCCTGCGCGCCCGGTCCGTCAACGGGTCGGTGGAGGTTCAGCAAAATGCGTCCCTCTATGGCCAGGAAACGCTGGTCCTGAAGGCCGGCGGCGATATCAAGGTTGCCAAGGATGCAACCCTTGGTGCCGGCAGCCAGGTGGAGCTGGAAGCGGCAGGCGTCGATTTTGAGGAGGCGCAGCTCCTGGCGGGCATGGCGCCCGGTGGCACGCTGGCAGCAGGGGTCGGCTCCATCAAGGTGGCAACGACGGGCCTGGCCGATTTTTCCGCCGCCAGCCACCTTCAGGCGGGCGAGGCCATCACCTTCAACGTCGGCGCTCTTCAGCAATCCGGAACCGTTGCCGCCGACACCTACACGGTGCGGGCATCAAACGACGTGGTCCTTGGCAGCGCATCGATCGCCAGTGCAATCGATGTCGCCTCCAGCCTTGGCGACGTCACGGTGGCCTCCGGCTCCGTGCTTTATTCCGGCGGAGACCTTGTCCTTTCGGCAGCCGGCCGTTTGACCGTGGCAACGGCGGGCGAGGTCAACGCGCGCGACCATGTCGCGCTGACAGCACCGGTGATCGACATTTCCGGCGGCAAGGTTTTTGCCGGTGTCACCGGCGAAGGCGCCGCGATAACGGACGCCGGCACGTTGACGCTCACCGCATCCGGTTCGCTCAACGTGGCCGCCGGGTCCCGCCTCCAGTCCGGCGATCTGACACGGATCACCGCCGGCACCTGGAACCAGCTCGGCGCGCTGGAGGTCGGTTCGCTGGCGCTCGATCTTGGCGGGCTTTCCCTCAGCGGTTCCGGGGCGACGGTCGCGGCGCGGGATATCTCCGGCAGAATCACCGGCACGGCAACGCTTGCCGCTGGCGCCCCGGGGCTGACCGCCACCAACGCGCTGGACCTCAGCGTCAACGATCTGACCGTTGCCGGATTGCTGCGCGTGAACGGAAACGGCCAGCTGACCGTCGGCGGCACCCTGTCGGTGACCGGCAAGCTGGAAGCGACCGGCGGGCTGACGGTCAACGGCGGAACCACCAGTGTTGCCTCCGGCGCTTACATCATTGCCAATGATGCTGCCCTGTTCGATGGCCTGGACAGCTTCACCAACCGGGGCGGTGTTCACGCAGGCAATGGCCTGACCATCCGCTCGGCCAGTCTGGACAACCATGGCGGCGTTCTTGTTGCCGAAAACGGCCTGACGCTGGAAGGCCGCACGGTGGGCACCAAGGCGGCCAGCATCATCAACCGCAAGGGCGGGATCATCGAGGCACGGTCCGGAACGCTGACGATCCGGGCTGATAGCCTGAAGAACATCACCGGCGCCACATTCGACACCAGGACGACCGCATATGCCAATGAAGTCGTCGCCGGGGCCTATCCTCCCGACTGGCTGAAGGGCGGCTTCTCCAAATACTGGGCAGCCGGCGGCATCGGCGACTGGGACCAGTTCTGGGACACTGGCGGCGGGCCCGGCGGCTATGTGTTCGTGCCGCACCCGGAAAAGATCAAAGAGATCCTCACGGCCAAAAATGCCACGGCAGCGGACTGGGACCAGAACTGGTGGAAGGACTACGCACCGACATCCATTGCCGAGTTCGACCCGGACAACGGCGCCTATGACGACTGGCTGATGCTCGCGCCCGACGAGGACGGTGCAGCAGGTTCGGGCGATGTGGTGACCATCTACGTCACCGAAGACACCTATGAGCTGGTCGACCCGGTCGCGCGCATCGCGGCGCTGAACGGCAACATGGTGCTGGATGTCGGCATGCTGGAAAACGAATACAGCGACATCGTCGCCTCCGGCGACATGCGCATCGACGGCACCAGTATCGTCAACGGCGGCAAGACCCTGACGCGGGTCATCACCATTCACCAGAGCTGGTCGAGCTACGAAACCCGCACGCTGGGCTTTGCCCCCTCGCACAAGTTTCTCGACAACGGGGTGCAAAGCAAGACGCTGAGCGCCGAAACGATCGATGCCGTTCCCGCGACCATCCACGCCGGCGGATCGCTGATCGGCAACCTGACAGGCACGCTCACCAACGAAGCCGGCGAGCCTTCCACCCCGGAGGACCTGCAAAAGTCCACACAGGACACGTCCATCGTTCAGCTCAACGCCAGCTCCCAGGCCCCGGCCTTCGACCCCGCGTCCTACAAGTTCAACGGCCAGCTTTTCAGCCGTGCTCCGGAAAGCAGCCCGTTCCTTTACGAAACGCGCTTCGCGTTCGTCGACATTGGCGCATTCTTCGGGTCGCAGTATTTCCTGGATACAGTCGGCATTCCCGACATCGACAAGCACATCCGCTCGCTTGGTGATGCCTATTTCGAAAGCCAGTATGTGGCAGAGCAGGTGCGCAGGGCCACGGGCCGCCGCTGGCTGTCCGCCGACCAGACCTCCGATGCCCTGCAGATGAAGACGCTGATCGACAACGCGGGCGCACAGGCAGAGGCGCTCGACCTGGCGTTCGGCGTGTCCCTGAGCGAGGAGCAGATAGCACTCCTGACAAGCGACATCGTCTGGTACGAACGTGCGGTGGTGGACGGCGTCGAGGTGATCGCGCCCCGTCTCTACCTTGCCTCGACAACGGACCTCAACAAGACCGGCGCGGTCATCGCCGGGCGCAACACGACGCTGGAGGCAGCGGAAATCAGGAACGTTCGCGGCACGATCAAGGCCGACGAAACCCTGGTCGCCAGCGCCGCCGGCACCCTGCTCAACAGGTCCGGCACGATCAGCGGCAGGGATGTGACCCTGTCCGGCGAGACTGTCTCGATCGAAACCGCAACCCGGGCGACCGGCAACGGCACCACGGCCATCGGCACCTGGGCCTATGAGCGCGGCACGGTGACGGCGGAAGACTCGCTGACCATCCGCAGCGATAACGACACCCGCATCACCGGGGCCGATCTTGCCAGCGGCGGCAGCCTGGAAATCGACGCCGGCCGGGACCTGGTGGTGACCGCCATCGAGCTCGACAGCCATTTCGAAGCCAGTGGCCAGGCAGGCAGCAACCGCTACGATGTGCGCGAAAGCCAGACCCGTGTGTCCGGCTCCACCATCCAGGCGGCAGACGCGGCTGACCTCAAGGCCGGGCGCAACATCGCCGTGGAAGGCTCGCTGATTGCCAGCGACGGCACGGCCAGCCTGACAGCCGGTGAAAACGTCACCATCGGCACGGCAGAGGAAAGCCGGGAAGACCGGTCCGCGCGCAACAAAAGCGGCTTCCTGACCTCAAGTTCCAGGAAACGCGACAGCAGCAGCACCACGCAGGTCGGCTCCATGGTGACCGCGCTCGGCGATCTGGAGATCTCGGCCGGCACCGGGGATGTGGTGGTCAAGGGCTCTGCCGTATCCTCCGAAAGCGACGTTGCCCTGTCGGCCGGGCGCGATGTGCGTCTGGAAGCTGCGCAAAACACCTCCGAAGACAGCCGAGTCGACAAGAAAAGCGGCTTCTTTGCCGAAACCGGCAACATGGGTGTGGTCGCCGGCTACAAGTCCGAACGGCATACCTCCGACACCAGCTCGTTGACCCAGGTCACCTCGGCGGTGTCCGGCCGGAACGTTTCCATCGATGCCGGGCGCGATGTGGTTTCCGAAGCTGCCTCCGTCGCCGCCGACGAAGACCTTGGCATAACCGCCGGGCGCGACATCGTCCTGGACAGCGTCCACGATCTTTATGCCCATTCGGAAAGCCACAAGATCGACACCTTCGCGCTGTCGGTCGGCGCCTTCGAAAACATCTCCGGTCCGGTGAAATCGCTGGCGGATGCCCCGCGCATGGCAGCCTCGGGCAAGGGCAATCTCGGCTATCAGGCGCTTTCCGCGGTCTCCGCCGGGCTGAAGGCGGTCGACGCGCTCAACCAGCTCAACGCCATCCGCCAGGGCGGCACCATTGCCGGGGTGCGCATCGGCATCGGCATCTCCCGCGAGGAAAGCAGCTCGTCGGAGGTTAGCGCCATCGCCCGCACCGCCACGCTGTCGGCGGGCAACGACATGTCCCTGGAGGCGGGACGCGACATCACCGCCAAGGGGGCCCGGATCGACGCCGGCAACGATATCGCCATGGCGGCGGGACGGGATGCCATCCTGGAATCGGCGCAGAACCATCTCGCCTATGAGGGCGAAAGCTCCAGCATGTCCGCGGGCATCGGGCTGACGCTTGGTGTCGGCGCCAGTGGCAAGAATGGGGCCCCCGGCGCCAGCCTCAGCCTGGGGCTGGATGTCTCCGGCCAGCAGAGTTCCTACAGCCAGTCGCAGACCTATCACACCAATACGGATGTGACGGCGGGCGGCAACGTGTCGGTCGAAACCGGCCGGGACCTTGCCCTGAAGGGCGCGCGGATTGAAGCCGACAGTGCCGATCTCGACATCGGCCGCAACCTCACCATCGAAAGCCGGCTGGACACGGCCGAAGGCTCCAACCAGAGCAGCGGCTACAGCGCCGGGGTTTCCGTTGGCATCGGGCTGGGGGCAGACGGCGCCGGGCCCACCTTCGGCGCATCTGCCAGCGTCAACGGGGCCAAGGGCTCCAACAGCTCGGCCTGGGTGAACGCCCCCTCCGGCATCGTCACCGACAACGCGCTCAATGCCGATGTCGGCGAAACGACCTCGATCACCGGCGGGGTGATCGCCTCGCGCTCCGGCGACCTGACCCTTGAAACCGAGCGTCTGGAAACGGCGGATATCGACCTTCACCGCAAGGGGCGGCAGGTTTCCGGTTCGGTCGGCGTCAGCATAGGCTCCAATCCGGAAGGCAAGTCCAAACCGGGCATCACGGTGGAAGGGGCCTATTCCAACTCCGAGACCGAGGGCGTTGCCCGCGCCACCATCGGCGAAGGCGAGATCACCGTGCGCGACGGCGATGGCGACGGCATCAAGGCCGCCGACCTGGAAGCCGAGGCGGACGCGGCAGAAGCCGAAGGCGACACGGCCCGCGCCGAAGCCCTGCGCACCGAAGCGGACCGGGAAGCCGCTGAGGACACCACCGCCACTGAAACCCAACTTTCCAACCTCAACCGCGACCCGGACGCGGTGGTGGAAGTGACCTCGCAGAAGCAGGAAGGGTTTGAGCTTTATGTGAGTGATACGAGCATCGTCAAAGCGGTGGAGGCTGTAGAGACTGCAGGCAAAACTCTGGCTGACATAGCCGACGCTGTTGTGGATGCATTATCGAAAGACCAAGATTTACCTGCTGAAGAAGCGAAAACCCTCAAACAAGCTGTCAAAGAGGCTCAAGCGGATCCTGAAGTAAGAGAGCAATTGGCCAGTTGCGGCCAGGAGCAGGGCTGGAACCTGTTCGACTGGATTATTACGCCGGCACACGCGCAGACTATGTGCTCAATCAGTTTGGGGTCTGGTGAAACTATATCACTGACACCAGACCAGGCGGAGGCCAGCCTCGATATTGTCGACTGGATCGCAGGCAATCTCTCGGCAAAAGGGCTTGCACGGGTACTTGGACCTGTCGGCGCGTTGCTGGCCTCGACGGGGCCTGCCGGTGATGTCACCGAATATTCAGTCACCGATACCGACGGCACTCGCTACGACATCAATATCGATGGACCTGAAGGAACTGTTACCATTTCGTTCGATGGCAATGACACTGCCACGGAACTGAAATTTACACTGTCTTCAAATACTGGAAACTATGTTCTGACCAGCGGAGAGATGAACGGTCAGTCTCTCAGCCAGGATGCCTTAAAGAAGACATGGCAGGTCCTTGCCAACCAAATCGGTGACAATGGCGGCCCGCCACTAACCGACGAAGATCTCGGACGAACCGATGAGAACGGCAGCAACAACAACAACGGTGGCAACGGCCCGCATCTCGTCGGTCCCATCGGGTGGGAAAGTCATAGTGGTGGAAATGACGCCACAAATAAGGGGCTGACCAAATACGAAGGCGATTTAGTTTATTCATCCAAAATCGAAACACAGATGAAAAAACGTGGATGGACCGACGATCAGGTGCGAGAGGCACTTATGACGGAAGGCATTCCAACTAGCGGGAAACAGGGACCAGCTACAAGATATGTACACCCGACAACTGGACAATCTGTGGTTAGAGACAACACCACAGGAGAAATTTTTCACGTAGGTGGACCTGGGTATGTCTATGAATAACCGAGTGAAAGCATACGTACGTTTGCTAGACGAAGGAATAGACGTTTGGCGTCCTTGCTATGTGCGCATGGTAAGGAAAGGGGTAGCAATAGTTCTACCTGATGAGTATTTACCCGAAGATTTTAGTGAAGAGTGGGAGTGCAAGCCGGGAGATATTGTTTCAATAGAAATAAAAGGTGATAAAATGCGCATTTTTCCACTGTAGTTAAAATCTCTCTGGGTAATATATGCTACAAAGAGGACGCAAATCATCGATGAACTATTGGCGGGTGGTGCCAAGATCACACTGAATAGCCCCGTGTTTTCTAGACGCCCTCGGCTTTCCTTTTCTGCTGCCGTCTCAACCGGAAGGGTATTACACTGAATATGTACACCCAACACCTGGAGTAATCGGACAGGGGCCTCAACGAGTGATTCAAGGGCAAGGTGGAGGACTGTATTATACGCCAGATCACTATGGCACGTTTATTCCATTGAATTAGAAGGCAATGCGCTTTTTCAAGTATTTCAAGGATGAGGCTGAGTTGGTACTTCTGGATGGGGCGATATTTTGGTTGCCAACAGGTAGCACCAGTAAGTCAAGTCTCTTTACGGCGTATGGTAGAGCTCTGCGAGCACCTAACGGGTATTTTGGTGAGAACTGGGATGCTTTTAGTGATTGCTTGCTTGAACTTGATTGGATCGATTCATTTGAAGTTTTCTTAATCCACCGAGAGCTGCCGCACCTATCGCAAGAAGAGACCGCGATCTATCTGGACATTCTTCAACACGCAATGACGACATGGTCCGATAAGAAGACGGATGAACTGTCTCACCTTTATCCTAGTTTTATTCCACACCGACTGACCATTTATTTCCCAAGAGAAATTGAGGAATTAGTCTCATCGTTTGTTGGAGGGGGCGCTTCTCACTCCCATTCCTCAGGCGCCTGATATTCTGGCATATGTATAGCGGGCATGACCGTCAGACCTGAAACCAATGTAAAATGATGCAGCTGCTCCGCCTTATGGTGTGGGAAGATGTTAACTCGCCTATGAGGGCGAAAGCTCCAGCATGTCCGCGGGCATCGGGCTGACGCTTGGTGTCGGCGCCAGTGGCAAGAATGGCGCCCCCGGCGCCAGCCTCAGCCTGGGGCTGGATGTCTCCGGCCAGCAGAGTTCCTACAGCCAGTCGCAGACCTATCACACCAACACGGATGTGACGGCGGGCGGCAACGTGTCGGTCGAAACCGGCCGGGACCTTGCCCTGAAGGGCGCGCGGATTGAAGCCGACAGTGCCGATCTCGACATCGGCCGCAACCTCACCATCGAAAGCCGGCTGGACACGGCCGAAGGCTCCAACCAGAGCAGCGGCTACAGCGCCGGGGTTTCCGTTGGCATCGGGCTGGGGGCAGACGGCGCCGGGCCCACCTTCGGCGCCTCTGCCAGCGTCAACGGGGCCAAGGGGTCCAACAGCTCGGCCTGGGTGAACGCCCCCTCCGGCATCGTCACCGACAATGCGCTCAATGCCGATGTCGGCGAAACGACCTCCATCACCGGCGGGGTGATCGCCTCGCGCTCCGGCGACCTGACCCTTGAAACCGAGCGTCTGGAAACGGCGGATATCGACCTTCACCGCAAGGGCCGGCAGGTTTCCGGTTCGGTCGGCGTCAGCATCGGCTCCAATCCGGAAGGCAAGTCCAAACCGGGCATCACGGTGGAAGGGGCTTATTCCAACTCCGAAACCGAGGGCGTTGCCCGCGCCACCATCGGCGAAGGCGAGATCACCGTGCGCGACGGCGATGGCGACGGCATCAAGGCCGCCGACCTGGAAGCCGAGGCGGACGCGGCAGAAGCCGAAGGCGACACGGCCCGCGCCGAAGCCCTGCGCACCGAAGCGGACCGGGAAGCGGCTGAGGACACCACCGCCACTGAAACCCAACTTTCCAACCTCAACCGCGACCCGGACGCGGTGGTGGAAGTGACCTCGCAGAAGCAGGAAGGGTTTGAGCTTTATGTGAGTGATACGAGTGTCAAAGATGCTTTCAAAGCCGTCAAACTGGTTGGGCACGCAGCTTCTTCCATCGTTTCCAGTGTCATGGAAAGGATGGGAGATGAAAACTCAGGTTTAAAAGACCTGGCCCAAGCCAAACGTGCGGGACACCTTTCGGACGAAGCGATCCTGACACAGCTTGCTGGTTGCAACCCTCAGCATGGCTTTAATCTATGGCAATTGTTCGTTTCACCTGCCTATGCGCGAGGAACTTGCTCCGTCACGACATCCAATGGGTATGTCATTAACCTGAGCGACGACGAGACACGTCAATGCCTTGAGATCTATCTCGGCACTATGATCGCCAACCCAGAGGATGCCGGTCGTTGGGCGGATCTGCTCCGCAACGGGAACCTCACGGCTCCGGTAAGGGCAATGGGCGCAATCGCGGCCATGTCAAACGGCCCGTATGTAACAGGCTACGGAGAAGATGGCGAAGGCCTTGTAACGACAGACGGCAATGGTCGTTTCCTCTATAAGAATACGGTTACAGGTGACTTATTCTTTGCCAACCCGCTGGATGTGGGGGATCCGGCAGTCATTTCTTATGTAAGCGACGCATCTGCGGTCGGTGGGCCGGGAACCAGCTTCACTACAGTAAGACTCGCTCTCGCTCCGAAGTTTGTTGGAAAAGCAAAGGCTCCAAAGGAAGTAATTACTTCAGAACAATTCTCGCGTTTAGGGGGTGTTGGTCGCCAATATTATACTAGTCTTCGATCAAAAGGTGTTCCAGCAGTCGACGCATATAACGCAGCTAAAGGGAACATGATGCATATGCCTTATGCACCGCGTGTTCGGCAGAGGGCTGTCGAAGACCCTGGAGGGCACAACTTCCCAAGATCAATCGATGAGAAAATGTTCGAAGTTCCGCCAGTTGTTGTTCGTGGTGGTGGACTGGGCTATGCAATTCAAGGAACCCGAAATGGCGCCCCGGTTGTCTTCAACACGATCGTGAAAAATGGACGTATTATCCACCGCGACGCCATTCCAGCGTCCCAATGGGGCCAACGCTCACGTAGTTTCGGCTGGCCGGGAACCTTGAATGATATTCCAACTGGAACAGTAAATTGGCCAGGTCATTGATATGAAACTCTTTGGTGAAAATTCAGCACGTGTCGAGTTTTCGAGAAAGTTGCCTTCGAGCGATTTAATTGATTTTAAATTTTCGTGCGAATGGTGTTCTGGAGAATTCCAGCTATTCTCAAGTGATCAGGATTTCGAAGGGCTGGAGAGGCTTTGCAATTCAATAGCAAAAGGTAAGAAAAAAGGTAGTTGGATTAGCGAAGAGGGTGATCTTGAATTGAGGTTTTCTGTGCAGTCATTGGGTCGTGTGCGGGCTAGTGTTATCTGCTGCCCTTCAGTTAATTTAACACATCCAGGGAGGCTGGAATTTGAAATGGAGCTGGAGTTATCCTCATTTGGCTTCATTGCCTGATCACTCGGAAGCTTCTTGTTGCACCTGATCAACTTACCTGGAAACCGAGGGATGCTGCGGAAGTTGAATAGCTCCGCGTTTTCTCGGCGCATTTGGCCTTCCTTTTCTGCTGTCGTTTGAACTCGACGGGCGACAGCATCCCGTATCTGAGCTGTTTGCGCTTTGAATTGTAGAATATCCGGATAGCCCGTTCGGTAATCTGCGCCCCCCTTCCATCGAAAATCAACGCCTCTTGATCGATCAATTGTTTCGAGCCGTGGTAGCGAGAGCGCCTGACCCGCTTCTCCGAAATTTCCCCGTTTTGAGGTTAGCCTGTTTCCATTTCGCACTTTACCCAACTTCACCGCGCTGAGGTGGCCTGTTCCGGTCATATCCCCGTTGTTTGATGTAGTCGCGGAGCAGGCCCACCCGGTTGGGGCGGAAGCTTTCGGTGCCGGGCGCCAGTGAGGCGATCCGGCTGACGTGGAAGTGGCGGTAGTCGTGCCGAAGGCGGCAATGGGCGAGCAGCAGCAGCGAGGTTTCGCTGTAGGACAGGCCCATCGGCCAGATTTCCCGGGTGGTCGTCCGCTCCTGCAGGTCGCGATAGGTGATGATCAGGCTGAACTCTTCCCAGCAGGCCTCGCGCAACAGGTCGAGATCCACCGTCACCGGCGGGCGCTTGTCCGGCTGCCGCCAGCTGCGCATCACCGTGTGCATGGCCTGGCGGGCCTGCCGGTCGGGCAGGGTGGCGATGATGCGGGCCATGGCGTTGCGGCCGGCCTTTTTCAGTGTCTCGTCACCAATCTGGTCCAGCCCGCTTTGTGCCAGCATCAGCGCCTCGATTTCCAGCCGGGAGAAACTCTGCGGCGGCAACACGGGATCTTCCGTCAAGGTGTAGCCGACGCCCGCGGCCCCGTCGATCAGGGCGCCACCCGCACGCAAGGTCGCGATGTCGCGGTAGAGCTGGCGCAGGGAAACGCCGGTCTCTTCTGAAAGACGTGCGGCGGTGACCGGTTGGGGTAGGCGCCTGAGGGTATCCATCAGACGCATCAGCCTGTCCATGCGGGCCATGTTTGCTCCTGCCGTAAATTGTCAGCAGGGGGAAGCTATACCTCTGGCATCACAAAGAAAAGGAGCTTTCCCATGATGACGCTTTATCATTCCCCCAACAGCCGGTCTTCGGCAATCGTGACGCTGATCGAAGAGCTGGGCGCCGACGTTGAGGTGAAGGAAGTGACGGTTCGCCGGCTGGATGGCTCGGGCGGGCCGGATGCATCCAACCCGCATCCCGAAAAGAAGGTGCCCTACCTGGTGGATGGTAGCGAGGGGATCCGCGAGCGCGGCGCAATCATGCTTTATCTCACCGACAAGTTTCCAGAAGCCGGGCTGGGGCCGATCGAGGGCCAGCCGGGGCGCGGGGACTACCTGTCCTGGCTGTTCTACTATCAGGGTGTGATGGAGCCGATCATCATCCTGAAATTCGCCCAGTTTACGCATCCGGCCGTGGAGGCAAGCCTGCGCGATTTCGACACGATGGTCGCGCGGCTGTCGGAAACGCTGGAAAAGCAGCCTTACCTGCTGGGCGAAAATTATTCGGCCGCCGACCTGTTGTGCAGCGGTCCGTTCCTGTGGCTGCCGGACATGTTGCCGGACAACGAGGCGATCCGTGACTGGGTGAAGCGGTGCAGTGAACGCCCGGCCACCGTGCGGACGTTGGAGCGTGAACGCCAGGCGGCCTGAGAGGTTTTGAACCTCTGCTGACGATATGGCCTGCCGGGTTTTGCCCGGTGGGCCATATCGGTTTGCGCAGTTGTCTTGAGAACGGCCCAGAAACTGGAAGAATTGCCTGCGTGGCTTTCCAGTTGGCCCGCCCGTTCGTTTCTGCCGGTGAGGGCGAGGGCCGTCAGTCCGGCCTCGTCCGCAACTGGCCTTCATAGTCGCGCTTGCCGATGGGCACGCCGCGCGTGCGCAGGATGTCGTAGGCGGTGACGGCGTGGAAATGAAAGTTCGGCAGCAGGAAGGACAGGAGAAAGGTC
This sequence comes from Roseibium sp. LAB1, assembly GCF_054658235.1. Classification (NCBI taxonomy): domain Bacteria; kingdom Pseudomonadati; phylum Pseudomonadota; class Alphaproteobacteria; order Hyphomicrobiales; family Stappiaceae; genus Roseibium; species Roseibium sp. LAB1. The sequence continues at coordinate 435,143 of NZ_BAAGIB010000002.1, read as the reverse complement.
TCCGATGTCAGGGGCATCGGCCGAGGGCTGATGTGAACCAGATCAAGGTCGAGAAGCCGGCCCGACCAGTCGTTTACCTCGGCGGGCGTATAGGCCTGCAAGCGTGTCACTGTCTGCGCGATCCGGTCCTGCAGAGCCGCATATGGGGCTGGTCCGACAAGCGGCGGAGGGGTGAAGGCACCCGTTCTCATCGCTTCCAGGCCCCAGACGGAAAAATTGTCGACGCACTCGATCTGAAACCAGAACGGAGCCATGTCCGGATAAAGCCGCGCGGTCACGAAGTCGTCCGGATCGGTGCCTGTCTGCTGGCAATGGGTTGCCGCCTTTTGAAGAAACCCGCTGACGGCGCGTGCCGTTTGCAGGAAGGTCGGCACGCTCATGTCGTAGAGGGTGGTCGCCACGGGCAGTTTCCTGGTCATGATCCGGGTTCGAAACACGCCTTGGCGTGATCTTCAAAGGGTACGACGGGGAGGCGGATTATATCCATGAAATTTGAGCGCTGCGGCAGAAGCTGACAGCAAGCCTCGGTTGGCTGGGCCTGGTGTCCTTCCTCTCAAACACCGCGGCTCGAAGGGGTGTTTGAAGTATTCCGGCACTGGTGGCGTATCAGCGCCTTTTGCCGAAAGTCGGTTTTCCGGCGCTTGCGTCCGGCCGGTTCCGGCGCACGGAGGCGCGCTCGTCGGCATGCGGTTCGCCCATGTGGCGGCGCTGGAAAAAATTGTCCGGACTGTCACGGCGTTCGTCGAGTTCGCCTTTCAAGGCTTCTTCGGATGATTTCAGCACTTGCGCGCGCTGCGCCGCTACGGGTCGTTTCTCGCCGATGAACTGCACACCGCACCGGAGGCCTTCTTCCCAGCGGCGTTCGCAGGTAACCTCATAATTTTCCAGATCAATATGCAGGTCGAATTCCTTTGGCAGCATGTAGGCCTGCTCGAATTCCAGCATGGCGCCGCCGTCGGAAATGTTGCGCACGATGCAGGGAATGGACCGCAAGCCGTGCTGAAAGACCATCTTGCCTTTTTTGAACACGCGTGCCCGCCGCTCTCGCGGCATCTGTTCGCTGGCGCTCTCATCCGCAGTATGCTGCGGGAACGGTCTGGCGTCCGACATGGGTCTCTCGCATTCTCATGGTGTCCAGGGGCACTTTAACCCCCATTCGGGATAAGTTTAGGCGCAAAGCCCTTGCCAATCGGTGAATCCACGTATGGATCAGTCAGGTAAAGCCCTGCATAGGACCATGTTGGGAGAAACAAAAGCTCCCTTGCGACGGTCAGAGAAACCTGAGCTTTTTGTATTCTGGCGAAAACGTGGAACACCATTCCTTGAATTGATACACTGTACCTTTCTATTTACGGGACAGCCACGCGGGCGGACAGCGCGGGGGGCAATATTTCCCGGCGCAAATTGAGGCATCAATGACTGAAGACCAGATATCTTTCTTGAACCGGCTAGCCCTGAGAGCTGGTGAGGAAATCCTCAAAATCTACGCGGAACCGTTCGAAGTCGAGAACAAGGTCGACGGGTCTCCGGTGACCAAGGCCGACGCTGCAGCCGAGGAAATCATTCTCGCGGGCCTAGCGGAAAAGTTCCCCGATATTCCGGTGGTGGCTGAAGAAGCCGTCGAGGCCGGCACGCTGCCTTCGGCGGGCACGCGGTACTTTCTGGTCGATCCGCTCGACGGGACCAAGGAATTCCTGAAGAAGAACGGCGAGTTCACCGTCAACATCGCCCTGATCGAGGACGGCCGCCCGGTGTTCGGTGTGGTCTCCGCACCTGCCCTTGAAGAGATCTATTGGGGCGGGGACATCCAGAGTGATGGCAAAACCGAAACAAAGGCCTTCAAGGGAACCATTGAGAACGGCGGGATCACCAATATCGCGCCGATATCCGTGCGCACGCCGCCGGTGGACGGCATCAGCGTGCTCGCCAGCCGCTCTCATCTTTCGGAAGAGACCACTGCCCTGATCTCGCGGCTACAGGTCGCCGAGCAGGTGAACGTCGGTTCGTCGCTGAAGCTGTGCTGGGTAGCCGCCGGCCGGGCGGATTTCTATCCCCGTCTTGCCCCCACGATGCAATGGGACATTGCAGCAGGCGATGCGGTTGTGCGCGCCGCCGGCGGGGCGGTCGTTCTGGCTTCAACCGGTGAGGACTTTGTCTACCGGGTGCCGGAAAACGCCCGCAAGGACGACCTGCGGAACCCGTATTTTCTGGCAGCCGGGTGCAGGACCCTCCTGCGGGACGCGGCCGCGGACGCCTGACAATTGGCAAATTGCGCGGGCAAGAGGCCCGTGCCGGACTTTTGATACGGCCGGTTCGCCGGCCAAACGGAAAAGCGAACATGAACATGCAATCTCACGGGATCACGCCCGAGCGCCTCAGCAATCTGAAGCGGCTGGAAGCGGAAAGCATCCACATCATCCGCGAAGTGGCGGCGGAATTCTCAAATCCGGTGATGCTCTATTCCATCGGCAAGGACTCCGGCGTCATGCTGCACCTGGCGATGAAGGCCTTCTATCCGTCCAAGCCGCCGTTTCCGCTGCTGCACGTGGACACGACCTGGAAATTCCGCGACATGATCACCTTCCGTGACGAGACCGCGGCGCGTCTCGGCATGGACCTGATCGTCCATACCAACCCGGAAGGGCTTGAAAAGAATATCGGCCCGTTTTCCCACGGCTCCTCGGTTCATACGCACATCATGAAAACCGAAGCGCTGAAACAGGCGCTGAACAAATACGGCTTCGATGCCGCCTTTGGCGGCGCGCGCCGGGACGAGGAAAAGTCCCGCGCCAAGGAGCGTGTCTTCTCCTTCCGCAATTCCAATCACGGCTGGGACCCGAAGAACCAGCGGCCGGAACTGTGGAACCTCTACAATGCCCGTGTGGCAAAGGGCGAGAGCATCCGCGCCTTTCCGCTGTCCAACTGGACCGAGCTTGATATCTGGCAGTACATCCTGACGGAAGACATCCCGATGGTGCCGCTCTATTTCGCTGCAAAGCGCCCGGTCGTGAACCGCGATGGCATGCTGATCATGGTCGACGACGACCGCATGAAGCTGCAGGCCGGTGAAGTGATCGAGGAAAAGATGGTTCGCTTCCGGACACTCGGCTGCTATCCGCTGACCGGCGCCATTGAATCGGACGCCGACACGTTGCCCGCCATTGTCCGCGAAATGCTGATTGCCCGTACGTCCGAACGCCAGGGCCGCCTCATCGACAAGGATGAAAGCGCGTCGATGGAGAAGAAGAAGCGGGAAGGATATTTCTAAGATGACGATCGAAAACATTGAAGAAGCTGCAGAGACAGCCGTCACCGAATATATCCTGGCGCAGGAAAGCAAGGACCAGCTTCGTTTCCTGACCTGCGGGTCAGTCGACGACGGCAAGTCGACGTTGATCGGCCGTCTGCTCTATGACACCAAGCTGATCTTCGAAGACCAGCTTGCCGCGCTGGAGCGTGATTCCAGAAAGCACGGCACCGTGGGCGAGGACATCGACCTGGCACTGCTGGTCGACGGTCTTGAGGCCGAGCGCGAGCAGGGCATCACCATCGATGTCGCCTATCGTTTCTTCGCGACCGAAAAGCGCAAGTTCATCGTTGCCGACACACCGGGTCACGAGCAATACACCCGCAACATGGCAACCGGCGCATCCACCGCCGATCTCGCCGTGCTGCTGGTTGACGCGCGCAACGGCCTGATGGTCCAGACCCGCCGCCACGCGTTCATCGCGTCGCTGCTGGGCATCCGCCACGTTGTGCTGGCCATCAACAAGATCGACCTTGTCGGCTATTCCCAGGAACGCTTCGAAGAGATCCGCAAGGAATTCGAAGTCTTTGCCAACGGGTTCGACTTCGAAACCCTGCAGGCAATTCCGATGTCCGCGCGTTATGGCGACAATGTCACCGGGCGCAGCGACAAGATGGACTGGTATTCCGGCCCGACCTTGCTGGAGCACCTGGAAACCGTTCAGGTGGGTGAGCATGTTCTGGAAGCGCCGTTCCGCTTTCCGGTGCAGTGGGTCAACCGGCCGAACCTCGATTTCCGCGGCTATTCCGGCACGGTCGCCAGCGGCCAGGTGTCGGTTGGAGACGAGCTGGTGGTTGCCGGTCCTGCAAAGCAGTCCAGGGTGAAATCGATCATCGGAGCAAGCGGCGAAGTCAGTTCGGCCCGGGCCGGCGAGGCGGTCACCATCTCGCTGGAAGACGAGATCGACATTTCCCGTGGCGATCTACTGACCTCGACTGCACACCGCCCCGACGTCGCCGACCAGTTTGCGGCCCATGTCATCTGGATGTCCGACGAGCCGTTGCTGCCGGGCAGGTCCTATCTTCTGAAGATTGGCACCCGCACGGTGACGGCGACTGTCTCTGAGATCAAACACAAGATCAACGTCAACACGTTTGAGCATGTGGCGGGCAAGACACTGACGCTGAATGAAATCGCTTTCTGCAATTTCTCGCTGTCTTCTGCCGTGCCATTCGATCCGTACGAGGCCAACCACACGACGGGTTCCTTCATCCTGATCGACCGGATGAGCAATTCGACGGTTGGTGCGGGCATGGTCTGGTTCGCTCTGCGCCGGGCGAGCAACATCCATTGGCAGGCTCTCGACGTCGACAAGAAGGCCCGTTCCGAAAAGCTTGGTCAGAAACCGGCGATCCTTTGGTTCACCGGTCTGTCCGGTTCCGGCAAATCGACCATCGCCTCGATTGTCGAAAAGAAACTGCATGTCGACGGGCGCCACACCTACACGCTCGACGGCGACAACGTCCGCCACGGGCTCAACAAGGACCTGGGTTTTACCGATGCCGACCGGGTGGAAAACATCCGCCGCGTGGGCGAGGTCGCCAAGCTCTTTGCCGATGCGGGCATGATCACGCTTGTGTCTTTCATCTCGCCGTTCCGCTCGGAACGTCAGATGGCACGCGACCTTCTGGAAGAGGGCGAGTTCATCGAGGTCTTTGTCGATACGCCAATCGAGGAATGCCGCAAGCGTGATCCGAAAGGCCTTTATGCCAAGGCCGATCGGGGTGAGATCAAGAACTTCACCGGTATCGACAGCCCTTATGAAGCACCGGAAAACCCCGAACTTCATATCCGCAACGTCGGCCGGGACCCGGAAGAGGTTGCCGAAGAGATCGTAGAGTATCTGCGCGAACGCGGATACCTCAACAGCTTTGGCTCCGACGGCGAGGGGATCTGACAAGGCTCCGGACGGGAGTGCGGCAGGGTGAAATGCTGCCCAAACGTCAGAAAAACAGCCATCCGCGTTGCAAGGACGCGGGTGGCTTTTTCGTTTGCGGAAACCGAAGCGATAATCCCGCCAGACGAGCTTGACCTTTCTTTGGAAACAGGGCGCTTTTCAGAAGCTATATACGCGTGTCACGCAGCCCCAATCCATTTCGTACCAGGTCTCTGCGGCGCTTGTAAGTTTCACGGTTCCAGGTGGCCAAGGTGGTTCAGGCAGACTTCGCCATTGCCCGAACCTGCGAAGCCTTTTAATACCTTGGCTGACCAACTCACGCGTTTTGCAAAATGAATTTTTGATCGAAAGGCTTTGGGCAAATCATGAAAACCGTTCTGGTGACTGGCTCTGCGGGGTTTATCGGCTATTTCCTGTGCACCCGCCTTCTCAAGGACGGTTTCCGCGTAATCGGTCTCGATGCCATGACGGATTACTACGACGTTCGCCTGAAGGAACGCCGGCAGCAGATGCTGATGCAGAATGAGCATTTCAAGCCAATAAACGACCGGGTCGAGGCGCCAGACCTGTTGATGTCCCTGTTTCGCACCGAGCGGCCGGATTTCGTCATTCATCTGGCGGCGCAGGCCGGTGTTCGATACTCCATCGAAGCACCACGCTCCTACCTGGAGAGCAACATATGTGGCACGTTCGAGCTGCTGGAGGCCGCAAGAGCCTTCCCGCCGGAACACATGCTGCTCGCGTCCACGTCGTCCGCCTATGGTGCCAATACGGAAATGCCCTACTCGGAGACCGACAAGGCCGACCACCAGATGTCGTTCTATGCGGCGACCAAGAAGGCAACGGAATCCATGGCGCATTCCTATGCCCATCTTTATCACTTGCCGGTGACGATGTTCCGTTTCTTCACCGTCTACGGGCCCTGGGGACGGCCGGACATGGCCCTGTTCAAGTTCACCAAGGCGATCCTCGAAGGCAAGCCGATCGACGTCTATAACTACGGCGACATGAGGCGGGACTTTACCTACGTGGAAGATCTCGTCGAAGGTATCAGGCTGCTGATGGATGCCGTCCCCGTGCGCCCGGCCGAAGGGGAAGAGGTTCCGGACGGCGACAGCCTGTCGCCGGTGGCCCCCTGGCGCGTGGTCAATATCGGCAATTCCACCTGCGTCCAGCTGACCGAATTCATCGAAGCCATCGAGGCGGCAACCGGCAAGACGGCCGAACGCAATCTCATGCCGATCCAGGCCGGCGATGTGCCGGCTACATGGGCAAATGCGGATCTTCTGCAAAGCCTGACAGGCTACCGGCCGAAAACGACGGTGCAGGAAGGCGTTGCCAGGTTCGTCGACTGGTATCGGGACTATTATCGGACGTGAAGCCTGGCAGGCATCGAAGCCATCAGGCGTCGGAAGGCGTCGTCGGCTGCGGTGAGGCAATCTGAGGCGGCTGGCAGACATCGACCCATTCGGCCCCGGTGATTTCCGCCATGCGCTCCGGCTTGATCCTGACAGCGGCATTGGTTGCGCCGGCGGCGGGAATGACCACGTCGTATTCCTTCAGCGAGACATCGCAGTAGACAGGCAACGGCCGGGCAAGGCCGAACGGGCACACGCCGCCGACGGGGTGTCCCGTGAGCGTTTCCACTTCATCAAGGCCCAGCATCTTCACCTTGCCACCAAAGGTTGCTTTTGCTTTCTTGTTGTCCATGCGGGCATCGCCGCGGGCAACCACCAGAAAGATCCTGTCCTTGAGCTGAAATGACAGCGTCTTGGCAATCTGGCCGGGCTCGACCCCATGCGCCTTGGCGGCTAGGTCGACCGTGGCGCTGCTGTCTTCCGTCACGATGACTTCAAGCTCAGGGGCGGCACTGGCAAGGTGGTTGCGAACGCTTTCAAGACTCATGCTGCGGGGCTTCCTTCAGGTCGGATCAAACAGGTCCGGGAGGGAGGGGGCGCTAGAGCCGCGCGAGGCCGGACCATAATTTGTGCATATCAACAATTTCATTGTGCTGTAAATTAAGAAAAGATTCATGTTAATCTTAAACGGGTTTTAACCATTTGCGACGTAAACGGTACTGTGTATGGCTGATGGAAATGGGTTCCTGATGGCCATTGGTTAAGTCGTTCAAGGATTGCCGAAATGGCGAGAGCCGCTACAGCCGTAACTGAAGTTGAATCCTCTGGGGTGGAGAGGAGGAAGCAGGCTGACCATGCAGCTCATCAGGGTGGGTCTATGAATTTGCCATTTATGGTGGCGAAAAATCTCCTGTTCTGGGGGACGATTTCGCTCAGCCTCTACGGTCTTTACGCGGTGGTTGCTGCCATCTAGGCAGCGCGTGCGTATACCGATTGTGATCGAAAGAACCGCGTCAAGTTCGCGGTCGTGTCACATCATCTGCAATCACATATACAACCTTTCATTGCAATTGAGCCGTCAGCTTGAGCTGTCGGCGATCGCCTGGACGGTTGCGTTTTTAGCGATCGGCGTCCAGCCTGCCGCTGCCGAAGTGGTGCGCCGGGCGGAATGTCTCTGGCAAAGGAACGGCAGGGTCACGGCCTGTCATCTCCGCCACCAGGGCATCCGCAATCAGATGGGCAATGCCGAAGGAAATCTTGAAGCCGCCGGTTGCCGCAAAGGCGGTCTCGAAGCCCGGTAGCTTTCCTGCCAGCGGGTCTCGCCTGTGATTGCGCGGCCGGATGCCGGCCCAGTCCGAAAGTACCCGCCGCCCCTTCAATTGCGGACAAAAGGCAGTGGCGCGTTCCAGCAGCTCGGCTGAACGGGTGGGCGAGGGCGTAGCGTCTTCGAACTCCCGATCGGATGTGCTGCCGATGGCCACGGTGCCATCGTCATGCGGAACGACATAAAGACCGTCGCAATAGATCGCTGGTCGGTCTTCCAAACCCTTGCCTTCCAGCACCAGGGCCTGGCCTTTCTCGCCCCGCCCGATCCGCTCGCCGGTCAGCGTCTCGATCAGGTCGAAAGCTGCAAACCCTCCCGAAACGACGAATTGCCGTGTCCGGATGGGGGCTTGCCCGCCGGCAAGCAGGACGGAGCGTGATGCATCGTCGTAACCGACCACCTCAACGCCTTCCCGCAGGCTGCCGTGCTGGCGGACAAAGCCGGCAAGGCTCGCCAGATAGGCCCGGGGCGAGATCCGCGCGGCAAGGGTTTCATAGACAATGCCGAAGGGGGCGGATTTTGCGTCCAGCCAGTCCGACCGGCTTCCGGCAGGCTCGACCACATAGGAAAAGCCGGTTTCTTCAGGCCGCCAGCGCAGCTTGCTTTCTTCCGCCCGTTCCAGGTGGTGCTCCAGCTTGTCCGATGTCGTCAGCGGCAGAATGCGTCCGCAACGATGATAGCCGCAGGCAAGGCCTGTTTGGCTCTCCAACTGTCGGATGCGGTCCTCCAGGCAGAGCAGTGCCTGGAACTGGAATTCCTTCTTGGGGTTCCAGCGTGCCGGCATGTGCGGCATCAACGCCCCCAGCACACCACCACTGGAGCCGGCGCCGACGTGGCTTTTCTCCAGAACCTCCACCTTCAGCCCGGCTTCGATGGCTGCCTGCGCGATTGCCAGGCCGAAAATTCCGGCACCGGCAATGGCGACATCGAAAGTTTCGGCGTCGGTTGCTGCCATGAGGCGGGGTCCTTTGAGATTGATTGATCCTGCCGGCTCTCTTATGAGAACGCGTTGCAAATGGCAAAGGCTGATGGGTGCTACCCGAAGGAAACCTCAAGATCATGTCCATCAAGGCACCGGATCTGGAATGGCTGCAGGGCGACGCGCCCCGGGCCGAAGGCTTCAACGACACGTATTTTTCCAAGGCCGGCGGTCTGGCCGAAACACGCCATGTGTTTCTGCAGGGCAACGGCTTGCCCGGGCGGTTCGACGGCTGCGAGCGGTTCACCATTGCCGAATTCGGTTTTGGAACCGGCCTCAATTTCCTCACCACCCTCGCGGCTTGGCAGGAATGGCCCAACCGGCCGGATCTGACCTTCGTGACGTTCGAACTGTTTCCGATGACAGTGGAGCAACTGACCCGCGCCCTCAATGCGTTTCCGGAACTGGGACCACTGGCAGATGATCTGCTGAAGGTCTGGTCGCCGGGGCCGGGCTGGAACAGCCTCATGATCGCCGGAGCCAACCTGCGGATCGGCATCGGTGATGCGCGGGAGTTGATCGGCCAGCTCAGCACCGGTTTGAAGGACGAGACCGGTAATGAGCCGGTCATTCCACCGGTTGATGCGTGGTATCTCGACGGGTTCAGCCCTGCGCGCAATCCGGAACTCTGGGACGCCGAACTTCTGAAGGCGGCAGCAGGTCTGACAGTTTCCGGAGGAACTCTGTCGACCTATTCAGCCGCAGGCTGGGTCCGCCGCAATCTTCAGGCCGCCGGCTTCGAAATCGAAAAGGCAGAAGGATTTGCCGGCAAGCGCGAAATGGTGAAAGGGCGAAAGCCCTGATGCGGGCGCGCGCTCGCCGTCACGCTGCAGCCGTTGCCAGCAACCAAAGGCGGAACTTCTGCATTGCGCTTGTCTCTTCCCGGGATTTCAGCCATGTCAGCCAGTAGCTTCCCGTCAGCACGCTTGTCTCGAACGGCTGCGCAATGGCACCGGACGCCAGTTGCCGGCTGAACATCGCAGTCGGTACAAGCGCCACACCTGCACCTTGCGTGACGGCTTCAACCATGGCCAGCGAACTGTCGAACATCCAGCCGCGTGCCCGCGGTGGCGGCAACTGTGCGGCCTGGAACCACATCGCCCATTCATCCATTCTGTAGGATCTCAGCAGGGGTTCATGCAAAAGGTCCTGCGGCACTGACAACCTGTTCGCCGCTTCGGATGAGCAGATCGGCGACAGTGGGGCATCCATCAGCTTTTCCGCATTTGTGGCATGCCAGGCACCGTCGCCGAAGCGCAGGAAACAGTCGAGGCCATCCGCAAGAATATCCGCACGGTTGTTGTTGGTTTTCAGTCGCAGGTCAATCTGCGGATGGGCCCTGGCAAAGCTGGAGAGGCGCGGCAACAGCCAGCCGGTCGCGAAGGTCGCAACGGCGCCGACAGTCAGCACCTCTCGGTAGTTGCCGTCCTCGAACCGGCTGAGCGCATCGCTCATCCGCCTGAAGGCATCAGTCAGTACAGGTAGCAGCGCCAGTCCTTCGTCCGTCAGGGCAACACCGCGCGGAAGGCGCTCGAACAGCGATACCTGCAACACGTCCTCCAGCGCCTTTACCTGGTGGCTGACGGCAGTCTGCGACACCCGCAGTTCCAGGCCGGCGCGTGTAAAGCTGCAGAGCCGGGCAGAGGCTTCAAAGGCTCTCAAGGCATTGAGCGGAAGTTTTGAGACGTCCATCCGGATCCAACTATGACCAAGTTCTACTCATGTCTAACCTCAGTATTCATCATTTGCGTTATATCTGAGGCGGCGGCACTGTCGCGATGTCCCGAAGACGAATGGTGCGGGGGGCAACACACCACACCGGGTCGGGCAGTTTGTATTCATCATTGGAGTTGAAGATGAAACTCTGGACACGCCGTAACGCGTTGACGCTTTCGCTTGCCCTTTTTGCCGGGTTTCCGGCGATTTCCGGATTGGCACACGCCGCCGGGTTCGATCCCGCACCACTTGAGAAAATCGTCACGGGGGCGGAGAGCCACCTGTCGGCTCGGATCGGCGTCGCGGTGCTGGATACGGAAACAGGCAAGATCTGGACCCACAGGGCAGAGGAGCGGTTTCCGCTCAACAGCACCTTCAAGGCGTTCCTGTGCGCCGCGCTTCTGGAAAAGGGCGAGCAGGGTGAGGTTCAGCTGGAACGTCGCGTGAAGATCCGGTCGGAAGACCTTGTCTCCTATTCGCCGGTCACCGAGAAAAAGGTCGGCTCAGGTGGCATGACGTATCTGGAACTGTGCGACGCGGCCGTTGCGATCAGCGATAATGCCGCCGCCAATCTGGTGCTGGAAGCGGTTGGCGGACCGGAAGGACTGACCGATTACCTGCGCGGAATTGGCGACACCATCACCCGGCTGGACCGGGCGGAACCGGGTCTCAACGAGGGTAGGCCCGGCGATCCCCGCGACACCACCACTCCGGCCGCTGCCGTCGCCACCTTGCAGAAGCTGGTTCTGGGCGATGCCCTGTCGCCCACCGCCAGGGCTCAGCTAACGGGCTGGCTGCTGGACAACAAGGTTGGCAATGCAACCCTGCGTGCCGGATTGCCGGAAGAATGGCCGGTGGCCGACAAGACCGGGGCAGGAGGGAATGGCTCACGCAACAACATCGGCGTCATCTGGCCGGATGGCCGGGAGCCGGTCGTGATCGCGGTCTATATCACACAGACTGATGCCTCCTTCGACGATCGCAACAAGGCGATTGCCGATATCGGCACCGCACTTGCCGAAAGTCTCATCGATTGAGTGCGCCTGTCCGGGTGGATGTCCAAGTCCACCCGGACACCCTCGCGTCTGGAAATGTCCAGCCTGTTGCCGACGGAGACGACCTTGCCCGTATCAAGATCATTACTTGCCCTGCTGCTTGCCGTTGCCGCGACAATGGCCTTGTCATCCCATGCGGCTGCTGAGGAGACGCGGGAACAAAAGCGAGCCAGACGCTGCGCCTATTACCAGGACATTGTCCGGGTGGCGTTTGAAAACGTCAGCCGCTCGCAAATGCGCCCCGGCTTCGTCGCCGAGCATGATGCCTTCATTGCGGGTGGTTGCTTCGCCGGGAAAGCCGTCTGCCCGAAAACACCGGCCGAATTCGCCTTTGCCGACATCCTGACGATGATGACCGTCAGCGCGAATATGGGCAGTACCTTCACACCGTTCAGGTGCCCGGCCGGCGGATCAGAGTGAAAGGAACTGGAATGACCTGTAGCCCGGTATTCGGTTTTCCGGAGGGACCGGCCCCGGTAGGGCCGGCCCGGGCAACCGGCGGAGGTTATGTCGCCAGTTACCTTGTTGCGACCGGGGATGCCGGCTTCTGCCACTTTTAAGCACAGCGACCGAGCGCGGCGCACCAGTGGGCAAACGGGATCCGCGTGACGGATCCGGGCGAACGACTGGAGGTGAGCAGGCTTCTGAACGCATTTGTCTTATTGGTTCACCAGCCGCTCCCAGTCGACATCCCGGCGTGGCTTGTGTGGTCTGATGTTTCCACGCCTATGGGGCAAACGCATCGCAATCAGAAAGGATGCGCTTCCCCCCTAAAGGTATGGCGCAAGCAACACGTGTCAAACGCGCAGCCGAAAAAAATCGGCCGGCGCAGCGTGACAGCCTTGGTGTTTCCTTGGGTTCAGCGCATTTCCGGAATGGGTGTCAGGGCCTTGCCGGTCTTGAACCAGCTTGTCAGGTTGTCAACTACGAGCTGCCCCATGGCATTGCGGGTCGCTTGCGAGGCAGAACCGACATGCGGCAGCACCGTCACCCTTGGCAGTTTCAGAAGGGTGTCAGGCACATGCGGCTCGTTCTCGAAGACGTCAAGACCGGCGCCGTAGATCGTGCCGTTTTCAAGGGCGGCTATCAGCGCTGCCTCATCGATGACCGTACCCCGACCGATATTGATGACGATGCCATCCGGCCCGAGCGCTTCCAGAACCTCGGCGTTGACGGCATGCAGGGTTTCCGCTCCGCCCGGTGCCACGACCATCAACGTGTCGCAGGCAGCCGCCAGCTCCTTCGGTGTTGCGTGGTAGGGATAGGAAACCCCGTCCTGTTTGCTGCGGCCATGGTAGTGGATTGTCATGCCGAAGGCTTCGGCACGCTTGGCAATCGCCTTGCCGATCCGCCCCAGGCCGAAAATGCCGAGTGTTCGGCCCTGCATGGTCGCTCCCGTCAGCTTGTAGGGGCCCTTGCTTTCCCAATTGCCCTGCCGCAGCCATTGTTCGGCCTGGCCGAATTCGCGGACCGTCATGATCATCAGTCCAAGCGCCGTATCGGCAACTTCTTCCGTCAGCACGTCGGGCGTATGGGTCACCATCACATTCGCCGCCAGGCAATCGTCCGTTTTGACGTGGTCGTAGCCGACCCCGAAGCTGGAAACGATTTCCGCATTCGGGATTTTTGCAAGCAACTTGGCGTTCACCGGCCCGAAAGCCATGGCTACGCCGCGAATTTTCTCTCCGATTTCGGCAAGCAACGCCTCCGGATTATCGGCCTCATACAGCCGGTGCACCGTAAAGGCGGCATCCAGCTGCTCCTGAACGATCGGCAGCATCGGGCGGGGCATCAGAATATCGATGGAGGTCATGGCAGGTCCGGTGGGGTGATGAAGAAAGGTGGGGTGACCTTAAGGACTTCGGCAGAGCGAGAAAAGAGCCAAAAGGGCGGAGGCGGTACGCTGATGATTTGTCGTTTCGACGTGCCAATTCAAACGGCAATGGATCGGCCAACGCAAACCATCTTCATTTCAGACGAGGAAGTCTCCGCTTGAGCACCAATCCACATTCCCCCCATTGCCCCCGGGCGTCATTTCCCCTAAAAGACGCCGCAGAATTCCTGAGAATCCCATCAGATTTTGAAAGCGGAGAAGCGGAGCCCCATGGCGCGCCAGTTCATCTATCACATGCATGGCCTGTCCAAGGCCTACAATGACAAGAAGGTCCTCGACAACATCCATCTCTCGTTCTACCCGGACGCCAAGATCGGTATCCTGGGTCCGAACGGTGCCGGTAAGTCGACCCTTCTCAAGATCATGGCCGGTATCGACAAGGAATACACCGGCGAGGCCTGGGCGGCCGAGGGGGCGAAGGTCGGTTACTTGCCGCAGGAACCGCAGCTCGACAACACCAAGACCGTGATGGAAAACGTCATGGAAGGTGTGGCCCACAAGCAAGCCAAGCTCGACCGCTACAACGAGTTGATGATGGACTACTCGGATGAAACCGCCGAGGAAGCCGCTTCGTTGCAGGACGAAATCGACGCACAGGATCTGTGGAACCTGGAAAGCCAGGTGGAAATGGCGATGGAGGCCCTGCGGTGCCCGCCGTCAGACGCCGCCGTCGACAATCTCTCAGGTGGTGAGCGCCGCCGCGTCGCGCTCTGCAAGCTGCTGCTGTCCGAGCCGGACCTGCTGCTGCTGGATGAGCCGACCAACCACCTGGACGCCGAAACGGTCCATTGGCTGGAGCGTCACCTGCGCGAGTTCAAGGGCTCCGTCCTGATCATCACCCACGACCGCTACTTCCTCGACAATGTCACGGGCTGGATCCTCGAGCTCGACCGCGGTCAGGGCATTCCTTACGAAGGCAACTACTCGGTCTATCTGGAAAAGAAGACCAAGCGTATGGAGCAGGAAGGCCGCGAGAACATGGCCCGTTCCAAGGCGATTTCCCGCGAGCGCGAGTGGATGGGCATGAGCCCGAAAGGCCGTCAGACCAAATCGAAAGCCCGTATCCGGGCCTTTGAAGACCTTTTGACCGCCCAGGAAGAGCGTCAGCCGTCCATCGAGCAGATCCTCATTCCGGTTGGCGAGCGTCTCGGCGCAAACGTCATCGAGGTCGATGGTGTTTCCAAGGGCTTTGAAGACCGTCTGCTGATCGACAACCTGTCGTTCAAGCTGCCGCGCGGTGGCATTGTCGGTGTCATCGGCCCGAACGGCGCCGGCAAGACGACGCTGTTCAAGATGCTGACCGGCCAGGAAACGCCGGACAAGGGCAAGGTCGTTGTCGGTGACAGTGTACACCTTGGCTATGTCGACCAGTCCCGCGATGCGCTCAACCCGAACAACACGGTCTGGGAAGAGATCTCTGGCGGCGCCGAAGTCATCTATCTCGATGACAAGGAAATCAACTCCCGCGCCTATTGCTCGTCCTTCAACTTCAAGGGTGCAGCCCAGCAGGCGAAGGTCGGCGATCTTTCCGGTGGTCAGCGCAACCGCGTGCATCTGGCCAAGGTGCTGAAGAAGGGCGCCAACGTGCTGCTGCTCGATGAGCCGACCAACGACCTCGACACCGAGACGCTGGCAGCTCTGGAAGACGCGTTGGAAAACTACGCCGGCTGCGCCGTTATCATCAGCCACGATCGTATGTTCCTCGACCGTCTGGCCACGCACATGCTCGCCTTTGAAGGCGACAGCCATGTGGAATGGTTTGAAGGCAACTTCGAAGACTACGAAAAGGACAAGGTCCGCCGCCTTGGCGCACATGCCGCCGACCCGCGCCGGATCAAGTACAAGCCGCTCACACGCTGAGCGAACGGCCTGGAAACTGAGACAGGGGGCTTGCCCCCTGTTTCCCGAATGTGCCGGTCCCGGCAACGGGCCGGCATCTTTTTTGCGCGGTGGTGCAAACCAGTCACCGGGCGATTAATGTCCAGCGGGCGGCACAAGGCATGTTCCACAGAACCATCGTCTGTCTGTTTGCGGCTTTTGCCGTCGCCGTTCTTGCCTCGT
The DNA here is from genome assembly GCF_054658235.1 of Roseibium sp. LAB1. Classification (NCBI taxonomy): domain Bacteria; kingdom Pseudomonadati; phylum Pseudomonadota; class Alphaproteobacteria; order Hyphomicrobiales; family Stappiaceae; genus Roseibium; species Roseibium sp. LAB1. The sequence continues at coordinate 419,552 of NZ_BAAGIB010000002.1, read as the reverse complement.
TTCTGGCCACGATCGGCTGGCCGCTCGATCTTCTGGCTCATTTTCAGGCCCAATACGTTCTGGTCGGCCTGTTGTTTGCCACCGGATTTGCGATCTTCCGGAACTGGAACAGGGCAGCGATGGCCGTCTGCCTGTCGTTGGTTGCTCTCGTGCGCATGGATGTCTTCGACGATGGGCGCTTTGCTGCAACCTCCGGTACGGTGGAACCGGCAACAAGCGTCGTCACGGCTAATCTCTTCGGCAGCGCGGCAGCGCTCGACGATCTCGTCGAGGAAAACAGGGCGCGTGGCTTCGATCTCATGATCCTCACGGAGCTGCCGGTGCCTGCCGACGACAGGCTGCTTGACCGGTTTAAAGGCATGCTTCATGTGGCCGGAGTGCCCGGTCAGGCGCTATTCGGACGTCCCGCCGCAGTTATCCTGTCGCGCACTGCGCCGCGCAGCGTCGAACTGATTCCTGTGGGCCGGAACCCAAACGCGATCACGAAAGCAGTCTACTGCGGTGGGCAGGCAGAGCCCTGCCTGAGTGTCTTTGCGGTCCACACACTGCCACCGTTGACACCGCACTTCTATCTCGCCCAGGCAGACATTCTTCAAAGGCTTGCGACCGAAGTGTCGCAAACGCCGGGACCGGTTCTGGTCGCCGGCGACATGAACGCAACCTCCTGGGCACCGCTGCTGGCAGGGTTTCAGGAAACGGCGCGGATGCGCAAGGCGGTCTGCGGCAGCCGTTGGACCCCGACATGGCTTGCCCCTGTTCCGGGCATCGGCCTTGAGCTCGACCATTTTTTCGTTGGGAACGGGCTCGCGGTGAAAAACTGCGAACCTGGCGACTTCAATGGCTCCGATCATTGGCCGGTCTTTGCAGAATTCGCTCTCGCGGAGCAAGAGCCGTCCGACTGATCTTCCGAGGCAGGCCGGTGTTCGACGGATCGAAGCGCCATGGACACGAGGCTCTGCAATCCGCATAAGAGAAGTGTCTTCAGAACGTCAGGGTCTCCATCCTGAAGAGCCGGGTTCAAGTCAAACCAATGCTTCAAGTCGCTTCGGACATAAAGACAAGTCTCCTGCGCACAGACCCGGGCGGCTTGCGGCTGATACGCGGCTTTCACCTGATGCTGACCGTGCTCGGAGCGGTCTTCCTGGCAAATGTCGTGGCAAGCGTCGTACCGGGTCAGTCGGCCTTTACACTGGCCGTTCTGGCAGCGGCCACTGGCGGGCATTGCCTGTTGTTCACGCCGGTCTCCACCCGAAGGGCCGAGATCGTCGGTATCCTGAAGCTTGGAGGGTTCCTGACGCTCCTGTTTGCAGTTGGGGCCGTTGCCGCTGAGGTAGCGGGAAAAAGTGCCTCAACCGTTCTGCAGGGCCTCTGGATCGCCGCGATCATGCTGGGCTTTGCCATGCAGGGGCTCGGTCCTTTCTGGCAGCGTGCGGGACGAAGCATGGCGATTTGCTGGCTGTTCGTGATCCTCGGTAACCTCGCAGGATCACCGGGTGTCTGGCTGCCGGCCATGGCGGTGCTTGGAATGGTGACAGCGCTCGCGGTCCGAACCGGGCCCTGGCGGCCCTCGACATACCGAACCTACCTGAGGGTGGAGGCTGCCAACCGTCAGGCGATGGCGACCTATCTGAGGCAACTGTCGGGCCGGACTGCCCGATCCGCCGGGGGCGCGGCCGTCCGATTGAGGGACTTGGCAAAGCTGCGCATGGAACTGCAGGCATGCGCCGATTTGCTCAGGCCGGAAGGCGAGTTGCAGGGCATGTCGCCGGAAGCGGCCATCATGGTGGAACTGGCTCTGGAGGTCGTGGGCGATGCGCGCGCCCAGCTGTCTCGGGACGCGCGCAATCGTCTGGCGCAAGATGCCGGCTTTCGCCGCACGGTCGACCGACTTGTCCATCGCCTTGAAACCGGTGAGGGCGTTACGAAGGCGGGCGATACGGGGGAGCGCGATGGCCGGGACGGCGCGCCTGCCGCGAGCTGGCTGCAGGCCGGTTCGGAGGAGGCGGCAAATGACCGGTTTCAGGAATTGCGCATCGCCCAGGCCTTCAAGCGTCTGTGGATACTGGCTGCAAGGGACAAGCCGGTTCACCTGAGCCTTGATGCGGATGTAAACGGACCCACGGACGCCTGGTGGCGTCAACTTTCCTGGCGCCTGTCGTTTCAGGCAGGTGTCGCAGCCGGGATCGGCTTTTCCCTGGGGCTCGCGTTCAATCTCAATCACGCCTATTGGGTCACGCTCACCATCATCATCGTGCTTTCGAACAGCCTCGGGGCGACGCTGCTTCGAACCGCACAGCGGATCGGCGGGACTGCGGGCGGCGTCGTTCTGGCCATGCTGGTCGATCCGGCACTGGCGGAGTTTCCATCCGTCAGGCTCGTGCTCGTTGTCATTGCCATACCCGGGGTCATCGTATTCCTCGACCGCAATTACGCCATCGCCTCCGGCATCATCAGTTTTCTGGTGGTCATGGGGCTGCAGACCCTGGAAGGCTTGCCAATCGGCGAACTCTGGTCGCGTCTCTACGACACGATGATCGGCGCGGGCGTCGGTCTTGCTGCGGCATGGTTGCTGTTTCCCAACCGCACCGGTGCAAGCTTTTCTGGGCTGGCGTCCGATTATCTCAATGCCTGCCGGGACTGTCTGGAGAACGAAGGTGGCCGGGCGGAGACGGACCTTCAGGACCTTGCCCGACTTCGAATGGCGGCAAGCACGCTGATCGCCACTGCCAGGTCCTATCGGATCGAGCAGGCGCCGTGGTCGTCATTCACGCGCTCCGCCAGCGACCTCAATGTGCTGGTGATCGTGCTGGCCCAATACGTGGTGCTTTATCGGGAGGCCCGTTCGGACGTCATGCGGGAAATGGCGGAAAGTCCGGCCAGGTCCGGAATAGACGCCTTTGTTGCCCGCATGGACAAGCGCCTGGAAGACGAGTTTTCGGCTGTCCTTGAGGGACGCCCGAGGCAGACCGTTCCAGGCCTGGAGGACGACTGGACGGCAGCGATTCCAGAGGGAGCAACAGGCAATCTTGCGCTTGAGACGGGTTGGGTCGCGATGCTCTATCACGCCCGAAAGGTCGTGAGATGCCTGGACGGATTGCGCAAGGAGAAGTTCCTCTCCAGCCCTGCCTGAAAATTGCCGTGTCCGGCTCAAGTTCGGGGTGTGGCAGATCCATCCGCCGCGTTTATGAAAACATCAAGGAGTTTCGTTGGTCAGGGAAGCGTCTGCGCCCTAGCATCGCCGCTCGACCGCGACAGGAGACCTTCATGACAGACCAGCTCGAGCTTCTCGCCGATGACCTTCGAATAACGCCGGCATTCAGGATCGCCGGCAAGGTAGAGAGCGTCTTCCGGACAAGTTCTGCGGAAGACTTCAGAACCTCCGGGACAGACCCCCTGGAGCTGACGTTCGGAGGCATTTCGGGAGACCGGCACGGCGGCCACACCCGCAAGTCCGGCGGCCGCGAACCCTGGTATCCGCGCGGCACCGAGATGTGCAACGAGCGCCAGATTTCCATCCTGTCCACCGAGGAACTTGCCGAGATCGCATCGCGCATGGAGATTGCGGTGCTGAAGGCCGAATGGATCGGCGGCAACGTCCTTGTCTCCGGGATACCGAGGCTGTCCCTCGTTCCGCCGCGCACACGGCTGGTCTTCGAGGGTGGCGTGGTTATTCGTGTGGACGGTGACAACAAACCCTGCCGTTTTGCAGGCGAGGCGATTGCCGAACACTTTCCGGACCGGGACGGGCTGGACCTGCTTTTTCCGCAAAAGGCAAAGCGCCTCAGAGGACTCGTCGGCTACGTGGAAATTCCTGGAACAGTCGCGGCAGGCGAGACAGTCACCGCCCATGTTCCCGAACAATGGATTTACACGAAAAGCTAGATCTTCAGAGCACTCGAAAGATTGCCCTTCCAAGTCCGTCCACCTCATCCTTTTAGACGGGCCTATCAGCCCTCCTCAGGGACGAGGGCGTTTCAGGGGTAAGCCGAGGCGCGGACAGCACGAGTCTTGGCCCCTTTGCAGATATCAGGAGAATACATGCTTCCGATCCATCACATGATCGACCAGGCACCACAGCCCGTTGCCCCGTTTTCCCATGCCGTCGAAATTGACGGCTGGGTGTTCGTAACCGGCCAGATGCCAACCTTGCCGGACGACCCGGAGGCCCCGCTACCGGACGGCATCGAGGCGCAGACCATACGGGTGATGGAGAACCTGAAGCTCGTCCTGGGCGGTCTTGGGCTCGGACTTGAAAACACGACCTTTATCCGTGTCTATCTGACCGAGTTCAAACGGGATTATCAGGCGATGAACGATACATACCGGACGTTTTTCGAGCCCGGCAAATTGCCGGGCCGCACTTGCGTCGGTGTTTCGGGCCTTGCCGTCGATGCGTTGGTCGAAATCGACCTGATCGCCCGGCGGCCCTGATATCTGAAACGGATATCAAATACCTGACCTTGAAGCCTATTGGCTGTCCTGTGTGGTGTGGTTGGCGGCCGACCACACATTGTCGCCGTCCAGATGGCAACCAAGCCCCGTGGCGGCAAGGTTCTGCCCCACCTGATACTCGCCGTCATAAACAGGGCAGGAGCAGGTGGTCAGGCCGTCTTCACCCTTGGTGCAGGGGGCGGTCATGCAGCCGGCGTATTTGTCCTTCGAACAGGAGGTCGAGTTGAAATGGTGATCCTTCACGAACTCGAAGCTGAACGTTGAGATGTAGTGGACGTCGGGAAGGTTCGGGAAAAGGGTTGGCAGCTTGTTGTCTTCGATTGTTCCCAGAAGCCCGCAGACCGGCGCCGTTGCGCAACCGGCATCGGTCATGTTGCTGTCGATGCACTGCTGCAGGTTTTTCATGTTGAGACAGCCGCCATTTTCCTCGCAGAAGGTCTGGGTGTCCTCGCGGGCCTGCTTGTTCAGGATGGATTCGATCAAGACGTAATTATATTCGGTCGGTCCGGTTCCCACTTCATCAATGGCATAACAGGTGCAACTGGCGTTGTCCGGCAGGTCAGGATCAAGGACACATGGCAACGACGGCACGCCTTGACCAACACGGCGCGGTGTCGGTTTGTCCGGCCCGGAATAATAGCAGAGAGCGTAAGGGTTGCCGGTACAGGCCAGGAAGTCTTCCGGGTTTTGAAAACTGTCAGAGCGTGGCGGCTCCTGGGCCGCGGCGGCGGAAGCCAGCATGAATGTGCCGATCAAGGCAAACAGGGCCGGATACCAGCGTTTCATCTCTTTCCTCCAAATTAGAAGTTGCTTGATTCTGGTATGCAACTTAAACGGAAGTACAGGGATGAGGCAATGCAATCTTTGGATGTTAAAATTCGGGGAGCCTGAATAAGGTTGAGGTCAACTGGCGTCAGTCCTCGCTAAAGGAAGTCTCGTCGGCGTCCAGGCGTTTTGCGCAGCCCCAGGAACTCAGCACGTCGTTCATCTCGTCCAGCACGAAGAACCGCGCGGCGTCGCGGTCGTAGCCTTCCTCCAGCAAGGTGTCATAATCGGTCAGCGCGTGCCGGACGTGGCTGGTAGTGGCCTGCCAAAGGGCAATGGCGGGTGGCAGGTGGCGCAGATGGCCGGCGAGGGCAACGCCGAGAATGGCTTCCGCATCGGCAAAGGGTACACGTGGCAGCAATGCCCGCAGCGCCTTGCGCATGTCTTTTTGCCGCTTGGTACCGCCGGTCATGAAAGTCTCCAGGGGGTTCGGTTCAGGAGACCAAACAGGTACTAGCTATCGCCACAAATGAGAAGCTGACCAAGGGCACTTTGCCGGTCAGGCGCGAATAAACTGAATGCTGCTGGCGGCAAGCGTTCCGGACAAGGGAAGGCCCGCGACCGTTCCGTTTTTCCCGGCACTGGCAAGAATGTCTTCGAAAGGCAAGGGCGCACTGAAATGGTACCCTTGGACCAGCCGGCAATGCATGGCTTCCAGCAGTTCCAGCTGGTGGCTTTCCTCGACACCTTCCACCACGCACAGCATCTTCATGGAGCGGCACAGGTTGACGATTGATGTCACGACGCCGCTTGCCATCGGGTCCTTGATACCGGCAACGAAACTGCGGTCGATCTTGACGCAATCAATGGGCAGCCGGTGCAGGTAGCCGAGGCTGGAATAGCCGGTACCAAAATCATCAAGCGCCAGTTTGACACCGGCACTGCGTAGCGATTGCAGGCAGGTTTCTGCTGCTTCATAGCTGCCGATCACGGAAGTCTCGGTGATTTCAAACGTAATCTGTCTCGGGTCTACGGCCGTCCGGCGAATGATGTCGAGCAGCGCATCCACGGTTGCCGCGGATGTGACGTCATGTGCGGAAAGGTTGAACGACAGGGTAAGAGATCCAGGTAGGATCTTGATCTGGTCGACGGCCTTTTCGAACAGGGACAAGGTCAGCCTGTGGATCAGGCCGGCCCGCTCTGCAATGGGAATGAACTTGTCGGGAGCAATTCTGCCAAGCTGCGGGCTGTCCCACCGCGCCAACGCCTCGAAGCCGACAACGAACCGTTCCGGCAACTGGATGACAGGCTGGAAATAGACTTGGAATTCGCTGGCAAGATCTGCGCTTTGAAGGGCGGACTCGATAGCCCGTTCCGAGCGGATGCGGGCTTCATGTTCGGCCGAATAGACGGTCGTCCGGCCGCGCACGCTGGTCTTTGAGTTGTAAAGGGCGTAGTCGGACCGGTCGAACAGGGCATGGGCAGACGTGCCGGCGTCTGGATAGAACGCAATGCCGCAGGACGCGCCGACAGAAACCTGCAGTTCACCGATCCGATAGGGGAGGCTGATCTGTTCGCAAATAGATTGCCCCGTCGAGGCAGCCTCGTAAATGTCTCCGAGATAAAGGAAACCGAACTCGTCGCCGCCGAGACGGCAGATCTCGACATTCGGCATTCCAAGGCTTTTCAGGCGCATGCCGACTTCCATCAGCAATTGGTCGCCCAACTGGTGGCCATAGGTGTCGTTGATGGGCTTGAACCGATCCAGGTCGACGACGCCGACCGCAAACTGCCGGTCCGTGCCTTCCACTTCGCTGATCAGGGCTTCAAGCCGATTGAAGAAATAGCGCCGGTTTGGCAGGTCGGTAAGCGCGTCGGTCTGGGCAAGCTTGGAGTTTTCTGCGTTGAGAAGCTCCGTTTCTTTCTGTTTGGCGGCCAGGTCAGACTGCGATTCAATCAGTTTGCAGAACCCCCGGTAGCCGTTCAGGAGAACCTGCAGGACAACCAGGCACACCAGGAAGATATTGAGCCCTATGGCAATGTAGACGTCCTGGTTCTGGCCGAGATAGTGCACCAGATAGGGGATCGTCACGATCACCATGACCATCAGGGCAGCCTGCGGCAGGTGCATCAGGCAGAAGATGCAACCGATGACGGTGATGGCGATGAAAAGCGCCACATGACCGCGCTCCGCTGGCCCGCCATAGCCGTCCAGGCTGAGCGACCAGGCAATGTAGATGACGGACACCAGACTGCCGAGAATGACCGTCTGCCGCATCTTGCTGATGGCTTCTTGCGGTGTAGGGTCGATTTGGCGGGCGCGTATCCAGGCCACCATACGGAACGTCGTGATCAGCAGGATCGGTGCGAGGATGCCGACTGTCAGATAGGTCGGCGCGATATCAAAATGGGTATAGGCAACGGCAATCGCATTGACCATCAGGAGGGCATAGAGCGACGGGATCTGGGTCTTGAGCTCGTTGTACTGAGCCTGTGCGATTTCCGGATGGCGTGGGTCGATCATCATCCATCTCAGGAAAGCCCGGATTTTTTCCATTGCGTCCTCCGTTGTCATTTTTCCTAATCGAAATAATCTAAAGAATTGTTATGAAGGCGACTTTCGTGACTTTGCGTCGCGTTCTGACTTTTGAAGTGTTAATGGCCGGTCAGAAATTCCAGCGTGTAAATTTCGCAGTATTTTGATGCGGAGTTCGCTCGATAAACAGGGTGTGCCAAACATATGATCGGCGTTGAGCATTGCTCTGCCGCAGACGTGTCACCCACCACTTGTGGCATGCGTCCGCCCGACATGGCAAATCAATGTGAACGTCGAGGCAGATTTGTCGTTGGGCTCGGCTCTGATCTCCTTCAATAAGGAAAGCAGACTATTTTTTTATCTCGAAAATACGCTATATAGGCAGGCATGGCAGATCGTACCCGAACCCGGCTTTTGAATGCGCTGAAATCCTCCGGCCCGCAGACTGCGGTGGATCTCGCGCGGGGACTGAAGGTGACGTCCGTAGCTGTTCGCCAGCATCTGGATGGCCTGCTGCAGGACAGGCTGGTGGATTTCGAGGATCTGAAAGGCTCCGTCGGCCGGCCCAAGCGGGTCTGGGACCTGACACCGGACGGACACAAGCAGTTTCCCGACAACCATTCCAATCTGGTGCTCGGTCTGATCACCGGCCTGAACGATATTTTCGGCGAGGAAGGTGTCGACAAGCTGATTGCCCATCGCGAAGCGCAAAGCCGCAAATCCTATTCGGAAGCGGTTGGCAAGGCGCCGGATTTGCGCGGTAAGCTGGAAGTGCTGGCGGACCTGCGCAACCGGGAAGGTTACATGGCCGATCTTGTCCCGGAAGGGACGGGTTATCTGCTCATCGAAAATCATTGTTCGATCTGCGCCGCGGCAACGGCCTGTCAGGGGTTCTGCCGGTCAGAGCTCAATCTTTTCAAGGATGTCCTTGGGCCTGGCGTCACGGTCGAACGCACCGAACATCAGCTCTCGGGCGGTCGTCGCTGTGTTTACAGGATTGAGCCCGCGGCCTGATCCCGCGCCGGTCTCAGTCGAGGAGTTTATTGCGTGTCAATCGCCAGGCCGCTGCTTGCACGGCTCATCGAACGGTATTTCCATCCGTTCGAGACCCATATCAAACCACTGGAATTGCCGATCACGCCGTTGCCGGACGAGGGGCCGCTGAAGCTGGTCTGGCATTTCGCCAAGATGTTCCGCTGGCAACTGGTGATCGTCTCCTGTCTGGCGATGATCTCTTCCGGTCTGGGCCTCGCCGGTATCTGGGCGATAGCCTTCGTCGTGGACGGGGTGACCGAGGCCGGTGCGCAGGCTTTTCTGAAAGACAACGTGGTCATTCTGTCCGGTTTCTTTCTCCTCTTCGTGATCATCGACCCGATCGCCTTTCTTCTGCGCCAGACCTTCGCCTTCCAGACCGTGCGCATTCTTCTGCCTGCGGCAATGCGCTGGCAGGCGCACAAGGCCGTGGAAGCCCAGGACCTCGCATTCTTCGAGGATACTTTCGCCGGTCAGGTCGCGTCCCGTATTGCCCAGGTCACCATGTCGGTTCACCGGCAGATGATGCTGTCTATCGAGACGGTGCCCTTCCTGATCATTCAATTCGGCGGATCGTTCCTGCTGCTTCTGGCAATGGCCTGGCCGCTGGCCATTCCGGTGCTTTTCTGGATCTGCGCGAATATCCTCGTCGCCTGGTTGGCTATCCCGGCCTATCTGCAGCGCTCCGCCAAGGTGGCGGCGGCAAACTCCAAGGCGACCGGGGCGATGACCGACGTTTATTCGAACATCGCCATGGTCAAATTGTTTGCCGCGGAGGATTCGGAAGCCGGTGCGATCCGCAAGGTCATCGGCGAGACGATCAATACAAGGCACAGCGAGAACCGGTCCTACATCCTGACCGACAGCGGCGTCTATTTTCTGAACGTGCTGCTGATCCTTGCCGTGGTCTCCATTGGCTTCTGGGGCATGATGGAAGGATGGGTTTCAATTGGTGACTTCGTCGCCGGGCTGACGGTGACACGATCATTGTCCCATGCCTCGTCCAGTTTCATCGGGATCGGACAGTCTATCACCAGTACGCTCGGCACGATCCGCGATGCCATGCCGATCATGACAAGCCGGCCGGCAATCGTCGACCGGCCTGATGCCTGCGAGCTCAAGGTCAGTGCCGGCGAGGTCCGTTTCGACAACGTCTCCTTTGCCTATCAGAGTGATCGCAAGCCTGTTCTCGACAAGTTCAACCTGACCATCAAGCCGGGAGAGCGGGTCGGCCTGGTCGGTCTGTCCGGTGCCGGCAAATCGACGGCGGTGTCTCTTCTGATGCGCCTGCGGGACGTCACCGAAGGCCGGATTGCAATTGACGGGCAGGATGTGCGCGAAGTCACCCAGGCATCGCTGCGCAGCCGGATCGGTGTTGTCACGCAGGACATTTCCCTCCTGAACCGGTCGATCCGGGATAACATCCGCTATGGCAGGCCGGACGCCTCCGACGACGAGGTCCGGGCGATCGCCCAGGCCGCCGAAGCGCTTGATTTCATCGAGGAGCAGAAGGACAGCAAGGGCCGGACGGGGCTTGATGCCCATGTGGGTGACCGGGGTGTCAAACTCTCCGGCGGTCAGCGTCAACGCATCACCATCGCCAGGGTGCTCCTGAAGGATGCGCCGATCCTGATCCTGGACGAGGCGACCTCTGCGCTCGATAGCGAGGCGGAACTTGTCATTCAGCAGAACCTTACCCGCATGATGGAAGGACGCACGACCCTTGCCGTTGCCCACCGTCTGTCGACCATTGCCGCCATGGACCGGCTTGTCGTGATGGACCAGGGCCGGATTGCCGAGGAGGGCACGCACCGGGAACTGCTTGCGTCCGGCGGTCTCTATGCCGCGCTTTGGGAACGTCAGTCGGGTGGGTTTCTCGCCCTGAACGCTGCCGAATAGGTTCAAACGGGCAATCTGCCGATCGAGTGGGCTGCCGCAGCGGAGTTCGCCTGTGGCAGGTCTCGTCGCCGGGATCACGACGACGCTGTGGGTACCGACAAAGTGCAATCAGGTCAGCTGTTTCGGGAAAATGTCAGCTTGTGTTGATTTTCCGAAATTCGGCTGACAATACTCCTCTCATGGACAAGAGAGACCGCGCCGTACTTTTTCGCGAACGCCTGTCGGATGCCTTGCGCAGCCGGGACATGAACCGATCGGATCTGGCACGCGGTGCCGGGCTAGACCGATCCACTGTGTCCCAGTTGCTGTCGGAAGATGCACCGCGCTTGCCCAACGGTCAGGCACTGGCTGCCATTGCGACCGCGCTCAGCGTTTCTTCAGACTGGTTGCTTGGCCTTTCCACGCACCGTGGAGCCGCGGCCGAGATCCTGGATCAGGCGGTTCAGGTGGCAGAAACCGAGCGGCACCCGGTCGATGAACATCTGCTTGCCTGGTATCGGGACGCGGTAGGTGCAAAAATCCGGCATGTTCCGGCCAACCTGCCCGATGTCCTCAAGACAGAGGCCGTTCTGGCTTTTGAATATTCCGGCGAGACGTTGCGCACCGCCGACCAGGCCATAACCGGCACCCGTGACCAGAGAGCACTCCTCAGCCGGGCGGAATCCGATATGGAAATTGCCCTGTCGAAAGAGGCTCTGGAAGGTTTTGCGCGCGGAGAAGGGTTATGGCAAGGGCTGCCGGCGGATCTGCGCCGGGAGCAGCTCGAGATCATGGGCCTCACCTTGAGCGAGCTTTACCCCTCGCTACGGCTGCATCTCTTCGGTGCCACGGACCGCTTCTCCGCACCTTTCACTGTCTTCGGCCAGAAATGGGCAGCACTTTACCTCGGCCAGCGCTATCTGGCCTTTTCCAACACGCGTCACGTCCAGTTGTTTGCCAGCCACTTTGACGATCTCGTCCGCCATGCGGTCATTCGCTCGCACGAAGCGGGGGATTTTGCAGTCCGGCTGGCGCGCCAGATCACCTGAGATTTGTTCGATTTATTGCCGCGGGCAACGGTTACCTTGCTGCCTTTGTGTTTTTGCAAGTTGCATTCGTGACACCTCCGTTTGTTCGGTCCGCCGCCGATACCCGCGCCATTCTATTTACTCTGAAACGTTCACTTTGAAGGAAGACGCACGGCAGCGTTTTTGGCAGGGCTCTCAACCGGTGAGATAATGGGGGCTAGGGACAATGCTCTTCAATACGGCTGGGTTTTAGATCAAGCCGCGATTGCGCAGGCTCCAAGTCACAGGCTCAATTTCAGGGAGGCTTGCCCGAGCCGTTCGTTCGTTGCTTTGGCTTTTGATGCCTCGCTGGACTTTGCCGATCGAAAACTCTCAGCTTACGTCTTGTGCCATTCAGTCGAGTTGTCTCGACTGCAAACATTCCAGATGCGTCTGAAACTGCGCTGAGCACATTTTCAGACAAACATCGTGGTTGGCAGGTCATCGTCTGAGGCCGTATCACTGATGAATTTTCAAGCCCGGACGATTTTGCCATTCAGTCAGATAAGTCTTTCAAAATTAATATCTTATCATAGCTTTTTGTGTGAAGAGAGGGAGTTGGAAAGACCGGCCGCACCGCATTCTGGTTGTGAATTACTTGACATCTGAAGACAAGTGTACACATATGTAAACGTATCGATACAGGCGTTGACGAGCAGGTTTCAAAATGGGCAAGAGTATTCCGATCAGTGTCAGGCTCAGCGATGAAGATGTCGAGTTTCTGGCAAATTATGAAGTCCAGGGCGCTCGAACGCCAAGCGACAAGATGCGAGAAATCTTGAGGTTGGCGCGAGAGCGCGAGGAAGGGACGCAGGACGTCGCAGCCTGCGAGGACCTGCTCCGCTCGATGATGCGTCCAGCGGAGCGAGGAGTGCGGCAACTGCAAAGAGAGACCGGAATGCGGTCCGATCTTGTCATCAAGCTGTATGAGCGTCTTCCCGAGATAGTTGCGCAACTGGTGGCAGCTGCACCTACTGCGGAAACGGGTGGGGACGAGCTCAAGCAGTTCGAAGCTATGCTGTCTGCTGAATTGTTCGCTCTTGTGGAGGAAATTTTTGATCTCGGGCTGACGACCCAGAGCCGGACATATGATCCGGACCTTATGGAACGGCGCCTGGGTCCGATCCTGGAAATTGCCAGCCTGCTGGATCAAAAGCGCAAGGCAGGTACCTGAAGGGGTGTCTTTCGCCCGTCACATGGCAAATTGAAAGATTTGAAATTGGAAGTATTCCGCTGAGGTGGCAGATTTTGAGTCCCCTCAATGTTGGAACCCCATTATTGATTTAATGACCAGCACAGAAAGGTTGGAAAAATGGCAGAGGGTCTTGTTGCACGTGTGAAGCGTCTCGTATCCGGCGGTGTCAATCAGCTGGTGGATTCCATCGAAAACGCCTCACCGGAAACAGTGATGGACGAGGCGATCCGCGAAGTCGACCGCGCCACGGATCAGGTGCGCGACGAGTTGGCTGGCGTACTCGCGAACAAACATCTGGCCAATACGCGATTGGGTGAGACAACGACACGTCACGAAGAACTTGGCGAACAGATTGCACTGGCAGTGAACCAAGGTAGGGACGACCTTGCCGAGGCCGCAATAGCGCGCCAGCTGGATCTGGAGGTTCAGGTTCCGGTACTCGAGGCCGCCGTTGCCGATGCCGGCCGTGAGGAGAAAGAGCTGGAAGGCTATATTAGTGCGCTCCAGGCCCGCAAGCGTGAGATGGAAGCTGAACTCGCCAATTTCCGCCGTGCGCAGAAGCAGTCCTCGGCTGACGGGGCCGCGGCTGGTCCAGCCGCGCGAAGTGACAGTGTGGAAGGCAAGACCCGCAAGGCGGAAGAGGCCTTTGACCGCGTTCTCAAGAGCACCACTGGCTTGCCTGGTGGTATCGCCACCCAAAAGGCTGATGCAACCAAGCTGGCGGAGCTGGAAGACCTGGCGCGCAAGAACCGGGTTGCCGAACGTCTTGCCGCCTTGAAGGCGGCTGCGAAAGACAGCTGAACATGTTCGATTTCATCTTAGCTCAGCAGAACACATCATTTGCGGTTTCTCTCGGTCTGATGCTCGCGATTGCGCTGGCCGAAGGAGTTGGAACCCTTCTGGGACTTGGCCTGTCGAGCATGATCGACAGCCTGCTGCCGGATTTCGATCTGCCGGATGTCGAAGTTCCAGATGCGGACGTCTCGGACTTTCACGCGGGCGGCGTCGGGAGCGCCCTTCCCAGCGAGCTCGAAGTGGTTGGCAGCTCAGCCAACCCGTCGGCGGTCGGGCACGGCGTGTTAGGTCAGATCCTCAGTTGGCTCTGCTTCGGCCGTGTTCCAGCCTTGGTTATCTTGGTGATATTCCTGACTGGTTTCGGCCTGACAGGCTATGTGTTGCAAAGCCTGGTTCATGGGCTCACTGGATGGTTGTTGCCCGGTGTAGTGGCCTCTGCCGGTGCTTTCGCAGGCGCCTTGCCTTTCACGCGGGTGACAGCGCTCGGGCTTTCGAAAATCATGCCCAAGGACGAAAGCGATGCCGTCTCGCTGAAGAGCTTCATCGGCAGACCTGCCCGTATCGTCCAGGGGATTGCCCGAACAGGGGTGCCTGCACAGGCTCGCCTGCAAGACCCTACCGGGCAAAGCCACTATTTGCTGGTGGAACCGGATGTCGAGGGAGAGGAGCTTGAATTGGGGGCGGACATCATCATTGTTCGCCAGTCCGGGGCTAGGTTTACCGCGATCAGGAACACCAGTGCGTCATTGACCGGCGCAGGCGGCTAAGCCTGCGCCCGTTTCGGAAATTTCATCAATTTATCAGAAGGGAGTAGTGGGTTATGGACCAGCTCGTTGGCATCCTCATTCTTGTCGGCGTAGGCTTTGTTGCCCTGCTTGCCATCGGTTTGATCATTTCGCGGCTCTATCGCCGCTCCTCAAAGGAAGTATCGTTCGTGCGGACCGGATTTGGCGGTCAGCGCGTTGTCATGAATGGCGGCACGCTCGTGCTTCCGGTGCTGCATGACATCATTCCGGTCAACATGAACACGCTGCGGCTGGAAGTCCGCCGTTCGAACGAGCAAGCCTTGATCACCAAGGATCGAATGCGTGTCGATGTTCTGGCTGAGTTTTATGTCCGTGTTCAGCCGACAATAGAATCCATTGCCAACGCTGCTCAGACGCTGGGTCAGCGCACCATGAAGCCGGAAGCCTTGCGCGAACTTGTGGAAGGCAAGTTCGTAGATGCTCTGCGTGCGGTTGCTGCGGAAATGGCCATGGAAGAACTGCACGAGCAGCGGGTGAATTTCGTCCAGAAGGTGCAGGCGGCCGTATCGGAAGACATCCTCAAAAACGGTCTGGAACTGGAATCCGTCTCGCTCACAGGTCTGGATCAGACCAATCGGGAGTATTTCAATCCGGAGAATGCCTTTGACGCCGAAGGTCTGACCAAGTTGACACAGGCGATCGAGGAACGCCGCAAGAAGCGCAACGACATTGAACAGGAGACTGAAGTCCAGATCCGGCGCAAGAACCTGGAAGCTCAGCAGGAAAGCCTGCAGATCAGCCGGGATGAAGAATTCGCCAAGCTTGAACAGCAGCGCGAGGTCGAGATCCGCCGCGCCGAACAGGCATCGCTGATTGCAAAACAGCAGGCTGAGCGGGAGCGTGAAGCGGAGGAAGCCAAGATCCTAGCCCGGCAGAAGGTCAAGGAAAAGGACATCGAATCCAACCAGGTGGTCACCGAGCGCCAGATCGCTATGGACCAGCAGGTTCGCGAACGTGAGATCACCAAGGAGCGCAGCGTCGAGGCGGCCAATGTCGAAAAGCAGAAGTTGATCGAACTGGCTCAACAGGATCGTGACATCGCTGTTGCCGCAAAGTCGCGTGAGAAATCGGAGGCTGAAGCCCAGGCCGATGAGGCACGCGCAATTGCCGCCCGTGCTTCCGAACAGGTTGCGACCGCCCGTGAAACGGAAATTGCCGAACGCGACAAGCAGATCGAGCTGATCGAGGCTCGCAAGGCCGCAGAAACGGACGCGGTTGCCATCACTGTGGGGGCGGAAGCCCAGAAGCATGCAGCCGCCGACCAGGCTGAAGCGGTACGGATCGCAGCCGAGGCGGAATCGGTGAAACTGCGCATCGAGGCTGAAGGCTCGGCCGCCGCGGACAAGCTCCGTGCCGATGCTCAGAAAGTGCTCTACGAAGTGGAAGCCGCCGGTAAACGGGCGATCAATGAGGCAGCGAACTTGCTGTCAACGGATCAGATCGCAATGCAGGTTCGCATCAGGCTTCTGGAGCAGCTGCCACAGATCATTGCTGAAAGTGTCCGGCCGCTGGAGCAGATCGACGGCATCAAGATCATTCAGGTTGACGGCTTGACCGGCGGTGCGGGTGGCACAGCAAACGGCGGCGGTGGCAATAGCGCCGGCGGCAACCTTGCCGACCAGATGGTGTCCTCGGCCCTGCGATACCGCTCTCAGGCTCCGCTTCTGGATGCCATGATGAAGGAAGTCGGTCTTGACGGTTCCGGTCTTGCCGGCCTGACAGCAGGCCTTGCCGACGCCCCGGCCGCCGAGGCCAAGGGGGACGATACGGAAACGCAGGCTCAGGCGGGAGAAACGACGGAAACCTCGAAAACGGAGGCTGTTGCACAGGAGACAACCCAGGAACAAGGCCAGAAACCAGCCCGGAAACCAGCAGAGACCGCACCGGCAGAGATCGATCCGAAGCCGCCTGCATCAACCAGTTGAATGGGCAACCTTGTCCAGATCCCGGAGCCCGTCGGTTCGGGGATCTGGACAGTCAGGCCGAACTCCGTAGAACCATGACGGAGATGCTTCCGAAACTTTGAGATCAAACCCTGGCTCTACTGGCCTCTGCACACGGCTTCCCGTGTGTGCAAAAAATCTATTTATTTACATGTTGCGTTCGCTTGAGCCGCGCTCGGGCCATTCAAGTTTCGGAACAAGGTTCCACAATCAGGCAGTCATACCTCGGCCTGCAGTAACGTTGATTGTGAACTACTGATGTGGGACCGACTTGGCCGCTTCAATCGACTTGACCGGATGAAAGCTTTCCGCTTCCGCCATTTCCCAATATGTGGAGTAGCCAGCGATGTTGTGCGACTGGTCCAGAAGGGCGCCCTTCTTCAGCCAGGAAAGTGCGACGCTGGCTGGCATGATTTCGCGCAGGCCCTCGTGCAGATAGAAGTGCTCCGGCTTGAACTCGCGCGGATGGCTCAGTCCTGCCGCGGCCGAGAAATCCCGCAGCGACTTGAGCGTGTTGCGATGGAAATTCTCGACACGCTTTGCCTTGTCCGGAACCACAAGCGCTTGCTGGCGCTTGGGGTCCTGCGTGGCTACACCGGTCGGGCAACGGTTGGTGTGGCAGCTCTGGGACTGGATGCAGCCGACCGCGAACATGAAGCCGCGGGCGGAGTTGACCCAGTCGGCCCCAAGCGCCAGGGCTCCGGCGATGTCAAACGCGCTGATCAGTTTGCCACTTGCTCCAATGCGGATGTCCTCGCGCAGGCCCGTGCCGACCAGGCAGTTGTGCACGAATGTGAGCCCCTGGCGCAGCGGCGTGCCGAGACGGTTGGCGAATTCGACCGGCGCGGCACCCGTTCCACCTTCTGCTCCATCGACCACGATGAAATCCGGTTTGATACCGGTTTTCAGCATGGCCTTGACGATGGCCATGAATTCCCAGCGATGACCTATGCACAGTTTGAAGCCGACAGGCTTGCCACCGGACAGGTCCCGCAATTGGGTGATGAAGTGCAGGAGTTCGATCGGGGTTGAAAAAGCGGAATGGGAAGCGGGGGAAATGCAGTCCTTGCCGACGGGGATCCCGCGCGCTTCAGCGATTTCTTCTGTTACCTTCGGGCCGGGAAGCACGCCGCCGTGACCTGGCTTCGCCCCCTGGCTCATCTTGATTTCGATCATCTTGATCTGCGGGTCGACGGCCTGCTTGGCAAATTTTTCGGCATCGAATGTGCCGTCACTCGCGCGGCAGCCGAAATAGCCGCTGCCAAGTTCCCACACCAGATCGCCGCCGCCCTGGCGGTGATAACGCGAAACGCTTCCTTCCCCCGTGTCGTGATAGAAGTCGCCGGCCTTGGCGCCCTTGTTCAGCGCCAGGATGGCGTTGCCGGACAGTGAGCCGAAGCTCATGGCGGAAATGTTGTAGAGGGAAGCGGAGTAGGGATGTTTGCAGTCCGGTCCGCCAATCGTCACGCGCATGTCTTCGTGGCTGTGCGGCTTGGGGCAGACCGAATGATTCACCCAGCCATAGGACGTGTCATAGACATCGAGTTCCGTTCCGAAGGGCAGAACATCCTCGATATCCTTTGCACGGTCGTAAACCATTGAGCGTCGCTCACGCGAGAACGGGCGGCCATCCTGGTTGCTTTCAAAGAAATACTGGCGCAGTTCAGGCCGGATTGCCTCGAACAGGAAGCGGAAATGACCGGCAACCGGATAGTTGCGCAGGACCGCATGACGCGTCTGGCGGATATCGTGATAGCCGATGGCCGACAGGGCTGCGAAAACCAGAAATGGCCAGACGAAGTAGCCGCTGAGGGCAAACGTCAGGACAAGCGCAACAAAGGCAAGGGCGATGCAAAGAATGAAAACGGTATAGCGGGCGGGAAACACGGACGGGTGACTCCTTTTCGGCGGGCTGTCTAGTTGTGTCAGGCCGCAGCGAAAAAGGGAAGGGCGATCAACACGGTCGATCGCCCTTGTCCGGATCCGGTTAGACCTCAGACCATGTGATGCACGTTCAACTTGTTGCCATCCAGATCACGAAAATAGGCGGCGTAAAATCCGTTTTCGGCACGTTGCCCGGGCTTGCCTTCATCTGCGGCACCCAACTCGATGGCTTTGCGGTAGACCGAGTCGACCTCCGCCCGGCTTCCGGCCGACAATGCAATCATGACACCATTGCCCACGGTCGCTGCTTTGCCGTCGAACGGAATGTGAATGGAAAAGGCAGCCGTGCCTGGTTGGCCGGCCCAGACGATGAAATCATCGAACTCCATCAGCCGCTGCGCGCCGAATTCCGCCAGCAGTGCATCGTAAAACGCCGCTGACCGTTTCAGGTCATTGGTTCCCAAGGATGTGTATCCGATCATGTGTTGCTCCTGAAATATGATTGGCAGTGCCGGCGTACTGGATCTAAAGATTTGCAAAATTGATCGGAATAGGCAGACTTAACTTTCTAATTTGCAAAATTGAAAGATCGTGATGGACTGGAACTATCTTCGAACGTTTCACGCGGTTGCCGAGACCAGAAGTCTTGCCAAGGCCGCGGAAAAGCTCGCGATCAGTCATGCCACGGCTTTCCGGCATATCCGCTCTCTGGAAGACCAGCTCGGCTCCAGACTGTTCGAAAAGGCAAAGGGCCGCTACAGACCAACCGAGGCAGGTACCGAAATCCTGGACCTCGCGCAGAGTGTTGCCGTTGCGATGGAGGACATCAACCGGCGGATTTCCGGGGCGGATCTGGCCTTGAAAGGGCGAATTCGGTTGACGGCACCCATAAGTTTCGCTGCCCATTTTCTTCCTGGTTATCTGAGAGACTTCAAAGCCCGGTTTCCCGACATCACGGTTGAGCTCTTGACCTCCAACGAGGAGATCAACATGTCCAGCAGGGCCGCTGAAATTGCCCTGCGTGTCACATCAGCTCCACCCGAACACCTGATTGGACGCAAGGTCGCCGATATTCCCTGGGCGTATTTCGGATGTGAGTCCTATCTGGACCGCAAGGGTATCCCGATGACTGCTGCTGATCTGGCAGCCCATGATCTGATTGGCGCAACCGGGGTGCTGTCGCAACGGCCGGGTTTTGTGCAGATGGACAGATCACTCCGCGACAGGATTGTGATCCGAAGCGATGATCTCATGACCATGGCCGCGCTGGCACGCAAGGGGCTGGGGGTGTGCCTCGTGCCGCTGGATGTCGGACGGGACGGTCTGCAACAACTACCCGTCGTCACGCAGTTGCCTGCCAACGAACTTTGGGTGTTGACCCATTCTGACCTCCGGGCAGTTGAACGGGTGGCCTGCATGACGCGGTTTCTTGCAAAGGCCTTCCAGGGCGAAACGGCATTTAGAGGTGCGTAATCCGGTCTTTCAATTGAAGACCCGACCAAGCCGGCAATGTCAGTTTCTGTCAGCGCCGATCATCGTGAGCAACCGCTCCGCCGTGCCCTGTGCGCCCGGTTCGCTCGCCATGATGTCTGCCGCCCGTTTAGCCCCGACGCGGTAGACCGGGTCTTCGAGGTGCATCAACGCCCGGGCAAGCTTCGAAGGTGTGAGGGATTTCTGCCTGACCGGTGCCGGTCCGGCTCCAATCCTGTGAACCTGGCGGCCCCAGAAGGGCTGATCACCGAAAACCGGGCACACAAGCGATGGTTTGCCCCAGCGCAGGGCTTCGTGTGTGGTGCCGGCACCGCCATGGTGGACAACGGCCGCACAGCGCGGGAAGAGCCAGCTGTGAGGTGCTTTTTCCAGGAGAAAAACGCGGCCCGTAAGTGTACGCGGCAGGGTCTCTTTCGACAATCCACCCCAGCCCGTTGCCAGAACAGCGCGTTGACCGGTTTGTTCCAGCGCCGAAAGCACGGTTTCCGTCAGTTGCCCGGGGTTCCTGCTGGGCATGGAACCGAACCCGAGATAGACCGGAGCCGGCCCGTCTTCCAGAAATGCGGCCAGGTCGCCTGGCGGGATGTAGTTCGGATCGGGTTCAGTCAGCCAATAGCCGCACGCCCAGTTGTTTGCCGGCCAGTCCTGCGGCGTCGGCACCAGGGCGCGAGAGAAAGCCTGGAGAGACAGAGGCATTTCGCCTCCAGGCATATGGCCGTCCATCAGATCGCACGAATGAACAGAAGCATCTGTCGTCCCGGCTTCCGCCCGAACGGCCTTTTCAAGAGGTGAGATCCCCAGTCGCATCAGGAAGCGACCCGCTCCATAGCTTTGTCGGTTCAAGAAAGAACCGAGATCGGGCAGCCCGAAAAGGGGGAGTGGAAAGGAGCCCGTCGCCGCGGTAACCGGCTGCAATGCTGTCGGCAGGGCGGGTACGTCGAGATGGCGCGCCACCAGCGTCAGCACCGATGCCTTGAGGTTGAACAGAATGAGGTCCGGCTTTTCCTCCATGCCGATCTGCCAAAGGCGGCGGGCGACCTCCTTTTGCAGTTCAATGCTCTTGCGGGCAGACTGAATTTTGCCTTTCAGCGTGAAAAGCGCAGCTTGAATGTCCTCATTCTGCAGAAGGGCCTGATAGTCGAGCGGAGCCGGTCTGGGCCGGGCACCTGCACCGGTGATCATGTTGTCGAAGCCCTCGCCAGTTGCAACCGCGACATCAGCCCCCAGCTTTGTCAGGTCGTGCGCCAGGGCGACATAAGGCTGAACGTCTCCGCGCGTGCCGAGGGAGGCGATCAGGATTTTTTTTCGGGAAGTTGGCATGGAGGCCTCGGGTAAGGTCGTCTGGCAGGTCGTCGGTAGGCCACTCTCAGATGGCGGCCCATGGCGGCAATTGCAACCGCAACGTGGATCGCCTAAGCCAGTGCAAAGCCGCAATCGGGGCTGTGGAGAAAATCATGCAAACCAGATTCGCACTCAGCACTCGTGGGCAGGGTCTTTACGAATTCACCGGTTCGGTGGTGGAATGGCTCGCCGAAACGGGGGCTGAAGACGGCCTTCTCACCTTGTTCGTCCGTCACACGTCCTGCTCGTTGCTGATACAGGAAAATGCGGATCCGGATGTGCAGCGTGACCTGAAAGCCTTTTTTGAACGTCTGGTTCCACCCGCAGATCATCCGTCCATGGATTATCTGGTCCATACGCTGGAAGGACCGGACGATATGCCCGCCCATATCAAGGCGGCGGTCATGCCGGTTTCGCTCTCCATTCCCGTCTCCGCAGGACGCATGGCGCTTGGAACCTGGCAGGGAATTTATCTATTCGAACACAGGACCCGGTCACATCAGCGCCAGGTCGCTGCGCATTTCCTGTCCGACAGCTAGAACCAGGTTTCTCCCGCCCAATTGACGCCTGCAATTGAGAAAAAAGGTACTTTCGGAAAATATGTGACGACTATCACACTCTCAAATTTCGGCTCCACTAGAGTGGTGCATGTTCCCGAAATCCGTCTTCGGAAACCGGAACTCGGTTGAAATTCAGGGAGATAGTGAGATGCGCTTCATCATTGTCCTTGCCACGCTGTTTCTGGCAGGTCCCGTTCTGGCGGACAACGATCCGAACCGACCGACGGACAGGATCGCGGCCGACCTTGGCATTCAGGAAGCGGTCTTCATCGAATGTTTCAAGCCGGTGACCCCGGAACCGGGCAAATATCCAACGGGTGCGCAGCAGCGAGCCAACAAGGCGCTTCTGTTGCCTTGCCTGCAAAGAGCCAACGCCGCCATCACCAACGACCGTCTGGACGCGGTCATGGACAAGTACCGGCCTGAAGGGGCATTCCGGAAAGAAGACTGTTCGCGCAAGGCTGCGAACCGGCCTGTCATGCGGCGTTGTGTGTTCCTGAAGGTCGAATGACGCCTACTTCCGAAGTGCCGGCAGACCGACCCCTGTGCTTTCAAAGCCGCCATCGGAGGCGATCACCTGGCCGGTGACGTAGCTCGCCTGATCCGAACACAGGAAGGCAATCACTTCGCCTATTTCTGTTTCCGAGCCGTAGCGGTTGAGCGGAATGGCGTCGTGATAGGCGTCGATGATGTCCTGGCTGTGCACCGCCATTGCCAGCTTTGTGCGCACCGGCCCGGGGCAGACGCAATTGGCACGAATACCGTATTCGCCAAGTTCGGCCGCCTGCTGCCTGGTGAGCTGGATGACAGCGGCTTTGGAGGTGCCATAGGCAACCCGCAGCGTTGATGCGCGCAGACCGGAGATCGACGCGATGTTGACGATGGCGCCGCGGGTTTCCTTCAGGGCCGGAATGACCGACTGGGAGACCAGGAACACGCCGTCCAGGTTGGTCTCCATGACACGCCGCCACATGGCAAAGCTTGTCTCTTCGATCGGGCCGAATTCGGCAACACCGGCGTTGTTCACCACGGCGTCAAGCCGGCCGAACTTTTGCAAGATGGCAGGGATCGTCGCGTCGACCTGCTCGGTGATTGAGACATCACAAATGAAGGGAACTGCACCTTCCAGGCCTATGGACGCGATCGCAAGTTCATCTACATCCCGGTCCAGCATTGCAACCTGCCAGCCACGGTCGAGCATCAGCTTTGCCGTCGCAAGGCCGATGCCCCGGGCAGCACCGGTGATGAGGATGGTTTTCTGGGTCATGGGGGGAGATCCGTTCAGGGCAGGGTATGGGGACGCTGGGTCTTTTGAAAAGGTCAGCGCATGGAAATACAGACGCGAATGGAACCGGCATTGTCCGGCAGCGCGACATCCTTGTCATTGATGCGGAAGGCATAGACACCGGCCGGATCGCGCGAGTTGACGGCGAGTGCGGCAAACTCCGCGAACGGAACAATGCGGCCTGCCTGATCTCGGACAAGCATCTCGCCGAAAGCGTAGGATTGGTCAAACTTGTAGCCGTAGAGCGGGCCCAGCCGGCGGGCGTCTTCGCCCGTGTAGCCACGCGGGCCGACGGCCCTGTACATGCCGGCAATCACACTCCAGCCGCCAGAATACTGCACGCCCGTGATCTTGCCTTCAGGGAGGGACAGCTGCTGCCAGCCGTGTTTTGCCTGGACGTCGATGCAATGATCAGCTGCCAGTGCCGCGGATGAAAAGAAGACAGGCAGAAACAGGCAGATGCGAAGAAAGGTCATGGTCTGATCCGAAGTGAACTCACTCCACAAAATAGCAGCCCCGCGTGCGGGTCAAGCTGTGCCGAGTGCGGGCAGGTACGCGAACCGACACCCTTGCCCATACCCAGGCATTGAACACCGGCACTCAAAACGAAAGCCGACATTCCTCCGCTGATTGATCGAGGTCCGGTGAGCGGGATTTTTCAGACCTTTGACCGAATGGCAATCACGGCCCGGAGCGGTCGTTCACTCGCCGAGCCGTTGCTGCGGTACGGTCCGCCGATTCCGCCATTCATTGCCTCTGCGAAGACGGGTGGCCGCCAGATGCCGGCAATGCGGGACAAAGCTGACTTTCGAAGACATGATCGATATAGGTAACTGAGCCTTCTAACCTCTGGGAGGATCAGATGGACTACTATGACGTCGTTGTCATTGGTGCGGGTTGGGCTGGTCTCAGTGTCAGTTACGAGCTCATGCGCGCCGGAATAAGCCACATCGTGATCGAGCGAGGCAGCATTGGAGAGACGTGGCGGACTCAAAGATGGGAGTCCTTTCACATGAACACGCCAAATGTCCTAACCGTTTTGCCTGGAGATCAGTATCAAGGGTCAAACCCTGAAGGGTTCATGAGTTGTCAGGCGTTCATTGAGATGCTCGAATCCTATGCAGACCGATGGCGCCTCCCGTTGACGGGCCAGACCGAAGTCGAGGACGTTCGCCGTGTCGGCGATAGGTTTCAAGTGAAATCGACGTCCGGCACAGTCACAGCCGACAAGGTCGTGATTGCAACCGGAAACCTGAATGTCCCGCGCATTCCTCAGATTGCATCGAAGCTCCCAAGTTCTATCCATCAGATACATGGCATCGAGTACACGAGGGCCAACGCACTGCCGGAAGGGGCCGTTGTGGTTGTCGGCTGCGGGGACACAGGCGGCCAGATCGCCGAGGAACTGATGGAGGAGGGTCGGCGGATATACCTCTCAACTGGCCGCAATGGCAGGGTTCCGCGCCGATATCGGGGCAGGGACTTCTTCATTTGGATGTCCGAAAGCAAGCTTAATCAGAATCCCCGCCCGCCTGGTAATGCCGGCCGTGCGTTGATTGGACGAAAGCGAACTATCAGCCTTCAGTCGCTGAGCGCGAAAGGCGTGACGGTTGCGGGCCGTGTTCGAGACGCGACGGCTTCGGGCACACTACTGTTCGATGATACTTTGGCCGATTCAGCTAGCTATGCGGACGAGACTTCGGCTGGAGTTAAGGAAAGGATCGACGCCTACATCGAACGTGAGGGAATCGATGCGCTCCCTGCGGATGACGATCCGGAGGAAACCGTGTCGCCGAACTTCCCCGCTCCACCTCTTCTCGAGCTTGATCTCGTCTCAAATGAGGTGAAAAGCGTGATCTGGGCGACCGGTCTAAGCGGCAATTTCGAGTGGCTAAACGTTCCAGGGACGGTTGATGCACATGGAAAGCCAATCCATGACAAGTCGGTATCGGCACCCGGCGTCTACTTCGTCGGCCTCGACAGCAAGGAATCGCAACGCTCAGGGACTGTTTTGGGCGCATCCTTTGAGGCAGCACGCGTCGTTGCACACATAGAGCTTCAACGCGCCTGAACCGACGAGACGCTCGGGCATCCACCAATTCTACATCGACGTCGCCGGTCCGCTTCGGGCTCAAACCGTGCTTTCGCTGCCATTGCAACGAACGGCAGCAACTGAGTCATTAGAACGTTTTACACTGTACATTATACGAACCCGGCCAGGCGGAGCAGTCCAAGAGCCCGCCGCAGCCGGTTCCTCCAAGCGAACTCTCGAGTTTCTTCGCGGGACCGGCGGCGATGCGGACAAGGCTGACTTTCAAATCAATTCCGCATGACGTAACGTCAATCTACTGGCCGGTGGAGCACGAACAGAAGTTGACCGGGTCTGTGCCCGTTGAGCCCAGAGAGCTCATTCAACTCACAATTTTGCTAGATGAGCCAGTGGGCAACAAAACGGTGGAGAGGAAACCAGGACCAGCGCTCAGGGAGGATAAAATGACTGCTACAACTGCAAGTGAACTGAGAGACTTGGTCAGGGGCGATGTAATTTGCCCCGAGGACAACGGGTACGAAGAGGCCCGTCGGGTCCACAACGGCATGATTGACAAGAAACCTGCGGTGATTGTTCGGGTTGCGAATGCCGGAGATGCCATGACCGTCGTGAATTTTGCGCGCGACAACGGCCTTGACCTGTCGGTCAGGGGCGGAGGCCACAGCGGCCCGGGATTTGGCACCAACAATGGCGGGATCGTACTGGATTTCTCGAAGATGCGCGGCGTTCGTGTTGATCCGAACGCGAAGACCGTGCGCGCTGAAGGCGGTACGACCTGGGGGGACTTCAACGCCGCAACCCATGCATATGGCCTTTCTACGACCGGCGGCGTGATCTCGACCACGGGGATAGCCGGACTGACACTCGGCGGCGGCATCGGGTACCTGTCACGCGGTCACGGCCTGTCGCTCGACAATCTGATTTCGGCGGATGTCGTGACTGCCGACGGTCATGTCGTCGTTGCCAGTGAAGACGAGAATGCGGACCTCTTTTGGGCGCTGCGTGGAGGTGGCGGCAATTTCGGTGTCTGCACCTCGCTGGAATACAAGTTGCAGCCCGTCGATATCGTCTACTGGGGACCGATGTTCTTCGAGATCGAGGAGGCTGAAAACATCCTCAAGTTCTACCGGGACTACATCAAGACAGCGCCAAGGGAAATGGGCTGCTTCCCGGCCTTCCAGATCGCACCGCCTTTGCCGTTCATCCCCGAGGACCGGCACGGCGACATGTTTATAGCAATAGTGGCATGCTGGTCGGGCGACCCCAATGAGGGAGAGCGCCAGTTCAAGGCCTTCCACGACGTCGCCGAGGTCAAGGCAGAGCATGTCGGACCCGTCCCCTATCCGGCGATCAACGCGGCATTCGACGGGCTGTTCCCGACCGGTATCCGCCAATACTGGAAGGGCAACTTCGTTAAGGAACTGACGGACGAGGCCATTGCCGCGCATGTCCAACACGGGCCAAATGCGCCGACGGTTAGCTCGACGATGCACCTCTATCCGATCAACGGCGCCTGCCAGGACGTGGCCGGTGACGCAACCGCCTTCGGACACCGGGACGCGAACTTCTCGATGGTGGTGCTCGCCGCATCTGACGACCCGGCCAACGACGACGCGCACACCAGATGGGTGCGTGACTATTCGGATGCCGTATCGCCCTTTTCCGAACCGGGGGGCTACATCAACTTTATGGACGAAGACGACAGCGGACGGGTGCGCGACAACTACGGCGACAACTACGAGCGCTTGGTCAAGATCAAGCGGCAGTACGATCCCGACAACCTGTTCCGGGTCAACCAGAACATCGCGCCCTAGGCGCGCGGCAGAATAATTGGAACTCCGCCGCTTCCGTTGTTCCGAATGCGAAACCGGAGGCGGCAAGATCTATAATACGATCTTCGCGTCATCTGCTTTGGGCTCCAAGCGGACTTGCGGTAGCGCAGCGGCCCAAGCGTGGTTGCCCCCAGGCACGTCGTCATGCCCGGCCCTGAGCAGACACAGGTGCTCAGCACGGCGATGGTCCGTTTCGAGCCCGAACTGATTAATGCTGCAATGCGCATAACTGGGTGGGCGTCGCCCGACGATTACGTAAATCAACCAAAGACCCAAAATCGAAAAGGCAACCTCACCGTACGCTTACATTCAGTACTCCTTCCATCCCATCGCTACAGGTTCAGAAATTCGTGACGGTCCCATTGGGCTGTAAACCTGGACAACAAAACTATCCAGCTCTGGCACGAAATACGGGTGGTTGGGGAACGGCGCAGAGATTTGGGTTCCACGCCTTTTGTAAACAAATTCACTTGAGACACTTCCCCTTCGAATATTCGCTGCATCGATTTGGAAGTTTGCGAATCTCTGTTTTTGGTGACCAGGGCTTATGCAGCCAAAATATCCGCTTAAGTTAAGATCAAAATAGGCGCCAGAATCCGTATATATTATAGGATGAATTTCGTTATAGCTTTTGAACCTACCATAGCGCTCATGATCTCTCGGCGTAGGTTCATCAATACGCCCATAGCTCAAAGAGCCATTTGTGTATTTGATCTTCGACTTAAATTCTTTCGTGAGATAGCCGTAGGGTAGTTTGTGAGCCAATTGGTCTTTTGGAAGACTGTCTACCCATCTGGATAACCGTGGAACCTTTATCCAATCCGATCTAGGTATTATCCAGACCGCATAACAACTGATCGTCGTCGGACCGTATTCCTGATCTCCGAAACGGGACACATAGATCTTTGTCTTGTTTCTATATTCCCGATCATCAAGCGAAACGAATGGCGTTAGATCGGGACTAACCTTTAGCGCCCTTTTTTCTGAAGCTATAAAGTCTGCCTTAGTTGCGGGAATCGGATCATCTAATTTGATGAACTTTATATGACTGCCGATGCCTTTAAGAGCATTCGGACTGGTATAGAATTCTATTTTATTGAACGTTTCCGAATTATCCGTCCAAATAATTGCCGGCTTTTCGTCATCCTTAAAGGGGCGATACTCAGGTATGTCACTATGGCTACCGAGTTTTATGATGCACCCAAAGGGAACATACATATAGATCGCAGATTTGCTGCCTGGAATTTTCGCTCCAATTATTGGAGGCGTCGTTGCGTAATCGTAGACCTTGTTAAATTGCCCATCGATGCGGCTTGATCTAAGGCATTTGATAACACGTTCGATTTTAACGACCTTGCCGCCTACTTCCACATATGCTTTGACCAGATAGTATTTACTTTCATATGTGCACCCCAATAGCGAAGCTAAAATTAGAAGGCAAACGAGCAACTTAAGCCGCATCAAACATCACCCCTACCGGTAAATACGAAGATATTATCTCCAGTGGCGGTAAACATGCGATTGCAAAAGCGCTGACTGACAACCATGAACAACATTCGGTCAATGGTACGAAATTCCCGCAATTCCGACCTCTGTGCAAGCCGCAGCGAACGCCGGCTTCCCGCCCGAGTTTCGATTAGAGGGCGCTGCGTCAAAGGTCTCGGATGCGCTCCTTTCCAGACTTCCGCCGCACTTCGCGCCAATGTCCGTATCGCCATTCAGCTCGCCGAAGATGTCGATTGTCTTCGACTATTCCTGTCGGGCTATTGCGCATATGGATGATGTTTTGGGGGCAGCCAGCATGTCGGGTATTGCTGGTTCGGGATAACACAAGCCTCACACAGGCTTGCCTTGTAAGTGTTTGGGGGAAGACCCACATCGTAGGGTGAACGATGAGGGTCGTTCCTCCCCAGACTGGCGCCGGGCTTTTTACGAAGAGCTGCGGCGCCTTCTTTTTTCAACTCTTTGTGGGTATGCTGCCCGTGTCGGCGGCAGGGTCGCCGCGACCGGAAATATGGTCCACTGCGCTCCTGGAGGGCAAGGACTTTGTCCTGGAGAGCTGCAAGTGGTGGCCCGCGCCGTCGGACGGGGACGGCGCGGGCTTTAACACCGGCCTGAAAAGGAGGGGCTCAGGACACGGTGTTAGCCGTTGACGCCAAAATGGCAGCAATCTGGTCTTTCAGATTAAGTCTCTTCTTTTTCAGGTCTTCCAGAACGTCGTCTGACGCCGGTTCCACATCCGTCTCGATGCGGTGCACTTCGCGATTGACGGTGTGATATTCGTCCGCCAGCCGCGCAAAATGTGCATCGTTTGTTTTCAATGCATGCAAAGTGTCTGCGGCTTCCGGAAATTCTTCATGTAACTCGTGTGGCACGTGGCTCATTCTTGCCTCCTTGTAAGAACCACAAGGTGCCGCCAACCCGTTCCAATCACCTTGAGACAGATCAATCGCCATCGAAAATGCATGGGAGTTTCGGTGCCGGGCCATTGCTCTTGGCAGCATGCGGCCGGAAGCCTGCAGAACCGGGCGTTCGCGTCGTGGCCTGTGTCAGCCTCTGACAGGCTTGAGTTTCGCCAGCCGGCCGCTCGTCGGCATCTTTTCCTTCAGCGTCTGTTCCAGAAGGTAAAGGGAGAAGTCGCGAATGGGCATCGGTTTGGCAAAGAAATAGCCCTGCGCATAGTCCACATTGCGGTTTCGAAGGGACGCGAGCTGTTCCATGGTTTCGACACCCTCGGCGCAGACCTTCATGCCATGTGCCGCGGCGATGCCGAGAATCGCCTGGACGAAGGCGCCGCGGGCGGAATCGGTGGTGCTGCCGAGATCGTCGACGAACATCTTGTCGATCTTTACCAGATCTGGATTGAGCGCCTTGATCTGGGCGAGGTTGGAATAACCCGTTCCGAAATCGTCGATGGCAATAAGGCAACCGATACTGCGCAGATATTCCAGCGACTTGGCAATGCTGGTGCCGGACCTGATCCCCGTCTCAAGGATCTCGCAGCAAAGGGAAAGACCGGCTTCGGTCGCCATTGCAAAGACAGGCGACTGGATAACGGACTGGATCTGTTCGTCTTCGAGATCCGCCTGGAAGAAATTGACGGAAACCTTGAAGCCCGGCCGCCCCGCTAGAAGCGGTTTCAGGTCACGCAGCGCCTTGGCGATGATGATCTCGGTAAATTCCCAGGTCAGGTTTTCCTGCTGGATGATATTCACGAACTCATCCGGAAACAGTTTGCCCTGCGCATCCTCGAACCTGGCCAGAACTTCGCAGCCTTCGCATTTCATCGTGTCAAGGGACAGGATGGGCTGGTAGTGCGGCTCGAACCCTTTGCCACCATTCTCGATTGCATGACGGATCCGCCCTGCCGGGCTGTTGCGGTCACGTACGACCCGTTTCACCTTCAGGAAAACGAGCGCGCCGGTGATAACGCCGAACACCGCGAATATCGCGAGCAGTCCGATGTTTTGCCGGGCGATCCGTTTGGCGGTGATCATGGTCAGATAACACAGCCTGACGTCCCCTTCACCACAGGCCTGGGCGTAGACATTGCCAAACATCGGACCGTAGTTGTCTCGGTATTGGCTCAGAAGACCGGCGTTTCCGTTGGCATGAAACAAAACGGTATAGGGGTCTTTTGCGCTCGACACGTAAAACATGTCGTCGGCCGCCGTCGCCAGGTTCCCGGTCTGGTAGAAGGAGACCCCGTAGTGGCCTTTCTTGATCACTGTCACGGTGTCAACGTTATCGGCCTTGTCGAAAGGCACCCTGTACCAGGTCTGACGGCCATCGCGGAACAATTGCGCCTTCTTGGGGGGGCCGAAATCGTGGGCAGGCTCGAAACGGCCGAAACTCGAAGAGCAGGCGGCTTTCGTATCTTCTTCCGGGAAGAACCAGATGTTGGTGATGTGGTTGTCGTTGTAGACGAGCGTGTTCAGCGTCTTCAGGTGAGCATCGCTGCAAGCGTTTTCAGAAAGTTTTTCCAGTGTCCCGTAGAGCTTGTTGCCGCGCTCAATATTGGACTGCCAGACGGCGAGAAGATCTGAGGTCTGCTTCTGAAGTTCGCTCTGGCCGTCATAGGCGACGCCAGCCCAGGCTATTAGCAACATGATGGCAAACGTCGCCAGGCCTGCAAGAGAGCCTTTTAATAGTGGGCGGGTATTGGGCGAAGTACCGTGACGTGCCATTTCAGTGCCAGTTATTATTGCGCCCAAAATGCCCGCTGGGGATTAAGAACAAGTCAATTGTTAGAATTAACGGCGTTTAACCTTGCAGATCGTCCCGTTTTCCCTGAGTTTTGCATTGTTTTCGCCAGAAACAGCCTCGAATTGCCGGCTTGGCTTTCACGCCTTACGCGGAGGCGAGTACGCCGGGCAAGCGCTCGACCACCCACCAGGCGGACAGGATGGCAATTCCCGTCAACGCCCCGAGCCGCACCGGTTTCAGGGCCGGTTCTGCAGCCTTGTGCAAGGCGAGGACGACTGAAAGTGTCACCGCCAGAATGATCAACTGGCCGAGTTCAATGCCGATATTGAATGCCAGCAGCGCGGGTATGAGACCGGGCGCATCACGGCCGAGAATGCCTGAGAGAACGAAGGAAAAGCCGAGGCCGTGCAAAAGGCCGATGCCGGCGAAGACCAGCACCGAACCCGACTTGCGGACCATGGCGGCTATGGCCGCATAAAGAACGGAAGCGGCAATGGCTGTCTCCACCAGCGGGATGAACCATGGCCAGGAGGGTGTCGCCCCCAGGAAAGTTGCAATCAGCGTGACCGAGTGACCAAGCGTGAAGGCCGTAACGAGGTAGATCAACCTGCGCGTAGCCCCGACACCCAGTGCCAGGGCAATCACCAGAAAGACGTGATCGAGCCCCTCCAGAATGTGCAGGGTTCCCTGGTGGATGAAGTGCAGGAATGTGCTGATGCGCGATCCTTCGAAGGTTGCTGGATCTTCAAGCTGTCCCGGGGCGGTGGTCGAGACCGGTGGGTTTATGCGGGCGTCGATCAGGTGGTTGTCGATTGCAATGCCCGGCCCCGGTATCAGAGGCGAGTATCCGGACCACACGCGTAGCAGCCCGCTCGGATCGCTGCTCTCAAGCCGGAGTGCGTAGTCAAAGACCGCCCTGCCGAAGAGGGGATCTTCTTTCGGGACAGCTTCGTTCAACGCGGTCCGGGCGGTGGCGGCAGTGTCGATGTCCTTGTCGGGCCGACTGGCATGGACCGTAAATCCGGTGATCTGGACAGACAGTTCCAGGCCCGCCTGGGAAAAGACGAGCGCATTTCGCAGCCTGTCTTCGAAGGCCGGACGGTCATTTGCGATCGCGTCAAGATCGACCCGGTATCTGTCTCCGTCAGGGTTCCGGTCCAGGCGCAGAAAGCGGGAGACCAGCGGAACCTGCTCGACTTGCGACCGTCCGACCAGATCCGAAAACACAAGGGGGGCGGGCACGCGTACATAAACCGTCAGAGCCCCGTTCTCCCGAACGACCAGAAGTGTGCGCACCTTGGTGCCTTCCGAAAAATGCGCCTGGGCAGACGTGAGCGTTGTCAGAAGGAACGCAATGCCAACCAGGATCATATGCCAGCGTTTCATAGTTCCCCTTCTGGCTGTAGCGTCGGGATGCATACGTCCGGTTCATGCTAGTCTAGCCGCGTTGCCGTGTTGGCGGCAAATTGTCATCAGCCTTGTTGTCGAGATCTGCCTGGAGACGAAATTTGCGGGCGTTTACTTACCCTTGCGTTATTTATGCTCCTTGGTCTCTCCTGACAGAATGGTGTCAGGAGCGGTTTGATAAGGTGATCCTCATCACAGCGCATGAGGAGACTTTCCATGACTTTTGTACCCGATCACTTCACCGTCTGGATGGAGATTCCCGTCTCCGATCTGGACAAGGCGGTCAGCTTTTATAATGACGTTTTCAAAACGGAGCTTAGACGTGTCGTCGACATGGGACCAAATGAGATTGCAATCTTTCCCTCGAAAGAGCAGGGCGGGATTGCCGGTCACCTTTATCCGGGGAAACCCGCGCAGAACGGTAGCGGGCCAACCATTCATCTCGTCTGCCCGGACACGCTCGAGGAAACGATGGAGCGCTTTGCCGCCAACGGTGGAGAGATCATCTCCGATCCGGCGGCGATCCCGGCAGGCCGGTTTGCTTATGGCATTGATCCGGACGGCAATTCCATCGGCTTATTTGCACACTGAGGCACAACAATCAGGATGCTGGCTGCTAAGGGAGCCAGCATCATGAGGCGCGCCGACCGTCTGTTCCAGATCGTGCAATATCTGCGCGGTGGCCGGCTCGTGCGGGCGCGTCAGTTGTCCGAATGGCTGGAAGTATCCGAACGCACCATCTATCGCGACGTGGCCGACTTGCAGGCCTCCGGTGTCCCGATCGAGGGCGCCGCCGGTGTCGGTTACATCATGCGCGATGGCTATGAATTGCCACCACTCATGTTCACCCGGGACGAAATCGTTGCTCTTCTGGCCGGTGCGCGCCTGATCCGTGCCTGGGGCGGGGCCGCCATGGCCCGGGCTGCCGAAGAGGCCATGATCAAGATCGACGCCGTCCTGCCTGAAAAGATGCGGGTGCGTCAGAACGAGGTCGAGATCCACGCATTCGCTCCGGAGATGACACCGCAGATCCGGGCACATATCGATTTTCTGGAAGCTGCAGCAGATGGCCGCAAGCGCCTGGACGTTGCCTATTGCGACAGCAAGGGCGACCCTACCAACCGTGCGATCCGGCCTCTCGGGCTCTGGTTCTGGGGCAAGGTCTGGACGCTCGTTGCCTGGTGCGAATTGCGTCAGGACTTCCGCATGTTCCGTCTGGACAGGATATCGGAGATGCGGGAAACGGGAGACCGTTTCGATCCTGAGCCCGGTAAAACACTGAAGGATTTTTACCGGACCATGGAAGAGGAAAACTACCGCAATCCCGGACGCTGATTGCCCGGCCGCGGAAAAAGGCTCCTGTTTCCGCGGTTCGCAGGCACCTTCACAATCGCATCAAGCCATGTCGCGATCGCCTCCAATGCGATTGGATCAATAGTAGTCGCTATACGGATATATTCGTCGATACGCCCCGTTCGCGTTGGTTGAAACAGGTGGTTGAGACCAGGCAGTGTCCTGACATCCGAGAGCGGGTGGGTGAGGGCCTTGCGCATGATTGGTACATTCTCGCTGGCGGAAACTTGCAAGTCGTGTTCACCGAAAAGCGCCAGCACCGGGACGGATAGGCCAGCAAGCTGTTTAAGCGGATCGTGCCGCGCATGGGCGGCAGCCCATGGTGTCGCCCAGACCGCAAGGTTTTGCCTGACCTGGGAACCGCTCGCCCCCGAGTTTCTCAAGGCAGTCGTGATGAGCCGGTGCAAGTCTGCCGGTGTTGCCGAATTCAACAGGGCAGCGCTGATGTCGTTCACTGCCTGCATCTGCCTGGCAATGACGTCGTCCGGCAGTCCTTCCGCACGGCCGATATCCTGAACCTGTGTGCGCATGACGTCGGGAACAAGCGGCAGGGCAGGGCCTGCAAGATAAACGTGAAAAGCGGCGGGTTCGATTTGCTGCGCGATCGGCGCGAGATAGCCACCTTCCGAATGGCCGATATATCCGGCCTTTGCGGAAAGGACACGCGGATGAGACTTCACATAGGCAAGCGCGGCGGCCGCGTCGCTGGCCAGATCCTGAGGGGTTGCCGTCGCAAAGTCTCCAGTGCTTCTGCCGACGCCGCGGTCGTCGTAACGCAGGACAGCATACCCGGATTTCGTCAGGTGATCGGAAAGCACAAGAAAGGGTTTGTGACCCGCAATTTCTTCATTCTTGTCCTGCGGACCGGAGCCGGTGATGAGAACCACCGCTGGAACATGTCCGGCCCCTTTGGGCAAGGTCAGTTCTGCGTCCAGTATGGCGGTGCCGGACGCTGTTCTGATGCGGACCGTTTCAATGGTGTAGTCACGGACCTTCGGGTCCTGTGGCCGGTCGCTCAGTCCGAAGACTGCGAGATAGCCGGCAAACGTTGCAAGAAGCAGATCAACGTTCATCGCGGTGTTCCTCTTGCAAGGATTCTTCAAGGGACGACGCCTGGATCTCAGGTCGGGCCATGGGAGGTTGCAGATCGCCTTCCGGTTTCCAGCCGGGTGGTTTCAAGAACGTCTTCAAGGCCAGGGCGAAGGAAGGTGCATTTAGCGCGTCCCGGCCAAGGCGATAGAAGTCTCGAAAGTTGATGGTGATCGGGTTGGATGTGTCCAGGGGATCGGTGATCCCATAGACAACCTTGGCACGTTCTGGCGTGTAGGTGCAGAACAGGCGGTCCCAGACAATCAGAATGCCGCCGTAATTCTTGTCGAGATACTCAGGGTTGCTGCCGTGGTGCACACGGTGATGAGAGGGCGTATTCAGGATGCCCTCAAGCCAGCCGAGCCGCCGGACCTTTTCGGTATGTATCCAGGACTGATAGGCAACCACGACGGCAAGGCCGCCGATCACCTGGACCGGATCGAAGCCGACAATCACCATGGGAATGAAAAACATCCATTCGAACAGCGCTTCGGTCCAGGCCAGCCGAAGTGCCGTCGTGAAGTTGAACTCCGGTGAGGAATGATGAACGCTGTGATAGGTCCAAAACAGCCGCACCCGGTGCTCGCAGCGATGCATCCAGTAGTACGTTAGATCTGCTGCCACGACCGCAAGCAACCAGGTCCAGCCGTTCATGGGCAGGTCCCACAGCGCAAACGGTTCTGCAAGGAAAACGGCAACCACGATGATCAGCCCGTATGCGCTCCGTTCCAACAGACCGTAGACAAGTCCGATAACCAGATTTGCGCCGGTTTCAGATAGCGAGTGACGGTAGCCGGCAAACCGGTCCCAGACGGTTTCGGAAGCCAGGACGAGAAGAAAGGCCAGCGTCAGAATTTCAATGCCGTTGAAGAGGCCGGTTGCCTCCTGAAGGCGAGTTTCCAGATCAGAATACATGACACCTCACAAAAAAACGAACGTTCGTTCGTTATTTGGGTGTGCGGCCCAGCATTGCAAGATGGCAACGAACCTGAAAAGAACAGGGCGGAAGAAGAAGTCGGGCTACGGTCTTTCTTCGCAGCGCCTCACAGGAGATCCCCGATGGCCGAGTCCAGGCCTCAATCGACCACCCGTCTGGAAAAATCCGCCAAGCGCCGGCAGATGATCGTTGAAACGGCTGCGAGCCTTTTCATCGAAAAAGGGTTTCATCAGACCGGCATGCGTGACATTGCCGGTAAGGCGGGGATCAGCCTCAGCAATCTCTACAATCATTTCAAGGGCAAGCACGAGATCATCGCAGCCATCTCGGAACTGGAGACGGCGGAGCTCGATCCCTTGCTGACACACCTTGAAGACGTATCTCGAAATCGCATGGAGAGATTGCTGCAATTTGCAGCGGAATATTTCGACCTCTGTTCGTCGCCGGCGCATGCCGCCCTGAGTGCGGAAATCGTTGCCGAAGTTTTCAGAAATCCTGAAATCGGCAGCCTGTTCGAGCAAACCCGGATCCGGCTTGTTCAAGCGGTCGCCAACTGCCTGCCGACCTCCGAGGAAAACCTTGCCACGTTGGCTGAACTGGTTATCGGACTGATCGAATGCGCTGGCCAGAACGCAGTCTCCAGGGATGTTTCGGCCAGAAAACAGCTCAAGCTATCGATGTTGGCGTTTGTCGAACGCGCGGTCGGTGCGAAGCCGATACAAGGTTGATCAACCGCTAGCGATGCCCCGTCGGCAGGTTTCGTCTGACGACGGTGAAAGTAGCTCCTGTTGCTGGCGATTTTGCCCGAACCGGATGGCTCAGCCGCAAGCAGCCGGAGAACTTGCGGCTTCCCTGCGAAACAGCAGACTGGGGCCGAGGAAATCAGCCCTGCCAGGTCAGTCCGGTTCATTGAACCTGGACGGAATGTTCAAGGGCGTCACCACCTGAACATCACTCGTTTTGGTGGAGGGAGATGTCCCGATGCCATGATAGGCCAAAAGGTGCCGGAAGGCCGTCTGCATGTCGGACAGCAGGTCGTGATGGAGCACCAGGGTCAGACGTTCCTGACGGAGAAGATCGAGATTGTCCTTGTCCAGGTCGTGCGCCACATAGACGCTTGGCATCTGATCGGCTTCGGACAATGCCTGCAGGATGGCCCTGTTGCCGCCTCCCATGGAATAGACCCCGGAAATTGGCGGTGACGCGACCAGCTTTTCCGTGACT
This sequence comes from Roseibium sp. LAB1, assembly GCF_054658235.1. Taxonomy (NCBI): domain Bacteria; kingdom Pseudomonadati; phylum Pseudomonadota; class Alphaproteobacteria; order Hyphomicrobiales; family Stappiaceae; genus Roseibium; species Roseibium sp. LAB1. The sequence continues at coordinate 382,424 of NZ_BAAGIB010000002.1, read as the reverse complement.
TCACGCCTCGTCTCGGGATTGAGGCCACCGCCGCCGCTGGCATCCACCAGCCCGCATTCCGGGCGAAGACGCCCCAGTTCCTGTCGGAAGCCTTCGTAGCGTTCCTCCTCGCCCTGAAAGGCATGCTGGCTGAGCGTGGTCAACACGGTGCCGCCGGCAGGCAGAAGCTTGTGCATGAGATAGGCAGCCGTTTTGCCAGCACTGCGATTATCCAGTCCGACGTAGGCAAGACGTTCGGAACCGGGAATGTCGGTAAAGACAGTCACGACGGGAATACGGCGCTCCGCCAGCCCTGCAATTGCCTGCCGGACCTCATCCGTATCACGCACCTTGAGGCAGACACCCTGACTGCCACGCTTTTCTATCCGTTGCAAAATAGCGCTGAATTCGGGTGACGACATGGTTTCGATGAAAGTGAACCTGGGACGGATCGAGGTCGGGCGCAGGTCGGTCAGCACGGTTTCGCAGGCATGGCGCACTTCGCGGCTGAACCTGTTCGGCGCTTCCATAACCACATCAAAGAAAAGCCGCCGGCCCCTGGCGGCCAATTGTCCTACCTGCTGCTCCAGTTCGATTATCGCATCTTCCACCCTGCGACGGGTCTGAGGGCTGACATGCGCTCGCCCGTTCAGCACGCGGTCAACCGTGGCGGTGCCGAGACCTGCCTGAAGCGCGATTTCCTTGATCGGGAAGCGGTGGGTCATTTGATGGATTCTTGATGGAAATTTGCAGTCCGATCAAGACACATCTTGATAGCATTGCGGGCAACGAAACCTGGGAGGGGATCATGGACAAACGTGTCGAGCATCAAGCCTATTTCAACGCTGCCAGCTGCGATATCGAGGACTTCAGGAAACTTGTGTCGCAAAAACTGGACGTCGGTGCCGTGCCAAATGCCTACAGGGTGGTTGCCGGCATTCCCGTCTACCGGGTCGCCGATCTGGAAACTGTCCTCGCAGGGCGTGAAAGCCGCAGCCGGCTGATGGCCGAGTGGGCACAGGTACTGCAGCAGCACTCGGGTGTGCTGGTGTTGGAAGAAGCGTACAAGGACGTCAACCCGATAGACCGGGCAACGGAAGTCTATAATAGGATCATTGCCGAGGAAAAAGCCGCGTCGGGTGGTGGCGCCGATCATTTCGCGGCTGCCGGTGCCAACGACAGGATCTGGAATTCGCTGCAGAAACTCTGCCTGGAAGCTCCGGATGTGTTTGCGGACTATTTTGCCAATCCTGCCATCGATGCCGTCTGTGAGGCCTGGCTCGGGCCGAATTACCAGATGACGGCGCAGGTCAATCTCGTACGTCCAGGCGGCAAGGCGCAACAGGCGCACCGGGATTATCACCTCGGCTTCCAGTCCTCCGAGGACTGCGCGCGCTATCCGGCCCATGTCCACGACCTGTCACAGGTCATGACCCTGCAGGGAGCCGTTGCCCATACCGACATGCCAATAGAAAGCGGGCCGACGAAGCTGTTGCCGTTTTCACAGCACTATCGACCGGGCTATGCCGCCTACCGGTTGGAAGCATTCAAGGACTTTTTCGAAGAGAACTACGTGCAGATCCCCTTGCGCAAGGGTGATGCGGTGTTCTTCAATCCGGCGTTGTTCCACGCCGCCGGCGAGAACTCCAGCGCAGATATTCAGCGCATGGCGAACCTGCTTCAGGTATCTTCCGCGTTTGGCCGTGCCATGGAAAGCGTTGACCGGGATGCCATGTGCCGGGCGCTCTATCCGGTGCTTCTGGAGAAAACCGAACAGGCAACGATGGCTGGTGCCCGGTTGGAAGCGGCGGTCTCTGCCTGTGCGGAGGGATATTCCTTCCCGACCAATCTGGACCGGGATCCACCTCTGGGCGGACTGGCGCCTGAGACGCAGAAGCAGCTTTTCCTGAGGGCCTTGCGGGAGAAAATGCCGGAAACGGAATTTGGTGAGGCCATTTCAGCCCGGGCGGAGCGCCGCCGGGCGTGAAATGAACGTCAGCGCAGGGACGCGTAACCGCTGCCGAATATTTCCCGCAGCAGTTTGCGCTTCATTGCTTCCGCGTAGTCGTCGTAATTTGCGGCGACCTCGACAAAGGCACCCGGCCCCTTGATGACCTGGCTCCGGTAATAGCGAATCGGTGTCTCGTCATCACCGGAAATCACCAGGCCGTTGACGGTGATGTCTTGGAAGTCGAACGCCCTGTAAGCGCTTTCGGGGCCGAAACCCTCATTGTTGATACCGTCGCCAGCGACATCGATGACCTTTCGAACACAAGGTACAGGTGCCTTTTGCATCAGGGTCGCCGCATGGCCAAGTGCGTAACCGAGCGCGGTTGGAAACTCCGTGTAGCCTCTCGGCGAGCGGCGCAGGATCTCCGCCGCACTGGCGGCGCTTGCGGCATCAAAAAGATTGCTCCACCTGAGCTGGAGCAGTTGCTGGTGGCGGCCGCTCCATTCGAAACTTGTGACCCAGATCCCGCCAACCGCCTCGATTGCCTGGACAACCTCGGGATCGCTCAACGCGTCCGCCAGACCGTTGAGCTGCAACGTGTGTTCGCGCGCATCGACACTTGCCGATCCGTCCATGGCCAGAACCAGGGAAAGGGAACAGGCCGAGGCATGGGCAGGCAAAAGCACCAATGGCAGCAAGGCGCAAAGACGGCAGACCAGGCGCAAGGCCTTGCGCGCAGCGTTCGGTTCGCGGCGGAGGTCCCGAAGTGAGGTCGAATGGCGGCCCATCATGGTGTCATTCTAGAGGATACTGCCCTGAAGGGAATGCGAATATGACCCGTAATCTTGTCTGGTGCGATCATATTGTAGGCATTTGGCGGAGTGCACGGGATCTCGCGAATGGCTGCGATCTGGTCGCTTCCGCGTCAACTTTGAGCCGGTGTCGGGCAAGCCGGCTGTGACCAAAGGGCATGGCGGACGGGACGTCTTGCTCCGACCGGTCATGTTGCACTGCAAATTTTTTGGCTTAGGCACTTGATCCTGTTGAAACATCTGGGCAGGGTTAGGACATGTATGCATCCCATGGATTTCTGCGGTCGGACATTGGCGACGTCGATGTTGTCTATCACGACGGCATCTATCATCTGTTCCATCTGGTGCTGCCCAATCACGACTTCATCGCGCATGCCGTCAGCACCGACGGCATGACCTGGCGCCGCGTCAAGAACGCGCTGTTTGTCGGTGAGCCCGGGGAATGGGACGATGACATGCTCTGGACGATGCATGTGACGCCCGATCCTGACCGGAAGGGCGAATGGCGCATGTTCTATACCGGCCTTGCCAGGGCGGAATATGGCCGGGTGCAACGGGTCGGGCTGGCGCGATCAAAGGATCTCTATACCTGGGAACGCTGCAATCACGGCAACTATCCCCTGCAGGTGCCGGGACCGCTCTATGAAAGCACTGTTGACGAAGGTCGCCAGTGGGTCAGTTTCCGCGATCCGTTCTTCTATATCGACGAAGACACGGGCGAGCGCCTGCTGCTGGCTTCCGCGAGGGTGAAGGACGGTCCGGTGATCCGGCGCGGCTGCGTGGGGCTTGCGCGGGAAGCCAGGCCGGACAAGTTCACGTTCGAAGCTCCGCTTTATCGTCCCGGCCTGTATGACGACGTCGAAGTACCAAACCTGTTTCGTCTCGACGGTCGCTATTACCTGATGGGGTCCATACGCGAAGATACCAAGATTCACTATTGGTATTCCGAGACGATCGATGGCCCTTACCAGAACTTCTTCGACAACGTGATCCTGCCCACCGGCAACTATGCCGGCCGGATCTGCCGGACTGATGACCGCTTGCTGCTGTTCAATTTCTTTTCCAAGACCGAGCACGTCTACGGCCGGGAGGTCGTGAAGAAGTTGCTGCCGCCGCCCAAGGAGCTGGTGACCGACAGTGCCGGCCGGCTCAAGCTGAAATCGAATTCCGACTTCACGGATTTGGTCACGCAACGCCAGATCGTGACCGCGTCCTACCAGTGCAAGGTTCTTTATTCCAATCCGCATGCTTCGGCCGTCGATCGGCCGGACGGGCTGCATCTGTCCTGCAAGAGCGGCTATGAAGCCTTCATCCTGCCCGGCAAGCACGAGGACTTCCGCCTGAGGGCACAGCTTATGCTGGAGGGGCTGGGCAAAACCGGCCTTGTTCTCAGGATGAACGACGAGGGAGATGGCTATTATCTCTCTCTGGATCTCGTCAATGGCATCGCCCAGATGCGCGCCTGGGGAGCAAACCCGACACCGGAATTCGAGCATGCCTTCCGCTACGATCCGCTTCAGGAAGCTCATTTTCGCGGCAGCGATCACGGCCCGTGGCAGATCGAAGTTGTGGCACACGGCCTATATTTCGAGTTCTCGATCGACGGGTATGTCGTGCTCTCGCTGGTTGACGACAGTTTTGTCGAGGGCGGTATCGGCTTCTATACCGAAAGCGCTGCCGTCTGCCTGAGGGACCTGGTTGTCGAGACGTTGAGCCGTCCGGTGACGGAGGATCTGGTCGAACCTGTCTATGCGGTTACGCACAGGGCGCCTGATCAGGAAGGGGAGGGCCGGTGACCGGGCACGCGGGCAACAGTGACACCTGGCTGCTGGTCAGCGACATCGACGACACCCTGACCGGCAACCAGCCCGATCTGGATCGGCTGTGGCAGCAGTTGAAAAAGGCTCGGCCGGCGTTGAAACTGGCGCTCAACTCCAGCCGCCCGGCCGCCAGTGTCGACCAGACACTTGCAGATTACTTCCCCGAAGACTTTGAACCGGACGCAATCATCACCGGTTTGGGAACCGAAATCCGTCTGGGCCGTTTGTATCTGGAAAGCTGGCAGAGCCGGTTTATCGACTGGCCTGACGAGGAGGTTCGCGAAATCGTCCGGAAATTGGGGTATGATGCGCACGACGACGAGTTCCAGACGGGCGGCAAGGCGAGTTTTGCCGTTCCGGGACAAGGCGGTGTGGACGCCATTCTTGCCGAACTCCGGAACGCGGGCATTCCGTTCGGGCATATCTATTCAGGGACAAGCGACCTGGACATTCTCGCCCCCGGTGCTGGCAAGGACGCTGCCATGCGCCATCTGGCAAGCCATCTTGGCATTCCGATGGAACGGACGATTGCAGCCGGGGATTCCGGCAACGACCTTGCCCTGTTCGAAGCCGCAGGCAAGGCCATTGCAGTCGGCAATGCCCGCCAGGAACTTCTCTTGGCCCTGCCGCGTCACAAGACCTATCTGGCTGCCGCCCATCATGCGGCCGGCGTGCTGGAAGGGTTGACGGTTTTGGGCCTTCTGCCGCAATCGGCAGTGTGATCCGGTCCTTGAAGGACCGCTGCCTGCCGCAACGCCGGCCGGCCGATGAGCAAAAAGAGCAAAAGAACGCCTGGGAAGATGGAGACCAAAAGCACACGAACAAGGTAACAACACATGAACAAGCAAAATATCGGTTCGCTTCTGATGATCTCGTTGCACGGTTACGTGGCCGGATCGCCGGAACTGGGCAAGCCGGATACGGGCGGCCAGGTGGTCTTCGTACTGGAACTGGCAAAACGCTTCGCGCGGCTCGGCTACAGGGTCGATGTCATGACGCGCCAGTTCGAAGACCAGCCGGCCGAGGATATCATCAACGAAAACCTGCGAGTCGTGCGCGTGCCCTTCGGCGGATCCGAGTTCATCCGCAAGGAAGACATGCACGACTGGTACGGTGATTTCGTCACCAATGCGCTGGCGATGATCCGCCATCGCAAGCTGCAATACGACGTGATCAACTCGCACTATTGGGACGCGGGTGTCGCGGGCCAGAAGATCGCCGAGGAACTTCAGATCCCGCACATTCACACGCCGCATTCGCTCGGCTGGTGGAAAGAGCACGACATGGAGGGGGCCGGCGAGGAAGAGATGACCGGATACCGCTTCAAGGAGCGGATCCAGAAGGAATTCGTTCTTTATCGCAATTGTGACCACATCATCGCCACCACCGAGCAGCAGACCGACCTGATCGTCGAGCAATACCAGTTGCCGCGTGAGCACATCACCATGATCCCGCCGGGCATCGACGAAGGCAGGTTTACGCCTGCAACCCCTGACGTGGTTGCGGATGCGCGCCGGAAGCATGATTTCCGGGAAACCGATATTTATGTTGTCGGTCGGGCGGCGGAAAACAAAGGCTACGACCTCATTATCGAAGCCTTGCCGAGCCTCCTGAAGCTGCAGCCTGACGCGCGGTTGGTGCTTGCCGCCGGTGCGAACTCCGATAGCGACAAGGCGCTGCTTGCGCAGTGGAAAGAGATCGCCGCATCCCTGGGTGTGGCCGACGCCATCAGCTGGCGCGGCTATGTCGCGGACGAGGATCTTGCCGATTTCTACCGTGGACCGGGCATATTCGCGCTGCCGTCCCGCTATGAGCCCTTCGGCATGACCGCTGTTGAGGCGATGGCCTGCGGCACGCCGACGGTGGTGACCATTCACGGCGGCCTGTTCGAGCAGATCGAATTCGGACGTCACGCGCTGGTCGCCGATCCCAAGCGGCCGGAGGAATTCGCGGCCATGCTGAACATGCCGATGCAATACACCTGGATGCGCGAGACACTTTGTGTGGAAGGCGCCCGGTTCGCCCGCCGGGTGTTCGGCTGGACAGGGATCGCACGGCGTACGTTGCAGGTGTTCGAGCAGTTCAAAGGGCGTTACGACGATCTGCAGGCCGACGAAGTGGCGCTGGGCTGACGCGGTACCGGAAAGATGTCGGCGAGCAAGGGGATTCTGTAGAAATCCAAACAACCGGTTCAGCTTGCGTTCAGGTGAAATTGATTACACCTTGCGCATGACTTCGTGAGCAGACCGGAATCGAACACGTGAAACAGATATTAGCCCTTTTGATCCTGACCTTCGCCGTCATCGCGCCGGCGCAAGCCGCTTGCTTGTCCCAGTCGCAAGCCCGCGAAGCCGTGGCCAGCGGCAAGGCCGCCCCGCTTGGTGCGGTTGCGGGGCAGGCCGGCGGCGAAATCGTCAAGGCCCAGCTTTGCCAGCAGGGTGGAGGCTATGTCTATCTGTTGTCGGTCCTAAAGGGTGGCAAGGTGACAACTGTCACAGTCAATGCCAACAGGTAATTGATAGAAGCGACATCTTCCTGCCGGGTTTCGGCTGGTTGATCTGGTTCCGGATCCTTTATTCAAAAAGTTGAATTTCATGCGCATTCTTGTTGTCGAAGACGATACCGATCTGAACCGCCAGCTGGTGGCCGCCCTGGAAGAGGCCGGCTATGTGGTCGACAGTGCGACAGATGGCGAGGACGGACATTTTCTCGGCGATACCGAGCCGTATGACGCGGTGGTCCTGGATCTCGGCCTGCCATCTCTCGATGGTCTGTCCGTTCTTGAGAACTGGCGCCGTGACGGGCGGACCATGCCGGTCCTTATCCTGACCGCACGTGATCGCTGGTCAGACAAGGTGGCGGGCATCGACGCCGGTGCGGATGATTACGTCGCAAAGCCTTTCCACATGGAAGAAGTGCTGGCCCGCGTGCGCGCGCTTGTGCGCCGGGCCGCCGGTCACGCCTCCAACGAACTCACTTGCGGTGCGGTGCGGCTGGATCTCAGGTCCGGCCGGGTGACCGTGGATGGCAGTGCGGTCAAGCTGACGTCGCATGAATACCGCCTGCTGTCCTACCTGCTTCATCACCAGGGCAAGGTGATTTCCCGCACCGAACTGACCGAACATCTCTACGATCAGGATTTCGACCGTGATTCCAACACGGTGGAAGTGTTTGTCGGCCGTTTGCGCAAGAAGATCGGTTCGGACATGATCGAAACCATCCGAGGGCTCGGATATCGCCTGGGAGCGGCGAGTGACACCTGATACTGCTGCCAACCGGGAAGCCAGGCCCTTGAACCGGCCCCAGCGTTCGCTTTCCGCGCGTCTGGTGTTCGTGGCAGCGGTCTGGTCCACCATTGCGCTTGCCATCGCCGGGGTCTTTCTGGTCAGCCTCTATGAAAGAGCGAGCGAGCGGGCGTTCGATGCGCAGCTTGAGGTTCATATCAAGGCGTTGATTGCCGAAATGCTGGCAACGAATGCCGACGCCAATGCGGACCAGGCAACAGCGGTCCTGACCGCGCCGACCTATCGTGGTGATCCGCGTTTTTCCCTGCCCCTGTCAGGCTGGTACTGGACGGTCCGCCGTGCTGACAGCCCGTCGATCCTTTACGCGTCGGAGTCCCTTGTCGGTGATCCACTGAACACACCGCCAATCGGGCAGGACGATGCCAATGCCGGGTTTATCGTCGGTCCGACAGGTGACGAAATCCGCGTGCTGCAACAAAGAATCACGGTCGGAGATGCTGCCTATGTAATTGCTGTCGGGGCTGCAACGGCTGGGTTCTGGGCGGATATCTTCGAATTCGGGCGGCTGGTTGCCATCACCCTGTGCATTGTCGGGCTCGGGCTTATTCTGGCAATATTCCTGCAGGTGAAATTCGGCTTGCGGCCGCTTGCGCGTTTGCGCGCGTCACTCTCGGCAGTCCGGCAGGGGGAGGCCGAACGCATCGATGAAGCGCTGCCGCGCGAAATCGCGCCACTGGCCGTGGAGCTGAACGCGCTGATTGTGTCGAACAAGGAAATCGTCGAGCGGGCACGAACCCATGTCGGTAACCTTGCCCACGGACTGAAGACACCCTTGTCGGTCATTTCCAACGAGGCGAGGGCATCCGGCGGTCCTCTGGCGGACAAGGTGTCCGAACAGGCAATGATCATGTCGACCCAGATCCAGCATCATCTGGAGAGGGCCCGCATGGCGGCGCAGCGGCGGGTCATCGGGGTCTCCTGCGAAACCGAGCCGGTCCTTGCCCGTTTGATCCGCGCCATGGGGAAAATCTATCAGGACAAGGGTGTCGATGTCGGGTTTTCGCAGGCCGGGGCTATCCGCTTCCGCGGAGAAAGCCAGGACCTTGAAGAGATGAGCGGCAATCTGATCGACAATGCCTGCAAATGGGCAGGTTCCAAGGTTCGCGTGCAGGTGGCGCCCCTGAACGACCCGGCCACGAACCGTGAGATGTTCACAATCACGGTCGAGGATGACGGTCCGGGATTGACGCCGGAACAGCGGGCCGAAGCCATCAAACGGGGGCGGCGACTGGATGAAACCGTGCCCGGTACGGGGCTTGGCCTGTCGATCGTGGCCGATCTCGCCGCCCTTTACGGCGGTACCTTCGACCTCGACAGCTCACCCCTCGGAGGATTGAAGGCACGCCTGGTTCTGCCGGCGCTCAGCAAGGAATAGGGGATTTACATCAGGATCGATAAGACCCGCCTTGCGGGACTGTGATAGGATGTGATGCAAATCGCGGAAATAAAGACATGGTTGTGGCCAAGTTCGGCCACAAATTGAAAATAACACTGATTCACCGACCGGTTTCCGCCGGTTTCACGCCCTCTAGCGCATATCGAGTTGCGTTAGCCTTTGAAAATGGTCAGCAAACGGATTTTAACCGCTTCTGGTTGAATCCCGCAGAACTTGGAGCTTTCAAGAATGCGTCTTCGCGGTGCCTCGTGTCTTGCTCTTGCTATGGTTCTGGCAGGCTGCTCCATGACGTCAGGGTCGAGAGACAGCAACACTTGGGGGTCCTTTTTCGGTGACCCGAATGCGAATGTCGCCGGTTCGGAAGCGAATACGGCCATATCCGTGCTGGTGAACAACGAATTCGGCAATGCGCTTGAACCGTCTGATCGCAGGGCGGCGGAAGATGCGCAGAACCGGGCGTTGCGCGCGCGCGGCCTTGGGGTTTCGGTTGCCTGGCAGAACGAGCGCACTGGCCGCAGCGGTCAGGTCCGTCCCGGCCCGGTCTATTTCGTCAACGAAACCAGCTGCCGGGAATTCACCCACGAGATGGTGCTTCAGGGGCGAACCCTGCAGGCGCGCGGCACGGCTTGCGAAACCGATCAGGGTAGCTGGCAGGTGATTGGCTGATCCGGCAATCGTCGGAAACCGGCTCTGCCGTGTGCGGCGTCCAGGCTGCGCAGTCCCAAGTGCTTTAAATTCCCTATGGTTTTTCTCAACACTTGCTTAAGTCTTCTACAGTTAAACTTGCGTTGAAACGGATCGCGATGTTGACGCTGTGAATGGCATATTCGGACCAGCTTGAAACCAAAATCAAAACCTATCTGAGAAGTCTGAGCCCCAAGGCGGTTGAGGCTCTGGTCAGGAATTTGGAACGGGCCAAGGTTCAAAAGCTCGCCGATCCGCATATCCAGCTTGTACTTGCCGCAGCCGTGGCCCTCATACGCAAACCGCAGCCGGTTACACCGGGCATGCCGGGCGGCGCGCAGCGGCGCGGCCAGATACAGCGTATGTTCTTCACACCGCTGGATGATTTTCTGATCAACGAAATGCTGCCGACCCGGCAGGAAGGCCGAATCCAACGCGGTATTCTCGAACGGGTCTGGAACTGGCTCAGCCGGGATGTCATGACCGCGGATATCCGCCTCGTGCTGGAGCAGGCCGGAAATGCTGCCGTCAGCGGTGAGCGGGTGGATGCGCTGGTTCAGGCGTTGCGCTCACGTGCGGTTGACGCCATCGGAGATATGCTCCGCCGCGCGGAGATTTCGGAAAAAGACAAGCGCCTGATGGCCGTCGAACTTGGTGGCGAGCGCGGGATCGCGGAAGTTCGCGACATCCAGAAGATCTTCGCAGCGGAGCGCTGGCTGGTTCCCTTCCTGCAGAACATACCCGATCGCATCAACGAACACCGTCTGAAACAGGACACGGATGTTCTGCGGCTGGTCGACAAATGCACCGCACGCTTTCCAGATCATGTTCCGGTGATCGCAGCCGCTCTCGTGGACCGGTCGGACATGCCGTCGGCATTGTGTGCCTTTGCAGGACGACTGGCGGGCGACAGCGATCCCAAAGCCATTGCCCAATCCCAGTTCGCGCCATTCGTGGACGTGGTGATGAGCGAGGCCGAGCGCCTACAGATCCTGGCGCTCGAACACCGCAACAACAATCCGGACCCTGTCGCCTTCTCGCAGGCTCTGTCGGAGTATCACACGCTCGTACGCGGTGTTGAGCGTGACATGGATCTTTCGGTAACGGGCAGGTGGCACAAGCGCCTGGCGGAGACCAAACGCAGCATTTCCAGCGTTGTCACTCGCGAATTGAACAGTGCCCACAGCAGCGTGCGCCGGGCTCTGCAGGTGCCGAAATTCGACAAGAGCGGCAAACTGCAGATCGATCAGAGTGCGATAGACGATGCCGTTCGTTCGCTGCGCGTCGTCGCGATGGTGCGGAATGCATCCGAAACTTTCGCCGTCAATGAAATCGGCAAGCGCACCCGCCAGGCTGTGGAGCAGACCCTTGAGATCCTGACACGGTCGCTGATCACCGACCTGGGCAAGGCCAAGGGCCCGGCACTGGAGGCGCAGGCCGCTGCTGCTGACGTCGCCGTCATGCTGTCGGAAATCTATTTCGGCGAGGACTATGCCTCCCAATTGCGCCGTAGCCGGCAATCCGCCTTTGCAAAGGCGAGCAAGAACGATGGTGTCGCCAGCCCCAGCCCGGAGCGCAAACTGGTGGCCAATGCTCTCGGCCGTCGCTGATCGGCCATCCGTCAAGTAGCTGCATTCCCAGGTCCGGCAATCGCGCTTGAACCGTTATTCGCGGGCCCATCATCATCACTGAATTGTTTGCGCCGCGACCGCCGGTCACAGTCCAGCCACCTTGCTTTTGTTCGCATTGAATTGTCTATAGTGCGGCCATGGTGTTCTGGATCCTGATTGCCCTGTTGACCGGGGCTGCCACATTGTCGGTACTTGTTCCCCTGTCGCGCACGCGGCGGCGCAAGGAGGCTGCGTCTTCAAGCGCGGACGAAGCGGTGTACCGCGAGCAGCTTGCCGCGATCGAAACGGAACTCGAGCGTGGACTGATCGATATCGAAGCTGCTGACGCTGCGCGAACGGAAATCGCGCGCCGGTTGCTTGCTGCGCATGACAGGGATGACACCGCGAAACAGGACGCGCCACAAAGTGGACGACTGAAGCTGGCGCAAGGGCTTGCCCTGCTGGTACTGCCGGTCGCAGCATTCGGACTCTACTTCGTTCTGGGCTCTCCCGATCTCCCCGACCAGCCCTTGCTGAGCCGTCTCACTGCGCCGGCGGAAGAACAATCCGTCGACTTGCTGGTAGCCCGTGTCGAGCGGCATCTGGCGGAAAATCCGGAAGACGGACAAGGTTGGGCGGTCATTGCTCCGGTCTATCTGTCCCTCGGCCAGCCGCAAGCCTCTGCGAAGGCCTATTCCAACGCGATTCGGATCCTCGGACCAAGGCAGACCTGGCTGACCGACATGGGCGAAGCCCTGACGATCGCAAACCAGGGGTTGGTGACCGCCGATGCCCGCGCTGCATTTGAACAAGCTGTTGCACTGGAGCCGGGTGCGGTGAAGCCGCGTTTCTTTCTGGCCCTCGCGCTTGGCCAGGAAGGTCGCAACGACGACGCGATTGCCGCCTGGCAGGCTCTCCTTGAAGGCGCCGACGAGACAGCCGCCTGGGTTGGAGCCGCCCGCCAGGAAATGGCCAGGCTGACCGGCGAAACACCTGCTGCTAACACCTTGCGCGGACCTTCGCAGGAAGAGGTCGCAGCCGCAGGTGAAATGAACGCGGATGACCGTCAGGCCATGATCTCGAATATGGTTGCCGGGCTTGCCGAGCGTCTTTCGACCGAAGGCGGATCGGTGGAGGAGTGGAACCGGCTGATCCGCGCCTATATGGTTCTGGGAAAGAAACAGGATGCGGAAAAGGCTCTCGCGGAAGCTCTGTCGGCCTATGCCGACAAGCCGGAAGACTTGTCCATGATCAAGGACGCTGCCAGTCAGCTTGGTCTATCTGACGGTTGAGCGGCGAACTTGCCGCAAGCGGCGCGGTTGCGCCGGAGAATTGAAAATCGGACGCTTCGCTGATGACACGCAAACAAAGACGATTGACCCTTATAGGAGCGGCAGGCGCGGTACTGGCCGTTGCCCTGACACTGATTCTCATCGCACTGAGAAGTGAGATCGTGTTTTTCCAGAGCCCGACCGAGATTACCCAGAATGGGGTAGCACCCGGTCAGCGTATCAGGCTGGGCGGGCTGGTCGAGGAGGGCTCGGTCGTGCGCTCGGACAATGCCGAAGTCCGCTTCCGTGTGACCGACACTGCCAATACCGTTGCCGTTACCTACAAGGGCATCCTGCCGGACCTCTTTCGGGAAGGGCAGGGCGTGGTGACCGAAGGTGTCGTGGGGGCGGATGGGGTCTTCGTTGCAGACAGTGTGCTGGCCAAGCACGACGAGAACTACATTCCCAAGGAAGTGGCCGAAGCGCTGAAGGCGCAGGGACACTGGCAGGGTGAAGAAGGCACTCCGAACTGATTTTTCGGTGTGCCGGTGAGGAAGAGGAACGGACATGATCGTCGAATTCGGACATTACGCGCTGGTGCTGGCCTTTGCCCTGACACTTGTCCAATCCGTTCTGCCGGTCTGGGGTGCGCTCAAGAAGGATGAGCGTCTGATGGCGGTGGCACCGCCAGTCTCGGTGATGCTCTTTCTCCTGGTCCTTCTGTCCTTTGCGGTGCTGACGGGCGCCTATCTCAATTCCGATTTCTCGGTGCTGAACGTTGTCGAGAACAGCCATTCGGCAAAACCCTTGATCTACAAGTTCACGGGCGTCTGGGGAAACCACGAAGGCTCGATGCTTCTGTGGGTGCTGATCCTGGTGTTCTTCGGGGCTCTGGTCGGCCTCTTCGGTGGCAATCTGCCGGCTGATCTGAGGGCGGTGACGCTGTCGGTCCAGGGCTGGGTGTCCGCCGGTTTCATCCTGTTTCTGCTGGCAACGTCCAACCCCTTCGCGCGGATCGCCAATCCGCCGCTTGAAGGGGCAGACCTCAATCCGATCCTGCAGGATATCGGCCTCGCCATTCATCCGCCCCTGCTTTACATCGGGTACGTCGGCTTCTCGATCACGTTCTCCTTTGCCGTTGCCGCCTTGATCCTCGGGCGCATCGACGCGGCCTGGGCTCGCTGGGTGCGGCCCTGGACGCTGCTTGCCTGGTGTTTCCTCACGCTCGGCATCGCCATGGGCTCCTACTGGGCCTACTACGAACTGGGCTGGGGCGGCTGGTGGTTCTGGGATCCGGTCGAAAACGCCAGCTTCATGCCCTGGCTGGCAGGAACTGCGCTGTTGCACTCGGCAATCGTCATGGAAAAGCGCGAGGCGCTCAAGGTCTGGACGGTGCTGCTGGCAATATTCACCTTCTCGCTGTCGCTTCTCGGCACCTTCCTGGTGCGTTCCGGCGTCCTGACTTCGGTTCATGCCTTTGCCACCGATCCGGCTCGCGGGGTGTTCATTCTGGGGCTTCTGTGCGTCTTCATTGGCGGATCGCTGACCTTGTATGCCTGGCGGGCACCGATGCTGAAGCAGGGTGGCCTCTTCGCCCCCATCAGCCGGGAAGGCGGACTGGTGCTGAACAACCTGTTCCTGACTGCAGCCTGTGCAGCGGTCTTTGTCGGCACGCTCTATCCGCTGGTGCTGGATGCAGTCACGGGCGAGAAGATTTCAGTCGGTGCACCGTTCTTCAACCTGACGTTCGGTCCCCTGATGGTGCCGCTGCTCCTGGCAGTGCCCTTCGGTCCGATCCTGTCGTGGAAGCGGGCTGATCTTGGTGCCGCCTGCCAGCGGCTTTATGCGGCTTTCGGTCTTGCCCTGTTGCTGACGCTGGTCTGCTACTGGGCCTGGGGCATGGACAAGGTGCTGGCGCCGCTTGGCGTTGGGCTGGCGGTCTGGGTCATGGCGGGTGCGATTTCCGAAATCGTGACCCGTGTCAAATTCTTTGAAATAGGCTTCAAGCGTGGCTTTGCCCGTCTTGTCGGTCTACCGGGATCTGCCTGGGGAACGGCCACCGCACATTTCGGCATCGGCCTTACTGTGCTCGGCATTGTCACGGCTTCCGCATTTCAGGAAGAACGTGTGCTGACCATGCGTCCAGGCGACGTGGTCGAGCTTGCCGGATACCAGATGACATTCGAAGGCGCCGCGCCGCGCCGCGGTCCCAACTACACTGAAGAAGTCGGTCACTTCTCCATCCGTCAGGGTGGAACCCTGGTGGCTGAGCTAGACCCCTCCAAGCGCATTTATACGGCGCGCCAGATGCCAACAACGGAAGCCGGCATCTACACCGCGGGGGTTTCGCAGCTCTATCTGTCGCTCGGCGAAGGGCGTGGCGACGGAGCGGTCGATGTGCGGGTCTATTTCAAGCCGCTGATCACCCTGATCTGGATCGGCTGTGTGATCATGTCCCTCGGTGCGGTGTTCTCCATCGCCGACAGGCGGCTGCGCGTGGGGGCCCCGAAACCGGCGCGCAAGCGTCAGCAGACCGTGGCGGCGGCGGAGTGACCGGATGATACAGCGTGTATTTCTTGCCCTGCTGCTCTGTGTGAGCCTGCTTGCCGCACCGGCTCTTGCCGTTGCGCCCGACGAAGTACTGGACGATCCGGTTCTGGAAGGCCGTGCGCGGGCACTGTCGGCGGGACTGCGCTGCATGGTCTGTCAGAACCAGTCCATCGATGACAGCGACGCGCCGCTGGCCAAGGATCTGCGCGTCCTGGTACGCGAGCGACTGGTCGCTGGCGACAGTGACGAGCAGGTGATCGATTACCTTGTATCACGCTATGGTGAATTCGTACTGCTGAAGCCCCGCTTCGCCTGGCACACAATCGTTCTCTGGGCTGCCGGCCCCGTTGCCCTGATTGCAGGCTTGATTGCGATTGTCGCAGCCCTGCGCAAGCGTGCCCGCAATCGTTCCGCGGCAAACGATACGTCCGCTCCCAGCCTGACGGCCGAAGAAGAACGCCGCCTGCAGGCATTGCTCGACAAGGCGGACTGACCGCTCTGGCCACGATCTCTGGGGCGTCTGTCCTGATTTCCTGAAAGGTCGTTCAAGAACTGCGGTCACTGTGTTCACACCAATGCGTGACTTGCATGACAATCAGGTGTGCTTACCTGAAGCCGAGTGACCGCATGGAGGCTCGCAAATGGGACAACACCCGCTGAAACTGGAATTCGACGGAGCACATGACGCAAGTCTTGCAGCCCGGCTGGACCTGCCGACGGGCAAGATCAGGGCATTCGCGCTGTTCGCGCACTGTTTCACCTGTTCCAAGGACATTGCCGCCGCACGACATATTGCCAGCGCTCTCTCGCAGGAAGGCATTGCCGTGCTGCGGTTCGATTTCACCGGGCTTGGCGGCAGTGGTGGCGACTTCGCCTCGACCGGCTTTTCCTCCAATGTGGAAGACCTGAAACGCGCAGCCGATTATCTGCGTCGGAACTACCAGGCACCGCAGCTCTTGATCGGCCATTCGCTCGGCGGGGCTGCGGTCTTGTCCGTTGCCGCCGACATTCCCGAAGTCAGAGCCGTCGTGACCATCGGCGCTCCGGCTGATGCCGATCATGTGATCCGCAGCTTCAAGGGCGCAGAGGATACAATCCGCCGGCAGGGAGAAGGGGAAGTCTCTCTCGAGGGGCGTAACTTCACCATCCGCAAGGAATTCCTGGAGGATCTGGAAGCCCAGTCCGTTCGCCGGAAGGTCACCAATCTTGGCAAGGCTCTTCTGGTGATGCATGCACCGCTCGATGACGTTGTCGGCATCGACAACGCCACCAGCATCTTCGTCGGTGCCAAGCATCCCAAAAGCTTCGTCTCTCTCGATACAGCCGATCACCTTCTGTCCAAAAGCCGGGACGCCGCCTATGCCGCACGTGTGATTGCCGGCTGGGTGGGGCGTTATCTCGATCCGGAGGCGGAGCAAGCCGGCGACGAGGCCAAGGATGGTGTCGAGGTGGTGGAGACGGGGCAGGGCAAGTTCCAGGTCATGGTCACCAGCGGCAAGCACCGGATGATTGCGGACGAGCCTGCCGACGTTGGCGGATTCGACAGCGGTCCTTCACCCTATGGATATCTTTCGGCGGCGCTCGGTGCCTGCACGGTGATGACTTTGCGCATGTATGCCGAACGCAAGGGCCTCGATATCGAACGGATCGGCACGCGTATCCTGCACGGCAAGGTGCATGCGGCCGATTGTGAAGACTGTGCGGAAAGCGTCAAGTCGCGCAACGGCAAGATCGACCGGTTCGAGCGCCTGATCACGCTGGAAGGCAACCTGGATGAGGCAACGCGGAAGCGGATGCTGGAAATCGCCGACAAATGTCCTGTGCATCGCACCCTGGAAGCGGGCGCTGCCGTTGTGACGCGGGAAGTGCAGCCCGGCGAATGAACCGGTGATGTGAAAGGTCGCGGGGAAGGCGGCCTCAGGCGGCTTGGCCTTCCAGTGTCTGCAAGCGGATTTTCATGAAGGACAGCAGGCGGCGCGCGTCGCGGTCAGTGAGCGACTGGTAGTCGTTGGACCAGTTTTCCGCGGTCGATTGCGGCTGCTTGTTGTGCATCGCCCGGGCTTTGCACAGGGCGGCGTAGTCCGCATTTTCCACCCCCATGGCACGGCAAAGAACGGCGACCCCGGTGGAGTCGTACCGGACCATGACGTTGGTGACATATTTCTGCTCCAGCCCGGCCATTTCCGCCAGCAGGAAGCAGATGTCGAACAGGTTGTTGGACAACGAAAGCTGGGTGACCGCCTTGCTGAGCGAACGTTGCCCGGCCCGGATCTCCTTCAACGTGACCTTGGCGTTGATGCGGGTCGCCTTGCGTTCCAGCTTTGAACTGGCGACGACCTTGCTGGCCTTGTGGAAGAGATCCTGGATCAGCGTCTCGTTATCCTTGCGCAACTGGCGGATCTTCGCCTGTTGGGCTTCCGGCATCTGGTTGATCAGTTTGTCGTAGTCTGACTCGGTAATATCCGCCCGTTCCATCATGGCGTCGCGAATTTTCTCGTCCTGTTCCGCCAGCTTGATCAGCAGACGGGACCCCCATTCGGAAAACTCTGCGCCGGCGTTGGCCGCGACGGACTGCTTGACCGGGCTTTCGCCTCGTTCCAGCAGAACATCGGTGACATTGGCTTCAAGATGTTGACGTTTGGAAATCGCCAGCAGGTGCCCCTGTCCCATGGTCTTGGCCAGACGGAGGATATCCTCCGTCTTGAGTGCATTGGAAGACGTCAGCATCGGCCGCGCGATGTCGATCTCTTCGCGGGCAAGCTCATAGGCAACCTTGTTGGATGTGTCGTCAATCGGCGCCAACTGTTCGGAAATCGCCTTCTTCTGTTCCGGTTCCATGGTGGGAAGCATGCTTTCCAGCACCGTGTTGAACAGAGCAATTTCTTCGGTCTGATAACTGTTCGCGCCGCGTACGAAAAGCTCGGTAACATGCTCCACCAGCTGGTGGCGCTTTTCCGGGGTGCTTTCCTGGGCAAGACTGAGAAGGTCGTTGAGCATCTTTGAGCTGTCCGTTTTTCTTGTAACAGCAGTACCGCGGAGACAGTTTACAACTGTCTAAAGCGCAGGCTAAAAAAAGGATAAATCTGTCGAGCTATCCGTATTATTTACAGTACTTGTAGCGCGTTTCGCCGGCAGATGCCTGCTTTGGGAAAATTTACTTTGTTTGATGAAGTGTCCCGGATTGCCAGCAAAAAGTAGCTTTAAGTAACTCCCGGTTGAAGCAGAGGTCATTTTCCCTGTTCATCCACCTCTTGACCAGTGTCCAGCACGACCTTGTCCATCGGGACATCCCAGGGCATCGGAAAGATCGACGGGATCCTGCAAAAGGCAAATCCGATGCCGATCGTCAGTGGTTTGGATGGCAGCGAGGCCAGTGTCCGGTCGTAATAGCCGCCGCCGTTGCCGAGGCGATAGAAATGGCTGTCGACACCAACCAGTGGGGCAATCACCACCTCCGGTATCTGCGCCGGACCTTCTTCCGGCACGGGTATGTTCCAGAGGCCTCGTGTCATCGCACATCCGGGGCGCCAGGGGCGGAAGATCAACGGCGTCTGCTTTTCCGGAACCACCGGCAGAAGAACAGTTTTCCCTGCCTTGCTCAGGTCCGCCATCAAGGGGCGCAAATCCGGTTCGCCGCGGATCGGCCAATAGAAGGAGATGGTCTGAAAACCGGCGGTTTCCAGCACCGGGCGAAGCTCGTCGATCAGGGTTGTCGTCTTTTCCGTCCGCTCGGCACTGCTTAGCGCCTTCCGCTTTTCATACAGGCGGGTGCGCTCGGAGGTGCGGAAACGGCTGACATCACGAAACGTCTGCTGATCCACGACAAACCCGGCAACCAGCTTGTCGGCAAAGCAGACAGGGTCTCCAGGCAGATCGACGTCATCGCACATTCCGGATAACTCCTTTCGGTGTCCTTGTGCCTCTCCGTGTCAGGCGGCCTTTCTGTCCGCCACCGGCCAGACCAGTGCCTCAAGCAGAAGAGATCTGGTCAGAAATCCCAGGAAGGTTCCAGCCTGGCTCACCGGCACATGATCTAGATTATCGCGAACCATGACATGCAGTGCATCGCCAAGCGGCAGGCTGCCGTCGAAAGACGTCACGGGAGCGCGCATGATGTCCCGGGCAAGCGGAGTTTCTGGAGGACAAGTCATGTCCTGCGTGGTCCCGGTCAATTGGTGCAACAGGTCACGCTGGTCGACCAGGCCGGTGAGACGGCCATCCGCGCCGACAACGGCAACGACCGGTTTCCCGCTTTGCTCAAGTCTGCCGACAAGGGTGCGAAAGTCCGTCTCGGGAAGAACAGTCGTATCATTCGGGTTGACGGCATCGGCGCATGAGACCCCTTCGAATGGAGGCTGGATGAGCTCTGCTTCCACCGCGGCCACGAGCCGCGCCAGGTCGACCGCGCCAAGGTTGGTCGACTGGTGAAACTTGGTCAGCACACTCGACAGATTTTCCTCGGTCAGTCCCAGGCGCCGCATCGGTGGCGGCCCGTTTTGTGAAAGGCTGGTTCTGAAGGGATACTTACGTCCGGAATATCGATGAAACACCAGACCTGACGCCACCAGTACGCTCGTCATGACAGCCGTGTTGACGACCACCATCACGGCACCGACTTCCGTCAGAAGGTTCGGCGACAGCCCGATCAACAGCGCGACAGCACCGCCGGGCGGATGAAGGGCCCGGCCGAGCATCATTGCGGCAAAGGCAAGCGCGACAGCCAGGACAGGGGCTGTTTCGGCAGGCAGCAGGCCAACTGCCGCCACACCGCAAACTGCCGACAGCGTGTTGCCGAGGATCGCGGACCACGGCTGTGCGAGCGGGCTGTTCGGAACGGCAAACACGAGGACGGCACTGGCTCCGAGGGGAGCCATCAGAAACAGCGGTAAACTTCCATATTCGTGCATTCCCCAGACCATGAGGGCGCAGGCGCCGATGCCCGCCGCACCGCCAAGCATGGCCAGGAATGCCTCGGCCGGCTGCGGCCAAGGCAGCGCAGGAGCAAGAGCGGTCCGGAAACTTGGCCGAAAACCTGATTTGCGGTCAGAGTGCATGAAAGTCGCCTGAAAAATATGCATTTGCACAAGTTCTAGGCGATTTTTACGGCAATGACTTGGATTTTGAAACTCAATTTCCGCTTCAACGCGAAACGGATTTTCATCCCGCCAGCGTCTGCGGTCAGGCCGCCTGTTCGTGCTTGGCGGCTTTCAGCTTCATCTTCATCAGTGCCAGAAGGCGGCGGGCATCGGTATCATCGAGCATGTGATAGTTGGTCAGCCACTTGCTCCCGGTGCTTTCCGGAAATTTCAGATGCTTGCAGCGCTCCTTGCAGACCGCCTGAAATTCCATTGCGCCGATGCCGGTGGCGCGGCAGACGGTGGCAATGCCGGTGGAATCGAACCGGACCATCAGGTTGTGGACATATTTCATGTCCAGACCGGAAAAGAACGAAAGCAGGGCAACGGCGTCCAGGAGGTTGTGCTCCTGGGCCAGCTGATAGACCGCCTTGTTCAAAGTGGTCTTGCCAAGCCGGATACCCATCAGCCAGGCCTTGGGGCTGATCTTGGCATGTTTCCTGACCAGTTCCGCACCTGCGGCGATCTCGCCATCGTCCCGGAACAGGTCCTCGATCAATTCCTCGTTGGATTTACGCAGATGCCGGATGCGCTCGCCAAGCTGCTTGGGCATATGCTTCACAAGGCTTTCGAACACCGGCATGGAAATCTCTGCGCCGAGGTTGGCAGCCAGCGTTTGCTTGACATCCTTGCTGCCGCGCTTGATCAGGATATCGCTGAGATCCTTGCTGACATGGTCGCGCTTTGCCATGGCCAGGAGATATCCCTGGTCCTTGGTTTCGGCGATCTTGCGCAAGTCTTCTTCCCGAAGAGATTTCGAGCGTTCCAGAACAGCCTGGGCAACGGGCAGGTCGTCACTGGCCATGGCCGCAGCGAGTTTGGAGGACATGGATTGAACGTCGGCAAGACGTTCCGACATCTTGCGCTTGGCATCATGGGCAAGGGAATCGTAGACGCCCTCAAGCATGTTGTTCAGAAGATGGGTTTCTTCGGAGCCGGGGTCATCCGCGCGGGCAACAAGCAGACCGGTCACGTGCTCGGCTAGCTCGTGTTTTTTTTCCGAAGAACTGTCCTTGGCAAGCTTAAGAAGCGAGTCGCTCATGTCCGTACCCTATCGGAACAAGTTTCGCCAAACTTTCTTTATAACCTGTGAAAACAACCAAGTGTTTTGTTGGAATGAGGTGTAATCGGCAATGTTGACCTGCGGGAGCCAATGCGTCATTTGACGCGCATGACCGCGATTACGATGCCTATCCTGTATTCCTTCCGCCGTTGTCCCTATGCCATCAGGGCAAGGCTCTCCATTGCTGCAAGCGGTGAACGGGTCGAACTGCGGGAAATCGTGTTGCGGGACAAGGCTCCGGAGTTTCTGGAAACCTCACCCTCGGCAACAGTACCCTGCCTGAAGGTCGGTGAAACGGTGATCGACGAGAGCCTGGATATCATGCTCTGGGCCCTGAACCGCGCCGACCCTGAAAGCTGGCTTCAACCGGAGGAAGGCAATCTTGAGGACATGCTGGCATTGATCGGTGCCTGCGACGGTCCGTTCAAGCGCCATCTCGACCGCTACAAATACGATACCAGACATCCGGACTCGGACAGGCAAACCGAGCGCTCCGAAGGTGCCGACTTCCTTCGGAAACTGGACAGCCGTCTGTCCCGGATGCCTTGGCTTTTCGGCGGTAGGGCCTCGCTTGCCGACTATGCGATCCTGCCGTTCGTTCGACAGTTTGCCAACACCGACCGAAGCTGGTTCGACGGTGAAGACTGGACACGCCTCAAAGCCTGGCTGGAGGCCTTCGAGAACTCTTCCCGCTTTCAGGCGGTGATGCCGAAATGGTGCCGGTGGCAGGCCGGAGACATGCCGGTTGTCTTTCCCTGACAGGCGAATCGCATGCAGGTTCGATCAAGCGGGAAGGGGGACTGCGCCTCGTGCGGTTTCCGTGTCTCTTGCCTGCCTGCACGGATTTTTCCAACCTCATGGCTGTTGGCCTAGAAAAAGCTTCTGCTTTTCACTGCTTGATTTTGGCGGTTTTCCTTACGTTTTCCGGTCCGTTTCCCAACCTTACAAAACCGTAATGCCGCCGACAGGCGCCTGTAAGACTGGTTCACCTACTTTCACTTTCGAACCTGGAGCGCAGTCCCCGCAAGCGGTCCGGGAAATGGCTTTCAAACCGTATCTCGAAAGAGGAAGACAACATGCAAAACAGTCGCTCAGTTTCTCCCCTGCGCTCCCGCCGCGCCAAGTTGTTGGCAGGTGTCTTTGCGCTCGGCGCAGCCGGACTGCTGACGGCACAGACCATCGTCCCGAGCCAGATGGCTCTGGCGGATGCAGTCCGTGTCGACACAGCGGCTCCGCTGGACTTCTCCCACGTCGTCAGTGCCGTCAGCCCGGCCGTCGTCAGTGTTCAGGTCAAGCAGGCCGCAGAGCCGCGCATGATGAATTTCGGCGGCGGCAACGACAGCTTCGAAGATTTCTTCAAGGGCCTGCCTGAAGGCCACCCGTTCCAGCGCTTTTTCCGCGAGTTCGGTGGCAAGGGCGGTGACCAGCAGCAACAGCACAACCAGCGCCGTGCACCGCGTCAGTATGGCATTTCCCAGGGCTCCGGCTTCTTCATCTCTGATGACGGCTACCTGGTCACCAACCATCACGTGATCGAAAACGGCACCGAATTCACTGTCATCGACCGCGACGGCAAGGAATTCAATGCCAAGCTCATTGGCGCCGACAAGCGCACCGATCTGGCACTTCTGAAGGTCGATAGCGACGAAAAGTTCACCTACGTCGAGTTTGCCAAGGAAGCGCCGCAGGTCGGCGAATGGACAGTCGCCATCGGTAACCCGTTCGGCCTCGGCGGATCGGTGACGGCCGGTATCGTTTCGGCACGCGGCCGTGACATCGGCGCTGGTCCCTACGACGACTTCATCCAGATCGATGCTCCGGTCAACCGCGGCAACTCCGGCGGTCCGGCCTTCAACATGCATGGCGAAGTCATCGGCGTGAACGCCGCGATCTTCTCGCCATCCGGTGGCAACGTCGGTATCGCCTTCGCAATTCCGGCTTCGACCGCGCAAGATGTCATCATGGAGCTGAAGGACGACGGCACAGTCGTTCGCGGCTGGCTGGGCGTTCAGATCCAGAACGTCACCGATGACATCGCGGAAAGCCTTGGCCTCGAAGAGGCCCGCGGCGCCATTGTCGCGGAAGCGCAGGAAAACAGCCCGGCTCAGAAGGCTGGCCTGCGCTCGGGCGACACAATCCTTGCCGTTGACGGCACCGAAGTGAAGGGACCGCGCGAGCTGTCGAAGATCATTGCGGCTTACGAGCCGGACAGCAACGTGGACATCACCGTCTGGCGTGATGGTCAGAAAGAGGACGTCACCGTGACGCTCGGCCGCCTGCAGGAACAGGAACAGGTTGCAGCCGTTCAGCCGGAAGCAGGTGAAAGCAAGACCAGCCTCGACGATCTTGGTCTGGTTCTGACCACCAAGGCCGAAGCGGGCATGGAAGGTGACGGCGTGGTTATCGCCGAAATCGATCCGGACAGCCCGGCAGCCGAAAAGCGCCTCAACACGGGGGACGTGATCCTGGAAGTCGCCGGCATGAAGGTCAACAGCCCGTCCGACGTGCTGAAGGCGCTGGACAAGGCAGAAAAGGATGGCCGCAAGGCGGTTCTCTTCCGGGTTGAAACCAACGACACGACCCGGTTCGTGGCCCTGCCCATGAACCTCGCCTGATCAGGGACCGGTTCTGCCCCGGACCGGACCTGTGAGGCAAGACCGGCCTGCCCTCTGCCCCCAAACCCCGACGGGCCGGTCATTGCCAAGGGTTTATCTGCTAAACCCTGACTGACTGGCGGCGGCGACTCTCACATCCATCGCCGCCGCCAGCCATTTTCTTTATGGCCAACTCAAGCTAAAAGGATGACATGTTGAGGATTCTTGTCATTGAAGACGACCCGGAAGCTGCAAGCTACCTCGTCAAGGGTTTGAGTGAACTGGGCCACACCGCCGATCAGGCCGGAGACGGGCAGACCGGGCTGGAGATGGCACACGACAGAGACTACGACATTCTCATCGTCGACCGCATGCTGCCCAAGATGGATGGGCTTTCGGTCATTCAGGAATTGCGCCGGGAAGGCAATCACACGCCGGTGCTGATCCTCTCCGCCCTCGGTCAGGTCGATGACCGCGTCAAGGGCCTCAAGGCTGGCGGCGACGACTACCTGCCCAAGCCTTATGCCTTTACCGAATTGCAGGCCAGGGTCGAGGCACTGGCCCGGCGGCCCAAGTCGGCCAGCCAGATCGAAACCACCTATACCGTCGGTGATCTGACACTGGACCGCATGGCGCATTCCTGCCGCCGCGGTGAAATGGAAATCCCCTTGCAGCCGCGCGAATTCCGCCTTCTGGAATATCTCATGCAGAATGCCGGCCAGGTGGTAACCCGCACGATGCTGCTGGAAAACGTCTGGGAATACCATTTCGACCCGCAGACAAACGTGATCGACGTTCATATCTCCCGCCTTCGCGGCAAGATCGACAAGGGTTTCGACACCCCCCTTCTGCACACCATCCGGGGTGCCGGATACACGATCCGTGACGCGGCTCACTAGATTCACCAGAACCACAGCCTTCAAGCTGTCGCTGCTCTACATTGCCGTTTTCACGGTCATGTCCGGGGTGCTTTTGTTCTACATCGCGGACAACACCGACAACCTGATGTCCGAACAGGTGGTTCAGTCCGTCGATTCCGAATTGAAATCACTCGCCGATGTCTATGTGCGTGGTGGCGTGCGTGATGTTGTCGAAACCATCGACCGGCGTTCCCGCCATCCCGATGCAAGCCTTTATCTCCTCGTCGATTTCGCGGGAAATGCCCTCGTGGGCAATATCGCCCGCCTGCCGACCACCGTTCTGGAAGAAGCCGACGGCGGGCTGCGCCGGGTGCGCTACACGCGTCTCGGCCAGGATTCGGAAGACGTCGAGCGTCAGGCAATGGTGCGCACCTTCGAACTGCGCGGCGGGTTTCGTCTGCTGGTCGGGCGGGACCTTGGCGACCAGCTTCGTTTTTCCAACCTTCTGGCCAACGCCTTGCGCCTGTGGCTGGTCGTGGTTGTGGTGATGGCCGCAATCACCTGGCTGTTCGTCAGCCGCAGGGTGATGAAGCGCATCGACGAGATTTCCGCCACCAGCCGCACGATCATGCAAGGAGAACTCTCCGGCCGTCTGCCCGTCGCCGGCAATGACGACGAATTCGACCGCCTGGCAATCAATCTCAATACGATGCTCGACCGGATCGAACTCCTGATGCAGTCGATGAAGGATGTCACGGACAACATCGCCCATGATCTGAAAACGCCACTGACCCGCCTGCAAACCCGGATCGAAAATGCCTTGCGTGAAGCCAAGGGGGAGGAGGGCTACCGGAGCGCGCTGGAAGCAACACTGGAGGAATCCGATCAGCTCCTGAGGATCTTCAACGCACTGTTGCGCATTGCCCGTGTTGAATCCATGGCACCGGGCTCCGTGATGGAAGCCACAGACCTCAACAAACTGGTCGCGGAAGTCGCCGAATTGTACGAACCGCTGGTGGAAGACGAAGGCGGCAAGCTTGAAACCGATCTGCCCGAAGGCCTGAAGGCGGACTGTAACCGCGATCTGATCAGCCAGGTTCTGGTGAACCTGATCGAAAACGCGCTGAAATACGGCCGACCGCAAACCGGTGACTTTCGTATCCGCCTTGGTGGCCGCGAAGAAGACGGCCGCATCGTCCTCAGCGTGAGTGACAATGGCCCCGGCATCCCGGAAAAGGATCAGGACCGGGTCAAGGAACGCTTTGTCCGTCTGGAAGAAAGCCGATCCGAACCTGGAACAGGCCTTGGATTGAGCCTCGTCAAGGCAGTTGCCCGCTTGCATGGCGGAGACTTGCGCTTCATGAATGAGGACCCGGGACTGTGTGCCCGGATCGATCTCAAGCCGGTGAAACCGGAAAGCAGCAGGAGCGGGCATGAACAAGGCGGCACGGCCGGGCAATCGGGAGAAGGGAACTGACCAGGACGGTGGTGCGGGCTTTCTGGCCGACCGGATCGCGGTGGTTCCAACGGCACCGGATCCCGATCACGCAGCCCTGTTCCTGAAAGATCTGCTGTCTCACGCCGAAGCCGGCGAGGCCCTGAATGCCCTCTTGCAGGACAAGCCGGACCTGGAAGGCTTCCTGCTCGGGATTATCGGAAACTCTCCCTATCTGCGCGATCTGATGCTCGCAGATCCGCCGCGCCTGCTCTGCATGCTGCAGGAAGCGCCGGAAACCCGGCTGGAAAACCTGCTTGCAGCAGCCCGTGAAGCGCGTGCGGGAGACGAGGCCGGTATCATGCGGGCCTTGCGTCTCTACAAGCATGACCTCGCGCTGACGCTCGGCCTTGCCGATATCTCCGGTGCGATCGGCCTCAACCGGGTGACCGGCGCTCTGGCAGGGTTTGCCGACGCAGCGCTGACGGCGGCAATCAGGTTCTGCCTCGGTGACCTCGCCCGCCTCAACAAGTTCTCGCCGCACGATCCGGAAAAACCGGAAATCGATAGTGGCCTGATTGTCCTTGCCATGGGCAAGCACGGGGCGAACGAGCTGAACTATTCGTCCGATATCGATCTGATCGTCCTCTACGATCCGGCAAAGGCCCCGATGGCGGGATCGGCGGAAGCGCCCGTGGAATTCGTCCGGCTGACACGGCGACTGGTCAAAATCATGCAGGACCGCACTGCCGACGGATACGTCTTCCGCACAGACCTGCGTCTGCGTCCCGATCCCGGGGCAACGCCGCTTGCCATGTCGGTTCCCGCGGCGCTGGTCTACTACGAGTCTCTCGGGCAGAACTGGGAACGTGCGGCACTGATCAAGGCGCGGCCGTGTGCTGGCGACATACCTGCCGGTGAATCCTTCCTGCATGAAATCGTGCCCTTCATCTGGCGCAAATATCTCGACTTCGCGGCAATTGCAGACGTCCAGTCGATCAAGCGTCAGATCCACATGCACAAGGGCCATGGGGCGATCGCCGTTGCCGGGCACAACGTCAAGCTCGGCCGCGGCGGTATCCGCGAGGTCGAGTTCTTCGTCCAGACCCAGCAGTTGATCGCCGGTGGCCGAAACCCGGCACTGCGCGGGCGCCGCACGCTCGACATGCTGGACGCACTCGTCGATGCCGACTGGATCAAGGGCAAGACGCGCGACGAAATGGCAGACGCCTACCGGTTCCTGCGCAATGTCGAACATCGCATCCAGATGCTGAACGACGAGCAGACCCAGCTTCTGCCCAAGGACGAAGAGGGCATGAAAAGAGTGTCCGCGCTGATGGGCTACGATACGCTTGCCGACTTTGAAGCGGCATTGCTCGAGCGTTTGCGGACGGTCCAGCACCACTATGCAGAGCTGTTCGAAGACGAACCGGCGCTGTCGTCCGAACTGGGCAATCTGGTCTTTACCGGTGACGATCACGACCCAGGCACGCTGGAAACCCTTGTGAGCCTTGGTTTCAAGCAGCCGTCGGAAGCTGCAGCCATCGTCAAGTCGTGGCATTTCGGCCGTTATCCCTGCACCCGTTCGACCAAGGCACGCGAGCGGTTGACGGAAATGCATCCGGCGCTTCTCAGTGCGCTTGCGGCGACAGACAATGCGGATGCCGCGCTGCGAGCCTTCGACAGCTTTCTGGGCAAGCTGCCGGCCGGGGTGCAGTTGTTCTCGCTGCTGAGATCCAATCCTCAGCTCCTGACGCTTCTGGCGACCACCATGGGCGCAGCACCGCGCATGGCCGAGACGGTTTCCAAGCGGGTCCACGTGCTGGACGCGGTCCTCGACCCGGCTTTCTTCGGTGCCATGCCGAGCGTTGAGGAATTTCGTGCCGGGCTTGACCGGACACTTGCTCAGGCCCGGTTTTACGAGGAAGCGCTGGATCGGGCGCGGATTTTCACCCAGGAACAGCAATTCCTGATCGGTCTGCGGATGATTTCCGATACGCTCTCGGCCGATCGGGTGGGCTTCGCTCTGGCACGGCTGGCGGAAGTGGTCGTCGACAGGATCCTGAAGCAGGTGATCGTGCATGTCGGTGAAAACAACGGCACGGTGCCCGGCGGCAACGTCGCCGTTCTGGCCATGGGCAAGCTCGGCGGGCGCGAAATGACCGCTGCCTCAGATCTCGATCTGATCTTGCTCTATGAAGCACCCGAGGACGTCAAGCAGTCCGATGGCAAGCGGCCTCTGGCGATTACCCAATACTACACGCGCCTGACCCAGCGGCTGGTAACGGCCCTCAGCGCACCAACCGCGGAAGGTTCGCTTTACGAAGTCGATTTCCGGTTGCGTCCGTCCGGGAACGCGGGGCCGTTGGCGACAAATCTCGACGGATTCATAGCCTATCAAAAGAAGGAAGCCTGGACCTGGGAACACATGGCGCTGACGCGGGGGCGGGTGATCGCCTCCACGACTCCCGAGTTCAAGCAGAAGATCGTCGACAGCATCAGCGGCACGCTTGTTCAGCCGCGCGACCGGTCCAAGCTCGCTGACGATGTCCGCACCATGCGGGCCCGGATCGAGAAGGAAAAAGGCACCAAGGATGTCTGGGACCTGAAACAGGTCGCCGGTGGTCTGGTCGATATCGAGTTTCTGGCACAGTTTCTCCAGCTTGCGCATGCTCAGGACAACCCGGAGATCCTGGCCCAAAGTACGGAAAAGGCACTGGAACTGATGCGTGAGGCTGGCTTCCTGACCCTGGGCGACGCCGGTTTGCTGCTGGAAGCTCTCAGGCTCTATCACCGGCTCACCCAGGTGTTGCGACTGGCTCTATCCGGAAAATTCGTGCCGGCGGAGGCACCGCGCGGTGTTCTGGACCTTCTGGTGCAGGCTTCGGGCAGCCCGACCTTCACCCGGCTGGAAGCGGAACTTGCAGAGCTTCAGGTCAAGGTGCGTGAGACCTTCGTGCGGCTGATCGGGGAGGTCGAAACGGTCAGCAGCTAGAGCAAGTCGTGTTTTATCGGTATCGCTTTTCACTGTCTGAAATCCGAGTTTTCAACGCGAAAAGCGATGCAGGATACTTTCAGATAATCGCGACACGCTTTGGATGTGGATTGCCAAGCTGTTTTCATTGGGCTAGGGAAGTGCCGCGCCGGCGGCCGATTTCAAGTCATTTTGCGCTCTTTTGAGCGAACCCTCTCCCATTTCTTGAGAAACGTCATGACTCAGTCTTTTGATGAAGCGGTCCGTCGCCCGGACCGAAGCGGCAGCCTCACGCTTGCCGATACCCGTGTGCTCGCCTGGTCTGAATGGGGCTGGGAGGCAGGTAATCCGGTTCTGTTCCTGACAGGTGCCGGCATGGCAGGAACGCTCGGCTTCGGCCTGGATCATCTCGCAGACCTCGATATCCGGCTGATCTCACCGGACAGGCCAGGGCTCGGCGCGTCTTCCGCTGATCCCGGCAAGACGCTTGTCAGCGTCGCAAGCGATATCGCTGAACTTGCAGCTACACTGGGCAAAAACTCCATTCCCGTTGTCGCCTTCTCGCAAGGGGCACCCTTCGCTTTTGCAGTTGCCGCATCTGGCATCGCGACCTCTTTGGCAATTGTCTCCGGCCAGGATGACCTGTCGCACCCGGAATTTGCAGACCGTGTACCCGAGCAGGTCACGCAGATGCTTCGTCAGGCGGTGGAAGATCCGGGCGGTTTTGCTGCCATGCTCGAACAATTTGCCGAGCCGGATGGCTTTTACGATCTAGTCCTGTCGATGAGCTCGCCGGAAGACCAGGCGGTCTATGGCGCTGAGCCCTTTGCCTCGGCCTACAGGCACGCGCTTCATGAAGGTTTCCGGCAGGGCCCGAAAGGATACGCCCTCGATACGCTCGCGGCGCTCGGGCCTTGGGGGATTGATCTGGAAAGGATCAGTTGTCCGGTTGCGCTCTGGTATGGCGGCAAGGATGGCAGTCCGGTTCATTCGCCGGACTTCGGGCAATCGCTCCAAAGCAGACTGCCCAACGCAAGCCGCCGGTTTTTTCCTGAAGAGGGCGGCGCATTGCTGTGGACCCGTTCGCGAGACATTCTGAGCGCGCTGACCGCGACAAGCGGCAACGACTGATCCTTGCCTGTTCTTGTCCTTAAGGCAAACCAGCGCTCGTCTGGAAGGTGTGGCACTTTCAGACGAGCGCTTGCTTCCTGCAGAGCGGGACGTCGCGCGGACAACCAGTTGGGGAAATGCACCCGCCGGAATTGCTGCGGGTTTGAAGCCGTTTCTACTGTTCTTTTAAGTGGGGGTGAGCGCAGGCCTTGCCGGTCCCGCTCAGAGCTGTCTGTTCAGGCAGCTTCTTTTTCTGCAAGCGGCAGCGTGAAGCTGACAGTCGTGCCTTTCTTGACTTCCGACTTGATGACCAGCGTGCCGCCGTGCAGTTCGACCAATGAGCGTGCGATGGCGAGGCCGAGGCCCGATCCCTGGTGGGTCTTGGTGAACTGATTTTCAACCTGCACGAAGGGCTGAGCGAGACGTTCGATGTCGCGTTCGGAAATGCCGATGCCTGTATCCATCACTTCGAAGCGCAGCTTGTCGCCACGTGGCCGGGCCTTCAGCGTGACAGTGCCATTGTCCGGCGTGAACTTCACCGCATTGGCCAGAAGGTTCAGGAGGATCTGTTTCAGCGCCCGCTTGTCAGCGTGAACGGAGACATTTTCGACGACATCGGTGGTGACGGTAATGTTCTTTTCAGTCGCCGCCCCAGTGACGATCCGGCTGGCATCTTCGGCGGACTCGGAGGCATTGACAGTTTCGGTCTCGATGGTCATGCGGCCGGCTTCGATCTTGGACATGTCGAGAATGTCGTTGATCACGTTGAGCAAATAGGTGCCGGAGGAATAGATGTCCTTGCAATAGTCGGAGTAGCGGTCGGTGCCGACAGGGCCGAACATTTCCTGCGTCATGATGTCGGAGAAGCCGATGATGGCGTTGAGCGGCGTTCTCAGTTCGTGGGAAATATTGGCAAGGAATTCAGACTTGGCCTTGTTGGCGGCTTCCGCCCGGGTCTTTTCTTCCTGATACTTGTCGGCCATTTCCACCAGTTGCCGGGCCTGGACCTCAAGGGTCTGGCGGGACTTCTGGAGATCGGTAACGGTGGCTTTCAAACGCTTTTCGGAATCGATCAGCTTCTCTTCGTGTTTCTTCAGCGCGGTAATATCCGTGCCGACGGAGACGAAGCCACCATCCTTGGTGCGCCGTTCGGAAATCTGCAGCCAGCGGCCGTCTTCCAGCTGTGCTTCGTAAGACCCGTCCGGGGCGCCGCCACGCTGGCGAACGGTGACCGGCTGCGGTGCCACTTCCGCGTTGGAAGCTGCCGCCATCACGTCCTTGTAGGGCGTACCCGGCTTGATCACGGCATTCGGCAGGCTGTGCAGCGACTGATAGTTGGAATTGCAGATCACCAGCTCATTGCGGGCATTCCACAGGACGAAGGCTTCCGAAATCGTCTCGATTGCGTCACGCAGGCGAAGGTCGGCCATGCGGCTTTGTTCGGCGAGCTCGTGCTGCTCGGTGATGTCGATACAGATACCGATCAGGTGCGGTTCGGCGCGTCCGGGCTCCGACTGGATCTCGCCACGGGCGCGCAGCCAGATCCAGCTTCCGTCGGCATGGCGCATGCGGAATGTTTCGTCGACCAGGGTCTCTCCGCTTTCCAGCAGGTGTTCGGCAAGGCCCAGAAGGTCGATGTCATCCGGATGGGTGATGTCGGCGACATCGGCAAAGCTGAGAATGTCGTCTTTCGGTTCGCGGCCCAGCAACTCGTAGAGCGAGGAGGACCAGAACATTCTGCCGCGCGACAGATCCCAGTCGAACAGTCCGCAGCGACCGTGGGTGAGGGCGGTGTCGATGCGGGCGCGGGTCGCCGCATACATGTCGTCTGCCGCTTCGGCGCGGGTCGCCTGGCTGAAGAATCCGTAGATGACCGCAAGCAGAACCAGCGACGTGCCCACAAAGAGCGTCACATTCGCAGAAAGGTCGTCCCGCCACTGGCTGTAGATTTCGTTTTCCGGCTGTAGCACCGCGACCATTCCAAGCCTGCCATCGAGGTGATGAACCGTTGCCAGAACCTTTTCCTTGCCCTTGTTGCCACCCAGGTTGGTGACAACCGGCATCACGCCCGCACGAGCGCCAAAGACCATGAGCGGCTGGGACGGGCCGAGCAGGTCGCTGATCGGGCGGCTTTCAAGTGACGGCTGAAGCGGGGCCGAGGCAACGATGGTGCCGGATTGATCGGCGACAAGGTAGATGCGGCCCTTGCTGGTCGCGCCAGCGGGCAGGCTGTCGGCGAGGATGCGCTTCAACGTTGTCCGGTAGCCGGTTTCCGGCAGGTCGTTTTCCGATGACATCAGGCCGCTGGCAACGACGGTTGCCATCAGGCTCAATGTCATCTGCGCGTTTTCCTGGGTCCGTGTGTAGTCGCTTGCCAGATCGCCGGTGCGGAACAGGGCCAGTATGATGATGAAGAGGATTGCGAGGCCCGGAATGAGGCGACGCATCAGGTTGTCGGAGCGGGCGAGGCTTTCGGCAAAGGAGCCGAGGATGGAGCGCAGCGGCAGGCGGTCGGTGCCTGTCCCTGTGTTCCATTCAGACTCCTTCTCGCCGCGCCGCGAAGATGCGCCGCCAGCTATTGCTCTCGCCATTGGAAGTGTGCCTCAAAAACCGCCGCGTCGGGGAACGCCCCGAATCACTTCCATTTGAATCAAATCGTCTGTTTTTGTCCAGACCTGGCCAAGAAGAAAATGGTTAACGCGAAGCCGCTTTTGCGGTTCTTTCGTTAACTTTTCTCAGTATTGCAGACTACTGCAAGGTTCTGTCGACAATGTCGCGGCTGTCTCTCGACAGATTTTCGCATGCAGAAATCGTCAGGAGAGCAGATTCCGCAAGTGCAGTTCTTTGTGGGTCAAGTGCGCGCCACGACCGGAAGCTCGTCAGAAGTCTCGATGCCACTTGCGGGTTTCGCTTGTCGATCTCCAGAACCGATTCGGCCACCAGTTGGAAACCCTTGCCGTCCGCCCGGGCGAACTGGGTCGGGTTGCCGGTGGCAAAGGATTGCAGAAGCGAGCGTACGCGGTTGGGGTTGCCTGCATCGTAGGAAGGGTCCGACATCAGTGCCTTGACCCGGTCCAGTGCGCCATCACCCGGGGCGGTGGCCTGGGTCATGAACCATTTGTCCATGGCAAGCGAGCTGTTTTCGTGGCGCTGACGGTAGGTTGCCAGGGCTTCCTCTTCGCGCGGCATATGGTCGTGAACCAGCAGCGTCAGTGCCGCGAGCCGGTCGGTCATGTTGTCGGCAGACGCAAATCGGGAGAAGGCCAGATCGGCGGCATCGCTTGCACCCGAGGCCGCGTAGTAGTGCAGACAGCGGTTCGCAAGCGCCCGCTTTCCGGCAGCCTGTGCATCAGGTGAATAGGTTTCGTTTGCCGACTGCGCGGTAATGAAGGGCACAAGCGAAGAGCCAAGACGGGTGGCAACCGCTCGCCGCAGCATCTGGCGGGCCGCATGAATTGCATCGGGATCGACATCCTTGCCTATTTCCTGGGCGACATCCGCTTCGCTGGGCAAGGTAAGCGCCTGTGCGCGCAAGGCTTCGTCAAGCTCGGTTTCACCCAGAACGGACGCGAATACGCCGATGACGTCTTCTGAAGGGGCACCTTCCGAACCGTCGCGCACCTGGCCGGCAAGCCTGACGAGATCCTGCATTGCCAGCGTCTGAACTGCCTGCCAGCGATTGAACGGATCGCGATCCTGTGCTGCCTGAAACAGGAGTTCTTCAGTGTGCAGGGGCTGGTTCAGACGAACAGGCGCGGAAAAACCGCGCAGGAGCGACAGAACGGGTGCGGCGGCGACATCGTGAAAGACGATGTCCTGATGGGCTTTGTCGAGCACCAGCACATCTTCGGCAACATGTGCGCCATCCACGGAGCCGGTGACCATGTCCTCGCCCTTGGGGCCAATCAGCCCGAAACGGAGCGGGATGACGGCCGGCTTGCTGGATTTCTGACCCGCGATGGGCGGAATTTCCTGAGTCAGCGAAACCGTGAAAGTCTTGCGGTCGGGATCATATTCCGTTTCCACCGATACCACCGGTGTGCCTGCCTGCTCATACCAGAGCGAGAATTGTTCAAGATCGGTGTCGGAAGCTTCCTCGAAGCAGGCCAGGAAAGCCTCGATCGTGGTCGCTTCACCGTCGTGACGGTCGAAATAGAGGTCGAGCCCGGCCCGGAACTTCTGCTCTCCGAGAAGTGTCTGCAGCATGCGGACAACTTCGGCGCCTTTTTCGTATACGGTTGCCGTGTAGAAGTTGTTGATTTCATGATAGGTTCGCGGACGGACAGGGTGCGCGAGCGGGCCCGCGTCCTCCGGAAACTGATGCGATTTGAGCAACCGCACGTCCGCGATGCGCTTGACAGCGCGTGAGCGCATGTCGGAGGAGAATTCCTGGTCGCGGAAAACTGTCAGGCCTTCCTTCAGGCACAGCTGGAACCAGTCCCGGCAGGTGATGCGGTTGCCGGTCCAGTTGTGGAAGTATTCGTGCGCGATCACAGCTTCGATATTGGCATAGTCCTGATCGGTCGCCGTTTCCGGGTCAGCCAGCACGTATTTGTCGTTGAAGATGTTCAGGCCCTTGTTTTCCATCGCGCCCATGTTGAAGTCCGACACGGCAACGATGTTGAAAACGTCCAGATCATATTCGCGGCCGAACACTTCCTCGTCCCAGCGCATTGATCGCTTGAGAGAATCCATGGCCCAGTCGCACAGGCTTTCCTTGCCGTGCTCGACATAGATATTGAGCGCGACTTCCTTGCCCGACATGGTCGTGAACCTGTCCGCAACCTCGGCCAGGTCTCCCGCAACGAGAGCGAACAGATAGGCCGGTTTCGGGTGCGGGTCGTGCCAGACGGCGTAATGCCTGTCGGTGCCTTCGATATCTCCGGTCTCGGCAAGGTTGCCATTCGCCAGAAGTACCGGGCATTCCGCCTTTGAGGCTTCCAGACGTGTCGTGTAGACGGCAAGCACGTCCGGACGGTCGAGAAAATAGGTGATCCTGCGGAAACCTTCCGCTTCGCACTGGGTGCAATAGGTGCCGGAGGACCGGTAGAGGCCCATCAGCTTCGTGTTTGCATCCGGATCGATTTCAGTTATGAGCGTCAGCTCGAAGGGGTCTGCTGGCGGGGAGGCTAGTTCGAGGCGGTCGTCCGTCGCGGCATAGTCTGTCTCTGGAAGAGCCTCGCCATTCAGCCTGATGCCGGCAAGCGACAATTCGTCTCCATCCAGCACCAGCGGCGCGCCGGCTGCGGTGCCCGGTTGCCTGCTCACCTGAAGGGTCGCTGTGACCCGCGTGGCGCTTGGGGCAAGCTCAACGTTCAAGGCAACCTTGTCGATGCGGTAGAGAGGCGGTTGATAGTCTTCCAGCCGGATGGCTGGCGCCGTTTCGGAACGCATCGAAATCTCCTGCTGATGTGAGGCGCAATTGCCTGCAGTTGCCTGGCCGGGAAAGCCCCGGCCGTTGCCGGAGCCGCACCCTCATGAAATCGTGAGGATGGGTTTAGGCGTTAGCATGATCGCGCATTGCGGCAAAGTCCTCTTTGACCTTCCGCAAGGGCTGCTATTCCGTCGGCCTTTGATAACACCTAAATGCGGATCAGGGGTTTTGACGACAGCCGGGGCATTGTCTATGTCATGTGCGTCGCAAGTTGCAGGGATTTATTTTAATGAGCCGTTTGGACAGTTTTATTCGCCGAATGACATCGCAGAAAACTTTACTCGAATTTCTGGTCGACAAGGTCAACGAGGTCGAAGGACCGGTCCTCGAGCTCGGACTGGGCAATGGCAGGACATATGACCACTTGCGCGAGATTTATCCGAACAAGGAAATTTTCGTCTTCGATTTCGCCATGGATTGCCATCCGAGCTGCGCGCCGGATGCAGAACACATGATCCTCGGCAACATCCGCGACACGCTTAACTTCTGCGGTCCGCGGATCGGGGCAAAGGCGTCGTTCGCTCATATCGACATTGGCTCGGCCGATCCGACGAACGATCTGGCGACGGCATCCTGGCTTGCTCCGGCGATCGATGCGCATATGGCCATCGGCGGCATCATCCTGTGCGCACTCGAACTCGAGCTGCCAAATTTCGAGACCCTGAAGAAGCCGGACGGCATTCATCGGGGACGTTATCATATCTATCGCAAGACATCAGAAGCCTGACCGTCGGCACTATTCAGGAAGAGACACATGACCGCGCCGCTCAAAGGCATCAAGGTTGTCGAACTGGCCCGCATTCTTGCCGGGCCATGGACGGGCCAGACTCTCGCAGACCTCGGGGCGGACGTCATCA
The DNA here is from genome assembly GCF_054658235.1 of Roseibium sp. LAB1. Lineage (NCBI taxonomy): Bacteria > Pseudomonadati > Pseudomonadota > Alphaproteobacteria > Hyphomicrobiales > Stappiaceae > Roseibium > Roseibium sp. LAB1. Next base: position 345,584 of record NZ_BAAGIB010000002.1, on the reverse strand, counting down.
AGGTGGAAAGCCCGCAGGGGGACGACACCCGGGGCTGGGGACCGCCCTTCGTAAAGGATGTAGCCGGAGCCGATCGGGACGCAGCCTATTTCCATGCCTGTAACCGGGGCAAGCGGTCGATTGCGGTGGATTTCCGGACAGAAGAAGGCCAGGAACTCGTCCGCCGGCTGGTGGCCGATGCCGACATTCTGATCGAGAACTTCAAGGTTGGCGGTCTCGCGAAATATGGCCTCGATTACGACAGTCTCTCGAAGGTCAATCCAAAGCTGATTTATTGTTCGATCACAGGGTTCGGCCAGGATGGGCCGTATGCCCATCGCGCCGGTTACGACTTCATGATCCAGGGCATGGGCGGCATCATGGACCTGACCGGAGAGCCGGATGGCGATCCACAGAAGATCGGCGTGGCATTCGCCGATATCTTTACCGGGCTTTATGGTGTCATCGGTGTTCTCGCCGCCCTGCGCCGGCGGGATGAAACCGGCGAAGGGGAGTGGGTGGACATGGCGCTTCTCGACGCCCAGGTCGGCGTTCTGGCGAACCAGGCACTCAACTATTTCGTCTCGGGCAAGTCTCCGAAGCGCCTTGGCAATGCACATCCGAACATTGTTCCCTACCAGGTATTTCCCGCCAGCGACGGACATCTGATCATCGCAGTTGGCAATGACGGCCAGTTCAGACGTCTTTGCGCGGTGCTCGGGGTGCCCGACCTTGCCGACAATCCGCGCTATGCCACCAACGCCGCCCGCGTTGCCGCACGATCGGACCTTGTGCCGATCCTGACGGCAGAAACGGCGACACGAACCCGTGACGACCTTTTGGCCGCCCTAGAAGGGGAGGGCGTGCCCGCCGGGCCGATCAATTCCGTGGAAGATGTTTTCAACGACAGGCAGGTGCTGCACCGGGATCTGAAGGTCGCGTTGCCTGCAACCGGCGTCGAAGGCGGCTCGGTCGCATCGGTGCGCACACCCATCAGGTTCAGGAACGGCACGCTCGTGCTGGATCGTGCCGCACCGGCACTCGGCGAGCATACGGACGAAATCCTGAGGGAACTCGGCCTTTTGGGCGACCCGAAATCCTGAACGAGGAAAGCATAGTCGTGAGCGACCCGGATTTTTTCAAAGTCGTCGACAGTGAAGTCCTGTCCGATTCCTGGGGCACATTGACCCGCCACCGGATCGAATACAGGCGTCGGGAGGGAACCTGGCAGGAGCAGGTGCGCGAGGTCTATGACAAGGACCATGGCGCGACCTGTCTGCTTTACGATCCGGAACGGAATTGCGTTCTGCTGACGCGCCAGTTCCGTCTGCCCGTCTGGGCTGCCGGACGAGACCCGCTGCTGATTGAAACGCCTGCCGGTCTTCTGGAAGGTGCGCACCCGGAGGAGCGCATGCGGGCGGAGTTGATCGAGGAGACGGGCTTTCAGGTCTCAAAACTTGAGTACTTGTTTGACGCTTTCATGAGCCCGGGCTCGGTCACCGAATATGTGGCATTTTTCACAGGGACCTACCATCTGAATGACAAGGTGGCCGCCGGTGGCGGCAAGGAAAGCGAAGGCGAGGATATCGAGGTGCTGCACGTGCCTCTCGATGAGGCGCTGGGTATGATCCGTTCGGGTGAGATTGCGGATGCCAAGACCATTATTCTGCTGCAGGAGCTAGCTCTGCGACGCTTGGCCGGCTAAAGGCAAAAAACATCGCAGCGGCAATCCTTTGCGGTGGAAAGTCGAAAGCCTGCCTTAATTTGACGGAAACCGTCATGCAGGTAAGCTGCCTGAGAGCAACAAGGGTTACCGCCCGATGAAAAAATCGAAACGCACCGGACGGCGCATCATGCTGCCCCTGACGACCATCGTCGGGCTCGGGTTCGGTGCGTTCGTTGCGGTCGCCATCGGGCTCGTGCTCGGCCTGTCTGTCTCTGCCAACTTCCGCAACACGTTTTCCCTGCTCAACGACAAGACAATCCTGAGCACCCAGGCGCTTGAAATGCAGTTGCGCACCCATTTTGTTTCGGTCGAAAATGCAATCATCGGCCTGAAACCCTACTTCGACGACGGCACGCTCGGCTTCGAGGACTCGGAAAGAACGCTGCAGGACCTGTCGATTGCTCTCAAATCCAATCACGACATCACCACACTGGTGGTGACGGCGAAGGATAGAAGCAAACTGGGGATCTACCGGGCGCCGAATGGCAAATTGTGGCGGATAGAAACCGACGCGCCGCCCCCCGGCATGAACATGCGTGACATGCCGCAACTGAGTGCGGACAGCCCGCCAACATGGGGGCCGCTCGTCAAGCACGAAGTGGGTCTCTTTGCGAATGTGTCAGTGCCGCTGGTGCGCGACGGCCAGGTTGCGGGCATGTTGACTGCCGCAACTTCGATGGAAGAACTCGCCCAGATCGTTTCCGCGCAGGACGAGGGAAGCGACAACACCGTCTTCATCATCGCGGATGGAGATCAGGTCATCCTGCATTCGGACGCAAACTGGCTTCAGACCGGCGGCAGTATCCAGGACAAGCTGCCGGGAACCTGGCAGACGATTGGCGATCCCGTGCTGGCGGCCATGGTGCATGAAGAGAAGCTGGACGAATTCAAGAAGGCTGCGGAACTTGGTATCGACGTCTCCATGGTCGACGCCAATGACGAAGAATACATTGTCATGAAGGCGCAGTTGGATGGGTTCAGCGACCGGCCCTGGACGGTCGGGCAATATTACTTGAGCGCCACGGTCTCACGCGAGCTTCGGCGTCTGGCAGGCTCCCTGTTCGTCGGTTTCGGTGCACTTGTGGTGTCGGTTCTGATTGCATTCTGGATGGGACGGCGGGTAGCCCGCCCGCTTCGGTATCTCGCGGTTCAGTCCAAGCGGATCGGAAGTCTGTCGCTCAACGAAGTCGAGCCCTTGCCGCGTAGCCGCGTTGCGGAGATCGATCAGGTGGCGCTGGCCTTCAATTCCATGGTCGAAGGCCTAAAGGCCATGAACACCTATGTGCCGCGATCACTGTTCATCAAGCTGATGCGGTTGGGAGGCGGCAATGCCGCGCAGGCACGCGGCGCGGAACTTACAATCCTCTTCACGGACATTGTCGGGTTTACCGCCCTGTCCGAACACCTGAGCGCGGAGGAAACCGCCAGCCTGCTCAACGATCATTTTGCCATCCTGGTCGAGGCCGTCGAAGGCGAAGGCGGCACGGTCGACAAGTTCCTAGGTGATGGCATGCTGGCCTTCTGGGGCGCTCCCGATGCGCGCCCGGACCATGCTGAAGCTGCTGTCAGAACCGCGCGCCGGATTGCGGCTGCCCTGCATCAGTCCAACCTGAAAGCGGTGTCCGAAGGTCGCCCGCCCATGGCCCTCAGGATCGGTATTCATACCGGACCGGCGGTTGTCGGAAATGTCGGCGCGCTCGATCGCTGGAACTACACTGTTGTTGGCGACACCGTGAATGCGGCCGAACGCCTGCAAACACTCGGTAAGGAAGTGCCTGAAAATCCGGAAGTCGTGATCCTGGCAAGTGCGGACACAGTTGCGCACCTGCCGGGTGAAACGCACCAGCGCCCGGTCGGAGCGCACCACCTGCGCGGCCGCAGCGGCCAAATGGAGGTCTATTGGCTCGATCCCTTCCCGCAAGCGGCGTCACTTCAAAGGCCCGCGGAACGGCCGGTGTCTGCTGCGGAGTGATTCCTTCACGTCATTCGCATGCCCGCCGCTTCATCGGCAAAGCTACCAGGTAGTCTTTTTCTCGTTCAGATAAACGCAGAAAAAGTGAATTCGAGCTCTCCCGACAAGTGCTGTTTAACATCCCAATGCTCCCGTTAATCGAACGTCGGGACCGGTCTGCTCTTGCAAACTGTGACGAACATCACAGTTTGGTTTCCTGAATCCTGCATTGCTATCCACTGGCGAATTTGGTTGTCTTTCAAATGCAATGAGGGCTTAGTAAGCCTCTGTCAGACAATCCTTGCCTGGGAGGAAATGCGCGGTGAATGTTCTCTCGATTGAGGGACTGACGGTTGATTTTAATACGGCGGAAGGTCAGGTCCGGGCGGTCGACGATGTGTCCTTTGTCGTGCCCGAAAACCGGACGGTTGCGCTGGTGGGCGAATCCGGGTCGGGCAAGACGGTCATATCGCAGACGATCATGGGTCTTCTGCCCCAGGCCGCATCCATTTCATCCGGGAAAGTGATCCTGGCAGATCCGACCGGCGCCGAGCCGCCTGTCGATATTGCGGCGCTGGAGCGCAAGGGACCGCAGATGCGGCACCTGCGCGGCAACAGGGTTGCGATCATCTTCCAGGAACCGATGACATCGCTCTCGCCGCTGCACACCATTGGCGATCAGATCGGCGAAGCCGCGCTTCTTCACCGCAACGTTTCGAGCTCCGAGGCCCGCGAACTCACCAAGACCATGCTGAGTCTGGTGCAGTTTCCCGATCCGGAGCGTGCGCTCGATACCTATCCGTTTGAGCTTTCCGGCGGTCTGCGCCAGCGTGCGATGATCGCCATGGCAATGATCTGCCGCCCCGCACTGCTGATCGCAGACGAACCGACCACCGCGCTGGACGTGACCATTCAGGCGGAAATCCTGAAACTCATTCGCGAAGTTCAGGCCGAGCTGCGCATGTCCGTTCTGATGATCACGCATGATTTCGGTGTGGTCGCCAACATGGCCGACGAAATCGCGGTGATCTATCACGGCCGCATCATGGAAAAGGGGACAGCGCAGCAGCTCTTCTCCGATCCCAGGCACGACTACCTGAAAGCGCTGCTCAACGCCGTTCCAAGCTTCCACATGGACCGTGACGAGCGGCTGGTGCCGATCCGACCCATCAAGGTTCGCTCGGAGCAACTGACGGCCAACCGGCCGCATTGCGACGTCAAGCCGGGTGACCCCTTGGTCGAAATGCGTAACGTCACCAAGCGGTTTACCCTGCGCAAGGGGTCTTTCCTTGGCGGCAAGGTCAAGACAATGACCGCGCTTGACGACATCAATCTGACAATCCGCCGTGGCGAGTGCCTCGGTCTCGTGGGAGAATCCGGTTCCGGCAAGACCACCGCCGCAAAGGCGATCCTGAGGGCAATCGGCATCGAGGGAGGGAGCGTCCTCTACAATCGCGGCAAGGGCCTTGAGGACATTTCCAAGCTCAAGGGTGCGGAGCTGATGGATTACCGTCGCCGTGTGCAGCTGATTTTCCAGGACCCGTTCTCGTCACTCAATCCACGCATGACCATCAACGACACGCTGATGGAGCCCCTGGAAGTGCACGGCATCGGCACACCCCAGGAGCGGGCGGAACGGGCACGCAATCTCATGAACTTGGTCGGGCTTGATCCGCGGTTTCTGCGCCGCTATCCGCATTCGTTTTCCGGTGGTCAGCGCCAGCGCATCGGAATTGCCAGGGCATTGGCCCTGAACCCGGAATTCCTTTTGTGCGACGAGCCGACCTCGGCGCTGGACGTCTCGGTGCAGGCGCAGATCCTGAACCTGCTTCAGGATCTCAAGCGCGACCTGAACCTGACCTATCTCTTTGTCAGTCATAACCTGGCTGTGGTCGACTATGTCGCCGACCGGATCGCGGTCATGTGCCGTGGTCGTCTGGTGGAGATGGGCGAAACGCGCACCGTCGTTGGAAATCCGCTCCACCCGTATACGAAAGCGCTGCTTTCGGCCGTACCCGAGCCGGATCTGTCAGCGCCGCTGGATTTTGCCGCCCTTGATGCCAACAGGGCATCGGAGCCGCAATCTTGGCCGGAACCTTTCCGATTGATCGATGGCCAGGAGCCGTTGCTGGTGGAAATGGAACCGGATCACTTTGTCTGCGCACCTGGCCTGAAGAATGCCGGGGCGCTTGAGGGGACTGCAGCATGAACTTTCTGAATTCAATGAGAGCCGGTCTTTTCCTGACCGCAGCTCTGGTGGCGGGGCCCCTGGCCGCGCTCGAGCTGAAGGAAACACCGGGCCTGGATCCATCTCTGCCACCGGTCGCCGAACGGGTCCCTTCCGAGCCGCTGATCGTGGACCTTGAAGCCATGGGCCGCACTGTCGGCACGCCAGGCGGCAAGATCGACACATTGATTGGCCGGGCCAAGGATGTCCGTCTGATCAACGTGTGGGGTTATGCCCGTCTTGTCGGCTACAACGAAAAACTGGAACTCGTTCCCGATATCCTGGCGAATGTCGATGTCGAGGACGGCCGCATTTTCACGCTTCACACGCGAGCCGGCCACAAATGGTCCGACGGTCATCCCTTCGGAGCCGAGGACTTCCGCTATTATTTCGAGGACATCGTCAGCAATGAAAGCCTGACTCCCTCCGGCCTGCCGCCCTTCCTGCTGGCCAACGGCAAGGGACCGAAGTTCGAGGTTCTGGACGAGACCACCGTCCGCTTTACCTGGGATTCCCCGAACCCGCTGTTCCTGCCGGAACTGGCAAAGTCCCGTCCGCCGTTCATCTATCGTCCGGCCCACTACCTGAAACAGTTCCACGAGAAATACGGCGATCCGGATGTCATCGCCAAGGAAGCTGAAAAGGTAAAGGCGCGGAATTGGGCGCCGCTGCACAACAAAAAAGACGACATGTACAACGCGCAGAATGTCGACATGCCGTCGCTGCAGCCCTGGGTGCGCCATCGGGACGACAGCGACCTGCGCTTTGTTCTGGAACGCAATCCCTACTATCACCGGGTGGACAGCACCGGTCAGCAGCTGCCTTATGTCGATGAAGTCATTATGACGGTTGCCGACGGCAAGCTGATCCCGGCCAAGGCACAGGCAGGCGAAAGCAACCTGCAGGCGCGCAACCTCAACTTTTCCGACATCACCGTTCTGAAGAAGGGCGAGAAGGACAACGGCTACGTGACCGCGCTCTGGTCCAACACGAAAGGGGCGGAAATCTCTATCCTGCCGAACCTGACAGTGAAGGACCCGGTCTGGCGCGAACTGATGCGCAACACGAAGTTCCGGCATGCGCTGTCGCTCGGGATCGACCGCAACCTGCTCAACCGGGTCCTGTTTTTTGGCCTGGGCACGCCGGGCAACGATACGGTTCTGGCGTCCAGCCCGCTTTACAAGGCCGAATTCACCACCAAATGGGCGGATTACGATCCGGACCAGGCAAACGCACTACTGGACGAAATCGGCCTGACCGAACGCAACGGGAAGGGAATCCGGTTGATGTCCGATGGCCGCCCGCTGGAAATCATTGTGGAGACCGCAGGTGAAGAACAGGTACAGGACGATGCCCTGGAACTGGTCAAGGAGATGTGGAAGGAGATCGGCGTCGATCTCTTTGCCAAGCCAAGCCAGCGCGACAACATGCGCGAACGCGCGATCACCGGTGACTTGCTGATGTCCGTCTGGTGGGGGTTCGAGAACGGTATCCCGACCTCCGAAATGCCGCCGGAAGACTATGCGCCGGTACGCGGCGACGCATTGGTCTGGCATAAATGGGGTGACTACTACGAAACCCAGGGTGAGGGCGGCGAGAAGCCCGACTGGGCGCCGGCCGAGCGCTTGATGGAACTCTATACCGCATGGTTGAGCTCCAGGACACCGGAAGAACGCACCGCTATCTGGGAAGAAATGCTCCAGATCCATGCCGATGAAACCATCCATATCGGTCTTGTTTCCGGGGTGCGGCAGCCGGTGGTGATCAAGGATGTCGAAAACGTACCGCTGGAAGGCATCTACGGTTGGGATCCGGGGGCTCATTTCGGAATTCACCGCATGGATGAATTCTACATCGCCAAATAAGCCCGACCGGCGTTCGGTCTTCCGGTCCGGCTGGTTCACAAAATCAGCCGGACCGGTTGATTTCATCAGTCAGGGCGTGATGTTGTCCGGAGCGGTCCAATGCCTGCCGGTCATCTCGGTCGGTCCGGGAAATCATCGGGACCGGACGCAACACAGGCGACGGGCCGATTTGATCCGGTCCGGTCCGCCAGACGTTTTCCCAGGGACTGACTCTTGCTTGAAAAACGTCATACTATCGAAATTGAAAATGACCTTAAGTGCAGAAATCAGGCCTGATCTGCGCAAAGTGCCGGGGCTGAGGGGAGTTTAGGTGCTCTATTATATTGTCCGACGAATTTTGATGATGGGTCCCACCTTGCTGGTGATCAGTTTGCTGACATTCTTCATCATCGAGCTGCCGTCCGGTGATTATATTTCCAACCAGATTGCTGCCCTGAAATCTTCCGGTGAAAGCTCGTCGGTCGCCAAGCTGGAGTTCCTGCGAAAGGAATTCTCCCTCGACAGACCTTTCATGGAACGCTACCTCGTCTGGGTCGGTCTCTGGCCGGGGCCTCACGGTTTTGACGGTCTGATCCAGGGGAACTGGGGGTGGTCATTCGAGTTCGACAAGCCGGTTGAGCAGGTCATTGGGCCGACACTGCCCCTGACCGTGGTTCTCAACTTCGCAACGATCCTGTTCGTTTACGTCGTTTCGTTCCCCATCGGCATTTTCTCCGCGACACGGCAATACTCCTGGGGGGACTACGGCTTCACCTTCCTGGGCTATTTCGGTCTGGCCACGCCCAATTTCCTGCTCGCGCTTATCCTGCTCTATTTCTTCAATCGCTGGTTCGGCCTGTCGGTCGGTGGCCTGATGGATCCGCAGTATATCGACCAGCCCTGGAGCTTCGACAAGGCGATGTCGGTGCTTGCGCATCTGATCGTGCCGACCATCGTGATCGGTACCTCCGGTACGGCGGCCATGATCAGGCGTCTGCGTGCCAACCTTCTTGACGAGCTGCACAAGCAATATGTCACCACCGGGCGGGCCAAGGGGCTAAAGGAAAACCAGCTTCTGGTGAAATATCCCCTGCGCATGGCCATCAACCCGTTTATCGCCGATATCGGAAACCTGATCCCCTCGCTCGTCTCCGGCTCGGTGATTGTGTCTGTCGTGATGAGCCTTCCGACTGTCGGCCCGGTTCTTGTGGCCGCGCTTCAATCCCAGGACCAGTTCCTCTCCGGATTCATTCTTCTCTTCGTTGCCGTTCTGACCCTGATCGGAATGCTGATCTCCGATCTTCTGCTGGCGGTGCTCGATCCGCGCATCCGCCTTGGCGGGAGGGCTTCCTCATGAGCATGGACGTGAAGAACACGCCGGTGCGCGAGGTTGAGCACTACGTCGATCCGACACCGTTCAACCCGGCTGTCACGGAGGAAATGACCGCCGAACAGGAACGTTTCTACCAGGCTTCCCAATGGAAGATCATGTGGTGGAAATTCAAGCGTCACAAGATCGCGGTCTGGTCGGGCGTGATCCTGATCCTGTTCTATATGTGCGTACCCTTTGCAGAGGTGATCGCACCTTATGGCGCCAACAATCGCGACAGCATGCATCTTTATGCACCGCCGCAGCCGATCCACCTGTTTCATGACGGCAAGTTGGTCGGCCCCTTCGTCTACGGCATGACCTCTGAAATCGACATGGAAACCCTGCAATGGGTGTTCAAGGACGATCCCAACAATGTCCAGCCACTCCGCTTCTTCTGCAGCGGTGCCAAGTATGAGTTCTGGGGGCTTTGGGAGGCATCCTTCCATCTTGTCTGTCCGGCGGAAGGCGGCACGATGTTCCTGTTCGGCACCGACCGTCTCGGCCGCGACCAGTTCTCGGGCCTTGTCTACGGGGCCCGGCTGTCGCTCACTGTCGGTCTGATCGGCGTCGCCATTTCGATCGTCCTCGGGCTCTTTTTCGGGGGTATTGCCGGTTATTTCGGTGGCTGGATCGACAGTATCATCCAGCGTGCCATCGAGATCCTGCGTTCGCTGCCCGAACTGCCGCTATGGATGGCGCTGTCCGCGGCGCTGCCTGTCACCTGGAGCCCGGTCTGGATCTATTTCGGCCTGACGATCATCCTGGGATTGCTCGACTGGCCGGGGCTTGCGCGCGCGGTGCGGTCCAAGCTGCTGTCCCTTCGGGAAGAGGAATATGCGAAGGCGGCCGTGCTGATGGGGGCCAAACCGCAGCGGGTGATCACGCGGCATCTGCTGCCCGGCTTCACCAGCCACATCATTGCCTCTGCAACCCTGTCGATTCCGTCCATGATACTTGGCGAAACGGCACTGTCCTACCTGAACCTCGGCCTGCGCCGGCCAGCCGTTTCCTGGGGTGTTCTTCTGAACGAGGCGCAGAATATTTCGGTGGTCACTGTCTACCCCTGGCTGATGGCTCCCGTGCTGCCGATCATCATCGTGGTATTGGCGTTCAATTTCCTGGGCGACGGTTTGCGCGACGCAGCAGATCCCTATAAGTGATGCATCTGAAATCTGAAGAACCGGCGGGCCGCACTGGCCCGCCTTGCTGTTAGGAAGTCACAATGTCGAAGAATGCCACCACCGCCGCAGGCTGGGACGAGGAATATGAAGCCGGTCGCTGGGCCTTCCTGCGCTCGCTGCCTGAAAGCGGCCGCTATGGCATCATCGGCATGTGGCTGAACCTGACCGGTTCGATGGACGAGGTTCTCGACATCGGCTGCGGCGAAGGCCTGCTTTATGAGCGCCTGCAACCCATGGGCGTAAAGCGCTACGTCGGCATGGATCTTTCCCCAGCCTCGCTGCAGATCGCCAATGTCGACCCGGCAATTGCCAGCCTGCGGGCAGGCGACATGCACACGTTCGAGGCACAGGACGGGGAAACTTTCTCGGCCATCGTCTTCAACGAGGTTCTGCACTTCGCTGAAGATCCGGCTGCTGTTGTTGCCCGCTACGTTCCGTTCCTGAAGGATAACGGTGTGATCGCGCTCTCCATGTATTCACCAAAAAAGCCGGAGTCGGGTGCCAACAAGCTGATCAACAAGCTCTGGGAAGCGACCGACGACGAGAGCAAGTGGGAAGTCCTCGACGACTACCGTCTCGTCTCCGACAAGAAAGGCGTCACCTGGCGCATGCGGCTGGTGAAGCCGGTACGGTAACGGCTGGCGACCCGGCAACCAACACGGAACATAACAAACGCACCCGCGCTTCCTCATCTTGAGGAAGCGCGGAGCGTTGTTTCGAAGGATAGGCCACTTGCTCCGGGAGCAGCTACCGATCCCTCGAGAATACCCGAAGATCCACCTCCGGAGGAGGGGGCTCCGAGGGGCGTTTCAACCCGGAAGCACGACAATCGTCGACTTGCCGCCCTTGTTCCGAAGCGCATGTACATCGGCAAGGTCCGGGTCGCGGTGCCAGGCTTTGGCAGCGTCCGGATTGGGGAACGACAGCAGGGCAATCATATTCGGTGCGTCGATGGCGGCTTCCAGAACCAGCGGTTCGGGATCCGCGGCAATGACGCTTCCGCCATGGCGGGCGAGAGCGTCTGCAGCTTTTTCGCGGTAGGCACCGAGTGCTTCCCGGTCTGTCACCGTTATCATGGCAAGGGCCTGAATGGACATCTCATAGTCTCCTTTGCTTGAGATGTCGAAACCCTATCGCAGCGTCGGGGTGCGAAAAATTCTTCAAATTTGGAATCAAACTGTGCAAAAATGCGCAGGCCATGTATAGCTGGGATGATCTCAAATTCGTGCTCGCCATCGCCAATGCCGGCAGCCTGACAAAGGCCGCCCGCAGCCTTGGTGTAACGCATTCCACAGTGTCGCGGAGGCTGTCGGCTCTGGAAGAGGAGATCGGCACCCGTCTGTTCGACCGTCTTCCCGAAGGGTTCACGCCGACCACGGCCGGTGAAGAGGCCGTGGAGGCAGCACGCCGGATGGAAATGGAGGTGCTTGCGCTGGATATGCGCATTGCCTCCAAGGATGCGGAGCTGGAAGGCCCGCTGCGCGTAACGGCGGCGCAACTCATTTTCCAGGTGCAGCTGGCGGAAATCGTCGCCCGTTTCAAGGAACGGCACCCGGGCATCGACGTCACCATGAATGCGGCCAACGAAATCCTGAGCCTGCACCGGCGCGAAGCCGATATCGCGGTGCGTGTCACCGACAAGCCCGATGAAAGCCTGTTCGGTCGTCTTGCCACCGGACAGAACCGCTGTTTTTACGTTTCACGAGACTTTGCCCGCCGGTTTCGGGAAGCCGCGCTCGAAACGGCGACATCGCAGGCTGTGCCGTTCATCGCCTTCAAATGGTGGGGCAACAAGGTGCCGAAAGAAATGCGCGACCGCTACCCCAATGGCGAGGTCGCAACCGTCACCGACGACATGATCACCATGCACGCGGCTGTCCGGGCCGGCATGGGCATAGGCCGTTTGCCCTGCTTCCTGGGAGATCCGGACCCGGAGCTGATCCGCCTGCCGGGTGTAGAGCCGACCCGTTACTTCGATATCTGGATCCTGACCCATCCGGACCTGAAGAACGTCGCCAGGGTAAGGACGTTCCTTCGCTTCGCCGCCGATGCCTTCAAGGAAAAAAGCGGCCTTTATCTCGGCAATTGAGCCTGGTCAGCAGGATCAGATCCAGCGGTGAACGCGCGCCTGATAGTCGAGGTACTCCTGCCCGAACAGACGGGTCAGATGCTCCTCCTCCGGCTTGATCTGGAATTCGGTGAGGAACCAGACGAAGCCCGGCACGACGGCGAAGATCGAGGCTGTGCCGAGATAGATACCGAACGCAAGCAGCAGCAGAACGTCTGCGACATACATCGGATTGCGCGAAACCCTATAAAAACCGCTGGTGACCAGCCTGTTGGCTTTTTGCGGTGTCGTCGGATTGAAAGTTGTCTTCGCTTTGACGAACCGAAACAGCGCATGTCCACCAATCGTCAGTCCGGCAATCAGCAACAGCACAGCGAGCGCAGCCTGTCCGGGAAAGGTGACGGACAGTGCCGGAACCTGTTTGGCTCCTGCATAGAGCAGCAGAAGCCCGATACCGACGACGACCGGCGGTGGCAGCAACAGGCGCATGATTCCTCTCAGGAATTCTGAAGAACGATTGGCTCGCCGTGCGGGGTGGCCCTGGCGGCGGCGTCCCAGGCCTTGCGCAGGTCTGCAAGCTGTCCGACAGTGGCAACGTTCTTGGCTGTAAGCAGTCTTTCGAAGGCCGCCAGCCAGCGGTCGTAATAGCTTTCCGTCTCGCCGCTGCCGTCGCCGTCCCCGTCCCCGTCCCTGGCAAGCTCGGCTCCCAGGGTCTCAGCCCATTCGCTCCAGGTAAACACACCGGCTTCATGCGCTTTCACCGTCATTGCGAATATCCTGGCTTCCCAGGGAGCACTGAATACCGGTCCGCCGTCCTTGTCGAGCGGCAGGCGCGGCGTGGACAGAAACTTATCGGGCAAGGTCAAGATAGGGCTCCCAGAGATCGATGCGCAGGGAAAGCTTGGGATCGCTGTCCGGTCCCCAGATGTCAGTGCCCTTGAAAAGGACGCCGTAAAGCCAGGCAGGCTGTTCGCCTTTGCCATGGGCGTTGGTATCCGGAAACACATGAACACCGTGAATGGCTTCGATAGTGCCCTCGGCATCGCGCGCATAGCGGGGCAAGCGCGTGTGACGCTCAGGGTTCATGCGCCGAGTGTGAACCCGGTCTCCGATGCGAAAACGGGCCGGCTGATGCTCCTCACGGTCGACCGGGGCTCCCTTGGCCAGGACCCCGGCAACGGCATCCGCCAAGAGCACGCGCTTGACCGGCTTGGCGGCTTCAAGCATCCGGCCTTCCTTCAGTTCCTCTTCCGTGACCAGGCCGTTGGAGAGCACAAGTTTTTCAAGCCCCCTGGTCCAGATCTCGTAATAGCTGGAGGTCAGGTAGGTAACTTGCGGCAAGGATTCGCGGGCAAAGCGCGAGGCATCCAGTGTCCAGGAGCCGGTTGCGCCCATGGCCAAAGTCACGGCAAAGGCGCGCTCTTCCCATTTGGCATGGAAGTTGGGTTCGTTTTCTTCCAGTTCGATGGGGCCGAAGCCCATCTGTCCGCCAAGGTCCTGGGCGCCATTCATGCTGCGTCCTCCAGATCGGAAGGATCGCGCGCGAGCCCGGTGCCGATCATGCTGTTGCGGGTAACGAGATCGGCCAAACGTTCCTCGCTCCACCCCTGCGTTCCTGCGGGGCGTTGGGGGATCACGAGATAGCGGATTTCGGCTGTCGAGTCCCAGACGCGGATTTCGGTGCCTTCGGGCAGTTTCACGCCGAACTCATCCAGAACACCGCGGGGGTCGCGCACGGCTCTGGAACGATAGGGTGCGGATTTGTACCACACAGGCGGCAGGCCCAGCACTGTCCACGGGTAACAGGAGCATAGCGTGCAGACCACCATGTTGTGGATCTGATCGGTGTTCTCGACCGCCACCATGTGCTCGCCCTGCCGGCCGGTGAAACCGAATTCGGCAATCGCGGCCGTCGCATCTTTAAGCAATCGTTCCCGGTAGTCCGGGTCGGTCCAGGCCCTGGCAACCACGCAGGCCCCGTTCTTCGGGCCGATCTTGGTTTCGTAGGTCTCGATCAGTTCGTCCAGGGCAGGGGGATCGACATAGCCCTTTTCCGTCAACAGTGTTTCCAGCGCGCGCACACGCAGCTCGATCTCGCTCAGTTCGGAATGGTCGTGATCGTGGGAATGATCGTGGTCGTGAGCGGACATGAACAGCTCCTGATGTCGCGGGTGTCTCATATGAGAACGCGCCCTGCGCACTGTCAATTCAAACACGGATTGGTGGGCTGGAATTCTGGATCACCTGTGAATTCGAAGCCCTGCCTCCCGCACAAGGACCACGACTTCCGGAAAGCTGAAATTAGTTACGAATGTAACCAATTTGACTTAGATCAAGGCGCGTTGGTTGGGCGTCTATATGGTTACATATGTAACTAATTTGGAGGAGCGGTCCCATGAAGATCGAGCAGATGCATCACGTCGCCTATCGTTGTAAGGACGCCAAGGAAACCGTGGAATGGTACGGCAAGATGCTGAACATGGATTTTGTTCTGGCAATCGCCGAAGATCATGTGCCCTCCACCCACGATCCCGACCCCTACATGCATGTCTTCCTGGATGCAGGAAACGGCAACGTTCTGGCGTTTTTCGAACTGCCGACCAAGCCCGAAATGGGTTTTGACCCGAACACGCCGCGCTGGGTGCAGCATATCGCCTTCAAGGTGAAGGACCGGGATGAGCTGATCGCCTTCAGGGACCACCTGGAAAAGAATGGCGTCGAGGTTCTGGGCGTCACCGACCATTCGATCTTTCATTCGATCTATTTCTTCGACCCGAATGGCCACCGCGTCGAGCTGGCCTGTCCGGATCCGGAAGAAGACCAGCTTCTGGCCCGTCTGGACGAGGTCAAGTGGCAGATGCTCGAGGAATGGTCGAAGACCAAACGCGCACCGAAACACGCCGAATGGCTGCACGCAAAAGAGCTGGCCCATGTGTGAGGAAGACACATGCCGCCACTGCGGAAAATGCCGTTCGATTGATGCCGCATTGGCGGATCTGGGAGGAGAGCCCGATGTTTCAGACCTATCAATATCCGCAATACAGCTACCGGCAATCGGAGGAGCAGCAGGCCGGTACGGTCAAGCGCCACAAGGTAGTGGTGATCGGAGCTGGTCCGATCGGGCTGACAGCCGCGCTTGATTTTGCCCAGCGGGGCATTCCGACCGTCGTTCTGGACGACAACAACACCGTTTCCATCGGCTCCCGCGCGGTCTGTTATGCCAAGCGCCCGCTGGAGATCTGGGACAGGCTCGGCTGCGCCACGCGCATGATCGACAAGGGCATCGAGTGGAAGATCGGCAAGGTCTTCTTCCGCGACGACCTTGCCTACACCTTCGACCTTCTGCCCGAAGACGGACACAAGATCCCGGCCTTCATCAACCTCCAGCAATATTACCTGGAGGAATACATGGTGGAAGAGGCGGAGAAATCGAACCTCATTGACCTGCGCTGGAAGCACAAGCTCCTGAACCTGCAACAGGGTGACGACCACGCGGTTCTAACCGTCGAGACACCGGACGGTGTCTTCAAGATGGAAGCCGACTGGGTGGTTGCCTGCGACGGAGCCAACTCCGACACGCGCAAGATGGTCGGTGCCGGTTTTTCCGGCCAGTTCTTCCAGGACCGGTTCCTGATTGCCGATATCATCATGAAGGCGGATTTCCCGACCGAACGCTGGTTCTGGTTCGATCCACCGTTCCACCGCGGCCAGTCGGCCCTTCTGCACAAGCAGTGCGATGATGTCTGGCGGCTGGATTTCCAGCTCGGCTGGGAGGCGGATCCGGAAGAGGAGAAGAAGCCGGAAAACATCATTCCGCGCGTCAAGGCCATGCTCGGCGAAGACAAGGAGTTCGAGCTCGAATGGGCCTCGGTCTATCAGTTTGCTTGCCGCCGGATCGACAAGTTCCGCTATGGCCGGGTGCTGTTTGCAGGCGATGCCGCCCATCAGGTGTCACCCTTTGGTGCGCGCGGTGCAAATACCGGTGTGCAGGACATCGACAATCTGGGCTGGAAGCTGAAACTGGTGCTGGACGGCAACGCACCCGAAAGCCTGATTGACAGCTACCACACGGAGCGAGCCTTTGCGGCAGACGACAATCTCTTGAATTCGACCCGGTCCACCGACTTCATCACACCGAAAAGCGAAGCCTCCCGGAGGTTCCGCGATGCCGTCCTGGATCTGTCCGAAGTCACCGATTTTGCCAAGCCGTTGGTGAATTCCGGACGTCTGTCGGCCCCGACACCTTATGTGGAAAGCCCGCTCAATACGGCGGACGAATCCAGTTTCGCCGGAAAAATGACCCCAGGTACCTGTTGTGCCGACGCACCGGTAAGTGTGAACGGTGAGGCAGCCTGGTTCCTCAACCAGATCGGCGACGGGTTCACCCTGCTTGTCTTCGGCGATGAAGCTGCGACGGATGTAACTGCCGGCAACGTCAAGGCCCGTGTGCTGCGTGTCGGCAAGGACATTCAGGACAAGGACGGCACACTTTCCGCCCGTTATGACGCTGCCCCCGGCACGGTTTACCTGATCCGCCCGGATCAGCATGTTGCCGCCCGCTGGCGCTATTTCAACGACAACAAGGTGGAAACCGCCTTGAAAACCGCGATGGGAGGCGCATGAGCCATGCCCTTGAACCTGACACGCAATCTGCCGGATCCGGACGGTTTTTATGAGTATCTGGTTTCCAGCCAGCGCCATATGAGCGATGAGGACGCCAACTGCATGAATGCCCGGCTGATCCTGATCCTTGCGAACCAGATCGGTGATCTTAAGGTCCTGAAGGCTGCCATCGACTTCGCGGCCAATCCGAAGGCGGCGGAGAAAAAGGACGCGGCCTAAGATGGCGGGATGAACCGCTTGGTTCGCTCCGACTTCAAGCGTAGTAGCTTGTCATCCCAGCGCAGGCCGGGATCCCGTCACCTGCTGAGCTCGCCGCGAATTTCGGACGAGGATTGCGAATACCGGGTCCCGGTCTTGCCGCTTGTGCGGCAAACCGGGACGACAAGGAAAAGACCCGAAGCAATTGCCTCTCATCAAACCCTGAGCCGCGCCATCGCGTAAGCATCGACAAATGCTCCGGACCGGAAGGCAAAGTCTCGCAGGGTGCCCTCTATTTCGAAACCCAGCTTCTGATAGAGCCAGACTGCTGGGGCGTTGTCGGCGAAGACCGTCAGTTCCAGCCGGCGGATGTTCATCCAGTTGTCGGCAATCTCGATCAGTTCACCCAGCATCGCCCGGCCGATCCCGCGTCCGGTATAGTCGTCATGGACCCCCATACCCAGACTGGCTGCATGGCCGCGCCGGCCGGCAAAACGGGCAATCCCCGCACTTGCGACCAGGTTCCCATCAAGGATGCCGACGAGTGAAACCTTGTCCGGTGAGGACTGGCTCACCCGCGCCTCGACGTCCTTGCGCCGTGGATAGGGCAGGCGCAAGGTGCCCGCCCGAAACTTCGGCAGGCCCTGAAGGATGGTCAATCCGTCCACATCCTCCGGTCTTTCGGCACGAATGATCAGGCCTTCTGGCCAGTTGTCGGCCATGGATACCGGCACAAACTCTGGTGGGATGTCTGAATTGCTCATGTTGCTCTCATTGATGCGATCGAGAGAGCAGGCATCTGGCAAAACCCTGCTTCTCGAAGCAGGGTTGCGATGTGATCCGGCTAGAATTCAGCCAATAGCGATCCCTTCGCGTCCCCTGCGGGAACGACGATATGCACCATGGTTAGATGTAGGGTCGCGCGATAGATCATGCCTCACAATCTTCTGTTGTGCGTCTCCTGTCAATTGACGGCATAAGATCTCGTCTGGGGGAATCTCCGCCAAGCCATTTTGCAATCGAAACGCCTGACGGCACACTGGGAGCATCGATCATGACATTGGAGGCCGAGGTGAAAATCGGACTGGGCGGTGGATGCCATTGGTGCACCGAAGCCGTCTTTCAGGCAATTGCGGGCATTTCGAACGTGGAACAGGGCTTCATCCGCTCCGATCCGCCTGAAGACGCCTGGTCCGAGGCGGTGGTTGTCACCTTTGATCCGGTGGCACTGCCGCCGGACGTCCTGCTCGAGATCCATCTGCGCACCCATTCCAGCACGTCGCGCCACAAGATGCGCGGCAAGTACCGCAGTGCGGTCTATGTCTATGACGCAGGGACGGGAGTGAAGGTCGGTCGCATTCTGCGCGCCCTGCAGCACGAATTCGACGAACCGCTTGTCACCAGTGTGATGACGCTTGCCGAATTCAAGCCGTCGGATGAGCAGTTCCGGAACTATTACGCCAAGGGCCCGGAGCGTCCGTTTTGCAAGACCTATATCGACCCGAAACTCGCGCTGTTGCGCAAGCAATATGCCGCCGTCCTGAAGCCTGAAAGACTGGAAGCTGCGGAATAGACGAAGACGGTAAATTGGTCTGATGTTTGCCTGTCAGGGATGAGGATGGGGAAAGCCGTGGCGCTCGGTAAGGGCGGTGAGGATCGCGTCCTTGTCGTTGATGAAGCCGCCTTCGGCGAGCACCAGCACAGGCAGGGATTGATTGTCTTCCCCCAGCAAGTCTGCAACTTCCCTGCGCGGTTTCGGCCAGGCAATGCGGCGAACGTCAAGCCGGTGTGCAAGCTCCGGAAACGAGGCAAGTACGCCTTCCATCAGCGCACAATGCCAGCAGTAGAAGGACTTGCCCGGATAGGCGGGATCCTCGAAGCCGGGGGAAAGAATGTAGAGCGTGTCTTTCATGCCTTGATCGCATTGCTTTCGGAGGAACACGTGAAGTCTTATCCGAACGGCCAGCAGCCGTTCTCGGCGAAAAGGCTCTTCACCTCCGGCCATTCCGCGCCGTCGTGATGGGCGGCAATTTCCAGAAACACCTCAAGAAACTCGAAGCAACCGTCGTCGTGGACCAGATGGTGCGTCAGGAGACCAACCGGCTCGGCGCCGGTGTTGCGCCTTCGGGCCAGCTGCAGGTCGAAGCGCAGGCGCGCGCTTTCCCAGCCGATGAAGCGCACCTGCTTTTTCCATTTCAGGATGTCAACGTGCGACTGGAGCTGATGCGCCCGCGGGAAATTGTGCCAGGTGAATGTTGAAAGACCCGACAGGCCGATGCCGGGCAGGCGGCGCGAGATTTCAGGATCGATCCGGTTCCAGGGCGGTACCATGGCCTTCACGAACTTTTCGCCGAAGAGCTCCTGAAGCCGGTCATGTCCCTCACTGAGCTCAGCCATCAATTGGTCCGGATCCCGTCGGGAGCCAAGCTCGGCCGCCTTTTCACCGAGATCCTTTCTCTGGAAGTTCTTGTGCTGCCAGCCATGCTGCAGCACCAGCGCATGAGGTTCGTCTGCCATCCGGTTGGCAAGGGCTTTCGTTGCGTTCTTCGGAATGACCGCGAAAGCCAGATCGACCTTGTGGTCGTTGGCAAGAGACAGCATACGCTCAAGGGCAGGCGTCGGCTCGATGGCGTCGTCGTCACGCCACCAGAACCTCACCTTGCGGCCGCGCTCGGCAAACCAGTCGAGATGATCTTTGAGCTCTTGCCGGAAGCGCTGCGGATCAGTGGTCATGTCATCCGGTCTTTCAGGTCTTGAAGCAGGATGCGTGCGCTTTCCTCAGCACCGCCAAGGCGGACAGTGTGCTTGCTGCGGGGAAGGGCGAGCGCATCGTCTATGGCGGCGGCAAGCCGCTCAGGCGTCAGATTTGCTTCTGGCGTGACAATCGCCCGTCCATGTCCGGCAAGCGCTTCCGCACGTTGTGTTTGCTCGGTCTCATTGATCTGGGCAAAGGGCACGAAGACGGCTGGTACACCGGCCTGGAGAATGTCGAGCACGGTATTGTATCCCGCCTGGCTGACGGAAAGGCGCGCCCGTTTCAGAAGGTCCGGAAAGTCCCGCCGGGCCCGCTCCACGATCACCCCGTCCACGGCGCTTTGCCGGTAAATGGCAAAGGCATCGTCGGAAATGTCGTGGCCGATCAGCACCCGCCACTGCGTGTCCTCCGCACGGCGCGACAGCGGCTTTGCTTCCAGGGCTGCCGACAGCAGGCTTTCGGCCACGGCGCCGCCGCCACAGGAAATGACCACCTCGTCCTCGCCGTCGGAGCCTTCCACGACAGGCCGGGGATCTCCGCCGACGTAGCCGGTGTAGCGAACCAGATGGTCGACCTCTTCGGCAAAGGGAAAACTGTCTGCAAGGCGGATGAAGTCCGGATCTGAGTGGATCAGGATCCTGTCGTAATATTTCAGCGCCTGGTCCGCCATCCAGCGCTCCTTCCAGAGCTGCTTCTTGCGCACCAGGATGTCGCGAATGGAAGTGGCGACCAGAGGCGCCCTGGACCGTGCCTTGGCGGCGTCGAGTAGGGGGGACAGTTCGAAGTCAAGCTGGCGGCGGCCGAATGGATATGTCTCTGTCAGAAGCAGGTCGTATTCGTCGGCTTCAAGAACTTGAATCGATGCTTTAACGCGTTCGATTTTCCATGCATCGTCAATAACTTCATTGTCCAAAGTCACAAGGCGCTTGAAGGTGGCATCCGGGCTTTTGCAGGCTGGCAGTTCCACGACCTTCAGCGGTCCGGTGTCGAGCGTCGGGGGGATGCTGTTGCCGCTGGCAAGCGTCACGTCGACGCCATCAGCGGCCAGTGCCTTGCCGATGGCCGCGGCGCGCACGACGTGACCTGTCCCAAGCAGATGCTGCACATGGATGAGGGCCTTGAAGCTCATGCGTCTCTCGTTTCCCGGCGGCTCCGATGGTTCCGCACGGCTTTTTCAGCAAGGGCTTCCAACCGGGCCGCACCTGCCGGAAGGGTATGAAAATGCTGGATGTGATGGCGGGCCGCCAGGCCCAGCCTGTCCACAAGAGCCGGTTCCTGCATCGTGCGGCGCAGGTTGGCGGCGAGGGCAGACGCATCTCCCTCAGGCGACAGCAATCCGGTTTCACCATCACGGACAATATCGGGAACCCCGAAGGTGTCACCGGCGATTACCCCGACGCCGGCCGCCTGAGCTTCCAGCAAAACGAGGCCGAAGGCTTCTCGGATCGCGGGCCACACGAGCAGATCGTGCCGCGCGTATTGCGCTGGCAGATCGTCTCCTGCAAGGGCTCCGAGCCAGGTAATCCGCTCGGCTGGAAAAGGTCCGAGCACATGATCGCGCATCGGGCCGTCGCCGACGATCGTCAGTTGCCAGGGCAGGTCTCGAAGGCCTGCCAGTGCTTCGGCAAGCACTTCGAAGGAGCGCTGCTTGTCGCCCTCGCGCATCATGCCGACGGCGAGCAGTTTCAGCGGTGGCGCAGCCAGAGGCTTGGCGTGGGTCGCGGCGGCAAGGAAGGGGTCGGCATCCAGAAACGGCAGGAGCACCGACAGGCAGCGATGGGGAACGACCTTCGCAAGGCATTCGGCATCGGCGTTGTGGATCGCGGCAACGGCGTCGGCACGCATCAAGGCGTCGTCTGCGGCGGCAAAGCCGAATGACCAGTTGCCCAGTTGCCGTTTCGGCGCGCGGCTGGCTTCGACAATGGCATAGGGGAGGTCGAACCGGTCGGCGAGGGCAGGGCCGATCCAGTCAGGTGCCTTGTGATAGAGATGATAGGTCAGGAACAGATCCGGCTGGTAACCCGATTGCTGCCAGGCTGCGGCAATCCGGTCGGCTTCCGCCAGCGCTTCACCGCGCACCTGGGACTGGATTTCCTTGCTGCCATCCTTGCGCCAGGACCGGAACTGGCTGGCAATCGTCACCTCATGCCCCAGACTTTCCAGAGCCTTCACGATTAGCCGTCCCATGGTCCGGTCACCGGAGGGCACCGGATGATCCAGCGGTTTCATCGGGGCTGTGAAGGCTATTTTCATGATCTTCCTGGAGTACGGCCTAAAGGACCTTGCGGAACTTGTCCGCAAGGCGATCGAGGCCAGGGTCTGTCGAGAACGTCGATCTGACTCGCTTGGCCGCGGCAAGGCCGAGACCGTGACGTGTCTCGGGGGCGGTAATAAGGCGCTGCATCGCCAAGGCCAAGTCCTCAGGCGCACCGGGGGAAACCAGGACACCGGTTTCCCCATCCACGATCAGCTCAGGAATCGCTGAGACCTTGGTGGAAAGGCAGCAGATGCCCATGGACTGCGCTTCCATCAGGACATTGGGAAGGCCGTCGCGGTCGCCGGATTTGGCAAGTTTGGACGGCAGCACGAAGAGATCCGCCCCGCGGCAGGTGGCAATCACTTCTTCACGCGGTTGGGCGCCGCGCCAGGTGATCCTGTCCGACAGCCCCAGAGCATCCGCCTGTGACTTCAGAACATCGGAGAGATCGCCACCCCCGATATGCGTGAATTGCCAGTTGAGAGATGCAGGAAGGTGCGCCAGGGCGTTCAGAAGGTCGTCATAACCTTTCTTCTCCACCGCACGGCCGACGGAAACGAGGCGCACCGGGTCACCGCTGCCGTCACGCGTCGTGCCCTTCTGCCTCGGCTCGGGAAATCCGGAAAAATCGAGACCATGGTAAAGCAGTTCGATCTTGTCCGGATCGTCGGCAAGGCCTTTCAGATGGTCGGCGTTGACAGCCGTGCAGGTGACGCCCCAGGCGGCGTCATTGATCTTTGTCTTCAGGTCCCAGTCTGGGCTGGTCCAGATGTCCTTGGCATGCGCGGAGAAGGACCATTTCCGGCCGGACAGATGCGCCGCGTAGCGCGACGCCGAGCAGGGCGTATGCAGATAGTGGGTATAGATCCACGTCACGTCTTCCGGCAATTCATGTGCGAAGACGCAGCCCTGGGCCCAGCGGCGTTGCCGGTCGGCATTGGGCTGCTGCGCGAAGTCGGCATCGAAGAGGGCCTTGGTGGCCTCGAAAGTTGGCTGATTCTCCGCCCAGCGTTTTGCGCGTGCAACCCGCGCCGGGTCGTCTTTCACGTACTCTGGCAGATACATCACTTCGGCGGAAATCTGCCGGTGCAGATCGTGGATGTAGGGATCATACGGCTTGCGCAGGGCAACGATCAGGATCTCGATGCCCCGCCGCTCCAGCCCAAGCATTTCCTGCGCAATAAAGGTTTCGGACAGGCGGGGATAGCCTTTGACCACAACGGCGATACGGGACATCGGTCGGCTCTTGAAAGAATTCGAACTGCGGGGCGAAGGTCAGAAGTTGACCAGTTTCCGGTTGGCTGCCAATTGTTCGTCGAAGATTTCGCCGACACGGGTCGATATGACATCCAGACCGCCAAGCAGATTGTCGACGCCAGCCGCCGACGGAGATGGCATGTCGGGGAGTTCGGACAAGGCCGTTGCCATCAGATCCGGATCAGGATACCTGTCGATCGGCAAAACCTTCAAAAGGCCGCTTTGCTCAGCTCGTTCGGCCCGGATTGCCTGTTCCCGGCGGGGAATGACGCGCGGTACCATCAGGGTGGGTTTGTCGAAGGACAGGATCTCGCAGAAGGTATTGTATCCACCCATGCCGACGATCGCCGTGGCATTGGCAAGATAGGGTTCTATCTGCGGCGTGAAGCGGATGATCTCGACATCGCGAAGATGCTCGGCGCGTTCGCTGAACTGGGTTGCCGCCGCAGCCGGCATGAAGGGGCCGAGCACCATCAGGGCCGGAAACAGCGGGCGCTGCCGGGCTTCGTAAGCGCGCATGACCCAATCGACCATCTCGACGCCGTCACCGCCGCCACCGGGTGTCACCAGGATGTAGGGTTCTTCGTCAAACGGGGTCGGGCCAGGCGTTTCCAGGGCGGATTTCGGCAGGTGCCGGCGCAGGTAACCAGTGTAGCGCAGCTTGTCGCGCACGGACTGCGGCAGGTCGATTCCTTCCAGCGGATCGCAGATATCTTCCGGACCGTAGATCCAGATCTCGTCGTAGAGGTCTCGCAGGGCCGGATAGACGTTCTTGCGGTCCCATTCTTCCTTCAGCACCTTTGGATCGTCCATGACGTCGCGCAGGCCGAGCACCAGTTGAGTGTCGGTTTCCTTCAGGGCTTCCAGCGTGCGCAGCACTTCGCCGCGCAACCCGAGCGGTTCCTTGTCGACAATGAAGATATCCGGATCGAAAACCTTGGCGGTGTGTTCGATGATCGAAGATCTGATCGCGAGTGTCTGGTCGATATTGATGTGCAGCGACAGCGGCGTGTATTCGCCGTTGCGAAGCTTGATAACACCGGGAATGCGGACGAAATCGACCCGCGAACGAAACTCGAAACTGCCGATGATCGGGGAGCCGGACAGGATCAGCACGGACAAGGTGTCGAAGTCGCCGACCAGGGATTGCGCGATTGCCCGGCAGCGTCTGAGATGGCCCAATCCGAAGGAATCGTGGCTGTAGATGAGGATCTTCGGCGTCTTGGAACTCATACTGCCCCTAAATTTGTAAAACTGGCCCGAAAGGCTTATGTCTCAATTGATTGGCCCTTGTCACGTGCGGATATCTCTTGACAGGGGACTTTCGACAAGGAACGGTCTGCGGACCCTTTTAAAGCGGTTGTGGCAAATGTTAATCCCGGCTGGCGCAACTAACTCGGATTGCTAATATACCAAATATGATCTGCTTGCACATATTTGATCCTTGTCTGTTTGGATGAGCTAATGGAAAAGAGCCTTTTTGGTTTTATTTGGAAGTATAGCGCCAGACAGCAGATCTTCATTCTTATGGTCACCGTGCTCACGTATCCGGTGGTCTATGTCCTACTCGAACTGCCAAAACTGATTGTCAACGATGCTGTCCAGGGCGACAATTTTCCCCGGACGATCCTCGGCACCGATTTCGATCAGACGCCTTATCTTCTTCTCCTGTGTTTTACCTTCCTGTTTCTGGTCGTCGTCTCGAACGGGCTGAAGTTCTACCTCAACGTCTACAAGGGCCGCCTCGGCGAGCGCATGTTGCGGCGTCTGCGTTTCGAGCTGTTTCAGCGGGTCCTGCGATTCCGCCTGCCGCACTTCAGGAAGGTCAGTTCGGGCGAAATCATTCCGATGATCACATCGGAAGTGGAGGACGTCGGCGGTTACATCGGTGAAGCCTTTGCGCTGCCAGCCTACCAGGGCGGCATGCTGATCGTGCAGATCGGCTTCATCTTCATGCAGGATCCTCTTCTGGGGCTGGCAGCCATCAGTTCCTATCCCATTCAGGGCTACGTGATCCCGCTTCTGCAGCGCAAGGTCGTGCTGCTGTCCCGTCAGCGGGTGCGCAACATCCGTGTCATCGCGGACAAGGTCGGCGAAAGCATCACGGGCGTGGCCGAGATCCATGCCAACGATGCGGCAGCCTGGCATTCGGCGGATATTTCCGACCGGCTCTACGAGAACTTCAAGATCCGGTATGACATCTTCAACCGGAAATTCCTGATCAAGTTCCTGAACAACTTCATGAACCAGCTGACGCCGTTCTTCTTCTATCTGATCGGCGGTTATCTGGTCATCCAGGGCAATCTGAGCATCGGTGCCCTGTTGGCGGTCATCGCCGCCTACAAGGATCTTGCCGGCCCGTGGAAAGAACTGCTCTCTTTCTACCAGATGACGGCAGACGTCAGCGTCAAGTACCAGACCGTCGTCGAGAACTTCGATCCGTCGGACATCTATGGCAGGGAACGCCTGACCTCGGACGATACGGTGGACCTGACTGGCGACGTCAAGCTGGAGAACGTCAACTTCTCCGGTGGTGCTGCGGGACAGGAAGTTGTCGACGTATCGCTGACGGTCCCTGCGGGAAGCGCCTGCGCGATCGTCGGTCCGGACGGATCCGGACGATCGGAGGTGCTCCAGCTTGCCGCGGGGCTTGTCGCGGCCGCTTCCGGTAAGGTCTGCATCGGAAGTCATGATCTCGACAAGCTGACCGACGCCACGCTAGGCCGGCAGATTGCCTATGTCGGCGGAGCGGTGCATGTCTGGACCGGAACGATCCGGGACAATCTCTATTACGGCCTGCGTCACCGTCCGCTGATCCCGCCTCAGCGGGAAGGGGAGAGCTTGAAGAATTACAAGCGGCGCCTGTCCGAAGCCAAGGAAACGCGCAACCCCACATATGATCTTGCCGCTGAGTGGGACGATTTTGATGCCGCCGGCGTCGCTAATGAGGACGAGCTCGACACCAAGGCATTGGAGCTGCTTGAAATCGTCAAGATCGACAAGGACATCTACCGGCTCGGCCTGCAGTCGCGGTTCGATCCGTCCATGGACGACAGCTTTGCCGACAAGATCCTGAACGTTCGCAAGGCACTTGCCGACCGCATTGCCCACGAGCCGGATCTCGGTGGTCTTGTCGAACTGTGGCACCGCGACCGCTTCAATGCCAGCGCCAGCCTGGCCGACAACCTGTTCTTTGCCGTGCCGGATGATCCGGAAATCACCATGGATCAGGTGCCGGATCTCGATGAGGTCAAGGCGTTCCTGGCCGAGACCGGGTTCGACCAGAAGCTCCAGCAGATCGGTCTCAAGATCGCTGAAACCATGCTGGAACTGTTCTCCAACGTTTCCGGGGACAGCGGCCTTCTTGGCGCTTACTCCTTCATCACGCTGGACGAGATTCCGGATTTCGAGCGCATCGTCCGCATTGCCAAGTCCGACCAGCCACGTCCGGGCCTGACCGACGCCGACCGCTCCCGTCTGACCGGACTGGCCTTCAAGCTGGTTCCCGCCCGGCATCGTCTGGGTGTGATGACCGACGAATTGAAGAACGAGATCATCAGTGCACGTCAGAAGTTCCTGGAAGGCGTCGTCAAGAACAGCGACAACTTTGTCGCCTTCGATCCTGACGTCTATCTGCCGCCGCTGACCATCGAGGACAATCTCCTTTTCGGGCGCGCCCGCGTTGACCGCAGGGATGCCCGGCGCCGGATAGACGATGTCATCCGCACCATTGTCGAGGAAACCGGACTGCGGCGCCCCATCATCTACGCGGGCTTCGGCTATCATGTCGGTGTGTCCGGTTCGCGGCTGTCCGCAGGGCAGCGCCGCAAGATCGCACTGGTCCGCGGTCTTCTGAAAAACGCGAAAATCACCATATTGGACGATATCGCCACCGGCATGACAGACGAGGACAAGTCTCTTCGCGACGGCTTGAGGCAAATCCTGTCCGGAAAAACATTCCTGTTCGGCACGTCCAACGCCGAAATAGCAGCTGAATTCGATCAGCGCTTCATTCTGGATCAAGGACGGCTTTCAGAAAAAGGGTAAGACGGTGGGTGTAACGATAGCTGGGCAGCCGGTCTGCGGGAATCAACCGGATGGTTCAGGCCAGGCGGAACGGCATAACAAAGGGCGCGGGAGAAGAAGATGACACTTGAAACCGAAGTCGAGGCGCTCCGCAAAGTGCCGCTTTTCCGCGGGATCGACGAGACCAAGCTGAGGCTGCTGGCCTTCATCAGCGACCGGACGGAGTATCCTGCCGGCGAGCGTCTCTGCTCACAGGGAGAAGAAGGCGATTGCGCCTTTATCATTCTGTCCGGCGACGCCGACGTTCTGGTCGATACCCCCGAAGGCGAAAAAAAGGTTGCGCAGGTTTCGGAAAATTCAATTGTTGGCGAAATCGCTATTCTGTGCGACGTACCAAGAACCGCGACACTCGTCGCAGCGAATGACATGGATGTTCTGACTGTTTCGAAAGACGATTTCTTGAAACTATTGAAAGAATTTCCGGATATCTCGCTGGAGGTGATGCGGACACTGGCGCTGCGGCTTGAACGGACCACCCGGGATCTGGCCGATGCACGTCGAGGGGCTGCCGGCGGTTAGGGAGTAACACGTGGCTGAGGAATTTTCGCTTCGTTGCTGGGGCGTCAGAGGGTCCACCCCGACGCCGGGGTCGAGCACACTCCGCTATGGCGGCGAAACGTCGTGTTTTGAAATCCGGGCCGGCGATGCGCTGGTACTGGTCGATTGCGGTTCCGGCGCCCGAAACCTGGGTGTCGAGATTTGCAAGTGCAAGACACGTTCCTTCGATCTTCTCTTCACTCATACGCATCTCGATCACATTTGCGGTCTTCCCTTTTTCAAGCCGGCCTACGATCCGAGTTTTTCCGTAACGGCCTGGGCCGGACATTTTCAGGACGACACCAGCCTCGTTGATATCGTCAGCCGGATCATGTCTCCGCCGATCTTTCCAGTGGCAGCGAAAACCTTGAAGGCGGTCGAATTCAAGTCCTTCACCGCCGGTGACCAGATCCCGCGATCAGACGACCTTGTTATCCGCACGACCCGGCTCAACCACCCGGGCGGAGCCTGCGGATATCGCTTCGAGTTTCAGGGCAAATCGATTTGCATCATTACCGATCACGAGCATGGTGATCCGGAAATTGATGCGGCTCTACCGGATTTCGTCCGAAACACCGACGTCATGATCTATGACGCCATGTTCACCGATGACGAATACGCCACCTACAAGGGCTGGGGGCACTCCACCTGGCAGAAGGCAGTCGAGCTGGCAAAGGCCGGCAACGTAAAGACACCTGTCCTCTTCCATCATGACCCGCGCAGGTCCGACGACGAACTCGATGAAATCGGGATGGCGGCGCAAAACGCCTATCCTGGAACACTGGTCGCCAGCGAAGGCATGATTCTTAAGCCTTGAAGGGCGGTTAGCCGGGCCGAGCGTCTCACGAGTATAAAAAAAGGGCGGCTCAAATAGCCGCCCAAAAAAATACCAAGACTAAAAAATTGATCAATCGCCGACCGCTGGAATGCGGGAACCCCAAATTGCGGCCGAAAAACAAACCCATGTAACTTGAAATACGGTTACACGCGTTTGCCGAATTCGATCACTAGTTGTTTACAGGGTGTATGCATTACTTGCATGGTCCATTTGGACTAATTGTATATATTTTCCGCAGCTGGGGAAGGGGAGAGGTTGGCAAGTATAGAAAGTGCAGCGAGGTCTCCAGTAGCAAGCCTCATGCCGAATTGGCCTGAAATTGATCGATATTAAAGAACTGCCGCCAACTTTTGCTTATGTCCGTACGTCGGACGCCTCAGAAACTGCTTTCCCGCCCAGTCGTTGAGCGGTCTGAGCGTAGTGAAGTGTTCCGTCCGGTTTCAATGACTGGCGTGATGCTGCGGGAACTCCGGGGGTAGAGTTGGCTGTAACAGCGGAAGAATTGATACGGTTGTCGAACCTGGCGGTGTCAGCGGCGCTGGATCCGGGACGGTGGCAGGTGTTTCTCGACGCACTGAGCGGGAGCCTTGGCACACGTGTGTGCACCCAATTGATCGGCTATGACGACCTGACCAAAGCCACGCCGCTCACATTCTCGTCCGGATACGACCCCTATATTCTGCAGCTCTACGAAGAGCACTACGCAGACAAGAATCCGTTTGCCGCCAATTTTTCCAAATGCAAGGTGGGCGACGTCATATCCACCCACCAGCTGTGCACGCCGGAATCTCTGAAGAAGACCCAGTTCTACGCCGATCTGCTGCTGCCTCTTGAGGACATCATCGGAGGCGGTGGTTCCATGCTGGCGCTGGATGGCGACAGAATGTTTCTGCTCGGCGGCAACATGCGGGCGAAGGATCGCGACAAATACGAAGGCGACTGGTTGCAACTCTGCGCGCATCTGGCACCGGTCATCCGTCAGTCACTGGAGATCAACCGGACAATTTCCGGCCTGACATTCGAAAAATGGGCGGCCGAACAGCATCTTCTGGGAACAGGTTCGGCGATATTCGTGATCGATACCGCAATGCGGATCCATTACGCATGTGCAGAGGGCCAGAAACTGCTGGCAGCCGGGTCCCTGGTCGGCAGCGATTTCGACCGGCGGCTTCAGTTTCGCTCCGAAGCGGACCAGGGCCGGTTTTCAGCATTCGTGCAACTTCAGTCCGCGGGTGGGGGGGATGTGTTCCGGAACTGGCAGGCAATCGATGGACGAGGCCGGAGCTGGACATGCCGATCGGTCGGATTGCAACTGGGAGACCTGGACAGAACGCCTTTCGGCGTCTTCATGAACAAGGCAGTCTCCGCTGTTATGCTGGCGGTCAGGCCGGATGCGAGCAGCGCGACGTTCCTGGCCCAAATTCAGAAAAAACTCGGACTGAGCCCGGCAGAAGCAGCGACGGTCCTGAAGCTGGCCGATGGCCGGACGCCCGCTGAAATCGCCGAGGAGCGCCAGGTCAGCGTTTTTACCGTCCGGAACCAGATCAAGGCTTCGTTGTCCAAGACCGGTTGCCGCCGCCAGGCTGACCTCGTGCGCATGATCGAGCAACTGCGGTTGCAGGGCAGCCTGTAAGGGCGCACCTCGCTCACGTCCACTCACTTTCCCGCGGGGTCGCTTGCGCAATTCTCATCGCCGGTGGAAACTCCGCGCATGAGCAACGTCTCACCGGCGGCAAGATGACTTCCAAATCCCAGACACTGCGTTACATCCTGCGTGGCGGACCACCTGACGCCGGTTTACCTGACCGGGTCCGGAAAGAAATCCGTTCCCGAGAAGCGTCCTCGGAGCGCCTGATCGGCTGGGTCCAGCTGGGTCTCGTACTGTTCTTCTCGTTGCTGTATGCCATCGCACCGAGGGCGGAAGGGTCTGCCGGCTTCAATTTCGTGCCAATAGCGCTTGCAGCCTATTTCCTGTTCACCGTGCTGCGGCTCATCCTGTCATACAGGTTCGAGTTACCGCGCTGGTATCTGCTGGTGTCGATCTGTGTCGACATGGCGCTCCTGGTCGGGCTGATCTTTTCCTTCCACATCCAGTATGGCCAGCACCCGACATTTTATCTGAAGACGCCCACCTTGATGTATGTCTTCATCTTCATTGGTCTGAGGGCACTGCGGTTCGATCCGCGCTTTGTGCTGACGACCGGCATCGTGGCGGTGACCGGCTGGCTGGGGCTGGTGTTTTATGCTGCGTTTGCCGACATGGACCACATGCGTGTGACCCGCAATTACGTCGAATACCTGACCGGCAACACCATTCTGATCGGCGCTGAGCTGGACAAGACCATGGTAATCCTGGCGGTAACCGTGATCCTGTCCGTTGCCCTTTACCGGGGGCGATCGATGCTGTTCGAAGCTTCGAAAGACCATGCGGCAGCCATGGATCTGAGCCGTTTCTTTTCGCCGGAGGTCGCTGCCTCGATCACCGGAGCGAATGCCGAGTTGCAAGCCGGTGAGGGCAGCCTGCGCGATGCCGCCATTCTCTATGCCGATATCCGGTCCTTCACCGCGACGTCCGCTGCATTGCCCCCGGAAACAGTACTGGCAGTCCTGGCCGAATATCAGAACCTGGCGGTCGATGTGATCGTCGAGGAAGGAGGCAGGGTCGACAAGTTTCTGGGCGACGGCATCCTGGCAACGTTTGGGGCGGTCCACCCGTCCAAGACCTATGCGGCCGACGCACTGCGTGCCGCAAGGCGTCTTGTGGCAACTGCAGAGCGGGAACAGCAGCGGTTTCTGGATGCGGGCTGGCCGGGTCACTTGCGCATCGGAACGGCAGTTGCGGCAGGACCGGTCACGGTGGGTGTGATCGGTTCAAAGCAGCGCCTGGAATTCACGGTCATCGGCGATGCCGTCAACCGCGCTGCAAAACTGGAAGATGCAAACAAGATCCAGGACTCCACTGCGCTGACGGACAAAGGCACATTCGATCTTGCCATCGCACAAGGCCTCGAGCTGCCGCTGATCGAAACTCGGCCGGAGGCAGTGGTGGCTGGAATCAAGCTCCCGGTCGACCTGGTCGTTCTGGCAAGATAGGCCGGAAAGACCGGAAGCGGTCCGAAGACTTGCCTGTTTGGCCGATGTGGAAGCACTTGACCGGAAGGTCAATCTGGGTCACCTTGCCTCCAAAATTGACCTTATCGTCAATTGAGTAGATTAAATTCATTGATTTCAATGAATTGCATCCGTTTGGAGGTTGCCGTGAAACTGGACTCAACACTTTCCGCCATTGTAACGGGCGGTGCATCCGGGCTGGGTGCTGCAACCGCGCGCATGCTTGCAGCCGAAGGCGTCAAGGTGACGCTGTTCGATCGCAATGCAGGCCAGGGCGAAGCGGTTGCCGCCGAAATCGGCGGTGTCTTTGCCGATGTCGATGTTACCGATCAGGCAAGCGTCGAAGCCGGCTTTGAAAAGGCTCGCTCTGCCCACGGTCAGGAACGGATCCTGGTCAACTGCGCAGGCATCGCTCCGGTGGCAAAAACCACGTCCCGCGGCGAAGCCCACCCGATGGACATGTTCGAGAAGGTGATTGCAGTCAATCTGATCGGGTCCTTCCGCTGTCTTTCCATCGCTGCGACCGGCATGGCCACCCTGGAACCCGTCACTGTCGACGGCGGCCGCGGTGTGATCGTCTCGACGGCTTCGGTCGCCGCCTTCGACGGCCAGATCGGCCAGGTTGCCTATGCTGCCTCCAAGGCGGGAGTTGCCGGCATGACGCTGCCTGTCGCGCGTGATCTTTCGAAGTCGGGCATTCGCGTCATGACGATCGCACCAGGCATCTTCGAAACGCCGATGCTGCTCGGGTTGTCGCAGGAAGTACAGGATTCCCTCGGCCAGCAAGTTCCGTTCCCCTCGCGTCTCGGCAAGGCTGTCGAATATGCCCAGCTGGTCAAATCAATTTGCGAAAACGACATGCTGAACGGCGAAACCATCCGTCTGGACGGCGCCATTCGCATGGCGCCCCGGTAACCTGTCCGGCGGCCATACTGACGTGAACGGCATAACCCATCCGGCTGGTGTCCGAAAGACATTTGACCGGATAGGTTGTGTCAAAGTTCTCGAAAGTCATACTTTTTCTTACGCATGACAGGATTTCCCTTTTAAGGTTGGGCAACGTGTCCGCCGAATTGGGCGGTGCTGACGTGTAAGGGGGAAGTCCAATGGCTGATAACGCGCATGAGCTTGCGCCGCATCACCTGCCGCCTTTCATACCGACTGTGGACGGTGGTGATTGGCTCTTCAGTGTGATGCTGGTCGTCCTGATTATAGGGGCGATCCTTGTTGGGGTGTTATATCTGCACCTCCATTCAATTCCCGAACGGCTTGCCCACAAGCATGGGCGCGCTCAGTTCGAGCTTGTTGCTGTCCTGGCCCTTCTGGCGCTGTTTACACACAACAACATTTTCTGGGTCGCAGCGCTTCTGCTCGCCTTCATTCAACTTCCCGATTTCTGGACACCGCTGGAATCAATGGCGCATTCCCTGAGCCGCCTTGCCGGAACCGGCGGGGTAGCTTCCGAAACATTGGTCGAGAACGACTTGGAGTTGGAAGAGCGTGCTCTGGACGCCGGTACGAAGTTGCCCGAAGGGGGGGCGAACCAGCCTCCTGCAGAGCCGAGCGGTCAACTGCCATCATCTGCAGGGGAACAGGAGAGCAAACATGTTTGAACTTCTGTTCTGTTCCATGCTCACGGTTTTACCAGACTATCTGATCCGCAGATATGTTCAGGGAAAGCGTATCGGCCATGAAATCACCCTTTATTCGGTCTGGTTCGAGCTGCGCTACGGCATCGTGCTCTGTCTGATGCTGACTGTTTCCCTGATCACGCTGATCTTCTACTTCCACCCGACAGCAACAACGGCCGTCTCGACCTTCCGCACGATCCCGGTTCTGCCGGAAAGTTCCGGTAGGGTCATCGAAACCTTCGTGCCGCTGGAACTGGAGGTCGAAGTGAAGGCGGGCGATCCGATCTTCAAGCTCGACAGCACACGCCAGGAAGCGGATGTTGTGACAGCGCAGCAGCAGGTGGTCGAAATCGAGGGCGAGCTTGCGCTGGCTCAGAGCGAACTGTCCGTTGCCAATGCCCAGGTCGATCAGGCTCAGGCTTCGCTGAAGCAGGCCCAGGACGAGCTTGATACGAGACAGGAGCTTTTCAACCGCAATGCAAATGTTGTCAGCGAGCGGGACATCGAAAAGCTTCAGAACACCGTGGATGCACGGGCAGGGGCGCTGCGTGCGGCACAGTCCAATCAGGAGCTTGTCCAGACCAAAATCACGGTTTTTCTGCCCGCTCGCCTGAAAAGCGCGGAAGCCAGACTGCGCGAGGCGCAGGTGGAACTGGAGAAGATGACCGTCTATGCCGGCGTGGATGGAATGATGAGCCAGTTCATCCTGCGTCCGGGCGACATCGTCAACCCGATGATGCGGCCGGCTGGCCTGCTTATTCCCAAGGACGCACAAAGGGAACGGATCGTCGCGGGCTTCGGTCAGATCGAGGCCCAGGTTCTGAAGGAAGGAATGGTGGCGGAAGCTTTTTGCGGGGCCGTACCTTTCACGATCATTCCCTTGGTCGTGACCGAGGTTCAGTCGCAGATCGCCTCCGGTCAGGTTTCGATGTCGGGTCAGCTTCTCGAGACGACGCAGAGCGTGAAACCGGCGACGATCACAACAATGCTGGAACCGCTTTACAAGGGCGGCCTTGATAAGCTTCCTCCGGGGGCAATCTGCACGGTCAACGCCTATACCAGCAATCATGACCGCCTGGCCTCCGGCGAACCAATCGGAACGGGAGAGTTCATATTCCTGCATGTGGTCGACACGGTCGGTCTGGTCCATGCAATGATCATTCGGGTTCAGGCGTTGCTGTTCCCGATCCAGGCACTTGTTCTTACAGGCCATTAATCCAATCAAAGTCCGGCGGGACGAAACCGTCCCGCCGTACTTTGGGCCTTTCACTTGGTGTAGCTCACCACTTCAAACTCGATGCCGTCATCGTCGTCGAAATAGAACCTGCGGCCCGGCTCGTAGTCGCCGTGGTTATGGGTATGGTAGCCATCGGCCTTGATGAGGGCTTCGGTTGCGTCGATATCGTCGACCACGACCGCAATATGGTTGAGCCCGCCGTGTTGACCGTAGCTGTCTCCGGCCACCTTGGTTGTTGTGCCCGGCGGTGAATAGGCCGCCACATAGCTGGTTTCGTTGCCGATATGGTATGTCGTGCCGCCGCCAAGACTTGCACCCTTCCAGCGAACTTTCCAGCCAAACCATGTTTCCAGACGTTTGGCGGTTGCTTCGGGATCGCTGACCGTGACGTTCACATGTTCCAGGAATGCGCTGCTCATCCAGGTGTCCTTTCAAGGTTTGACCTTTGGTGGACACCAGAGATAATTCCTCAACCTTAGTTGAGGTCAAGAGAGGCGAGGCGATATTTTGAAGAAAGCCATCAAAGGCTCCGATCTGCTGACCATCGGAGACCTGTCCGAGCGAACGGGGTTGTCCGTATCGGCCATTCGATTTTACGAAGAAAAGGGACTGGTGCACCCAAGCCGGAATGCCGGGGGGCAGCGGCGTTTTCTCAGGGCCGACATTCGACGCTTGTCCTTCGTGCTGGTTGCTCAGGAATTCGGGTTTTCAATTGCTGAAATCGCGGAGCAACTGCATCGGCTGCCGGAGGGCCGGACGCCGACGAAAGCGGACTGGACCAGGATCAGCAGAGATTTCCGATCTCATCTCGACCGGAAAATCGAACGGATGATTGCCCTGCGTGACAAGCTTGACGGCTGCATCGGCTGCGGTTGCCTGTCAATGAAGTCCTGCCAGCTCTACAACGCCGGAGATGCGGCGGCCAGCAAAGGACGCGGTCCCCGCTATGTGCTGGGGGATCGCCCGGATTTCGGGGGAGACTGAACCGGTGCCCGGATGGGCTAAGCCGCCGGGATGCCGAAAGGCGGGCCCGGCGGTTCATCTCACCTGTTGTCCAGTTGTGCCCTCACGCGTTTCAGCCCCAGCGGAGTGATCCGGTAGGGGCCGCTGTTCCTGGAAGCAATCAGCCGTTTGTACTTCAGCTTGTGGAACAGTTGCGGCGAACATCCGCCCCAATACCAGCCTTCGCGTGTGACGGTTTCATGTTTGACGACACGGCCATCCTCATCCTTTTCCAGAAGGATATAGCCGCCTTGAGCCAGCAGGTGCAGGACCCGTTGCTCGGCTTTGGAAATGTCCATTGATTTGAAGTTGCCTGAAAGTAAGCACAGTACTGCAGCCACTGCAGCAAATCGCATGCAGCGCTGTTGTGACTGGCCCCGGCTGATGTCAGCCGGGGTTTACCGGGACTGTTGCAATCCGCGCATAAAACCTCTCAGTTGGCAAAACGCCATTAGCACGCACTGCCGAATGCGACAACGCGTCGAGGTTCTCAGGATGGACAAGGCAAGGTGTTTGGCAGGACGTGTTGCAAATCTGCAGCGATTTGAGGCAGCTGGTCCGCCTTTTCAGAACTTGAAGGTGCGGAAAACCTTCAACTGTGTTCTGCAGGCCAGTAGCCGTTGTCGGGGTTGCGGGAAACGGCAACGGCCTCGACATCCGGAGATCCGCATGTGGCGCAAGTAAGCGTTTCACTTAACGCAGAGACCTTTTGATCTCCGGTGAACCGAGCGAAGTTCATGTAACGGAACCGGCCGCAATGGTTGCACAATATGGCGAGGCGTCGATCTGTTTTGTAGAGGGTGTCGACTGTCGGATCGTCCGTTTCAATAGAAGAGAGCAAAGTCATGGTTTTAAAAACTTGTTCCAAGGAATAAGGGCTGCAAGCGGCAATGCATGTCAAATACTTGCGATTTTTAAGGATAGCATAGAGTTTTGCTGTGCAAAACCATTTAAATTCGGGTGAATAGGTGTTCAGTAGCCGCTCTGATCGACAAAGTGGGCTCGGTTCTTGGAATTACATAGCCTTACGGTTAATTGTTGAGACGGAGCCTGCTGCAATTTGCCGCCGATTTGCGGTTCTCCTAACCCGAAACCGGCTCGCATTTTAGCCCGCGCAAGGGTATGAGAGTGCCATGATGACGTTTTCCGAAACCTGGTACGACCTTTTCGGCCTTGCAGGCCTGCTCAACCCGTTTGCGCTGCTGATCGGCGGGTATCTGGGGTGGCGCGCCGACCGGCCGCAAAAACTTTGGATCGCGGGGTTTGCAGCGGCGGCACTCACGCTCATTCTGGACGTGGCAATAGGGGCACTGCCCGTGCCTCAACCGTTTGCGCATGATGCCGGCGCATTGGCCGTCTTTCCGTTCCGCTTTGTCGGCG
Organism: Roseibium sp. LAB1; assembly: GCF_054658235.1. NCBI lineage: Bacteria > Pseudomonadati > Pseudomonadota > Alphaproteobacteria > Hyphomicrobiales > Stappiaceae > Roseibium > Roseibium sp. LAB1. The sequence continues at coordinate 308,324 of NZ_BAAGIB010000002.1, read as the reverse complement.
GCCTGATTGCCTCTGCGGTGACCTATTGGCTCGGCCGCCGCGCCAAGCGCGTCTGAGGCAACTGCTACCGAAAATCAGCGTTCGATCCAGCTGTTGAACAAGGGCGCATTGGGGCAGTTCGGCAGCGCCTTGTCAGCGCCGTCCGGATGGCTTTCCAGCCAGGCACGGCAGGCTTCTGTCTCACGACAGTTGATGCACCGATAGGCAGCTGACCTCATGGCTGCATCCGTGTGCAGCCCGGTCGGGACATGGTTCATGGCACCAATCGTGTCCAGCATCCTGCCCATCAGTTCCGCACGTTCGTTGAGGCGATCCATCCAGTTCAAGCTGTCTCTCCTTCCGACGGGACATGTGCAGCCGGGTGTCTGCCATGGCCTTCTGACTTGTGGTGCCGCTCTGGGTTTCGGCATCGGTTCACAATGTTACATTGCCGCGGAAACACCTGCGTTACCTTGATCAGGGTCAACTCTGGGCAAGCTTTACGAAACCGGCCATACTGCAGGTTCATGATTCTGCGACTCTGCCAGGCAGCCTCCTGCACTTCGGAGCGCCGCAACACCTGGAGACGGTGTGATGGTTGAAACGGTGAGCGCGTCGCCGCTGCCCCAGGCATCCGGCAACGGCGCAGTGGCCCAGGGACTTGAGCCGGGAACGGAACTCAAGGCCAAGGTGGAGGCCAACCTGCCGGGCGGCGTGGTGCGTCTTGCAACGGCCGATGCGAAGCTGGAATTGCGCGTTCCCACACCTCTTCCCGAAGGTGGCGAAGTCACTGTCACCGTATCCGGCACAAAACAGCAGCCTGCGATCCTGATAACCGTTGGCAAGGATCAGGCGCAGCCGCAACAGCAGCCCACGCCGGCACCTTCCTCTCAAGGTCAGGCGTCGCAGGGTCAAGCTGCCCAGGGTCAAACTACAAATGGGCAGGCTTCAAATGGGCAGGCGGTCCAGCCGCCCTCCCAATCAGACGCGGGTGCGTCCCTGCAGCCCCAATCCTCTACGGCGACGGCATATCCGAGGCCGTCACCCGTTCTGGCGCATCTGGTCCAGGTTCTTTCAGTCAATGCTGCGCCGGGCCAGGCGGTCAGCACTTCCCCACCTCTGCAGCAGGCGCCTGCCCCGGGAGCTCAAACTCCAAATGGCGTGCCTTCAAGTGCCGGGGGCGCGCAGCAAGGGGCCGCGGGCAGCGCGGCGCCGGCCCAGTCTGCGGCACCCACGGGAACTGGGACCCAGACTGCCGGCAATGCGGCGCCGCCGGCAGGATCTGTCTCGCAAACCTCATCGCTTGTGCAAACTGCCACTATCCAGCCTCAAGGTGCCGCATCGGCCCCGAACGGAGCAGGTCCCGTGGCAGGTCAGCCGCAGGCAGGAGCCGCTCCGCCAACGGCCGCGCAACCCTCCGGAGCTCCGGCGACGGCACAGCCTGCGTCACCGGCAACGTCCGCTGCCGGACCTGTGCAGCCTGGCGGAAATATCCCGGTCCCTGCCAGTCCCGGTCAGGCCGCGACATCCCCCAGTCCCCCGCAACCCGGCCAATCGGTTGCGCAGCCCGCTGCGGCATCCAGTTCAACTGGGTCTGCCATACCCACTCAACCCGCTCCCGTGGCGACTGCGCCGCCAGCCGCGCAGGCCGGAACGTCTCTGCAGGGGTCTCCTTCATCGTTTGCGGCAGGCAGGGCAGGTCCTTCAGGACAGCCTTCTGCACAAGGCAGTACACCGGCAACAGCCCAAACTGGTGGGGGCGCCACGACCGGCACCATTCCGGCACCTGCAGGCGCTGTCCCCGGCGCGCAGACTTCAGCCGCAGGGCAGGCAACGGCACAGATTCCGGCGCAGGGGCCAGCCAGTGCCCCGGTTTCAAACCCGTCGCAGGGCATTGTCCTGCCGGCAGGGCAGTCGATCCCAAGTCCTGCCTCGGGTTCGCAAGCTGTCCCATCTTCGGCATCGACTGTTGCCAATACACCTTCTGCTTTGGCTGCAAGCCAGATCGGCACCGGAACTTCAAATCAAGTGACCGGCCAGCCGGGTGGCGCCCTCTTGTCTGCAGGGGCTCAGCCCGCCACCCTGACGCGTACCGCCACGTCCCAGCCTTATCCTGCAGCTGCAGGCGTATCCGTTTCGCTGACCGCTGCCGCGCAGGGGCAAGCAGCAGTCCAGCAACCGGCCAATCAGATCGCGCAGATGCTGAAGCAGCCACTCAGTGAACAGCAGGCAGGGCTTGGCAGTCTCTTCGCCCAGATTGGCAGCCTCATGTCGGCACAGGGCAACGGAAACGTTTCCCTGCCGGATCCTGTGGTCAAGGCAATGCAGCAGATCCTCGGCCTGCGCTTGTCGTCCGCTCAGGCTCCGACCGCTCAGGATCTGCAGCAGGCGGTGCGCTTGTCCGGACAGTTCCGCGAGGCGCAGTTGTCGATGCCGTCCGCAGGGCAGGGACAGGCAGCCTTACCGGATTTGAAGTCGGCCCTGTTGTCGTTCAAGGCGCTTCTGCAGCAGCTCGGAGCCCGGTCGGAAATTTCCCATCCTGCGGGGCAGCCCCCGGCTCCGTCCCGGCACGGGGCGCCTCAGGGGCAGGCCCAGCAGAACAGCAGCGGGTTCTGGGCCGGGGCTGCCGTGCAGAACCTGCAGGCACTCCTGAAGGAAACCGATTCAGCCCTCGCACGGCTGCGGCTCACCCAACTCGCCAATACGAAGCTGTCGCGAGACGACGGACCACGTGCGGCGTCCCGCCCCATGGATCTCGTGGTTGAACTGCCGCTTGCGTTTGGCCAGGAAACGGCAGTCATGCAAATGCAGGTCGGCCGGGATGGTGCTGGAAACAAGGGCGAGGAAGAAGGCGACCCTGCCTGGCGCCTGCGGTTTGCGCTCGATCTGACTGCGACGGGACCGCTGGAGGCTGCTATCAGCCTGCGCGGTGGCGGCACTTATGCCAGCCTGTGGGTTGATCGCAAGGAAACATTCGACAGTTTGAGCGCGCTTCGCGAAACAATGGAAGCCGCTTTTGCCGATGCGGGGCTGGATCTTCAGGAACTGCGATTGATCCGAGGGCTGCCGCCCAGAACTGCCGCAAAATTCGGCGCGCTGATCGACAGGCAATCGTGAGACGGAACCGGCCATGAGCGACCAGGACAAAAACGGCAAGAAGCTTGCAGTCGCGCTGCAATACGAAAACGAGGGCGCTCCCGTTGTCACGGCCAAGGGAGCCGGTTCCATGGCTGAGCAGATCGAGCGGCTTGCGCGGGAAGCCGGTGTACCCATTGAACAGAACCCGATGATGGCGGAGGCCCTTTCGCAGATCGAGGTCGATCAGGAAATCCCTATCGAGCTCTATCAGGCGGTCGCCGTGCTGATCGGTTTCATCATGCGCACGGGGCAGGCAAAGCATCCACCGCAAGACTGAGTCTCTCGGGGTGAACCTTTACCCAGGAGACGCGCTGCAACAGGCAATTTCCCGGTCAGATGTCTGTCTGGATGCTGCGCAGTGAACAATTGTCAGGCCATTCAGAAGGTCATGGGCGTCCTGCTGTGCGAAAGCTGGCGCTTCAGGCAAGGAAAACCTTGCAGCCAGGGCAATTCCCGACTAGGTCATCAAACGGCTACAAATTCGCGCCGCAGCATGTCTTTCCAGCTGGTTGATCAGGCGTGAAATCAAAACGAACAGGATTTTTGACGACTATGACGATTGTCGACGTACGCACACCCGATCCGAAGAAATTCATCAAGGGCGCGACGGGCGATTGGGAAATCGTGATCGGCATGGAAGTCCATGCCCAGGTCACGTCCGAAGCCAAGCTCTTTTCCGGCGCCTCCACGGAATTCGGCAAGGACCCCAACGATAACGTCAGTCTTGTCGACGCGGCCATGCCGGGCATGCTGCCGGTGATTAACGAGGAATGCGTGCGTCAGGCGGTTCGCACCGGTCTCGGTCTCAAGGCTGAAATCAATCTGAAGTCCGTGTTCGACCGCAAGAACTATTTCTATCCGGACCTGCCGCAAGGCTACCAGATCTCCCAGTTCAAGCAGCCGATTGTCGGCGAAGGCAAGATCCTTCTGGACATGCCGGACGAACAGGTCGAGATCGGTGTCGAGCGTCTTCACCTGGAACAGGACGCGGGCAAGTCGCTTCACGATCAGCATCCGACCATGTCGTTCGTCGATCTGAACCGCTCAGGCGTGGCGCTGATGGAAATCGTCTCCAAGCCGGATCTGCGGTCGTCCGACGAAGCAAAAGCCTATCTGACCAAGTTGCGCACCATCCTGCGCTATCTGGGCACTTGCGACGGTAACATGGACCAGGGCTCGATGCGCGCAGATGTCAACGTGTCCGTTCGCCGCCCGGGCGGTGAATTCGGCACCCGCTGCGAGATCAAGAACGTCAACTCGATCCGCTTCGTCGGCCAGGCCATCGAATATGAAGCCCGTCGTCAGGTCGCCATTCTGGAAGACGGCGGTTCGATCGATCAGGAAACCCGTCTGTTCGACGCCGTAAAGGGTGAAACGCGATCCATGCGCTCCAAGGAAGAGGCGCATGACTACCGCTATTTCCCGGATCCGGATCTGCTGCCGCTGGAGTTCACGCAGGAATTCGTCGACGAACTGGCACAGCACCTGCCGGAATTGCCGGACGACAAGAGGAACCGCTTCATGGGCGACTACGGCCTGACAGCCTATGACGCCGAGATCCTGATTGCCGAAAAAGCCTCGGCCGACTTCTTCGAGGAAGTGGCCAAGGGGCGCGATGCCAAGCTGGCTGCCAACTGGGTGATCAATGAACTCTTCGGCCGTCTGAACAAGGAAGGCAAGGATCTTTCTACCAGCCCGGTTTCCGCCGCGCAGCTCGGCGGGATCGTCGATCTCATCAAGGACGGCGTCATTTCCGGCAAGATCGCCAAGGACCTGTTCGAGATCGTATGGACCGAAGGCGGTGACCCGGCGAAGATCGTCGAAGACCGCGGCATGAAGCAGGTGACTGACCTCGGTGCCATTGAAGCCATCGTTGACGAGATCATTGCCGCCAATCCGGACAAGGTTCAGCAGGCCATCGCCAAGCCGGGCCTGCTCGGCTGGTTCGTGGGCCAGGTGATGAAACAGTCTCAGGGCAAGGCCAACCCGCAGGCCGTCAGCGACATGCTGAAGCAGAAGATCGGTCTGGAATAAGACCATGACCGGTGAAGGGAAAGCGCCGCAAGTCGAGCTGCCCATCACCGGTTCCTGCCATTGCGGGGCGGTATCGTTCGAAATGAAGACACCGCCCCGCCATGCCGTCGAATGCAATTGCTCGATCTGCCGCCGCCTCGGTACCATCTGGGGACACGGCGACGCACGGGATATAGCGATCAAGGCGGCGCCAGAAGCAACGTTCAGCTACGCCTGGGGTGACAAGGGGCTGGCTTTCCACACCTGCCGGACCTGCGGTTGCACCACGCATTGGCAAAGCCTGTCCGCAGAGTTGCCCGACCGGATGGCTGTCAACCTTCGGCTTGCCGCTCCCGGCACCATCGAAGCCATTGGCATCCGGCATTTCGACGGTGCGGACACCTGGACCTTTCTGGACTGAGTGGGCGGGCCGTGGTCTGAACCCGGCACGGCTTGCGTTCCATCCGTACTGCACGTTCCACGTCACGCCGACATCATGGTCATGGCTGAATACGGCGGAGTTTCTTCGCCAAGCTCACTCTCCGACACCTGAAGTACGACGCTTTTTACCAGGTCATCGCTCTGCTGACGGCAATCAATCTCTTCATTGCCGAGCGCAACGCTGACGAGGCAAAGCCGTCTGTCCGGCGCGCAAAACCGGACGTCATCATCGCCAACTGTAATCGAGGCTGCAAGGTGCTGGAGGCAACCGCGGTTGAGGGGGGCGCCGCTCTTATCGGGCCGGCCGACGGGACGCTTTTAAGCGCAGCTTCGAGCCCAAATTTGCCGTTGGTGTGAAGGCTTTCCCCCGAAGATTTTCTGTGGCGCGGCAGAGAAGCCGTTTGCACAGTCAAACTTGGGCTGTGGCAGTGCTGAACTACCTAGGCCTCCGGGCTGAGGCTGAATTTCCCCCTCGCACCGCGTCCATCGTTACGGCAGTCGTAGGCTGGGCCGCGGCAGGGCATTTGCTCTTTTTGCCGCGGCCCGAAATTGACGCTACTGCAATTCCACGCTCACCTGCTTGATCGTGCCTGTGAACGCAAATGGCGCTTCATCCCTGTAGACAGGAGTGACCGTTGCTCCGAGGTCCATTCCAATGTCCAGCGTCTCGGTTGCAGAGTAGCGGGACGGAACGACTTTCTCGATATCACCGCTTGCAACCTCGATCCCGTCCACGAGGAGCGTCGCCGTGCCGCCTGTGATCTCCTTCCCGGGCTCGAAAGGAAGTTGTTCATAGACCATCGTCACCGTGTGCTCACCCGGCTCCAGCGGTTCCTCTCCTGCGACCCGATAGAGGTCCTTGCCGAAGAAATTGAACTCATACACCGGAACCCCGTTTTCGAGATACAACGTGTATCCGGCCGACGACCCGCCATTCGCGATGAGTACGCCGCTTGCGCCTCCTTCAGGAACCTCGATCTCGGCTGTGATCGTATGAGAGCGCTGATAGGCTGGAGCCGCGCTGCCTTCCGGTATGCGTGTCGTTCCCGGCGCATAGGTGAACACGTCTCGACCGCGGGTCACTGACGGGCGTTCGGGGTTTCTGGCACGATCAGAGAAGCGGTCGTCGAGGGGGTAGACCTGGAACTTTTTGGCCTCTTCGTCGAACATCGCCTGAAGCTCGGCGAGCTTCTCGGGGTTCTCGGCAGCGACGTCATGTGCTTGCGAGAAATCTTCCTCGATGTTGTAGAGCTCCCAGGTGTTGTCGTCGAAACCGACTGAGCCAGTCAGCTCCCAGGGTGCGCCATGGAACGACGCGGCGACCCAGCCGTCATGATAGAGCGCGCGATGCCCTCCGGTCTCGAAATACTGTGTGTGCCGTGTCCCGGGAGCATCGGCATCGGCAAAACTGTACTCCATGCTGACGCCTGCCATGGGCGTCTGCTTGGTGCCGTTGACCACTTCGGGCTCTGGAACGCCGACGGCCTCGAGGATCGTCGGGGCAATGTCCACGGCGTGATGGAACTGTGTTCGGATGCCCCCACCGTCGGTGATCTTCGCCGGCCAGCTGACAACCATGCCATTCCGGGTTCCACCAAAATGCGAAGGCACGCGCTTCATCCACTGGAACGGCGCCGAGCCCGCCCACGCCCAGCCGACAGGGTAGTGGTTCTCATGCAGCGGGCCGCCTATCTCGTCCATCACGGGAAGCTGCGCTTCGACCGTGTCCGGAACGCCGTTCTGGGTCATCATGTTGTTCAGCGTACCGGTGACGCTGCCCTCGGCGCTGGGGCCGTTGTCCCCTGCCACCAGGATGATCAGCGTATTGTCTGCCCCGGGCAAAGCATGGACCTTGTCGATAAGGCGTCCGATTTCATAATCTGTCTGGGCCAGGAAGCCGGCAAACACTTCCTGATGTCTACTGTAAAGCCGCTGCGCGTCGGCGTCGAGCGTGTCCCAAGCCTCGATTTCTTCCGGTCGCGACGTCAGGTCTGTATTTTCGGGGACAACACCGAGCTCCTTCTGCCGGGCGAGCGTCTCTTCGCGGACCGCGTCCCAGCCCTGGTCGAACTGACCAGAGAATTTGTCGATCCATTCTTCACTGACATGCAGCGGGGCATGAACTGCGCCCGGAGCGAAATACATGAAATAGGGCTTGTCAGGCGCGATGGATTGCTGGCGATCGAGCCAGGCGATGGCGTCGTCCACCAGGTCGACGTTGAGGTTGTAGCCTTCCTCCGGGCTAAGCTCCGGCTCTACCGGGATCGTGTTCCGAAACAGCTGTGGATCCCATTGGCTGGTCTCACCGCCCTGGAAGCCGTACCAGTATTCAAAGCCAAGGCCGGTCGGCCAGTGATCGAATGGCCCCAACGGAGAGGTTTCCCAATCGGGCGTGTTGTGCCATTTGCCGAACGCGGCGGTCGAGTAGCCGTGATCCTTGAGGATCTCTGCGATTGTGGCTGTCGAGCGCGGCCAGATGCTGTCGTAGCCCGGATAGCCGGTGGACAGCTCGGTAATCGTGCCAAAGCCACTTTGGTGGTGGTTGCGCCCGGTGAGCAGGGCGGCCCGCGTCGGCGAACAGATTGCGGTGGTGTGAAACCGCGTGAAACGCAGGCCCTCTTCTGCAAGGGCATCCATGGCCGGGGTTGGAACCGGCCCGCCGAATGTGCCGGGCTGCCCGAAGCCGAGGTCGTCGATTAGGACGACCAGGACGTTGGGAGCCCCCTCAGGTGGCGTTACGGGTTGTGGGTAATCCTGTGTTGAACCTTCAAAGGTTTCCGTAATGACCCCACTGAAAGGTGCTGGTGGCAGTGGCAACACACTGCCGTCCCGCGGCGTATCTTGTGCGCTGGCCGCTGATGCTGACATGATGAGCGCAAGGACAGCAGCCCCTTGAGTAGCACGTCTGAAATGGAATGGCTGGGTCATAGTCTTGCCTTTGCAGTCATCGAGCAAAATCCTGACGCAGGGTAAGATGCAATCAATGCGTGTGGAAATACGTTTCTAGTCATTGTTCCTTCAAGCGGAACTGTGCTCGTCTGGCTGGCAGTATTGTCGTGGGTTACCAATGCGAGGCACACTGGCTCAATTCTGCGCCCATTCCATCGCCGTGGTGCAGGTGCAGCGAACGGAAGGAAGGTCCGCACTACGGTCATACGCACTGTGCCAGGTGTGGCCAGACGGTGCGAGTTTGAAGCGCCGGAATGAGACCCCTGGGTGTCTTCTTCTCATTCGCAGCTTGCAAGGTTGTCACTTGCAGGCCTGCGTGGCAGGACCTTGGTCCCGACAGCCAACTGAGGCTGATCAGGACGTGTCCACAGGAGTTCAGCGGACACGTCCTTGAGGTTGCACCTGGTGTCCGCTGTCTCGCATGTATCAGAGACGGTCCGCAACCTCGTGCGCTGTCGAGCGGAACCGCTTGGGCAGCGCCGCGAGTATCATGACCGTCGCGATGCAGGGTATTGCAAACAGAGCTGTGGTTGCGCTCATCGATGCTACGCCACCCGTCTCAAGCATCCATCCGCCCACGAATGTGCCGAGCGCAATGCCGACATTGGCGGCTGCAATGTTCATGGAGGCTGCAAAACTCTTGTGATCAGGCCCAGCCGTCATCACGCGCACCTGCGACAGTACGAAGCCGGCGGCGTGGGCCATCCCCCAGGCGGTCAGAACAACAATCAGAATCGGAGCAGGAGCATTCGCCAGAAAGCCAAAGACCATGGCGCCGCCAGCAACAAACAACGGCACGGCAATCGCACCAGCCAACGCATGGTTGGCTGTCCGTCCTCCGATCCAGTTTCCGGCAAGACCGGCGGCACCGAACACCAGCAAGGCGATGGACATCTGGTCTCCTTCAAGCCCGGCATTGGCCAACAGGCTCGTGAGATACGCATAGCCGGCGAACATTGCTGAAAAGACGCAGACAGACAGAAAGAGCTGACACAGAAACGACGGACGGCGCAGCAGGGAAAGCGCGCTGACTGTCTTTGCCTGGAGTGGTGGCAGACGAAGCCTCAGGTTGGCAACCAGAAGGACCACTGACAACAATCCAAGGCCTGCGACAGGGGCTTGCCAGCCAAACCTTTCTGCAAAGAATGTTCCGCAGGAAGGTGCCAGAACGACGCCAAGTGTAACGCCGATATACACTTTCGCGACACCTTTGCCGGGGCCATGCACTTGGGAAAGATGGGAGCTGGCGAAGCTGATATAGACCGGCAATGCCGCTCCCTGAGCGACCCGGAGAGCGGAGGCAAGCTCGAAATTCGGCAATACGATCAATATCAGGTTGGCGGAATTGGGCAGCAGCATCCAGCCGAGGACCTTCGCCGGAGATGTTTCTGACAGATAAGCAGAAAGAAACGGCGCGGCGAGGGCGGAGCCGATAGCAAACCACGTCACCAGCCAGCCGGACTGCGAGGGTGTCATGTCCAACTGGGCCGACATCGCCGGGGCAAGACCGATGACGACGAACTCCGTCGCCACCAGCACCAGTGCCGACAGCCCTATTGTCAGGGTTGTGGCGTTGGAGGAACTTTTTACCATCAGGCGTTGGCACCATTATCGATCAACCAGTCTGCTCCAGTAACAGACTGCGCTGCGTCTGAGGCAAGAAAAGCCACGACATTGGCGATTTCTTCAGGCTGTGCATAGGCTTGTCGTGCCATGAGGGCCCGTTGCCCGTCGGCAAACGGGCCGTCGGCGGGGTTCATGTCCGTATCGGTGGAGCCAGGGTGCACAGCGTTCACCGTTATCCGCCGGGAGCCAAGATCTCGTGCAAGCGCATGCGTCAGTCCGGAAACGCCGGCCTTGGTTGAGCTGTAGGCCACCAGCCCGGGCATGGGGGCCTGGGCCGCAAGATTACTGCCGATCGAGATCACCCTGCCACCGTCTGGCATATGTGCGACTGCGGCTTTGGAAGCTACGAACACAGCACGTAGATTGACCGCCACCGATGTGTCGAAGTCTTCCAGCGACATCTGATCGACCGCCCCGACAAGAAACACGCCGGCATTGTTCACAAGGATGTCGATCTTTCCAAAGGTGTCTGCCGCCTTGTTGATGGCGCCCCGCAGATCATCGGCCCTGCTGTTGTCGGCACGAATGGCCAAGCCCTTGCGACCAGCCTTTTCGATAGCGGCGACCGTGCGCGCAGCTGCGTCTTCATTTGACGCATAGCTGATTGCGACATCTGCCCCATCCTCGGCCAATTTGCGCGCGATTGCAGCGCCGATTCCCCGGCTACCGCCTGTCACAAAGGCTGTTTTTCCGTTCAGTGTCATGGCTGAGACCTATTTTGTAGTGATTGATACAAAATTAGATGGACTGCTTGTGTTCACGGGTCAAGTAATTTATTTATCGATCGATACAGAAAGGGTTTGAATGGCAACGAGAGGCCGTCCGAGAAAATTTGACCGGGAAGAGGCTCTTGAGCGGGCGATGCGTGTTTTCTGGTCGAAGACCTACGAGGGAACATCGCTAAGCGATCTGACATCGGCCATGGGAATTAACACGCCCAGCCTTTACGCTGCTTTCGGCAGCAAGCAAGAGCTTTTCCGCGAAGCCCTGGCTCACTACGTCGAGAACTATCACAACGGTATCTGGACCGGTTTGGACGAAACTCCCTCAATTTTCGATGCGGTCCGGACCTTCCTGACGCGCTCTGCAGAAGCCTATTGCATGACCGGACAACCACCTGGCTGCATGGTCGTACTGGGAGCTCAACACAGTTTGACCGAGGACCAGTCCGTTCCGGCGGGCTTAAGTAAGATGCGGAAGAACAATCTTCTCCAACTGCAGGCACGCATCGAGCAGGCAAAGGAGGAAGGTGAACTTCCCGGTGACTTCGATACCGCAGCCGCGGCAACGATGCTCTTCTCGATGCAAACCGGAATGTCGGTTCTGGCCCGTGATGGCGTGTGTGAGGAAGCCTTGCTTGCAGCCGCCGATCAATGTGTCGAGGCCTTCAGGGCCATGGCAACCCGGACCTGATCCGCGCAGCCCACGGCGCCAGCCTGTGCCTTGCAATCGAATGCTGCAGACCGCACAGCAATTGGTCGCTTACCTGTATTGCCGTGTTGCAAGGTTGCTTTGCCCTGTAATTTTGCCCAATACCGAGGCAAATGCCTCCATTGTTCGCTTATAGTTATAGTGTTGTGGCGAGCTCTCCGCGAAGACCTGCAATTCTCTCCTTTGGCACAAGCCTTGCTCTTCAGATGCTGGTTTGAACCATTGGAAGTTTTTCATGAAGCGCGGCCTTGTTTCTCTGGTTGGTATCAATGTCCAACCTTAGATTTTTCGAGATCTACCGGAATCCGGAATATTTGTGGCTTCTCGCCAAGGGCGCACTGATCAGCGCTGTACTGACAATCGGCGGCGGTATCCTCGGATTTCTGCTGGCCGTGCTACTTGCTGCTGTCCGCCATTACAGGGTTCCGGTTCTTGCCCAACTGGCGGCGGCCTATGTGGAATTCATCCGCAACACACCGCTGATCGTGCAGATGTTCTTCGTTGCCTTCGGGCTGCCTCTGCTTCTTGGCTATCAGTGGCCCTTCTGGGCCCACGCGCTGCTGGCGCTTTCGATCAACTTTTCCGCTTATTTCGCCGAGATCCTGCGTGCGGGGCTGTCTTCACTCGGTGCCGGACAGACGGAAGCCGCCGATGCGCTCGGTCTGCCGCGCTGGCTCAGTTTCGTGAAGGTGTGTCTGCCTCAGGCGGTTGCCGCCATGTATCCCTCGCTCAACAGCCAGTTCATCTTCCTCTTCCTGACGACCGGCATCATTTCGGAAATCGGCGTCACCGACCTGACCTGGGCAGGCCTGTTCATCGACAGCCGGAATTTCCGCTCGTTCGAGATCTTCTTCACGCTCACGATCATCTATCTGCTGATGTCGCTGGGTTTCAAAACCCTGCTGGCGCTGCTGCATGACCGGCTGTTCAAATGGAAGGTGGTTCGATGAAAGAGGTCTTCATCGCCATCCTCGGCAAACCATTTGGAATTGTCCTGTTCCAGCTTCTGGAAGCGACCCAATACACAGTCTATCTGTCGCTGATCGCATTCATCGGTGGTGGTCTCATCGGTGTGTGTGTCACCGCAGCGCGGGTTTCGCCGGTCAAGACACTGCGCCGGATCTTCACCGCTTACACATGGCTGTTTCAGTCCGTCCCCTTGTTGATGCTGCTGTTTCTGCTCGGGCTGGGCATTCCGCATCTGTTCGAGATTCAGGTCGATCCATGGCGCGCAGCCGGCATTGCGCTGACGCTCTATACCAGCGCCTACCTGGCCGAAGTCTGGCGCGGTGCTCTGACAGCGATACCGTCAGGCCAGCACGAAGGCGGCAAGGCGCTGGGCCTGACCTTCGCCCAGATCATGCTTCTGATCATTCTGCCGCAGGCGTTTCGCCTGGCCATTGCACCCACGGTCGGCTTCATGGTGCAAATCATCAAGGGCACGTCGCTTGCCTATATCATCGGTTTTCATGACTTGATGACTGTCGGCAAGCGCTGGGCGAATGCGCCCGTGCCGGGTACTCAGCCCTTTGTCATCTATCCGCTGATGGCGATGATCTATTTCTCACTCTGTTTTCCACTGTCTGTGTGGTCGCGGCGTCTGGAAAGACGCCTGGGGTCCGCATCGTCCAAAGGTGGGGCTGCGGCCGCCGCCTGACAAATCGCGCTTGAAGAACAACCGAAGGAGGGTCGCGTAATGTTGAAGAGATTTCTGGGGCTGACTGGCTTGGCGGTCTCTGCCGCCTTGATGATTGCAAGTCCTGCATCTGCAGAGCTGAAGGACATTCTGGAAGCCGGTAAAATCAAGATCGCTACACCGGAGAACTTTCCGCCTTTCGGCGCCCTTGGCAGCGAAGGCGAATATGAAGGCTACGACATCGATGTCGCCAAGATGATCGCGGAAGACCTCGGCGTCGAGCTGGAGCTGGTGCCCGTCACTTCCAAGCAGCGCATTCCGTTTCTGGAAACCGACAAGGCCGATCTGGTGATTGCAACGCTGGGCGCCAACCCGGAGCGCGCAAAGTCGATCTGGTTCTCTCACGCCTATGCCCCGTTCTTTTCCGGAGCCTTTGCCAAGCCTGACGTCGCAGTGTCGACCATCGACGATTTTTCCGGCAAGAAAATTGCCGTGACCAGCGGCACGCTTGAAGATCTGGCAATCACGGCCGATGCGCCGGAAGATGCCGAAATCATCCGGTTTGGCGACAACGCTGCCACTATTGCGGCCTATGTTTCAGGCCAGGCCGACGTCATCGTGACGGGCAACATGGTTGCCCTCGGAATTTCCAACGACAATCCGGACTTCAATCTGGAAAACAAGTTCATCATCGCCAACTCGCCGTCCTTCATCGGCGTGAAGACGGGCAACATCGACCTGCTGCAATGGGTCAATGTCTTCGTTCTGCACAAGAAGCTGAACGGCAAGCTGGACGAGTTGTCGAAGAAATGGCTGAAGACACCGCTCCCACCGCTTCCCGCACTCTGAGGATTGCCGGCCAGGGAATGGAAACGCGCGGTACCAAGCCGCGCGTTTTTTGTTTTCACGAGGGAAAATGCGAGGTTACAGGTATCTGAAAATCTAGTATCCCCCTGCCATGATGTTTCGCAGTTCGACCGCCGGGACAGGGCCGGCTCCGTTTTACGCAACGCCCGTTGGAGTCTGGGCCATTGTCGCCTTCTGGGGACTCGCGCATATCCTGCTCAGGGCTCTGAACACACCCGTGCTCGGCACGGACGACATGTTCGAAAACGTTCTGGTGCAGACACTGGAGCCCGGCTACATGCTGCGGCAGCCTCCGCTTTATGAGTGGCTGCTCTGGTCTTCGCAGCAAGTGTTCGGCCCCACGATCTGGGCAGCGCTTTTCGTCAAATACACCCTGATCTCGATTGCCGCGCTGTTTCTGTTTCTGATCGCGCGCAAGGCGATTCACGACACCCGCCTTGCTGCCCTGTGTGTCTTTTCCTATTCGCTCTTCTACCAGTTCGGCTGGAACCTTCATGAAGGCGTCACCCACACGGTGGTGCTGACCGCCGCCTGCGCCATGAGTGCCTTCTTCTTTCTGAAGGCACTGGAGACAGGGCGGCTCGGCTACTATGTGCTGTTCGGCATGGCGGCCGGGGCAGGGTTGCTTGGCAAGCACTCTTACCCGATTTTCGTGCTGGCGCTGATCCTGGCCGCAGCCAGCGACCCGGCCTTGCGCGGCCGGCTGCGCCTGTCCGGCCTGGTTCTGGTGCCGTTTGCAGCAGCGCTGATCTATAGTCCCTATGCCTATTGGATCCTCAACGAAGGATTGAAGCTGCTGGCATCCGTTTCCGACACAATGGGTGTCAGTGCTGAAACCTCACATCTGATGCGTGCCGGCGAGGGGCTTGGAAAACTTGCCTTCGGCCTCGTCGGCTTTTCCGTTCCGCTGGTTCCACTGTTGCTGCTGCTTTTCTGGCCGCGTTATCTTGGTCGCAAGCAGCCTGAAACACCTGCCGTCAGCGACGCGGCCTGCCTGTGCGGGCGCACGGTTTTCGTGATGGTCCTGCTAACCGCCCTGATGATCGCGATCACTGGTGCAACCTACGTCAAGGAGCGGCACATGCATCCGCTGCTTCTGCTGTTGCCGGTGTGGCTGTTCGCCGATCTGGAGCGCTTCGGTTTCGAAAAACAGTGGCGCTGGCTGACGGCCGTGGTTCTGGCAGTTGTCGCGATTGCCTTTCTTGCCCGGGGGCCTGGATTGGTCGCGCCTGACAAGATCTGGTGCGGCGGCAAATGCCGCCACATGAAGCCCTATGCGGATCTGACGGAACCGCTCACAGAACTGGGGGCCGCGGACGCGACGCTGATTGCAGACGATGGTTACACCGGCGGCAACCTGCGGGTTCTGTTCCCCGGCGCGCGGCTGGTCACCAAGGCCATTCCGGCCAGAACCCCACCGCGCCAGAGCTGCTTCTTCATCTGGGAGGAGGGGGACAAGGAACCTGAAACAGCCGCGGCAGACCGCTTCAGGCAGGTGGCATTCTGGGATGCTGCCGAACCGCTTGAGGCAACCTATCTCACTGGCGCTTGGCCGCATATGTGGAAAGCGCCCGGCTGGCGAATGACCTGGTGGGGCGTTGCAAAACTCCCGCCGGAGGCCGCCATCTGCCGCTGACCATTTCCTTTATCGAACAAAGATGCGAACCAAACATGTCGGATAAAGTGTCTCCTTCCGTCTCGATCGAAAAAGCCCGCCCGGAGCACCTGCGCGAGATTGTCGCCATCATCAATGCGGGCGCGACCAGTGTTCGCAAGGACAGGGAATTTGACGACTGGCAGGACTACCGCCCGGCATTTGATGCACTTGTCGCCGCACCCGAGTGCGATATCTACGTCGCGCTTGCAAAAAGCGGAGAAGTGGTCGGCACCTTCCAAATCCATTTCATGAAGGGCCTCGCCTTTCAGGGGCGCCCCAGGGTGGAACTGGAAAGCGTTCACGTGCGGGCAGACCAGCGCGGCACCGGTGTCGGGCGGCTGATGATGGCAAGGGCTGAAGACCTGGCACGGCAGGGCAACGCCTGCATGGTGCAACTGACGTCGAACAGGGAACGCGAAGGCTCTCATCACTTCTACAAGCGCCTTGGCTATGACCAGAGCCATTTCGGCTACAAGAAGATGTTCGTCTGAGCCTTCAGGTATCAGTCGGTGTCTGGATCGGCGTGCCCTGATGGAATCTCAGTTGCCAGGCACCGTTGCGCATGCTCCAGATCGAACTGCGGTTCGCCCGTTCAACCTCACCGCTCTCGCGGCGGATTTCGCTGACATAGGTCACGAGGACCGAATGTGTGTCGATCACGGTGAACGTCAGCCGGGGCAGGGGCAGGCGCACATCAATCGGCCGCGCGGCACTTGTGGGCAGGATCAGGTCTTCACGTGGGTAGACACGGCCGGATCGGCCAAACTCGAAAAAGTCATCCGCAAAATCCGGTCCATCAGAACCGGGTCATAACGCGTGTCCGCCCGCCAAAGGCTTTCCTCCAGCCTGGTCAGTGTTTTGACATCTTCTGGCGAGAGGCTGGTGTCAGGCATGGCTTCGGGCGAACCTTGTGAACTGGTGATGTCAGTCGACCCGTCGCCAGGTTTCCTTCTCGCACATGTTGAAAACAACACGAACGCAACCCTGGACCTCCAGTGCGGAAGCGTTTTTCCGGCGCACGGTTGCATCAGCGCTGAAACCGCGCCGCGGGTCGTAGACCCGGCCTTTCCAGCTGTCCTTCTGCGGGGCAAGTCGCCAGAGCACAGTCAGGCCGAGCACCTTCCGCTTGCGCTTGCTCTCATCCTTGTTGTTGAGGTCCGGCGTGGTTTCCATTGAATGGCCCTTGGGCGCCGGAAACCGGACGATCTTGCCACAGGGCACCTTGCCGCATTTTTCAATCTGGATGACGGCACCGGCCGGTGTTTTCCACTTGCCATTGATGTCTGGCGCAGCAGCAGCCTGGCCACTCGCACCTGCGAGCAGGAGCGCAAACAGACCGGCTCTGGAAAACAATTTGCTGACCGGAAAAGCAGAAACAAAGAAAGAAACAGGAACCACGATTATCCCCCGCCACAATGCTGGTGCCGACTGCGCCACAATCTCTGACCGGCAATTGCGACGGAGGAAAGGCCAAATCGACTGATTTGGCGATTTCAGGCTTTGTTCAGCCGACTATTGCACCCGTTTCCAGGTTTCGCCCTTGCAGATGAGGCCTCCCATCACGCAGCCTTCCAGCTTCAGGGCGTTGGCGGAGGTCAGCTCGATGAAACCGGTGTATGTCTTGCCGTCCTCGGCGTTATAGACCTTGCCCTTCCACTGATTCTCCTTTTCGGTCGGCTTCATGGCCTGAACGATCTGAACACCCAGTAGCGGACGGTCCCGCTTGGCGGCCTCCGGGTTCTTGGTGTCGTTGCGCGGTTCCCGCAGCCAGATCAGCTTGCCGCACAGGGAGCTGCCGCAGGAGCTGATCCGGATCTTGGAAGCCCCGTTCGGGCGCTCCCAGTCGCCTTTCGCGTCGCCCGCGAAAGACACCGTTGCCGATGTCGTGATGAGGGCGCCCGCCAGAAGCGCGGACGACAGAATGGTCTTGAGCATATGTTCCTCCCAAAGCGGAATGCCTTCCGTTTACGGAAAGGGAATGTACAGACCAGGAAACGTGCTGAAAAGCCGTCACCCAACGTCAGGTGAGCCCATTTTCGTTGTTTCGCGGAAAAGAGGCACCTGCGCGCAACCGGCGTTGCCCGTGGCAAGACAAAGTCAGGCAAAGAGATGTGGAAACGAATCCATGGTGAACAGAAGGTTGATCCGCCTCGTCAAATTTTCGGAGAATATGATTGATTGAAAAGGGAAAATCGCAACCATATGCTTACCGCGATATGAATTTCAGACTTATTTAAAATTTTGTTCGCATTACGTTAAACCTGAATTTTAACGCCCCTTTTAACTGCTGCTGATGAAGTAGAGATCAAGAAGCAACGGGGAAAGCTTCACGAAAGCTTGTGTTTCTTAGATCGGTCCGTGGCCAGCACGTGTGCCCAGAAGCGGGACCGGTTGGCAGTAGGGAACAGGAACGGTGGATCCAGAAGGATCAGGTCCGTTCCGCAGACGTCAGACAGACGACGAAAGGGGAGTGTTATGGCTCGTTTTGAAATGCACTCGGCCGATATGGCCATCATGGGCGAAAAGCCGGTTACCGCGGACATCCTGTTCCAGATGGGTCTGGACAGCGCTTGCGGCCGTCACGGCATGACCGACCTTGTCACCGCGCACAAGTGGTTCAACATTGCCGCTCTCAAAGGCAACAGGGATGCAGCGCGTTACCGCAAGGAAATCTCCGGTGAAATGTCGACTTCCGAGATTGCCGAAGCTCAGCGCTCGGCTCGTGAATGGCTGTCGATGCATTGAACCGGGTGAGGTCTGCCGGCCGAACGGCACCTGAACCGGAATTCACAACCTGACGCGGCAGCTCAGTTTTCTGCCGCGTCCAGTTCCCGACCCTTGCCGCGACCGATCCGGTCAATGGATAGGTGCCAGACCGTATTCGTCCCAGAGCGACCGGTCGATTGGTGCACCAAGGGCATATTCGAACCCGCTGACGATCTTGCCGCTGGCGTCCAGCCGGCACCGATAGGCGATTTCGTACCAGACCCGGTTGCTTCTGAGCGCACCGGCGGGCACGACAATCATATCTTCCTTTTGAAACGAATTGCGAAACGCATGCGGCGCAAGCCGTGTCGGTTTGAACCCCGGCCGTGCATGGCGTACCTGCTCCATCGCCTCAAGCGCGCAAATCTGCTCGCGCCCGTCTTCACTGGTCAATGTCGGAAGAAACTCGCGTGCCTGTGCGGAACGTGGGTCGTTCAGGACGTCATTCGCAAAATATGCATTGGCGGTAACCCATTCCTGTTCGGGCTCTGCTGCCGAAGAGGGAGGCGCTGTGAGCGCCGGCAAGCTGGCACTTGAAGAGGAAGGCTGGGCTGGGGCGGCTGTCGAACCGGAAGCCGGACCGGACAAATTTGGCTGCGGAACCGCCGCCGTTTGCGGCTGGTTTTCTCCGATTTCATCCACAAACGGTTCCGGCATGGATGACGGCAGAAATTCCGGAATAATTTCGACCGAGACAGGCTCGGGTGGTTCCGGCAGGACACTCCGCCATAGGGCCGCATCGTTCAACACGGCATAGAGTGCAAGGTGCAGCCAGAGCGCACAGATCCACGGAAACCGTTCCGCGACAAACCGTGTCAGATGCGTCGGAGAGGCGAGCTCGGCTATGGCACTTCTCCGATACCCGGGCAAGTTGAAGAGTGCCTATCGCACCAGAGGACTGCGGCTGAATTATGAAGGGGAAGGCGGGAACTCGATCTGTTACCACGGAGAACTGCGGGCCAGGCAATCATCATGCGAGAAGGGGTTGAAACTTTCTGGTAGTGCGATGAACAGTCTCGGGAAAAACGTTCCCTAACCCAACAGCCGGGCAGAAGCCGCAGCACAGGAGTTGGAACACTATGTTTCGACCGTTGGGGATGGCTACACTTTGCAGCCTGATCTTTTTGAGCGGTTGCGAACGGCCGCCGCATTGTCGGCACAGGTAGAAGCATCCAGGGAGTTGCCGGGCTATCCGGACGACTGCCGGCGGATAGAAGCGTCTGGCGTACAGATCGGGGAACCGTTGGACGTGGCCTTGATCCGGACAGACCAGGCACTTGGCCGCGCTAATGCCCGCGTGATGCGCTGCGGCCGGTGGAACGACGAAATCAAAGAGGGCTACGCAGGGGCGTGCAGTGAACAAAGATCAGATACGGGAAGTCACCCGCGAAGGTGGCAAAAAAGGCCGCCGGGAAGCTGCTCAAGAAGTGCTGAAGGCGCTCGGCGTCGATATCGAGAACACCATCGAAGCGCAGAAAGACATGCATTTTCTGCGTGATGTGAGAAAAGATACGTCCAGCGTCAAAGGCAAGGTGATCAGCACCATTGTGGGGGCGCTGGCGTTGGCGGGACTTTACAAGCTGTTGTCTGGGATCAGGTGGGGACCGTAGCAACAATTTTTTCTACCAAAAAGTTGCCAGACTTTTATCATTTTTGAAAACTCAGTGTTGCATGCTAATGGTCGAGAAATTTTTCTTGATCGGCTGAAGCTTGCACGTTGGCAGACCCAACACGATATTAGTTTGATCACAAGAGGGGATTGGTGATTTTGTTTGGCGCCCGAAGTGTTCGTTTTATCTGGTTTCCAGAAAATGTTGAAAGCCTTTCTGCCTCCAAAATTTTTACAAGTTATGTGGGGTCGGAGCCGGATACTTTTCAAATGAATAAAGTGCCTTCACCGTCCAAACCGTTCTTTAGCCTTGCGAGCGGTTTTGTAGATGGCACAGAGTACAACGTTAGAGTTAATCCAGGTCGAATTGATTTGGTTGCAAAAGGGCAATCAGAGGCAAAGTTCGAGCAGGAGAGGCCATCTGTAATTGTATTATCAGAAGCTCTTAACAAGTTCTCAGATTGGTTAGATAGCGATGGTATGGCGCAGATTGGTGATGTGACACGCGTTTCCATCGTTGCAACTTTAGCTATTCCCTGTTCGGACCAGAAGGCTGCCAACCAAAAGTTTATTGATCTATGCGGTATTCCGATAAAGTCTGAGAATTTGTCCGATTTAATGTTTCAGATCAATAAAAGGAAACATATTTGTGACGATGTCGCAATAAATCGAGTTGTTAAGTACAATGTTGAGGAAACTCAATTCTATGCTGTTCAGTACGATAACGATAGCGGAACAGAGCTTTCTTCTACTCCATTGTCTGATAAGCGCTATTCTGTTTTAGTAAGTCTGGACTATAATACGGTTCCTTCGGGGGTGAAGTACGTAACTGTCGAGCAAAGGTCCTTACTCAAAGGCCTTCTAAGTGAATTGCAAGCATCTTCGGCAGATCCTTCGGTCAAGAAACTCGAGGAATAGGAACAATGACTGATCGTGAAAATCTGAGCATAACCGATTTTGATGAGTCTGAGCTTGGTTCGGCAATGAAAAAGGTTGCAACAGTTTCTTCTTCCTCAACCGGTGATCCTGAAAAATACATGATGAGTGTTGAGGGGAAGGCGTTCAATGGCCGTACTGAGCGTAATCCGGTGTTTTCCAACTGGCAAACGTCTTTATACGGGGACCTTTTTCAAGCCATTTATACGATGAGTGAATTGCCCGAATTTGACCAAATGCACCTGGAGCCAGACGTTGCTAAGAAAGCATCATTGGTGTTGGGGTTCTTGAAAGAACAGCTCAAAATGGAGCCGCCGAAAATTATCAATCAAGATCGCGAAGCCCTTTCTTTTACCTGGGAAGGTGGCGATTTCAAACGTTACCTAACGGTTGCAGAAGATGAGATTGACTTGATGCATCTTTCTTTGCCGCGCGTAGTACGTTGTGAGCAGATCTTATCAGAAGGTGTAGATATAGATTATAAGTCTATATTAGAAAATTTGTCCGCGAACACGCGATCGACATCAGTTGATGTAGACTTGGAAGATTGATGAAATATGCAAAAAGACGATTTGATTAGCAGGGTTGCTATATTTCCCAAATTTGTAAACGAAAATATTTTTGATTTTGAGCAGTTCTTCAACTTTCAATCCAATGATGACAGGAGCATGTATATATCTTCTGTTGTTTCAAAATTCATAATGAGGTGTGAGGATAGAATTCATGAATATGGATCTTCCGTCGCACAGTCCGCAAATCGGCGGCTAATTAGTCAGTTCGGAGAACATGTGCCTTCGGAGAAGGTAAATTATTACGTTGGATATTATGATATTCGATACTGTGACGCGATAAGTCCGGATTTGATGTATTATTCAATGCAGATTAAATGGCGTCCAGAAAACGACTGTGATGCGCATTTCCAGATTGAAATGGTGCAAAAGCCTAATTGTTTGGGTTCTAAACGCGAAAAGCGAAATGACAGGACCATTGGAGTTCACTCGCTCTCGAAAGCTTTGCGAGGTCCCACAAAAGCGCCATTTCCCATCGATAGCAGCCCTGCAAAAATTTTGGATTTGTTACCTGATACACCAAACGGAGTATGATCAGGAGACGAAGGGGCTCTCAGAGTTGGTTGGATTGACTCACAAAGATGTCGCCAACACGTTGGTAAGACCCGGGGTATTCCCCGACTTTGATGAATTCACTTCTCGTCCAACTCGGTAGAACTCAAACTCACTTCCACGATTTTTTGCAAGTAGTTCCTTCGCATCGAAGACCGACGTATTATGATCAAGCCAAGCGTCATATACCGTTTTATCAAGTACAATGGGCATACGGTTGTGCACCTGACTGATGGGCTCAACAGCAGGAGCAGTCAGGATCGTACACGACGTCACATCAAGCGCTTTGTTGTAGGCCCATAGACCGGCGAAAGAAAATGGCGCCATGTCCGGCAGGTGAATGAACCAAGGGTCCCGGCCGCCGTCTTCTCCCTTTGTCCATTCATACCAGCCATCGGCGGGGATTAGGCACCGGCGGGTCTTATACGCATCACGAAACGCCGGCTTCTTTTCCGCATCTTCCGAACGCGCATTAAACATTGGGTACTTACTCTGTAGCTCCTTCGCCCAATGTGGGACCAACCACCACCGACCATCTGAAACAGCTTGGTTTCCATCGTTGTCGAGATAGACGAAAGGCACGTCCTGGGTGGGCGCTATGTTGTAACGGGCCTCGGTGTTCCGCTGCAGGTACTTGTCATTCAGCCGGTAGAGGCGAACGATTTCCCGCCAGGGGCTTATGAGGGTGTAACGGCCGCACATTTATCCGGCTCCTACTTTAGAATTCAGTGCCCGATTGAAGTTACGGTTTCAATTTTATAGTTGCAAATCTCCATGCTAGGTTGGCGGTCGCTTATTTTTGCACTCAATCATCGCTGGGGGCGAAGGCAATGGAAGAAACTATCAAAGAATTAGAAGCCGAAATCACCAGATTGCGCGAAAAAGTTCATTTCTTCGATAAAGTGTTTTGGGCGGTAATCGCCGTAGCTGCGATATTTGGGATATCCGGCGCATGGGGTGTGACCTTAGTAATAAATGCGCGAGATACTATTGCTAAACTAGATCAATCGGTTGCGGTTGCTGAGTCTAGAATAGATGGACTTCAGAAAACGATAGATGAGTCCGAGCGGAAAATAACCATGTCTGTATTCAATGCTTCGGCGCAAATTGAAGAAAGAGGGAGGGTAGTTCAGAGGGAAACCGAAAGAACAATCTCAGAAGTTGTAACTCAATTAAATTCGGCGAAGGAAAATTTATACGCGGATCTTGATAAATATAAAGCCCAAGCGACAGGAGAAATCAAAGAAGAACTTCGAGAACATTTCGAAAATTTAGTCGAGCAGGAATTGAAAGGAATGTTGAGCAGAGTGGATGTTATTCAGGAAGATCTGAATATATTGAATAGTTACAGAGATAGGCTGAGTAAGTTGGAGAAAGAGCAATCGTCTTACTTGAAGGTCGGAGAGTCGATTAGACTTAGGGGGCAGAACGGGTACTTGTACAACACACAAAGTAATGTGGTTGTGCGTAGTTTTAAGAATAACAAACTACTAGAATCGACGCCGTACCACTACCTATGGGATGTAGAGCGGTAGCTAACTCGTCGCTAGGGGCCGAGATTGCTATTTTGAGGTTTTGATATTTGTTCTCACCATAGCTACTAAGCATCGAATCTTAGTGGTGGTGGAAGCCGGTTGAACTCGTTAGCCTTTTCTGCAGATCGCTCTTCCGTCAGCGCCCAGGGAACAAATCAGAACCAAACCGTCGGGGTTTTGCAGAAATCTCTCTGCAATTCCTTATCTGTTCTCTGCATGTTCCTGCGGGAAGTTGCCGGGATGGTGTGCGTGGAAAACCTTCGTCGGAGTTGAAAAAGGGCTTGCTTCCCAAGGCTTCGGGCACTAAACGGGACTGACCGGAGAGGTGGCCGAGTGGTCGAAGGCGCTCCCCTGCTAAGGGAGTAGACGGGCAACCGTCTCGAGGGTTCGAATCCCTTCCTCTCCGCCACTTTCCTTTCCCCATCATAAAAACCCGTCTTGTCTGTCCTGCGTGTGGGTTGGAGCGGTCGCATGTTTGCGGCAAAACGAAGTCTTGTCGTGAGATTTCATCGCGCGGAAACGGCACCGCCAGAGTTCCGTTTTGGACGGGTCGAATGTTGCTGGCAAAGCCGCTGAAACAAGTCATTTCCGGAAATCTGAAAGCGCCAGCTACGGCCAGGACAGTGCCGTCTCGCGCGGTCTTGCGAGGCCTTTTGCGGGTCGGCCTGGGCAAAAATGGGGCAAATTTGTGAACAGTTTTCTTTTGATGTTGTCCTGTGGTTTCCGTAGTGTGATTTTGTATTGGGGGATCGGTGTAAGCGATGGCCTGAGAACATGTTTTGTGTGGATCTGGAATGTCGCGTTTTTCGGAATTTTTTCGGCCGTTTTTGAAATATCTTTTCGGAATACTCATTCTTTCCGGCGCTGACGGTATTGATCGTGCTGCCGCTTTTTCAGATGAATTTCGGCAGTATCACCAGCAATGGCTGCAGTCGGGCGATGTGCGGGCGCTTGTCGACTTTGTGTCACAGCTCGAAGATCGCGATGAGACCGGAAGCCGCCTGCTCCTGGCGCAGGCCGCGCAGAACGATGACCTGCTGACGCCTTCCAGTGACGGACTTGCAGAAGAAGCGCCGGCCGAAGACGCGGTCTCGGACGACACGCTTTTGTCCGACAGCGATGACGACCTGTTGCCGTCTGATTCCGGCGGCGACGATCTGCTGACTGCAGAAGAGCCTGACGGCAGCCTTGCTTCCGAAAGCGACGATCTTCTGGCCGGTGATGATGCTCCGGCGAATGGCGATGATCTGCTCGCCGGGGAGGATTTGCTGGAAGGAGACGATCTGCTGGCGGGGGAAGGGGCCGATGTTTCGGGCGATGACCTGCTGGCCGGAGACGACGATCTTCTTGCCGACGATGACCTTCTGACCGTTGGCGATGATGACGACCTGTTGAGCGGCGGTGGAACCGGGCTGACCGAGACCGTTGAAGGCAAGAAGAAGGAAGAGACGATCCGGCGAACCGCCAATGCCGAACATGAAAAGCTCTTCCTGGAAAGCAAATATCCGTCCGCGAACACCTGCGCGACCTGTCACCCTGGTCAGTACGAACAGTGGTCCGTTTCCCAGCATGCCTATGCGCAATTGAGCCCGATCTACATGGCGATGCAGACCACCATCAACATGAAGACCAGCGCGACCAACGGCGATTTCTGCATCCGCTGCCATAACCCGGTGGGCATGAACATCGGCGAATCTCTTTATGTTTCCAACCTGAAGCGCAATCCGACCTCGCGGGAAGGCATCACCTGCGTTGCCTGTCACCGGGTCAGCCGGAACTACGGAAAGATCAGCGGGCGGTTCGCGCTCGAAGAGGGGGATGTGTTCTCGCCGGTCTACGGTCCCAAGGGCGGCGACGAGCTGAAGCGCGTCCTGAACACTCCTGAGGAATACCGGGTGTCGCAAAGTCGGGATGATCCGGGCCGCAGCATTCACACCGAGGCGAAGCCCTTCTTTGCGCTCACCAAACCCGGGTTTTGCGGCACATGCCACGATGTGACGCTGTTCAACGGCTTCAAGCTGGAAGAAGCCTTTGCCGAATACAAGCGCTCTCCGGCTGCCAAGCGGGGCGAAACCTGCCAGGACTGCCACATGGGCAAGGTCCAGGGAGTCGCCTCCGGCTATGACTATGGCCCGGCGGCGATCGTTGGTGACGTGCCGACCCGAAATCGCAAACTGACCAACCACATGTTCGCAGGACCCGACTACTCGATCATTCATCCGGGCATTTTTCCGCACAATGTAGAGGCGGCGGAGTTCAAGACCCTGGCGGAATGGCTGCAGTTCAATGTCGGTGCCGGCTGGGGAACGGACAAGTTCGAGGACAACGTCAAGGACGGCTACAAGTTTCCGGAAGCCTGGTCGTCCATCGATGACCGCTATGACGGCCGCGAGATCCTGGATACCCAGTTCGAGCGTCTGGAAAAGGCACGTCAGGCACGGCTCCAGGTGCTGCGCAACGGCTTCAAGCTGAGCGACATCACCATTGTCGACAATACCAGCCGGGCTCTCAAGTTTTCCGTCGACGTCAGCAGTGGCACGGATGGCCACGGTGTGCCGACCGGGTTCGACGCCGAACGGCTGATTTTCCTTCAGGTGACGGTCAAGGACAGCAAGGGCAATACGGTCTATGTGTCCGGCGACCGCGATCCCAATGGCGACGTTCGTGATGCCCACTCGCTTTACGTACACAATGGCGAACTGAAGCTGGACAAGGACCTGTTCAGCCTGCAGTCCAAGTTCGTGGTCCGGTTGCTGCGCGGCGGTGAACGCGAACAGGTGCTGGCGGTGAACACCTCGACGGACGTTCTGCCGCTTGTGCGGCCGGAACGCCGGGCAACCACCATTTACGGCCGGCCGCGTGGGGCCAGAAAGCACAAGCAGAACCTGGAGCCGGGGGCGAGCCGCACGGCGACCTACGCTGTTCCCGCCGACGTGCTGAAGCCGGGTGAGCGGTATTCGATCTCGGTGAAACTGATTTCACAGATGGTGCCGGTCAATCTGATTGCGGCCATCCAGGGCGCGGGCTTCGACTATGGCATGAGCCCGGCCGGGATCGCGCGCAAGGTGGTGCAGGGCAGCTCCGTTCTGTGGACCCGCAAGGCGAGTGTCGTGCTCAAATGAGAAATCAGGCAAGCAGCAATCGGTCGGGGCGGATCGGCGCGTGGGCGTTCACAACAGTAGCGGCGGCTGCACTTCTTCTGCAGGCGGGCTCACACGCCCGGGCAGCAGGCAGCGCCCTGAGCGACGACCCTATTCCGATGGTCACGGAAGCGGAAGTCCGCAAGCATCAGGAAGACAGCGGCGGGCCTGCACCCCTGATTGCCGGTGACCACCATTCGAGCGAATTGAGCACGGATGCGGTTCCGATTATCGCGGAAGACGAAGAACTGGTTCCGACACCGCCTATCTTCCAGCGTGGTGAGAAATTTCTCGCCAGCGGCAACCTTTCGCCCGGTATCGAACTGCCAACCGGGGCGATCTGGCAGCCGGCGCTCTGGGTGTTCGGCGATGCTCGCACGGCCATCGGCCATTATGCCAACGGCCTTGACGATCCGCGCCAGTTCTGGGCAAGCCGCATCGACATCTTTGCCAATCTGAAACTGACACCGACCGAGCGTATCCTTATCGGGTTCTCACCCCTGACGGAAAAGCGCCGCAACACGGGTATTCTCTATACGGATGAAGGTGGCGTTGAATATGTCAACGGGCTCAACCCTTATGTGACGACACTGTTCTTCGAGGGCGAATTCGGCGAGATTTTCCCGAACCTTGACCCGGACGACAACCGCAATTTCGATTTCGGCTTTTCCATCGGCCGTCAGCCCCTGTTCTTCCAGGAAGGCATGATGATCAACGACAGTGTCGACGCGCTTGGCATCACGCGGGACACGATTATCATTCCCGGACTGACACCGGACCTGCGGGCAACCGGTGTGTTCGGCTGGAACAATATCCGCCGCGGCGACAACGAACTCGACGACAGCGCCTTCCTGCTTGGCCTGTTCACGGAAGCCGACTTCCGCAAGAGCACGGCCAACCTGGATCTTGCCTATGTCATCAGCGATGAGGACGAAGGCGGCGATGGCTTCTATTTCGGGGCTTCTGCCGTGCAGCGGTTCGGGCTCTACAACACGGCATTCCGGATCAACACCTCGACGGCGATCGAAAAGCGAGGACCCGCCGTCGACAATGGCGTGTTGTTGTTTTCGGAAGTCTCGCGAACCGTGATCGCATCGGAAAACGTCGTCTATGCCAATGCTTTCTGGGCCATCGGCAACTACACGTCCGCTGCCCGTGACAGCCAGACAGGCGGTCCGCTTGGTCAGGTGGGCATCCTGTTTGCCGCGCCGGTTGTCGGTCTGGGCGGATCCGCTCTCTCCAACCGGGCGGACAGTGTTTTTGGTGGGTCGATCGGCCACCAGATGTTCTTCAACGAAGACAAGACACAGCTTGTTCTGGAAGTCGGTGGCCGGAAGGACACCGACGGCAGCGACGCCGGAGTGGTCGCGTTTGGCGGCCAGCTCTTGCATGCCCTCAACAACAGGAGCAGCATTCAGGTCGACGGGTTTGTTTCCGCCGGTCAGGACCGGAAGGCGGGGACAGGACTGCGAATGGAATTGAGAACGAGGTTCTGATGGGAAACATCGGCTCATTTCTGGTCGAAAAGGCGGCTTGCGTATGATCCTGGCACTGCAAATCGGCGGTGGTGCGATCGTAGCTCTCGCCCTGTTTCAGCTCTGCCTCGGGGTCTATTCGTCGATGGCTGCCGTCCTTCGGGAAAGGCGCCTGGACGCCAGGCACCTGCAGCATTTCAACGATCTGGCGCAGGCTGCCCTGCGCAATGCCGAAGTCGACAGGCTCAAGTCCGGAACAACCTGGGCCGGCAAGCGAAAGTTCCGGATTGTCGAAAAGCGGATCGAAAACAAATGCGGCGACATCTGTTCCTTCTATCTTCAACCGCATGACGGTGGCGAATTGCCTCCATTCCTTCCGGGGCAGTTCCTGACATTCGAACTGCCGATCGCGGATCAGCCCGCGCCGGTGATCCGTTGTTATTCCCTGTCCGACAGTCCGTCCCGGCTCGACCGGTACCGGGTGACGATCAAGAAGCTGCCACCGCCGCCGGATGCCGATGAAACCGTGCCCGGCGGGCTGTCCTCGACCTATTTCCATGCCAGCCTCAAGGAAGGCGACGTTGTCGACGTCCAGGCCCCCAGGGGAGGGTTCGTGCTGGATCTCCAGTCCGAACGGCCGGTTGTCCTGATCGGTGGTGGCGTCGGGCTGACCCCGGTCCTGTCGATGCTGAAAGCGCTCGATGATGCCGGCAGTCACAGGGAAGTGCATTTCTTCCATGCCGCGCGCAGTGGCGAGGATATCGTGCTTTGCGAAGAGATCCGGGAGATCGCCGAGCGGCGGAACAATGTTCACTACCGGGTCCTCTACAGCTCGCCGACCGACAATTGCGTCGAGGGAGAGGATTACGATTGCCCGGGCTTCCTGACGGTCGATGTCCTGAAGCGGTATCTGTCGTCTTCCAACTACGAGTTTTACGTTTGCGGGCCACCGCAGATGATGTCCTCGCTGACAGAGCAACTGCGTGACTGGGGCGTGCCGGATAGCGATATCCACTTCGAAGCTTTCGGTCCGGCCTCAGTCAAAACCGTCAAGACACCTGCGAACGCACGGGATGCTTCGGAAAGCGTGCAGGTGGAATTTTCGCGCTCCGGCAAGAAAGTTTCCTGGCAGGACCAGGACGGAACGTTGCTGGATCTTGCCGAGCGCAATGGCATTCGTGTCGCTTCCGGCTGCCGCGCCGGCAACTGCGGAACCTGCGCAACAGCGCTGAAGGAAGGCGACGTGACCTATGTCACGCGGCCCGCCAGCAGCCCGGCGCAAGGATCGGTGCTCATGTGTATCGCCTGCCCGGGGGGCAATATCATTCTGGACGCCTGACGACGCGCGAGGGTGTCCATCATTTTTGGATCAAAGGATTGAGGGATTGGATATGGCTGGATTACTGAAGGGCTTGCGTCAGGCGGCGTCCTGCCTTGCCATCTGTGCGATTGGATATCTCATGCTGGCCGGACTTACGCCGGCTCTGGCCGACCCGGACATGATCGTCGGACCGAACGAATGCGCCGAATGCCACAAGAAGGAAACCTCGATCTGGCAGAACACGCATCATTTCAGCACCTTCCGGGATCTGCCCAAAAGTGAGGATGCCGAAAAGATCGCTGCCAACATGGGCGTCAAGCGGCTGAAAGCAGAGAGCCTTTGCACCAACTGTCATTTCACCATGCAGGCGGTGGGTGGCAAGGAAAAGGCGATTGCCGGAAACTCCTGCGAGTCCTGCCATGGTGCGGCCAAGGACTGGTACAAGGTGCATTCGGGTTTCAGCGGCAAGAAGGAAGGCCAGGAAACCGAGGCCGAAATTGCTGCGCGCTGGGAAAAGGCAGAGGCTGCCGGCATGATCAGGCCCAAGATGACCTACGCCCTGGCGAAAAATTGCTTCAGCTGCCACCTGGTCCCGAACGAGGAACTGGTGAATGTGGGCGGGCACACGCCCGGCAGTGCCTTTGAACTTGTCAGCTGGAGCCAGGGCGAGGTGCGTCACAACACCTGGTACAACAAAGGCAAGTCCAACCCGGAAGCTTCCATCGAACGCAAGCGGATGCTGTTCCTCGTCGGGCGTATCGTCGAGCTGGAAACGGCGCTGATCGGCGTCAGCAAGGCGACCGAGAAGAAAGACTATGCCGTGAAGATGGCCAAGCGGGCGAGCAATGCGACAAAGGTCATGGCAAGCCTTGCCAAGCTGTTGCCCGAAGCACCCGAACTGGCCGAGATCCAGGAAATCGCGAGCGGTGCCAAACTAAAGCTGAACAACCAGGATGAACTGACCGATGCTGCGGCAAAGATCTCCGTCCTCGGCCTCAAGTTTGCTGACAATTATGATGGGACAGCATTCGCAGCCGTCGACAAGTACATTCCGGGCGCCGACAAGTTCAAGGGACCCGTGACGCAGTAGGGAGCCGGAGGGTTGGATCAGGAGCTTCGCGACGAGCGGAACCGGCGCTGGGACGAGCCGTTCGGCAAGGAACCGCTGGACCGGGAAACGGTGGACCGTGTCCTGGCCATGCCGGCGTTTGCGGATGTCAATCCGGGCGACTTTCCCGCATGGTTGCCCGTCGCAAGCGTCATCGCCAATGACGGCCGGATCCGAACCTATCAGAAAGGGGAAACCGTTCTTCGCAAGGGCGACTACGGCAGCTCGCTGTTCGTCATCCTGTCTGGGGCCGTGTTCGGCTTGACCGCGTCTGCGCCAACTCCAGGTTCAGGCCGGAAACAGCAGAAATCCTGGCACCGGTCCCTTGCCCAACTGTTTGCGCGCAGACGCCCGCCGGAGTATCGACCTGCGCGGCGGCGGTCTCGCAGACCCTCGACCGGAACCTCTTCTGGCGGAGACACAGCGAGGGCAAATGCGGTGGAAACCGCGCTTCGTGTGGACGCTGACGATCTGCTCGCGAAACACGAGACTTTCCTGCTCGAAGCCCCGCAGATGTTCGGCGAGCTGGCTGCGCTGACCCGCAGCCCAAGGCGTGCGACCATCTACGCACTGGAGGACGACACCGTCCTGTTTGAACTCCGCTGGCAGGGGTTGAGGGAAATTCGCGACTGGTCGGATGGCTTCCGTAAGAAGATCGACCAGCTCTATCACGAGCGTGGTTTGCTGACCCGTTTGCAGGAGTGTCCGGTCTTTGCCCATGTCGACAGTGCTGCGCTGGCGGAAATCGCAGAAGAGGCCCTGTTCGAGACCTATGGCAATTTCAACTGGACCCACCGGTTCAAGACCGAGATATCCAAGGAAGACGGCGCACAGCACATCATTCAGCAGGAGCCGGTGATCTGCGAACAAGGCAGCCATGTCGATGGATTGTTGCTGATCAACAGCGGCTTTGCCCGCGTCAGCGAACGGATCGATCATGGCGACAGGACCATTGGTCATCTGTCGAAGAACGACGTTTTCGGCCTGGACGCGATCGCGGCGTTTACGCGAGACAAGGTTTCGCCCGTTCTGGACACCAGCCTGCGTGCGATCGGCTATGTCGACGTCATCCGAATTCCAACGCATCTGGTCCAGAAGTACGTTCTTCCCGGGCTCGACCCTTCCTTTCTGCAGCAGGGCAGGCCGGACGATCGTGATGGATCGCGCGGTGAGTTGCGCCAGGGAATGATGGACTTTCTCGTTGATCACCGTTTCATCAACGGCGAGGAAGCCATGCTGATCAATCTGGAGCGTTGCGTCGGCTGCGACGACTGCGTGCGCGCCTGTGCGACCGCCCACGACAACAACCCACGTTTCGTGCGCCAGGGCAGCCGGTTCGAAAACGCGATGATCGCCAGCGCCTGCATGCACTGCACCGACCCGGTCTGCCTGATCGGCTGTCCGACCGGCGCCATTCACCGGGCTGAGGACAGCGGTACGGTGGTGATTGACGACAACACCTGCATCGGCTGCGCGACGTGTGCCAATTCCTGCCCTTACAGTAATATCCGAATGGTCGAGATCCGCGACGAGAACGGCCATTTCGTGACGGACCGCGAGGGGCACCCCATCAGCCGGGCAACCAAATGCGACCTGTGCGCCGATCAGTTGACAGGTCCCGCCTGCGTCCAGTCCTGTCCGCATGACGCGCTTGCGCGAGTCAACATGCGCGATACCGAAAGATTGCTGGAGTGGCTGAAATGAGTTGGCTCCTCAATCGCAACATCCTCCTGAAGCTCGGCGCGGCAGCGGTACTGCTTGCGGCGTTCATGACCGTAAACCAGGCCTACAGGATTTCTTTGCGCGACAGCCAGTTTTTCAACGGCTGGTTTCTGGTTGCGGTCATGGCCGCCATGCTGTTGCTGACCTTGCGCAAGCAGTTGAGCACGTTGCCGCTCGGGCGGGTCCGGCATTGGCTGCAGGTGCATTACTATCTCGGGTTCCTGACCATTGGCGTCTTTCTGGTGCACACGCATCTGCGGTTCCCGAATGCGCCACTGGAATGGCTTTTGTGGCTGCTTTTTGTGCTGGTGTCGGCAAGTGGCTGCGTTGGCGGCATTTTGTCCCGTGTCATCCCCGTGCGGCTGGAAGGGCGCGGCGACCGTGTTCTGTTTGAGCGCATCCCCGTGCTGCGGGCGCAGATTGCGGAAGAGGCCGAAGCCCTGGCATTGGCCTCGCTGGAAGACGGCGCATCTGTCAGCCTTGCCAATGTCTATCAGCGCGAACTCGGGCGGTTCTTTGCGCGGCCCCGGTACGTGTTCGCCCATCTGCGCCAGTCGAGCCTGCCAATCTCGCGGATCATGGGTGAGTTGCAATCCATTGAGCGGTATCTGGACGGCAAGGGCAAGGAGCGCCTGGAGCGGATGCGACAGCTGGTGCGTGCCAAGAATGACCTTGATTTCCAATATGCCAACGGTGGGCTTCTGAAGCTCTGGCTGTTCCTGCATGTGCCGCCGACCTACGCCCTCATCGTGGCGATCCTGGCGCATGTCGTCGTTGCCTATGCCTTTTCAAGCGGAATTGCCTGACCATGAGCCTGTTGCGCAGAATTGGTGTTCAGGAACGCCGCTACGAACGGCCGCAGGACGACTGGGTGTGCGGTCATTTGGCTGACGGGTGCCCGTGCCGTCAGGGACCGGACCGGAAAGGCAATTGCAGGGCAGGGCCTGTCTGCCAGCCAGTGCAGGACGATGACCGCTGGATCTGCCGTCGCTCCAGCCAGGAAGGCGGGCCGTGCGACAGTGGCCCGTTGCCTGACGGAAGCTGCTGCCAGACCCAGGAGCCATGCGTACCCAAGCCAAGCTTGCGCAAGCGCAGGCGGCGGGCGGCGGTTTGGCTTACCGCGCTGACAGCCGGGCTTGTGGCGATCATCCTGTCGGGTGGGGCGGCAAAGGATTATCTGATGCCGGGCCGGCTTGCGGCCCAGCACGCGAACCTGACCGATTGCCAGTCCTGCCATGCCGACGCACGTCCACAGGGCCTCGGCTGGCTGCATGGTCTTGCCGCAACGGCTGCAGGTCCGAAACAGACGGCAACCCTGTGCACAACCTGCCATGACGTCGGTCCTCAACCGTTCACTGCACACACGACTCCGGTAGAGCAACTCCGACAGATGACGCTTGCCCATGAAGCTAAAGGACGGGCCGGGCGTGACGAGAGCTGGACAAACCGCATCAAGTTCTCAATTCCAAGGGCAGGGGAAGCGCCGGATGCAGCAGGATCGGGATCGCCGGCGATTTATTGCGCGACCTGTCACCAGGAGCACCAGGGAAGCCTGGGCAAGCTGACCGACGTTTCAAACGACAGGTGCCAGACCTGCCATGTCGAAAAGTTCGGGCGCTTTGAAGACAGCCATCCGCAGTTCACCGGTTATCCCTTCTTTTTGCGGACCGGCATTATCTTCGATCACAAGTCGCATTTCGGAAAGCACTTCCCCGATACCACTGAAAAACCGGGTGGAACCGGCAAGGCTCCGGCGATGTGCGAGACGTGTCACGAGCCCGGGAGCGGTGGTCGCTACATGGCGGTGCGCGACTTCGAAGGCATGTGCGCCTCTTGCCACAGTGGCGATCTCCTTGGTCAGACCATCGTGAGCGGACCGAAAGGCACGAACTTCCTTTCCGTTCCGGGCCTGGACATGGAAACCCTGATCGAACGGGGGATCGACATCGGGGCGTGGCCGGAATCCTCCGAGGCAGGAATTACCCCCTTCATGAGAGCTCTTCTGGCCTTGGTGCTGGATGGCCGGGATATTGCCGGAGAGGTGTCGGATCTGGATCTTCTGGATCTGCGAAGCGCCGATGAAGACGATCTGGCAAAGGTTCAAACACTGGCCTGGGCGGTCAAGCAGTTGCTGGCGAACATCGAACGTGATGGTCTTCCTGCCGCGATGGGGGCCGAAGCGAGTGACAGCGAAACCATGACAGATCACAGGCAAATGGCCCTGATGGTCGGCGTCATGCCGCATGACGTGATTGCGACCGCCAATCGGGAATGGTTGCCGGAACTTTCCCAGGACCTTGCCCACCACGCTGATGGAGTGCCAACCCGTGCGTTCGAAGACGCCCGGCAGGAACTTGAAAAGAGCAAGGCTGCGGAGGCCGGGGAGGCTTCTCCCCCAACCTCGGGACAGGTGGCAACCGATATTCTGACCGGGACGGATGATGGCGATGATGACGGCGGTCTCATCCTTGGTGGGGGAGCGGATGGGGGTGGTGAACTGGCTTCAGACGACTTGTTGCTGGCACCTGCAGGTGCCGATGAAGCTGCGCCCGGCGATGATATTCTCGCTTCGGAAGACACGGTAGCCGGAGACGACATACCGCTTGATAGTGCGACTGATACCGATCTGTCGGAAGGCCTGGACATTCTGGCGGATGAGGGCACATCAAGTGGCACCGACGGAGACCTGCTCCTGGGCCAACCTGCGGGGGCCGAGGACATACTCGCGGGTGATGACATACTCGCCGGTGAGGACACCCTTGCTGCAGACGAAGACGGCACTGACCTGTTGAGCGATGCAGCGGCAGATGCCTCTGCTTCAACAGACGGTTCCGTTGCGCCCCCCTCGGAACAGCCGTTCGATCCGGAAAGCTGGGCTCTTTACGGCGGCTGGTACCGGCAGGATCACACGATCAGGTATCGGCCGACGGGGCACGAAGATCCGTTCCTGAAAACATGGCTGGACTATTCGGGCCATGCGGCGACGGAACAGGAAAAGGCCTTGCGGGATCCCGTTTTTGCGTCACTCAGCGACCCGGGAGCAGTCGGACGCTGCACCAAGTGTCACAGCGTGGACACGGCTGGCGTCGAAAAATCCGTGCGATGGCAACCATTCGATCCGGCGCAGGTGACGACACGGTTCACACGGTTTTCTCACGACCCGCACATCAGTGCGGTCGGCACGGAAGGATGCGTGACCTGCCATGCGCTGACGACGGGTGCAGAT
The DNA here is from genome assembly GCF_054658235.1 of Roseibium sp. LAB1. NCBI lineage: Bacteria > Pseudomonadati > Pseudomonadota > Alphaproteobacteria > Hyphomicrobiales > Stappiaceae > Roseibium > Roseibium sp. LAB1. The sequence goes on along the minus strand of NZ_BAAGIB010000002.1, from coordinate 272,628 downwards.
ACCTATCTGAAGACCTATGAGCAGGGTGACCCTGCGGTCCATGCGCCGAATTTCACCCCCATCGACAAGGCAACCTGTGCCACCTGCCACACGGAGCGGGCGGCAGGCGAAGAATGTACACTCTGTCACCAGTACCACACGGGTGGGTTCAGTCTTCCGCTGGTTCGCACCGAGGTTCCGAAGGAATAAAGGGATGCCCGGTTGAATTGCCGGTCAGGTGCAGTCGTTACTTGTCAGGTCGGTCGTCAGTCGAAAACGATGGCATATTTGCCGCGTCCCAGGCCGGCGTCGAGAGAGACGGACTTCAGGTAGTCTTCTTTCGCCTGGTCACGCCGTCCCAACTGCAGTCTCAGGTTCGCCCGGCTGTAATAGGCCTTGGCAAAACCGTTGCTGTGCGCAATTGCGGCGTTGAAGTCGTCTTCCGCCTTGTTCAGATGCCCGGCTGCTAGATGCGCCTTGCCGCGGTTGTAAAGGGCGAGAGGATGGTTGGCGACAAGCTTCAGGACCGCGTTGTAATCCGCAATTGCCGCTGCATATTCTTCCAATTGCGCCTGAGCGAAAGCGCGGTTGAAACGGGCGGCGGCATAGTTGGTATTGATCGCGAGCGCCTTGTCGTAGTCGGCAATCGCTTCCCGGAAGAAACCGAGCTTGCGCCTGGCAAATCCGCGATTGTTATAGGCCGCTGCATATCCCGGCCGCATCTTCAGCGCGACATCGTAATTGGCGATGGCAGCGCCATAGTCGCCCATCATGCGGTAGACAAGCCCTCTGTTGTTATAGGCTTCCGGAAACTCCGGCCGCAGCCGGATGGCGACGGTGTAGCGCAGCAGTGCGGCTGAATAGTCCTTCGACTTTGCCAGCGACAGACCCCGGTTGTAATAGGTATTGGCGAGCCGGCGTTGCAAAGGCGCTTCGATCAGGCGGAAGTCCTGACAGGCTGTCTGAAAATCCTGCGTCTGGTCGAGGGTGAAATCGACCTCGGGGCCCTTGCCTTTTTTCCAGTCGGATGCCTTGTGCCCGGTGATCGAATAAACATAATTGCGAGTTTCATCAGGCAGTCGCCCGCCACCGCGTCGCCAGCTGTCGACCCGGTCTTCCCCCGCATTATAGGCCGCAGCCGCCAGACCGACGTTGCCGTAGCCCTTCAACAGGTAGCCCAGCAGGCGGGAAGAGGCTTCGATAGCCTCGACCGGTTCGAATGCGTTTTCCAGGCCCCAGTTGGCGGCCGTATAGGGCATGAACTGGGCGATGCCTTCCGCTCCGGCCGGGCTGATCGCATTCGGATCAAAGCGGCTTTCCTTCCAGATCAGCTTGGCGAAGAAGCCGGGCGGAAGGCCCTGCTTTTTCGCCGCCGCCTCGATGGTGCTGCACATCTGCTGGAGGAAGGCTGTTTCATCCCCGATCGTGTAAAATGGTCCATGTTCCTTGCGCGCCTTCAAGGTAGCCGCCTTTGCAGCGAGAACCGGCGCCATGATGACCGCGCCGGCGGGCTCTTCGGCAGAGACTGGTCTCAAGCCGGAAAGGCAAGCTGTGCCGGCAATCGCTAGGATGAGGAACTGTCGAATAGCCTTGGACACCGCAGGTTCGTCAATCGGGTGAAAGGGAAACGAAATACACGGAAACAACCATAGCCGCCTTGGCAGACCAGCTCAATGTCGGCGCTGTGCCCGTGACCGGGCCACGACCTCGTCAAGGAAATTGAAAGCGGGACTCAGGCCGTGGCTGACAGCAGGCTTTCGGCAAGTCCCGGAAGGTCCTTGAAACTGGAAAACACCACCGTATGCGGGATCTCGGAAACCGGCCGTTTGCGGTAACCTTCGCTGAACAGCGCGAAGGGCATGCCGGCATTGACGGCGGTTTCGGCGTCGACCTCGCTGTCGCCGACATAGACGACCGGCCCACCACCGAGGGACGACTGCAGATAGTGCAGGCCTGTGGGATCGGGTTTGCGGGCGGTCAGACTGTCGCCGCCAACCAGCCCGTCGAAGAAATGCGACAAACCCAGGTCCTCGACAATCTTTTCGGCAGGCCGTTGTGGCTTGTTGGTACAGATTGCGAGCGTGTATCCGGTCTGTTGCAAGAGAGCGAGTGTGACTTCAACGTCTGGGTAGGGGGCTGTCAGGTCGGTCGCATGGGCCTGGTAGTCCTCCAGGAAACTCGAGATCAGACGGGTGCGATCCCTGGACTGCAGGTCGGTGGCATCGATGATGCGATCGACCAGCGTCGGTATGCCATTGCCGATGAAGGAGCGGATGGTCTCAAGCGGCAATGCAGACAGGCCTTCGCCTTGCAGCAGGCGGCTTGCTGCTGCGTGCAGATCCTGGGCGCTGTCGATAAGCGTTCCGTCGAGGTCGAAAATCAGGATCGGTTTCATGCAGCCTTCCATTTGATGGAGCATCCCATGGACGGGATCTGGTCTTCCGGTCCCTTGCCCGTTTCCGCCACTTGCCGCATGGCTTCGAACAGGTCGCGCCGAAGGTCCGCGGGGCCGGTTTCCCGGCGCGACGCATCAAGTCGTCCGCGGTATTGCAGTTCCAGCGCCGAATTGAAGCCGAAGAAATCCGGTGTGCAGACAGCGTCATAGGCGCGGGCAACAGACTGGTCTTCGTCGTAAAGATAGGGGAAGGAGAAGTTTTCCCGGTTGGCCAGTTCGGTCATTTTTTCAAAACTGTCTTCAGGATAGCTTTCAACGTCATTGGCACTGATCGCGGCAACGCCGATGCCGAGCGCCTGAAGATCACGCGCATCACGCAGGATCCTGTCACGGACGGCAACCACATAGGGACAATGGTTGCAGATGAACATGATCAAGGTGCCCTTGGGGCCGGCAATGTCTGACAGCTTGTAGATTTTGCCATCGGTTGCAGGCAATTCGAAATCGGGGGCTTTCCAGCCGAAATCGCAAACAGGCGGAATGGCAGCCATCGTGTCGTCTCCCCTTGGAATGATGCGCTATCTCAAAAGGATAGAGTAGGTCACCCCTGTGTAGAATTGAAGAGACCGTGCGGACGAATTTGGACCTTGGGAAATAGGCAAGGCCTCTGCTGACCTGTTGGGAATAAAGATGCCCGACAGGCGATAGACGACAGGTTTTCGGCGCTGCCGCCGGGACGCTGCGTCAGAACCAGGCTTGCTCAGGATCAGGCAGGGGAATCGCGTCGAGCAGGGTGCGTGTGTAGTCCGCCTTTGGATTGGCAAAGAGCTCCGCAGTTTCGGAGTTCTCGACAATCTCGCCCTTGTAAAGCACCAGGATGCGGGTACACAGCCGCCGGATGACTGATAGGTCGTGGCTGATGAAGGCGAGCGTCAGACCAAGGTCCTTGACGAGGCCTTCGAGCAGGTTCAGCACCTGAGCCTGAGACGACACATCCAGGCCGGACACGATCTCGTCCGCCAGGATGAAATCTGGCTTGAGGGCAATTGCCCGTGCAATGCCGACCCGCTGGCGCTGTCCGCCGGAAAGCTCGTGTGGATACCGCGTGGCGAAATGCCGGGGCAGGCCGACCATGTCGAGAGCTTCATCGACACGGCCCTTGATGTTGTCGAGCCCTTGAAGTCGCAGCGGCCCGGCGATGATCCCGCCGACCCGCCGACGCGGATTGAGCGACGACATCGGGTCCTGAAAGATCATCTGGAAGCGCCGGCGCAAGGGCCGCAGGCTGTCCTCATGGAGATGGGTGATGTCGGTACCTTCGAACCGGATTGCTCCGCTGTCGGGTTCTATCAGGCGGATCAGAGCCCTGCCGAGCGTGGATTTGCCGGAGCCGGAACCTCCGACGATGCCGAGGACTTCGCCTTTGGGAATATCGAAAGAGAGCCCCTTCAGAACGTCGATGCGCGGTGCCGCACCCAGAAGCGGCTTGCGGGACATGTCCGGAAAGGACACGCGCAGGTCTTTCAGCTCGTAGATCGTCTCGCTCATGGCCGGGATCCCGCCGTCAATTGATCGTCAAACGCAGCCACTTCGGCTTCCACCGCTGTAATCACACTCTCGGGCACCGGCGTCAGCGATCCATTCGGATCGGTGTATTTCGGTGTTGCCGCAAGCAGGGCCTTTGAATAGGCATGAGAGGGTGCGGCAAAGAAATTCTCGACGGAGGTTTCCTCGATCACCTTGCCCGCATAGAGCACCGTCATGGACTGGGCGATCTTCGAGACGACACCCAGGTCGTGGGTGACGAACAGCAACGCTGTACCGTGGCGCTGTTGCATTTCGCGGATCAGCTTGAGAATCTGCTTCTGTACGGTCACGTCGAGCGCTGTCGTCGGCTCGTCAGCGATGATCAGCTTCGGTTCCGCCGCAAAGGCGGAGGCGATCAGGATGCGCTGGCGCATGCCGCCGGAAAGTTCGTGCGGATAGGCCTTCATCACCCGGTCGGGCGATTGAATGTGCACTTCCTCCAGCAACTCCAGGGCCCGCTTTTCCGCCTCCGGTCGCTTCCAGCCGAGAATATCGACCAGCCTGTCGGTGATCTGCGGCCCGACGCGCCGGGACGGGTTGAGCGCGGTGAGCGGATCCTGTGGAATAAGGGCCGCCCTTGCGCCGATCCTCTGACGCCGTGCTTTCGGTGAAAGGGTTTGCAGATCCTCGCCATCCAGCAGGATCTTGCCCCCCGTCAGCCTTGCCGCCTTGGGCAGAATGCCGAGAACAGCCTTGCCGATCATGCTCTTGCCGGCGCCACTTTCTCCGACAAGGGCACGCACTTCACCGGGTGCCACGTCAAGCGAGACATGCCGAAGCAGCGGCACGCCGTTCTTCAGCTGGACCGTCAGGTCCTGAATGGACAGAAAGCTCATCGCAGCACCGGATCGAAATGGTCCTTCAGGCCTTCGCCGAGCTGGGAAAAGCTCAGCACCGTCAGGAAAAGCGCGAATAGAGGAAACACCAGAACCCACCACGCCTGATAGATCGAGGTCCGACCTTCGGCGATCATGCCGCCCCAGGTCGGCTGGTCGGTGGAAATGGACAGGTTGACGAAGGACAGGATCGCTTCGACGATCACCGCGATGCCCATTTCCAGCGTCAGCAGAGCAACAATGGTTGGCAGCACGTTCGGCAGGATCTCGGTCAGGGCTGTGCCGAACCGGGTGCGGCCGGCAACTTGCGCCGAGGCGACATAGTCCATCGCACCCTGGCCCATCGCCTCCGCCCTGACGACGCGGGCAAAGCGGGTCCAGTCGATGACGACAATGGCGATGATGACCGACATCAACCCGGTGCCGAGCACGGCGATCAGCAGGATCGCGAACAGAACCGGTGGGAAGGCCATCCAGATATCGATGAAGCGCGAGATCACCAGATCTGCCCAGCCACGATAGTAACCTGCGATCAGGCCGAGGGTCGCCCCGATGAGGCAGGTGAGCGTTCCGGCGACCAGCGCAACAATCAGCGCCAGCCTTGCGCCATAAAGCATGCGGCTGAGCACGTCGCGGCCGAGGCTGTCGGTCCCCAGGAGATAGGCCGGGTCGGCGCCCTGTTCGAAGAAGGGCGGCAGGCGTCCGGCAAAGAGGTCCTGCGCCAGCGGGTCGTGCGGGCTTATCAAGGGCGCGAAGACAGCTGCCAGCACCAGAAAGGTGAGCCAGCCACCGCTGAGCCAGAGCCGCAGGCCGGGCATGCGGCGGATATGTCCACGGGCGTCACGCATGGCGAAGCCTCGGGTTCAGGGCGGCATAGGCCATGTCCACCACCAGATTGACCATTGTGAAGAGCAGAGCGAAGATCAGGACAATGCCCTGGATCAGCGGCAGATCGCGGTTGATCACCGCGTCGATCGCCATGTTGCCGAGACCTTCATAGGAAAACAGACGTTCGATGATGACCGTGCCGCCGATGAGGAAGGTGAACTGGACGCCTATCAGCGTAAGTGTCGGCAGGATCGCATTCGGCAGGGCATCGCGCAGGATGATCGAGCTCTCCGAATAGCCCTTTGTCCGGGCCAGGGTGATGTAGTCGTCGTGCATGCATTCCTTCAGGGACTGCTTGAGGAGCTGCAGGATGATGGCTGCCAGCGGGATCGCCAGTGCAAGCGCTGGCATCAGCATGTGCCCCATGAGATCCAGCACCACGTCGAACCGGAACCGGGCGAGCGCTTCGAAAAGATAGAAGTTGGAGCTGAACTCGAACCCGAGCGACGGAGAGATCCGGCCGGAAATGTGAAACAGTGGCCACAGGACACCGAACAGCAGGATCAGCGCCAACCCCCAAAGGAAATCGGGCAGGGACAGCGCAATGCCGCCTGCAACGTCGATCCCTCCCTCCACCTTGGAGCCGCGGTAAAGCGTTGCGGTGAGCGCGGCTGCACCGCCGATGAAAACGGCGATCAGCAGCGCCATGACCGAGAGTTCGAGCGTGGCTGGAAGTCGGCCGATCACCAGGTCGTAGACCGGCTGGCGCAGGGTGATTGACGTGCCGAAGTCGCCCTGGACCACATTGGAGATCCAGATCACGAATTGTTCGAAAATACTCTTGTCGAGCCCGTAGAGCGCTTTCAGCCGGTCAATATCGGCATCGGTCGCCCCCGGAGGCAGCATCATGGCAATGGGGTTGCCTGGAACAACACGGATGACCACGAACACGATGATCGCGGCCCCGAACAGGGTAATGAGCGTTGTGATGAGGCGCGTCAGCAGCGCGCGCACGATTTGCATGACGGTATTTGGCCTAAAAATCGGAAAAAGTCGCCGCAACACCCTGGGAGCAAGCTTTTGAGGGTGTTGCGGCGAAGGCGGGTTCGGAATTCCGGATTTTTTAAGAGCGCGTCATCAGGGCAGGCAGCAGCGCGCCGGAGGCATGCGGCGTGACCTTGACCTTGTCGCTGTGCAGGATCGGCTGAACGTACTGCAGCAACGGAATGACCAGGGCGTTGTCTGCGATGTAGCGGTCGACGTCCTTCCAGCCTGCGATGCGCTTGTCCTCGTCGGCTTCGCCCCACAGCGGCAGGATCTTCTGCATCAGCTCTTCGCCATCCCACACGGAATGCGGCGAGGGGCCAAACATGGCAAAGCCTGTCGAGGTGGTCGGGTCGCCGATGGCATTGCCCCAGTTATAGAAGGCTGCCGGGGCCAGCGTATCCGCCGCGCGCAATTCGTAGTGCTTGGCGATCTCGTAGACTTCGATTTCCGCCTCGATGCCGATCTTGCGCCACAGGCCGACGATAGCCTGGATAATTTCATAATCCTTTGGCTTGAAGCCGCGTGTGGTCTGGATCTTGAACTTTACCGGATTGTCCGGGCCATAGCCGGAAGCCGCCAGCAGTTCCTTTGCCTTGTCAGGATCGTACGGAACGGTGATGGAGGCATCATAGGCGGTGTAGTCGGGTGTCTGCAGCGTGTCGATGGGAACGCCGTAGCCCGACAGAAGCCGCTCGATGATGGTTTTCTTGTCAATGGCATAGGCCATGGCCTTGCGCACGTTTTCGTCCAGCATCGGATCGACATCGTTGATGAAGATCATGCCGATATCGGAGATCGGTGCTGCGGTGCCGACGATGCCGTCGTTTTCCTTCAGCCGGTCGAATTCCTCGTAAGGCATCTCCAGCGTGACATGGGCATTTCCGGACATCACTTCGAATGTGCGGCTGGAGGCGTCGGTGACGAACTTGATCGTGACCGTCTTGAACTCCGGTGCGCCGCCCCAGTAGTTCTCGTTGGCTTTCAGCCGGACGAAGGCGTTGCGTTCGAACTTGTCGACCATGTAGGGCCCGGTTCCGATCGGCTTGGCCTCGAAGCCGTCCGCGCCGACTTCCTCATAGTATTTCTTCGGCATGACGTAGCCGGTCAGGAAGCTCATCCATTTGAAGATGGTCGGCTCGTATTCCTTGACGTCAGCAGTGATCTTGTTGCCGTCGATCTGGAAGTTGCCGATCTTGCCCCAGATGAACTGGATCGGGTTGCCGGTGTCCGGATTGCCCGCGCGTTCCAGTGACCAGACGATGTCTTCCGGTGTCAGCGGATCGCCGTTGTGCCAGGTGACGCCTTCGCGCACATCCATCCAGATTTTCGATTTGTCGTCGTTCCAGCCCCAACCGGTGATGATGCCCGGTGCAAAGCTGAGGTCCGTGTTCTGATGAATGAACATGTCGAACACGGACTGATAGATGCCCTGGATGGTCGGGTTGACCGCCGACGGGCCGACCGTCGGATCCCAGCTCGGCAGGTTGACGTTGTAGGCAATCACCAGCTCTTCGATGTCGCTGGCAAAGGCGGCGGGTGTCCCGACGGCTGTCAGCAATCCGCTGGCGGCCGCACTTTTAAGAAGTGTGCGTCTTGAAACTCTCATGGTTACTGTTCCCCATTTTACCTCTGGTGCCGGTGCGCTTGTTTTTGTCGCTATCCGGCAAGTTTTTGTGCGAGCAGATATCCTGGCCCTGCGCCGGTTCCCGCACCCGGCCAGACGGCTGCGCCGGTGTGGTAAAGATTTCCAACCGGTGTGGTGCCGTCAGCAAAGCCGCGAACGGGCCTGAACATGAAATGCTGGGTCAGATGATGGCTTCCGCAGACCTGGTCTCCTCCGACCAGGTTGGGATTGTCCGCCTCCAGCAGGGCGGGCGATACGATATGACGGCCGAGGATCTTGGCTCTCGTGCCGGGGGCATAACATTCCAGAATGTCGAGTGCGCGTTCGGCGAAGGGCTCCGCCGCCTGGGCCCAGTCGGTGACTGTGATCTTGCCGGCGGCGTCACCCTTGATTGTGCCGGGCGCCATGCGCACCTGAAGCCAGAGAACATGCTTGCCTTCCGGTGCCCGGCTGGGGTCGACGACGGTTGGCTGACCGCAGACGATCACCGGCTCGTCCGGCAACAGGCCAGCCTGAGCCTGGGCATAGGTGCGGGCCATCTGGTCGAGATCCGGAGCCATGTGAACATAGGCAAACTTTTTCAGCTCTTCGCCTGCGGTCCAGTCGGGCAGGGCGTCCATGGCAAGATGGATCATCATCGTGCCCGGTGCATGTGCTGATTTCTTCAGGCCGAGGTCATACCGTGCATTTCCGGTCTCGCCGGTAAGTTTCAGCAGGGCAGACGGGGCAACATTGGCGATGACGGCCTTGCGCGCCATGACCTGTCGACCATCCTTGAGCTCAATGCCGCGTGCCTGTCCGTTTTCGACAATGACGCGCGTCACCTCTGCGTTGCAGGTCACCGAGCCGCCGGCCGCTTCGATCTGCGAAATCATCGCCTTGACGATCGTGTCAGCGCCGCCCTGACCCAGAACCATGCCGAACGCCTGGTTCGCCATGCCTTCCAGGTAGGGAAACAGCGCACCGCCTGAAATGTCGGGTGCAAAGTCGAGATGCATGCCCCAGGCAGCAAGAAGTGCACGCACCTTCGGCGATGTGAAGGTTGTGTTCAGCCAGTCGCGCGGGGAGGACAGCAGGAACCGACCGAGATCCAGCACGCCGTCAGAACCGCTTTTGCGCCACTCCCTGAATAATATATATGCAAATGCACGTTTTTTTGCCGGACTGCCCAGCAGAGCGAACAATGTCTCCGCGCGGCCGGGGAAATCCGACGTCAGTGACCGCCAGACATGCGCGTCTTCCGGGCAGATATCTTCGATTCGCGACGCTGTCGTTTCCAGATCGTTGCTGACGCCAAGCCAGGTGCCGTCCGGAAAAACGGAGGAGAAACAATCGGATGCAGGTGCGAAGGCAAGGCCGTGGCGACCCAGTTCTTCAGCGTATTCCTTGAAGAACGCGGAGCCGGCAAACAGGGACAGGTTCATGGCTGCCCAGTCATGGCGGAAGCCTGGAAGAGTATATTCCCCGGTTTTGACAGCGCCCCCGGGCTCTTCCGCGCGCTCGAATACGCCGATTTTCCATCCCTGGGCGGCAAGATGAACGGCGCAGGCCAGGCTGTTATGCCCGCTTCCTATGATAATGCCGTCCAACATCTCGGTCACGATAATCCCCTCCATCGTTCGCAGAAGATAATTGCAAATACAAATAAATCTGTCTAGCATTGAATTGTGATAACGAGCCGACAGGCCACAGAGGTACAGAGGGAACGAATATGTCTGCAGAGAGCGCGCTCAGCGGGCTTGGAGCAAAACTCCTGTCCGGAGAAGTGGAAGTGGTGGATTGCACGGGCGTTCTGGGTCCGGATACGCCGATCATCCAGCTTCCGCCCGATTTCGCGAAGAACACGCCGAAGGTCGAGATCCACAAGATCAGCGAATATGATTCCGATGGACCGTTCTTCGCCTGGAACTGGATGGTTCTGGGAGAACACTCCGGTACGCACTTCGATGCGCCGCATCACTGGATTACCGGCAAGGATTACAGTGACGGCTTCACCGATACGCTGGACGTGCAGCGTCTGGTCGCGCCGGTCAACGTGATCGATTGTTCCAGGGAGAGCGAGGCGAACCCGGATTTCCTGCTGACCGCGGATCTCATCAAGGCCTGGGAAGCAGAGCATGGCGAGATCGGTGCCGGTGAGTGGGTGGTGATGCGCACCGACTGGGACAAGCGCGCCGATGACGAGGCTGCGTTCCTCAATGCCGACGAGACCGGCCCCCACAGCCCCGGGCCGACCCCGGATGCCATCGAATACCTTTTGTCGAAGAAGATTGTCGGCTGGGGCAGCCAGTGCATCGGAACCGATGCCGGTCAGGCCGGCGGCATGGAGCCGCCGTTCCCCGCGCATAACCTGCTGCACCGTGACAACTGCTTCGGTCTGGCTTCGCTTGCCAATCTCGACAAGCTTCCGGCCAAGGGTGCGATCCTGATCGCCGCTCCGCTTAAGATCGAGCGCGGCACGGGCAGCCCGATCCGCGCGTTGGCTCTGGTTCCGAAAGCCTGAGGCAGCTTGGGATGGCCGCTCCGCATGTCATCATCGGCTCCGGTATAAATGCTCTTGTCGCGGCAGCTCTGCTGTCGCGCAAGGGAGAGCCGGTGCTTCTTCTGGAACGCTCTGACGTCCTTGGTGGCTGCATGCGTACCGAGGAGATCACGTTGCCGGGCTTCCGGCACGATGTGATGGCGGCCACCTTTGTCCTCTTTCTGACCTCGCCTGCGTATGCGGAGCTGGCGGAAGATCTTGGCCGTCATGGCCTCGACTTCTGCCACACGCCGCATCCGACCGCTGTTCTGCGGCCGGGGGGAGAGGTTGCGAGGCTTACGATGGACCGGGCGGCCAATGTGGCCGCGTTCGAGGAACTTGCAGCCGAAGACGGCAAGCAGCATGCCGCTGATGTCGGCGGCATCGAGGCTGATGCGGAGTTTCTGTTCGCCCTGTTGGGCAGTCCGCTCTGGTCCGGTAAGATGGCGCGCCTGATGGTAAGCCAGGCCTGGAAACGGGGTCTTGGCGGTCTGAAAGCCTGGATCGGTGCCGGTCTCCAGCCGGCGCGGGGCTGGCTGGAAGGAAATTATCAGAGCGAGACTCTGCAGGCGCTCTGGGCGCCCTGGGTTCTGCATACGGGGTTGACGCCGGAAAGCACCTATTCAGGCCAGATGGGCCGGGTCATCGCATTTGCGCTGGAAGCTGCCGGCGCACCGGTGGCAAAGGGTGGTTCGAGTTCCGTTCCGGAAGCGTTCAGGAAACTGATCGAGTCCAAGGGTGGCCAGATCCGCACCGGTGTCGATGTCGAGCGTGTCCTTGTGAAGGACGGCAAGGCTGTCGGCGTGGAAACGGCGAGCGGGGAAACCATCAAGGCGCGGTCGGTAATTGCCTCCGTTACGCCGACACAACTTTACCAACGGCTTTTGAAACAGGAAGCGCTTCCCGAAGCGACGCAGAAATACCGCTACGGCCGGGGCAATTTCCAGCTTCACTATGCTCTGGACGGTGATCCGGAGTGGAATGCAGAAGGTCTGGAAGATGTTGCGCTGATCCACTTGGCAGACGGCATCGACAGTGTGTCCAAATCCGCCAACGAGGCGGAGCGCGGCCTTTTGCCGGAAGTTCCGACGATCTGCGTCGGCCAGCCGCATCGTCTCGACCCCTCACGTGCACCGGAAGGTAAGGGCATTCTGTGGCTTCAGGTTCCTGATGCTCCGCGCAAGATCAAGGGCGATGCCGCCGGCAAGATCGAAACGCAAGTCGACTGGAGCGAAGCCGTGCGCGAAGCCTTTGCCGACCGGCTGGAAGAGATCCTCAAGCGGCATATCCGCAACTTTGATGAGATCAAGCTGGCCCGGCGCGCCTATTCGCCGGCTGATCTCAATGACCTGAATATCAACCTGGTTGGGGGCGATCCCTACGGCGGGGCCTGCAGCATCGATCAGTTTTTCATCTGGCGCCCCTTTACCCATTCCGTTAATAGCGCCACCCAAATCCGGAACTTGCACATGATCGGCGCTTCGACCCATCCGGGGCCGGGGCTCGGCGGCGGGTCCGGCTACAATCTGGCGAAATGGATGGGTGCATGAGCAACGAGGATCAGACGGACGTCGTCACGGAAGAAGCACGCGTTCAGCGGCTTGGCGAGATCGGACTGGAGAATTTTCCACCCTATCTGATGAACCGCATCATGGGCCGCTACAACGCCGCACTGCGCGAGGAAATGGCCAACCTGGGCCTGACGACACCAAAGATGCGTACGCTGGCCGTGCTGTCCGTGATCGACGGACTGCTGATCCGGGAACTTGCCATTTACGCGGTTGTTGAAGTGTCGACGCTCAGCCGGGCGCTGGATGCGCTTGAGCGGGACGGACTGGTCCGCCGGGTTGCGGACAAGGACGACAGCCGGGCCATCCGCATTCATCTGACGTCCAAGGGGCGCGATACCCATGAGCAGCTCTGGCCGCATCTGGCCAGTGCATACCGGCAGATGTTCAAGGGCATCAGCGATGCAGACCAGCGGGCCTTCGTCGCTACGCTGCAGGCAATTTTGAAGAACGTGCGCAAGCACCCGATATGAGTTGATCGCCTATACCAGAGAGAGTTGATTATGACCCATCTGACCGGTTTTGGCGGCTTCTCGGCTAGGCGCGCGTCGCAGGGTGATGTGGAGCATCGGACAAGACGTGCAACGCGGCCCGAGGTGCTGCCAAAACCGGCCTCCGGTGGGTCATTTTCGCCCGCCGGACTTCGTTGCACCACTTGTCCGGTCATCCAGACCGGCCGGCGCGTTGCGCCGCGCCGGCAAACGGAAGTGGCCCATCAGATGGGTCATAATCAAAACTCTTTGGTATTAGGGAGGGGCCGATGGCCGAAAGGTCGTTCAAGGCTGAGGTAGAGCATCTTCGCAAGGGAACAGGTGATACCTTCACGGGTGAAGGTATTCTGGCTATCACGAAGGCGCTTCTGGAAAACGGTGTCGGCTATGTCGGCGGTTATCAGGGCGCGCCGATCTCTCACCTCATGGATGTTCTGGCAGATGCCGAGGACCTGCTGGGTGAACTTGGCATCCGTTTCGAGGCCAACGCGTCTGAAGCTGCCGCGGCCGCCATGCTGGCCGCCTCCGTGCATTATCCCATTCGCGGCGCCGTCACTTTCAAGGGCTCGGTCGGCGTCAATGTCGCCTCGGATGCCCTGGCCAATCTGGCGTCTTCCGGCGTCAATGGCGGCGCGCTTGTCATTGTCGGCGAGGATTACGGCGAAGGCAGCTCCATCATGCAGGAGCGCTCCTACGCCTTTGCCATGAAATCGCAGTTCTGGTTGCTCGATCCTCGGCCCAACCTGACGTCGATCGTCAAATCCGTCGGGGATGGCTTCGCCCTGTCGGAGGCCAGCAATTCGCCGGTCATGCTGATGGTGCGTATCCGCTCCTGCCACGTTACCGGCCAGTTCGAGACCCGGGACAATGTTCCGCCGCCGCTTTCCGTGCGCGATGCGCTCTCCAGTCCGATGCGCGACTTCAAGCGCGTCGTTCTGCCGCCCATGTCCTATGCCCATGAGCATGACAAGATCAATAATCGCTGGCCGGCAGCCGAAAAATTCATTCTGGAGAACCGCCTGAACGAACATTTCGGACCGGAAGAGGGCAAGGTCGGCATCGTCTGCCTTGGTGGCATCTATAACAGCGTCATTCGCGCTCTGCAGCGGCTTGGTCTCGCCGATATCAGCGGCAACACCTCGATCCCGCTTCATGTGCTCAACGTCACCTATCCGCTGGTGAAATCCGAACTGCTTGAATTCTGCGCCGGCAAGGAAGCCGTGTTGATGGTCGAGGAAGGTCAGCCGGAGTTCATCGAGCAGCAGCTCGGAGCAATGCTCTACAAGGAAGGCCGGACGACAAAACTGGAAGGCAAGGGAATTTTCCCGCGTGCGGGTGAATACACCGGCCAGATCATGCTCGACGGCCTTGATACCTTCGTCCGCCAGTATGCGCCGGAGCTGCTGCCGGGCAAGGTTCTGGCCCCGAACGCGCCGAAGCCGGAGCTTCCGGATCTCGCGAAAACCGTGCCTATCCGCCCGCCAGGGTTCTGCACGGGATGTCCGGAACGTCCGATCTTTGCCTCGTTGAAGATGGTGGAACAGGAAGTCGGCCAGCATCAGATCACCGGCGACATCGGTTGCCACCTGTTTGCCTGCCTGCCACCTTTCGAGATCGGCGGGTCGACCATGGGTTATGGTCTCGGGCCTGCCTCGAACGCAGCCTTCGATGGCGGTGGCGAAAGACGGGCGATTTCGATCATCGGCGATGGCGGCTTCTGGCACAACGGCCTCAGCACCTCGATCGGCAACATGGTGTTCAACAAGTCCGACAGTGTCGCGATCATCGTCGACAACTATTATTCGGCAGCGACCGGTGGACAGGATATTCCCTCCAGCCGGGCGCAGAACAAGACCAAGTCGACCAACAACCCCATCACCAAGGCGTTGCAGGGGGCAGGGGTCAAATGGATCCGGCAGATTGACCGGACCTATGATGTTACCCGGATGCGCGAAACCATCCGCGAGGCGCTGACGACCGAATATGACGGTCCGAAGGTGATCGTCGCGTCGTCCGAGTGCATGCTCAACCGCCAGCGCCGGGAAAAGCCCCAGCGCAACAAGGCAATTGCAGGCGGAGAACGGGTCGAGATACCTCGCTTCGGGGTCGATCAGGATGTGTGCACTGGCGATCACGCCTGCATTCGTCTGTCCGGATGTCCGTCGTTGTCCCTTAAGAAGCTGGACGATCCGCTGCGTGACGATCCTGTGGCCCATATCGACCAGTCGTGTGTCGGGTGCGGCAACTGCGGCGAAGTTGCCGACGCGGCCATACTGTGTCCGTCCTTCTATGAAGCCAAGGTGGTTCATAATCCGACCGGGTTCGAGGCCTGGCTTGCCGGCCTGCGGACAAAGACCATTACCTGGCTGCAGACACGGCGGACCGGCTCCCGCCTGACCTTTACCGGGGAGGGCGCGTGATGTCGCTTGCATTGCCTCTGGATGCCAGACCGGCCGATCCGGCACTGGCAGGAATCATCAAGCTCGCCATCATGGCCGTCGGCGGCCAGGGCGGTGGTGTTCTGACAAACTGGATCGAGAGCCTCGCCAGATCGCAGGGCTACCATTGCCAGGCAACGAGCGTGGCCGGCGTCGCTCAGAGAACCGGAGCGACCATCTATTACATGGAGATGGCACCGGGAGATGTCGCCGCTCCTGTCTTCTCGCTCGCACCATCCGCGGGTGATGTCGATATCATTATTGCGGCGGAAATGATGGAGGCGGGCCGCGCGATCATTCGCGGCTTCGTGACCCCCGATCGGACAACGCTCATCGCCTCGACGCACCGCATGCTTGCTGTTTCCGAAAAGACGGTGCCGGGCGATGGCATGGCCTCTTCGGAAGAAGTGAAAGCGGCGGCGGAACTGGCCGCGCAAAAGCTCGTCCTGGCCGATATGGACACGGCAGCCCTGAAAGTCGGCTCTGTGATCTCCGCCTCCCTTTTCGGTGCTTTGGCCGGTTCAGGTGCCTTGCCTTTCGAGCGGGCTGCGTTCGAAGAAGCGATCCGCGCGGGCGGCAAGGGTGTGGAGGCAAGCCTCAGGGCATTCGCTGCCGGTTACGATCTGGCGAAAAACGGCGAAGAGCTAAAGGTTGAGGCCTCCAAACCCGCAAGGCAGGAAATTGTGAGGCCGGCCGGGCCGGACATGGCCCAGAAGGCGTGGGCGTCGCTGGAAGCCAAGGTAGCGGCCTTGCCGGAGCCCGTTCGCGAGATGGCACGGGCAGGACTGCAGAAAGTCGTCGATTTCCAGGACACGGATTACGGTGCGGAATATATCGGCCGGCTGGAAAGTCTCGTCAGCCGGGATAGCGCCGAGAAAGAGTACGAACTCTCTCGCGAGGCCGCAAAATATATAGCCAACGCCATGGCATATGACGACGTGATCCGGGTTGCTGATCTGAAGACGCGTCCGCAGCGTTTCGATCGAATCGAGTCTGAAATGAAGGTCAAGGACGGCAAGCTGTTGCATCTGACCGACTATCTCCACCCGCGTGCGGAAGAAATCGTCGGCCTTCTGCCGGAGAAGATGGGCCGCAGGATGGAAAGCGATCCGGCGTGGATGAAACGGATAGACCGCTGGTTCAACCGTGGCCGTCGTATCCGCACCGACAGCCTGCGCGGCTTTGCAATGCTGTACTTCCTGGGTGGTTTGCGCGGCTGGCGACGTCGGACCCTGCGCCATCGGATGGAACAGGACCATATGGATAGCTGGCTGAAAATGGTGTCAGGCTATCTGCCGGACCGCTACGCCATGGCCGTCGAGGTACTGAAGTGCCACCGGCTGATCAAGGGGTATTCCGATACCCATGCCAGAGGCCTGTCGAAATTCGACAAGGTGCTGGCTGGCGCAAGGTTGGTGGAAAGCAGGGAGGACGGACCGGAATGGGTCGCTCGCCTGCGCGAGGCCGCCCTGAAGGACGAGAAAGGTACTGATCTCGACGGGGCGTTGAAGACGGTCGAGAGCTTCGTGTGAGCGGGTTCCGGCATCCCCCGTCGATTGTCACCCCGGGCGAGCATAGCGAGGCCCGGGGCCTACACATTTCCGGCGTGTCTGGGCTTCAAGGCCGGTTCTCGGGAGATTGATGACGAAGCTGGCCGGTCGTTTCCTCAGTCTTTTCCGATCAGGCGGGGTGTACAGTCCATCCTTCGAGACAGCGTTTCGCGCTTCCTCAGGATGAGGTTGGAACAAGTTTATGATTCAGAGAGGCAACGTTCGGCGCCTCGGCACCGCCCCCTCATCCTGAGGAGGGCCAAAAGGCCCGTCTCGAAGGATGGGCCGCTTGTTCCGGCAAAACTGCTTCCCGATTTACCCTGTCAGGGCTGTCCGCAGTTCCGTCACCACTTCGCGCGTGGCGTCTTCCGTCGTCTGGATGCCGGGAGACAGCCGAAGGGTCGCACCGCGGGTATCGGCGGAAATGCCGGCATTTCGCAGGTGGTTCAGAACCTGGGTGGCCTGGTCTGCGGAGGCAAGGCCGAACATCAGGCTGCCACCGCGCTCTTCCGCCGCGCGGGGTGTAAGAAGTTTGAGGCCGAGTGCGTCGGCTCCTTCGATCAGAATACCGCATAGATGCCGGTTGCTGTTCAATATGGCGTCCCTGTCGGCGCTTGCATGCCATTTGAGTGCGGGAACGGAAGCTGCCGCAGGCATGATCGACGGGGTGCCGTTGTCGAAGCGGCGAATGTCCGGAGCATATTCGAAGGCGTCGATATCCCAGTTAAACGGATTGTCCTGGCTGAACCAGCCGCACAACTCCGGCCTGCAATCCTGAATCAGGTCGGGATGAACGTAGAGGATGCCCGCGCCCGGCGTGCCGCACATCCATTTCAGGCTGGTTGAAACCACAAAATCCACATTCGGTGCCTCGACTGAATAGGGCAGGAGGCCGGCTGCCTGGGTGATGTCGACGCCGATGATGCTGCCCATCGCGCGGCCATGAGCGACAAGGCTATCCAGGTTGGAACGACGGGAAGTAGTTGAGCTGACCCAGGTGATCAGGCAGAGAGCGACATCGCGGTCCCACTCGGCAATCATGTCTTCGTCGGCAACGAAATTAGCGCCCTGACGGGCCCGCACGGTCACCAGCTCGAAGCCGAGCCGTTCCTGCAGGCGGGTCAGAAGAAAGTGGTTGGACGGGAAACAATCCGCGGCCACCAGTACCTTGCGGCCACGCAAGAGGCCGTCAGGCAACGATCGCATCACCATGTCGACGCCCTGGGTGACATTCTCGCAAGTGGTTGCGGAACCTTCAGGAGCGCCGATGATCGCGCGCCAGTGGTCGATGAATTCTCCGCGCTTGCCGAGCAGATACGGCCATTGCTGATCGTCCGGGGCACTCCAGACGGCGGCAAGCTCTGCCATCGCAGTGCTCAATCCGGCTTGCTTGCCGGGATACTGGCCGATGGAGTGATAGAGGAAGTAGCCGTCTTCCCTGGTCGTCATGCGGTCCCCCGAAATATCGTTTCTGTCGGTCAATCAAGGTGCCGAAACAGATCCGTTTCTGCATCAAACACGCTATTGACCGTCACAGGAATATTCGTATACAGTTTTTGAGATAGTTCAAGCTTAAAGGACTTTTCAGATGTCTGAAAAAGGGTTGAAAGCGGTAATGCTTCAAATTGGCTTGAATTTTTCTGTATACGATTTTCTGTTGCTGACAGGCAGTGCAGCGAAGGAGGCGGGCAGGTGACTGATGGAAAATCGTCTGCCTCTGCGTCCGCTGCACAAAGCACCAGCGGACAGATTCACGACCTGCTCATGGGGCGCATCCAGCGTGGGGAGCTTGGTCAGGATGTCCGGCTTGTTGACACCGCCGTTGCTGCCGAATTTGGGGTGTCCCGCATGCCGGCGCGCGACGCGTTGATGCGGCTTGCCCATGAAGGTTATCTCGAGCCGACAACGCGCGGCTTCGTGCTGCCGCGTCTCGATCATCAGGAAATTCTGGAAATTTTCGACCTGCGACGTCTTCTGGAGCCAAGGGCAGCCGCCATGGCGGCGCTAAGCCTGTCGCAAGACGAATTGAAGGGGCTGGACGACATCCTGACGGATGCGCGTACAGCCATGGCCGCTGGTGATACCGAACGGTTGCACCGGGCCTGCGAGATATTCCGCAACAGCTGGATTGCGGCGGTGCCGAACGCTTCGCTGCGCAAGGCGCTGCAGCGCTACATGACCCAGGTTCAGGCCGTGCGGCTGATGACCTTTGCAGATCAGGTCAATCATCCGTTGATCGTTGCCGGCAACACCCAGCTTTACCAGGCTTTCTGCCGCCGGGATGCGGTCGCTGCCAGCGACAGGATCCTGCGGTTCGTTTTCGAAGGGGAGGCCGCCTACCTCGCTGCACATGAGGGCGGGCGACATCAGAACACAATAACCTCCGCGCAGGCAGGCTGACGTGTGGGGCACAAGGGAGCGATGGACAGGAACATGACGGAGACCCGCGCGGAAGTCAGACTACCGACCCAGGACCTTTCGAAGGACCTGCCGTTTTTCACCAAGAAGCTGAACATGCGGCTGGACATGATCTATCCGGCCGACAGCCCGGAAATTGCGGTTTTCTCGGGTCACGGCCTGCGCGTGCGGGTGGAAAAGGGGGCGGATGAAGCTCCGGGAACCTTGCGCATCCTGACCGATGATCCTGATGGATTTGCCGACGGCGAGCGCCTTCTGGTTTCGCCGAGTGGGACGCGCGTCGAGATTGACGAACTCAATCCGCCGCTGATTATGCCGCAGACCGAGCATGCCTTCGTGGTGCGCCGTCTGGCGGACCAGGCCCCCTGGGTGATCGGCCGGGCAGGCATGTCCTACCGGGATCTCGTGCCCACGCGTCTTGGCGGGGCCATGATCGCTTCGCACATCCGGGTGCCGGACGGGCCGGTGCCGGACATGGTGCACTTCCACAAGGTCGGTTTTCAGCTGATCTTCTGCGTTCACGGCTGGGTCGACGTTCTCTATGAAGACCAGGGAGGCATGCGCCGCCTGCGGGCTGGTGACTGTTTCATCCAGCCTCCGGAAATCCGGCACCGGGTGATGCATGCAGCCGATGGTATCGAGGTGATCGAGATCGGCGTTCCTGCCGAGCACATCACCGAGATCGATCACGAGATGACCTTGCCGACACCCCATGAGCGGCCGGACAGGGAATGGCAGGGGCAGAAATTCGTACACAGCCTGGCAAAGGACGGTGTCTTCAGGCCGTTCCGCATTCCGGGTTTTGAAGCACGCGACACCACTATCTGTGACAACACCAAAGGTGTGGCATCTGTTATGGTGGCTCGGCCGTCCGGGGAGGCATCTCCCTGGACGTGCCATGACTGCGATATTCTATTCAACTTTGTGCTGGCAGGCGAAATGACCCTGGAGGGCGAAGGCAAAGATCCTTACCGCCTGTCTGCCGGAGACGCCTTCGTGATCCCGCCGAACATGGCGACGCGATACACGGATGCAACTGCCGACCTGGAACTGCTGGAAGTCAGCTTGCCGGGCCGGTTTGAAACAGAGGTTCTGCACGACTGACAAGATAAAGCCTGTCGAGGAGGAAAGAACAGGCTGTGCAGGATTTCAAGGTCAAGCAATGAGGGGATGACAGCATGAGAAAGTTGACGACAATTGTGGCCGCGGCAGCACTGCTGGGCACAGGAACTGCCGCATTGGCGGATGACACCAAGATCGGCATTCTGATGGACATCACGGGTCCGATCGCCAATTTCATTCCGCCGCTTCAGAACGCGGCCGATCTCGCGGTCAAGCAGGTGAACGAACAGGGTGGCTTGCTCGGCGGCACCGCTGTTGCCGTTTATGGTGACACCACCGGCACCGCCCAGGGCGCGGTCGACGCTGCCCAGAAGCTCGTGAACGTGGAAAACGTGCCGATCATCATGGGCTCGCTCATGTCCGGCACCACCATCGCCGCAGCGGAAGCCGCGATTATTCCGGCAGGTGTGCCGCAGATCTCGCCGACGGCAACATCGCCGGCCATGACTTTCCTGGAAGACAATGGCCTGGTGTTCCGCATCGTGCCCTCCGACAACTATCAGGGTGAGATCCTCGCCAAGATGGTGATGGACGAAGGCATCAAGAAAGTCGCGCTCACCTTCGTCAACAACGACTATGGCGTCGGCATCGGCGAAACCTTCATCGACGCCTACACGGAAGCCGGCGGCGAGATCGTTGCCGAGGCTAAGCACGAGGAAAAGAAGGACTCCTACCGATCCGAACTTGCAAGCCTTGCCAAGGACGATGCCGAAGCACTGGTTGTAATCGCCTATGCAGGTGACAGTGGCGGCAAGATCGTCCGTCAGGCGATCGAAGGCGGTCTCTTCACCAAGTTCATCGGTACGGACGGTCTTCGCGACGAACTTCTGATCCAGAACGTCGGCGCTGATGCGCTGAAGACTTCGTTCTTCTCTTCCCCGACCTCTCCGGCGGAAAACCCGGCCCAGAAGTCGCTGCATGACGCCTTCAATGCCGAATATGGCGAAGGGGCCGACAAGGCATTCGTCGATCAGACCTACGATGCGACCTTCCTGGCGCTGCTCGCGGTTGAAAAGGCCGGATCGACTGACCGGGCCAAGATTGCCGAAGCCCTGAAGGAAGTCGCGATGGCTCCGGGCGAAAAAGTCGGACCGGGTGAATGGGCAAAGGCGATTGCGCTCATCAAGGAAGGCAAGGACATCGATTATGACGGCGCCAGCGGCTCCGCAGAGTTCGATGAAAACGGCGATGTCGGCGGTTATATTGGCAAGTTCGTCGTCGACGGCGACGGCTATAAACAAGTCGAAATCGTCGAATAAGCCGACAAGGCGACAGCGTGATTGAGCTGGAAAAAATCTGCGTCGATTTTGGTGGTTTGCGGGCCATTGACCAAGCAAGCTTCAAGATCGACGCAGGCCGCATTACCGGCCTGATCGGGCCGAACGGTGCGGGAAAAACAACCGCCTTCAACGTCATCGCAGGTGCAATCCGGCCGAGTGCCGGCCGGGTGCTGCTGGACGGGAAGGACATAACTGCGCTCAAACCCCATCAGCGGGCCAAGGCAGGTCTCGCACGCACCTTCCAGATACCCCATGAATTCGGGCATCTCTCCGTCCTGGAAAACCTGATGGCTTCCGCCTCGGCACCAGAAGGCGAGAATGTCTTCAACGTGATTTTCCGGCGCGGGCACTATCAGGCGGAGGAGCGTCAGATCTATGAGACGGCGCGCGATACCGTTCACCTTCTGGAACTGGACCATGTCATCGACGAAAAGGCCGGCAACCTTTCAGGGGGCCAGAAGAAGCTGGTGGAACTCGGCCGTGCGCTGATGCGCAATCCGAAGATCATCCTGCTGGACGAGATTGGGGCAGGCATCAATCGGACGCTTCTGTCCAAGCTGGCCGACAAGATCCTGATGCTCAACCGGGAGCGGGGCCTGACGTTCTGCCTGATCGAGCACGATCTCGATTACGTTTCCAAGCTGTGCGACCACGTGCTTGTCATGGCGCAGGGCACGCTACTGACGGAAGGCACGGTCAACGAGGTGCGCAACGACGAAAGGGTGATCGAAGCCTATTTCGGCGGCGGCAAATATGAGGCGCAGCTATGACCGAAAGACTTGCCGTGACAGGTGTGAGCGCCGGCTATGGCGGCCCGCCGATCATCGAGGATGTGTCGCTGACGGTAGAGCCGGGCGAAATCGCCGTCATTCTCGGGCCGAACGGAGCGGGAAAATCGACGTTGCTGAAGACTATTTTTGCCCTCACGTCGGTGTCTGCGGGCTCCATCAAGCTGGGTGACAGGGAGCTTTCGGGCTGCAAGACATCGGCGCTGGTTCCGCTTGGAGTGTCGGCCGTGCCTCAGACGAAAAACGTCTTTGCGTCCATGACCGTAGACGAAAACCTTGATGTTGGAACCTATGCAGCTCCACCAAAGGATAAAGCGGCAACGCGCGAGCGCGTGCTCTCGTTGTTCCCGGATCTGAGGGACAAGTTGAAACAGCCTGCGGGAGAGCTTTCAGGCGGGCAGCGACAGATGGTGGCCATGGGGCGCGCCCTGATGAGCGATCCGAAGCTGGTGCTTCTGGACGAACCGACTGCCGGGCTGTCGCCTGCCTATCTGGAGCGGATCTTCGACCTGCTTCTCGACATCCGCAAAACCGGGATCACGATATTGATGGTGGAACAGAATGCCCGCCAGGCCCTGCAGATTGCCAACCATGGCCATATCCTGGTGAACGGGCGGAACTATGCCAGCGGCACCGGCAAGGAACTGCTTGCCGATGAAGACGTCCGGCGCCTCTTTCTCGGGGGGGCGGCTGCATGATCGAATTTGTGAATTTCTATCTGTTTCCGGCTCTTGCCATCGGCAGCATTTACGCTCTTGGCGCGGTCGGCATCTCCATGATCTTCGGTATTCTGCGGTTTGCCCATTTCGCCCATGGCGATCTGATGACCCTGGGGACCTATGGCGTGCTGGCCATGGCGGCCATCGTACCGGTCAATCCGTTGCTGCTGATCCCATTCGGCGTGGCGTTGACCATTGTGTCCGCGCTGCTGGTCGATCGCTACTTCTACAAGCCGTTGCGCGAGTTGCCGACCATCTACACGGTGATTTCGTCCTTCGGCATAGCGCTGGTTTTCCGTTCGATCGTTCAACTGGTCTGGGGATCGCAGAACCAGGTATTTTCAACCGGCGTCAAACCGCCCTTGGTCCTGTTCGACACATTCCGGGTATCTGTCCTGCATCTGCAGGCGGTGATCTCAACCGCGATCATTGCCGTGCTGCTGCATTACTTCCTGACCGTGACCAGAACCGGCCGGTCGATGCGGGCGGTTGCCGACGATCCGGAACTGGCGGAAGTGTCCGGCCTCGACACGGCCAAGGTCATTCGCTGGACCTGGATCATCGGCGCGGCTCTGGCGGCAATTGCCGGAACCTTTGCAGCACTCAATACCAGTGCCCACCCCAATCTGGGCTGGAACCTGCTGATGCCGATGTTCGCCGCCGCCATTCTGGGTGGGATCGGCAAGCCGATGGGCGCCATGGCAGGTGGTTTCATCATCGGCCTGGCCGAGGAATTGTCCTCCTATCACTGGATCGGTGACGATGCCCTCATTTCACCGTCCTACAAGACGGCGGTCGCTTTCGTCCTGATGATCGGTCTGCTCATCTTCCGGCCCCAGGGTCTCTTCAAGGGGAGGTTGCTCTGATGGAACTCACCGGTCTCTTTTTCTATGCCGTCAGCCTTCTGATCCTGGGCGGGATCTATGCGATCCTGTGCCTTGCCCTGAATGTGCAATGGGGCATGGGCGGGCTCTTCAATGCCGGTATCGCCGGGTTCTATGGTGTAGGCGCTTATACCTCTGCGATCCTGACAACGGCTGCCTCATCCAAGCATCTCGGTGGCTTCGGTCTGCCTGTGCCGATAGGGCTGATCGGGGCTGCGGTCCTCGCCGGACTGGCGGGGTGGGCGGTTGCCAAGATCTGCGTACGCCTCAAGAGCGACTATCTGGCAATGGCGTCTATCGGCATCGCGGAAATCCTGCGGCTTGTCATCGTCAACGAAAGCTGGCTCACCAACGGCAGCCTGGGTCTTTCACGCATTCCAAGACCGCTGGCGGATCTCACCACCGGGCGGATGGGCGATATCGTGTTTCTCGGCTTCATCTGGTTCGTGGTGCTTCTGGTCTATCTGGCGGCTTCGCGTTTGCACGACAGCCCCTGGGGCCGCAGCCTGCGCGCAATCCGTGACAACGAGGCATCTGCGGCTGCGGCCGGCAAGAATGTCGAGAAGTTCCGGATCCAGACCTTCGTCATCGGCTGTGCCATCATGGGGATCGCAGGTGGCCTGTCGGCGCACTATTTCCGGTTCCTGTCACCAACGGCAACCGATCCGCTGCTGGTGACCTTCCTGGTCTGGGTGATGCTGATGGCCGGTGGCTCCGGCAACAACAAGGGTGCGATCCTCGGGGCCTTGACCATCTGGACGCTGTGGTCGGTGACGGAGATCTTCACAAACCGCCTGCCACCGGAATGGGCGACCCGTAGCTCCTTCATCCGCATGTTGCTGGTAGGCCTGCTTCTGCAAGTGGTGCTGCAGCGCTTCCGGTCCGGGCTGTTGCCGGAAAAATCGCCTCCGGTGAAGTTCCGGCAGGAATAGGCAAAGGGCCCGGTCAGGCTAGCGGTGGAAACACTGCGGTCTTCTTGACGGTACCATAGACGAAACTGGTATCGATCGACGCAATGCCGCCGATCGGATGAATGCGATTGCGAATGAAGGTTTCGTAGGCTTCAAGGTCCGACACCACCACGCGCAGTTGATAGTCCATGGCACCGGTCAGCACATGGCATTCCAGGACCTCCTCGATGGTCTGCATGCGGCTTTCGAACCGGCGCACATCCTCTTCGTTGTGCCGCTCCAGCCGGATGCGGACGAAAACCGTGATCGGCAATCCGTAGGCGGCGGCATCCACATCCACCGAAAACCCCTTGATTGCTCCCGAAGCTTCCAGATTACGCAGCCTTCGCAGACAGGGGGACGGCGACAGATTGACCGCCTCGGCCAGGTCCTGGTTGGTCATGCGGCCGTCCCGCTGCAGGGCGCGGATGATTTGTCTGTCTTTCCTGTCCATTTGGCGCTCTTTTGGCAGATAATGCTAATTTGAAAACTACCACTGACAGATTTTGAAATCTATTGCTCTTGAACTTGGATCATATTGCTCTGGCTGAAATCAGGGAGACAGCCATGAGTGCCTACAAGGGTTTTGCCAGCCGCGCGATCCACCTCGCTTACAATCCGCATGAAAACGAGGGGTCACTGACGCCGCCGCTGCATCTGACCTCCACTTTCGTATTCGAGACGGCAGAGGCCGGTGGCGAGATGTTTGCCGGCGAACGGGCAGGGCACATCTACAGCCGCATTTCCAACCCGACGCTGGATCTGCTGGAACGTCGCATCGCAGATCTGGAAGGGGCGGAAGCCGGTCTGGCCCTGTCTTCCGGCATGGGTGCGATCAGCGCGACCCTTTGGACGCTTGTTGCGCCTGGAGACGAGATCATTGTCGACGAGACCCTTTATGGATGCACCTTTGCTTTCATGCGCCACGGCCTGAGCAAATTCGGCATCAAGATCACCCATGTCGACCTGACCGACCCGGAAAACCTGCGCGGCGTCATTTCCGACAAGACCCGCGTCGTCTATTTCGAGACCCCGGCCAACCCGAACATGCGCCTTGTCGATATCCACCATGTTTCGGAAATCGCACATGAAGCGGGGGCAACAGTGGTTGTCGACAACACATACGCGACGCCTTACCTGACGCGTCCGGTCGAGCTTGGCGCTGACCTCGTCCTGCATTCGGCCACGAAATATCTCGGTGGTCATGGGGATGTCGTGGCGGGACTTGTTGCCGGCCGGGCCGAACAGATCCAGGAAATCCGCCTTGTCGGCATGAAGGACATGACCGGAGCGGTGATGGCCCCGTTCAGTGCCATGCTGATCCTGCGTGGCCTGAAGACGCTGGCCCTGCGCATGGACAGGCACTGTGCCTCGGCGCAGAAAATCGCCGAGTGGCTGGAAGCCCATCCTGCGGTATCAAAGGTCTATTTCCCGGGCCTTGAAAGCTACGAGCAGCACGAACTGGCGAACAGGCAGATGAGCCAGCCGGGTGGCATGATCGCCTTTGAGCTTAAAGGTGGTCTGGACGCCGGTATCTCCATGATGAATGGCCTGAAGATGATCCAGCGGGCCGTGTCCCTGGGCGATGCCGAAACACTGATCCAGCATCCGGCCTCCATGACCCATTCCACCTACACCCCGGAAGAACGCGCTGTCCATGGCATCAGCGACGGCCTCGTGCGCCTGTCCGTTGGGCTGGAAGATCTCGGCGACATTCTTGAAGATATGGCGCAGGCCATGCCGCAGGTTCCTGCGGCCGTTGCTGCCTGAGGGTGGCGCGAACCGCAGGCCAATCCCCACTCTTCAGTCTCTCCTCTCGTCCTCTCAACCTCATCCTGGGGAAGCGCGAAGCGCTGTCTCGAAGGATGGGCGGCATACTCAGAGCAAGAGGCCCATTCTTCGAGACGGGCCGTTGGCCCTCCTCAGGATGAGGGAGTCGGGGATGCGAAGGAATGGCGAAGGAGAGGGAGTGAGGGGGACGTGAGCTGAGGGCGTGAGCAAGTGACAGGGCCGGCAGCCGGCCCGGATCACGGCGTCCGCGCCACGCCGGATTTCACGCGCCGCAGTGGAATGGAGCTTTCGATATTGGCAACGCCCGGCACCT
The DNA here is from genome assembly GCF_054658235.1 of Roseibium sp. LAB1. NCBI lineage: Bacteria > Pseudomonadati > Pseudomonadota > Alphaproteobacteria > Hyphomicrobiales > Stappiaceae > Roseibium > Roseibium sp. LAB1. Next base: position 245,499 of record NZ_BAAGIB010000002.1, on the reverse strand, counting down.
TGGTCAGCTTTCCGGTCAGGAACGTCTCGAAAGCCGCGAGACCGGTGGTCGCCACCCGCAGGAGATAGTCGCGATTGCCGGTCATCAGCCAACAGTCGACGACTTCCGGAAACGCCTGAATGGCGGCTTCGAACTGATCCAGTGTGACGTCGATCTGCTTGTCGAGCTGCACCGATACGAACACCGAAACCTCGTAACCAAGCTTTACCTCGTCGATCAGCGCGCAATATCCGGTCACGATGCCGCGTTCTTCAAGGTGCCGAAGACGGCGGGCAGCCGGCGTCGGGCTCAGGCCGATACGTTCGGAAAGATCTTGAATCGATATTCTGCCGTTCTGACGCAATTCTCGCAGGATCTGAATATCAAAAGTGTCGAGTGTGTCGGAAATCGCCAAAGAAAGCTCCTTTCTTGGTGAAACTCACCAAGACTTAACCGAAGAGCTTAGGAAATAGCAAGAAACCGGTTCTTGTCGGAAGCTAGAGTAACGGCAAGTACGCACTTAACGGGAACGCCTCAATGAGCACCGAACACCTGAAGACCATCGAACAGCGTTTGCTGTGGCTGTCGCACTGGATGATCCATCACGCCAATCATATCCGTCCCAAGGCGGACGGCATCAAGGTTGGCGGTCACCAGGCAAGTTCGGCTTCGATGGTGTCGATCATGACGGCGCTCTATTTCTCGGTGCTGAGGCCGGAAGACCGGGTGGCGGTCAAACCGCATGCCTCGCCGATCTTTCACGCGATCCAGTATCTGATGGGCAATCAGACCCGCGAACCTGAAGGTCGCAGGTTCAAATCCTGCTCCCGCAACCAAATTAAAAACCCCATCAGTAATCCTGGTGGGGTTTTTTGTGGCCTATTGGCGACGTGGATCATATGGAGGGGAAACTCCCCAAAAATTTTGGCAGGTTCACGGCACCCGCACACACTGATCACGGGCCGTTGTTTCGAGAGTCCCAGTGTCAGGGACCATCACGACCAGGCACTTGCCAATTGGTGGCTTATGGGCAGTGACGGCACGGAACGGATGCAGGGTACCAGCTACGCGCAGATTGCTGAAGATGGCCGCTTTGCCGCTTTTACCGGGTTCTTCTGATCTACGCGACACCATCGCAGACACTATCCGAACGCGACGTCTGGCTCTTAGACCGTCTCGCAGCCTTACGGTGTGACGTCGAAATGCTTCCCATCGGGTGAGCATTCGGGCCCCCTGCACGGCGGGGACCACAACAGTCTGGAAATCTGGGCCGGCATCGCCACGTTGCTGGCAGCGGCAAGCTACGCACTTGGGGCACTATTCATCCAGTGTATGAAACTCCCAAGCATGCTGGCAGTTTCTTTTGCCCAGCTTGTTCCTGCCAGCGTCTTGCTGGCAATTGGAGCAGCACTGTTCAGCGAAGCCGCTCCTGCCGAGCATTCAGTCAGGGTCATCCTCTTTCTGGCAGCTCTAGGTACGCTGAGTTCAGCCATTCCGGTCGCTTCATTTTTACCCTTGTGCCGATGGGAGGGGCGTCTTTTGCATCGCTTTCGACTTTCTCCATCCCGTTCGTCGCGGTCGGATTTGGAATATTGCTCTTGGGCGAGACGATTTCCATCGCAGCAATAATCGGCTTTGCGCTTGCTCTGGCTGGATCGTATCTGGTTTCCGCAAACCTCGGCTCGGCGAAGCGGGTAACAGCACCTGAACAGCCATTCCGACCAACGCCAGACAGCCGCGACAATCAGGATTTCCACGAATGACTGGTGAGGAGCGAGAGTTACCGCAGAAGGTGTCCAGACGAATGTCGGTGTAGGTCAGCTAACTTCCGGATCCGCAGGCGTCAGTCAGCAAAGCGCCCCCAAGCCGAAGGTGCAATCTCTCCCACTCCGTTCCTGAAAGCGGCCTGTTAGTGCCGCTGCAGCCAGGTCTTGGTCAATCCCGTCGCAAACCTGTTTTTGCGTCCGCACAAACCTGTGTCAGTGGCTGATCATCCAGGGACGCTTGCTGGGAAAGGTCTTGCTGCCATCGGCCTTGTAGACCGCGCTTGACCGGAAACTTCCCTTCGAACCCGAACAACAGGAGCAGCCCGATGGATGGCGCTTGCGGTTCTCCCGGCTCCTGTCCTCGCGATCCGACTTGGTGGAGAAGGCGGGATTGTGCCGGGACGTCTCGTTGCGCAGATGGGCAGCCCGGTCGCTGGGAGACAGTCCGGACATATGCGGCGCCTGCAGGATTGCGCGCGGGGCTTCCGCCTTGCAGATCGGGCATTCGATCGGATCCGCATGAGCGGACATCGGGCGGTTGGCGGAAAGGGGGCCGCAGGTAGCGCACAGATAATCGTATGTCGGCATGATTGATCCTGAAACACGGAGAGCCGGATTACCGGCGGAAAAGGTTCGAGACGGGCAGGGCCCGTCTCGTCGTCGCGGCCGGATCAGAGATCCGGGGCAAGTGGAACGTCGACGGAACCGTCGATGAAGGTTTTCGGGCCTTCCGCACCTGGCATCATGTCGAAGTCAAAGATGTCGGTCGGCAACCACAAGGTGGCGCAAGCATTTGGAATATCGACCACACCTGAAATATGTCCCTGCACAGGCGCCGTGCCCAGGATGGCGTAGGCCTGCGCGCCGGAGTATCCGAACTTCTTCATGTACTCGATGGCGTTGAGGCAGGCCATGCGATAGGCGATGTGCACGTCGAGGTAATGCTGGGTGCCGGCCTCATCAACCGAAATGCCCTCGAAGATCAGGTAGTCGTCATATTTCGGCGTGATCGGCGAGGGTTTGAAAATCGGGTTCTTGATGCCGTATTTCGCGACACCGCCCTTGATCAGGCTGACCCGGATGTGCAACCAGCCGGCCATTTCGATCGCGCCGCAGAAGGTGATCTCACCGTCTCCCTGGCTGAAATGCAGGTCGCCCATGGAGAGACCGGCACCGTCCACATAGACCGGGAAATAGATCTTCGACCCGCGTGACAGATCCTTGATATCGCAGTTGCCGCCATGCTCGCGCGGGGGAACGGTCCGCGCGCCTTCGGCAGCTGCCTGGTCCTTTGCATCGCCTTTCAGTTGTCCCATATGCGCCGACTGGGTGTTCGGCAGGGCGGCAAGTGCCGGAACGCGGTCGGGATCCGTATCGAATAATGATTTTTCGCGACTGTTCCACATGTCCAGCATCTTGCGGTCCGGCAGGCAGCCGATCAGGCCCGGGTGGATCAGGCCGGCATAGCTGACACCCGGCACGTGGCGGGAGCGGGTGAACATGCCTTCGATGTCCCAGATGGATTTCTGGGCCTCCGGGAAATGCTCCGTCAGGAACCCGCCGCCGTTCTGCTTGGAGAAGAAGCCGTTGAAGCCCCAGAGCATTTCTTCCTTGGCGCCGATGTCGAGAATATCGACGACCAGAAGATCGCCCGGCTCGGCTCCTTTGACACCGATCGGTCCGGAGAGGTAGTGAACCTGTTCCAGCTCGACATCGCGCACATCCGCAGCGTCGTCGTCATTCTTGATCTGCCCTCCGGTCCAGTCATAGGTCTCGATCTTGAAGTCGTCACCGGGCTCCACCCAGACCGCCATCGGAATATCGGGATGCCAGCGGTTGTGGACCTTTTCGTTGGTATGCGGCGACTCGCTCAAATCTACCGAAATCAGGGTATCTGCCATGGGGTTCTCCTCTGGATATGCACCTGGAATGCGTGCGCTGTTGAACTGGATGAGCTGGTTAGACGGACAGGAACGCCGAAACTTTTTCCTCATCGACGCTGGCCCGGGGTTCGTCGTGGACAAGGCGGCCGTTTTCCAGGACGAGTACCCGGTCGGCGACGTCGAGGGCGAAGGACAGAACCTGTTCCGACACAACGATGGAAAGCCCGCGCTCGTCGCGGATACGTTTCAGGACACGGCCCATCTCGCGAATGATCGACGGCTGGATGCCTTCGGTCGGTTCGTCCAGCAGAAGGACCTTCGGATTGGTCGCCAGCGCGCGGGCAATCGCCAATTGCTGTTGCTGACCGCCGGAAAGATTGCCGCCGCGGCGGCCCTTCATGTCGAGCAGGACAGGAAACAGCTCGTAGATGTCGCCGGGAACCTTGCTCCGGCCGCTGATCGTCAGTCCGGTCTCGATGTTTTCCTGCACCGTCATGGTCGGAAAGATCATCCGCCCCTGAGGGACATAGGCGATGCCCCTGGCGACGCGCTCGTAGCTCTTCATGGTGGTGATATCGACGCCGTCGACGGCGGCAGCGCCGTTGCTGGTGGGCACGATCCCCATCAGGGATTTCATCAGCGTGGTCTTTCCCATGCCGTTGCGGCCCATGATGGCGATGATCTCTCCCGGTGCGACCGTGAAGTCGAGGCCGTGAAGGACTTCGCTCTGGCCGTAGGCGACGTGATAATGTGTAACATTGAGCATGGTTGCCTCCTAGTGGCCGAGATAGACGTCAATGACCTTGGGATCGGCCTGCACCTTGGCCATGGATCCCTCGGAGAGGATCTTGCCCTGGTGCAGGACGGTGACGCGGTGGGCGATGTCCTCGACAAATTTCATGTCGTGTTCGACCACCATCACCGAGCGTCCCTTGGTGATTTCGTTGAGAAGTTTCGCGGTCTGCTTGCGCTCCGAGACGCTCATGCCGGCGACAGGTTCATCGAGCATCAGGAGCTCCGGGTCCTGGATCAGCAGCATGCCGATCTCCAGCCACTGCTTCTGGCCGTGGCTGAGAAGGGCCGCCTGCATGTTCAGGAGCGCGTCGAGGAACACCATTTCGGCAATCTCGCGCACGCGTGTCGTCACCTCGGCATCGCGTTTGAAGGTGAGGGCTCCGAAGACGCTCCGGCCGCGGGGAAAGGAAAGCTCCAGGTTCTCGAAGACCGTCAAATCTTCATAGATGGACGGATTCTGGAACTTGCGGCCGACCCCCTCGCGCACAATCTCGTGCTCGCGCAGCTGGGTCAGTTCCTTTTTGCGGAACTTGATCGAGCCTGCAGTCGCCTTGGTGCGGCCACAGATCAGATCGAGAACCGTTGTCTTGCCCGCGCCGTTCGGTCCGATGATGACGTGGATCTCATTCTCGTCGACGTAAAGGTTCAGGTCGTTCACTGCCTTGAAGCCGTCGAAGGAAACGGACAGGTTTTCGATGGACAGCAGGAAGTCGGTGTTGTTGCTGATGGTATTCATGTGGGTCTCCTACTCGGCTGGCTTTGCGGTAGCTTCGCCGTCGAGATCGGGCGGAGGGCTGACGGGGTGCAACGGATTGGCGCTACCGCCCCTTGAAATCAGCCGGTGGACAAGCGGTGCCAGGTAGGCGCGATAGAGGCCGGACAATCCGTTCGGGAACACCAGGACAACGGCGATGAAGAGACCGCCCAGGCCGAAGAGCCACAATTCGGGGAAGGTTTCGGAAAAGGTGGTCTTGGCCCAGTTCACCAGCAGTGTTCCGTAAACCGCGCCGAAGATGGAAAGCCTGCCGCCGACCGCACAGAAGATGACCATCTCGATGGACGGAACGATGCCCACGAAAGAGGGGGACATGAACCCGACCTGCAGGGTGAACATGGCGCCGCCTATGGCAGACAGGACAGCCGCAAAACAGAAGACGAAGATCTTGATGTTGGAAACGTCGTAACCGGAAAACCGGACCCGGTCCTCCTTGTCCCTGACGGCCACCAGCAGACGGCCGAGCTTGCTTTTGAGGACGAACTGGCTCAGCAGCAGAACGGCGATCAGAAGACCTCCGTTGACATAGTAGAGAACGTATTTGGCCTCGTCGGTGCGGATGTCCCATCCCTTGAGGGTCCTGAGATCCGTGATGCCGTTGACACCGCCGGTATAGCCCTGCTGGCCGATGATCAGGATCGTCAGGATGGCCGCAATCGCCTGGGTGATGATGGCGAAATAGACGCCTCCGACCCGCCGCTTGAACATCGCTGCACCGATAACGAAGGCGAACAGTGAGGGAATGACGATGATGGCCAGCAGCGTGAACGTCAGGCTGTTGAAGGGTTCCCAGAACCAGGGCAGGGTCGTGATCTGGTTCCAGTCCATGAAGTCGGGAATACCCGGGGTGGACTGGATCGCCGTCGCTTCCGGTGTGGAGGCTTCCAGCTTCAGGTACATGGCCATGCAATAGCCGCCCAGGCCGAAGAAAACGCCTTGCCCGAGGCTCAGGATGCCACCCTTGCCCCAACACAGCACCAGTCCGATGGCAACGAAGGCATAGGTCAGATATTTGCCGAACAGGTTGAGGCGGAAGATGTCCATCGACAGGGGCATCACAACGAAGATCAGCGCGGCTACGACCAGCAGTCCGATCAGTTCCTGTCGAGACAGCAGGGATTTCACATGTGTCATCGGAACCTCCTCAGCGACGGATTTTCAGGGAGAAGAGACCTTCGGGACGCAGCATCAGGATCCCGACGACGGTCAGCAGGGTGAGGACCTTCGCCATGGAGCCGGAAAGGAAGAACTCCATGGTCGACTGGGCCTGACTGATGGCGAAGGAAGACGCGATCGTTCCGAGCAGGCTTGCGGCGCCGCCGAAAACGACGATCAGGAAGGTGTCGACGATATAAAGCTGCCCGGCGGTGGGGCCGGTCGAGCCGATCATGGTGAAGGCGCTGCCTGCAATGCCTGCAATGCCGCAGCCAAGAGCAAAGGTGTGCCGGTCGACCTTTTCGGTGTTGATGCCGACGGCACCGGCCATGACGCGGTTCTGGACCACCGCGCGGGTCTGCATGCCCATTCGCGAGCGGAACAGGATGAAATAGACGCCGATGGCAATGACCAGCGTCAGCACCATGACGAAGATCCCGTTGATCGGGATTTCGATGATGTCCGTCAGCGGCACGGAACCGAGCAGCCAGTTCGGCAGGCTGACGCCCACTTCACGTGCTCCGAAGATCGACCGGTAGGCCTGCTGCAGGATGAGGCTCAGACCCCACGTGGCCAGCAGGGTATCGAGCGGACGCTTGTAGAGATGCCTTATAAGAGACCATTCGACGAGAGCTCCGAGCGCGCCTGCCGCGACAAAGGCCAGCGCCATGGCGAAGAAGAAGTAGATGCCGAACAGGGACGGGACATAGGTCTCGACGAAATTGGAACAGAGATAGGTGACATAGGCGCCCAGGATCATGAACTCGCCGTGAGCCATGTTGATGACGCCCATCTGGCCGAAAATGATTGCAAGACCCAGGGCCATGAGGACGAAAACGGAAAACAGGATCAGTCCGGCAAAACCCTGCATGGCAAATATGGACCCGAGTTCCGTCCATGAATAATCGGCGAACATTGCGCGCGTCTCCATGCTGCGGGGTGAAGGCGGTGTGCCTCTGCCCCTGCTTCGAATAAGGGTTTGAAACGAAAGGGACGGGCGCTGCGCAGGCTGCCTCCACGCAGCGCCCCGGGTGTGCCCGCTTACTGGAAGGGCGTTTCCATCCCTGGGGGAACTATCGGAGGCTTATTGGTAGCCTTCCGGGAACGGATCCGGCTCCATCAGGTCGGCCGTCTCGTAAACCAGCTTGTATTGGCCGTCCGGCTTGGCAAGTCCGATCCGGGTCTTGGACCACAGGTGGTGGTTTTCGTGGACGCGGACATAGCCTTCCGGCGCGGTGGTGAGTTCGATGCCCGGGGAGGCAAGGCGCACCTTGTCGATGTCGAAGCTGCCGGCTTTTTCAACCGCTGCCTTCCAGAGCCAGGGACCGAGATAGGCGGCCTGGGTCACGTCGCCGATGACGATGTCATCGCCCCACATTTCCTTGAAGGACTTGACGAATTCGGCGTTGTTCTCATTGTCGAGAGACTGGAAGTATTTCATTGCGGCGTAAGCGCCTTCGATGTTCTCGCCGCCGATGCCGCGGATTTCATCTTCGGTTACCGAGATTGTCAGAAGAACCGGCTTTTCCTTGGTCATGTCGATGCCGGCAGCCTTCAGCTGCTTGTAGAAGGCAACGTTGGAACCGCCCACGACGATGGCGTAGATCACGTCCGGCTTCTTCAGCTTGATCTTGTTGATCACCGAATTGAACTGGGTATGGCCGAGCGGATAGTACTCTTCGCCGACGACCTTCAGGCCAAGCTTCTCGATGTGTTTGCGGGCGATCTTGTTGGATGTCCGTGGCCAGATATAGTCGGAACCGAGCAGGTAGAAGCTCTTGGCGCCTTTTTCCTTGGCGACCCAGTCAATGCCGGCGATGATCTGCTGGGTGGCTTCCTGGCCGGTGTAGATCACGTTGGGCGACTGCTCCAGGCCTTCATAGAAGGTCGGATAATAGAGCATGCCGTTATATTGCTCGAAGACGGGCAGAACGGCCTTGCGCGATGCGGATGTCCAGCACCCGAAAACGGCTGCGACCTTGTCGTTCACCAGCAGTTTCTTCGCCTTTTCGGCAAAAGTCGGCCAGTCTGACGCGCCATCTTCCTGGATGTATTCGATCTTGCGTCCGAGCACGCCGCCCATGGCGTTGATCTGGTCGATGGCGAGCTTTTCAGCCTGCACGGATCCTGTTTCGGAAATCGCCATGGTTCCGGTGACGGAGTGCAGGATGCCGACCTTCACGGTGTCTTCGGTGACCGCAAGTCCGGTCGTGTTGGCGTCGTCGGCCATGGCAGGTGCAAATGTACTGGCAGTGGCCAGCATTGCCGCGGCTGCAGTGCCTGACAGCACGGATCGGCGAGACAGCCGGTGATCAATCAAATCTTTCAGACGTTTCATTCTCTGGACCCCTCTGAGGTTGAGGTTGAAGCAGAGCGCCGTGAAGCCCCTCCGCATGCATCCAAGGCTCGTCTGGAATTGTGCAGTGCCGCAATGCGTCAGTTGCTGTGGGTTATTTGACTTATTTCTCCGAGCTGCAGCATGTGAAAGACTTCCATGTTTGGAATAAATTCGAAGTCAAAAATCAAAACATAGATCATCAGTTAAGTTGTAACTCGTATTTTTCGATTTTTTTCAATTCTGGAGAGTGTAAATATTGTGATTTTTTAATATTTTCCGAATGAGGCATAGAAATTGCTAGAAAGTAGTTTGATTGGTGTTTGCCGATCAATTCACGGGGGAGGTCGCAAATCTTGAACAAAAATGTGCATGAAAAATAGATGCAATGCACAATGAGCGGGCTGGCGCGCCGGTTCCGGTGGGCAGGATGGTGATGGGCAATGGGTAGTCATCAGCGGGTTGTACGCCTGCGGAGAACATACAATCAGTGGGTCGCAAACCAGACCCTGGAGGACTTTGCGCTCCGTTTCACCGCCAAAAGCGCCCGCCGCTGGTCTCCGGTCTGGGTTGCCAACACCGCGCTAGGTGCGATTTCCTTTCTGGCCCTTGAGGCGATTGGCGCTGCCGTCACCTACAACTACGGTTTCACGAATGCTGTTTCGTCGATTGCCGTCGTCTGCCTGCTCATCTTCATCACCGGTCTTCCGATTGCCTATCATGCAGTGAAATACGGCGTGGACATCGATCTGCTCACCCGCGGTGCCGGGTTCGGTTACATCGGCTCGACGGTAACCTCGCTGATCTACGCAAGTTTCACCTTCATCTTCTTCGCCCTCGAGGCAGCCATCATGGCAACGGCGCTGGAGCTGTTTCTCGGGGTGCCGCTCAACATCGGCTATCTTCTGTGTACGCTTGTGGTCATTCCGCTGGTGATCTACGGCATCACCCTGATCAGCCGGCTGCAGATCTACACCCAGCCACTCTGGATCGTGTTGCAGATCCTGCCGTTTGCTTTCCTGGCCTGGCAGGGCGTTGCCCCGCTGGACGACTGGCAGAGCTTCTCCGGCCGGCTCGGGGACGAGGGCGGTCGGTTCAGCCTCCTTCTTTTCGGGGCTTCGAGCGCCGTTCTGTTCTCACTGATCGCGCAGATCGGCGAACAGGTCGATTTTCTAAGGTTTTTGCCGCGTCAACGGCGGGGACAAAGGCTGAAATGGTGGTTTGCCCTGCTGGCCGCAGGACCTGGCTGGATCCTTATCGGCGCGGTGAAACTGCTTCTGGGGTCGTTTCTTGTGGTGCTGGCCCTGCAGAGCGGCCTCAGCCCGGACAAGGCAATCGAACCGACGCACATGTATCTGGTCGCCTTCACCAAGGCGACGTCGCCGGAAGTGGCAGTCGCCCTGACCGGGCTCTTCGTGATTGTCTGCCAGGTCAAGATCAACGTGACCAACTCCTATGCGGGTTCCATTGCCTGGTCGAATTTCTTCTCCCGCCTCACCCACAGCCACCCGGGTCGGGTGGTCTGGCTGGTCTTCAATGTGTCGATTGCGCTCGCGCTCATGGAGCTTGGTGTCTACAAGGCGCTGGAACGCACGCTCGGTCTGTATTCCGTGGTTGCCGTTGCCTGGATCGGCGCGATCTTTGCCGATCTCGTCATCAACAAACCGCTTGGGCTGAGCCCGAAACACATAGAGTTCAAGCGCGCCCATCTTTGCGATATCAATCCGGTCGGTCTTGGCTCGATGGGTGCGGCGAGCCTCATTGCCCTGATTGCCTATTCCGGAGTGTTTGGCCAGACCGCCCATGCGCTGGCAAGCTACATCGCTCTTTTTACCGCTATTCTTCTTGCCCCGCTGATCGCCTATGCGACTGGCGGTAAATATTATATCGCCCGTGAACCCGAGAGGGCTGCAACTGTCGACGGAGAGCGGCCCCCCGACATTCAGTGCTGCATCTGCGAACATACCTTCGAGCACGAGGACATGGCTCATTGTCCGGTCTACTCGGGGCCGATCTGCTCGCTGTGCTGCTCACTCGATGCGCGTTGCGAGGATGACTGCAAACAGGAAGCACGCATTGGCGACCAGGTCGCCGTGCTGCTCCATTCGATCCTTCCGGATCGGATCGCAGGCTGGATGAGTTCGCGGATCGGGCTTTATTTCAGCGTCATGATCCTGATCACCGCTTCGCTCGGGGCAATCCTGTCGCTTGTCTATGTCGAGGCGGAAACCATTTCACCAGGGGCGGGAAGCGAAGGGGTCGGCAGGGCCCTGACCCAGGTCTTCTTCATTCTTCTGGTCACCTCGGGTGTCATGGCCTGGCTGTTCGTTCTCGTCCACGAGAGCCGGAAATTCGCAAACGAGGAAACAAGGCGCCAGACCAGCCTGCTGATGAAGGAAATCCGCGCGCACAAACGCACTGACGCCAAGCTGCAGAAGGCGAAGGAAGCTGCAGAGGCCGCCAATGAAGCCAAGAGCCGTTACGTGGTCGGCATCAGCCACGAATTGCGCTCGCCGCTGAATGCGATCTCCGGTTATGCCCAGCTGATGCGCAAGGACCCGGCAATACCCGCTCACAGACGCGACGCCGTGAAGGTGATCCAGCATTCGGCCGATCACCTTGCCGGGCTGATCGAAGGTCTGCTGGATATCTCCAAGATCGAGGCCGGACATCTCACCATCTACCGGGAACGCTTCAATCTGCATGAGTTCCTGGCGCAGACCGTCGACATGTTCCGCCTCCAGACGGATGCGAAGGAATTGCGCTTCCTGTTCGAACCGGCTGAAAACCTTCCTGTCTTCGTGTTCGGTGACGAAAAGCGCTTGCGGCAGGTGCTGATCAACCTTCTGTCGAATGCGATCAAATGGACGGACACAGGCAGCGTCAAACTGAAGGTGTCCTATCACAGCCAGGTTGCGGAATTTGCGGTGGTCGATACAGGCATCGGCATCGCTCCGGAAAATCTCGAGCGGATCTTCAATCCATTCGAACGTATCGAGGAAGACGGCACGGAGGCTGTTCCAGGAACGGGGCTGGGTCTGACGATCACCAAGCTCCTGAGTGAGGTGATGGGTGGAGACATCCAGGTCTCAAGCACGCCCGGTGTCGGCAGTACGTTCAAGGTTCGCATGCTGCTGAGCGCCGCGGAAGCGCCGATCCAGGCGGGGCGCGCGGAAAAACGCATTCGCGGATATCACGGCCCGATCCAGACGATCATGGTGGTGGATGACGATCCTGCCCAAAGGACACTGGTCAAGGATTTCCTGTCGCCGCTTGGTTTCAAGGTTCTTGCCGCTGCAAGCGGCCGCTCGTGCCTGGCGATGGTACAGGACGAATGTCCAGACGCCTTCCTGCTCGATATCAGCATGCCGGGCATGAGCGGCTGGGACCTTGCCCGGAAACTGCGGGAAAGCGGATTTGGCGACGCTGTCATCATCATGATTTCGGCCAATGCGGATGACAGCGGCCGGGACCCGGTGCACCGGATCTATCATGACGATTACCTGGTGAAACCCGTGAGGCTGCAAGAACTGCAGGACAAGCTTCAGCTGGCATTGAAACTCGTCTGGCGCACGGACGACCCTGCGGCGGCGCCACCGGTTGACGGCTTGCGACCGTCGGGCAGGGCGATATTCGAGAAGGCCTGCCTGCCGTCGGAAGAAAGCCTTGGCATTTTGAAACAGCTGAGCGACATCGGCTACGTGCGTGGAATCAAGGCAAAGCTCGACGACATCGAGGCGCATGAGCCGCATGCGGCGGACTTTGTCCATCACATGCGGCGTCTCATCAAGGAATTCGATCTCACCCAATACGACAAGCTTCTGGAAAGGCTCGGACATGATCATGAATGCTCCTAGTCAGGCCGAGACGGTGCTGCTGGTCGATGACACACCTTCTTCCCTGGGCATGCTTTCGGACGCCCTGGAGGAGGCGGGGTTCACCGTTCTTGTGGCTCAAAGTGGTCGGAAAGCGATAGAAATCGCTGCCCGCGTGATCCCCAATGCGATCCTCATGGACGCGATCATGCCGGAACTCGACGGTTTCGAGACCAGCAAACGCCTGAAGGCATTGGAAGACCTTCGGGATGTGCCGGTACTTTTCATGACCGGATTGAGCGAGACGGAACATATCGTCATGGGGCTGGAGGCCGGCGGTGTCGACTATGTCACCAAGCCGGTCAATCCTGACGAACTGATTGCCCGCCTGCGTGTTCATATTTCCAACGCCCGGAATTCGCGCAGCGCCCATGTGGCGCTTGATGCATCCGGGCGCCACCTCATGTCGGTCGACCTGTCCGGGGCCGTGTGCTGGGCGACGCCGCAGGCCTCAGCGCTTCTTGGAACGGGCACAGCCGAGAACGCAGCTGCTGCCGGGCAACTCCCCGAGGTCGCTGTCGACTGGTTGCGCCTTTACCTGCTGCCGCAGGGCAAGGCTGCCCAGAAGGAGGAAGAACTCGTCGCCAGTGTCAATGGCCGGGAGCTGCGCTTCACCTATGCCGGCAATATCAGCGCAGGCGAGCATTTGCTGCGTGTATCGGATGTCTCGGACAGCGTCCCCTCCGAAATCCTGAAGGACGCCTTCGATTTGACGGAACGCGAAGCCGAAGTCTTGATCTGGATTGCCAACGGTAAGTCCAACAAGGAAATCGCCTCGATTCTGGACATGAGCCCCCGCACGGTGAACAAGCATCTCGACCGGATCTTCGGGAAAATGGGAGTTGAAAACCGAACCTCAGCCGCTGTCGTATCGCTGAGACGTATTCTGGAAAACTGAGCTGAATTTTGCTATTTCTGAATGCTGCCGAGTAGCGGAAATGCGTCCCATTCCGGACGTTTACAGTCCACGTTGCATTTCCAAAATCAGAGCCTCTGGCTCACGGGCGCCGTGGAACGGCGCTTGACGAGTTTCACGGCTGTTTCCGTGTAGGTCGCAATCCTGTCCCTCGACTTGATCCGTTCAAGCAGCCGGTTGATGCCCCTTTCCCCTATGTCTTCTGCTTCCACGCGGATCGTCGTGAGCGGAACGGAGTTCATGGCAGCTGTTGGAATATCGTCAAAACCAACAACTGACACGTCGTCCGGTACGTTGAGGCCGGCTTCGTTCAGGGCAGCGATAGCTCCGAAGGCACAATCGTCGTTGCAGCACAAAATGGCCGTGAAATCTGCGGAACCTTTGGCGTCAATGCGGTCCCTGATAGCGTTGAAAGCGAGATTGGAGCGCATTGCCTCCAGTTCTATGGTCAGGCCTTCTTCGCACTCGATGCCAGCTTCCCGCATGGCTTTCCGGCTTCCGGCGATCCTGTCCCGGATCGTTGGTCGCTTTGAATGCGACAGCGTAAGGATGCGTGTGTGGCCGTTTTCGATCAGGTGACGCGCTCCGATATAGCCGCCGGTCCTGTTTGCCGGAGCAACTGAATCGATCCGCATCAACGGCTCGCGCCCATTCACGATAACCGCAGGAATACCACGGTCATGTATGGCCTGGACCAGATCCTCGTGCTGCATCGAGAAAAGCAGGTAACCTGATGTTTCTTCATCGAGCTCCAGTTGCGCCAAACTGTTTGGTCCAACGAGTTTCATGGACAGGGCTAGCCCCAGCTCCTGGGCTCTTTTTTCCATACCGCGCTGAACCGCGAGCATGAATTCTCCGGATGTGCTTTCGGCCAGGTGCATGTCGGAGAGGAGCGTGATCTGGGCGATGCTTTGTGCCGCACCCTGATAATTCAGTCTTTCGGCAGCCGACTGGATCCGGGCACGGACTTCTTTGGAAATTCCCGGAGCTCCGGCAAGTGAACGAGACGCAGTGCTGATCGAAACGCCCACAGCTTCAGCCACATCGCGAAGTGTCACTTTGCCGGTGGAATTTCCGGGCGTTTCCGCGCCGACCGGGCGCCGTTCAATACCAGCCATTCACAACGTCCATTCTTCGTGTCGCATCAACCCATAATTTCCGTACGGCCTCGAGTGGCTTTTCACAAGCCTCAATTTATATAATTTGCGCAAATCATGCAAATTTGTGCAGTTTGATAAATTTGTTGACATTTGCATAGTTGCGCGGCTGGAATGTCAGTCCAATGAAACTGGGAGCGGTCCGGAGGAGGGGGCGTGTTCAGCCAGGAAAAAACAGGACATGGCATGGAACCGGACGTCTCGGTGTCTGCATGCCTGGCACATCTGGGTGATCTCTTGCCCCGGTTCGTGCCCGGGCCTGCGATGTCCGACCGTGCGTTCTGGCAGTCCATTTCCAGCGAAAGCAGGTCACGGCTTATCGCGGCTGGAGAAACTGCCCTGAAAGCGGACTGGCCTTCCCTGACCGCTTCCGCCTATCGCGCCTATTGCGAAACCGGTGACAGGGCCACATTCGAAGCCGTCTATTTCGAACGCCGCCGGCGCCTGAATGACCTGGCCCTGGCGGAGTTGGCAGAGGTGGAAGGCCGGTTTCTGGACGCTCTTGTCGACGGGCTGATCCTGGTAATGGAAGAAAGCGGCTGGCAGTTGCCCGCTCATAATTCCCATGAGCGTGGTGGAAAACGGCTGCCCCTACCTGACCCGGAAAGACCTGTAGTCGATCTATTTGCCGCCGAGACCGCAGCTCAACTGGCGGTCATCAGGTTTGTCCTGGGGGATGCTCTCAACACACTCAGTCCGATCATCGTCGACCGGATAGACAGGGAAATCGAAAAGAGGGTTATCCGACCTTACCTCACGCAGCATTTCTGGTGGATGGGAAACGGCGACGAGCCGATGAACAACTGGACGGCATGGTGTACCCAGAATGTGCTGTTGTGCACCTTCTCGCTACCGTCGGACCAGTCCGTCAGATCCGCTGTTATTCGCAAGGCGGCCAAAAGCCTCGATGCGTTTCTCAAGGACTATGGCGAGGACGGAGCCTGTGAAGAGGGCGCGTTTTACTACCGCCATGCGGCGCTTTGCCTGTATGGGGCACTGACCGTCATGGATCAGGTCGCGCCGGGGTGTTTTGATGGCCTTTGGTCCGCGCCGAAGCTGCGCAACATGGCAGAGTTCATCCTGCACACACATGTTGACGGCGATCACTACATAAATTTCGCGGACGCTTCGGCTGTACTCGAGCCTTGCGGCGCACGCGAATTCCTGTTCGGGAAACAGGTTGGATCAGACAGACTCTGCACCCTTGCTGCAGAACACGTCTTGCACAATCCGCAACCAGAACTGCCTGGCGAAATAAGTCTTTTCTACCGGTTGCTGGCACTGGCCACCCGGCAGGAGATCGAAGAATTTCGAGGGGCGACCGGTAAGACGCCGGATCACTTCTATCCCAGCTGTGGGCTGTTCATTGCTCGCGACGAACGTTTCGTGGTGGCTGCCAAAGCGGGCGACAATGATGACGGCCACAATCACAACGATGTCGGCAGCGTCACGATCTACAAGTCGGGCCAGCCTGTGCTCATCGATGTGGGTGTCGAAACCTATACCTCAAAGACCTTCTCGCCGGATCGATACGAGATCTGGACGATGCAGTCGGGGTACCACAATCTGCCAAGTTTCGAGGGGCTGGATCAAGTGGCCGGAGCATCCTTTGCCGCGAGGGATATTTCCGTTGAACTTGGCCACGAAGTCTCTTCCATCTCCATGGAGATCGCGGACGCCTATCCTCCTGAAGCACGACTTTCAAGCTATCGCCGTCTGGTGCGGCTCCTGAAGGGAAGAGGGGTCGAGATTCGCGATGAACATGCTGGTGAGCTGTCGGCGACACTGTCCCTCATGACACGCGAACGGCCTGTCGCGGCAGGCACCGGCCTGAAAATCGGCAATCTGGGGGAGATTGAAATTGAAGGTGCAGGTTTGGCGGAGATCCAGCCGATCTCTCTCTCCGATCCCAGATTGCGCATCGCCTGGCCCGAACGGATCTACAGGGTCCTGCTGCCCTTTGATGGCAACACCATGACGCTCAGGATCCGGTGAAGGGGAGGGGCCATGCACGGGAACATGGAATTGAAGGAAGCGAAGAAGCCGTTGAAACCGACGCGAAGCAAGCGCTGGCGGAAAACCCAGAATCTGCTCATTGCCTATTCCTTTATCGCGCCAAATTTTATCGGCTTTGCGGTCTTCACGCTGCTGCCGATCATTGCCGCCTTCATGCTCGCGTTTTCACACTGGGACGGCAACAACCCGATAGAGTTCGCGGGACTGGACAATTTCTGGAAGCTCTTCTCTGACCGCGCTTTCATGGCTGCGTTCTGGAACACGATCATCTACACGGGCTTTACCGTGCCTCTGACGCTGGTCTGCTCGCTTGGCCTTGCGATCTTGCTCAATCAGAAGATCTTCGGCCGAAACTTCTTCCGGACAGTTGCTTTCTTTCCATACGTTGCCTCGCTCGTTGCGGTGGCGGTGGTCTGGAACATGATCTTCAATCCCGAATTCGGGCCGGTGAACATGATCCTCTACCAGCTCGGAGTTGACCCGAAAAACCTGCCCGGCTGGGCGGCTGACAAGGACTGGGCGATGGCGACCGTCATCCTGTTCTCGGTCTGGAAGATGATGGGTTACTTCATGGTCATCTATCTGGCGGGATTGCAGGGGATCAGTAGCGAACTTTATGAAGCTGCCGAAATAGACGGTGCAAATGCCTGGCAGAAATTCTGGCGCATTACCTTGCCCCAGCTGACACCGACGACCTTTTTCGTCTCTGTCATGTTGACGATCCAGTCCTTCAAGGTGTTCGACCAGATCTACATGATGACGCAGGGCGGACCGGGCACATCCACCCTGGTGCTCGTCTATCACATCTACAACGAAGCCTTCATTTCCTGGGACCTCGGTTACTCCAGCATGGTCGCGCTTGTTCTGTTTCTTCTGGTTCTCGCCATCACCGTCATCCAGTTCCGCTGGGTGGAAGGCAATGACGGGGACGAGGCATGAGCGAAACCCTCAAACGTCCGAAGCGCCGCATCAAATGGGGCCTCATCCTGACATATGTCGCTGCGGTCGTGGTGACGGTTACCATGCTGGCACCCTTCATCTGGATGCTGTCGGCTTCCCTCAAGCTGGACAAGGACGTTTTCGCGTTCCCCATCGAGTGGATACCCTCAGAACCCCGGTGGGAAAATTTCGTCGACATCTGGACGAAGATCCCGCTTGGACTTTTCGTCTACAACACCGCGAAGCTGACGATCATCGTGACGGTGTTGCAGCTTCTTACCTCAAGCTTTGCGGCCTACGCCTTTGCAAAGCTTCGCTTCCCGCATCGAAATCTTCTGTTCCTGGCATATATCGCCACGATTGCGATGCCATGGCAGGTCTACATGGTCCCGCAATTCATCCTGATGCGCGAACTCGGGCTCAACAACACGCATCTGGCACTGATCTGCCTCCAGGCATTTACCGCATTTGGGGTTTTCCTGATGCGCCAGTTCTACCTGTCGATCCCCAATGAACTGTGTGAGGCAGCCCGGATCGACGGCATGAGCGAATACGGTATCTGGTGGCGTATCATGTTGCCCCTGTCGATGCCGGCCTTGTCGACACTTACCATTTTCACCTTTGTCACGACCTGGAACGATTTTCTCGGGCCGCTGATCTACCTCACCAAAACCGAGCTCAAGACAATCCAGATTGGAATTCGCATGTTCATCTCCCAGTACTCGCAGGAGTACGGATTGATTATGGCTGCTTCCGTTGTTGCGCTGATACCGGTTCTCGCAGTCTTTCTCGCGCTGCAGCGGTTCTTCGTCGAAGGCATCGCCTCCACGGGCCTGAAGGGGTGACGGATGCTTAAGCCAATCAACCGCCAGCAGACCGATGCGATTTCCGACGCAGAAATTGCCGAAGCGATGGCCGCTGCCGTTCGGCAGGTGCGGCGCAATCTGCCTCAGTTCACGTATAATGCGCAGAACCATTCCAGTGTCGGAAACTTCTATCCGGCGGTTCCCAATGAGCAATGGACTGCCGGTTTCTGGCCCGGGTCAATCTGGCTGGCCTTCGAGGCAACCGGCGACAAGGTCTTTCAATATGCGGCGCAGATACAGGTGCAGAGTTTTCTGCACAGGATCGAGAACCGTATTGCGACGGACCATCATGATATGGGCTTTCTCTATTCTCCCACCTGCGTGGCTGCCTGGAAACTCGTGGGCGATGAAGACGGCCGGCGTGCCGCGCTTCTGGCGGCTGACCAGCTCCTTGAACGCTTTCAGGAAAAGGGGCAGTTCATTCAGGCCTGGGGGGCTATGGGCGAGCCGGGCAACTACCGCTTCATAATCGATTGCCTCCTGAATCTGCCGCTTCTTTACTGGGCGAGCGACGAAACAGGAGACCCGATTTACCGCGATAAGGCGCTCGCACACGCACGCACCACGCTCGAAAACTCTGTCCGCCCCGACCACTCGACCTATCACACGTTCTACATGGACCCGGAGACCGGTGCTCCCGTCCGCGGCGCCACGAAACAGGGCTACCGGGACGAAAGTGCCTGGGCGAGGGGGCAGGCATGGGGCATTGCCGGCATGGCCGTCTGTTATCTGCACGAGCGCAGCGCAATCTATCTCGAGACCTTCGAAAATCTGCTGGCCTATTACCTGAAACGCCTGCCGGACGATCTGGTGCCCTATTGGGACCTGACGTTCATTGACGGTGATGAACCAAGGGATTCGTCCTCAGCCGCCATCGTTGCCTGTGGTCTTCTGCAGATGGCGGATCTGCTGGAGGGCGAGCGCCCTCACGAACTCAGAGATCTTGCAAGACGCATGCTCGCAAGTCTCTGGCACAGTTATGCCGTTCGCGATCCGGCCGTATCCAACGGCCTGCTTTTGCACGGCACCTATTCCAAGAAATCCCCCTTCAACACCTGCCGCGGCGAAGGTGTCGATGAGTGTGTTGCATGGGGTGACTACTACTACTTCGAAGGACTGACGCGCCTGTCGCGCGAATGGACACCTTACTGGTGAGCCCGCAAGTGACGCGCATGCCGATTACCAGGGAACAAGACCTATGGCCGGAATATCACTGAGAAAACTGCGAAAGTCCTACGGGGCGCTGACAGTGGTTCACGATATTGATCTGGAAATCGAAGACAAGGAATTCATCATTCTTGTCGGCCCGTCCGGCTGTGGGAAATCAACGACCCTGCGCATGATTGCAGGCCTGGAGGAAGTCTCTGCCGGAGATCTCGTCATAGGCGACACCATCGTCAATGACGTGCCGTCCAAGGATCGGGACATCGCCATGGTGTTCCAGAACTATGCGCTCTATCCGCACATGACGGTCTTCAAGAACATGGCCTTTGGCCTGGAACTTCGCCGGTCGCCGCGCGATCTTATCGAGCGGAAGGTGAATGAGGCGGCCGAAATTCTCGATATCAGCCATCTGCTCAACAGAAAGCCGAAAGCGCTTTCCGGTGGCCAGCGCCAGCGTGTTGCCCTTGGCCGGGCGATGGTGCGCTCTCCGGAGGTTTTCCTGCTTGATGAACCGCTGTCGAATCTCGATGCAAAGTTGCGCACCACCATGCGGGCCGAGATCACCAAGCTTCACCGCAGCCTTGATGCGACGTTCATTTATGTGACCCACGACCAGGTGGAAGCCATGACCATGGCCGACCGGATCGTCGTGATGAAGGATGGCCACATCCAGCAGGTCGACAGGCCACAGGCGCTTTACGACAGCCCTGCAAACATGTTCGTGGCAGGTTTTATCGGCGCGCCGCAGATGAACTTCCTGCAAGTGACGGTCCGAAGGGTGGAAGGCCGCTTCAAGGCAGAGTTTGACGGACTGCTTCTGCCTTTGCCCGACACGTTTTCCGCGTCCACGCTGTCTCTCTACGAGAACCGGCAATGCACACTGGGGCTGCGCCCCGAGTACTTTCATGAAAAGCCGCCGCTAGATGTCGATGCGGACATGGTGGCTCCGGTGGACGTACTGGTTGAACTCTCGGAGCCGATGGGATCGGAAGTTCATTTGAACGCAACGCTTGGCGGTCATCCGATCATAGCCCGGGTGGGGCCAAGATGCGGTGCGGGTTCGGGAGATACCATCACCTTGTATGCAGACCTTTCCACCGCACACCTTTTTGACAATGAGACGGAAGCTGCGCTGGCAAGCGAGCCCGCTCTGGAACGGACCCTGGCATGAACTGGTACCTGAACCACTTTCTTGGCGAAGGGCCGGGTATTGCGAAGGATGAACCGCAGCCTATCGGCTTACGGTTGCTGGCCAGGACCATTGGGCGTGAATGGTGGGAGCTGATCAAGCTCAACCTCCTGTTCCTGATCTTCTCCCTGCCCGTCGTTACCTTGCCGGCTGCCTATTACGCATGTGTGCGTGTCAGCCTGACAATGATCGAAGACCGGAACGTCTATTTGTGGCGCGATTTCCGGGAAGCGTTCTGGTCGCGTTTCACCACGATGATGTTCCTGGGCGCCATGCTTGCGGTCGCATCGGGCCTGGGTTTTCTGGCCGTGAAGACATACGCAAATGCGTCACTCCATCAAATTATGTTTGCTGCACCGCTGGCAATCGCGATCACGGTTTCGGCCCTGGTCCCGATCTTTGCCGTGCATCTGTTCGTGGCCTTTGCTTACGCCAGCGACAGACCTGTCCGGCAAATAGCCTTGGCCGCCGCCTTTGGAGTGCTCGCACGGCCCTTGCCTGGAATTCTTGCGCTTGCCTGCGTTGCAGTGTTGTGGCTCGCGCACGTCGTTTTTTATCCCGCATCGGTGCTTTTGCCGGTGTTGATCATTTTCTCGCTCACCGCGCTCGTAACGACCTTTGCCGTGCGTGAAGGGGTGCAGATCGGTCTCTCGGCCACTTCGGGAGAACGGGAGGCCAAATAAACACAAGACCGAGACAGTCGGCAGGAAGATAAAGAATGGAGGAAATCATGAAGACGATGAAATTTCTGAAATCGATCGCGCTGGCGACTACAGCTCTCGCATTCGTCCCGGGGTCGGCATCGGCCGAAGATGTCACCCTCAACTGGGCCCTTTGGGATCTGGACAAGGTTGCATACTACGATCCGATCATCGAGGCTTACGAAGCGTCTCATCCGGGTATCAAGATCGAGACCACGGACCTTGGGTCCAGTGACTATAACCAGATGGTCATGACCCAGCTTACCGGCGGCGGAGATGATCTCGATATCATCACAATCAAGGATGTGCCGGGCTATGCCCAGATGGTGAATACCGGCCGTCTGATGAACCTGAACGAGATCGACGCGGTGCCATCCGATACCTCCGGCTACGGCGGACTGATCGAGGCATTGACAGTTGACGGCAACATCTATGCCCTGCCGTTCAGAACCGACTTCTGGATCGTCTACTACAACAAGGACCTGTTTGACGCCGCTGGTGTCGACTATCCCACCAACGACATGACCTGGGCCGAATTTGATGAAAAAGCCCGTGCAGTCACCTCCGGGTTTGGTGCCGACAAGGTCTATGGAACGCACCTTCACACCTGGCGGTCCACCGTTCAGCTTCCGGCAATCCAGAGCGGTGAAAACACGCTTGTCGCAAAGGACTACAGCTTCCTGAAGCCCTGGTATGAGCGCGCCTTGGCCCTTCAGGAGGACGGCATCATCCGCTCTTATGCGTCCTTGAAAACCTCCCAGACCCACTATTCCGGTCCATGGTTTTCGTCTCAGATCGCAATGTTGCCGATGGGGAGCTGGTTCATCGCAACGCAGATCGACAAGGTGAAGTCAGGCGAATCCAGCGCAGCCAACTGGGGCCTTGTAAAATACCCTCATCCGGAAGGTGTCGAGGCAGGTGCGACCGCTGGTCAGGTAACGTCACTCGGTATCAACGTCAATTCCAGGAAGGCGGATGCCGCGAAGGACTTCATCGAGTGGGTATCCGGTCCCGAGGGAGCCGCCATCGTCTCTGCAACGGGAACGATCCCTGCACTGCGTGACGACAAGGTGATCGAGACCATTGCGTCGAAAGACGGGTTCCCGGAGGACGATGCAAGTGCGCAGGCACTCGTGACGTCTGCTGCCTATCTGGAAATGCCCGTGGATCTGAAGGCCGCTGAGTATGAGCTGGTTCTGAACCGCGTCCACGATGCGCTGATGACCAACAACATTTCCATCGACGATGCCATCGCCGAAATGAACAATGGCGTTGCTGAAATCGACTGACGAAAAGTGCGGAACCGGTTCAGGCCGGTTCCGCAATTGTGGAGCAATGAATGGTTTCCAATCCCCTGTCGGGCAATCCGCTTCGGACCCGCGCAGACGTGCAGCGCGCTGCAGTTGATCTTTTCACTCCGCTTCTTCCCTATTTTTCCGTGTCGGGCGCACGGGTCCATCTGAGCGCCACGTCCGCACATTTCGATAAGGCGGCCGCGGACCTTGAAGGATTTGCAAGGCCCTTGTGGGGAATTGTGCCGCTTGTTGCCGGTGGTGGCACGTTCGAGCATTGGGAGCTCTACAGGCGTGGACTGGCAAACGGTACCGATCCGGATCACCCCGATTACTGGGGAGACATCGGTGACAAGGATCAGCGCCAGGTCGAACTGGCCTCGCTGGGGTTCACACTGCGGCTGGCCCGCGAACATTTCTGGGACCCTCTGGATGACCGTGCAAAGAGGAACGTTGCCAATTATCTGATCGCCGGGCGGGAGCGTGAATTCGTCGACAGCAACTGGAAGTTTTTCCGCATCCTCATTGATCTTGGCCTCGGCCATTGCGGCATCAAGGTTTCAGCGGACAAGCGCGAGAGATATCTGGACGACATTGATGCCTTTGCCATGGAAAACGGCTGGTATCGTGACGGACCCATTCGGAGTGCCGATCATTATATTCCCTTCGCATTTCACTACTATGGGCTGATCTACGCCGTCCTGTCCGGCGATGCCGAACGTGCAGACAGGTTCAAGGCGCGTGCCAGGGCATTCACCGGG
Source organism: Roseibium sp. LAB1 (assembly GCF_054658235.1). Lineage (NCBI taxonomy): Bacteria > Pseudomonadati > Pseudomonadota > Alphaproteobacteria > Hyphomicrobiales > Stappiaceae > Roseibium > Roseibium sp. LAB1. The sequence continues at coordinate 221,935 of NZ_BAAGIB010000002.1, read as the reverse complement.
TCAATCAGACACTGGTATGCCGCCGACGGCTCCGCGCTTCCCTTCGGCCGCAGCCTGACATACCGCTTTGCGCATGCAGGCTACTGGGGGGCTCTTGCCTTTGCCGGGATCGATGTTTTGCCTTGGGGGCAGATCAAGGGATATTTTCTGCGCAATCTTCGCTGGTGGGCACGACAACCGATCTTCGACCGGGATGGCATCCTTTCGGTCGGTTACTGCTACCCGAACCTCCTGATGAGCGAGGGCTATAATTCCGCCGGCTCGCCATACTGGGCGATGAAGGCATTTCTGCCTTTGGTCCTTGCGGAAGATCACCCGTTCTGGAGTGCCGAAGAGGAGGAGCCGGAAGAGGAAAAGGCGCCGGTTCCGCTCCGCGAAGCGGGAATGGTCCTGCAGCATCTTCCGGGCCACACAATCGCTTTGACCAGCGGACAATACTACGCGCGCTGGCGCGGCACGCCCGAGAAATACGCCAAATTCGCGTATTCGACACGTTACGGTTTTTCGGTCGAAGCCAATGACAGATATTTTCCGCACGCTGCTTGTGACAACGGGCTTTACCTGTCGAAGGACGGTCTTCATTTCCGCATGCGCGAGACCTGCGAAAAGGTTCTGATTGCCGGCGACAAGATCTATTCAAAGTGGCGTCCCTATGACGATGTGGAGGTCGAAACCTGGCTGATACCGGCTGGCCAGTGGCACTTGCGGATACACGAGATCAAGTCTGCAGTTGCCCTGGACGTTTGCGAAGGTGGTTTCGCACTGGACAAGCCAGAATTCGGGGAATGGTCAGAATCCCTGGATGCGAACAGGGCGGTGCTTGAAACGGCCACAGACCTCAGCACGGTGATTGGCTACGACATGCGCGCTCCAGCTGTCGTCAGCCCGTTTTCCAATACGAACCTCATGTTCGCAAGAACGCTCGTCCCGCAACTGAGAGGAAACTTGAAGCCGGGCAGAAGTCGGCTGGCCTGTGCCGTTCTGGCAAGGCCGTCTGGTGTCGAAACGGCCATGGACGATCCGCCGCATGTTCCGGACGTGGCTGATTTGCGCTCTCTGTTCGCAAATGACGGGCAGGAGCCCGAAGTTTTCAGGTTGGCGTAATCGTTCTGTCACCTTCAACCTTGTGAAAGATGCGGGCGAACCATGTCGTTGGTGCGTGTCGATTGAAGGAGAACGTAACAGGAGTGACTGGCCATTTAGCATCCCTTTCGAACGTCCGTCGACTTGGGAACGAACCCCGAAACCTGACATTCGTTCCAGACGCAACAAATTTACGAGATGGGCGGCAAGCGGACTTTCGCTGCAGATTGCATCAACGGAAGATATGCGGAAAAGTTGACCTTCGTCAGTGAGAACGCGATGTCCGCTTAATGATCGTCAATACGATTAGCTTACCGCACGATTGCGCGTTGAAAACATGAGCACCCGGCAAACAAATTGCCACTTCTTACCCACCCGTAACGTCCCGCACGTTCTGTTCAACAAGAGGCAGGCAATGGTGCTCATGGGAGAAAACGCGTGGCAAATGTGTTCGAAGTTGTGATCTTGAACGTTCTGGATCGCGTTTTCGGGCTTAGCCTGACTTAGAGTATGTCAGGCTATCAACAGTGCCCCACGGCCAGAACCCAGACTGCAAATTCCACATGTGGAGGCAACGCGCCCTCTCGGCTCAACTCGTCCACATCGGCTGAAGTCAACAGCGCTGAAAAATCACCTCATGACATGATCAGTTTCATTCAACAGAAAATGAGAAAGCAAGACAATGATCCGTAAATACAGAGCCGAAGATACCGAGGCCTTGATCAGTATCTGGGATAACGCAGAGGAGCTTGCGCATCCATTTCTGTCGTCCGAAGTGAGAGACCAAGTGCGCAGGGATATGCGCAGCTTGTATCTCCCAAATGCCGAAACGTGGGTGTTGGATGATGAAGGGGGCCCAGTTGGCTTCATCGCTATGATCGACAAAGAGATTGGCGGCCTATTTCTTGATCCTTCTCAGCAAGGCAAGGGCAAGGGCCGCGAAATGGTCGATCATGTTGTCGCGATCAAAGGGCCCCTTACCGTGGAGGTCTTCAAAGACAACAAGATTGGCCTGCCATTCTATGAACGATACGGCTTTGTCGTGACAGGGGAAGGAATGTTCGAAGCTAGCGGAGACGAAACCTTCAAGATGGCTATGCCAACTTCGTAACACGTGCTCGGAAGATATTTGAGATTGATGCCTTACGGTCCCAGAAAAAGTTCGCAAAGGCGATTTCGAACGTTCTGGATCGCGTATCTGGGCTTTTCAGGCACCGCGATTGCCTAATTGCAAGACGTTGCCGCTACATGCCGCAACTTTAACAACTTGCGCAAAAGGACCTTCCAGATGTCAACTAACCTCAACCCGTTCATTCGCTTGATAGTGCAAGCGACTGTACTTTTCACCCCCATCGCATCGATCGCCCAAGAAGGCCGTCAGCCAACCTGGCCAACAAGCATCGCGGTCCAAACCGAAACCGGGCAAAAAATCCCCGCTGGCGCTTACGGGGTTGTCCAGATTCAAACTCCTCGTGTTGCAAACCTTCTGCAGCTGCGAGGCGTTATGGGGCGTGGCATCGCCACAATACGAAGTGACGATAGCCAGGATTGTCAAAGCCTGCAGTTACGATTCGTCGCAGGAGATTTTGGGGGCGACAGTGTCTCGACCCACACAGGGCAACCCATTCGTCTAATCCTTCGGTCTGGACGCGTTTCAAATGCGCTGGCGCGGGGTGAAGACATCGTAAGTGACATGTACACCATTAGTAGCCAATCAAATGACCCAGACGCGGACATTATTATTGAAAGCGGATTAAGTATAAAGCACGGCTTCGTACTTAATCCGGGAACCTCCATTGTTGCGGACGTCTTCGGCTCGACGACAAGCCGCTTGAGCTGTTCAGAAATGTAGAGCCAGACAGGCAGGGCGGATGATATTAATCGTTTGCCCTGTCTGAACGAAACTGCGATGGTGTCCGCCCAGTGATCCGCCGAAACTCAGTATTGAAACTTGATTTACTGACAAACCCAGATTCAAACATCACCTCTGTGATCGGCAGTTCTGTTTCGCGCAAGGCATCTTGGGCATGACGGACACGAAAGCCGTTGATGTAACGAGAAAAATTTTCACCCGTTATTCGGTTAATCGCGGTTGAGACATCTCGGACTGGAACCGACAATCTCCGCGCAACGCGTGCGAGCGTCAAATTGCTGTCTGTATAGATGTTTGTATCGTTCATGAACGCATCGAGTTTAGCCAGCATTGTACGGTCGCTGTCAGAGGGACCCTCCGGGCTGGTAAGGCTGGCTTTTGTCGACCGCAACAACATCGGAACCCCAACTAGGGCGACAACAAAAATAAATGTCGTAAACACGCCTGATAGTCCGGTCAAGAATCTCAGTACAATGGCATCTCCCGCCAACATGCTGGCGGCAACGACCAAAAGGTCGGAGGCAACCATCAAACCAAGCAAGAATATCGCAGCATATAATGCGGAGCGCAGAATATGCAGCGCGTGCGGAGCAACGTGCACGAAATCATCCGCGGTACAGGGCAATAGCCGTGCCAACCGAAAAAGATAGACACTTGTAATACCCAGGACAAACACATCAGCGGACACTGGGAGGCCTAACATTATCGCGACCTGCGCGAAGACAACCGGAACGCCGTTCACGAGCAACGGTTTTCGCCATTCAGATGCGCCGTTCTGGGTCAATGCCTCGAAACCAAGATAGGCCGACGGTGCAATCATCACCGCCACCAACGGCTGAAGGTCCGCTGCCCACATCGTGTCAAATGAAAGTCGAAGCCCCAGCAGCAAGCCAGCGGCGGCCAGCGTTAGCAGAAAAGCACAAAAGAAAAATCGTGCCAAGAAAGGTATGCGCGTGTCTTGAGACAACGCAAATGCAGCAATTGAGGTCAAAATACTGACAATCCATGCAAGGGGTAGAGTGGTCATCATGCTTCCTGATTTTTATTGGGCAATCCAATTCTCCCCTCATCGAGGACTCGCTAACAAAAGCCAGCAGGTCAACAGTCATGCTGGGTTCAGAGCGAACATCTCACTATTTTGGCAGAATGGTAATCTTTACACGCCTCCCGATCACCACTGAGTTAAATTGGTCCGACTGCGAAAGCCGAACTTTTTCGCACTGCCGCTTATCCTCGGCGGGGCAGCCTGATCGGCGCACCACCACAAACATACTAATATCGCAAATAAGTCTGTGTGTTCACTTACGTGAGGCAAAATTCAGCCCCTCATTGACAACGAAGTATTTCACCGAAATCTGCCAGCGGTCATTCGCCGCGTTGCACAGTTAGGCCCCTCGATGCCGTCTGCTGCGCAACACCCCACCGTCGGCTTTGGGCCGGAATCGACACCACATCCAGGGCCGATGAATGTCAGCTAAGCCCGATCAGAGCAACTAAACCGTTCACAGATGGCTCCGGAGCTGATGGCCGTTCCTGGCGTAGCCTGTCGGTCAGCAAAGCGTCCCCAATTCAGTCGTTTAATGGAAGCTCTGCGCTGTCGAAAGCGGACATAGCAAATACTGAGATTGGTCTATCGATGGAGGTAATGGCACGTGTTCGGCAAGTCGCAAAAAGCCACTCTTTGGTTGCTTACATGGTTTCGTTATTCAGCCTTTGAACGCTCCGTCACGGAGATCCACGAAATACCTGTCATTTCCGATCTGACCGCCTTTCAACGCTATCTCGAATTCAGATCCTCCGCGGGTATGTGCAGTGCACACCGGTGAACCTGGTGTAGTCGGGATGGCGTGGCGGAGTGTCAGGGCGAAAATGTCTAGTGCGGCCAGAGCATGGCTTGACGTGTCTCCGCCGGCCACAGCAACACGCTCAAGATGATGCCGGTCCTTGAGGGTGGCCAGAAGGTGTCCAAGGGTCTTTCCGACGCTGTCGAGGTTCAACGGACCCGAAACCGTTTCGACCGCTTCGCCCCTGGCGGTGTAAAGGATCGGGCTCTGTCCTGCCTCGAGTGCCGCTGAAGCCATCTGCAATACGCGTTCGACTTCCTGCTTCAGTCCGTCACCGGTTGCAAGCGCCCTGAAGTCGACCTTTATTCCCTTGAAGCCCAGGTCTTCCGCGGTTTCGATCTGGCGCGCGGTTGTCGGCGAACAGCTTCCCGAAACAACCGCGATACGGGACTTGGCGACAAGGGGCGGCGATACTGCCGCCGGCGGGAGCAGGCCAAGTTCGCGCCATTTACGCAGGAGGGCATATTCGGCGCCGGACGAGCCGGCAATAAATGGTCCGAGATCCTGTCTGTTTTCCTCGAGATAGCCTCCTGCGGCCACCTGGGACAGGCTGTCGTAAACATCTATCAGGAGACTGGAGTTGCGCGCCTGGCCGATGTCAGGGGCCTGGTCGCGATTAGCGGCGATGGAGCCGTCCAGCGGGGTCACACAATCAAAAGGCAGATCTGTCTGTCTCGCCAGGTGTTTGACAAGGTCTGCCTCGTGCATTGGTGTTGCCGGGTGCCTGCTCATCACGGGATGCCTGTCTATCCTGTAAACCTCGTTTCGGTAAGCTGCGAACAGATTGCCGAAATAGGTGTAGCGCCGAAGTTGAGGGGCTCCGACGACAATCGCTGTCCGTTTCTGGCTAAACGTTGCTAAACCGATTTCCAGGGCACGGCCGATGGAGCCCTTTTTAGGCGAACTGTCGAAGGTCGAGCAGGTTTTGTAGTGGCAGAAACGGGCGTCAAGTGTCCAAAGCCAGGAGAAAATTGCCGGAAGGTGTTCCGACATCCACTCGGGTGTCTGGCTACGGCTGATGCCCGCCATGCCGACAGCGCGGCAATGCTTGAACTTGTCGAGCTGTTTTTCGCTGGGGATGGATGTGAACAGGACGGTTTCGACGCCTCCCGTTGTCAGGGCTTCCATCACGTCCGTCGATCCCGTGAAATCGTCACCGTAATAGGAAATGAAAAGATCGCTGGTCATTTCCTCTCTCCGGTGCCGTCTTTTTTCCCGAAGAGGTCCAGAGCCTCGGCAAGTTCCTTGTGGTCTTTCGCGAAAACATGTGCCGAAATTCCGCTTACGGCCGCCTCCGCGGCCTGTATCAGGCTCGCGACACCGCCGGCGACACCGCCGGGATGTCCCATGATCCCACCCCCGGCGCAATAAATGAAGTCGGTGTGCCCGACGGCCTGGCAGGTTTCCTCCATCTGGACGGCGGTCTGCCCCGACGAGAAGACCGGCATCGCCTGATATCCGTGTTCGACCGACAATGGATCGTCGAGAGATCGGGCGTTTTCGATGACCGTGGCGTCGGTTTCGCTGAACTTGTTGGCGATCCCGTTGACATGCAGGTGGTCCGCGCCCGCCAGCCGCCAGAACTTTTGCCAGACCCGGAACGAGATGCCGATATCCGGAGATCTCGAATAAACGCCCCAGCCGTTTCTATGGCAATGAAGCGGCAGGTCGACATGCCGCCTGATCGCAGTCAGGCCCGTGAGACCGAGCGGAAACAGGCTGACCATCGCGCAGGTGCCACCCGCCTGTTGCAGCAGGTCCGCATTTCGGCGCATCACGTCCAGTTCGTCGGTGACGTTGAAAGCATACATGACCTTCTTGCCGGTACGGTCCGCATGCGAGTTGATGACCTTCATCACCTCTTGCAGGCGTTCCTCGAAGGGGCAGTGAGGGCCGTTTGCCTGAAGTTCATCGTCCTTGATGAAATCGATCCCGCCTTTGACGAGTTTTTCGACAAGAGACGCGGTTTCGACAGGTGAGAGACCGACGCTTGGTTTCACAATCGTTCCGATCATCGGCCGGTCCCTGACACCGGCAAGCGCCAGCGTGCCCTGCCGGCCATAGGCCGGACCCGGATAAGCCGTGGTGAATTCTTCGGGAAAGGAAATGTCCGTCAGGCGAAGTGCGGACACGTCTGCCAGTTCGAAAAGGTTGCCCGCAACAGTCGCCAGGACGTTGGGAAGGGACGTGCCCATGTTGTCAAGCGGCCAGGAGAGAACGACCTCGCCACGCGTATAGGTTTCCGCGCTGATCCGGCACGGCAGCGAGGGGGCATTGCTTGTCGACGTCGCCGTGACCCGTTCGACCCTTGCCCCTGACCGCTCCCTCAACCGGTCTGTTTCGCCCGGCAGTTTCAGGAATGTTCCCGAGGATTGCTCGCCCGCGATTACCTCGGCGGCGCGCTCCAGGGTTGCCGGGGTTTCAAGATCATACGTTGCATAAAGCCTCCCCATACCTGTCCTCTGTCCTCCTTCAGCTCGATCATTGAGTATATGATTATCAACTTATCATACCAGTTGACAACATGATTTGTATGTGAATTTATTCTGGCAGCAAATTTGGAGGAAACATGAAAATCGCGCTCATCGGTGCGGGAGGAAAAATGGGGGTGAGACTCTCCCAGAACCTGAAAGGCTCCCGGTTCAACGTTGCCCATGTGGAGGTCAGCGATGCAGGCAGAGACCGGCTGAAGGCGGAGGTCGGCGCCGAATGTGTCGACGTCGACGCAGCGCTAGAAGACGCACGTGCGGTTATTCTTGCTGTGCCGGACACCGCGATCAGAAAGGTAGCGCAAGGTATCATCGACAAGCTTGCACCGGGAACGATGTTGATCGCGCTGGATGCGGCTGCCCCTTTTGCCGGGCACTTTCCCGAGCGCAAGGACGTGACCTACTTCGTCACCCATCCCTGCCATCCGCCGATCTTCAATGATGAAACGCAATTGCCTGCGAAACGCGACTATTTTGGTGGTATCGCCGCCAAACAGGCAATCGTGAACGCCCTCATGCAGGGGCCGGAAGAGGACTATGCAATCGGCGAGGAGATTGCAAAAACCATTTTCCAGCCAATCCTGCGCTCGCACCGGGTCTCGGTCGAACAGATGGCGCTTCTGGAACCGGGCCTTTCCGAAACCGTCTGCGCGACCCTACTCGTGGTGATGAAGGAAGCCATGGACGAAGTCGTCCGGCAAGGCGTCGACCCCGTGGCGGCCCGGGACTTTCTTCTGGGACACATGAACATTCTTGGCGCGGTCGTCATGGAAGAAGTCGACGGCGTCTTCTCCGACGCCTGCAACAAGGCCATCACCAACGGCAAAAAACGTCTCATGCGGGACGACTGGATCGGCGTGTTCAAGCCGGACGAAATCAAGGAAAGCATCCGGCAGATCACCTGATTGAGCGGCCGCCACGAAGTGTGGCGGGCGTTCAGACTGGTGCCGGGGGGCTTGGAGGAGTTCCGCGGGATCAGCCACGAAATTGAACCTATTGTTGGGAGGACAACATGAAATTCACGAGAAGAATCCTGCTTGCCAGCGCTGCTGTTGCAGCCACTCTGCTTGCACCCGCTTACGCGTCCGCAGCCGACCTCATCGCAATCATCACGCCGTCACATGACAACCCGTTTTTCAAGGCGGAAGCTGAAGGCGCGCAGAAACGTGCCGAAGAACTCGGCTATGAGACACTCGTTCTCGTCCACGATGACGACCCGAACAAGCAGAACCAGCTCTTCGATACGGCAATTGCCCGTGGTGCGAAGGCGATCATCCTCGACAATGCGGGTGCGGACGCGACCGTCGCTCCCGTGCGCCGGGCCAAGGAAGCCGGCATCCCGTCCTTCCTCATTGACCGCGAGATCAAGGAAACAGGCATTGCCGTTTCCCAAATCGTCTCTAACAACTACCAGGGAGCGCAGCTGGGTGCGGAAGAGTTTGTCAGGCTGATGGGCGAGGAAGGCAAATATGCCGAGCTTCTTGGCCGCGAAGCGGACACCAACGCCGGTATTCGTTCGGCGGGCTATCACGATGTAATTGACCAGTACCCGGATCTGGAGATGGTCGCCCAGCAGTCGGCGAACTGGAGCCAGACGGAAGCCTACGAAAAGATGGAGACCATCCTCCAGGCCAACCCCGAGATAAAGGGCGTCATTTCAGGCAATGACACTATGGCCATGGGGGCCTGGGCGGCACTCAAGGCTGCCGGACGGACGGACGTGATCGTTGTCGGGTTTGACGGCAGCAACGATGTACGCGACTCCATCCTGGAAGGCGGCATCAAGGCTACCGTGCTGCAACCCGCCTACCGCCAGGCTCAGATCGCGGTGGAGCAGGCCGACCAGTACCTGAGGACGGGTTCGACCGGTCAGGACGAAAAGCAATTGATGGATTGTGTCCTGATCAACAGCTCGAATGCCGGTGACCTCGAAACGTTCGCGCTGAACTAGGCCCGATATCACACCGCAGTGGTTGTTCCGCCGCGGTGTGATCTTTCCCACGAAAAACCTGAAAATCCTGCCGGACTTTGCCGGAAGGATTCTGTTCATGGAGGTTGCACAGTGGATCGCGGCGCAGTTCCTTCCCTGTTGTTAGTCCTTGCGGCTGTCGCCAGCCTGGGCGGTTGCAAACTCGAAAAGCATGTTGCCACGAATGACAGTGGCGGTCAGGCCCAGCAAGTCGTTTCGAGCGGTCCGGGCGGCGACATGGATGCCCTGGTTACGGACATCTGGGCCAAACAGGTTCTGCCACACCTTCAGCAAACGGCGACCGACATGGCCGTTCTCGGCGACGCGATTGCAGCGGATTTAGGTTCGGCCGGTGAAGCGTACGGCTATCGTCCGTCCAGCGAGGGAAGTCCCTGGAACTTCGCCGCGCGGGTACAGGGTACAATCCTGGCGGCCAAAACCGATACACGTGCCGCAACCGCGTATGTGGACGTTACCGCAGATGGCAAGGCGGACGTCATCCTGCAGCTTGGTCCGGTGATCCGTGGAACGGCGCTTCGGGATATCCTTCCCTTTGTCGATTTTTCTTCATTCACGGATCAGATAGAGTTCGCTCAGCTCTCCCGCTCCCTGAATACACAGGCCTACGAAAGCGCTCTGAAAGATCTGCCCCGCGACGATCTCGTGGGCAAGACTGTTGATGTGCTCGGTGCCTTCACGGTGCGCGGTGATGGTCCGCCATACCTGATCACGCCGGTGACGACGAAGTTTGGTGGATCATGACAGAAGCAAAGCACCAAATCGGCTTGTCTGTGCGTGCCGCAAACAAGGTCTATCCAGGCACACACGCGCTGAAGGACGTGGACTTCGATGTCCGGCTTGGCGCGGTGAATGTGCTCGTCGGTGAAAACGGCGCCGGCAAATCCACCTTGATGAAAGTGATTGCCGGCGTTGAGCAGCTGACCTCGGGAGAAATCCTGATGCAGGGGGAAAAGGTCACCTTCCCCGACACGCGCACGGCAGCGGCACACGGGATCGGCATCGTCTTCCAGGAACTCAACCTGTTTCCAAACATGACGGTTGCCGACAATATCTTCATCGCACGGGAAAAGACCCGCGCCGGAATCGATATCGCCGCAAGAGACCAGAGGGCGGAAGCCGCGGCGCTCATGCAGCGCCTCGAGCACGACATATCACCGGATGCGATGGTGTCCGACCTGCGCATCGGCGAGCAGCAGATCGTCGAGATCGCCAAGGCGCTTGCCCAGGATGCGCGGATCCTGATTATGGACGAGCCGACCTCCGCCCTGAGCGCGGCGGAAGTCGAAATCCTCTTCCGGGTCATCGCGGACCTGAAGAAGCGTGGTGTCGGCATCGTTTACATTTCGCACCGTCTGGAGGAGCTGATCCGGATCGGCGACTACATCACGGTGCTGAGGGACGGTGCGCGGACCGGTGCCAGAAGCATGGACGGCGTCGACGTGCCCTGGATCGTGCAGAACATGATTGGTGCGGCCTCGAAGGACTTCGCCAAGACGGTCGAACACGACTTCGGCGACGAGGTGTTCCGCTGCGAGAACATCAGCCTGATGGGCCGGACGGGAAAGCGCGTTGTCGATGATGTGTCGCTGTCCTTGCGGGCGGGCGAAATTGTCGGGATCTACGGCCTCATGGGCGCGGGGCGCTCCGAGCTGTTCGAATGCATCATGGCTCAGCATCCCCATTCCACGGGCGATTTCTACGTAGAGGGCCGGCACCTGAACGAACCCGATGTAGCAGGCCGTATCGGGCGGGGACTGGCGCTTATCCCCGAAGACCGGAAGTCGGAGGGCCTGATCCAGATCCTGCCGATCCGGGAGAACATGTCCCTGTCGAGCCTGGGTAGTTTCGTAAAGGGCATACACCTCAGCCTTGGCGCGGAACGGGAGACGGTGAAGCGGTTCGTCAAGGACCTCGCCATCAAGATCGCCAGCATGGAGAACCCGGTCAGTTCGCTTTCGGGTGGCAACCAGCAGAAGGTCGTGATCGGCAAGGCGTTGATGACCTCGCCCAAGGTCCTTTTGATGGACGAGCCGAGCCGCGGCATCGACATCGGTGCCAAGGCCGAAGTCTTCCGCACCATGCGACGGCTGGCGGCGGAGGGGTTGGGGATCCTGTTCGTCACTTCGGATCTCGAAGAAGTCATGTCCCTGTCCGACCGGATCATCGTGATGTCGAACGGCAGCACCACGGGCGAGTTCGATGGTGCCAGCGTCAGGGAAGAACAGATAATCGCGGCTTCCGCGATCGGTCACGCTCCTGCCTCCGAGGCAGGTCATGTCATTGGGAGTAGTAACGGATGACATCAGTCACCACCTTGCAGCCTTCGGGCACCTCCGGCGGACAACCGATGATCCTGCTGCTGCTGAAGCTCAGGACCTTCATCGCCTTGATCGCGGTGTTTGCCTTCTTTTCGTTTGCGGCTCCGAATTTCCTCAGCACCGCGAATTTCGTCATCATGTCCAAGCATGTGGCACTAAACGCGTTTCTGGCGATCGGCATGACCTTCGTCATTATCACGGGGGGGATCGATCTCTCGGTTGGGTCGATTGTCGGCCTGTGCGGAATGGTGGCGGGCTTTCTCATCCTCAACGGTATCGATCTGGGGATCGGGTATTCGCTCTATTTCAACATCTTTGAGATCATTCTCATCACGCTTGCGGTCGGTGTTCTTGTCGGAGCGATAAACGGCGTGCTGATAACGCGCCTCAATGTGGCACCCTTCATCGCGACGCTGGGGACGCTTTACGTGGCACGCGGCCTGGCGCTGCTTTCCTCTGACGGGGCGACTTTCCCAAACCTCGTCGGCAACGAGGCCTACGGATCGACGGGTTTTCACCTGCTCGGGACGGGAAGCTTTCTCGGCATTCCGGTTTCCATCTGGCTGCTGATTGCCGTCGGGCTGGCCGCTGCCTATATCGCCGGGCGCACACCACTGGGACGGCATATCTATGCGGTCGGCGGCAACGAGAAGGCGGCCGCCCTCTCCGGCGTGAAGGTCAACCGCGTCAAGATGTTCGTTTACATGTTCTCGGGTTTCTGCGCCGCCATCGTCGGCCTTGTCATCTCGTCACAGCTGGTGGCCTCGCATCCGGCGACGGGCGAGACCTTCGAACTCAACGCGATTGCCGCGGCTGTCCTCGGCGGCACGTCCATGTCGGGCGGCCGCGGACGGATTGGCGGAACGATCGTCGGCGCATTCGTGATAGGCGTGCTGTCCGACGGACTCGTGATGATGGGTGTCAGTTCCTTCTGGCAGACCGTCATCAAGGGCCTGGTGATCATCGCCGCGGTTGTTGTCGACCAGGCGCAGCAAAGGCTGCAGGCCCGCGTAGCACTGCAGCAGCAGGCCGCCGCAGCATGAGGAGGATTTCATGAAGAAAGGCGCACTGATCGGCTGCGGTTTTTTTGCCCGGAACCACATGCACGCATGGGCCGATGTCGAGGGAGCAGCCATCACCGCGTTGTGCGACCGCGACGAGAACCGCCTGAAGGAGACGGCGGACCGCTTTGGCGTCGAGCGGACCTATACCGATGCGGCCGATCTATTGAAATCGGAAGAGCTCGACTTTGTCGATATTGCCACGACGGTTCAGACCCACCGGCCATTGGTCGAACTCGCGGCCGGATCGAGAGTGCACATCATCTGCCAGAAGCCCTTTGCTGACGCGATGGAAGATGGCAAGGCAATGATCGATGCGGCGGCCTCCGCCGGCGTGACCTTAATGGTGCACGAGAACTTTCGCTGGCAGTCGGCAATCCGGGCTGCAAAGGCCGAACTCGACAAGGGAAGCATCGGAACGCCGTTCTGGGGACGGGTCAGTTTCCGTTCGGCCTATGATGTCTATTCCGGCCAGCCGTATCTTGCGACGGATGACCGTTTCATCATTCAGGATCTGGGAATCCACATCCTGGACATTGTACGCTTCCTGTTCGGCGACGCGCGCACGATCTCCGCAAGCACAAAACGCGTCAATCCGGCCATTCGGGCGGAAGATGTCGCGACCATGATGCTAGTACACGAAAGCGGCGTCACCAGTGTTGTCGACTGCAGCTATGCATCACGGCTCCCCCGGGAGAGCTTTCCCGAAAGCCTTCTCGAGGTGGATGGCAGCGAGGGAACGCTGAGGCTGATGCCCGGTTACAGGCTGGTGCTGCACAACGCGTCCGGCACCCGGGAACTGGACGTATCGCCCCCGCTGCTTTCTTGGGCGGAGCGCCCCTGGCACAACATTCAGGAAAGCGTCTACAACATCCAGCGCCATTTCATCGATTGCCTGAATGCTTCCAGCGCGCCTGAGACATCGGGACTGGACAACCTCAATACGTTGGAACTGGTCGAGGCTGCGTATCTTTCCGCTGCCGAGAACAGCCGGACAATCAAGCTGGACACCGCCTGACATGAGCGAAGAGAGACGCATTCGCCTGTACGGAACGGAAACGGTCCCGGAGCCATTCCGGATATTGCGCGCAGGGCCGCTGGAAGTGCGGCTGGAAAACGGAAATCTGCGGTACATCCGTTTCGAAGGCCATGAAGTTTTGCGGGCCATATCCTACGTTGTACGCGACAGGGACTGGGGCACGCTTGCCGCGACCATTTCCGATCTCGTTATCCTGGAAGAGCCCGGGAAGTTTGAGATATCCTACGTTTCCAGTTACCGGAACCAGGGGGCGGATCTCAGCGTCAAGGCACAAATCACCGGAACGGAAACCGGGTCTTTGAGATTTGCCTCCTCGGCTGTCGCCGACGGCGTCTTCGAAACCAACCGCTGCGGTTTCACCGTTTTGCATCCGATCAATGGAGTGGCCGGCGAACCCCTCGAGGTCGAGCATTGCAACGGCGCGGTCGATCGAACCAGGTTTCCCGACCTCATAGACCCCTGGCAACCCTTCAAGTCAATCCGGTCGCTGACCCACGCACCTGCGCCGCACTTGAAGGCCCGATGCCGGATGGACGGCGACGAGTTCGAAATGGAGGACCAGCGCAACTGGTCCGACGCCTCCTACAAGACCTATGTGAGACCGTTGGCGCTACCCTGGCCGTATGTCATGGACGCGGGACAAGAGGTCAATCAGTCGGTAACACTCGAAATTGAGATGAGTGAAATCGAAGGTGCATCGGTCTTCCCGGCACGGCATGGCAATGCAACCGGAGCTGTTGAGATTGTTGCAGGCGAAGCAACAAAGAGCCATCTGCCGCAAATTGGACTGTTGATCAGCCCTGAAGACACCAGATCCGCCATCGAACACGTCGGGCTTCTGGAAGAGGTAAACCCTGCCGCACTCTTGTGTCATTTGGATCCAACACTATCGCACGGATTGAAGGAACTTGAGAATTTCCGGTCCTTGCAAGACCTTTTCCAGGCGTCCTACGATCTCGAATATGTAGTCGCCTGTGATGGAGACCTTGAGGCAGAATTTCAGAACCTGGCCAGCATGGTAAAACGAAGCGGGCTTGAGTTGAACTCAATCGCGGTTTGTCCTTCTGTAGATCGTCGGTCGACACCACCGGGAAGTGAATGGCCCGAGTGCCCTCCATTGTCGATAATCTATGCAGCTGCAAGACAAGCTTTTCCCACGACAAAGCTCGGCGGCGGAATGTTCAGCTATTTCACTGAGTTGAACCGCAAACGGCCTCCAGTGTCATTGCTGGATTTTGTCACCCATTCAACCAATCCGATCGTTCACGCGGCCGATGACGACAGTGTCATCGAAACACTTGAAACCTTGCCGCACATCACGCGCTCTGCCCGGGCACTCATCGGCAAGGACAAGGAATACAGGCTTGGACCGTCGAGCATCGGCATGCGCCAAAATCCTTACGGTTCCCGGACTTTTGCCAATCCCGGCAAAAATCGACTTTGCATGACCCATGACGATCCGCGCCAACGTGGCCTTTTCGCCGCAGCCTGGACCATGGGCTATGCTTCCGCGATTGCACAGGCTGACATTTACCAATGGGTTCCGGCCAGTTTCACTGGCCCAAGAGGAATCGTTGACGAAGCAAACGGATCTCTTTGGCCTGTCGGTGAGGTGGTCTCGACCCTCGCTGCACTGAGCGATGCAAAGGTTATAAAATGCGACTGTGTAGGAGCGGATAAAATAGCTTCTCTTTGTGTGGAGAAAGATGGTGAGGTTCTGAAGATTGCCTCTAACCTGACAGACCAGGAGTTGGAAATTGCCTGTGACGATCCGACGACGCTTGGTCCATTCGAAGTTCTCCGGCTATAAGTACTCCGAAGGGTGATGAATCTGCAATCATTTGTGACGTTGAGTTGCCGCAATATGCAGAAAACCCAACGATGAAAGGATCAGATTGGCGGGTCATGGAAAACTGGAACGGCACGGGAGCCGGTGACGACAAGATTGTCCGGCGAAAACTCTCCGATCAAGTTTTCGATCGATTGCGTGAAATGATCGTGCGGGGAGAGCTTGCTCCCGGCGATCCCATGCCGTCCGAGCGTGAATTGATGCAACGTTTCGGCGTCGGCAGGCCTGCCGTGCGCGAGGCCATGCAAACGATGCATACCCAGGGGCTCATTTCGATTTCGCAAGGAGAGCGCTCCCGGGTCAGCGAGCTCTCAGCGGATCTCGCGTTCCGGCAGATGGACATGGTGGCGCGCATGCTGTTGTCCGCTTCTTCGGACAATCTTGAACACCTCAAGGAGGCGCGCAGACTGTTCGAGGTCGGCATGGTCCGGATCGCGACCGAAAAGGCCTCGCCAGAAGACCTTTCCGAGCTCAAGCAGCTTGTCATCGATCAAAACGATCTGCTCGGCAATCCGTCCGATTTCATCAAGACCGATATCGCGTTTCACAGCAAGATTGCATCCATCTCGGGCAATCCAATTTTTGCAGCGGTGAGTGACGCCATGCTCAACTGGCTGTTCAATTATCATACGGACCTGCTGATCTGGTCGGGACGAGAAAAGGTCACACTTGCCGAGCATTCGAAGATCGTCGAGTGCATCGAAAGTGGTGTTGCTGAAGATGCCGAAAGCGCGATGCGTTCACACTTGAACAGATCGCAGGATCTTTATCGGCATCACGTTTGAATTTACCGTCGGAAGCTGAGGCAACCGGAAAGGAAGCAGAAAGCAAGTTGGCAATGCCCTTCCAAAGCATGTGACCTCCATCCGCTCATAGAATACCGGTGAATTGTGCGCGCGTCAGATACGTTCCAGAAGTTTAAAGCCGGTCCTCCCACGCGTGTCAACATTGTCCGCATTGCCGGGGTCTGGTTGCCGGCCGTCTTTGCAGATGCAACGAATGTCTCCTTTGACTGGCCGCATCGCAGCGAAGTGGAACCGGACGAATGGCAGCAGTGGGCCGAATGCCACAGTGCACCTGCTTTATGCGAATGTCCGCTTCAATGACTTTGCACACAAATCTCGCCGGTTCCCTTTCTGCCCCATACCGGATACGAGCCGGTTTCCTTGCGACGAGTATCCGTGAGCGGTCCACGACTTCATGAGTGCCGTATTCACACCGGAAGCGCGTGACCTATTCCGTGAAACGAAGAGCTTTATGGATGGCGTTCGGTTCACGCCCGAAAAGCAGACGCTCCGGCAGAATACGGTGATCGGCACCTCAGAGGCGCTATAGCGACCTTTCGTCCGTCAGTGTATTGTCTGCACCCAACGGGCGATTTCGTCCTGCTCAACCGTAAGCGAGATTGCCGAGGCAGTGCAGACCAGGTCGTTGAAGGTGATATCCGTGCGAACCTGGCCAGTGTCCTTTGCCACAGGGTCGATAACCCGGCAAGACATGCGAACAGGACAGAAGAAAAACACCCCCGCCGGTTACCCGGCGGGGCTTTAATGTTCCGGTCGGCAGAAAACTACGCTGTCTCGGACAGAACCGCGCCAAGCGTCTCCACCATCTGGTCGATCATCTCTTCCTCCACAATCAAGGGAGGTGACAGTGCGATGATGTCGCCGGTAACGCGGATCAGAAGCCCGGCTTCAAAGCATTTGACGAAGACTTCGTAGGCGCGCTGACCCACGGCTCCCTCGCGCGGTTCAAGCTCGATCCC
Organism: Roseibium sp. LAB1; assembly: GCF_054658235.1. Lineage (NCBI taxonomy): Bacteria > Pseudomonadati > Pseudomonadota > Alphaproteobacteria > Hyphomicrobiales > Stappiaceae > Roseibium > Roseibium sp. LAB1. The sequence goes on along the minus strand of NZ_BAAGIB010000002.1, from coordinate 204,624 downwards.
GGCAATCACGCCGATGGTCCGGATGTCCTTGACGTGTTTTGCGCCCTTGAGCGTGTGGATCTTGTCCTGCCAAGAGTTTGAAATCTCGGCGCCTCGGGTCAAGAGGTTCTGTTTCTCGTAGATGTCGAGCGTGGCAAGGCCGGCGGCGCAGGCAACTGGATGACCGGAATAGGTATAGCCGTGAAAGAGTTCTATCGTTTCGGCAGGCCCATCCATGAAGGCATCATAGACGGCGTCCTGCGCGAAGACCGCGCCCATCGGAATGACGCCGTTGGTCAGGCCCTTTGCGGTGGTGAAGAGATCCGGTTTCACGCCGAAGAAGTCTGAGGCGAAGGGGGCTCCAAGCCGCCCGAAACCGGTGATGACCTCATCGAAGATCAGCAGAATGCCGTGACGGTCACAAATCGCGCGCAACCGTTCCAGGTATCCCTTGGGCGGGATCAGCACGCCGGTGGAGCCGGCAACCGGTTCGACGATGACCGCAGCGATCGTTTCCGCCCCGTGCAGGGCGACGATCCGCTCCAGATCGTCAGCCAGGTGAGCGCCCCAGTCCGGCTGACCCTTGCTGAAGCTGTTGTGTTCGGGTGCATGGGTGTGCGGCAGGTGATCGACGCCGGTAAGAAGCGAGCCGAAATGCCGGCGGTTGTTGACGATGCCGCCGACGGAAATGCCGCCGAAGCCGACACCGTGATAACCGCGTTCCCGGCCGATCAGACGGGTACGGGAGGCCTCTCCGCGGGCACGGTGATAAGCCAGAGCCATCTTGAGGGCGGTGTCGACGGATTCTGATCCGGACCCGGTGAAGAAGACGTGGTTGAAGCCATCGGGCGCAACCTGTTTCAGCCGGTCCGCAAATTCAAAGGCGATCGGATGGCCCATCTGGAAGGACGGGGCGAAGTCCAGTTCCGACAGCTGCCGGGCGACCGCATTGGTGATTTCCTCATGGCCGTGCCCGGCGTTGCAGCACCACAGACCCGCGGTGCCGTCGAGAATGGTGCGATTGTCATCGCTGCGGTAATGCATGCCCTTGGCGGAGACCAGCATGCGCGGCGCCTGCTTGAACTGCCGGTTGGCGGTAAAGGGCATCCAATAGGCATCAAGCGGCTGGTTGGATCGAAAATCTGTGTCGTTACGGACGATGTTCATGGATGTCTCCTCGGTCGTTCCCTCTAGGAAGCGCCGATTTCGACTTCGCGAAAAGTCTGTTTCTTCTCCATGCGAACGCATTGAAAAGAAGCACATCGAGTGACAGAGTGTTTATGATGGTAAACACACTAAACACCGATGACTTCTCAAAGGACGTTGGATTGCGCTTGCGGGCGATCCGGCAAGCGCATGGATATTCGCAGCGGGAGCTGGCCAAACGGGCGGGTGTCACCAACGGGTTCATCTCCCAGCTTGAAGCGGCAAAGATCAACACATCCCTCAGCGCACTGAAGCGCGTTCTGGACGGCATACCCATCGGGTTGTCGGAGTTCTTTGCCTATGAGCCGGAGCGCCAGGAGCAGGTGTTTTTCGGAGCGGATGAGCTGACCGAAATCGGCAAGGGCACCATTTCCTACAGGCAGGTCGGCAACAGCCTGTTCGGACACGATTTGCAGATGCTCTATGAGGTTTATGAGCCGGGCGCGGATACGGGGCGGGTCATGCTCAGCCACGAGGGTGAGGAGGCCGGGATCGTCATTGAAGGGCGGCTTGAGGTTACTGTCGGTGAGGAGAGAAAGATCCTCGGGCCGGGGGATGCCTACCTCTTCAAGAGCACGACGCCGCACAGGTTCAAGGCGCTCCGGAACGAGCGGTGTGTCGTCGTCAGTGCCTGCACGCCGCCCACGTTCTGAACCTGGGTCCACACTCTAGAACAATCCGAGCTTCTTCGAATTCGCCTTCCATTGCACCAGCCGGTGAGCGGAAGCTGTCTCGTTGGCCCTGGCGGCCACATCAACCATCAGGCTGAGCGCGGCAACAATGCCGATGGTCGATTCCAGAAAAAGCCCTGTTCTGGAGGGAGCATAGATGGCTGCGTCGGCGATCTCCCGGCTCCAGTGGCAATATTCATCGGACACCACAATGACAGATCGGCCCTGGCTCTTGGCCAGCCGGGCAAGCTTCAGCGACTCCGACGCGTAAGGAACGACATCCACCAGTATGAGGCAACTGGAGGCCGCGCTTTCCGGGCTCTGGTCGAGCCATTCGCCCAGCATGCTGTCATGGGCGGACAGGAAGTGGACATTCTTGCGAGCGAGCGCCAAACGGCGGGCAAAATCCTCCACGGTTCCGCGGATCGATTGAAACCCAGTGGCAAAAATCGTCTCGGCGTCCGACAGCAGCCGGGAGACTTCGTCCCAATTGCCGCCCTGGGTCTGGTTGAAGACATTGGTCAGCCCCTGGACCTCGGCCTCCAGGGTTTCAACGAAACGGACGGGAATGTCGCCGTCGGTGACGAAGGAGGCGGTGGTAACCGAATAATGCTCGCGCAGGAGCTGCTTGAGCCCCTTCATGCCGTCGCATCCGAGGCGGCGCAGCAACCGGCCGACGGTAACCTCCGACACGCCGGCCTTTTCCGCGAGCGACTTGCCGGTTTCCAGTCCGAGAGATGAAATATTCAGGCTGACAAACTGCGCAAGCCGGGCTTCCTGCTTGGGGAGTTTCGGCGTTTCATCCTGCAAGCGCTTGAGGAATTCATCGAATTTGGCCTGGGGAAAGGACGAGAACCCGGCTTCCATGTCAGCTCCCAAAATGACAGAAAAATAACATTTGACAGAAATGTCATAATTCAATCTCCTTTTGGACGCAAGCCCGTTCACCTCCCAGAAACGTGGCAGCAAACCAGAGGGTTCCATGACTAACGACACGCTGAAGAGAGTTGCCAAGGCAACACTTGCGGCAGCGGCACTGGTGGCTGTTGCCAGTGCTGCGCAGGCCGACGAAGAACTGAATCTCTACAACTGGGGCGACTACATCAATCCGCAGGTCCTGGCCAAATTCACCGAGGAGACGGGGATCAAGGTCAACCTGGACACCTACGGCTCCAACGAGGAAATGCTGGCGAAGATCCAGGCGGGCGCCACCGGCTACGATATCGTGTTCCCGTCGGTCCACATGCACGACATCATGTTCCAGCTCGGCCTTTTGGAAAAAACCGATATCGGCAGCGATCCGGCCTTCAAGAACATCGATCCGCAGTTCATTCGCGCGAAGACCGATCCGGATGCCGAATATTGCCTGCCCTACGCGTGGGGCACCGTCGGCATCGCCTACAACAAGAAAAAGGTCGCCGAGATGACCGGCTGGGAGGACTTCTTTGCCCTTGCCGACAAGGGCGAGAAGATCATCCTTCTGGACGATCTGCGTGAGACCATCGGCATCGGCCACATCATGAACGGCACATCCGTCAACTCCACCGACGAAGCCGAAATCAAGGCTGCCGCCGATTACATTCTGGAGCGCAAGAAGAACGTCACGGCCTTCACCTATGACAGCATTCCGCTGGTCCAGTCGGGCGATGTGGCGGCGGCGCATTGGTATGTCGGCGCGAATATCTTCGTGCAGCAGGCTCCGGACGTGCTTGCCTATGTCATTCCGAAGGAAGGCGCGACCATGTACCAGGAGGACATCTGCGTCCTCGCCAGTGCTCCGAACAAGGAAAACGCGAAAAAGTTCCTGCAGTTCTATCTTCAGCCGGAAATTGCCGCGCTGAACGTGCAGCAGCAAATGAACGGCACGCCCAACCTGCCGGCGCGGGAGCTTCTACCGCCGGAAATCGCCAACAATGAAAGCATCTACCCGCCGCAAGAGGTGATGGAAAAGCTGCAGATCTTCGAGGATCTCGGCCGCGACCTGCAGCTCTACAACAGCGAATGGACACGCATCAAAACGGCTCAGTGACGCCGGATGCGGACGACCGTCATGATGAGACTGCGCGGCCTTGGGCCGCGCATGTCACCTGACGCTCCGAGGGGGTAGAATGCAAGGAATTCTAAGGATCGAGAACGCCTCCAAGAGCTTTCATGCTCCCGAAGGCGGCGTTATTCGTGCGCTGGACAACGTGTCCCTGACAGTGGCTCACAACGAGTTCCTGACGCTGCTTGGGCCATCGGGCTGCGGCAAGACCACGTTGCTCAGGGCTGTCAGCGGGTTTGAGGATCTCGACAGCGGCGAGATCTACATAGATGGCCAGCCACTGTCCAACCAGCCGGCCCACAAACGGCCGGTCAACACCGTCTTTCAAAGATACGCCCTGTTTCCGCATCTGTCCGTGGAGCGGAACGTGTCCTACAGCCTCGAGGTTGGCGGCGTCCCGAAGGCGGAGATCAGGGAGCGTGTCGGCAGCATGCTCGAGCTCGTCGGCCTTGCCGGCATGGGCGCACGCAAGATCGGCCAGCTTTCCGGCGGCCAGCAGCAGCGGGTGGCGCTTGCCAGGTCACTGGTTGCCCAGCCGAAGATCCTGCTGCTGGATGAGCCCCTGTCGGCGCTCGACAAGAACCTGCGCCACAAGATGCAGCAGGAACTGAAGACCCTGCAGCACGAACTCGGCATTTCCTTCATTTTCGTCACGCACGATCAGGAAGAAGCGCTGGTGATGTCGGACCGGATCGCGGTGCTGAACGGCGGCACCATCCAACAGCTTGATGCCCCGGAGGAGCTTTATCGCCGCCCCGGGAACGAGTTCGTCGCCCGCTTCATCGGTGAAAGCAATCTTCTGGATGCCACGGTGGTTTCGGTTGAAGGCGAAAGCTGCGACGTCGTGCTGGCCGACGGCACCGTCATTCGCGATTGCCCGGTGAACGGCCTGAAGCGGGGCGATCCGGCAAAGGTGCTGATCCGGCCGGAAAACCTCGTTGAAAGCGTTGGGCAAAGCAATCCTGACGAGCGTGCTGGGCACGAGATCTCGGGCACAGTCAGCCAGAGCTTCTTCGCCGGAACCGACTATCATCTTGTCCTGGCGTGCAAGGGGTTGCCGCCTGTCCGGGCGTCGCTTCGGGCGGGGCCAGGCACGTCGCATCACACGATCGGCGAACAGACTTCGCTGTTCGTGCCGCATGATGCCGTGCACCTCATTCCAGGACAGGGAGCGCCGGCATGAGCAAGGCGCACCACACCCTGGAACACAGGCGAAAGCTGACGCTGTTCGGCCTGCTGCTGCCGCCGTCCGCCTTTCTCGCGGTCTTCTTCCTCGGACCGCTCACCATCATGATCGTCTATTCCTGGCTCACACCGGGGCTTTATGGCGGTGTTGAATGGAAGTTCTTCCACCTGAACTACGGCCGTATTCTGGGCTGGGCCGACACCAAATACGAACGCTTCGATCCGGTCTATTTTGAAATCTTCCTGCGTTCGGTGAAGCTCGCCGCGACAACTGTTCTCCTCAGCCTCATCCTTTGTTACCCGGTCGCCTTCTGGGTGTCGCGCATGCCGGAGAAGCGGAAGAACCTGGTTATCTTCCTGATCACGCTGCCGTTTTTCATCAGCCTGATCGTACGCCTGTTCGCCTGGGTCCTGATCCTGCGGCCGACCGGCTTTTTCAATCAGGCGCTGATGGGCCTCGGGCTGATCGATGAGCCGTTGGAAATCATCTTCACCGGAACCGCGGTCGTCATCGGCATGGTCTATGTGTTCGTGCCTTTCATGTTCCTGCCGCTCTACGCCAGCATCGAAAAGCTCGACCTCAGCCTGATCGAAGCCTCGCAGGACCTGGGCGCCAACCGGATTCAGACCTTCTTTCGCGTCATCCTGCCGATGACCCTGCCGGGCATCGTCGGTGGCTCGATCATCGTCTTCATCCCAAGCCTCGGCAACTTCATCGTGCCGTCGCTTCTGGGCGGAGCAAAGGTGGTGATGATCGGCAACCTGATCGAGCAGCAATTCCTGTCGGCGCGCAACTGGCCTTTCGGAGCCGCGCTCGGAATGATGGTCATGGCCGCCGTGCTTGTCCTGCTGCTTTACTACATCCGTATCGTCACGCGCGAAGACCGGCGGTCGGGGGCAGCGAAAGTGGCAGAGGAGGTCGCGACATGAGACGCAAGATCTCCTTGAGAAACCTGGCCCTGTCGGTCTACGGCTGGCTGTTCCTGATTTTCATTTATGTGCCGATCCTGTTGATCACGGTGTTCTCGTTCAACTCCAACCCGGTCAACATGATGATCTGGCAGGGGTTTACCTTCGACTGGTACCGGACGATCTTCGGCTTTCCGACGGAGCTGAACGAGCTGACGCTCTATGTGGAATCGACCGATCAGCTCTATAGTGCGGTGCTGAACAGCCTGACGGTGGCTCTCATCACCACGGCCGTGTCGACGGTGCTCGGCACGTCGGTCGCGCTGGCAGTCGCCCGCTTCAGGTTCCGCCTCAAGAACTTCTACCGCGCCCTGATGTTCATGCCGATGATCATGCCCGACATCATCCTCGGCATAGCGCTTCTGATCTTCTTTGTGTCCTTTGGTTTCGGGCTTGGGCTGCACACCATCATCATCGGCCACTGCACCTTCCTCAGCAGCTATGTGTTCATCGTGGTCAGCGCCCGTATCTCGGATATGGACGACAGCCTTGAAGAGGCATCGGCGGATCTGGGGGCGGACGGCTGGACGACGTTCAAACGGGTGACCCTGCCGCTGATCGCACCGGGGGTTATCGGCGGCGCCATGCTCGCCTTCATCATCTCGATGGACGATCTGGTGATCACCTATTTCATCTCCGGCGTCGATTCCACCACGTTGCCGGTTCACATCTACGGCATGCTCCGCAGGGGCATCAAACCGGAAATCAATGCAATCGCCACGGTCATGCTGGCGTTCTCCTTCATCATCGCCTCCGTAGGCCTCTACATGCGGTCCCGCAAGAAATGACGCAGAAACTCAAGTCCAAACGCGCCCGCGATCTGGGGCTGCCCATGCCGGGCACACCGGGACCGCAAAACGCGATCACCGATGTCGAAGGTGTGCTTGTCGGCTACGAGACGCTTTCCTCAAGACGGACACCGGCGCTGGCGACAAACGGCCTTCCGGTACAGACCGGCGTGACGGCAATCCTGCCCCGGGGCCGCTTGTCGACTCCGCGTCCCGTGTGGGCGGGGCTGCATGCGCTGAATGGTAATGGCGAAATGACCGGCAGCCACTGGGTCAGGGACGCCGGCTATTTCACCGGTCCGATCCTGATCACGAACACGCACAGCGTGGGCGCCGCGCATGAGGCCGCCGTGCGCTGGATGGTCGACACCTACCGCGATGCCTGGGAAAACAACCATCTTTGGGCGATGCCGGTTGTTGCCGAAACCTATGACGGAGTCCTGAACGATATCAACGGCCTGCATGTGCGGCCGGAACACGCGGCAAAAGCCCTTGAAAATGCAACATCAGAACCGCCCGCCGAAGGCAATGTAGGTGGCGGCGCGGGCATGATCTGCTACGAGTTCAAGGGCGGAACCGGCACGGCCTCGCGGCGTGTCGAAGCGGGTGGAAAAACCCATACGCTCGGGGTTCTTGTGCAGGCCAATCACGGCGTTCGGCCATGGCTCAAGGTGCTGGGACAGCCGGTAGGCGAGAAAATGACGGAGAACCGGATACCCGGTTTCAATGCGGAACGCGGGTCGATCATCGTCATCATCGCAACGGATCTGCCGCTGCTGCCGTGCCAGCTCGACCGCCTGGCCCGCCGCGCGACCATCGGCATCGGTCGGGGCGGCACCCCGGGCGGAAACAATTCCGGCGATATCTTCCTTGCCTTCAGCACCGCCAATGAAATGGATCTGCCGCAGCTCAGTGGACCGTGGAAATCCATGGTGTCGCTGAACGACGATCTGCTCGATCCGGTCTATATGGCCGCTGTAGAAGCAGTCGAGGAAGCCGTTCTCAACGCCATGCTGGCCGCTGAAGATACGCCAACGGCGCGTCCGTCCGGCGCGGTCTGCCGGGCAATCGATGCCGAAGCCCTCAGGAAGCTCCTCGCATAGCTCAGACAGAGCACACCGGTGCCAATGTCTGCAAGGCACCGGTGGGCTGATGTTTGTCTTTATCGACCGATGGCGTAGGCCTGCATCAGGCGCGGTGTTGCCGCTGCCTTCAGAACGCCGTCAGCGCTGCGTTTGGCGGCGGTCAGCCGGCCGATGGTCCAGTTGCCGGAAACCTCCACCGAATGCCCGCGGGCCCGCAGCAGATTGATCGTCTCGGCGCTGAAATTGCCTTCGGCCATCACGTGCCCCGGCTGGCGCTGGCGCGGGTGGAAGGAGGTCGGGAAATGGGTGGTGTGGAACAGCGGCAGGTCGATGGCTTCCTGCAGGTTGAGGCCGTGATGCACAAGCCGCAGGAACAGGGAGAGCTGCCACTGGTCCTGCTGGTCGCCGCCGGGCGTACCGAACACCATCGCCGGCCGGCCTTCGTGGAAGGCAAGGCTCGGTGTCAGCGTGGTGCGTGGGCGTTTGCCGGGCGCCAGGCTGGTCGGCAGGCCCTCTTCCAGCCAGAACATCTGCGCGCGTGAATTCAGGCAGAAACCGAGCGCGGGAATGATCGGCGAGGATTGCAGCCAGCCACCGGACGGTGTTGCGGCAACCATGTTGCCCCAGCGGTCGATGATGTCGAGATGAACCGTGTCGCCCCGCCGCTCCGAAAGATGCGCCATCGTCGGTTCGTAAAGACCCGTGTTGGCAATGCCGGCGCGTTCGATCACGGCCATGTTGGCCGCCACCTGGTCCTCGAAGCCCGGCAGAACGCCGGGGCGCAGGTCGAAGGAGGCGGTGTCGGAAATCAGTTTCCGCCGCGCGTCATTGTAGTCTTCCGACAGCAGTGTGCTCATCGGAACGTCAACAAAGGCCGGATCGCCGTAATAGACTTCGCGGTCAGCATAGGCGAGCTTCATGGCTTCCGTCACATGGTGGACGAAGTCGGCGCCGGCCGGGTCCATGGCCCCGATGTCGAAGCCTTTCAGCAGAGCCAGCGCCTGCAGCAGCACGGGCCCCTGTCCCCACGGGCCGGTCTTGGCAACGGTCCAGTCGTGATAGTCGCCCAGGAGCGGATCTTCGTAAGTCGCGCTCCAGCTCGCCAGATCGTCGGCGGTGAGCACACCCTTGTGCTTGGCGCCCGAGCCATCCATCACCTCGGTCTTTTCCAGGAAGGCCGCAATCTCCTCGGCAATGAAACCGCGATAGAAACAGTCGCGTGCCGCGTCGATCTGGGCCTCGCGGCCGGTCTGGCCTTCCGCTTCGCTCAAAAGCCGCGTCCAGGTCTGGGCGAGAACCGGGTTCTTGAACATCTCGCCGGCTTCCGGCACGGTTCCACCCGGTACCCAGGTCTCAAAGGACGTCGGCCACTCTGTCTGGAAGAAGTCCTTCAGGCCGCCAATGGTTGCCGCTGCGCCCGGCAGCATCGGCTGGCCGTTTTCAGCGTAATAGATCGCAGGCTCCAGCACGTCGCGCAGGCTCAAGGTGCCGTGGTCGCGCAGCATCAGCATCCAGCCGTCGAAAGCGCCCGGAATGACAGTCGACAGCAGACCGTTGCCCGGAATGAGATCCAGGCCCTCCGCCTTGTAATGCTCGATTGTGGCTCCCGCCGGGGCAGGGCCCTGGCCGCAGACAACCTTGGTTTCGCCGGTACCGGCCTTGTGGAAGATCACCGGCAGGTCGCCTGCCGGACCGTTCAGATGCGGTTCCAGAACCTGCAGCACAAGCCCGGTCGCGACGGCGGCATCGAAGGCATTGCCGCCTTTTTCCAGGATGCTCATGCCGACGGCGCTTGCGATCCAGTGGGTGGAGGTGACGACACCGAAGGTGCCGGTGATTTCGGGGCGGGTGGTAAAAGTCGGCATGAGTTACTCTTTGGGTTTTAAAAAACGGATCAGCTTTCGCGCGGGTCGAGAGCATCGCGCAGGCCATCGCCCAGCAGGTTGAAACCGAGAACGACCAGGAAGATCGCCGCGCCCGGCCACCAGGCCATCCACGGCGCCTGGGTCATGAAGTTCTTGGCGACGTTCAGCATGGAGCCCCAGCTTGGGGCGGGGGCTTGCTGACCGAGGCCGAGGAAGGAAAGGCTTGCTTCGGCGATGATCGCGGTCGCCACCGTCAGCGTCGCCTGAACCAGAACCGGCGCGAACACGTTGGGCAGGATGTAGCGGGACATGATCGCGACATGGCTGAGCCCGATGGCCCGCGCGCCTTCGACATAGTCTTCCGTCTTGACAGACAGCACCTGTCCGCGCGTCAGGCGCACGAAGATCGGCATGGCCGAAAGCCCGATGGCGATCATGGCGTTGGTAAGGCTCGGCCCCAGGAAGGCGGCAAGCGCAATGGCCAGAATGAGGAAAGGCGTTGCAAGCAGTGCATCGGTGACCCGGGAGATCGCCTGGTCGGTCCAGCCGCCGAAGTAACCTGACAGAAGACCGAAGGGAACGCCGATCAAGACGGCGATCAACACCGAGACGACACCGGCCATCAGCGAGGCCTGAGCCCCCCAGATCATGCGCGAGAGGATATCCCGGCCGATCTCGTCGGTGCCAAGCCAGTGGGCGGCGGAGGGCGCCTTGCGCACCGCGCCCCAGTCGGTTGCGACCGGATCCGCAATGGGCAGCACTGGCGCGGCGACGGCAATGCCGACGAAGAAGGCGACAATGATGAAACCGAACAGCGCGCTCTTGTTCGCCTTCAGCTTTTTCCAGGCGCGGCTTTCGAGGCGGATTGTTTCCTCAGCCGGATCTGCGGCGGTGGTCACGGCGCTCACAGGCTGCTCCTCATGCGCGGGTTGAGAAGGAAATAGAGGACGTCGGCGATCAGGTTCATCAGGATGAAACCGGCGGCCGTGCACATGACGACTCCCTGCACGACGGCATAGTCACGGGTGAAGACCGCATCCACGATCAGCTTGCCGAAGCCGGGGATGGTGAAGATCTGTTCCGTCAGCACCGCTCCGGCGAGCAATTCGCCGAAGAGCAGTGCGCTGAGGGTCACGATGGGCAGCAGGGCGTTGCGGAAGGCGTGTTTCAGGATGACCACGTTTTCCAGAAGGCCCTTGGCGCGGGCCGTGCGGACATAATCGGCCTTCAGCACACCGAGCATTGCCGAGCGGGTGTGGCGCATCAAGGTGGCGGCCAGCGCCGTGCCCAGCACAAAGGCGGGCATGATCATTGTCTGGAGTGATTTAAGCGGATCGACAAAGGGCGATTCATAGCCTGAGGCCGGCAGCCATCCCAGTTGGACGGAGACCAGCATGATCAGCATGATGCCGAGCCAGAAATTCGGAATGGACAGACCGGACAGCGCCACGAAATTGGCGATGTAGTCGATGGCAGTGCCCTTGCGCACCGCGGACAGGATGCCGGCCGGAATGCCGATGGCAAAGGCGATGATCATTGCCATCACAGCGAGCTGGATCGTGACCGGCAGCTTGTCGGCAATTAGCTCCGTCACCGGCAAATTGGTTCGCAGCGAAATGCCGAGGTCGCCCTGCAGCATGGCCTTCATCCAGTAAAAATACTGGTAGATGATCGGGTCATTGAGCCGGTATTTCTCGCGAATGAACTCCAGCACAGCCGGATCGCGCTCTTCACCGGCAAGCACGAGTGCCGGGTCGCCGGGCAGCAGTTTCTGCAGCACGAACACGAAGATCGAAACCAGAATGAGCGTAGGGATGGCGATGACCAGCCGGCGCGCGATGTAGGACAGCATTCGGGCAAAATCCGTTTGAAACGGAACCCGGCCAAAGCCGGGTCCCGTCATCGGTGTGGTTACTTGAACTTGACGTTCTCGAGGCGGATCATGCCGTCCGGATAGGCGGTGAAGCCTTCCAGCTTGCCGGACAGCGCCCAGATCCAGGTCGGGTGGTAGAGATAGATGATCGGCAATTCGTTGATCAGGATATCCCGAGCCTCGTCATACTTGGCCTTGCGCGTGGCGATGTCATTGCTCTGCCGCGCTTCGTCCAGCAGCTTGTCGACTTCAGGAATGCAGACCTTGGAATCGTTGATCCCGCCCTTGCAGGTCATGAACTGGTGGATGTTGCCGTCCGGATCGACACGGCCCGACCAGCCCACCTGGCTTGCCTGGTAGTTGCCAGCGGACTGGTCCGCCAGCAGGCTGGCGAATTCCATCGACTTCAGTTTGACGTTGAAGCCGGCCTCGGCGGCCATCGACTGGACAACCTGCATCATCTGAGTCTGCACAGGGTTGTTGGCCACCTGCACCTCGACATCGAGGCTGTCATAGCCGGCTTCCTTGAGCAGGGCCTTTGCCTTTTCGACGTCGCGGGCCGGAACCGGATAGTCCTTGTCGTACCAGGGGCTGGTCGGCGGGAACGGCTGGTTGCCGGGGGCAAACGCACCTTCGAAGACAACCTGGTTGATCGCGTCACGGTCCAGCGACAGGCTGAAGGCCTGTCGGATCTTCGGGTCGTTGCCGAACGGGTTGTCACCCTTCTCGCCGTTGTTGATGTTCACCGTGATGCCCTGGTAACCCAGGCTGACGGCTTCGGCGAACCCGAGGTTGGCATCACCCTTCACCGAGGCAACGTCGGTTGCCGCGAGGCGTTCCAGCATGTCGATGTCGCCGGAGCGCAGGTTGGCAAGACGCACGGTCGTGTCGGGGATCGGCAGGAAGGTGACCGTGTCGAAGTTGATGGCATCCTTGTTCCAGTAGCCGTCGAACTTGGACAGGACGATACGGTCCTGCTGGACGCGCTCAACGAACTTGAACGGGCCGGAACAGACCGGGTTGTTGCCGAAATCGGCACCGGCTGCCTCGGCGGCGGTCGGCGACACCATCATTCCGGCGCGGTCGGCAAACTGGGCCAGCAGCGTCGCGTCCGGTGCAGTCAAGGTGAACTTGACCTGAAGCGGGCCGGAAACCTCCACGCCCTCGATGGACTTGACCTCACTCTTGCGGCGGCTTTCCGGAAGGTTCTTCGAACGTTCGATATTGGCCTTCACGGCTTCCGCGTCAAAGGGGGTGCCGTCGTGGAAGGTCACGCCGTCGCGCAGGTCCATGGTCAGAACCTTGCCGTCGTCGGACCAGGTCCAGCCGGCGGCAAGCTGCGGGATGATTTCAAGGTCCGGGGTGATATCGACCAGCTTGTCGCACAGCGACGTGTAGACGATGCGGCCGACAAAGGTCCGGGACTGATCGGGATCCAGCACATCGGCGTCGTCCTGCAGGCCGATGCGAAGATCGGCGGCTTGGGCGGCCGTGGCCAGGGTTGTTGCGCTGAGCAGCAGCGCGGCAAGGAAATCCTTACGCATGTTTGTACTCCTCTCGGAAGGGCTCGATTTAGGGTCTTGCGGCCGTCGTCGGCTCTTTTTGTTGACTTCGGGTCCGGAACAGCGCGAAGCGCTTTTCCGCATTGGGGCTCCTTGGCGGTTCCAGAACAGGGGACTGGGCGTCTTCCGCGATCTTTTCCCAGTGATGGCAGGCAACGGTCCTGTCACCTGCGACGGTGGCAGGTTCGGGCTTTTCCCGGCTGCAAAGGTCGGTCGCGTGCGGACAGCGCGGATGGAAACGGCAGCCTGAAGGCGGATCCAGCGGCGAGGGCACATCGCCGAGGAGGGCGGCCTTCATCGACCGGCCATGGGGCGAGGCGATCGGGATCGCGCGCATCAGGGCCTGGGTATAGGGATGCAGAGGCTTGTCGAAGAGCGCGTCATTGGGCGCCAGCTCGACGATTTCACCCAGATACATGACGGCCACCCGGTCGCTCATATGGCGGATAACCGCCAGATCGTGGGCAATCAGGATCAGCGTCAGGTCGAATTCCGACTTCAGGTCTTCCAGAAGATTGATGACCTGGGCCTGAACCGAAACATCCAGTGCCGAGACGGGTTCGTCACCGACGATTACCTTGGGACCGCTGGCAAGCGCCCGTGCAATGCCGATGCGCTGTCGCTGACCACCGGAAAACTCGTGCGGATAGCGGTTGGCAAAGGCGGGACGAAGCCCGACCTTGGTCAGGAGTTCGGCGACTTTCTGGCGCCGTTCGGCGCGCGAAAGCGTCGTGTGAACCTTCATCGGTTCCTCGATCAGCGCACCGACGGACATGCGCGGATTGAGCGAGGAGAACGGATCCTGGAAAACGAACTGCAGGTCTTTCCTCAGTCGGCGCATTTCCTGCTCCGACAGTGCCGATATGTCGTTTCCGTCGTAAAGAACGGCACCGTCCGAAGGTGTCAGCAGGCGGACCAGAAGACGCGCCAGCGTGGACTTGCCGCAACCGCTTTCCCCGACGATGGAGAAGGTCTCACCCCGTTTAATGTTCAGCGACACGCCGTTGACGGCGCTGACCGAGGTGGCCGGTTTGAACAGGCTCTTGCGGCCGCCGAACCGTTTGGTAACGGCGCGTGTCTCGATGATCTTGTCCCGGGTCGGCAGACTCATCCGGCGGCCTCCGCAAATGCGCTTTCCAGCGGCGCGTAATGACAGGCCGCCCTGTGGGTTGGGCCAAGTTCGACAAGTGCCGGTGCGGTGTCACAAGCAGTCCCGGCGAAGGGACAGCGCGGCGTGAACCGGCAACCGGCGGGCATGTTGTCGATGGTCGGCACCATGCCGCCGATGGTTGCCAGCTTGCCGGAACGCGGTCCGACCGACGGCACGGAACTCATCAGGCCGATGGTGTAGGGGTGCTGCGGATCGTCGAAGATCGCGGAAACCGGGCCTTCCTCTACAGCGCGTCCGGCGTACATCACACAGACGCGGTCGGCGATTTCGGCAACGACACCCAGATCATGCGTGATCATGATCAGCGCTGTTCCGCTTTCCCTCTGCAGGTCTTCGATCAGGTCGATGATCTGGGCCTGGATAGTGACGTCCAGCGCGGTGGTGGGCTCGTCGGCGATCAGCAGGACCGGATCGTTGGCAAGTGCCATGGCAATCATGACACGCTGGCGCATGCCGCCGGACAGTTCATGCGGATAATCGTCCAGCCGGCTGGCAGCGGCCGGGATCTTGACCCGTTCCAGCATTTCCAGCGCCCGCGCGCGGGCCTCGGCCCGGCTCACCGGGCGATGGCGCAGCACGATTTCCGCGATCTGGTCTCCGATCCGGTAGGACGGATTGAGCGAGGTCATCGGCTCCTGAAAAATCATGGAAATGCGGTCGCCGCGCAGGTCGGCGAGGGCGCGCTCCGGCAGCGCCAGCAGATCCTGTCCGCCGAAAGTTGCCGTTCCGGACATGACCCTGGCAACACCTTTCGGCAACAGGCCCATCAGCGACAGGGCGGTAACCGACTTGCCGCAGCCGCTCTCTCCGACGATGCACAGGGTTTCCCCCGGACGGACGGCAAAGGACAGACCATCAACGATATTGGCCGGAGCGCCCTTGAAACGGAGCGAGAGGTCCTGAACATCCAGGACAGGGGCGCTCAACGGAGCTTCAGTCGGCATTGGCCGCCTCGCTCGCACTCTGGAACAGCAGGCGCTCCTGCAGCGCCAGAAGGTGGGCACGCATGGTTTTTTCAGCAGTGATGGGATCCCGGTTCGCGATGGCTGCGATGATGTCGACATGCTGTGCCCGGTAGAGTGTCAGCGCATCATCGGTTCTCAGGGCTTCGCGGACATGGCGCCAGGCGGTGTCCTGCCGGACCCGGTCAACGACATCGAAAAGGGCCAGAAACAGCGTGTTGCGGGCAGCCCGTGCGATGGCCCGGTGCAGGGCACTGTCCCACAGTTCGCGGCTGTCCATGTCTTCCGCCTTGCCGACGCGGTCGGCGAGGTCGCGCATGGCGGCGATATCGGAAGGGGCTGCCCGCAGGGCCGCCAGACGGGCCAGCACGGGCTCTATCTGCAGCCGGACTTCCATCACTTCGAGCATGTTGGAATTTTCGTGCAGCGACAGGATCTGTTTCTCCGGCTGGGCCGGTTCGCTGCCGATAAAGGTCCCCGCGCCCTGCCTGCGCCAGATCTTGCCTTCCGTCTCGAGCACTTCCAGAGCCCGGCGCACGGCCCTGCGGCCGACACCGATGGTCTCGGACAATTCGCGCTCCGTGGGAAGCTGTTCGACGCCCTCCGCCGTGAGCTGGTCCACGATGATCCGAAGTCGTTCCAAAGCCATGCTGGAGTTGCGCTGTGAAGGTTTGTCGGTGTCGCTCATACCATACCAATTCGAACCAATTTGAATTGGTCACATTATTGGCGCGATATTTTTAGCTGTGCAAGTAGTGCTTTTCGCGAAAACGTGCCCGGAGATAGACTGAGACCGTGTGTGATTGCTTTCTAAGCTATAAGGTCGGCGTCAGATGAGAACATGTTAAGTGATTGTAAAATATAATAAAAGATACGATATGAATTCTAAGTTGGCGCATTGATGGGGAGGCCCGCCACTCCCCCTGCCTAAAATTTGCGCCAGGGAACAAATTTTAATCGGTTCCGTATTTTTCGTCAGGTTATCTCTCGCAGTGTAATTTTGTGCTGCCACATCGCCAGATTGGGGCTGATTGTTGCTTGTATTGATGAGAAATTTGCCATTCTTTTCAACAAAAAGAGCCGGTTTTGATGCGTTGTCTCCGAAGTGGCGAAATTGGCGAAATTGGTTCGTTTGGGGGCGATTGCTTTTGGCTCGATTGGTGGCGAAATTTTATGCGTGGCTGATCTTTGGGCTTTACGGCGATTGACAAGAATTTTTTCTTCGGCGATCCTGATATCGAAATAGCGGCAATCGTTCAGCCGCACGGCAATTGCGCCCCGATCTGTCGCAGGTAGACACCTGCGGGTCGGGGTTTTTTTATGTTCAGCTCCGCGGTTCACATCGTTCGGCTGAAGGGCAGGGTAATACATGGCCTTTGGGGAAATACCGGTCGGCGTTCTGTTTTCGAAATCCGGGTCCTATGCCGCGATCGGGCAGGAAGGCTATTGGGGTGCCCGGATCGCCATCGACGAAATCAACGCGTCCGGCTTGTTTGATTTCCGCTTCCTGCGGGTGGACGGTGATCCCAGGGGATCCGCTGAAAACTACGCCGTGGAAGCTGACCGGATGATGCGTGAGGCCGGTTGTCGACACATCATAGGCACCCAGACATCGTCAAGCCGCAAGGAAGTGTTGCCGGTAATGGAGCGTGGCCGGGGGCTGCTCTGGTACACCACGCCTTATGAAGGCTTCGAAAGCCACGACCGTGTGGTCTATACCGGCGCCTGCCCGAACCAGGGCGTGGTCCCGCTTTTCCGTCACATCGTTCCGGAGTCCGGCCGCCGGGCTTTCCTGCTCGGATCCAATTACATCTGGGGCTGGGAAACCAACCGCATCGCCCGAGAGCTTCTGGCCGGATGTGACGGCGAGGTGCTGGGCGAGCGCTATGTTGCCATCGGCGACGAGAACATCGACCATCTGATCGCCGAGATCCGCGAAAAGCGACCGGATTTCATCTTCAACAACCTGATCGGCGAAAGCAGCTACGCCTTTCTGCGTGCGATGAAGCGGCTTGCGATAGAAGATCCCGCCTTCGCGCCGAACCGCTGCCCGATCCTCAGCTGCAATCTGACGGAAGCCGAGCTGCCGATTCTGGGCGCGGCCGCCGAAGGACTTGTGTCCACCTCGACTTATTTCGAAACACTGGACACGCCGGAAAACGCGGATTTTCTCAGCCGCCTGGAAGGCCTGCGCGGCCCGGATGCGTCGATATCGTCCATGTTTGTCGGGCCCTATGAGGCCGTCTGGCTTCTTGCCCGCGCCATCGAGGCTTGCGGCTCGGATGCGCCGGACCATGTTCTGGCGGAATTGTGCCGCCGCCCGCACCGCACCCCCTTGCGCGACATCCGCATCGACCCGCAAACGCAGCACGCCTACCTGCAGCCCCTGATCGCCGTGGTCGAAACAACCGGTCCGGATCGCATCCGGTCCCGGTTCAGGATCATCGAAAAGACATCCGGACCGTTGGCACCGGACCCCTATCTGGTTCACTATGACCCGTTGGAAAGCAACGCCGGTTCGTCTGGTGACGCACCGGTTCCGGACAACGGCAATTCGCCGAGATTGAGGCTGGTATCGTCATGAGCAGCCTGTTCCGCACCCCCAGTTTCCGCGGCTGGTCCGCGACGATCCTGCACAAGCCTCATTCCGACAGGGATGCCGTGTGCCGCCAGCTTGATCGTCTCGGCATCGCGACGTCGACCGCCTGGCCGGAACTTCCCGAAGACGCGCGACAGGCCAACCTGGTGATATTCGACGCCGATGCCGGTCACGATGCCCAGTTCCCCTGGCCTGTCGAGGAGCACCCGATGCCGATGATCGCACTGATGGGCAGCGAAGCCCCGGGCCGGGTCGAATGGGCCATCCGGCGTGGTGCCATTGCCCACCTGAGCAAGCCCATCGCATCAAGCGGTGTCTATGGCGCGCTTGTCGTTGCCACGCGCACCTTTGCCATGCGCCGTGCATCGGAAGAAAGGATTGCCAAACTGGAGGCACGCCTCGCCTGCCGGCCTCAGGTGGCCGAAGCCATCATTCTGCTCATGCAGCATCAGGGCGGTGACGCCGAAACCGCCTACAAGCTGCTGCAGGACATGGCAATGGCGAGCCGGCAAACCATGGAAGACGTTGCGCTTGATCTGCTGGCGCGTTCAGGAGGGCAGAATGCCGGCCGACGTGAAGCCTGAAGTGATGCCCGACACCGTGAAAGCCACCGTTCCCGAAACACCCGAAGGCGTCTGGCGACGTCTCCTGCAAAGAAAGCTCGCCGTTTTCGCCCTGGGTCTGGTCGGCCTGATTGTCGGGGCTGCCGTATTTGCACCCCTTGTCGCGCCGTTCGATCCGGCGGAACAGTTCTTCGAAGGCCTGACGCTGGAAGGCGCACCCTTGCCACCGGGTGAAACCTTTTGGCTGGGCACGGATCTGCTTGGCCGGGATCTCCTGTCACGCCTGATCTATGGTGCGCAGACCTCGCTCATCATCGGGATTGTCGCCAACGGCATTGCCGTTGCCGTCGGTGCCTTTGTCGGCATTCTTGCCGGCTTCTTCCGGGGCTGGGTGGAGACTGTGCTGATGCGCTTCACCGATCTGATGATGGCTTTTCCGGCCTTGCTGCTTGCCATCACGCTGGCGGCCCTGTTCCGGCCTTCACTGTGGATTGTTGCCATGGTGATCGCCATGGTCAACTGGGTGCAGATGGCGCGCGTTGTCTATACGGAAACCAGGTCGCTGTCGGAGCGGGAGTTCATCCTGGCAGAACGGGCGATGGGTGCCGGTCTCTTCCGCATTCTGTTCAGGCACATCCTGCCGCATCTTCTGTCGACCATCGTCGTTTTCGGCACGCTGGGCATCTCGACAACCGTGCTTCTGGAAGCAACGCTCAGCTATCTCGGCATCGGCGTTCAGCCGCCGACCCCCTCCTGGGGCAATATCATCTACGAAAACCAGACCTATTTCACCTCGGCCCCCTGGCTGGTGTTCTTCCCGGGTGTCGCCATCATCGCGCTGGCGCTGGGCTTCAACCTGCTGGGCGATGCGCTGCGTGAGGTGCTCGATCCGACGCAGAAGGGGAGGCACTGATCATGGGCGGTTATATTCTGCGCCGGGTGTTCCAGTCCGTGCTGATCCTCATCGGCATCACCTTCCTGACCTTCGTCCTGCTCTATCTGATCCCGGCCGATCCGGCCCGCCAGATCGCCGGCCGCAGCGCCACCGCGCAGACGGTCGAGAACATTCGCGAGCAGCTTGGTCTGAACCTGCCGTTCTACCAGCAGTACTTCCGTTATCTGACCGGGCTGCTGCAGGGCGATCTCGGCCGCTCCTACCTGCAGAAGACGGAAGTGGGCGCGCTCATCTGGTCGCGTCTGCCGGCAACGCTCCTTCTCATGGTCGGCGCCATCGTCTGCGAACTGGCGATAGGACTTACCATGGGGCTCGTCGCAGCCCTGCGCCGGAACACGGCGACAGATACGAGCCTCATGGTCCTTTCCTTCGTCGGCGTGTCCTCGCCCCAGTTCGTGATCGGCATCCTGCTGCTCTACGTCTTTTCGGTGCAGCTCGGGTGGTTCCCCATCGGCGGTTACGGCACCTTCATGCACATGGTGCTGCCGTCGTTGACCCTCGGGTTCCTGGGCGCAGGCTGGTACTCGCGGATGATGCGCTCGGCCATGATCGACGTGCTGCGCCAGGACTTCATCCGCACGGCGCGCGCCAAAGGTCTGAAACGCTGGCAGGTCCTGTTCGGCCACGCCCTTCCCAACGCCTTGCTGCCGATCATCGCCATGATCGGGATCGATATCGGTCTTTTCATGAGCGGCATCGTGGTGGTTGAGAGCGTGTTCGGCTGGCCGGGCATCGGCCAGCTCGCCTGGCAGGCCATCCAGCGGGTCGACATTCCCATCATCATGGGCGTCACGCTCGTGTCCGCATTCGCGATCGTGCTCGGCAATTTCCTTGCCGACCTGATCGCTCCCCTGATTGATCCGAGGATCAAGCTGCGCTGACGCGCGGCAACCGCCGGAAAACCGTCTTCAGAGCGGCCCGGCACATCACCGTAAGAACCGGAGGTTGGACTATGAAGAAGACAGTATTGGCAGGGGCTGCCGCCCTTCTCGCCGCCACCGCCCTGACATCGGCATCCGCTCTGGCGGACGACATCAAGCAGGGCGGATCGATGATCGTCACCTACAAGGACGATGTCTCCACGCTTGACCCGGCCATCGGCTACGACTGGCAGAACTGGTCGATGATCAAGAGCCTGTTCGATGGTCTGATGGACTATGAACCCGGCACCACAAACCTGATGACGGACCTGGCCGAGGACTACACGATTTCCGACGATGGCACGGTCTTCACCTTCAAGCTGCGTGAGGGCGTCAAGTTCCACAACGGGCGTGAGATGACGGCGGAAGACGTGAAGTATTCGCTCGACCGCGTCACCAATCCGGCCACCCAGAGCCCGGGCGCGGGCTTCTTTGGTTCCATCAAGGGATATGATGCCGTAGCGGCCGGAGATGCCACCAGCCTGGAAGGTGTCGCCGTCGTTGATCCCTATACGGTCAAGATCGAGCTGTCCCGCCCGGACGCGACCTTCCTTCATGTGATGGCCATCAACTTCTCGTCCATCGTGCCGAAAGAGGCCGTGGAGGAATGGGGCGCCGACTTCGGCAAGCACCCGGTCGGCACCGGTGCGTTCTCGCTGGAAGAATGGACTCTCGGCCAGCGTCTGGTGTTCAAGCGCAACGAGGACTACTGGCGCTCGGGCGTGCCCAAGCTTGACGAAATCACCTTCGAAGTTGGCCAGGAGCCCGTGGTTGCACTCCTGCGTCTGCAGCGCGGCGAAGCCGACATTCCGGGCGACGGCATTCCGCCGGCGAAGTTCCTGGAGGTGACCAAGGACCCGCAGTACAAGGACCTGATCATCGAAGGCGGCCAGTTGCACACCGGCTATGTCACCATGAACGTGAAGATGCCGCCCTTCGACAAGCTGGAAGTGCGCAAGGCCGTTAACATGGCGATCAACAAGGATCGCGTCGTGCGCATCATCAACGGCCGCGCCGTTCCGGCAAACCAGCCGCTGCCGCCCACCATGCCGGGGTATGACAACGAGTACACCGGTTACGCCTACGATCCGGAAGCCGCCAAGGCCCTTCTGGCCGAGGCCGGTCTGGCTGACGGGTTCGAGACCGAACTCTATGTCTACAACACCGACCCGAACCCGCGTATTGCCCAGTCCATCCAGGCCGACCTTGCCGAAATCGGCATCAAGGCCGAAATCAAGGCACTGGCCCAGGCCAACGTGATCGCGGCCGGCGGCGAACCCGACCAGGCACCGATGATCTGGTCCGGTGGCATGGCCTGGATTGCCGACTTCCCGGATCCGTCCAACTTCTACGGTCCGATCCTGGGCTGTGCCGGTGCGGTCAAGGGCGGTTGGAACTGGTCCTGGTACTGCAACGAGGAGCTGGACAAGCAGGCAACTGCCGCCGACAGCATGACCGATCCGGCACAGAAGGCCGAGCGCGAGGAAGCCTGGCGCAAGATCTTCATCTCGGTGATGGACGATGCGGCCTGGGCACCGGTGTTCCACGAGCAGCGTTTCACAATGCGGTCCGAACGGCTGGGTGGCCCTGACGCCATCTTCGTCGATCCGGTCCACATTCCCGTCAACTACGACTACGTATGGGCGAAAGATGTGCAGTAACTGCAAGGCCGCTTACACGATCCACGCGGCACAACACCATTTCGGCTGGGACAATTCCAATACCCCGGCCGAAACGGTGGCACCGGGCACGGTGCTGGAATTCGAATGTCTCGACAGTTCCGCCGGGCAGCTGACGCCTGAAAGCACTGTCGCGGATGTCTCGACGCTGGATTTCGGCAAGATCAATCCGGTCAATGGCCCCATCTATGTGGATGGGGCCGAGCCGGGCGACGCACTGGTGGTCAAGATCCACGAGTTCAAGCCGTCCGGTTTCGGCTGGACCGCCAACATTCCGGGCTTCGGACTGCTGGCTGACCAGTTCAAGGAACCGGCCCTGCATGTCTGGTCCTACGACAAGGACAAGCTGGGCACGTCGGCCTTTGCACCGTTTGGCAAGGTGCCATTGAAGCCGTTTGCCGGCACCATTGGTGTCGCACCGGCCGAGGCGGGTCTTCATTCCATCGTTCCGCCCCGGCGGGTAGGTGGAAACCTGGACATCCGCGACCTTGCTGCCGGAACGACTCTCTACCTGCCGGTGGAAGTTGCCGGAGCCCTGTTCTCCATCGGTGACACCCATGCGGCCCAGGGCGATGGCGAGGTCTGCGGAACCGCCATCGAAAGCCCGATGAACACAGTCGTCGAGCTGGATCTCATCAAGGGGGCCAACCTCAAGATGCCGCGGTTTGAAACGCCGGGGCCGGTCACCCGTCATCTCGACGAGATGGGCTACGAGGTCACCACCGGCATCGGCAGCGATCTGTTTGAGGGGGCTCAGGCAGCCGTGTCCAACATGATCGACCTCTTGTGTGCCCGTCACGGCTACAGCGCGGTCGATGCTTACATGTTGTGCTCGGTCTGCGGCGATCTCAGGATCTCGGAAATCGTGGACATGCCCAACTGGGTCGTCTCGTTCTATTTCCCGAAGGTCGTGCTCCAGTAACGCAACCGGGCGGCGGTGCAGGCTGCCGCCCGTTTTCCAGAATTCAAGAAAGATCAGGACGTCCGGATGTCCAGACTGCCAGACCATGAACCCGTTGCCGAAGACGTCGTTCTTTCCGTAAGAGACCTTCGCACGGACGTCGCGACGCCTTCCGGCCGCAAGACCGTGGTCAAGGGCCTGTCGTTTGACCTGAAGCGCGGCGAAACCCTGTGTATCGCGGGCGAATCCGGCTCCGGAAAGTCGATCACCGCTTTGTCCATCATGGGACTTTTGCCAGAGCCGATGGCCCGGGTGTCCGGCGGCGAAGTGCTGTTTCAGGGCAAGGACCTGACCAAGCTGCGCGAGGACGCCATGCGCCGCATACGCGGCGGCGATATCGCCATGATCTTCCAGGAGCCGATGACCTCGCTCAATCCCGTGCTGACGGTTGGCCGCCAATTGCGCGAAGCCATTCTGGCGCATCAGGATGTAAGCAGACACGAAGCGGTCAAACGCGCGCTGGCGATGCTCGAATCGGTACGCCTCTCGGAACCGGAGCGTCGGCTGAAACAATATCCGCACGAGCTTTCCGGCGGCATGCGCCAGCGGGTGATGATCGCCATGGCGCTGGCCTGCAATCCGAAGGTGCTGATTGCCGACGAACCGACAACCGCGCTCGACGTGACGATCCAGGCGCAGATCCTTCAGTTGATCCGCGACCTTCAGCGCGATTTCGGCACGGCGGTCATCATGATCACCCACGACATGGGTGTCGTTGCCGAGATGGCCGACCGGGTGATTGTCATGAACCACGGCAATATCGTGGAAAGCGGCACAGCCTCCGACGTGTTCGAACGTCCGGCGGACAGCTACACCAGGCATCTTCTGGAGGCCGTGCCCAAGCTTGGAGCCATGACCGGTGTCGACAGCGCAGCAAAGACATCCGCCCAACCGGAAGCGCCGCTTCTCGAGGTGGAAGACCTTGTCGTCCGGTTCGACCTGCATGGCGGCCTGCTCAATCGGGTGACCTCCCGCGTTCATGCGGTCGAAGGCGTGTCCTTCACGCTGGCGCCGGGAGAGACGCTTGGTCTGGTCGGTGAAAGCGGTTGCGGCAAGTCCACCATCGGCAAGGCCCTCATGAACCTGGTGCCCTGGGAAGGAGCGATCCGGATCGCCGGACATCATGTCGGTATCGGCAGCGCGCAAGAACAGCAGCGCCGTAGGCGCGACATGCAGATGATCTTTCAGGACCCTTATGCCTCGCTCGATCCGCGCATGACCGTTGGCGATATTGTCGGAGAACCCCTGGTGATCCACGGCTTGGCGCGCGGCAAGGACCTCAAGGACAAGGTGGCGTCGCTGTTCGAACGGGTCGGTCTGCCGGCCGACGTGATCAGCCGTCACCCGCACGAATTTTCCGGTGGCCAGCGCCAGCGCATCTGCATTGCCCGCGCACTCGCGCTCTCGCCCAAGGTCATTGTGGCGGATGAAAGCGTCTCGGCGCTCGATGTCTCGGTTCAGGCCCGTGTTCTGGATCTTCTCCAGGAGCTGCAGGAGGATCTGGGCCTCTCCTATCTGTTCATTTCCCACGACATGGCGGTTGTGGAGCAGGTCTCGCACCGGATCGCGGTCATGTATCTCGGTCAGATCGTCGAGATGGGCACGCGCCGCCAGGTTTTTGAAAACCCGCAGCACGAATACACCAGGCGGTTGTTGAAGGCGGTGCCGATCCCGGACCCGAAACGCAGGCGCACCGTTTTCGATGTGCCGACGGGGGAGATACCCTCACCGGTCTTGCCGCTTGGGCAATCGGTTGAGCGGGTGCGCTACACAGATGTCGGTGGCCGGCACCTGGTAGCGGTTGCCTGAACCCCCGGGCCAGGCGTGGGACTTGCGGCGCTATTCCCCGGCAAGTTCCTCGATTATGGGTGACGGCATGAAACTGTCGTAGAAGGTGCTCAAGTCGACCGGAGCCACGGCCAGGCAGGCGTTCACAAGGCGTTCGATCTCCGCGCGAGTGGATACCCGGGTGCGTTCTTCGATAAGTTTCACGTGCAGCCGTTCCAATGCCTGCCATTCTTTTGTTCTGGCAAGTGCCTCATCGCCGACAAGCGCGTATAGAGTTGCAGGCTGAGCTTTGCCCTTGAGTGCAATTGACCCTGCTTCGAGAAGGGCCATGGACTTGCACGCGGTGGCCGTTGTTTGCGACAGCAGGATAGGCCAACCGACTTGCTTGCAGGAGGTTTCGATCCTGGACGCAACGTTGACGGCGTCACCGATCACCGAATAGTTGAACCGCGAATTCGACCCCATGTTGCCCACGCAACCAGGCCCGCTGTTCAGGCCGATGCCGATACGGACGTCGCCCAATTTGTAGGGGCCGGACTTGAAGCCGAAGGCGTCTCGCTCGTTGAGTTCCTTGACGATGTTTATCATGTCCAGCGCAGCATGGGCTGCCTTGACCGGATGATCGGCGACGTCAAGTGGCGCGTTCCAGAACGCCATGATTGAGTCGCCAATATATTTGTCGATTGCGCCTTCCCGTTTCTGGATGCTGTCTGAAAGCGGGGAAAGCAGACTGTTGAGGAATGCGACGACCTCTTCGGGAGGCAGCTTTTCGGATATCGGCGTAAACCCCCTCACGTCCATGAACATCATCGTCATGTAGCGGATTTCGCCACCAAGACGCAGCGTTTGAGGCTGTTCCTCCAGCTTTTTGAGCAAGTCCGGTGCGAGGTAGCGCTGGAACGCCCTTCGGACAAACCGCTTTTCCCGCTCCGTGAAGGCGAACATCAAGATTGTGGTCAGCAGAAAAATAAGTCCGGAAACCAGCATGGGAAAGACCGGATCCACAAGGAGACCATAGCTGGCAAAGGCAAGCCAGCTTCCGCCGCCGACGACCGCGCTCAGGACGGCGCCAACGGTGGCTGATGGGATCGCGCCCGTGGACGGCAATATAGCACCGATGATGAGCGTAACGATGAACAACGCCGCGATTTCAGCTCCGGTCGCCCAGTCGGGACGGTTGAGGAAAGTATTCGACAGGATTTGATCGATGATCTGCTGATGCATGAAAACACCCGGAACGCTCTCGCCGAGTGCCGTGAGCCTGATGTCTCGCAGCCCGGCGGCCGACGATCCGAAAAGGATGATGTGGCCTTCGATCAGGGGGGCCAGCTCCTCGTCCGACAGGTTCAGAAGATCCTTTGCAGAGAGGTAGAGAGACGGGTCATTGTGCGAATAATAAATCAGCAGATGACCATTGGCTGTCACCGGAACCTGAAACTCTCCGACCTTGAATTCGGTCATGGCGAGTGTTCCTGCACTGAACTCGCCGCTCGCTTCCGACGTTTTCAGAATGAAAGTTTTGTCGCCGAGCGCGACACGAAGCGTCTCGAGTGCCAGGGCCGGGTATTTTTCGCCGTTCGGGCCGGCAATGAACATTGGCACCTGTCGCACCACTCCGTCGGAATCCGCCTGCCCAAGTGAAATCGAACCACTTCCTTTCGCTACCGCCTGATAGGGAGGTAAGCTCATCACGCTGCCTCTGATCGGGTTGAGGAGCGGTGTCGGGTCTTCCCCGAGGACGACGTAGGCGGCCTTGGCATCGGGCAATCCCATTGCCGATCTGGGTTCGTTGAAAAATCCAAGGATCGTCGGCAGCCCGGCCATTGCCTGAACGAAAACGGCATCATTGTCCGGGATTCCGGAAAGCAGTGGCTTGATCTGGTTGCGGCCGGGCCAGCCGCGTTCCTCCAGCTCCCGCAAAAATCCTGCCGGGCCTGTCCGGTCAGGTTCGGAAAACACCATGTCAAAGGCGACGCAGGCGGCGCCAAGGCTCTGAATGCGCTCCAGAAGTTTGGCAATCTGTGTACGCGGCCACGGCCATTGGCCAAGCTGCGCAATCGACTCCTCGTCGATGTCGACAATCCGGATCGGTTGGCCCAGAGCCTCCCTTGGTTTGAAGCGCTGATAGGTATCGAAGGTGATCCAGCGCAGGGATGCAATGAATGGAGGATCGGACAGGCGTAGTTCACGGGCGCCGAAAAGGAGGATCAGCGTCAGACCCAGGACGAAAACGTGCCTGTTGCGTAGCAAGTTGAAAAGCGTCTTTCCCACCGGCATGCCCCTGACCGACACGGGTGTTCGGCAGCAGCGACACCGTTCCCATGTCCGATGCCCACTTTACGCTAGAATACGCAATTCTGAAAAAAATCTATCTTGACAAAAAGATCTGTATTTGACCTGAGCAATTAGCAATGATTCGTTTAATGGTTAGGGATGTGTTAAAATCAGCTCGGTTGGGCTGGAGTGGGAGTTATGAGGTTTGCCCCGGTTTTTATAGTTTTATTGTTATCCATCGTTTGTTCGACGGCGTCATTGGCCGATAAGGTTGGCATAACCGTTGATGCAAGCAAGACCGTCAAGGCGACGGGGGGTAGCGATGCCCGCATCCTGGCTTCAATGACGTCCATTTTCAGGAACGACCGGTTGCGGGCCAACTCCAGCGGAAACGCACAGATCCGGCTGATTGACGGCACCAAGATTGTTGTCGGACCCAATGCCGATGTGAAGATCGATGACTTTGTGATCACGGGGCAGACTGTAAGCAAACTTACAGTAAGTGCCACGCGCGGCGCCTTCCGCTTCATCAGCGGGCGCAGCAAATCTTCCGCCTACAGCATCAGGACGCCGAATGGCACGATCGGTGTGCGAGGTACGGCCTTCGATGTGACCATCACGCCTCAGGGAACCAATGTCGCCCTGTTGCGCGGCACGATCAAGGCGTGCGACAGGAGCGGGCGCTGCCAGATAGTCAGAAACCGGTGTGACTATGTGCTTATCGGTCGGCGCGGCGTGAAAAAGGATCGGGTGAATTCGGATTCGCTCAGGAACCGGTCGAAGTCACTCTTTCCGCTGCTCGTGAATGAGTCGAACCTGAACAGACAGTTCAGGCAGCGCGGGTCTGGATGCACCGTAAAAAATGCAAGGCTGGCACCCGATCGGGTTCCCGAGCAGCAACCCAGGAACATTTTCCGCGCACTCTTCAGTCCGCGACAACCAACCATCAACCCGAACAGTCCCGAGCGGAGCAGCCCCGAGCCGAATAGCCCCGAGCCGAGCAATTCCGTCTCCAGTTCACCAGAACCGGCGGCACAGCCTGGCAGCGCGCCTGCGAGTGCTGGCGTTCCCAACAATCCGGGCAACGGCAATGCCGTCGGCAATGCAGGAGAAAAATTCTCCAACGGCTCACGCGGAAACAGTTCAAGCGCACCTGGCCAGAGCAGCGATTCACCGGGCAGGAGCGGCAGCACACCGGGAGAAAACAGACAGGCCGGAAACCGGGCTGAACGCCGCAACAATTAGCCTTTTATCAGGCGGGCGGCGCGCCGATGGCGTCCGGATGGGCATCCTTGAACGCGTCGAGCGCTTCCGCGGCGGCGGCCGCGCGCCGGATTTTCGGAAATCCGGAAACATCCACACCCCAGCGGTTGGCATTATATAGCTGAGGCATCAGGCAGCAGTCGGCCATGGACGGCTGATCGCCGTGGCAGAACGGGCCGTTGTCATCCAGAAGGGTCTCGAACGCGGCAAGGCCCTTGCTGATGAAATGCTGCATCCAGGCTTTCTTGGTCTCGTCGCCGTCGCCGGTCAACTCGGCCACATGCGCCACGATGCTGAGATTGCAGACCGGGTGGATTTCCATGGCAATGGCATAGGAAAGCTGGCGTACGCGGTACTGGCCGTCGACATCATCCGGCATCAGGCTGGAACCGGGCGTCGTCGCGTGCAGATATTCGATGATGGCCAGCGACTGCGTCAGCGTCTTGCCGTCGACAATCAGCGCCGGCAACAGGCCCTGAGGGTTGAGAGCGAGATACTCGTCTTCCAGATGAGCCCGGGTCAAGAGGTTTACAGGCCGGTAGTCGGCTTCCAGCTTCAGAAGATTGAGCGCGATGCGAACGCGATAGCTCGCCGAGGACCGCCAGTAGTCATAAAAAACAATATCTTTCGCCATCAAAGCCTCCCGGAAATGCAGTAGGCATTGATACACTTATTTGGCCCTCAGTTGGCAAGTCCGTGTGTGTTGGACGGCGTCATTAGCCGATTTTTGCGAAGCTGGATAAGGCGTTTGTGCCGTCACCTCTTCTCCAGGGATGGTCATCCCGGACAAGCGAAGCGCCGATCCGGGGCCCACTCGCAAAGCTGCTTGCTGAAGAGAGGGACATTTCGAAGAAGCGCTGCTGCGAAACGCAGATGTTCTGGCAATGAGTAGGCCCCGGGTCTCGCGCTGCTCGCCCGGGGTGACACCTGAGTTGGCGACAGGGCAGAGTATCAGGAGAGAACGAGGTCCCTTTCGCGGACGGTAGGCGTTTTACGCTCCGGTGTCCGTCCGGGCCGAGTGACCGCCGGTGCCTTGCCTTTCTGCGCCTTGCCGGCGACATAGACCTCGTCGATGGCCCGGTCGTCACCCAGCATCTGCAGAACGAAAAGCTCTTCCGCAAGGGTCGACGCCCGCTCCATGCGCAGGGCCATCGCCTCGGTCGCGCAGCTGTCCAGCACAACAATGTCTGCCTCCGTGCCTTCGTCCAGGGTGCCGATCCTGTCTTCCAGTCCGAGCGCCACGGCATTGCCGCGGGTGATCCAGTGAAAGGCCCGGAACGGATGCAGTTTCTGATCCTGCAGCTGCAGGATCTTGTAGCCTTCGTTTAGGGTCTGCAGCATGGAGTAGCTGGTGCCGGCGCCAATGTCGGTGGCAATGGCGTTGACGATCCCTTTTGAGCGCAGGCCAGCATCATCGAACAGGCCACTTCCGAGGAAGAGGTTCGATGTCGGACAGAACACCGGCCGGGCGCCTGTCTCGGCCAGCGCGTCGATCTCGCGCTGTTGCAGGTGGATCGAGTGGCCGAGCAGCATCTTGTCCGACAGGAGACCGTAGCGCTGATAGACATCAAGGTAGTCGCGCGCTTCCGGGTAAAGCTCCAGCGTATAAGCGATCTCGTTTCGGTTTTCCGACAGATGCGTCTGGATGAAGCAATCGGGGTGTTCCGCGACGAGGGCGCCCGCCATCTCCATCTGGTCAGGGGTCGAAGTGATCGCAAAGCGCGGTGTGATGGCATAGCTCGCCCGTCCCCTCCCATGCCACTTGCCGATCAGGTCCTTGGTGTCGTCATAGCCGGATTTCGGCGTGTCGCGCAGCCCGTCCGGGGCGTTGCGGTCCATCAGCACCTTGCCGCCGATCATGCGCATGTTGCGTTGTTCGGCTTCCTCGAAATAGGCCTCCGCCGATGCCTTGTGGACCGAGCAATAGGCAACGGCCGTGGTGGTGCCATGGTCGGTCAGCAGGTCGAAGAACCGGCAGGCCATGGCGGCTGCGTGGCCTTCGTCGGCAAAGCGGGTTTCTTCCGGAAAGGTGTAGGTGTTCAGCCAGTCGAGAAGCTGCGCGCCCCTGGAGGCGACGATCTGCACCTGCGGAAAATGGATATGCGTGTCGATGAAACCTGCCATCAGCAGTTTCGGCCGGTGATCGATGATCTCCGCATCACCTGCCTCGCCAACGACATCGCAATAGCTGCCTCGCCGCAGGATGAGGCCGTTTTCGATCAAGAGCGCACCATCCTCGATATACTGGAAAGCAGAGGTGTCGTCCGGGGTTTGCGGTTCGGCTGTGAAGGTCAGAAGGCGGCCACGAAGAAGGAGGCGGTCGGAAGGCATCTGGAACAGTCCCGTTTGTCGGAGTTCGGGGCGGAAGATCCGCCCCGAAGTGGTTTTTGATGTCTGGTTCATTCGCCCGGGCTGACCTGGGCGTTGGCGATCGGTTCGGCTTCCGGCTCTGCTGCCTCTTCACGATGGAAGATCGGGTAGATGAACAGGAAGGCGGCGGCGATCAGGTAGCCGAGGCTGACGGTCGTGAACTCCGGCCAGTGCAGCGTTGCCGAATGGATGATTCCGACGGAAGCCATGGCAAAGGCCGCGAAGGCAAAGCCACCAGCATTGCGGAACCGGCCGTCGATGACGCTGGCAACGATGGCGCCCCAGATCAGGCCCGTCAGGATGGCCCCCTGGCTGAGCGCCAGATGGCCTTCGTAATGGGCGCCCTGCTGCAGCAACGCTGCGGTCAGCTTCGGATCACCTAGCGCCAGCATGCCTGTTGCCCCGGTCGCGCCGAGCGCACCGATCAGCGAGCCCCACTTGATGATCAGGAAGCTGGAGACATGGGGCATCATCGCAATGGTGACGGCAGCCATATGGTCGGTCCGCACCGCATGAGCCGTGTTGGTGATCAGGCTGAGCGCGACGAACACCAGCACCGGCGCCGCAGCGGCCACCGGGATCAGATGGTTCAGGAAGGCAAGCAGGCCGAAGAAAGCCGCCAGCGGAATGACCGCACCAACACCGATCACATAACCTGCATGCGCGCCCATGCGCTTGTAGGCCGGGTGACCGATATAGGCCGTGGTCGGGAAGGGCGAACCGAACAGCGCGCCGATCATGGTGCCGACACCGTCGGTGATCTGGCAGGTTGCCACCGGATAGTGGTCGCCGGCTGCTTCCGCGCTCTCCACGTTGTTCATCGTTTCGATGAAATTGTAGATCTGCACCGGCACCAGAACCAGGAACAGTTCTGGATGGTTGAAGAGATGCTGGATACCGGCAATCAGGTCACCGACATAGGGAACCGGCGGATAGAAGCCGACACCTTCGAAGCTGATCGTCGATTGCCCGGTGGCGAGCGCCACTCCGGTGCCGACCATCAGGGCCAGCAGGCCGGCCGGAATGTTGAACGGCAGGCGGAACCGGCCGACGAGGCCCCACAGGATGATGATCATCGAAGCAAAGCCGATGAACGGGTTCTCGAACACCGTTGCCAGCGGGACGGTGCCGATGAACACCAGCGCGATACCGCACAGGGTGCCGAGCATGCCCGCGCGCGGGGTGACCTTTTTCAGCCAGGGGCCGACAAGCGCGCCGAGGGCCGCGACGATGCCGCCCATGAAACCCGCACCGATGCCGACCTGCCAGGCCAGAACCGGGTCGTTGGTCGCCCAGTAGATCGGTCCGATAACGCCGAACAGATAGACGAACATCACCGGTGTCGAAATGCCGTAAGGCAGCGCGGTCACGTCCCGGCCGTGCTGTACGGCGGCGCGCTTTGCCAGAAAGACATAGGCAACGACGCCGGCCAGGATCGCGATGGCAGCTCCCGGCACGATCTTGCCGTAGACGATGTCCGCCGGCATCTGGAACACGAACTGGCAGATGCCCGCCAGGACCATGAGGTTTACGAGGTTATCGGTGAACAGCGCCCAAAAGGCGCTGAAGTCCCCCCTCGAAAACAGATTGTAGTCGTACCTCCCAACCCGCATATCGGGTCTCCTTTCAGGGTAAGACAGCCGTCCTGTTCCATCTCCCATTGGACAGGGCGGCCGTTGTTTCACTGCGCGGCTTCCAGCAGCGCAGCCTCCTCCGTGTCGCCGGCAGCACTTGCGCCCGTCGTCAGGGCGGTCAGGACTTCTGCGGCGACAAAAGCGGCAATGATCTCGGGGCGCTTGTCCCGGCTGGCGGTGGCGCCGATCGGGCACGTCAGCTGGTCGATGGACAGGCCATTACAGTGGCTGTTGCACCAGGAGCGCAGCTTGGCGCGTTTGGTGGCGGACCCGATCATGCCGACGTAGGACGCATGGCCGATCTCCAGGGCGGCGGACGTCAGCAGGAAGTCGAGGCCGTGATCATGGGTCAGCACGATGAAGGCGCTGCCTGCGGGCGCGTTATAGATTTCCACTTCCGGAATGGCACGCAGGCGCATGTCGACGCGCGCCTGACATTGCCCCAGCTCTTCCTTGCGCATGTCGACCAGCACACAGTGAACCGGCGCGTGCTGCAGCAGGTTGGCAATCGCCCGGCCGACATGCCCGGCGCCCATCACGTAAACATGCGGAAGGGCATCGTCCGCGGCCTGCAAACGGCTCACGGCCGCGTTCCGTTCGGCTCTGCGCATGCGGGCGAGCGACAGTTCCACCCGTCCGCCGCAGCACTGGCCGATTTCCGGGCCAAGCGGCAGGTCGAGCCTTGACGAAAGCGTGCCCTCGGCCAGCATGGAACGGGCCCGGGTAATGACGATATGCTCCAGCTGACCACCGCCGATAGTGCCGAAGAGGTTGTCCGGGGCAATGAACATCTCCGTACCGGCTTCCCGGGGAGACGATCCCCGGACCCGTGTCAGCACGACGCGGACGATCGGATGGGCTGAGCCGAAAAAGCTCTCGGCCTGGCTGGAGCGCAGGGTCATGACTTACTCCCGGGTTTTCAGCCGTTCGATGGCCATCAGCACACGCTCCGGCGTCGCCGGGGCGTCGAGACGCGGGCATTCGCGGTAGTCGGCAACACTGGCAACGGCCATGGAAAGCGCCTCGAACACCGAAATGCCGAGCATGAAGGGCGGTTCGCCCACCGCCTTGGAGCGCTTGATGGTGCGTTCCTGGTTTTCCGACCATTGGGCAAGTTTCACGGTGAACTGGCGTGGCCGGTCCGACGCGAGCGGGATCTTGTAGGTTGACGGCGCATGGGTTCTGAGGCGTCCTGCCTGATCCCACCACAGCTCCTCAGTCGTCAGCCAGCCCATGCCCTGAATAAAGGCGCCTTCCACCTGGCCCTTGTCGAGAACAGGGTTCAGCGACTTGCCGACGTCATGCAGGATATCGGTGCGTTCCACCCGGTATTCGCCGGTCAGCGTGTCGACGGAAACCTCCGAGCAGGAGGCACCATAGGCGAAATAGTAGAACGGGCGTCCCTTTCCGGCAGCACGGTCCCAATGGATCTTCGGCGTCTTGTAGAAACCTGCCGCCGACAGGTGCACACGGGCCATATAGGCCTGGCGGACGAGGTCGTTGAAGGAAACGATCTCGGACCCGATCTCGACCATGTTGTTATGGAAGCGGATGGTCTCCGGCCCGGTGTCCCAGCGCTCGGCGGCAAAGGCGACCAGACGTTCCTTCAGCTGTTCGGCCGCGTTCAGCGCGGCCATGCCGTTGAGGTCGGAGCCGGACGAAGCGGCGGTGGCCGATGTGTTCGGCACCTTTTCGGTCGTCGTCCTGGTGATCTTGATGCGCTCGAAATCCACCTGAAAGGCATCGGCGACAACCTGGGCGACCTTGGTGTTCAGGCCCTGGCCCATTTCGGTGCCACCATGGTTCAGGTGGATCGATCCGTCATTGTAGATGTGGATCAGGGCGCCGGCCTGATTGTACCAGGTGGCTGTAAAAGAAATGCCGAACTTGACCGGTGTCAGCGCAAGTCCCCGTTTGATGATGGAGGAACGGGCGTTGTGCTGCAGGACCGCCTCGCGACGGGCCTGGTAGTCAGAGGAGCTTTCAAGTTCTCCGATCAGGCGCGGCAAGATGTTGTCCTCGACCTCCTGATGATAGGGGGTGAGGATGCGGCCGTCGTTGCGGTCGCCGTAGAAATTGGCCTTGCGGATTTCCAGCGGGTCCTTGCCGAGCGCATAGGCGATCTCCTCGATCATGCGTTCGGCGGCAACCACGCCCTGCGGCCCGCCGAACCCTCGGAAAGCGGTGTTCGAGACCGTGTTGGTTTTCATCGGCCGGCTGGTGAGCCGGACATTCGGATAGAAATAGGCATTGTCCGCGTGGAACAGCGCGCGGTCCGTCACCGGTCCGGAAAGGTCGGAGGAATATCCGCAACGTGCCGCAAAAACACCGTCGACAGCCTCGATCCGGCCGCTGTCGTCGAAGGCGACGTCATAGTCGATGACGAAGTCGTGGCGCTTGCCGGTGGCGGTCATGTCCTGGTCGCGGTCCGGACGGATCTTCACCGGGCGGTTCCACTTCTTCGCGGCAATGGCAGCCACCGCGCAGAAGAGGTTCATCTGGCTTTCCTTGCCGCCGAAGCCGCCGCCCATGCGGCGGACGTTGACCGTCACCGCGTTCGAGGGCACGCCGAGCACATGGGCAACCATGTGCTGAGCCTCGCTCGGATGCTGGGTGGAGCAATGGACTGCGACGTCATCGTCTTCACCCGGAATGGCAAAGGCGATCTGGCCTTCCAGATACATGTGGTCCTGGCCGCCAATCTCGATCCGGCCCTTGATCCGGTTCTTCGCCGTGTCGAAGGCCGGTGCAATATCGCCGCGTTCCAGCTTCAACGGTTCGGTGACATGCGGATAGCCGGCCTCCATCGCGCTGACCGGATCAAGCGCATGCGGCAGAACGTCATAGTCGATCTTCGCCAGGTCCGCGGCCCGGCGGGCGGCGTCACGGCTTGTTGCAATCACCGCGAACAGTGGTTGGCCGTGAAATTCCGTCTTTCTGACCGGAAACACCGGTTCGTCGTTCTGGCCCGTCGGGCTGATGTCGTTGCAGCCGGGAACATCGTCCGCCGTCAGCACGCCGATAACGCCGGTAGCGGCCAGAACAGCATCCAGATCCATGGACCTGATCAGCCCGTGGGCAACCGTGGACGTGCCGAGATAGGCGTGCAGGGTGCCCTGCGGCTCGGCGATATCGTCGCAATATTCGGCCTGGCCGGTAACGTGCTTTTCCGCGCTGTCGTGGCGGCGGTCGGTGTGGACAGCGCCGCTGATCGACTTCTTGGCGTCCGTGATGATGTCGTGTTTCATGTGGTTCGCCTCAAACTCAAGCAGACAGCAGGTCGGCCGGCGCTTCGCTCCGGTCGTCATGGGTCAGGAAAAAGCGCTGCAGCAGGTTGCGCGCGGCAATCGCCCGGTATTCGGCGGATGCGCGCCAGTCGGACAGCGGTGTGAAGTCCGCCTGCAGCGCCTGACCGGCAGCCAGGAATGCGGCCTCGCCCCAGGGTTGGCCCCGCAGCGCGGCTTCCGCCTTGGCAGCACGCTTCGGTGTCCCGGCCATGCCGCCGAATGCGAGACGGCAATCGGTGATGCGGCCTTCGGAAACGGTCACGCAGAAACCGGCGGCGACAGACGAGATATCCTCGTCCCGGCGCTTGGAAATCTTGTAGGCGGCATGAAGCTGGCCGGGGCGGGCGCGCGGGATCAGAATGCTTTCCACGAACTCCGACGGAGTACGGTCCTGCTTGCCGTATTCGATGAAGAACTGCTCCAGCGGCAGGCTGCGCTGACTTGCCCCCTTGCGCAGGACGATCTGCGCTCCGAGTGCGATCAGAACCGGTGGCGTATCACCGATGGGCGAACCGTTGGCGATGTTGCCGCCGATCGTGCCCATGTTGCGCACCTGTTGGCCGGCGATCCGGTCCCAGTAGCTTTTCAGATGCGGGAAGGTCTCGCAGATCGTTTCCTGCGCTTCCGAGTAGGTGACCCCGGCGCCGATCTCCAGCGCGGTGTCGCTCAAGGTGACCGACTTCAGTTCCTGAAGGTGGCTGATGAAGACGGCCGGGCCGATGGGGCGCATGAACTTGGTGACCCAGAGACCGACGTCGGTCGAGCCCGCGACAATGGTCGCCTGAGGAAAGTCTTCCAGGATGGCTGCAAAGTCGACGACGTCCGCCGGCAGGATGGCACGGTTATGCTCCGGGCCGGTAATGACACGGCGGCCGTCGGATAGCTCCGTCAGCCGTTTGGCGATTGTTGCCCGTTCCGTTTCCAGGAAATCCTGTGCAGGTGAGCCATATCTGTTGGCTGCCATGGCGGCGGCAATGATCGGCTGATAGCCGGTGCAGCGGCAGAGATTGCCCTGGATCGCGCTCTCGACTTCGGTTTCGGTCGGTTCGGGATTGCCCATCCACAGCGCATAGAGCGACATGACGAAACCCGGTGTGCAGAAGCCGCACTGGCTGCCGTGGAAATCGACCATCGCCTGCTGGATCGGATGCAGACCACCGTTTTGCCCGCGCAAATGTTCGATGGTGACCACGTGGCAACCGTCGAGCGAGGCGAGGAAGCGGATGCAGGCATTGACGGTCTCGTATTTCAGACCGTCACCGGCAAGCCGGCCAACCAGCACCGTGCAGGCCCCGCAGTCGCCTTCCGCGCAGCCTTCCTTCGAGCCTGTCAGTCGGCGCTCCAGACGCAGGTAGTCGAGCAGGGTCTTGTCGGCAGGCACATCCGTGACAGTCACGTCGGCGCCGTTCAGCAGAAACCGGATTTCTGTGCGGTAGGTCATCGCGTCCTCGGGCAAAATCTTCTCTCAGCCAAGGACGGTACGCCTCGGGACACTTGCAAAAAATCCGGTGATTCCGGAAATTCTTTCAACAGATCATTGAAAATAGCCGTGCGATACTGTGGCTCACGAAATGCGACGAAAGTCGGTTACCGGAACCAGAAGTCTGTAATCGCACGAGAATTCAAATCCGAGGGAAGAGGCCATGTCCTATCTGGAATCCCTGCGCGTCTTCACCCGCGTGGTCGAGCTGGGCAGCATTACTTCCGGTGGGCGCGACTTGCGCCTGACGCCGGCGGTCGCAAGCAAGCGCATCAAGGAGCTGGAAAAGCATCTCGGCGTGCGTCTCTTCAACCGCACCACAAGATCCCTGACACCGACCGAGGTGGGCAAGGTGTTCTACGATTATGCGGTGAAAGCCCTGGAATCGATCGAGGATGCGGAGGCTGCCGTCGCCAGCTTTTCCGACACCCCGCGCGGGGTGATCCGGGTCACGGCGCCACTCGGCGCCGGCCGCCGCATCATCGCGCCGCTGGTGCCTCGCTTCGTCGAGAAGTTCCCCGCAACGGAAGTGCATATGCGCCTGTCGGATCGCAAGGTCGACATTCTGTCCGACGGTCTGGATGTCGCCTTTTTCATCGGCACCCCGCAGGATTCCAACCTGAAACTCCGCAAGATCTCCGATTGTCCCCGGGTGCTCTGCGCTGCGCCGGAGTATCTGGAAAAGCACGGTACGCCCCGAACCCCGGACGATCTCCTGAGCGACGAGCACAATTGCCTGCTGCTGCGCTACCCGCGATCACCGGAGTATTACTGGGTCCTTCAGACGCCTGCCGGACCGCGCAAGCTTCAGGTGTCCGGCAAGATGGATGCCGACCATGGCGATGTCCTCACTGACTGGGCCTTGTCGGGACATGGCATTGTCAACAAGCCCAGGTTCGACGTTGCCCAGCATCTGGAAAGCGGCCGCCTCGTGGAGATTCTCAAGGACACGCCGCCCCCGCCTACCATCTTCGGTTGCCTCTATCCACACAGGCGTCTGCAGGATCCCAAGATCCGCCATTTCGTGGATTTCGTGATCGGCAATGCGGATGTGGCTGGCTAGGCGTGGCCCCTTTCAGCCACTGCGGCGGGTCTGAAAGATCCGCGCCGACATGTCCCTTGCCGGTGCGACGACCTGTTGCGGGTCCAGTTCCTTCTGCCAGTCGAGGCTGACAGGGGCGATCCTTGCAAGGGCTTCGGCAAAGGGGGCCTGGTCTTTTGCCGCTGCTGCGACGAGATCCTTCGCATCAGTGCGGGAGACGCCATTTCGGGCGAGGACGAAACTGGCGGTTTCGGCCATGATTTCCGGGTTTGCGGCTAGCGTAGCAGCCAGATTGGTTTCATTCGCCTGAAGGCTGGTGGCAAGATCTTCTGCGTGAACCAGCGCAGCGCCCGCAGCCAGCAGAATTTGCGGCAGGAAATGCCATTCCAGAGGCCAGGCTGTTCCGTCGCGTTCCTCCAGCGGGCTGGCTGCGGCGGCAAGTCCGGCCTGTGCAGCAATGGCAATGCTGTTGAGCACCTGGATGGTCTCGGCCTGCACAGGGTTGGCCTTTTGCGGCATGGTCGAGGATCCGCCACCCGTTCCGCTGGCAAGCTCGGCAATGTCCGTACGCCCTGAAAGCGCCAGGTCTCCAGCCATCTTCGCAAGGGCGGAGGTAATCTGTTGCAGCCAGCCCGCAAGCGCCAGAATGGACGTCCGGTTGACGTGCCACGACGGGCTGTCCTCAAGGCCGAGTTCCAGTGCGAGCGCCGCCGAGACTGCGGTTCCGTCCGGAGCGATTGCGCTGTTTATGCCCGACGCGCCGCCGAACTGGACGCGTAGTACGGCGGACCGGAGTGCGGGCAGGGCATTTTCCGTGTCTATCAGCGGATGGGCCCATTGCGCGATCCGGTAGCCGAGGGTGATTGGTGTCGAAACCTGGCTGCGCGTACGCCCCGCCATGAGCTGGTTCTCGTGGCGCTTGCTCTGCCGTTCCAGCGTATCGATCAGTTTTTCCAGTCGCGCACCGAGAATCTCGAGCGCGACTTTCGCCTGAAGGACCAGCGCCGTGTCAATCACATCCTGACTGGTTGCGCCCCAGTGCAGCCAGGCCCCGGCTTCGGCGCTGAGCTGCTTGCGCAGTTCCGCCACAAGCGCTGGAACGGGCACACCGGCGGATCTTGTTCCGGCCGCCAGGCTTGCAGGCTCAATGTGAACGTCGGCGAGCTTCTCTGATATCTCCCGCGCGGCCTGCGCCGGAATGATCTCCAGGCGCCCCTGTACGATGGCAAGGGCGCGCTCGAAAGCGATCATATGCGCGACATCGCTGCCATCAGCGAGAAGCTTGGTCAGTTCACCGTCGGCAAAGAGGGAGGCGTGGATCTGGCTGGAAAAGAGAGAAAGAGGCATGGCTCGGCAGGGTCTCTGGATGGGCCCTTATTGAGAGCCAAGTGGAAAGGCGGGTCAAGCCGCCTTCAGCGGCAGACCCAGGATCTCGCGCGCCTGCTGCCAGCTGGCGACGGGGCGCTCGTATGTCTCGCAAAGTTCCGCCGCGCGTTTCACAAGCGCCGCATTGGAAGGGGCAAGCGTGTCCCGGCCAAGGCGGATGTTGTCCTCCAGGCCAGTGCGGGTATGATCGCCCGAGGAAATGCACCACTCGTTGAGGGTGAATTGATGCTGTCCGATCCCGGCGGCGCACCATTCTGCGTCCGGTGCCAACCGTTCCACCGTCTTGATGTAATAGTCGAAAACATCCCGGTCGACCGGCATGGCGTTTTTCACGCCCATGACGAACTGCACATAGAGCTTGCCGGGGATACGCCCGTCCCGGTTCATGGCGGCCGCCTGGTGAATGTGGCTCAGGTCGAACGCCTCGATCTCCGGTTTGACATGATGGGCGCGCATCTCGCTGGCGAGCCAGTCGACCAGATCCGGCGGGTTCTCATAGACCCGGGTCGGAAAATTGTTGGAGCCGACCGAGAGCGACGCCATGTCGGGCTTCAGGGCAATCATGCCACCCCGTTCCCTGCCGGCGCCCGAACGGCCCCCTGTTGAAAACTGGATGATCATGCCGGGGCAGTGTTTTTCCAGCCCTTCCTTGAGCCGCGCGAATTTCTCCGGATCCGAGGACGACGTTTCATCATCGTTGCGAACATGAGCGTGGACGATGGTCGCACCGGCCTCGAAGGCAGCCTGCGTGCTTTCCACCTGTTCCGACACGCTGATCGGCACCGCCGGATTGTTTTCCTTCTTCGGCAGCGATCCGGTAATCGCGACGCAGATGATGCAGGGCTTGGACATGTTTCACGCCGTTCCGGTTTCGCTGGCGCCGTTCGAGCAAGGAGCTCTGCGACAGTTGTTTAACTTTCCCTCATCCTGAGGAAGCGCTTCAGCGCTGTCTCGAAGGATGGGCCGCATACTCTGAGTGCGCCGCCCAACCTTCGAGACGCTTGGTTTGGCCAAGCTCCTCAGGATGAGGGGCGAGTTAGGCGCGCATCAAATATCGAAGAACACCGTTTCATCCGGGCCTTGCAGCTTGACCTCGAAACGGTAGACCGTCTTGCCGTCACGCTCGGTCTTCCGGGCGATCAGGGTCTGGCGGCGCTTTTCCCACTCGATCAGGTTGATGACCGGATCGGCGGCGTTGGCTTCGGTCTCGTCCTCGAAGTAAAGGCGTGTCTGAAGGCCGACATTGATGCCGCGTGCGACGATCCAGAGGCTGATATGGGGAGCGGAAACCTTGCCGTCCGGCAGCTTCACCCGGCCTGGCTTGACCGTATCGAACCCCCATTCGCCGGTGTCGAAATCGGTGATGACCCGGCCCCAGCCGCGAAATCCGTCTTCCACGTCGCCGGCATGTTCAGGATGGGCGTAAATGCCCTCGCTATTGGCCTGCCAGGTTTCAAGCATCACGTCCTTGATCGGCGAGCCCATGCCGTCGATGACGACACCCTCGACGCGGATGCGTTCACCCTTGGCGTTGGGACCGGCAATGTCCCAGCCCAGCTCCTGCCGGTAGATGTCGAAACCGGCGGCGCCGGGAGCGAGGCCGATGTGAACGTAAGGTCCGGCCGTCTGGGAAGGCGTTTCCTTCAGGTAATCGAGTTGCTGCGTCATGATCAGTTCCCCTCCGGCCGGTTTTCGAACAGGGTCGAACGGCGTCCGCGCAGGACGATGTCGAACTTGTAGGCGATCGTGTCGAGCGGAATAGTGGCGTTGAGATCGAGCTTGGCGACAAGCTGCTCAATCGCGGACGGATCGGGAATGGTGTTCACGATCGGGCATTTTGCGATCAGCGGATCACCCTCGAAGTAGCATTGGGTGATCAGGCGCTGGCAGAAGGCGGTGCCGAAGATCGACATGTGAATATGCGCCGGCCGCCAGTTGTTCACCCAGTTGCGCCAGGGGTAGGCGCCCGGTTTCACCGTGCGGAAATAGTAATAGCCGTTCTCGTCGGTAAGAGTGCGGCCGCAACCGCCGAAATTCGGGTCGATAGGCGCAAGATAGGTGTCCTTCTTGTGCCGGTAGCGCCCGCCCGCGTTGGCCTGCCAGATCTCTACCAGGGTGTTCGGAATCGGCTTTGCGTTTTCATCCAGAACCCGGCCATGCAGGATGATCCGCTCGCCAATCGCGCTTTCACCCGACTTGGCGTAATTGTAGATCAGATCCTTGTCGAGCGGGTCGATGTCGTTGTGGCCGAAGGTCGGTCCGGTGATCTCGCTGACGTTGTTTTCCAGGCTGATCATCGAATATTGCGGCGAGCGTGACACGCTGGTCTTGTAGTCCGGCGTATGCGCAGGCGGATGCCACTCGCGGTCCCGCTGATAGAATGGTCCGGGTTTCAACATCGATTTTCCTCCGTTAACCGCCTGTCGCGGTCAGCTTCTGGCCGCTGCGTTCCATTTCGGCGTAGGTTTCCTTGGCGATCTTGAGCGCCTGGTTGGCACGCGGCACGCCGGCATAGACCGCCACATGCTGAAACGCCTCGAGCACGTCCTGCTTGCTGGCACCGGTGCGGGCCGTTGCCCGGATATGCATGGCAATCTCCTCGAAATTGCCGAGTGCCGCCAGAAGGGCGAGCGTCAGCATCGAACGCTCCCGCGGACTGATGCCTTCCGACGCCCACACCGTGCCCCAGGCACCCTCGGTGATCAGGGTCTGGAACGGTTCGTCGAATGGCGTCTTGGCGGCTTCCGCCCGGTCGACGTGTTCATCGCCAAGCACCGACCGCCTGACCTTCATGCCGGTTTCAAAACGCTCAGACATGGAGGTCCTCCTTCAGGAAAGTCATGAGATGGCCGGCAAAGACATCCGGCTTTTCGACGCAGGGCAAATGGCCCGCACCGGAAATTTCAACGTAGCGGCTGCCGGCGACAAGTCCCGCCGTGCCGCGTACCATGGCGGGTGGGCTCGCGAGA
This sequence comes from Roseibium sp. LAB1, assembly GCF_054658235.1. Lineage (NCBI taxonomy): Bacteria > Pseudomonadati > Pseudomonadota > Alphaproteobacteria > Hyphomicrobiales > Stappiaceae > Roseibium > Roseibium sp. LAB1. The sequence goes on along the minus strand of NZ_BAAGIB010000002.1, from coordinate 162,094 downwards.
TCCTCGCTGCCTCCGATACCAAGCACGGGCAGTCGAAGCCCGGACGTGCTGTCCGTCAGATCCGCGCCCGCAATTGCCTCGCAGCAGCCGATGTAACCCTCCGTCGGGGTGCGAACCAGCATGTGACGCCAGGCCAGACATTCGGCGGTCTGACGGAAATCTTCCGAAAACCAGCGTTCCAGAATGGCATCGGCGAGGCTTTCGATGCCGTCCGCACGGATCCGGGCAATCCGGTCCTGCCACATGGCGGCTTCGCCCATTTTGGCACCGGTGTTGGACAGAACCAGTCCCTTGATGCGTTCCGGCTGCCTGTGTGCCAGAAGCTGACCGATCATGCCGCCGATGGAAAGCCCGACAAAGACACAGGTGCCGATCTGAAGGTGATCGAGCAGCTGTTCCGTGTCTTGAACGAGATCGTCCATCGAATAGGGGCTCTCAGGGCAGGAGGACAGCCCGTGGCCGCGCTTGTCGAAACGGATCAGCCGCAGACCACTTTCCGGCAAAAGGTCGACGACCTTGTCCCAGAGCCGCAATTCCGTGCCGAGCGAATTGGCGAAGACGACAGGCATGCCGTCCGGGTCGCCATCTTCGCGCCAGTGAATATCGGCGGCAGGCAAACGCACGATCTTCATCAGTAGGGCAGTCCCACATAGTTCTGCGCAAACCACTTCTGCGCGGTTTCATTGTGATGCAGCGACTCGATTTCCGCCCGCTGCATTTTCAGATCGAAGTCGGACTGGTCCGGGAACCGGTGCAGCATGTTGGTGGTTGCCCAGCTGAAACGCTCCGCTTTCCAGATCCGGGCCAGGGCCTTTTGCGAATAGGTATCGATACCTTGGCTGTCCTTGTCCTGATAGTAGTGCACCAGACCCTCATAGAGATAATGCACATCGGAGGCGGCGGTGTTGAGACCCTTGGCGCCCGTTGGCGGCACGATATGGGCGGCATCGCCGCACAGGAACAGGCGACCCCAGCGCATGGGCTCGCACACGAAGGACCGCAGCGGGGCGATGGACTTCTCGATGGAGGGTCCCGTCACCAGCTTGTCGGCAATTGCTTCCGGCACCCGGCGTTTCAGCTCGTCCCAGAACTTCTCGTCGGTCCATTCGAAGATGTCGTCGTTGACATTGCACTGGACATAGTAGCGCGACAGGTTCTCGTTGCGCATCGAGCAAAGCGCGAAGCCGCGTGTGGAGTTGGCATAGATGAGTTCCTCGTGAACCGGCGGTGTCTCGGAAAGAACACCCAGCCAGCCGAAGGGAAACACCTTCTCGTAGTCCTTGCGCACGGTGTCGGGAATGGTCTTGCGGCTGACGCCGTGAAACCCGTCGCAACCGGCCACAAAATCGCAGTCTATCCGCCGCGCGCTGCCGTCAACTGTGAAGGTGACATAGGGCGCGTCAGTGTCCGCATCGCGGATCTCGACCCCCTCGACCTCGAAAATCGTCTGCCCGCCAACCGCATCGCGGGCATCATACAGATCGCGCGTAACTTCCGTCTGGCCGTAGACGACGACATTCTGGCCGATCAGTTTCTGGAAGTTGATATCGAACATCTCGTTTTCGTACGAGATGCAGGTGCCGTCATGGACGAAGCATTCCTTGTCCATCCGCTCGGCCACACCGGCCTCGCGCATCATGTTGACGAGGCCCGTTTCCAGAATGCCGGCCCTGATGCGGCCAAGCACATATTCGCGAGTCTTGCGTTCGAGAATGATGGTCTCGATGCCCTTCAGATGAAGAAGCTGCCCGAGCAGCAGGCCGGACGGGCCACCGCCGACAATAACAACCTGAGTTCGCATCCGGTCCTCCCTTGTTGAATTGATATTGAATGATCGAAATCGGGAAGTAAAATGAGATATTCAGCTTCTTTCTTGCCAAAATGAGAAACTAAATGATCGACCGACGCATCAAGTTCCGTCACATCCAGTGCTTCGTCGAGATTGCGCAGGAACGCAGTCTGAAACTGGCCGCCGACAAGCTGAACCTGACCCAGCCGGCGATCTCCAAAACGCTCAAGGAACTGGAAGACATCATCGGTGCCAGCCTGATGACGCGAAATCGGGCCGGCATCGCGCTGACCAAACAAGGCAAGGTGTTTCTGCATTTCGCGCAAATCTCGCTGGCGAGCCTGCAGCAAGGCCTCGACGGGGTCGAGAAGGAAGGCGAACATGCCCGCGCGACCTTGAAAGTCGGCGTTTTGCCGAGTGTTGCGGCCAGCTTCATGCCCCCGGTCATCAAGGAATTTTCCGAACTGGCACCTCATGTCATGGTCCAGATCATGGACGGCCCGCACGGCTATCTGATCGAACGGCTGAAGATGGGTGAACTCGACCTGGTGATCGGCCGGCTCGGCAGGCCGGTTTCCATGGAAGGTGTTTCCTTCACCCAGCTTTATTCGGAGCGGGTCGACGTGATCGTCCGGACCGGTCATCCGCTACTCGAAAACCCCGACCTCAAGCGCATCATCGACTGGCCGGTGCTCTATCCGCCGGAAGGCGCGGCGATCCGGCCTCTGGTCGAGCGCTTCATGATTGCCAACGGGGTCGGCGAGATCCCGAACAAGATCGAAACCGTCTCAGGTGCTTTCGGCCGGGTCTATACCCGCCGAACCGACGCGGTCTGGATCATTTCGTCCGGTGTGGTCCAGAACGAAACCGCTGACGGCCACCTGGTCCGCCTGCCGTTCGACACCGACATGACCAAGGGGCCGGTCGGGCTGATGACCCGTCCGGACACCCAGCCGGGCGCAGAGGAACAAGTGTTCCGGCTGGCGGTTCAGACGGTGATCGAGGAACTTGGGTTGAAGTCCTGACCGGGCACCGTCGCTGGTGTCTACATCCGCGACGCACACCCCGCCAGCGCGGCGAAATCGTCATCAAGCAGATGAACCGGAATGCCGCTAACCAGCTTCTGCTGACGGCCCTTCGCGCAAAAGGCGTTGATGAATTCCGGCTCCGCCAGATACTTCGCCAGGCTCCGGGAGACACCGCCCGTTAGCACAATGCCGCCGAGGGACAGGAACACCAGTGACAGGTCGCCAATGACCCGGCCGAGAAACGTCACCCATTGCCGGGCGGCGGAAACGCAAAGCGGATCGGAGCCGGAATTTGCGAACTCAGCAATCTCGGCAGGCGAGAGGTTGCGCGGCGACAAGCCCTGCTCCAGGCAATACCACTCGTGGATTTCCTTGAGGCCGCTGCCCGACAGGGCCCGTTCGACCGAGGCGCGTCCCCGGTTGAGCGCCAGGTAGTTCCAGAGCCGCAGTTCGTCTTCGGTTTCGACCGGCAGCGTGGAGTGGCCGCACTCACCCGTACCCACATGAAGGCCGGCGGGTGTCTGAAACAGCGCGGCGGCATTGAAGCCGGTTCCCGCGCCGACGACGAGGCGCGTGGCGTTGCTGCGCAGTTTCAGGCTCGGTTCATAGACGGGCTGAAGCCTCTCCGCAGGGACCGTGTCCAGCGAGTAGGCAAGCGCCTCGAAATCGTTGAGGAAGGTAATGTTCGCTCCGCCCAGAACCTTGCCGATGCAGTCGGCACTGAACGTCCAGGGATGGTTGGTCATGCGGATCGCGGGACCGTCTATGGGCGCAGCAATCGCGATGACGGCGGACGCGCAGACCGGCCGCCCTGCCTCCGACAGATAAGTGCCGATGGCCGCTTCGGGCGTTTCGAAGTCCGCGTTGCGGAAGCGCGCGATGGTGTTTTCCAGAACGCGGCCGTTCTCGACCAGTGCCAAGCGGGTGTTGGTGCCGCCGATGTCGGCGGCAAGGCCTCGCTGAATGCTCATAGGCGGTTACCCGATGCAATGTCGAAATAGGAAATCTTGGAAAGGTCGAAGGCGATCGGCACGCGCTGACCGGCGGTGACCGGCGCATCCGCGGACAGCCGGGCAACGGCTTCCGTCCCTCCAAGTTGAACGATGGCATAGGTATCGGCCCCAGCAGGTTCGACAACATCCAGAAGACACTCGGCGCTCTGGAGAGTGCGGCCATCGATACCGCCGGCGCGCAGGCCGAGATCCGTCATTGCCTCCGGACGCAGACCGATGGTGAGCTCTGCCGTGTCACCAGATAACAGGGTTTCCGGTCCCGGGCCATGGTCGAACAGTTCCAGCGGCGGTCCTTCCGGTGTCGGGATCTGCAGCCGGACATGATCGCCTTCGCGAGTTGCCGTGCCTGTCATCAGGTTCATGGACGGTGCGCCCATGAAGTCGGCGACAAAGGCATTCACCGGTTTGTTGTAGATTTCCTGCGGCGTGCCGATCTGTTGGACCACGCCGTCTTTCATCACCACGATCCGGCTGGCCAGCGTCATGGCTTCGATCTGGTCATGGGTGACGTAGACGATGGACGCGCCTGTCGTCTGGTGGATGCGCTTGATCTCGGTGCGCATGGTCACGCGCAGCTTGGCATCGAGATTGGACAGTGGTTCATCGAAGAGGAACAGCTTCGGTTCGCGCACAAGGGCCCGGCCCATGGCAACGCGCTGGCGCTGTCCGCCGGAAAGTTCCGCCGGACGACGGTGCAGCAGGTGCTCGATCTTCAGAAGGTCCGCGACCTTGGCCACCTTCCGTTTCTTGTCCGGTTCGGCCACCTTCCGGACTTCGAGGCCGAAGCCGATATTGCGTTCAACGCTCATGTTGGGAAACAGCGCATAGGACTGGAACACCATGGCGATGTCCCGGTCGGCCGGTTCGTCGTTGGTGCGGTCCTTGCCGGCAATTTGGATTGTGCCGGAGGAAATGTCGGTCAGTCCGGAAATGCAGCTCAGAAGCGTCGATTTCCCGCAGCCGGACGGCCCGACCAGAACGAGAAACTCACCGGGCGCCATGGAGATATCGATGTCCTTGAGGACATTCACGTCCCCGTATCTCTTCTGAAGGCGGCTGATTTGGAGGATGGGGTCTTGCAGCATTGCGGCGTTCATTCCTTGTCGGTCTCCTGCTCAGGTCAGCCCTTGACGGATCCGGCGACCAGTCCGGAGACGATGAATTTCTGGAAGGCGATGGCGAGGATGGCGGGCGGCAGAGTTGCCAGGACGCCGACCGAAGCGATGACGCCGTAATCGGTGACACGTCCGGCCGAGAAATCCGCGATCGCCACCGGCAGGGTCTTCGCGCTGAGATCGTTGGTGAAGATCAGGGCGTAGAAGAACTCGTCCCAGGCAACCAGGAAGGACAGCATCGCGGTGGCGGCAATGGCTGGCAGGGCCAGCGGCAGCACCACCTGCCGGATCGTGTAGGCGGTGCCGGCGCCTTCCATGAAGGCAGCCTGTTCCACTTCCACCGGCAGAACGTCGATATTGGCCTTCATCAGCCAGGTCGCGAAGGGCAGCAGCATCGCCGTGTAGACGATGATCAGCGTCACCGTGTGGTTCAGCATGCCAAGGCTGCTGAAAGTCGAATAGAGCGGCAGCACATAGGTGATCGGCGGCATCATGATGGTTGCCAGGAAGGCGAACAGCAACACCATCGACGCCTGCCTCCGGGAAAAGGCATAAGCGGCCGGAATGGCCAGAAAAAGCGCGATCGCCGTTGCCCCGCCGGCTGTCAGGATCGAGTTGCGAAGCGCGCTCAGGAAGCGTTCGCCGTTGCCGCCCTCCAGGCTCAAAAGGTTGGCATAGCGGCTGAAGTCCAGTTGCGACGGGATCCAGCGCAGCGGCACTTCGGTCAGGTCTGTCGGAGCGCTGATGCTCATGACGGCGAGCCAGAGCAGCGGTCCGGCCGTGAAAGCTGCCAGCAGCAGGGCGCAGCCATAAAGCAGGATGGATTGAACAAGCGAGCGTTTCATGCCGCGCCTCCCGCTGTCTGCCGTCTGGACGCGGAATAATAGAAGACGATCAGGACGGCACTGATCCCGGCGACGAGCACCGCATAGGACGCGCCACTGCCGCTTCTCAGGTAATTGAAATATTCCTGGTAGACGTAGAAGCTCGCGGTCTTGGTACTGTCGGCAGGGCCGCCACCGGTCATCACGTAGATGATGTCGAAGACGCGGAAGGCCTCGATGGTTCGCAGCACCATGACCACCATCAAGGGTCCCGCGATCCAGGGCAGGGTGATCGAGCAGAAGCGTTTCCAGGGGCCTGCGCCCTCGATGGCTGCCGCCTTGCTCAGATCTCCGGGCACGGTCTGCAGAGCGGCCAGCGCCACATAGGCTACCAGCGGAAAGTTCTTCCAGACATCGGCCAGGATGACCATGTTCATGGCGATTGCCGGATCGCCGATCCAGCTGCGGTAATCGGAAATGAGGCCCAGCTGGAATAGCAGGGAGTTCAGCGCGCCATAATCGGGATGATAGATCAACCGCCACGCAACGGCGTTGACGATGGTCGGAACTGCCCAGGGCAGGATGATCAGCGCCCGCAGCAAAGTCCGGCCGCGAAATTCCTGGTTGAGCAGCACGGCAACGGCGACACCGAGAACGCCTTCCAGACCCACCGAGACGATGGTGAAATAAAGTGTCCTGAAAAGGGCTTCCTGAAAGTCGGGATCAGTGAGCGCGTAGACGTAGTTGTCCAGGCCGATGAAATGCACCGGCTCGGGAAGTGCGGAGATGCGCGTGTCGGTGAAGCTCAGCCAAAGCGTATTGGCCAGCGGTATCAGCGTGATCAGCGCAAGCACGGCAAGGGCCGGCGCCAGAAGGATCCATTTTTCGCGTTTCTGGCGTCGGCCAAGCATGGTCAGTCTCCCGTCAATCGCAGCTTAGCGGATGCGCTTGACGCGGTCGGCAGCAGCTTCCAGCGCTTCGTCCACGCTTGCCTGACCGAGCAGGACCTGGTGGATGTTCTTCTGGAGGATGTCGGAGACTTCCGTGTAGGACGGCACCAGCGGACGCGGATACATGACTGCGATGGACTCTTTCGCTGCCGCGATCAGGTCTTCCTGGCCGTCCATTACCTTCGGTTCGGAATAGGACGCCTTCCAGATCGGCAGGCTGAGCTTGGCATAATTGTCCTGAACGTCCTTCTGGGTGAGGAAGGAGATATAGGCCCAGGCTTCGTCCGCATGCGGGCTGTTGGACGGAATGCCGAGCCCCATGGACCCGTTGACGCTGGACGCCGTGGACTTGCCTTCGACACCCGGTGCCGGAGCAACCTTCACCTTGCCTGCGACCTTGCTTTCCTTCGGATCGTTGGCCAGGGCGTTCATGTAGGTCCAGTTGAGCGCGAAAGCCGCTTCGCCGTTGGAGAACACCCGGCGGACATCCTCTTCAAAATATTCGCGCGAGGACGGATTGGTAAGGCCTTCGTCCAGGGTCGCCTTCATGAAGGTGACAGCATCCTTGGCGCCGCCAGCGGCAAAGGCCGGCTGGCCTTCGTCGAAGAAGGCGCCGTCGTTGGCGGCGGTCAGCGTGGTGAAATCGCAGATCATCGCCTCCGATTGCGACCAGCTCCAGACCAGCGGATATTCGACAATGCCCTTGTCCTTGATCTGCCTGGCCTGGTCCGCCAGTTCGGCCCAGGTCTTGGGCGGTGCGGAAATGCCGGCTTCGGCCAGCATGTCGGCATTGTAGAAGAGGTATTTCGTGTCGAGGATCCAGGGCATGCCGTAGCGCTTGCCGTCATATTCGACGGTCGTCCAGGCCCCGTCGAACACCTTGTCGGTGTAGTCGGCCGGGATGCGGTCGGTGACATCCTGCAGGAAGCCGCGGGTGGCGAATTCGGCCGGCCAGATCACGTCGAACAGGACAACGTCATAGCCGTCATCGCCCGCGCCTGCCGCTGCAATGATCTTGTCGTGCAGGGCTTCATAGGGAACGAATTCGAGCGCAACCGTGACGCCGGGATTTGCTTCCTCGAACTTGGCCGTCATCGACTTGATGTCGTCTTCGCTGTAAGCCGCCTGGCTCATGAAAAGTGCATTCAGTCTGGTGTCGGCCAGTGCTGTCGTGGTCATGGCCAGGGTCGCGAAGGCGGACCCCAAAATCATCTTTCCAAACGTGTTCATCTCGCCCTCCGGTTTTTGTGTAGGCGAAGCATCCTATGTTCGGATTTTTTATTTTGTCAAATTGATAGAAAAAATAAATTCTGGTCTATTGGCACCATGAACGACAGTGCACCGATCCCTGCTTCCTTCCGCACCAGCGGCACAAACCTGACCCGGGCCAAAACGCATAATCACCGTGTGGTGCTGGAAGTCATCCGCACACGCGGCCCGATCGGTCGCACGGAAATATCTGAAATCACGTCGCTTTCCCGCCAGACGGTGCAGAACATCGTCGGCGAGCTGGAAAGCCGCGGCATTGTCGAGATGCACGCCCAGAAGGCCAGGGGCCGTGGCCATCCGGGCATGACGGTGCAGCTCAAACCCGATCATGCCTACAGTCTCGGATTTCATGTCGACCGGCTGTCGGTGACGGCGATCGCCTGCGATCTGCTGGGCAGCATCGTGTGGCAGTCGGCCACCTCCATGGCTGCCGCCACGCCCGAGGCAGCCAACAGCCGGATCCTGTCGATGGCGGAAGACTTTCGCGCCACACATCCCGGCATGGCCAAGCGTCTGTTCGGTGTCGGCCTTGCCGCTCCCGGCCCTTTCGAGACCGGAGCTCAGACCTCGAACAGAACCGATGCCACCACCTTTTCGGACTTCGGCTCGCCGGAAAATCTCACACAGCTCCAGTCGGCTGTCGGACTGCCGGTGGTTCTGCAGAACGATGCTTCGGCCGCAGCCCTTGGTGAGCACGTCTATGGAATTGGCCGGAGTTTCAACAGCTTCGCCTTCATCCAGTTCGGCATGGGTCTTGGCGCCGGCTTCGTCCTGAATGGTGCGCTCTATTCGGGAGCAACGAAAAACGCCGGTGAAATCGGCCATGTGGTGATCGACCCGAAAGGCCCCGCCTGCACCTGCGGCAACTCCGGCTGTCTGGAACGGTATTTGTCGCTGAATGCGCTGTGCGAAAGGCTGGGGCTGGAGCCGACAGATCCCGGGTCTGTCGCAAGGATTGAAGTCCTGTTTGCCGAGCAGGATCCCGCCGTCCTCGGCTGGATCGCCGATGTCGCACCGCTCATGCGCCAGATGATCAACATGGTTGAGATGATGCTCGACCCGGAAGCGCTTATTCTTGGTGGCATCATTCGACCTGATTTCCTCCAGGCACTTCTTGACAGTGCCGCGCCGCTTCCCCGCCGTCTCGATGGCTCTCCGGAAGAAGACAGGATCCGTCTCGGTACCTCCGGGGCAACGGCAGTGGCCCTTGGCGCGACAGCCGCTGCCGTTGACGCCCTCTACGCACCCTCGGTCTCGCACCTGCTGCTGTGAGACCAAGCTTCTAAAGAAACCCTCATGCTGAGGAGGACCGTCAGGTCCGTCTCGAAGCATGGGCGGCATATCCCGAGCAAGCGGCCCATCCTTCGAGATGCCGCTAAAGCGGCTCCTCAGGATGAGGTTGGTGGGAAGTTGGGGCGCCAAAACTGGAGAGAGTTTGCCGTTTCGTTGACGAGTAACCGCGGTGAACGAGAACGGCAGCCCTACCCAACGGCGTCACTCCGGACAAGCGCAGCGCAGATCCGGGAACCACTCTCAGCGCCGCCTGCCGAAGCGGTCGAATTTCTGCAAAGCCTGCGCACCAAACCGATTCTTTGGCAACGAGTGGGCCCCGGGTCTCCCTTCGGTGGCCCGGGGTGACATCAACGCATTTCATTCAGCTTTGCCGAAGAACGATGTCTGGTGCGAAACAGGAGTGCGCGAGGTACGCCGCCCCTAGCTCAGCCCCAGCATCTTCCGTATCTGCTCCTGGTCGGTCTCACCGCCGGCGAAATCGTCAAAGGCCTTGTCGGTGACTTCGATGATGTGGTGCTCGATGAAGGGCGCGCCTTCGGCAGCACCCTGCTCCGGCGACTTCAGGCAGCATTCCCATTCGAGCACGGCCCAGCTGTCATAGTCGTATTGCGCAAGCTTGGAGAAGATACCGGAAAAATCGACCTGGCCATCCCCCAGAGACCGGAACCGGCCGGCGCGGTTGACCCAGCCCTGATAACCGGAATAAACGCCCTGGCGGCCGTCCGGATTGAACTCGGCATCCTTCACGTGATAGGCGCAGATGCGCTCGTGATAGATGTCGATGAACGCCAGATAGTCGAGCTGCTGCAGCAGGAAATGCGACGGATCGTAGTTGATCTGGCAGCGCTTGTGACCGCCGAGCGCCTCCAGGAACATTTCGAAGGTGGCGCCGTCGAAGACATCCTCGCCCGGATGGATTTCATAGCCGACATCAACGCCGTTCTCGTCATAGACATCGAGGATCGGTTTCCAGCGGGCCGCCAGCTCCCTGAACGCTTCCTCGATAAGGCCTGCGGGGCGTTGCGGCCAGGGGTAGAGATAAGGAAACGCCAGCGACCCGGTGAAGCTTACGGAGGCCGTCAGTCCAAGTCGTTTGCTGGCAATGGCCGCCTTTTTCATCTGGTCGACCGCCCATTCCTGCCGGGCCTTCGGGTCGCCGTGAACCTGTGGCGGCGCAAAACCGTCAAAGGCCAGGTCATAGGCCGGGTGAACCGCCACGAGCTGACCCTGAAGATGTGTCGAAAGCTCGGTGATCTCGACGCCAGCGTCCGCGCAGATGCCTTTGACCTCGTCGCAATAGGCTTCGCTTTCGGCGGCCTTGTCGAGATCGAACAGGCGACTGTCGAAGGTCGGGATCTGAATGCCCTTGTAACCGAGATCCGCAGCCCATTTGGCGATTGCGGGTAGCGAGTTGAACGGAGCGTCGTCTCCGGCAAACTGGGCCAGGAAAATCGCGGGCCCCTTGATCAGTCCAGCCATGAATATCTCCTTAGGGTGTGAACTCACGTGCCTTCCGGTGCATATGAAAATCTGCTGAAATCGGCAGTCTTGCCTTGTCCGGTTATGTCGAAGGCCAACATGCCGACAAAAGCGCCGGTAAAGGATCCATGTTCACCGCGCCCGCCTTCGTCCGAAATCACGCTGGCATCGAGATCCGGCCCGAAGGGTGTCCAGTCGCGGCCCTCTTGACGCCAGAAGAACTGCTGGCCGGCACCGTCGACGTTGACAGCAAGTTCCACCGGCCCGTCGGCAAGCGCGACCGGATCTGCTGGAAACGACATGCGCCCGTCCGGCCAGTCGCCGGGGCAGGAGAGAATCGTCAGGCAGCGGCCGAGCTTTTCCGTCCAGCTGACAGCAAGAAAGTGAAACTTGTGCCGGTTGTAGTAGGTCGTCAATCCGGCGGCCTGCTGATAGGTCGTCGGCGCGAAGTCGGTGAGGGTGGTTTCCACGCGGTAGCTGAGGTGTTCCTGGCGCCGGGCCACGAGCGACTGCTCATACCAGCTGCCGATGCTTTCCCGTCCCGTCAGCCGCAGGGCCGTGCCCGTCAGCGAAAACAGCCGCTCAGGATAGGGCGTGCGCAGCCACTGGAATTCCGGTGGCAAGCTTTCGCTCGTGAAGGTGCGGTCCACCCGTTGAGGTGAACGGGGGGCTGCCGCAGTCAGGCCCGGCACATCAACTTTCGGAACCGTGCTGCCGTCTTCCAGGTAAAGCCAGCCGTCGTCCCGCCATTCGCACTTCTGGATCGCGGTTTCCCGCCCGAGAGGCGAAAACCGTCCGGGTAGCGGCCGGGAACACAGATGCGTGTGATAGACCCCGCCGTCCGGCGTCTCGACGATCTGGCCGTGACCGGCCCGCTGCAGCGGTGCGTCCGGTGTGTCCTTGGCGGTAATGAGATGGGTCTGCGGGTGAAGCTCGTAAGGCCCTTCGATCGACCGGGACCGGGCCATGGTGACGGCATGGTCATAACCGGTACCGCCTTCTGCGACCGTCAGGTAGTACCAGCCGCCGCGTTTATGAAGATGCGGACCTTCCGTCAGACCATGCGGGCTTCCGGAGAAGATCTTCCGGATCTCGCCTTTCAGGCCTTCGGTTTCGGACCATTCCTGCAGCAAGATGCCGTCAAAGGCCGGATGGCGCGGGTGCCCGCCAACGGAATTGGATATGTGGTTCCATTGCAGCACCAGGAACCATTTGCGACCGTCATCGTCATGAAACAGCGACGGGTCGAACCCGTGCGAACTGACATAGATCGGGTCGCTCCACGGCCCCTCGATGGAAGGGGCCGTGACGATGTAGTTGTGAGCGTCCTTGAAATTCCCATCCAGCCGTTTGACGTCGGTATAGACCAGCCAGAACCGCCCGTCCGCATAGGAAAGGCACGGTGCCCAGATGCCGCCGCTGTCCGGATTCCCGCGCATGTCGAGCTGGCTCGCCCGGCTCAGGGGCCGGCAGGCCAGATCCCAGTTGACCAGGTCTTTTGAGCGGTGGATCTGGACGCCCGGATACCACTCGAAGGTCGAGGTGGCGATGAAGTACTCATCGCCCGCCCGGCAGATCGAAGGGTCCGGGTTGAACCCCGGCAGGATGGGATTGCGGATCATTTCCGGCTGGGTCCTTTCCGTTCCGCCGAGGCCGCCCAAAGGTTGACGTCCGCCTCGCGGGTGGTTTCCTCGATAAGCTTCAGCTCGTCCTCGGAGAACTGGAGATTGGCAACCGCTCCGACACAATCCGCCACCTGGCTGCCCCGGCTCGCGCCGATCAGGGCCGTCGTGACCCGGCCCTTGCGCAGCACCCAGGCAAGAGCCATCTGGGCCAGGGTCTGGCCGCGGTTCCCGGCGATGTCGTTCAGCGCACGGATGGTGGCCAGGTTCTCCTCGCTCAGGAACTGGGTCTTCAGCGATTTGCCCTGGTTCGCCCGGCTGTCTTCCGGAATGCCTTTCAGATATTTGCTGGTCAGCATGCCCTGAGCCAGCGGCGAAAAGGCAATGGAGCCGATGCCGAGGTCATCGAGCGTGTCCAGAAGACCGTCTTCCTCGACCCACCGATTGATCATGGAATAGCTCGGCTGATGGATCAGGCACGGTGTGCCCAGGTCCTTCAGGATGGCAGCCGCTTCCCGTGTCCGCTGGGAATTATACGACGAGATGCCGACATAGAGCGCCCGGCCGGACCGCACGATGTGGTCGAGGGCCATCATGGTCTCTTCCAGCGGTGTGTCCGGGTCGAAGCGGTGCGAATAGAAGATATCGACATAGTCGAGCCCCATCCGCTTCAGCGACTGGTCGCAGGAGGCGATCAGGTATTTTCGGCTTCCCCATTCGCCGTAAGGTCCGGGCCACATTTCGTAGCCTGCCTTGGACGAAATGATCATTTCATCCCGGTAAGGTGCGAAATCGGTCCGCAGAAGCTCACCGAAAGCGGTCTCCGCCGATCCCGGCTTCGGCCCATAGTTGTTGGCAAGATCGAAATGGGTGATGCCGAGATCGAAAGCGGTCCGGGCGATTTCCCGTTTCCTGTCGAGCGGTGTGTCATCACCGAAATTGTGCCAGAGGCCGAGCGAGATCACCGGCAATTTCAGGCCGGATTTCCCGCATCGGCGGTATTCCATGGTGTCGTAGCGCGTATCCGCTGCTGTCCAGGTCATATGTTTTCCCGTTAAACTAAAAGGCCCTTTGCCGCCTGCGGGTCCAGGGCTTCCGGACGCTCGCAGGTGGTTTTGATGTCAATGAACGTTCCACTCTCGCCGGAGGCGAGAATCGACGTCATCACATCGACAACATGCAGAGCAAATTCCAAAGAGCAACGGTGTGGCCGGTTTTCCAGGATGCCGAGGGCCATATCCGCCAGACCTGCCGTCCGGTAATTGGCATGTCCGCGGTCGTTCGCCTTGGAGAAAGGATGCTGCCAGGCCTCCGACAACGTCACGAAGCTACCCTTGTCGGTCATGCGCACTTCGCCGCCGAAGAAATTTGGATCCGGCACATGGAGCGTGCCTTCGCGGCCGTAAAGCTCCATGTTGGAATGACCGTGCTGCCAGACGTCCCAGCTCGCGCAATAGGTGATCTGGGCCCCGGAGTGGAACTGCATCACGGCGTGGATCGTCGTTGGTGTTTCCACCTTGATCTTGTCGCCGTAGCGTGGCTGCGAGGTGATGGTGCGGTACTCGGACCCGGAAGAGCTGATGGCACAAACGCGCTTCACCGGACCCAGGAGCTGCACAAGGTTGGAGACGTAGTAGGGCCCGAGATCCAGGATAGGGCCGCCCCCTGGCTGGAAGAAGAAGTCCGGGTTCGGATGCCACATCTCCATGCCCGGACTTTGCACGAAACAGGTGCCGGAGGTCACCTTGCCGATCGCGTCGCTGTCGATCAGGTGCCGGGCGAGCTGGTGCGCACCTCCAAGAAACGTATCCGGTGCCGACCCGACCCGGAGGCCTTTTTCCTTTGCGATCGCGGCAAGGGATTCGCCCTCTTCCAGGCTGAGCACGAACGGCTTTTCGGAATAGACGTGCTTGCCGGCTTCCAGAACGCGCCTGGAGACCTCGTAGTGGACCGCCGGCACCGTCAGATTGACGATAATGTCGATATCGCTTGCTGCCAGAAGGCCGTCGACGGTTTCGGCTCTCAGGCCGAACTCCTCCGCGCGCGCTTTCGCCGCCGCTTCGTTGATATCCGCACAGGCGCGCACCTCGATGCCCTTGAAGAGCGGAGAAAGGCGCATATAGGCGGCCGAAATGTTTCCGCATCCGAGGATGCCGATACCAAGTGTCTTGCTCATGGGGTTACCTCAATAGGTGCGGAAGGCTTCGATGGAGCGGGTTGCGAAACGGTCAAAGTCCGAAGGCTTGTCGTGTTCCATCACGAAAAGATCGACCCCGGCACCCCTGAGCGCTTTCATGATCCCTTTCCAGTCCATGGTTCCCTGGCCGACATCCGCCCAGCCATCTTCCTCCGTACATTCGCCCTCGGGCGCAATGTCCTTCACATGGGCTGTCGTGATGCGGCTGGCATATTTCTCGATCCAGTCGAGCGGGTCCTGGTTGCCGCGCACGATCCAGGCGATATCGGCTTCCCATTCGATGGACGGGGCTGCCTCCATCAGGATGTCCATCGGCAGACGGCCATCGGCACAGACCTTGAATTCGAAGTCGTGATTGTGCCAGCCGAAGCGCAGGCCGGCGTCGCGGATCTTTTGCCCGATGGTTTCCAGGCGTTCGGCGATCGACTGCCACATGGCCGCGTCCGGAATGCGCTGCTCGGGCGGTACGGCGGGAACGAAGATCCGTTCCATGCCCAGGGTCCTGGCGGTGTCGATCACCTTGGCGAGATCGTCCTCGAACTGTTCCATTGGAAAGAAGTGGCCGGACGGCATCTTGAGGCCGTAGGCATCGAGCATGTCGCGGAAGGCTGCCGGGATCTCGTAGTTGCCGCCGAAGCCTTCAACCTGGGTATAGCCGAGTTCGGACAGCCGCTTGAGAACGCCGTCCCACGGGGTGAAGTCGCGTGCGGAATAGAGCTGGAAGGAAATATCCATCTTGAGTGTCCTGAAGTGTGTGCCTGACGTAGAGGAGGCCGGTCTAGAGCCGGGATTCAGTTGTTTTGTCGAAAATATTTGCGCGGGCGGGATCAAAGCCGACCGTGATGGCATCGCCGTGCCGGACATTCGCCTGTCCGTCCATGCGGACCCAGAGTGCCTTGTCGCCGGCGGTGAAGCGGACAAGCGTGTCCGAACCGAGCGGTTCGACCAGTTCCACCTGGCCGTCGAACCGCACAAGCGCCGTGTCAGCCTCCGCGCCGGTGACCATGTGCTCCGGACGGATGCCGAACCAGGCGGAACCGGCTGCCGGGGGACCATCCTGAAAGGCATAGCCATCGAGCGGAAAGGACTTGCCGCCGGTCGAGAACCGGTACTTGCCACCTGTTTCTTCCAGGGTGCCTTCGAAGAAATTCATGGTCGGCGATCCGATGAACTCGGCGACGTATTTGTTGGCGGGTCTGTTGTAGATCTCGTTGGGCGAGGCCAACTGCAGGATCTGGCCACCCCGCATGATCGCGATCCTGTCCGCCAGCGTCATGGCCTCGATCTGGTCGTGGGTGACGTAGATCATGGTGTTGGACAGCTTCTGGTGCAGCTGTTTGATCTCGACCCGCAGATCCGCGCGAAGCTTGGCGTCCAGGTTGGAAAGGGGTTCGTCGAACAGGAAAACGTCCGCGTCGCGCACAAGTGCCCGGCCAATGGCGGCACGCTGGCGCTGGCCACCGGAAAGCGCGGCCGGTTTGCGGTTGAGCAGCGGTTCGATTTGCAGGACCTTTGCCGCCCGGCTGACCCTTTCCTCGATTTCCGCCTTTGGCAGTCCCGCGTTCTTCAGACCGAAGCTGAGGTTCCCTGCAACGGTCATTTGCGGATAAAGCGCATAGGACTGGAACACCATGCCGATGCCGCGCTGGGACGGCTCGGCCCAGGTCACATTGCGCTCACCGATGAAGATCTGACCGCCGGTGACGTCCAGCAACCCGGCAATGCAGTTCAGCAGGGTGGACTTTCCGCAGCCCGAAGAGCCGAGCAGCACGAGAAACTCGCCCTGTCCGACATCCAGGTTGAGATCCTTCAGAACGTCGAGGTTACCGAAACTCAGGGAAAGGTTCTTGATGGAGATGCTTGGTTCCATGGGTTGTCTCGTTAGCCTTTCACCGCACCGGCGGCGATGCCGCGCACGAAGAGTTTTCCGGAGATGAAGTAGATGGTGAGGGGAACGAGGCCTGTCAGAATCGTCGCGGCCATGTTGACGTTGTATTCCTTCACCCCTTGCGTGGAATTGACGATGTTGTTGAGCTGCACCGTCATCGGATAGAGATCCGGCTTGGTGTAGATCACGCCGAACAGGAAGTCGTTCCAGATGCCGGTCACCTGCAGGATCATGGCAACAACGAAGATCGGCAGGCTCATCGGCACCATGATCTGGAAGTAGATCGCCCAGAACCCGGCCCCGTCCACGCGCGCCGCCTTGAACAGTTCCTGCGGTACGGACGCGAAGTAGTTTCGGAACAGCAGCGTCAGGATGGGCATGCCAAAGATGGTGTGCACGATCACCAGACCGGTCAGGCTGCCGTAAAGGCCGATTTCCCGCAGCATGATGACGATCGGATAGATCATCACCTGATAGGGAATGAAGGCTCCGACGATCAGAATTGCGAAGAAGGTTTCCGATCCCTTGAAGCGCCAGTTGGCAAGCGCGTAGCCGTTCACCGAGGCAATCGCGATCGACAGGATCACCGATGGCACCAGGATCTTCACCGAATTGAAGAAGCCGCGTGACAGGCCATCGCAGTTGAGGCCGGTACAGGCTTCCGCCCAGGCTTTCACCCATGGCTGGAACGTGACCTCGACCGGCGGTGCGAAGATATTGCCCAGCCGGATTTCCGGCATGCCCTTCAAGGAGGTGACAATCATCACGTAGAGCGGCAGCAGGTAGTAGAGGCAGACCATGATCAGCGTGCCGTAGATCAGGATGTTCCGGCGGGACAGCGCCTTGCGTGGCTTGCGGCCGGCGGGGCCTTCAACCATGCGGTTGCCGGACGAGGTGCCGTCGCCGTGCCGGAGGGCCCGGTCGGGACCGGTTTCCATCGCGGTATCGTATGTCATGGAGCCTTTCAGGAGGTGGGGGGTCTTGGTCATTTCCGCTTGCCTCCGAATTCGAGGTAGGCCCAGGGCACGACGATGATGATGACCGTGAGCAGCATCATGGTGGAGGCGGCAAAGCCCTGACCGAGATTCTGCGAAAGGAACATGGCGTCGTAGACGTATTTGGCCGGAACTTCGGAGGAGATGCCGGGTCCTCCGCCGGTCTGGGCGACGACCAGGTCGTAGACCTTGATAATGCCGGAGGCGATCAGCACGATCGCGGTGATGAAGATGCCGCGCATCATCGGAATGACGATGAAGAGATAGGTCTTCCACATCGGAATGCCGTCGATCTTGGCGGCCTTCCAGATGTCCTCGTCAATGCCTCGCAGGCCGGCCAGCATCAGGCACATGATCAGCCCGGTTCCCTGCCAAAGGCCGGCGATCAGGATGCCATAGATGACGATCTCGGGATTGTAGAGCGGGTCGAAGTTGAAACTCTCCCAGCCGAGACTGCGCACCACGTGCTGAATGCCGAAGTCGGGATTGAGAATCCACTGCCAGGCCAGACCTGTGACGATGAAGCTGAGCGCGAAGGGATAGAGAAGGATTGTCCTGAACGTGTCCTCGAAGCGGATCTTCTGGTCGAGCAGAGCCGCCAGCATGAAGCCGATCAGCAGCGAGAAAATCAGCGAGAAAGCTCCGTAGATGGCCAGGTTCTCGATGGAAATCAGCCATTTGCTGCTGCTCCACAACCGGTCATACTGGGCAAGCCCGACGAATTTCTCACGCGGCAGGAGCTTGGAGTTGGTGAAGGAATAAAGAACCGTCCAGGCGGTTCCACCGATGAAGACCACCACGGCGGTGATGATCATCGGAATCGCGGCCACCTTGGCGCTGATGTTCCGATGCCACCTCGCGGGGCGCGTAGCTGCGGCCATGCCGAAAACTTCCTTGTCGAGACGTCGTCCAGGGTGATGTCGGGCGATCCCTGCGCGCCGAAGCGCGCAGGGCTGGAGGACGCCGCCCGGCCGCGGCCACCGGAATTCCGGTGACGTGAGGCTCGGACGACGGGGCCTTTGTCGCTGTTAGTCGGCGTTGCCGACGATCGAGGCGAACGTCGCCTGTGCGTCTTCAGCGGACATGGACGGATTGTTGAAGAACTCGACGAAGAGATCGTTCACCTGGGTCAGGCTGTCGGCCGACATCAGCTGGTCCGGAGACTGGATGACATTGCCCTTGGCCAGGATGTCGAGGCCCTTCTTCATGCAGTCGTTTGCAGCCGCCAGATCGACGTCGCCGCGCACGGGCAGCGAGCCTTTCTTCAGGTTGAAGGCGACCTGGGTTTCAGGGGAGAGCATGACCTTCGCCAGTTCGCCCTGTGCTTCGGTGATGGCCGGATCGTCCACTTTCGGGAAGTAGAACGCGTCTCCCCCGGTCATGATGACCTCGTTGACACCGAGGCCGGGCAGGCAGGTGTAGTCCTTGCCGGCAACCTGATCGGCGACCTGGAACTCGCCCTGGGCCCAGTCACCCATGATCTGACCTGCGGCCTTGCCGGTGATGACCATGGTAGTGGCATCGTTCCAGCCCTGAACGTTGGAGTCCTTGGACATGTCACGAGCGGTCGCGGCGGCCTGGAAAACCTTTGCCAGTTCCTCGCTGGCAGCAAGCTCGGCATCCTTCTCGCCGAAGATCTTTGTATAGGCTTCCGGTCCGGCGAGCGCGGTGAGAAGCACCTGGAACGCCAGTGTCGTCTGCCACGGCTGCTGCCCCATGGCGAGCGGCACGATACCTGCCTCTTCAAGCTTCGGTGCGGCGGCGGCGTATTCGTCCCAGTTGGTCGGAACCGCCAGGCCGTTGTCCTCGAACACCTTGTTGTTGAGCCATAGCCACTGCTGTGAGTGGATGTTCACCGGCACGCAAAAGATCCGGCCGTCCAGCGTGCAGCTGTCGAGCAGACTGGAGGGATGGATGACTTCTTTCCAGTTGCCTTCTTCCGCAATGTCCGTGAGGTCGCGCATCAGGCCGGCTTCCACCAGTTCCTCTGCCTGGCGGCCGTGGTTGAACTGTGTTGCGCCCATCGGGTCACCACCGGTGATGCGGCTGATCATGATCGGCCGTGCCGTGCCGCCGGAGCCGGCAATGGCGCCGTCGACCCACTTGTTGCCGGTCGCGTCGAATGCCTTGGCGAATTCAGCGACTGCAGCCGCTTCGCCGCCGGATGTCCACCAATGGGTGACTTCCAGGTCGGTCGCATTGGCGGCCGTTGCTGCGCAAAGGGCGGTGGTTGCTGCAAAAACTGCACGTAGTGCTTTCATCATTTCCTCCCATCGAACGTGATATGTTCGATTGTCCTCACTATGCGGCCTCCACCGCATTTTGTAATCGATTACATTTTATTGTATGCTATATGTAATCGATTACATTCATCATTCTCGGGAAACGGTCGTGTGTCAACCCGGAATGTTGGGTCAGACAGCTTCGAGGGCGAAGCAACAGACTTGGTGACAAGAACCAAGGCAATAACAAGAGAAAAACCGGAGCAGGTCTTGGCCCAGAAAATTGCAAGAATTCAGGATGTTGCCCGGGAAGCAGGCGTGTCGACGGCGACAGTCAGCCGGGCATTGAGCAATCCGGAACTTTTGAGCGAGGGAACACGCGAGACTGTCTTTGCAGCCATCCGGTCCACGGGATATCGGGTCAACCGGGCGGCGCGAAACCTGCGCACCCAGCAGGCAGGCGCCATTCTCGTGCTGGTGCCAAATCTCGGAAACCCGTTCTTTTCCCAGATCCTTGCCGGTATCAGCGCCTCCTTCGGTGACCGCGACTATTCGGTCCTGATTGCCGACACCAGTGGCCACGCGACCAGCGGCAAACATGTCGTCGACTATTTTCTGGATGCCCAGATCGACGGCATGATCTGTCTGGACGGGGCAATCTCCCGCCAGGAACTTCAGCTGTTCGAGGACAACGGCGTTTCCGGCAAGATCGTCTTTGCCTGTGAATGGGCTCATGACGTCCGGTTACCCTCCGTGCGCAGCGACAACGTCCGCGGGGCGCAGCTTGCCGTCCGGCATCTTTACAACCTCGGTCATCGCAAGATCGCCCACATTACGGGCCCGGAGGAAAACGTCCTTACACATGCCCGGCGCGAAGGCATGCTGACGGAGCGCGCAAGGCTGGAACTGCCTGCGCGTGAGGAATGGATCATCCGCGGCGATTTCTCACTGAATTCCGGACGGATGGCGGGCGAGCGAATCCTGAAGATGAATGACCGGCCGACGGCTGTTTTCTGCGCGTCGGACCAGGTAGCCTTCGGTCTGATGTCGACCCTGACCGCTAGCGGCCTGCGCGTACCGGACGACATTTCAGTCGTCGGCTTCGACGATATCGAGCTCTCCGAGTTTTATGTTCCCGCTCTTACGACCGTCCGGCAGGACAGACGGGCTCTCGGAGCCAGGGCCGTCGACCTTTTGCTGGACCGCATCGACACCGCACACGTCACGGAAGAAGCCGCGATGGAGCCGGTCATGGTCGATGTGGACCTGGTCGTCCGGGCCAGCGCGGCTCCGCTGACACCATGAATGCAAATGTTGTCACCGTTCACCTGCGAGCAGGCAAGACAAAACGGCAAATGAACGCGGTTGCAGGCCGGTTGTATCGCAATCTTCTACTCGGAAACGGTGTGAATGTTGGTCAGGCATCTATCTCGCTTGCAGCTTATTTCATGCAATGCGCCGTTACTGGAGTCAGAAAATCCAAAGACGAAGCGTATTGATCTTGCTTTCCTGCAGTTAGGTCATGTGGATCGGTTCTTTGGTTTGGCAAATAGTTTTTCTGGATCGGTAAAATATTCCCACTAGGCAAATATTGCCCGCAGCTGAGCGTATTTTATTTTCCTCGTTATTTTATTTTTATTTCGAAACTTAAATTTTATTACATATTTATTGTAATTTATCTCGGGGGTTTAGTATTTAATTAACTTGAACATGTCACTCTAGATAGTACCGTCAATTTTTGGGTGATAAAAATGCGTAGTTTGGCTTTTGCCTTGGCATTGTCCCTTTGCACTTTTTTCCTACAGACTGACATCGCACCGGCGCAATCTCAGCTAAAGGTTGTCGGCACTGGTGATGGCCTTGAAATGCTTCAGGAAATTGGAGCAGGATTTGTCAAGAGCAATCCCGATATCAACCTTGATATTCCACCCAGTATCGGGTCCGGTGGCGGTATCGCTGCCGTCAGTTCCGGGACAGAGCGGCTGGGGCGGGTCGCCCGCCCGTTGAAGGACAGCGAGGTGGAAAATGGCCTCGTTTATTTGCCGATTGCAAAAATCCCCAGTGCAATCTTCACCCATCCATCCACTGGCATAAAGGAATTGACCAGCGACGAGCTCGTCAAACTCTATTCCGGTGACATCACCAATTGGTCTGAGCTCGGGGGGGCCGATCTGCGCGTCCGTCTTGTCCGGCGCGAAGATGCCGACAGCACTTTGCAGGTTTTGCAGGCGACAATGCCCGGCTGGACGGATCTGCAATTCTCACCACGCTCGAAAACCGCCCTTACCACTCAGGAAGCGATTTCCAGCGCGCGTGAAGTCGAAGGTGCGATTGCCTTCGGACCCTATTCGAAGTCGCTTGAGGAAGGCTTGTCGGTCTTGAAGATCGACGGCCACCACCCGACCGAAGACGGCTACCCGAGTTCAGGGACCCTCGCCCTGATCTACAAGGAAGGCACGCTGGATGAGGAAATGAAAGCCTTCATCGACTTTGCCCAGTCCGGTCAGGCTCACACATTGATCAGCAACTACGGTGGCGTGCCCGTCAGCAACTAACGCAATTGGTCAACATGATACGTCACTCATCCCTCCTCTGGCATTACACATACGGCGCCGTTATTACGGCGGTGTGTGCGTTTGCCGGTCTTATCGGGTTGGTGGCGTTTCAGCTTGAAGACAGCATGCAGCGGCAGGAAGCCGAGCTTCTGGAGCTTTCCCGGTCCCGCCTTCTGGAAACGCTCTCTGCGGACGTGAAACTGGCCGGAACCCGCATGGAGTTCCTGTTTCAGGACAGGCTTCGACGGATAGACGCCCTGTCGGAAAGGGTGGACACCGCCAAGGCCGTTGAATCGCGCAACGTCGTGGCCATGTCGGAGTTGCTCGGCCCGGCGGCGAAACTGGCGGATATGGACGGCATCGTTGTTCTGGATGAGGAGGGCCGTGTGATTGGTGCCTCCTCCTATTCCGCCGATCTTGTCGAACTGGGCTCGAAGATGTCGGGTCTGAGCTTCTTCGGCGAGGTTACCAAGTCGCTGAAAGACAGCTTTCCGGGCCAGAAACTGACCTACACCGGTGTTTTGCCCCGGTCCGAAACAGGTGTCTTTGTGCCCGGAGATCAGGTCAATGAAGTTTCGCAGGTCGTGTTCGTGCCCGTTTTCGACGATTTCGGCTATGTGATCGGCGGGCTTGTCGGGCAGCGCTGGCTGCGACCGGAAGAGCCGCTTCTGGTGGATCTTGCAAAGATCAATTCCTTCGAAATGGCAATCCTTTACGATGGGCAGATCCTTTCCGCCGCGAATTTCTCCGGCAAGCTGCCGGATCTGGCGAGGTCACCTGAAACACCAAACATCACCGTCAGTGGTGCCCATGTCATCGAATGCGGCGTGCCTGTCGCGCCGATGACTGTCTGCGCGCTGACACCTATCGAGGCGCTGACCGAAATCCAGCACAAACTGACGCGCATCGGCACGGAAGAGGAAGCCAAGTTGCTCCGGCGGCTGTTCCTGTTCGGGTTGATTGCGCTGGTGGCTTTTGCGGGGGTCGCCTTCCTCATGTCCCGGCAGATCACCAGGCCGCTGACCAAGATCACCCGGGTGCTGTCCGGCATCGCAACGGGTGATTTTGAAAGCCATGTAGTTGGAACCGAGCGGCTGGACGAAGTCGGTGACATCGCCCGCTCCGTCGTCTCCTTGCAGAAATCGGTGAAGGAACGCGACGCGCTGCGCGAGCGCGTGCACGAGAAGAACTCCATTTTGCGCTCCCAGGAAGCCCAGTTGCGAGAGCAGAACGTGCTGTTCGATGCGGCGCTCAACAACATGTCCCACGGCCTTTGCATGTTCGATGCAGATGGCAGGTTGATCGTGTCGAACCAGCGTTATGCCGAATTGTTCGAAGTTGAGCCGGGCAAGGTGATGCCGGGCATGACGGCTGCCCAGCTTGCGGCGCTGCAGAAGGTGGATGCCGTTGAGACCGGAGACAAGGCGCTGCATGAGGCTCGCCTTTCCGAACACAGGCAGTCCAGCGGTTCGCAAAGCACTGAAATGGTGAAGATCCGCTCGGGCCGGATCGTTCTGACCACACGCCAGCCTTTGGCCGAAGGTGGCTGGGTGGCGATCTCCGAGGATATCACCGAACGGCAGGAGGCGCGCGACCGGCTGGCGTTCCTGGCACGCCACGACCTTTTGACCCAGCTGCCGAACCGTATCGAGTTCCGCGACCAGTTGGACATGCTGTTGAACCAGCAACTGGTCAAGGGGGGCGAGTTCGCCATTCTGTGTCTCGATCTGGACGAGTTCAAAACGGTCAACGACAGTCTTGGGCACCCGATTGGTGACGAGTTGTTGCGACAGGTTGCGGAGCGTCTGCGCACCCTGCTTGGTCGCAAGGATGTTGTGGTTCGCCTGGGCGGCGACGAATTTGCGATCCTCACCGGCCTGCCCTGCAAGCTGCAGGATGTCGAGGAACTGGCTCAGTCGGTCATCTGGGAGATTTCCCAGCCATTCCAGATCACGGATCATGAGATCGTCATCGGTGTCAGTATCGGCATCACCGTTGCCAGGGCCGACGGCACGGCGGGCGACGAATTGTTCAAGCAGGCGGATCTGGCGCTTTACAGGGCCAAGGAAGACGGCCGCAACACCTACCGGTTCTTCGAGAAAGACATGGGCACGGCCGTCAACGACCGGCGCGAACTCATTACAGATCTCAGATCCGCGGTCGCCAATGGCGAACTGGAGCTTTACTTCCAGCCACAATACACGCTCGTGGACGACCGGATTTCAGGCTTCGAGGCTCTGGTGCGCTGGAACCACCCGACACGGGGAATGGTGTCCCCGGCAGACTTCATTCCGCTGGCCGAGGACACGGGCCTGATCACCCAGTTGGGCGAATGGGTTCTGATGGAAGCCTGCCGGATTGCGGCCAAGTGGCCGGATCACCTGAGGATCGCGGTCAACCTGTCTCCCCGTCAGCTGCGTGGCCATGCCTTTGGTCCGGTGCTGATCGAGGCCCTGGTTCAAACGGGGCTCAAAGCAGAACGGCTCGAACTGGAAGTCACCGAAAGCGTGCTTCTTACGGATTCCGAAGACGTTCTGGATTCGCTGCACCAGGCCAAATCATTGGGGGTGAAAGTCTCCATGGACGATTTCGGGACCGGGTATTCCTCACTCAGTTACCTGCGCCGGTTCCCGTTCGACAAGATCAAGATCGACCAGTCCTTTGTCCGGTCGATGGCCTACTCGGACGATTCCATTTCGATCGTGAAAGCGGTTATCGAGCTCGCGAACAACCTCAATATGACCACCACCGCCGAAGGTGTGGAGACCAAGCAGCTTCTCGACATGCTGACCGATATCGGTTGTACCGAGGCGCAGGGGTATTATCTCGGCAGGCCGATGCCGGTCACGTGTACCGAAGAGCTGATCTTTGCCGGGGAACGCACGCTGACGACGGCGGCTCAGTAATCTTCCGAAGCTCCGCCCCGTTCGACCGGACCGGGATCAGAGGATTCCGGACGTCAGCGCCTTTCAGCGGGTGCTCAAGCACTCCCGGTTGAACGTACTTCCAGCAAGTCCCTGACCCAGGGCCCTGACCCAGGGCCCGGACTTCAGCACTCGATCTTCAGCCTGCAGAAGCAGAGGTGAAGGGGGCGGACGCTTTCCGGATCAGGTTGCCGGCTAGAGCCAGCAGGCCGTTGTCTTGTTCCGCCACGAAGAAGGGGTCGGCATAGAACGTCGCTCCGGCGTTCAGCGCGATTTCCCGCATGGCGTCGACATGAGACGGCGCGCCTGCGGAATAGACGACATGATCAGGTGTCAGCGGGCCGGCCAGTTCGTGCGGGCGGGCCTTTCTCACTGTCTCGTCGTCACCGTCGCTTGCTGTCAGGGTGATCGGAATGCCGCGGCTCTGCAGCCAGCGGACTGCATCACGCATGTAGATCCCGTCCCTTGTTCTCGACCCGGCGACAATGCGGATTTCACGGCCGGTCTGGCCCAGGCTCGCGGCAACGGCAATCGACCAGATCGGTGCGAAACCGGTACCGGTGGAGGTCAGCAGGATCGGGTTCGGCTGCCGCCGCAGGAACGCATTGCCGAACGGACCGCGCAGCTTGACGGCATGTCCCTTGGCAATCTCCTTGCCCAATTTCGAGGAAACGACGCTGTCCGGATAGACCTTGATGTGAAACACAAGGACATTTTCTTCCGCATCCAGGTTGAGCGGGGTTGTGGGGCTATAGTCGCGCGGCGGATACCCGGCAAAGGTCGCACGCAGATATTGCCCCGGCAGCCAGGGCACGGGACGAACCGTCTTGACCCGGACTTCCAGGTACCCGTCCTTGATCGGCCGGACGCTTTCCACCGTTCCCTTCGTGGTCTTCACCAGCGGCACCGGGTCATAGGCGATCTCGGCATCCCCTACCAGGACCGACAGGCATCCGAGCACAGTGTCCTTTTCCCGGGTTCCCATGTCGTCGATCTGCCCGCTCAGGACGCGTACCCGGCAGGTTTCGCATTGGCCGGAACAGCAATCGTGCGGAATGACGAGACGTCCACCGAGGCCGGCGTCGATCAGCGTATCGCCGACATTGGCCTTGATGGCCTTCCCGTTGATGGTGACCGTGCAGGTGCTTTTCGACATGGGTGATTACATCCGTTGAAAGAAACGTCAGGGAAAGACACGAAAGGCGGGAACAGCTGGCGTCAATTGAACGTCAGCCGCACGGGGCGGGAATGGCGCGTGTGACGGGTCTGGTTATGGTCAAACGCAGACACCCACATGAAGAGACCGTCTCTCATCGCCAGATCCTGGCTCTGGCCCGTGTCCATGTCCCTGATCACTTCAAGCGTCCAGTGGCCGTCCTGCCATTTCGAGCCGCCAGCGAGATCCGCCCGGCTGCCGGAATATTCGCCCTGGATCAGGACGCCGGGAATAACGGTTCCAACAGGGATTTCCGCATCTTTTTCCGGTGAATAGGGCACGCTTTCGCTTTCGAACATCCACCACTGCGCGCCTTCTTCCTCGCCCACTTCGGTGGACAGGTTGATGGTGCCCATCAGGGACGTCATCTTGTTGTAATCGGCCGGGAGGCGCCGTACGCCAACCGTACCGTGATAATGGGTCACGGGATCGCCAATGTAGTTGTAGACGTAGAACGCTTTTCCTTCGTCAGGGTTGTAGCCGGCACTGTAGCGGCTCTTGCCGGCAGCCTGCGCTTCGTTCGGTTCCACGGGTGTTGCGAAATGCATGTCGTCGACGTGTCCCAGCATGCCGCCACGCGAGGCTTTCCACTGCCACACGTCGACCAGGCTGCCATCGGTCGTGTAATGCAGGCCGCGCCCCGTGAAGGCCCGCGGTTTGCCACTCAGCGGGTGCGGTCCCATATGGGTGGAGCCGCCGCCGCCAAATGCGTCGGTGGTCGAAAAGGCGACCGAGAACTTGTCCTCGTAGTAGGCGGTCTCGTCGGAAATGTCGGCCCGGTTGTTCAACATGTGCCAGCCGTCTTCGCGTTTGATCAGCGGATGCCGCTTCAAGGAGCGGTTCTTGTCCTCCCAGCGAAATGCGAAAGCGATCTTGTCGCCCACCTGCACGGCCCGCGCCTCAACCGTCGTTTCGCCCGTACCGTCCAGGTTCGAGCCTTGCTGGGTCCGGATGAAAACCGGAACGGCGTCCTGCCAGATCGCGTCATCCAGTTGACCGTCGAGAACGGGCAGGGTGGAGCCTTTGGCAACGACAAGGCTGTCACGCGTCCCGAAGTCGAGGCTGACGGCGCCAATCAGCACGACTGCGCCGAGCGCGGTGGCAATCGCCAGCGGATGACGACTCATGCCCGGGAACCGGCGCAGGGCCTGTGGCCGGAACAGCCGCAGCAACTGGGCAATGCCGCCATAACAATAATGCAGCACCACATGGGCAACGATATAGGTCAGCACTACGAGAGCGGCCGTGTAGTGAACCGTCACCCAGATGCCGCCATGTCCGAGATAGAGCAGGACACCTGTTGCCGACAGGGTGAGCACGGCAGCGAAAAGGATCCAGTAGGCAATCACGTTGACGGCGGCCAGGCGCAGTTTCGTACTGGCTGGAAGCGTCAGCACCACGATCTTCTTGGAAGAAATGCGCCGTTTCAGGCGGCCAAGCGTCATATAGGCCGCATAGGCGAAAATGACGGCGAGCACGAAGATTGCCGACACATAGTGCCAGGTCCAGATTTCGCCCTGCGGCAGGATCGGCTCGAACAGTTTCGAGAACCAGGCGTTTTCCGCATCGGTAGACAGACGCAAACCGGTCAGCAGGCTGGTGACGATCGCAACGACCAGCGTCCAGTGAAGGAGGATTGTGCCGATGTCGCTTCGCACCGGAGGAGTGCGGTCATCGGGCCTGGTCGGTACACCTTCCGAGCGATTGCCGTTTCGGTCGATGCGGGCCTGCCCTGTTTTCTCGGACGATGAACGCAGTTCGAGGGCGTGATCTGTCACTTGGTCCGTCAACGTTTCCTCCAGGGCCGCCAATGTCGCGACCGGGTTACCGGCATGGGTTGTGCAACCGGATGTCGGGGAATTTCAAAGCACTAAGCCAAAAAACATCACATTTTAACAAAAGTGAAGAAAAAATGGCGACTGCAACTTGGTTTAAACCTATCCGGGTGGTTTGGCGCATGCACAAAAGGTTTCCTCTCGGGTAGCAACGAAGTGCAGTGGGCGGAATTACAGCGAGGCCGCCACAGAAACGTTTAGATGTCGATGCGAATCAAGTTTGAGCCGAAAAATCCAACAGTTAATATTCAGGAATCTAGGTAAAATATCGGGTAGTATTCTTAAAAATTTCTTTAAATTTATGCAAAATGCCGTCGAACTGTTCTGAAGGCACTTGTCCGCGTCGGGATCCGTCTGCTTCGCAGCCAAGCCTGCGCAAGGAAGCCGTTGCTTGCCCGCATGCAGGCGATTTCGCAGGACTGTAAAAACGCAGTGCCCGGCCCTGGAGACGGCAGCTTTGATGCAGGTCATACGAATGCAATCATTTCTCTCTTAACTTCATTCCGGTTGAAGCTCAGCCGTGACTGCACACTGGAACCGGTTGTGCGAGCCAGAAAAACCCGCCTAAGATGGTTTGCGGTGCAACAGAGCGGGTTCGGCCCGGTTTGAGGTAATTTCTTTCTCAAGGGGGCGTAGATGCTGGTCTCCCATACGCGGATTGTCGATATCGTCGGCGATATCATTCGCATTCAGGTGTCTTCGACGAAAAGCGAGTCGGAGGGACGTCCGTGCCTGGGTGATCTGGCGCTGGTCGACGCGGGCAACGGTGCCACATCTCTCGCCCAGGTCATCAACATCGACCACGACATGGTTTCGCTGCAGGTCAATTCCGGGACCAAGGGGCTGGCGAACAACGCATCCGTGCGCTTCCTGGGCGAGCCGGCCAAGGTCACCTATTCCGACAATATCCTGGGCCGCGTGTTCGACGGGGCCGGTCAGCCGATTGACCGGGGACCGGATCTGCCCAGTGATCCCGCCGTGCCGATAGGCGGTCCCTCCGCCAATCCGATGAAGCGTGTGCTTGCCTCGCGCATGATCCGCACCGACGTGCCGATGATCGACGTCTTCAACTGTCTGGTGGAAAGCCAGAAGATCCCGATCTTCTCCGTTTCCGGCGAACCCTATAACCCGTTTCTGGCCCGTATCGGCATTCAGGCAGATGCGGACATCGTGGTGTTCGGCGGCCTGGGTCTGATCTTCGACGACTATGCCTTCTTCCGGCAGCAGTTCGAGGATGCAGGCGTTTTCCCGCGCACGGTGATGTTCATCAACCAGGCGTCCGACCCGGTGGTCGAGCGTCTGCAGGTTCCGGACATGGCGCTTGCGGTGGCGGAAAAATTCGCCGTTGAGGAAGGCAAGCGTGTGCTGGTGCTGCTCACGGACATGACGGCCTTTGCAGACGCCATGAAGGAAGTCTCCATCGCCATGGAGCGGGTTCCCGCCAACCGGGGCTATCCGGGCGATCTTTATTCCCAGCTTGCCCGGCGTTACGAAAAGGCATGCGACTTCAAGGGCTCGGGCTCGGTCACCATCCTGACGGTCACCACGATGCCGGGCAATGACGTCACCCACCCGGTTCCGGACAACACCGGCTACATCACCGAAGGCCAGTTTTATCTGCACAGCGGGGTGCTTGATCCGTTCGGGTCGCTGTCGCGCTTGAAGCAGCATGTGATCGGCAAGGTGACGCGCGAGGACCACAACCAGATTATGAACACCATGATCCGCTTCTATTCCGGGGCACGCGATGCGGAGCAGAAGCAGTCCATGGCATTCGAATTGTCGGAATACGACCGCCAGCTCCTGAAATTCGGTGGCCTGTTTCGGGAACGCTTCATGGATATCAACGTTGCCCTGCCTCTGGAAGAGGCGCTCGACCTGTGCTGGCAAACGCTTGCCGAATGCTTCCAGCCGGAACAGCTGTTGATGAAACAGGGGCTGATCGACAAATACTTCCCCAAACAGAAACCTGCCGCGGGAACGTCTGATGTGGAGGCTGCCTGATGGCCAGATTGGCCCTCAACAAGTCGTCACTGGCTCGGGAAAGCGGACAGCTCTCGGAATACAAGCGCTTTCTTCCGTCACTTGAGCTGAAGCGGCTCCAGATCATGGCCGAGCGCGCCAAGGCGAAGGAAACGGTCGTCCGGCTTGAGGCTGAATATGAAGCGCGTTTCAACGCGCTTGCTCACGACCTGCCGATGCTCGCCAATGAACACGTGCCGCTGGAAGGGCTGGTGGTACTCAAGCGGGCCGTCGTGGGCGAACAGAACCTGTCCGGCACACGGCTGCCGGTACTGGAGAATGTCGAGGTCGAGACGGAACCCTATTCCCGGCTGGCACGACCGCATTGGGTCGACCCCTATGTGGAGGGCATGCAGCAGCTGCTGCGGCTCAACAAGGAACGGGATATCGCCAGGGAGCGTATTGCGTCTCTGATCGAGGCCGAAGCGGTGATCTCGCGCCGGGTCAACCTGTTCGAAAAGGTGCTGATCCCGCAGGCGGAGCGTAACATCAAGAAAATCCGCATGGCCCTCGCCGACGCGGAGCGTGATGCGGTGGTCCGCGCGAAGATCTCCAAACGCAAGACTGCGGCGCGCGGTGCCGAATCCTCGGTGGCAGAGATATGACCATCGTCCCGCTCGTCAAGGTGAACCTGGTCGGCATCCTCGAAGACAAGGACAAGGTGCTGGAAGCTGCGCAGGAATTTGGCGCCCTGCATCTGATCCCGCTGACATCTGCACAAAAGGAACTGGAGGCCGTTCCGGCGGGTCGGGGGCGCGAGGCGACTGAAGCCCTGCGCTGGCTCATGGACAGTCAGGCACAACGGCGTCCCGTGACCCATCCCGACGACTTCGACCTGGAGGCTGTTGTCGAAAAGACGCTTGCCAACCGCAAGGCACTCCGCGACTGCGAAGACCGGGTGGCACGGCTCGACCAGCGCATTCAGGATGTGGAGCCCTGGGGAGAGTTCAGTTTTTCAGATCTGGCCGAAATCGGTGAGCACCGGCTCTGGTTCTATGTGGTGCCCAACGCCAAGTTCAAACAGGTCGATCCCACGGACAAGATCCTGGAGATCGTCCATCGCGACAAGTATCGCAGCTACATCGTCCTGCTGTCCCCCGA
This sequence comes from Roseibium sp. LAB1, assembly GCF_054658235.1. NCBI lineage: Bacteria > Pseudomonadati > Pseudomonadota > Alphaproteobacteria > Hyphomicrobiales > Stappiaceae > Roseibium > Roseibium sp. LAB1. The sequence goes on along the minus strand of NZ_BAAGIB010000002.1, from coordinate 130,757 downwards.
AGAGCCTCCAGCAAACGCCATGCCGGTGCCACGTGTTCATGTGGGTGCCGAGGCTCTTTCGGTACTGCGCCGTCAACTGGAAGACGCCGCCATTCAACTGGAAGAGCTGGAACTGCAGCGTCAGGCACTCACAAAATGGCGGTTCGTTCTGGCGCAGAACCTTGCTGCCGCCCGCGACCATTCCGCCCGCCGCAGGGCATCGCTTGAAACAGCGGACACCGAGCGGGTCTTCGTGCTTCAGGCCTGGGCGAGACAGGATCAGGTCGCCGAGGTCCTCCGGCTTGCGGACAGTCTCGGCATCGCGCTTCTGGTGACGGACGTGGACGATGCGGATGCGCCGCCGACCCTTCTTGAAAACAGACCCGCGCTGGAAGCAGGTGAGGATCTGGTCGAATTCTACCAGACACCCGGCTACAGAGGCTGGGACCCCTCGGCGATTGTCTATGTTTCCTTCGTGATCTTCTTCGGAATGATCATGACGGACGCAGGTTACGGTCTGCTGCTGCTTGTGTTGTTGTTCCTGTTCCGCGGCCGGTTCAAGGGCTCCGCGCTGGGCCGTCGCATGTTCCGGATGTCGGTCTGGCTGGCGATCTCGACAGCGGCCTTCGGCGTGGCAACGGGCAGTTACTTCGGTGTCGCGCCACCGGAGGGCACATTCCTGGCCCACCTGAAAGTGCTTCATCTGAAAGACGTGGACACGATGATGAAGATAACGCTGACCATCGGCGTAATTCATATCGTCATCGCCAACCTGATGCGTGCCTGGCATGAACAGACCCTGAGCGGGCGTCTGCAGCCTGCCGGCTGGTGCCTCGTGGCGCTGGGCGGCCTGGGGACGTTCCTCGGGCAGGACACGTCCATCGCCATCGCCGGCCCGGTTGCTGTGGTTGCCGGTCTCTTGCTGGTCGGCATCTTCGGCAGCGACCGCAAGGTGACATCGTTCAAGACAGGTGGCCTCAGGATCTTCGACGGTCTCGCGTCACTGGCTCGTATCGTGAACATTTTCTCGGATGTGCTCAGCTACATGCGCTTGTTTGCATTGGGCCTCGCGGCAGCGTCTCTCGCCGAAACCATCAATTCGCTGTCGGGCCAGCTCAACCACGCGGTTCCGGGCGTTGGTCTGCTCATCGCCATCGCGGTTCTGGTGCTCGGACATGCCATCAACATCGGGTTGGGGCTGATCGCCGGCTGCGTGCACGGCCTGCGTTTGAATGTCATTGAATTTTTCAATTGGGGTTTGAAGGACGAAGGCACGCCCTTCCGCCCGTTCAAGAAAGAGGAGACACGCCTGTGAACGAATTCGTTGTGGCTCTCGGCTGGTTTGGGCTGTTCGCACCGGTCGCCCTCGGAGCCATCGGCAGTGCCTGGGGCTGTGCCCTTGCCGGCAGCGCCGCGATCGGTGCCATGCTGGACAGTGACGGCGGATACGGCCGGTTCATCGGCGTTTCGCTGATGCCGTCCTCCCAGGTGATCTACGGCATCGTGATCATGTTCTCGCTACAGCAGCCCACCATTGATGCAGCCAATGGCGCCGCGCTTTTCGGCATCGGTCTCCTGTCCGGCGTCACGATGCTCTACACCGGCATCCGCCAGGGAGAGGTGCTCGCGTCGGCCATCCATGCATCCAAGGCCAAGCCGGAAATCTTCGGTATTTCGCTCGCGCCGGCTGCGGTTCTGGAAGGGTTCTCGGTTTTTGCTCTCGTCTTCGCGCTGGTTCTGTCCGGCTCGATCCCCGCGTAGGACCAGAAGCCACAGGAGACGGCAATGTCCAAACATGATGCAACGGCTGACCTGGAAAACGCCGCTGGCGCCGGTGTCCAGGCCTTGATCGAACGACTGAAGTCCGAAGGCGTGGCCGCCGGCCAGTCGGAAGGCGACGCCATCCTGGCCAAGGCCCGTGAAAAGGCGGAAGCGATCGTTGAGGAAGCAAGGCAGAAGGCTGACGGCCTGCTGACCGACGCAAGGGCGGAGGCGGCCCGCGAAAAAGCGGCGACCGAAGACGGGCTGAAGGTTGCCGCGCGTGATCTTGTCCTCAGCCTGCGCAACGAGCTTGGCGACCGCATCCAGCAGGAAGCCGGACGGCTGGTGGCAACCACCCTTGCCGATCAGGAGTTCCTGAAGAACCTCATTCTGGCGATGGCCGCCAACGCGAAGGAAAATGCTTCGGTCCGCGACAGCGAGCCGATGGAAATCGTCCTGCCGGAGAAAGTCGTCACCTTCGAGGAGCTGAAGCAATCGCCCGAGGCGGTCGAGCCTGGAACGCTCACCCACTTCGTGATCGCGCTGGCGGGCGAGGTGTTGCGGGAAGGGGTCACTTTCTCCACCGCGCCGGGCTTCGACGGCATCAAGGTGAAGCTGACCGACAGGGATGTCTCCATCGATCTGACGGAAGAGGCCATCGCAACACTGTTGAAGCGGCACCTGCAACCACGCCTCAGGGCGGTTATGGAAGGGGTGCTCCGCTGACATGAGCCGGCCGCACCAATATATCGCGCTGGTCACCAGTTTGCCCCATCTCGGCAAGCTGTTCTCGCGCAAGGATGTGCCGATCTCGGGGTTTCGGCTGAAACAGCGCCTGTCGATGCTTGAACCGGACCATGCAAGTCTGCTGCGTGAAATGGTGGAGGTGACGGCCTGGGCCGGCGTTGCCGCTATCGACCGGGACATCGACGTGATCCGTCGGGCAAACAGGGTTCTTGCGGATCTCCAGGCCTATCCGGATCTGCAGCACCTCGTCGGTGCGCGCATGGAAACCCGAACGCTCATTGCAGCGCTGCGCCGCCGGCGGGACGGACAGGAAAGCGCCGGAGACATCGTAAACTGGGGCTTTGGCCGCTGGTGCAGCCAGATCAAGGCGAACTGGAGCGATCCGGCGTTTGGCCTCGGCCATTTCATGCCGTGGGTGGGCGAGGCGCACCGGTTGATGAAGGCGGGCGACCACATCGCGATGGAACGTCTTGTCCTGACGCAGGTGTTCCGTCAGCTCAGCCATTACGGCAACCTGCACGAATTCGATTTCGAAGCCGTGGCGATCTACGTGCTGCGCTGGGTGATCGTCGAACGCTGGTCGCGCTACAACGAGGCCGATGCCCGTACTCGGCTGGCGACGCTGGTGGCGGCAGCCCTTGGCGGCAAGACAGACGGCGACAGACAAGCCGGCCGGCCGGATCTTTTCTCAGACCTTGCTTCTGCCCTTGAGGGAGCCTCTTCATGACGAGCCATGTTCAGCTACCCGAACCGACCGCGGAAATTGTCGCCGTTCAGGACGACCTTGTCACGCTGTCGCCGCTCGGCTCCGCGCCCCTCATCAAGAACGAAGTGGTCTATATCATTCCGCACGGCCCGGAGCGGGACGGCAAGCCGCGTGAGTATCTGAAGGCCGAAGTTCTGCGCGTGCGCGGCAAGTCGGCGGAAGCGCAGGTGTTCGAAAGCACGGCAGGGGTCCGGGTCGGCGACAAGGTGATCCAGAGCGGCGAGATGTTGTCCGTCGCGCTCGGGCCGGGTCTGCTCAGCACCGTCTTCGACGGCCTGCAGAACCCGCTGGCGGATATTGCGGTCGAGCATGGCTTCTTTCTGCCGCGGGGTGTGCTCACCAATGCACTTGACCAGAACCGCAAATGGTCGTTTGAGCCGAAGGTGAAGTCCGGCGACGTGGTCAAAGCCGGGGAAACGCTCGGCACGGTTCCCGAAGGCAGGTTCGAACACCGGATCATGGTTCCCTTCGTCACGACCGGTTCCTGGACGGTGGACCGGATCCGCGAAGGCACCTTCACCATCAACGAGGTGGTGGCAACGCTCAAGAACGATCGCGGCGAAACCAGAGACCTCACCATGGTCCAGCATTGGCCGGTCCGCCGGGCGATCCCGGAAGCGCTGGTGAAGGCCGGTCAGAGCGAGCGGATTTACCCGAGTGAGCCGCTGATCACCACCTTGCGTCTGATCGATACCTTCTTTCCCATCGCCCGGGGTGGTATGGGCTGCATTCCGGGCCCCTTCGGCGCGGGCAAGACGGTGCTGCAATCGCTGATTTCACGCTTCTCGGCAGTGAACATCGTGATCGTGGTCGCCTGCGGCGAGCGTGCAGGCGAGGTGGTGGAAACGATCACCGAGTTCCCGCACCAGCCGGACCCGTCCGGCGACGGCACGCTGATGGATCGCACGGTCATCATCTGCAACACGTCCTCCATGCCTGTCGCAGCCCGCGAGGCGTCGATCTACACCGGCATCACGCTTGGCGAATATTACCGGCAGATGGGCTATGACGTGCTCCTGATCGCCGACAGTACCTCCCGCTGGGCCCAGGCCATGCGCGAAACCTCCGGTCGTCTGGAGGAAATTCCGGGTGAAGAGGCGTTTCCCGCCTATCTCGACAGTGCCATCAAGGGTGTCTACGAGCGTGCAGGCGTCTTGCGCACCGCCAGTGGCGAGACCGGCAGCCTCACCATGATCGGCACCGTGTCACCGGCCGGCGGCAATTTCGAGGAACCCGTCACCCAGTCGACCCTTGGCACGGTCAAGACCTTCCTGGGCCTGTCTTCCGAGCGGGCCTACAAGCGCTTCTATCCCGCAGTCGACCCGCTTTTGTCCTGGTCGCGGTACCACATTCAGCTCAACGACTGGTACCAGCAGAATATCGGCCCGGACTGGGTCCCGCGCGTTTCCGAGATGATCGAACTTCTGCGCAAGGGCGATGAGATCACCCGCATGATGCAGGTAACGGGCGAGGAAGGCGTTTCGACCGAGGACTTCGTCCTGCAACAGAAGGCGCTGTTCCTCGACATGGTCTATCTGCAGCAGGACGCCTTCGACGATGTCGACGTGTCGGCACCATTGAAACGCCAGCAGGAAACCTTCGATCTGGTCTACCGCATTGCCCGCACCGATTTTGCCTTCAACGACAAGGCGGCTGTCCGCAAGTTCTTCACCGAGCAGACGTCCCTCTTCAAGAACCTCAACTACGCCGCCGACGGCAGTCCGGAGCGCAAGGATCTGATCGAGAAGATCAAGGCCAATGTCGGCGCCGCCCCGACGCTTGTGACGGGGTGAACTGCAAGGTTCCGTGCGTTGAGTTTCCCTACCGTGGTGAAGCCGGGGCCATCACGCTACAGGGCCTGACGACGCGCACCAATGTCACCCCGGACAAGCGAAGCGCCGATCCGGGGCCTACTCGCAGTGTCGCTTGTTGGAGCAGGGTATTTGCGACGAGAGGCTTGCCGCCACATCAGCAATCTGGAAATGAGCAGGTCCCGGGTTTCATGCCGCTCACCCGTGGGCGACATTCTGGAAGCTCAACTTGGCGCTGCTGATACTCCTACTCCTCGAACACGCTCAAGATTTCTTCCAGCGGCTTCTTGATCTTGGCAACCGCCGGAACCGTTGCGTCTTCCGCGGGATGACCGACGGCAAGGATCATCACGGGTTTTTCCGCTTCCGGACGGTTCAGGATCCCGTTGAGGAATTTCATTGGGTTGGGCGTGTGCGTCAGGGTCGACAGGCCTGCGTGGTGAAGCGCAGTGATCAGGAGGCCGGTGGCGATGCCGACACTTTCGGGCACGTAATAGTGCTTGTACCGGGTGCCGTCGTCGAAGGTTCCCCAGCGCTGCGCGAAAATCACGATCAGCCAGGGGGCGATGTCCAGATGCGGTTTGTCCGCATCGGTGCCGATGGGTTCCAGCGCCTTGATCCATTCGTCGCCCGCGCCGCCGTCATAGAACTTGCGTTCTTCCTCCTCGGCGGCCAGGCGGATCTTGTGCTTCAGGTCGGCATTGGAAATCGCCACGAAATGCCAGGGCTGGTGATTGGCGCCGCTTGGGGCCGTTCCAGCCGCCCGGATACAGGCTTCGATGATGGAGCGGTCCACAGGACGATCAGAGAAGTGCCGGACAGTATGGCGGGTGCGGACATCGTCATAAAAGTCCTGCGCGCGGGCCAGCATTTCCTTGTCGTCGTAAATCCGCCGGTCCGGCAGCGGCAACGGTTGGTAATCCAGGGCTGATTTGGAAATCATGTTTTTTGTCCATTCGCATTGCCGACCAGCGGATTCGAAGGGAATCCGGGCCGTGCAATCTCCTCCCACTATGCACCGTTAAGTATGGATCGACTGACCGCACGTCAGGCAACCAAAAATCTAGTCGGCCGTCTTCACAACTTGAACTAAGGGCGCCTATGCTCGTCTTGAGTAGGCCAAATGGCCTTGATGAAAAAATAACCTTGACCAGTGACATGGCACCTTTCTAGATTTTCTTGACCAATTGGTCAGCGCTGTTCGTCGAGAAGGCAAAATGCCCCGGCGTCCGGACGCGACCAAACTGCCGGTAAAGGATCAGGCGGCCGGGAACCGCGCTCAGGTCTGCACTGGCAAGGGTTTGAAGTTCCAGAGAAGGGTGAGTCCGACAGCGGCTCGCCCATAACCAGTAGGGGAATGGCAATGAAGGCATTGAAAAGTCTGGCGCTCGCGTCCGTCCTGGGCGCAAGCCTGGCTTCGGGCGCGGCCAACGCCGCGGACGAGCTGACACTGCAGCTTAAGTGGGTCACCCAGGGCCAGTTTGCCGGCTATTATGTGGCCAAGGACAAGGGCTTCTATGAAGAAGAAGACCTGGATGTAACGATCAAGCCGGGTGGCCCGGACATTGCGCCGCCGCAGGTCATCGCCGGTGGCGGTGCCGATGTCATCATCGACTGGATGCCGTCCGCTCTCGCATCGCGCGAAAAGGGTGTGCCGCTCGTCAACATCGCGCAGCCGTTCAAGAAATCCGGCATGATGCTGACCTGCCTGAAGGAAACCGGCATCACCTCGCCGGAAGATTTCAAGGGTCGGACGCTCGGCGTCTGGTTCTTCGGCAACGAGTATCCGTTCCTGTCCTGGATGAGCCAGCTCGGCATTCCGACCGACGGTGGCGACGAAGGCGTGACTGTCCTGAAACAGGGCTTCAACGTCGACCCGCTGCTGCAGAAGCAGGCCGACTGCATCTCCACCATGACCTACAACGAGTACTGGCAGGTCATCGATGCGGGCATTCCGGCGGAAGACCTGATCGTCTTCAAATATGAAGATCAGGGTGTCGCCACTCTTGAGGACGGTCTCTACGTTCTGGAATCCAGCCTGGACGACCCGGCAATGGTCGACAAGCTTGCGCGCTTCGTCAAAGCCTCCATGAAGGGCTGGGCCTATTCAGCCGAACACCCGGAAGAAGCTGCTGAAATCGTTCTGGAAAACGACGCCACCGGTGCGCAGACCGAAAAGCATCAGATCCGCATGGTCGGCGAAATCAACAAGCTGGTTGACGGCTCTGACGGCACGCTCGACATGGCTGCCTATGAGCGCACCGTGAAGTCCCTGCTGTCCGGCGGGTCCGATCCGGTCATCACCAAGGAGCCGGAAGGCGCCACCACAACGGTCGTCACCGACAAGATGTAACGTCTCTCAGGCAGCCGGAGCGGTCTACCGTTCCGGCTGCCTTTGCCGTATTCCCGCCAGGGCACCAAAAATTAAGTGTTTGTGACCAGACTGTTTCGCTGACGAACCCTTGGGATTTTGAAAGCGTAATGCGCGAGCTGTCTGGAAAATCAGACAAATTCGATTTGGTTCATTCAGCGCCGGAAACGGTGTCCGGTGAACCGCGCCGGATGCGTTCAAGCCTGTTCGGCATTTCTTCCGGCCTCGTCATCATCCTGATGTTCTGTGCCGTCATTTTTTCCTTCGGTGCGGTGCTGTTCAAGGTCGTGGTGGCTGAGCGTGAAGCCGCGTTGCGGGAAACCCGGTCGGTCGCCCGCGTCTTTCAAAATCACAAACAGCTTCTGCTGCGCGAGATGGAGCGCTACGCCGCATCCAACGCAGCCTATCAGAACATCGATACCAATCTGTCGCTGGACTGGATCAAGACGCGTTTCGGCGTCGATATGGCATTGGATTTCCCCCACGACTACACGATGCTTCTGGACCGTGATGGCGAAATCGTCTTTTCTTCGACCTACCATGGCAACGAGGCCGCCGAAGACTTTTTCGAGAAGATCCGGACACCTTTCACCGGAACGCTGGAAAGCATTCGTGAGAACTATGCCAGGGCTTTGGTCCGGTCGGGAACGGACGAGGTCCGTTTCGCCGGTGCCCTTGCCGATGTCTCCGCCATCGACGTCGTCGAGATCAACGGGCACCCCCACATCGTTGCGGCCTTCGCGATCGTGCCGGACCCGGGCGGCATCGAAATGTCCTTCGGACCACCGAACGTTCTCGTAACGGCCTTTGAGATCGATGCCGTGCATCTCGGCAATCTCCTGTCCAGCCTGGCCCTCGACAACCTGAAATTCGCTTCTGAAATCCCGGACGGCATGATCGGCACGCCGGTTGAAAACGGGGCGGGATCGGTTCTCGGCTATCTGGCCTGGCATCCGATGAGCCAGGCATCCTCGATCATCCTGTCTTCGCTACCCGTCCTCCTGCTGTCGCTCGGTGTCATTCTCACCGTGGCCCTGATTGCCCTTCGGCAGAACGCCAACGCCAAGGCGCGGCTCGCCGCTCGGGAGCAGGAAGCCCGTTATGCCGCCAATCACGATTCGCTGACAGGGTTCGTCACACGGGGATATTTCCACGCAACGGCGACGAAGAGACTGGCCCTGCGCAAGGATCAGCAGCGAAGCGCCTGGATTGTTTATCTCGATGTCGACAATCTCAAGCAGGTGAACGACATTCACGGCCATACCGTGGGCGACAGCCTGGTGGTCGCTCAGGCCGAACGCATCAGATCCCTGCTCGGCCCGTACGATCTGGTTGCGCGCAGTGGTGGCGATGAATTCCTGATCCTGACGGAGTGTTGGGAAACGCCGGAACAGGCCATGCGGGAAGCCGGCAAGCTGTTTGAAAAGCTGCGTCAGCCGTTCGACTATGAAGGCAAGCGCATCGAGACATCGGTCAGTGCCGGCATTGCCCGCTTCCCGGACCACGGCCAGACATTGACGGGCCTTATCCGCGCTGCTGATATCGCCCTTCACCGCTGCAAGATGGAGCAGAAAAGTTCCTTTCGGATTTACGACGAACGCATGGACGACCACCTGCGCGAACGGCGCGAGATCCGTGTCGATCTTGATTCAGCCCTGCGTGAAGAGCAATTCGACCTTTTCTACCAGCCGATCATCGACGCCCGGTCGGGTGAACTGGCCTTCTATGAAGCGCTGATCCGCTGGCGGCATCCGATCCGGGGGCTGGTGCCGCCGGCGATGTTCCTGCCGATTGCCCAGGATGCCGGACTTATGCCTGTGATCGGCGAATGGGTTCTGGAGCGGGCGCTTCGCGATGCTGGCAACTGGACGCAGACAGGTGTTTCCGTCAATGTCTGCACAAGCCAGATCCAGACGAGCGGTTTCGCGGAAAAGGTCGAAGCGCTGCTGCAAGAATACGGCTTCCCGCCGGATCGCCTTATTCTTGAAATCACCGAGGACCTGATGCTGGAGGAAAGCGCGCAGACGCGGGACACCATACTCAAGCTGCGCGATCTGGGTGTCGGCCTGGCCATAGACGATTTCGGCACCGGCTTCTCCAGCCTCAACTACCTGCACAAGTATCGCTTCGACAAGATGAAGATCGACCGCAGCTTCGTATCGCGCATCGGCGAGGACGAAGAGGCGGACATGGTCGTCCGCTCCATGCTGAGCCTGGCCAAGGTCATGGGCATGCAGAGTGTCGGCGAAGGCGTCGAGACGGAGGCGCAGCGGGACTTCCTGGTGGAAGCGGGATGCGAATTCCTGCAGGGCTATCTGTTCGACAGGCCGCTGCCCCTTGCGGAGCTGCAGCAGCCTGAACCCCTGCCGGTGTCCGCAGCCAATTGTTCGACAGGCGGGTGACCAACCGTCTCGTGGCAGCCACTTGCATGCATCCGATTATGAAACGCGAGCAACAAAAGCGCGGACAAAAAAACGCGGGCAAGGGAGGATCCTGCCCGCGTTGAAGGTGACCGCCGGAGCGTTGCCTATTCGGCTGCTTCCGTGACGGCCATCGGGTTGTTCGGATGCGTCGTCCAGTTGGCGTAGTCTTTTTCGACCGGCTTCTTGGTCCGCGGGTCGATACTGCCGGCAGCCATGGGCTCCATGGTGATGCAGTTCTCGACCGGGCAGACATTGACGCACAGATTGCAGCCGACGCATTCCTCGTCGATCACCTCGAACTTGCGCACCCCGTCGACCATGTTGGTGATTGCCTGGTGGGACGTGTCCTCGCACGCGATGTGACAGCGGCCGCATTCGATGCACAGATCCTGATTGATCTTTGCCTTGGCGATGTAGTTGAGGTTGAGGTACTGCCAGTCGGACACGTTGGGCACCGCGCTGCCGACAAACTGGTCGACGGAGGTGTAGCCTTTGGTGTCCATCCAGTCGCTGAGGCCTTCGATCATGTCCTCAACGACGCGGAAGCCGTAGGTCATCGCCGCTGTGCAGACCTGCACCGAGCCTGCACCAAGCGCCATGAATTCAGCTGCGTCGCGCCAGGTGGTCACGCCGCCGATGCCGGAGATCGGCAAGCCGTGGGTTGCCGGGTCACGGGCGATTTCAGCAACCATGTTGAGCGCGATCGGCTTCACTGCCGGGCCGCAGTAACCCCCATGAGCACCCTTGCCGTCGACGGCGGGCGACGGCGACATGATGTCGAGATCGACCCCCATGATCGAGTTGATGGTGTTGATCAGCGAGACCGCATCGGCACCGCCGGCCTTGGCCGCCTGGGCCGGCTTGCGAACGTCGGTGATGTTCGGTGTCAGCTTGACGATGCAGGGCATGCGCGAATGCTGCTTCACCCAGCGGGTGACCATCTCGATATATTCCGGCACCTGGCCAACGGCGGAGCCCATGCCACGCTCGCTCATGCCATGCGGGCAGCCGAAGTTCAGTTCGACACCATCGGCTCCGGTCTCTTCGACCTTCTTCAGGATGTCGATCCAGTTCTGCTCTTCGCAGGGTACCATCAGCGAGACGACAAGCGCACGGTCGGGCCAGTCGCGTTTCACCTGCTTGATTTCGCGCAGGTTCACTTCCAGAGGCCGGTCGGTGATCAGCTCGATGTTGTTGAGGCCGATCAGCTGGCGATCCTTGCCGTGGATCGCGCCATAGCGCGGGCCGTTGACATTGACGACCGCCGGATCTTCTCCGAGCGTCTTCCAGACGACGCCGCCCCAACCGGCCTTGAAGGCCCGGACGACGTTGTATTCCTTGTCCGTCGGCGGCGCGGAAGCCAGCCAGAACGGGTTCGGCGATTTGATGCCGATAAAATCAGTACGCAAGTCAGCCATGGTGGCTCTCCCTCAAATCGGTGGCGCCGAGCGCGTCAGCTGCTGTCGGGCGCTCAGGTTTCAGGCGCGCAAGTCTCAGGCGGTCAGGGCAGCGTTTATGCTTTCGGCGGCAATCTTGCCGTCCTCGACGGCCGCGACCGTCAGGTCTTCGCCGCCCAGCACGCAGTCGCCGCCCGCCCACACGTCGGCAAGGCTGGTCTTGCGGTCCGCATCCACAACGATCTTTCCCTTTTCAAGGGTCAGCGCGTCGCCGAGATCCGCTTGCACCAGTGTCTGGCCGACAGCCTTGAACACCATGTCCGCAGGCAGGGTGATGACTTCACCGGTACCGGTCAGGGAACCATTCTGCTCCTGGGTCCGCTCCAGTTCAATCGCGGTAATCGCACCGTTTTCGCCGACAAGACCTTTGGGCTGTGCCCAGGTCATGATCCTGACACCGCTGGTCTGCGCCAGTTGCTGTTCATAGTCGGAAGCGTTCATCCGGTCCTGACCGCGGCGATAGGCGATCGTGACGTCTTCCGCACCCAGCAGTTTGGTCTGAACCGCAATGTCGACCGCGGTCATGCCGCCACCAATCACCACGATGCGCCGTCCGACCGGCAGTTGCGAGAGATCTTTCGACTGGCGAAGGTCGGCAATATAGTCGACGGCGTCGATGGAGCCGCTCTTGTCTTCGCCATCCAGTCCGAGTGCATTGACGCCGCCAAGGCCGATGCCGAGGAAGACGGCATCATATTCGGCGCGCAGGGCTGCCAGATCCAGATTGTCGCCGAGACGCATTCCGGTTCGGACCTCGATGCCGCCGATGGAAAGGATGAAATCCACTTCCTTCGCGGCGAAGTCGTCGACCGATTTGTAGGACGCGATGCCGTATTCGTTCAGACCGCCGGCCTTCTCGCGGGCATCGAACAGCGTGACGTCGTGTCCGTGTACAGCCAGCCGGTGCGCGCAGGAAAGGCCTGCGGGCCCGGCGCCAATGACGGCGATCTTCTTGCCGGTCTCTGCTGCGCGCGTGAAGGGCGTGGAGCTGAATTCCGACATGAAGTGATCTGTCGAATACCGCTGAAGCTGGCCGATCTTCACCGGCTTGCCTTCGGCAACCTCGCGCACACAGACCTCTTCGCAAAGCGTCTCTGTCGGGCAAACGCGGGCACACATGCCGCCCAGGATGTTCTGCGCGAAGATGGTCTTCGCTGCCCCGGTCGGATTGCCGGTCGAGATCTGGCGAATGAACTGGGGAATGTCGATGCTGGTCGGGCAGGCCTGCATGCACGGCGCGTCATAGCAGAAATAGCAACGGTCAGCCTCGACCTGTGCTTCGTGCTGGTCCAGCAGCGGGTGCAGGTCGCTGAAATTCTCAGCGTATGCGTCCTCAGGCAAGCGCCCGGCGGCAATGTCCGGGCCGGCTTTGGTCTGGGTCATGGAGATCTCCGGAAGGTTGGCGATCGTTTTCAAGGCGGCTTCCTTCGTTTGATGAGGAAGCTCGGAAATGCATTGGAAGAAAATTTGAACAGTTAGTCAAATTTTTTTTGGAATGATTAAAAACTTGAGGCAAAAAATCAGCAATAAAATTACCGGAAAAACAGCAGCTTAACACCGAAACCGACATGTGATGAAATTTGCACCATGGCGCGAAATCCGGCCTGTTGAGGGGCGGAAACCGGATATTGAAGAGTGGAAATCTGAGTGGATCAACAGACAGGAACGCCAACAGACCCCGGCGCACGCAAGCGCATCGGGGCTGTCATGACAGCGCTATTGATCAGAAGCCTACGGTTCCAGGGCAGAGCCCGGTTCAGTGCGAATGATGCGACAAACGCAAGGGCACCGTCTGACGGGTTTCGTGAACCCGCTCGGCCACATTCTGGAATGCAAGCACGAGACTGACTGCAATCAAGGTTGCCGGCCACAAGATCGATGTGATCAGCACGCCGAACAGTCGGCCAGGGGTGCTCAGTCCGCTATCGAGCAGTTCCGCAGACGACAGGATCAGAAAGACCAGCGTCACGGCGCCATAGAGCAAGGCTCCTACGAAGAACAGGAGATACATGTCGGTTACCCACCTTACATTTTACCCAATGCCGCATCCCGAGCCTCAATGCGGCGTCCTACCTTGGGCATCACAAGGCAAATCTTTGGTGTAAATGTGGCGGCTTCGCTTCTGGGTAGGTATAGGTGCGCCTAAACTTTCACCATTCTGGCAAGGCGGGTGAACCCGGAATGCAGCGCATCTCCCCGGGAAGCTCCGGCTAACTCCATGGTTAACAAAAGGTTTCCAGGTTTTTCAGTTGCGGAAAATTGAACGGTTTCAGCCTGCTTTCCGCTCCCAGCACCTGTGGACATGTTTGTGGACAGGAATGGTAACTATTTTTCGATTGAGCACGAAGAGGCGGACGGGTGTCGCCATATTTCGCTCAGGGCCGGAAAAGTGCTTGAGATCCACTGCACACAAAAAGGCAGCGGCCTGAAGACATAATGATGCTTTTCAAGTGTCGCGGACTTGCCTACCCAAATCAGGAACGCATCACGGCAACAGACTTGGGGCAGCGCCGATGGCCAAGTATTTCTTCTGGAACGAATTGAATGCCTCTGACTTTGCGGCGCTCGATCCCGACCGGGTCATTGGCATTCTGCCGACCGCCTCGACGGAGCAGCACGGCCCGCATCTGCCGATCGCGACCGACGTCGCAATCGCGCAAGGCATGCTCGCCGAAATGCGCAAACAACTGCCGGAAGATCTCGATATCCTGGTGTTACCGGTGCAGGAAATCGGCAAGGCGAACGAACATGTCTACGGGCCGGGAACGCTGTCCCTCGGCGCCGAACTGCTGATCCCGGTCTGGACCGCCATCGGCCAGAAAGTGTCTGAGGCCGGCATTCGCAAGATGGTGATCGTCAACTCCCATGGTGGCAACACCGACATCATCAGCATCGTATCGCGCGAACTGCGCGTCCGTTACGAAATGGCTGTGCTGGTGACACACTGGGGTCGGTTCGGCCATCCGGACGGCATGATTTCCGCCCATGAGTCAAAATTCGGCATTCACGGCGGTGAGGTCGAAACCTCGCTGATGCTGCATTTCCGCCCGGATCTCGTGCGGATGGACAAGGCCGAGAACTTCGTCTCCAGGGCAGAGGAGATGCTGGCAAACTCGAAGTACATTCAGCCGACGCCGCCTCACGCCCTGGCCTGGATCGCCCACGATCTCAACCCGGCCGGCGTCGTTGGCGATGCCTCCAAAGGGACGGCGGAAAAAGGGGCGGCCATCAGCGCCTATCAGGCCGCCGGTTTCATTGAGATGCTGCGCGACTTCAAGGCCTATCCGCTGGCCAACCTGTATAAGCCATAACGATCTTGAGATCTTAAACCGGCAGGCTTCCCTCCCGCTGCAATTCTTCCACCTGGGCAACGAGTTCCTGAAGCAGGAACTCGACGAAAAGGCTTGTTGCCGCGTCCATTGAAGCTCTTGCCCGCGTGAACAGCTTCATCGGCTGGTGGTGCGTCCGCGTGACATTCAGCGGACGGAAGACCAGCTCGCCCCGGCGGCATTCTGCCAGCACGTCGAGCGGGTTGAGCAGGCTGATGCCGATGCCGCGCCGGACAAGCTGGCGAACCGTCTCCGAGGAATTCGTTTCCAGGATCGGCTCCACCGGGATCGGCACCGAAGACAGCACCAGATTGATCACGTCCCGCAGGCTGGTGCCCGACTGGGCGAGCACAAGCCGTTCCTGTACCACGTCCACCAGATCGACCGGACCGGTTTCCTGCGCCAGCTTGTGGCCTGGTGGAACCACCGCGCCGATGGGGATGTCGAAGGTCGCCAGTGTCCGCAGGCCCGGCGTAGCGGCGATGTTGAAGCCAAGGCCGATGTCGACCTCGCCCGTCAGAACCGGATTGATCGTGGTCGTGCCGCCGTCGCTGCGCAGCTTGATGTGAACGCGCGGGTTTTTCTCGATGAATTTCGCAATGATTTCCGACAGGGGGCCGGAGGCGAGGCCGACGGTGGTCACCAGCGAGACTTGCCCGGCCTGAGGCATCTTCAGCGCCCTGATTCTGGTTTCAAGTCTGGCATAATCCTTCAGGACACGGCGGATATGCTCCACGCAGAGCTCTCCAGCCGCGGTAAGCCGCAGTCCACGCGGCAGGCGTTCGAACAGGGGCACGCCGAATTCTTCTTCCAGCGCAAGGATTTGCCGGTTGATGGCGGAGGAAGACACATTGAGCCGGTCAGCCGCCTTTCGAATGGACCCGCAGCGCGCGATCTCGTCCAGATACAGCAGTTTGCGGGAGTGGAGCAGGGCCAAGTTATGCCTCCTTTTTGTGCATGCGGCACAATTGATCGTCAGAAATGGTAGCGATGACAATAAGGCATCGCTGCAGGCGAATTTTGATGCTTTTCAACGCGCGCTTCAAGGGCTCAAATATTTTCGGAAATGTGCGGTTTCACGGTAGTTTTGTTTTACTGGAGGGTACGAAATGACAGTTTTCCCGTCTGCGAAGACGCTTCTCGCGGCAGTTCTTCTCACCGGAACCGCCACTCACCAGGCAATGGCTCTGGATGAGGTCAGCTACGGCACCAACTGGCTGGCGCAGGCAGAACACGGCGGTTTCTACCAGGCCGTTGCCGATGGCACCTACGAGAAATACGGCCTCAAGGTCACGATTGCTCCGGGCGGTCCGCAGGCTGCCAACGATGCACTGCTGATCTCGGGCAAGATTGATTTCTACATGGGCGGGACGCTGAAGGGCTTCGACTACGTCAAGGAAGGCATTCCGCTGATCAACGTCGCCAGCATCTTCCAGAAGGATCCTCAGATCCTGGTTGCTCATCCGGATCAGGGCATCGAGAAGTTCACGGATCTTGCCAAGCTTGAAACCATCTACATGGGCAAGGACGGCTACGTCACCTATTTCGAGTGGATGAAGAAGAACTTCGAGGGCTTCTCCGACGCCCAGTTCAAGCCCTACACCTTCAATCCGGCACCGTTCATCGTCGATCCCAAGTCCGCGCAGCAGGGCTATCTCACTTCGGAGCCCTACGAAATTGAAAACCAGGCAGGCTGGGCGCCGAAGGTGTTCCTTCTGGCTGATGAGGGCTGGACGCCCTATTCGACCATGATCACCACCTCCAAGGCGCTGGTCGAGGAAAACCCGGACCTGGTGCAGCGGTTCGTCGATGCCTCCATCGAGGGCTGGTACAACTATCTCTATGGCGACAACGCCGCGGCAAACGAGCTGATCAAGAAAGACAATCCGGAGATGACCGACGGTCAGCTCGCCTATTCCCTTGGGAAGATGAAGGAATACGGCATCGTTGATTCCGGCGATACGGAAGAAAAAGGCATCGGCTGCATGACCGACGAGCATTTCAAGGGGTTCTTCGATACGCTCGCATCGATCGGCGTCGTGGATGCCTCCCTTGATTACAAGCAGTCCTACACCACGGACTTCGTCTGCAAGGGTGTCGGCCTCGACCTGAAGAAATAAGGCCGGTTCCGGCAAACACATTCCGCTTCGCGCCGCGGTGCGCGGAGCGGCCGTCTCCAGATGCAGAGTAGAGCATGGTCATCGCCGAACAGGGCAGCGCAGAAACGAAGACGCCGTCGGTCCGCAAAGTGAAACAGTCCCGCCCCCTGGTGGCGATGGACAATGTTTCGAAGGTTTTCTCCAACGGAACGCTCGCCTTGTCCGGCATGTCGATGACGGTTCGTCCGGGAGAATTCATCAGCCTGCTGGGGCCGTCCGGGTGCGGCAAGTCGACTGCCCTCAGGATCATCGCGGGTCTGGGTGGCATTTCGGAAGGCGATATCGACTGGCCCAGCTTCCGGATCAACTCGAAGGGCCTGCCCGACGGCGACATCAGTTTCGTGTTTCAGGAACCGACGCTGATGCCCTGGCAGACCGTGTTCGGCAATGTCTATCTTCCTCTGCGGCTCAAGGGCATTTCGAAAAAGGCAGCATCCGAACGGATCATGACCGCGCTGGAAAGCGTGGGACTGAAGGATTTCGCCGATGCCTATCCGCGCGAATTGTCCGGCGGCATGAAAATGCGTGTCTCCATCGCACGTGCACTGGTGACCGAGCCCAAGCTGCTGTTGATGGACGAGCCCTTCGCGGCACTGGACGAGATAACGCGCCAGAAGCTCAATGACGACGTGTTGGCGCTCTGGAAGGCCACCGGCATCACGGTGATCTTCGTGACCCATTCCGTCTATGAATCCGCCTATCTGGCGAACCGGATCGTGGTGATGAAAGCCCGGCCGGGCCGGGTCCATTCGGACTTCCCCCTGCACACCAGCCTGGAGCGGGACGCACAATACCGCACCTCCGAGGAATACAGGCAAGCCTGCGCGGAAGTCTCCGCCATGTTGTCGGAAGCCATGGGAGGCGAGGAGCACTGATGACCGCACCCGCGAATGACACGCTGGCACACGTCAGCGCCCTGCAGGAAACGGACGGTAAGGCGCAAGCCACCGGCAAAAAGTCGCCATCTGCAGCCAAACTGCCGACAAAGGAAAGCGCTGCGGCGGCCAAGCGCCGGGATCGCATCCTGACAGTGCTGGTTCCGATTGGCGTGATTGCCACCCTGATTGCTCTCTGGCAGATCATGGTCACCGTGAACGACATTCCCCACTACATTCTTCCCGGCCCTGGGCTTGTGGTGAAAGCACTGATGTCGGACTGGCCGATCCTTCTGCCAGCCCTTTGGGTGACGACGAAAATCACCCTGGCCTCACTCGCCCTGGCGCTGATCGGCGGCGGTGGCATGGCGATCCTGCTCGTCCAGTCCCGCTGGATCGAAACGGCGCTCTATCCGATCACGGTTATCCTGCAGGTCACACCGATCATCGCCATCGCGCCGCTGATCCTGATCTACGCACCGTCGACCCAGTCAGCGCTTCTGATCTGCGCCTTCGTCGTCGCCTTCTTTCCGATCCTGTCGAACATGGTACAGGGCCTCAAAAGCGTCGATCACAACCTTCTCAACCTGTTCGAACTTTATGGAGCCTCGCGCTGGCAGACGCTGATCTATCTGAAGCTGCCGGCCTCGCTGCCGTATTTCATGACCGGCCTTCGCATCGGCGGTGGCCTGGCACTGATTGCGGCGGTCGTTGCGGAATTCGCTGCCGGATCGGCGGGGGCGGGCTCGGGTCTTGCTTTCCGTCTTCTGGAATCTCAGTTCCGGCTCAATATTTCGCGTCTGTTCGCGGCACTGTTCCTGCTTGCCAGCCTGGGTGTGCTGATCTTCGCTTTGACGTCCTTCATCTCCTGGTGGACACTGCATCGCTGGCACGAAAGCAGCCTCAAGCGGGAAAACTGATGACATTCAACCTTCCCAAAGCCAGCCGGTTCGCGTTACGCGCCGCAACCCTGCCAGCCGCTGTCACGCCGGGGGCGACACTGCCTGCGCGCGAAGGGTTGTATGCGGCGGATCTGATTGTTGCAGATGGCCGGATCGAAGCCGTTCTTGCCGCGGGGGAGGCTCCTGCGGATATCGACGGCATCGATCTGCAATGGCGCATGGTCTGGCCCTGTTTCGCCGACATGCACACTCACATCGACAAGGGGCACATCTGGGACCGGCAACCCAATCCGACGGGCGATTTCGACGGCGCGCTTGCCGCCGTCCGGGCCGACCGGGAGGCGAACTGGACAGCCAGCGACGTCGAAACACGCATGGATTTTTCCCTGCGCTGTGCCTACGCTCACGGCACCAGCCTCCTGCGCACCCATCTCGACAGCCTGGCGCCGCAGCACAGGATTTCCTTCGAGGTTTTCGCCGGCATGCGAGAGCGCTGGAAAGGCCGGATCGCCCTTCAGGCCGCTGCCCTGTTTCCGATAGATGCCATCGATGACGACGCTTACTTCTCCGACCTTGTGGAGGTCGTCGTTGCAAACGGTGGTCTGCTCGGCGGTGTCACCTTCCCGATGCCGGATCTCGACCGCAGGCTGGATATCCTGTTTCGCACTGCGGCGGACAACGGCCTCGATATCGACCTGCATGTGGACGAAACCCAGGATGCCAACGTCCTGACGCTGCTCACCATTGCGGAAGCCAAACTGCGCAACGGGTTTGAAGGCGCCGTTACGGTCGGCCATTGCTGCTCCCTCGCGCGGCAGGACGACGACAAGGCCAAGGCGACAATCGACAAGGTGCGGGAAGCGGGCCTGTCCGTCGTGTCCCTGCCCATGTGCAACATGTACCTGCAGGACAGGCACCCGGGCCGCACACCGCGCTCGCGCGGTGTCACGCTGCTGCATGAGCTGCGCGCGGCAGGCGTGCCTGTGGCCGTCGCATCCGACAACACCCGCGATCCATTCTATGCCTACGGCGACCTCGACATGGTGGAGGTTTTCCGCGAGGCGGTGCGCATCGCGCATCTGGATCATCCGCTCGATGACGCCCCCAAGGTGGTCACGAGCGGTCCGGCCGACATTCTGCAAGTCCCGGACGCCGGGCGCATTGCCGTGGGCCTTGGTGCCGATCTTGTTATCTTCAACGCTCGAACCTGGAGCGAATTTCTGTCCCGTCCGCAAGCGGACCGCATCGTGATGCGGAATGGCATGGGCATCGACCGCCGCCTGCCGGATTATTCTGAACTTGACCCGCTGACGAGAGGCTGACGATGGCCGATTACGAGACAATCAAGGCCGAACTTGATGGCATTGCGGTTGAGGACAATCCACGCCTTGTTCAGGCCAAGAGCCGCGATTTCTACTGGTATTCTCCGGTTCTGAAGGCGCAGCTCGACAATGTCACCGGCGATCTTCTGGTGTCGCCGAAAAACGAAGCCGAAGTCGTGAAGGTCCTGAAGACGGCTTTCGCCCATGGTGTGCCGGTCACGCCGCGCGGCGCGGGCACGGGAAACTACGGCCAGGCAATGCCGCTCTCGGGCGGGATCGTGCTCGACATGTCGAAGATGGACGAGGTCAAGGAGATTGCTCCGGGCCGGGTCGTTTGCGGTCCGGGCATCGTCATTGCCAAACTCGACAAGATCACGAAGGAGCATTCCGGCCAGGAACTGCGTTTCCACCCTTCGACCGCGCAGACGGCGACCATCGGCGGCTTCATCGCCGGCGGTTCGGGCGGTGTGGGTTCGGTTCACTGGGGCGGCTTGCGAGATCTCGGCAATATCCTGCGCCTGCGGATCGTCACCATGGAGGCGGAGCCCCGGGTGATCGAGCTGTCCACCTGGGACCTGCAGAAGGTCAGCCATGCCTATGGCACCAACGGCATCATCACCGAAGTGGAAATGCCGCTGACGACAGCCCATGACTGGGTGGATGTGATCGTCGGCCATGAAACCTTCATGGATGCGGTGGTCTTTTCCGACAAGCTGGCGCGCAGCAACGGGATTCTGCTGAAGGAAGTTGCTCCGATCGCCGCACCCATTCCGTTCGATTTCTTCACCCGGCACAAGCCCTGGCTGAAGGAAGGCGAGGCCGTCACCGTGCTGATGGTGGCTCCGCATTCCATGTCGGCAATGCTTGCCCTTGCCGAGCGCATGAAGGGCGAGGTCCGTTTCCGGTCAGACGAAGTGGACAGCATGAAGGGTATTCCGCATGCGTATGAGCTTGCCTGGAACCACACGACGCTGCGGGCACTGAAGTTCGACAGTTCCTTCACTTATCTGCAGACACAGTATCCGGGGCCGGACCACGTGGATCTGGTACGCAAGACCACCGAGATGTTCCCGGGCGAGATCTTCGGGCATCTGGAGTTCCTGCGGTTCGACGGTCAGGTGCAATGCTCGGGCCTTCCCCTGATCCGCTACACGACGGAAGAACGGCTCGACGAGATTATCCGCCTGCACGAGGAAAACGGGTGCCGGGTCTTCAATCCTCACCGTTATACGCTGGAAGAGGGTGGCATGAAGCAGACCGACCAGGTCCAGCTGGCCTTCAAGAAAGAGACCGATCCCAAGGGACTGCTCAATCCGGGCAAGATGATTGCCTGGGACAATCCGGACTTCGACTTCAAGGCTGGCCAGAATTATCTGTTTCCGGGCCTCCAGGCCTTTGCCGAGGCCTGATCCGATGCGCGTACTGGTTCTTCATTCCCACCCGCAAGAGCAGAGCTTCGGTCGGGCGCTCTATCACAAGACCTGCGAAAGCCTTGCCAAGGCCGGGCACGAGGTCGATGGCTGCAATCTCTACGAGGAAGGCTTCGACCCTGTCCTGTCAGCCCACGACAGGGACATCTATCACACGGTTCCGGACAATCGGGAGCTGGTCGACAGCTACTGCCAGCGCCTGCTGGCGGCCGAAGGTCTGGTCATCTGCACACCGGTCTGGAACTTCGGCTTTCCCGCCATGTTGAAAGGTTATTTCGACCGGGTCTGGTTGCCGGGTGTGTCATTTCATCTGGAAGACGGCACATTGACCCCGACCCTGCGCCACATCCGCAAGATGGCGGCTGTCATGACCTATGGCGGCAGCCGGTGGCGGGCGTTTCTGGTTGGCGATCCGCCCCGCAAGATCGTCAACCGGGTCATCCGGGCACAGATCAAGATCGGCGCGCCGGTGAAGTATCTGGCCCATTACGACATGAACAACTGCACCCCGGCCTCGACCGGTGCCTTTCTGGAGAAGGTCGGCAGAGAGATGGAGCGGTTCTGACACCGCTCCGGGCAGCCTCGGCTAAAACACCTTCGCCGCCGTCACTTCCACTTCCACCAGAAAGTCCGCGCGCGTAAAACCGCCGACCACCAGCAGGGTGGAGACCGGTTTCAGCGATCCCGTGTAGCGGTCGCGGACGGCCATATAGTCGGGAAAGTCCTCACGCCGAGTGACGAAGCCCGAAATGCGGATGACATCGTCAAAGCTCATGTCCGCTTCCTTCAGGATGGCCGCGATGGCCTCGAAGCAGATTTCGGCCTGTCCGGTCACGTCCGGCGGGATGGTGTCGTCCGGCCTTATGCCGAGCTGGCCGGAAGTCACCAGCAGGCTGGCGCCCGGTGGCACGTACAGGCCGTGATTATACTGCCCGAAGGGGGGGCGGACGGAAGGCGGATTGAAGGGTTTCTTGTCGGTTGGACCGGCCATGATCGCGGAAACTCCGAAAGTTGCATCTTGTCATGCATGTTCCGGCAAAAGGCCAGGAAAGTCATTGAAAAAATGCAGCTTTTCGAAATCTACGATAGCCGTTTCTCAGGTCCGGCGCACCGGAGAAGATCTCGTGCCGGGATCTATTCCGGGTACCAGAGTTTCGCCTTTTCAGCTCCGCGTTCAATGATCACGTGGCCGTTGGCAAAGACGCGGTAGCCATGGCTCCAGTCGCCATCGGGCCACTTGATGCGCACATTGGCGCGTTCCGCCACACCAAGGCCGAAATGAACGAAGCCCATCTGGCCGGACGCATGTCCTGCACCAACCTGGATGTCCTTCACCACGGTGCGGTTGCCGGTCTTCACGCTGATCTTGGCACCAACCGCGCGGGAATTGGGCTTGCCGGGCTGGCGCACATCGACAGCCAGCCAGTTGCCGAGCTGCTTCGGCTCCTCCGCACTGCCCTTGCCAACGTTCCGGAACAGGCTGACCGGACCGGAGCGGTTCACGACAACGAGATCCATCAAGCCGTCCGCGTTGAAGTCCGCCAGGCCGGCGCCCCGGCCGCGCCGGTCAAGCGCGATCCCGGCCATGTCGCCGGTTTCGACAAACTGGCCATCCCATTGGCCAAGCAGCAGATTGTCGGGGTCATAGGCGGCAAAGTCCGGCATCGCTTCCACGTTGCCCTTGGCAATGAACAGATCCCAGAGCCCGTCGTTGTTGACGTCCTGAAACTCCGAATGCCAGCCGGTTGACGGTTTCAGGTCTTCCCCCGCGTAGGGTCTGTGGGCGGTGACGCCGAGATCAAAGGCAATGTCCTGATAGACAGGCACGGTCTCGTCCGATTCCGGATCGAGCTTCTGCAGTTTTGTGTCGCCCATGCTGGTCAGCGCATACTCGGGGAAACCGTCCACATCCAGATCGATGGAGGCAATGCCCATGCCCCAGATCTTCAGGTGTTGCCAGCCGTCCGACTTGCGATAGGGGCGGGGCGGGCGGCCGGGCGGAACAGCCCAGAGCTGCTCCTCGCCGCCGCGGTAATATTGCCGGTCGTTGGAAATCCTGAGTGCCGGCTCGCCGGAACGGTTCCAGTCGGTGAACAACATCGACAGACTGCAATAGCCGGGCGAGAGACGGGTTGCCTCTGGATAACGCACGCTGCCGTCTTCTGCCTTTTCCGGCCGGAACAGGAAGTTGTCGTGACAGGTGCCCCAGGGCGAACCGGGTGCAGACCGGTCAACATAATTGCCGAAGGCCAGCGTCGGGTAGGCAAGTCCGGGCTCATAGATCGCGGAAAAGGCAGTGCTCCATTCGCGGCCACCGTCAAAGCCGAGTGCCCGGTTGTCAACCTCGAATGAGCAGGCACCCTTGCCTTCCAGGATCAGGTTTTCCCCCAGACGCAGGACAACAAGATCCAGGATGTCGTCGTTGTTGACGTCCAGAGGATAGGCGCCGAGCACGCCTGTCGCCTGCTTGTCGTTGAGGCCGGTCTCAAGTGCGGTGAATTTCAGCGGCCCCGCCACGCGGCTTTCATTGCGGTAAAGCTGTGCCGGGTTTTTGCCGCCGGCAAAAAACAGATCCGGCTTGCGGTCGCCGTCGCAATCGAAAATCGCGGTGCCGCCGCCGACGAAGAATTCCCACGCGCCGTCGTAGCTGTGCTCGATGCCTGCCGTCGCGGCCTCTTCCACGAAAGTGGGGACAGGCGCAATTGAGGTCTGCCGGGCGTCCTCGGCCAGAGCGGGTGTGGCAATGGCCACGCCCAGCAACACGCCGGACACGGAAAGGCCGAAAGGTTTCATTCCGCGATCTCCAGGCTGCGCAGGAAGGCTATGATCGTCTGCTGCTGGGTTTCCGTCAGATCGGCGTAGGCCTTGCGGCTGTCGGAGGCCTCACCGCCATGCGCGAGAATGACTTCCTCCAGCGTCGTGATATCGCCCCGGTGTCCATAAGGTGCCGTGCTGCCGATGCCCCAGAGCTCGGACGTGATGAACACGTCCCGGGCAACGAAGCGTTGGGCGAGCAGTTCGTTGCCGAAAGTGTCGTTGGCCGCGTCGGCAATCGTGTGACGCTTCAGGTCGCCATAAAGCGGAACCAGCACACGCCCCTGGTCGTCCCGCGGCAGGGCTTTCACCCAGTCCAGCGTGCCGAGGTCGAGCTCAAGCGGCGCAGTCACGTCGCTCTGGCGCAGGGTTCCTGCGGTGTCGAACGGTCCCGGATCCTGAAAGACGAGGCTTTCGAGCGGCAGTTCGGGAATGTGGCAGGAGCTGCAGCCGATCGTTCCAAAGAGCGCCTCTCCCTTTGCCGCGGCGTCCTGCCAGACATCCGGCAGATCCTGTTTTCGGGTCGGGGCCGGAAGTGTCGCCTGAAAGGCCACCAGAGCCGAGATCTGGCCAGGTGATATTTCGCCCGTATGGCCGTCACCGTCGAAATCGTCCGTGCCCGTCCACACGGCGCCGAACCGCTCGGCGGCCTGGATGCCGTGATGATCGTTGCTGGCGTTGACGCTGAACTGCCGAAGGGAGGCAAAGACGCCCTTCTGGCTGAAGGGCCGCAAGGTCAGGTCGTCGTCGATCCCGTCGAGGCGCGAAACGTCCAGCGTTCCGTCCGGAAACGCAGTCAGCTTGCCGAAGGAGACGCCTTTCGTCTGCAGGATGACGGTTGCTTCCTGGCCGCTCGCCCTTGCCCGAGCCAGCAGGTCCGTCCGCTGGCGGCGCAGGTCGGTGGTCATTTCCCGGGCGAGCAACTCGATCAGCCCGGCGCCCTGAAGCGCGACCGTGTTGCGCTCGTTGGAAAACTGGGGATCGGTGGTGTCGAAGTCCGCGCTTTCGAACCCTTCGGACACGAACACGTTGGCGGTGAACGCACCGGAGCCGCCGATGACAGGCTCGTTGTGGCAGGAGGCGCAGGAATTGGCGTCCATCCCCGCCAGGCGTTGGAATGCCTGCGGGACCTTGCGGCGCACCTTCGTGGGCACGATGGCGCGTGTCGCCTCCGGACGGCCCGCGCCATCTTGTGTGGTGAACTTGGCCTTGAACAGTTCTTCGCCGATCGGCTGCAGAACCGTGATCGCATCTTCACCGGATTGCACCAGGGTGTCGATATCGACATCTTCCTTGATGGCCCGTTCGCTCCAGGGTGCCGGATCGGCCAGCGCAGCGGCAGGAAGGGCGAAACCCAGGGCAACTGCGGAAAGTGTCAGGCAGGACTTGCGTGTCATGCGGTCGCCTCCTTGCGGTCGAGCCGGGCGATTCGGCCTGCCGGCGGTGTTGCGTTGCCGAGGAAATCCTTGTCGAGACGTTCCATCGACTGGGCGATCAGGCCGCTGCGAATGAAGTCCTCATTCCACGGCATCACATCCAGCGAGAAATTGTTTCTGAGATCGGAAACAAGGGCTTCTTCCAGCCCTTCCCACATGCCCTTTTCCATGAAGGAGAAGGCCCGCATGGCGGCGCCGGTCAGCACCACGCGCTTGGGGTCGATCATCGCGATCACCCGGGCAAGGCCGTAGCCCAGCACCCGGCCGGCCTCGTGAAAGGCGTTGCAGGCGTCCGTGTCACCGGATCCTGCCAGTTCGATCAGCCGGGCAAGGCCGCTGACACCAGCCTGAATCGTGCCCGGATCTGTGTTTGCCGGCAGGTGCGAGGCAGCCCGCACGAGGGCGTAGTCGGACAGATAGGCCTCAAGGCACCCCTTCTTGCCGCATCGGCAGAGCGCGCCGCCGGGCAAGTGGTTGGCGTGGCCGAATTCCGCTGCCGTGCCGCTTGCGCCCGAAAACAGCCGGTTATCGAGGTAAAGCCCCATGCCGACCCCGTAGTCGAGCATGATCACGGCGAAAGTACCGCTGTAGCGGTTCGGGTCCGACCAGTGCAGCGCTTCGGTGATCATGTTGGTGTCGTTGGAAATGTAGCAATCCGCCCCGAAGGCTTCGTGGAGCGGTCCGACAACCGGAATCTTGCGCCCGGCGAAGGCGGGGCTCCAGGCAACGACGCCCGTTTCCGTTTCGACAACACCCTGCGCTGCAACGCCAATTTCCCGGACCCGCGACTGGCTGATCCCGGCTTCGTGGAGGAACTCCCGGATTGCGCTGATCAGTGTTTCGGGAAAGCTGTCCGCATCTTCGGTGGCACTGTCGAAATGGCTGCGCTTGTCGCGCACGACCTCACCGGCGAAATTCACCAGGGCAAGGTCGATGTTGTTGACCGAAAGACGGACGCCAACCGTGTAGACCGCGTCCGGATTGAGCTTCAAAAGGGTGCGCGGCCGTCCGCGCGCCTGGTGTGTTTTCGGTTCCTCGCTCTCCAGGCTCAGGATCAATCCCTGGTCCAGAAGATCGGAGGTAATGGCCGTCACTGTCGCGGGGCTCAGCCGTGTCATCTGGCCGAGATCTATCCGCGCCATAGGGCCGTTCCGGCGCAGGGCCTGTAGAACAATACTTCTGTTTTGCCGCCGGATCTGATCCCGGTCCGCCTTGCGTGTCATGCTCGCTCAGCTCTTCCCAAGGTGTTTCCTCTGTCCCGGGTTTCTCCCGGTTTTCCTGCTTCTCACCGGGTGATTCAGACCCCGCGGAACAGTGTTTTGCAAAACCATGTTGACAGGAGCTGCGCTTTCCTGCAACTTTTTTTCGGGCACCAAAAAAAATAACAATAAGGCTGTCCTTTCTGAAGGCGTCTCGAAAAGGCGCTTCGACACTGACGCATTTCAGGCGCATCCGTCCGACGTGGGATGTGCCAACTGGAGGAAACATCGCAATGCGTAAAATCACCACTTTGCTGGCGGGCGTCCTGCTGTCCGCAACCGCACTGAACCTTGCACATGCAGAAGACATCGTTGTCGGCGTGAGCTGGTCCAACTTCCAGGAAGAACGCTGGAAGACCGACGAAGCCGCCATCAAGGGTGCACTGGAAGCTGCCGGCGCGAAGTACATTTCCGCCGATGCCCAGAGCTCGTCTGCAAAACAGCTTTCCGACGTTGAGGCGCTGATCGCACAGGGTGCGAACGCTCTCATCATCCTGGCTCAGGATTCCCAGGCAATCGGCCCGGCTGTTCAGGCTGCCGCCGATGAAGGCATTCCGGTTGTCGGTTACGACCGTCTCATCGACGACCCGCGCGCCTTCTACCTGACCTTCGACAACGTCGAAGTCGGCCGCATGCAGGCTCGCGCCGTTCTGGCTGCCGCGCCGAAGGGCAACTATGTCATGATCAAGGGCTCGCCGACCGACCCGAACGCGGACTTCCTCCGCGGCGGTCAGCAGGAAGTCCTGCAGTCCGCAATCGATGCGGGTGACATCAAGATCGTTGGCGAAGCCTACACCGATGGCTGGCTGCCGGCGAACGCACAGCGCAACATGGAACAGCTCCTGACCGCCAACGACAACAAGGTCGATGCGGTTGTTGCGTCCAACGACGGCACCGCCGGTGGTGTTGTTGCCGCTCTGACCGCTCAGGGCATGGACGGCATTCCTGTGTCCGGTCAGGACGGCGACCACGCCGCTCTGAACCGCGTCGCAAAGGGCACCCAGACTGTTTCCGTTTGGAAGGACGCTCGTGAACTCGGCAAGGCAGCCGGCGAAATCGCCGTTTCGCTGGCCGGTGGCACCGAACTGTCCGGCGTCGATGGCGCACAGTCCTGGACGTCTCCGTCCGGCACCGAGCTGACCGCCAAGTTCCTGGCACCGCTCCCGGTCACCAAGGACAACCTGACCGCTGTCGTCGATGCAGGCTGGATCTCCAAGGACGATCTGTGCCAGGGCGTTGAAAACGGCCCGGCTCCCTGTAACTAATAACACTACGATTAATGTGCGGCCCCGGTTACTCTAAACCGGGGCCGTAATAACAGGGACAGCTGCTGAAGAAGCCGCTCCCCGGGATGGGCCACCCGATGCGTAAGCGTAATGGTCTCCAAGCAGGAGTAACCTCTATGTCTGACACCGCACTGTCAGGGCCCAAAAGCCCGACAGCACGAAACATGTTTGCCGCATTGCAGCTGGACACCCGGCTTCTCGGCATGATCGGGGCGTTCATCGTCCTGTGCCTGGTGTTCAATGTGATTACGGATGGCCGGTTCCTGACACCGCGCAACATCTTCAACCTCACGATCCAGACCGTGTCCGTCGCGATCATGGCCACGGGGATGGTGTTCGTCATCGTCACCCGCCACATCGATCTGTCGGTCGGCTCCGTGCTGGCAACCGTTGCGGCCGTCATGGCGGTTGTCCAGACCGATGTCCTGCCGCCTCTCCTGGGGCTCGGCAATCCGACCATCTGGATCCTTGCCATTCTGGCCGGCGTTATCGTCGGTGTGGTGATCGGCGCGTTTCAGGGCTGGATGATCGGCTATCTCGGCATTCCCGCCTTCATCGTGACGCTCGGCGGACTGCTGGTCTGGCGTAACGTTGCCTGGTTCATCACATCCGGCCAGACGATCGGCCCGCTCGACGAAACCTTCACCATGATCGGCGGCATTGGCGGCACCATGGGGGAAACGGGATCTTGGATCTTCGGTGTTCTGGCGGTGGCCGCTGCCCTGTGGATGCAGGTCTCCTCGCGCCGCAACAAGGCCGCGCATGGTTTCCCGGTCAAACCCGGTTGGGCCGAGGTCACCATGGGTGTGATCACGACCGCCGCAATTCTCGGGTTCGTCTGGGTGCTGAATGCCTATGACATTCCCACGGCGCGCCTCAAGCGTATTTTCGAGGCTAACGGCGAAATCATGCCGGAAGGCCTGGTCATGGGCTACGGCATTCCCTACTCGGTGCTGCTTCTGATCGTGGTCACCGTTGTCATGACCATCGTCGCCCGGCGCACCCGCCTCGGACGTTACATCTTCGCAACCGGCGGCAATCCGGATGCAGCCGAACTGTCCGGCATCAACACCCGGTTCCTGACGGTCAAGGTGTTTGCCATCATGGGCGGTCTGAGCGCACTTGCAGCTGCCGTGGCAGCCGCACGCCTCGGCTTTTCAACCAACGACATCGGCACGCTGGACGAACTGCGGGTCATTGCCGCGGCGGTGATCGGCGGAACGGCGCTTGCCGGCGGTGTCGGCACGATCTATGGCGCCATCCTGGGCGCGCTGATCATGCAGTCGCTGCAGTCGGGCATGGCCATGGTCGGTGTCGACGCTCCGTTGCAGAACATTGTCGTGGGAACGGTGCTCGTCATCGCTGTCCTCGTCGACATCATCTATCGCAAGCGCACGGGAGACTGAGACATGGACGCGCCTCTCGTAGAAATGAAAGACATGTGCATCTCCTTCGGCGGGGTGCAGGCCGTGGATCATGTCTCGGTCGACCTTTATCCGGGTGAAGTTGTGGGCCTGCTTGGCCACAATGGCGCCGGCAAGTCGACCTTGATCAAGATCCTCTCCGGTGCCTACAAGGCCGACAGCGGCGAAATCCGCATCAATGGCAAGGAAGTGCACATTCACTCGCCGCGCGACGCGCGGGCGCAGAACATTGAGACCATCTACCAGACGCTCGCTCTGGCGGACAATCTCGACGCAGCGTCCAACCTGTTCCTCGGCCGTGAACTGACCTCGCCGCTCGGCTTTGTCGACGATGATGCCATGGAAGCGGAAACCCGCAAGATCATGAGCCGGCTCAATCCGAACTTCAAAAAGTTCCATGCGCCGGTGAAAGCCCTGTCGGGCGGTCAGCGTCAGTCGGTGGCCATTGCCCGTGCGGTCTACTTCAATGCCAAGATCCTGATCATGGACGAGCCGACCGCCGCGCTTGGCGTGCATGAAACGCAGATGGTGGCCGAGCTCATTCAGGAACTGAAGAAACAGGGCCTCGGCATTTTCCTGATCAGCCACGACATCCATGACGTCTTCCAGCTTTGCGACCGTATCGCGGTCATGAAGAACGGTCAGCTTGTCGGCACCGCCCGCACGACCGACGTCACCGACGACGACGTGCTGGGCATGATCATCCTGGGTAAATGCCCGGAAGGGGCAATCCCGGGGCCAGGTGCCCTTGTGGACGATACCGTGGTCGGATAAACCGGCCGGACCCGCGGGCTCTTGCCCGCGGGGCTTCCTCATGGTTTGAACAGATGGCCTGGCCCCTGTTCTGACGGTGTGGAACCTCATGCCGAAACCCGTTCAGGGGTCATCGGCATTCTTTTTGGTTCATTTTGAGGAACGCACCTCATGTATATCGGTCTCGATATCGGTACGAGTTCGGTCAAAGCCATCCTTCTTGGCGAGGACCAGTCCCTGATCGCGTCGGCCACTGCGGATCTGACGGTCGAGCGGCCTCATCCGGGATGGTCGGAGCAGGACCCCGACAGTTGGTGGCGCGCTTGCGAAACCGTTCTTGATGCCTTGAAAGCGGAAGCGCCGAAAGCCATGGCGGCGGTGCGCGGCATCGGCCTGTCCGGTCACATGCACGGCGCCACGCTTCTGGATGCGGCCGGTACGCCGCTGCGCCCGTGCATCCTGTGGAACGACGGCAGGTCGGGCAAGCAGTGCTCGGAGCTGGAAGCGGCAGAACCGAAATTCCTGACGCTCGGCGGCAACCGGGTCATGCCGGGGTTCACCGCGCCCAAGCTGCAATGGGTGCGCGAGAACGAGCCGGAAATCTTCTCCAGGACCAAAATGGTTCTGCTGCCCAAGGATTATGTCCGCTTCAAGCTGACCGGCGAATACGTCGGCGAAATGTCGGATGCCGCTGGAACGCTGTGGCTGGATGTCGCCAAGCGCGACTGGAGCGACGCGCTTCTGGCCGCCACGGGCCTTACCCGTCAGAACATGCCACGCCTAGTCGAGGGTTCCGAAAGCTCGGGCACGCTCAAGGCAGAGCTCTGCGGCCGCTGGGGCTTCGATGCCGCGCCGGTGGTGGCAGGTGGCGGCGGCGACAATGCCGCTTCGGCCTGCGGTGTCGGCGCGGTCGATCCGGGTTCGGCCTTCGTCTCTCTCGGCACCTCCGGTGTTCTGTTCGTGACCAACGACCGTTTCTCGCCCAACGTGGACAGCGCGGTGCATGCCTTCTGCCATGCCGTGCCGGACACATGGCACCAGATGGGTGTGATCCTGTCGGCCACCGACAGCCTCAACTGGCTGGCAACGGTGCTGAAGCGCAATCCAGGTGAACTCACCGGTCTTGTGAGCAAGGTTGAAGGACCCTCGCCGGTGTCCTTCATGCCCTATCTCGGCGGCGAACGGACACCGCATAACGATGTCGACATCCGCGCCGGTTTCTTCGGCATTTCCCACGCAACCGACGATGCCGAACTCTGCCACGCGGTGCTGGATGGCGTTGCCTTCGCGCTCAAGGACTGCCTGGAAGCGCTCAGCGTTGCCGGCACCAGAATCGAGCGTGTTCTGGCAGTCGGCGGCGGATCGCGTTCGACGGTCTGGCTGGAGATCATCGCCAGCCTGCTCAACGTGCCTGTCGACGTTCCGGTGGATGGTGATTTCGGCGGATCGCTGGGGGCTGCAAGGCTTGGCCAGGCCGCCGCGCTCGGTACCACCGAAGGGATTTTTTCCAAACCAGCCCTGAAGGCCACCATCGACCCGGTTCCGGCCCTCACACAAAGATATGCCGAAGGCTACGAGCGTTGGCGCAAGTTGTATCCGGCGCTCAAGCAAGCCGGCTTTTAGGAAACACTTTCAAGGAGATGACAACATGAGCACTGGGTTCTTCGGCGATCTTCAGCCAATCCAATATTCCGGTCCGGCAAGCACCGAGCCGCTGAGCTACCGCCACTACAACAAGGACGAAGTTGTCCTGGGCAAGCGTATGGAAGACCATCTGCGTCTTGCCGTCTGCTACTGGCACAGCTTCTGCTGGCCGGGGTCCGACCCGTTCGGCGGCGAAACCTTCAACCGCTCCTGGATGGCAGCCGGCGGCGACCCGATGGAACAGGCGAAACTGAAGGCGGATGTTGCCTTCGAGATGTTCCAGATCCTGGGCATGCCGTTCTTCACGTTCCACGACCGCGACGTCGCGCCGGAAGGCCGGACGCTTGCCGAAAGCAATGCCAACGTCAACGCGATTGCCGACATCTTCGAAAAGAAGATGGCCGACACCGGCATCAAGCTCCTTTGGGGCACGGCCAACATGTTCTCCAACCGCCGCTTCATGGCGGGTGCTGCCACCAACCCGGATCCGGACGTCTTTGCCTACGCCGCCGCACAGGTGAAGAACGCGATGGACGTCACCTACCGCCTCGGTGGTGAGAACTATGTGCTCTGGGGTGGCCGTGAAGGCTATGAGACCCTGCTCAACACCAATATCAAACAGGAGCTGGACCAGTTCGGCCGCTTCCTCAACATGGTGGTCGAGTACAAGCACAAGATCGGCTTCAAGGGTACGATCCTGATCGAGCCGAAGCCGCAGGAGCCGTCCAAGCACCAGTACGACTACGACGTTGCCACCGTCTATGGCTTCCTGAAGGCCTACGGGCTGGAAAACGACGTCAAGATGAACATCGAGCAGGGCCACGCCATCCTGGCCGGTCACTCGTTCGAGCACGAGCTGCACATGGCCCGTTCGCTCGGCATCTTCGGTTCTGTCGACATGAACCGCAACGACTACCAGTGTGGCTGGGACACCGACCATTTCGGCATGAACGTGCCGGAACTGGCACTCGCCTACTACGAGATCCTGATGGCAGGCGGCTTTACCACCGGCGGCACCAACTTCGACGCCAAGCTGCGCCGCCAGTCGCTTGATCCGGTCGACCTGATCCAGGCGCACGTCGGCTCCGCAGATGCGATTGCCCGCGGTCTGAAGGCAGCCGCAGCGATGGTCGAGGACGGCCGTCTGAAGGGCTTCGTAGACGATCGCTATGCCGGCTGGCAGAAACCGGAAAACGCCGACATCCTCAAGGGTGGGTCCTCTCTCGAGACCCTGGCCGAGCGTGTTCACAAGGCCGACCTGGAGCCGCAGCCGAAATCCGGCAAGCAGGAATACCTGGAAAGCCTGGTCAACCTGTTCGTCTGATCCGATCTGCATCCGGAGCGCCAGTAGCGGTGCTCCGGATGCGAACCTTAAGTGAAAGTCTTCAAGGCTGGCCGCGGGCAATTCGCGGTTTGCCTCCACCGGTTTTCAGCTGTCCGCGAACTTTTCCCGGTACTCGCCGACGGTGGTGTTGAGATGTCGCTTGAACGCCCGCTGCATCTGCTGAAAATCGGTAAAACCGGAAACGCTTATGGCGCTTCCCACCGGCGCTCCACCGGACAGGACATCTGCCGCCCGCTTGAGCCTGTAACGTTCCAGATATTTCACTGGCGTCAGGCCCGCGCTTGCGGAAAACCGTCGGCTCAGGGTCCTTGGTGTCAGGCCGGCAACCTCAGCCATAAGGTCCAGTGTCCAGTCGCGTCCGGGATTGTCCTGCAAGGCGTCCAGCAGCCGACTGAGTTCACGATCACCGGAAAATTGCGCTTCAAGCAGGTCGGCAAACTGGGCCTGGCCGCCGGCTCTCTTCAGATAGACCACCAGCTCGCGGGCAACGGCAAGGGCGAGGGGGCTGCCGTGGTCCATCTTGATGATTTCCAGCGCCAGATCGATGCCTGACGCCACGCCCGCAGACGTCATCACCTGGCCATCGACGTGGTAGAGCTCGTCGGTGGACCACCGCACGTCCGCAAACTGCTGCCGAACCTGCTGGGCGCGCCGCCAGTGGGTCGTGGCTTTCCGGCCTCTCAACAGACCTGCATTGGCCAGTATCAACGCGCCAGAGCAGATCGAGATAATCCGTCCGTCCAACGGCGCGGAAGACCGTTTTGCCAGGAAATCCAGGATCCTGCCGTCGTACATGGCACGATCGACACCGATTCCGCCCGGGATCAGGAGATCACGGGTGCCGTCGAGGGACGCAGCCGCGTCCGCCTGCAATCGGAGCCCGCAGGACGAGGTAATCCCCGCACCGTCCATGGACACGAACCGCAACCGGTAGCGTTCGATGCCGTCCTCATTTGCGGAACTGAAAACCTGGACAGGGCCTGCCACATCCAGAATGTTCAGGCCGTCGAAAAGCAGTACGTCGATCAGGCGGATTGGTTTGTCCATAATTGACGATACTATGTCATTATAGACAGGCAGTTCAACCGGTAAACAGGAGCAATCCCTAGCGTAACCGGTTTGGACGGCGACATGCTCACGAGAAACTTTCTGCTCATCCTCCTTGCGAATATCGTACTCGGATCGGCAATGCCGATGCTGATCATCCTGGGAGGGCTGGCCGGGGGCTGGCTTGCACCTCACGAGTGGCTCGCGACCGCACCGCCGTCTATGCAGATGCTGATCGGGATCATCGTGGCAACACCGGTCTCGCTTTTCATGGGGCGGTTCGGCAGGCGGGCAGGTTTCCTGCTGGGTGCCATGTGCCTGGTCGGTGGCGGCGTCACCGCGGCATTGGCGCTCGTTCTGCAGAACTTTATCCTGCTCTGTCTCGCCCATGCGGCTCTTGGTGCTGCGTTGATCAGCGTGAACTATTTCCGGTTTGCCGCGTCCGAGGCCGTTCCAGCGGAACATCGGGCACAGGCGATTTCCTTCACGCTGGCGTCCGGATTGGTGGCCGCATTGCTGGGGCCGCAACTGTTCAACGAAGCAAAGGATGTACTGGCACCAACGCCGCTTGCCGGTGCTTATCTGGCAATCGCCGCGCTCGGAGTTCTCGGTGCGTTGCCGGTCTGGTGGCTCAGGATGCCCGCAGCACAGATAAAGGCGGCCCGCCGCGGAGCGGGGAGTGCGATAAGGATCCTGAGGCAAAATCCCAGGGCCGCCTGGGCAATCGGACTTGCCGCGCTGTCACAGGCGATGATGGTGCTCTTGATGACCCCGACGCCTCTGGCCATGATTGGTTGCGGCTTTGCGGAAGGCCAGGCCGCCGACGTCATCCGCTGGCATGTGGTTGCGATGTTCGCTCCGGGTTTCGTGACCGGGTCTTTGATCCGCCGCTTCGGAGGAACCAAAATTGCCGTCCTGGGGCTCGTTCTTCTGTTCGGTTCCGCGTTGACCGCATGGTCCGGCATCGATTTGTTCGAATTCTACGCATCCCTCCTGCTGCTGGGCGTGGGGTGGAACTTCGGTTTCATCGGCGGAACCCATCTGTTGCAGGCCGCCTTGAGTGATGAGGAAAGGCCGCTGGTTCAGGGTGTGAACGATACGCTCCTTGCGATCTCCTCCTCCGGAGCCTCGCTACTCTCGGGAGTGCTGTTTGCCGGGACAGGCTGGACAGGTCTGGCTGCGGTGTCCGCGCCGGTCCTGGCTCTGCTTGCGCTGATCCTGGTATTTCGGTTCCGGCGTCGGGAAGCCGTCGCAAGGGCTTGAGACGAAGTCCTGCCCCTAGAAACTTTGGAACAGCCGTACACCGTCCGGATCGGACAGATTGTGCAGCCGGTGTGCGGCATGGCGGGCGAAGCGGAGCGTTACCGACTTTCGCGTGGCGGCGGCCAGTTTGTGCTCCGGCGCTTCGCGCAGGATCTCCGCCCCGAAACCGTCGGACACAATCAGCCCGGCTTCTTCGGGAAAGATCTCCAGGGAAACATCCGGATGGGTCGCGAAATACAGGCGGTCGCAATGAAGGCGGTAGTCCGGCCACTTGGTATCGGCCCTGAAATCGGCGATCGAGGATTTGACCTCGACAATCCAGAGTTCATGTTTCGGCCCAAGCGCCAGAAGGTCCGCGCGGCGGGCGGAGGCAAGGGTGACTTCCGGCAGGCAGGCGAAATCGAGCTGCCGCAGCAGCCGGGCGGCGCCGCGCCAAACCTTCAGCGCGGTCTCCGACTGGCGTCCATCCTTGAGCGGGTCATCCAGCTGAATCCGCCCCGCAACTGGCTGATGATCGTGGTCCATGCGATTTTTGTTCCACATTTGTTCGTTTTTTGCAAGTTTCGCCGTTGGCGACATTGACCTTTCCTGCCAACTTGCGCGATGTTCGGCGCATCGGATAATCCGGATGGATCTTGTCACTCCGGGAGGGGGTAGCGGTTGAACGGTTTCAAACGAGGTGCCTTGTTGGGCGTGGCACTGGCAATTGTGTGCGGGCCTGCGCTTGCAGGCAAGGGCGACCTGATGTTCAAGGTGCCGAAATCAGCGCCTCTGTTGCAGGGCCGCGCACTGGATTTGCGTTTCGCGGATTTCGCGCAAGGCATCTGGGTTCGCGAGCTGCAGGACTGTCCTGCGCCTCGGATCGACCGAAGCGCACCGGGGTCGACGCTCGCCATTTACCGAGGTCTTCTGGAAACTTCGGGCAGGATCTGTCAGGTCTATGGCGCCGAGAAAAGCGGCAAGATGACCCAGCGCGCGGCCATCAACTGCCTGCTGACGGATGGCGGCGAGGCGATCGAACTGGTCACAGTGCAGCCCCGGGGCACGGAAGGCCTCTTGGTTCAGGAAGGTGAGAAGCCCCCGGTCCATTTCCGCTTCTGCGAAAAGATCATCCCGATCCTGCAATCGTCAAACAGCAACTGATGCTCGTTTGCTGCCTGGTTTGGGGTCGAGCGGCTCTCTGCCTCAAGCGCCTGACAGCAAAAAATGCCTCATCCTTCGAGACAGCGCTGATGCGCTTCCTCAGGATGAGGAGCGCTGGATCAGACAGTAATGCGGTAACAACCGGTTCGACCCTCTCACAGCAAAACAGCCGGGGCCGGATCAAATTTCCGGCCCGCTCCACAGGTTCGACTTCGCGGCCTTCTTCGGTGTGCGGCTTTCCGAAATATGCGCCGTCAGCGGGTCGAGCGCACACAGGGCGTCATATTGGCTGAGGAACACCTGCCCACTCAGATGCTTCAGGAAATCGGTCCGCTTTAGCCGGTCCATCACCGGTCCCTTCACCTCCGAAAGGTGGAAGGAAACGCCGGAGTCCTGCAGGCGATGATTGATTTCCTCGAGGCTTTCCAGCGCGCTTGCGTCGATCTCGTTCACGGCCGGACACATCAGCACCACATGCTCGATGTCGGGCTTTTCGGCGACCAGCGCGTAGATCCGGTCTTCCAGGAACCGCGAATTGGCAAAGAACAGGCTTTCATCGACCCGTAGCGTAAGCACTCGCTCTCCCGTCACCACGGCATGCCGGTCGATATTGCGGAAATGCTCGGTCCCCGGCACCACGCCGACAATTGCCATGTGCGGGCGGCTGCTGCGGTAGAGATAGAGCGCGATCGACAGGGCAACGCCGCTCACGACACCCGGTTCGACGCCAAAGAACAGCGTGATCAGGATCGTCGCCGCCATCGCGGCGAAATCGCTCTTGGAGTAGGCGAACGTCCGCTTGATCGCACCGAGATCGACCAGCGACAGCACGGCGACGATGATGGTTGCAGCCAGGGTCGCCTGCGGCAGATGGGTCAGCAGCGGGGTCAGGAACAAGGTAGCCAGCGCAATGCCGACCGCGGTGAAGGCACCGGCAGCGGGTGTGGCGGCACCGGCATCGAAATTGACGACCGAGCGGGCGAACCCGCCGGTGACCGGATAGCCACCGGAAATGGCGGAGGCGATGTTGGATGCGCCCAGGCCGATCAGTTCCTGATCCGGTTCGATCCGCTGTCGCTTCTTGGCTGCCAGCGTCTGGGCAACGGAAACGGATTCCACAAAACCGATAACCGATATCAGCAGCGCGGGACCTGCCAGAGCCAGCCACAGTTCGCTGTCGAAGGCCGGCAGATGCGGCACCGGCAGGCCGGAGGGAATGTCGCCGACAACGCGCACGCCCTTTTCACCAAGCTGAAAGGCGGCGGACAGGATGGTGGTCACGGCCACGGCCGCCACCGGCCCGGCCTTGGTCAGGATATCGGCAAAAAAGGGTCTCATGCCCATGCCAAGCAGGAGCTTCTTCAGGCCCTTGCGGACCCAGAAGAGAAAAGCCGTGGCCGAGACACCGATGGCAAAGGTGATCCAGTTGATCTCCCCAAGATGCTGCAGGATCGAGCCCAGGATGTCGTAAAGCGTATGTCCGTTCGCCTTGACGCCGAGGATATGTTTGAGCTGGCTCGAGGCAATCAGCAGGCCCGAGGCGGTAATGAAGCCGGAAATCACCGGGTGGCTTAGGAGGTTTGCCAGGAAACCGAGCCGGAACAGGCCCATGGCGATCAGCATCAGGCCGGACAGAAAAGCAAGAATGATGGCCGCACCCAGATATTCCGGGGTGCCCTGCCTGGCCAGTTCGCCAACGGCTGAAGCCGTCATCAGCGAGACAACGGCAACCGGTCCGACGGCCAGTGCACGGCTGGTGCCGAACAGCGCATAGGCGACGAGCGGCAGGATGGACGCGTAAAGTCCGACTTCAGGCGGCAGTCCGGCCAGAAGCGCATAGGCCAGAGACTGCGGGATCAGCATGATCGTCACGATCACCGCGGCAACGAGATCGTTCGTTGCCGTTTCCCTGTCATAGCTTTTACCCCAGTCGAGAATGGGCAGGTAGCGCTGTAGGCGGATCATTTTTCTTGGCCTTTGTCGGGGCTGGTAAAAACTCGAGCCGGAGAACCGGCTCGAGTTGCAGGTTGGTACGATGGGGCCCGTTTGCCGGGTTTGTTATGCTGCCGATACTTTTTCCGGCTTGGCCAGCCATTCCTTGCCGCGCAGCATGGCGCGCCAGTAAATGGGAGGCAGGATGCGCTCCTTCAGGAGCCACGCAGTTCGCGTCGGCCTGGTCCCGTCCACCAGCCAACGCGGGAAGCTCGGCAACAGCGTTCCGCCATAACCGAACTCGGCCAGGACGATCTTGCCGCGTTCCACGGTGAGTGGACAGGAGCCGTAACCGTCATATTGCGCCGTCGCGCTGTGGCCTGCGATATCGGAAACGATATTCTCGGCGACCACAGGCGCCTGTTTGCGCGCGGCAGCTGCCGTCTTGGCATTCGGTGCGTTCATGACATCGCCGAGCGACCAGATGTTGTCGAAGGTCTTGTGCCGCAGCGTGGACTGGTCGACATCAACCCAGCCGGCTGCATCCGCCAGCGGCGAGACACGGATGAAGTCAGGCGCCGTCTGCGGTGGCGTGACATGCATCATGTCGAAGTCGACTTCCACCTGGCGGGGATCCTTTTCCGGTTCCTTCACCTCGAACACGGCCTTTTTGGCAGGGCCGTCGACGGCAACCAGATTATGGAAGAAGTTGAGGTCGGCATCATAGCGCTTCACGTAGTCCATCAGTGCAGGCACATAGTCCTTCACACCGAACAGCACACCGCCCGCGTTCATGAACTGGATGTCGATCTTGTCGAGCGTGCCGGACTTCAGCCAGTGGTCTGCGGAAAGATACATGGCCTTTTGCGGCGCACCGGCGCATTTGATCGGCATGGGCGGCTGGGTGAACAGCGCCCGCCCTGCCTTCAAGGTCTGCACCAGGTGCCAAGTATAGGGGGCCATGTCGTAGCGATAGTTGGAGGTGACGCCATTCTTGCCGAG
Source organism: Roseibium sp. LAB1 (assembly GCF_054658235.1). Lineage (NCBI taxonomy): Bacteria > Pseudomonadati > Pseudomonadota > Alphaproteobacteria > Hyphomicrobiales > Stappiaceae > Roseibium > Roseibium sp. LAB1. The sequence continues at coordinate 91,077 of NZ_BAAGIB010000002.1, read as the reverse complement.
CGTATCGACGAGACCTTCGACCTTGTGCCAGTCGAGTTTCAGCCCGGGACAGACCACAAGCCGTCCGTATTTCACCACCCGGCAACCGTCCAGAACGACGGCATTGTCCTTCGGTTCGAAGGCGGCAACGGCCGACTTGATCCAGTGAACACCCTTGGGAATGAGAGACCCCATCGTCTTGGCAGTGTCCGACGCCTCGAAGATGCCGCCGCCGACCATGGTCCAGCCCGGCTGATAGTAGTGAACGTCCGCCGGATCGATGATGGCGATCTCCAGGTCCGACTTGCGGGCAAGCAGGCTGGAGGCCACCGAGATGCCGGCCGCGCCACCACCCACGATGACGATGTCGAAGCGTGCGTCCTCGGCTGTTTCGGTCGGCGTGCGTCCTCCATTGGCAATACGCCGCACGACGCCCGCCATGTCGTAACCGGCAGCCTTGGTCTTCGTGAGGATATCGGACAATGGCAGCTTTTCGGCCTGGGACAGCGACCAGAGCGTTGCCGAGCGCGTGCCGGTCCGGCAATAGGCCAGGATCGGTTTCGGCAGGCTTTCCATCAGCTTGCCGAACTCTTCCGCGTCCGTGTCGCCGACCTTGCCGGCGACGATGGGCAGATAGCGCGCCTCGAGGCCAAGCTTTCTGGCGGCGGCTTCGACTTCCTCGAAGGAGGGCTGGTCGGCGCCTTCTCCGTCCGGGCGGTTGCAGATCACCGAGCGAAAGCCCTGCTGTGCAAAGTCGGCCATGTCCTCTGGTTTTACCTGGGGAGCTACCGATATCTGGGAATTGATTGCTTTCATGGGTCCTGTCCGCCTCCTCCCGGCGATGAAATCTCGACCGATTTCCGCAGGAGCTGTCCCGTGTCCGAGCACGGGATACCGGCTGTCTGCGTCGGTTCTGTTAGAGGGTTCCGCTAAGGATCTCGATCAGAGGCCGTTGACCGGCACCTTCAGGAAGGTCTTGCCGCTTTCGTCCGCGGGCGGCAGCTTGCCTGCACGCATGTTCACCTGCAGTGACGGGATGATCAGCTTCGGCATGTCGAGCTGGGCATCGCGTTCTGTCCGGAACTTGACGAACTCTTCCCTGGACTTGCCGCCGCCAACGTGGATGTTGTGCTCCTTCTCGGCACCCACTGTGGTCTCCCACTGGATGTCGCGGCCGTTCGGGCCGTAGTCGTGGCACATGAACAGGCGCATGTCGTCCGGCAGGGCCAGCACCTTCTGGATGCTGTCGTAAAGTGTTGCCGCGTCGCCGCCGGGGAAATCGGCTCGGGCGGAACCGCCGTCCGGCATGAACAGCGTGTCGCCGACAAAGGCGGCGTCGCCCATCACATGCACCATGCAGGCCGGGGTATGGCCGGGCGTATACATGGCAAAGGCGGTCATGTCGCCAATCTGATAGACGTCGCCGTCAAGGAACAGACGGTCGAACTGGCTGCCGTCGCGCTGGAATTCCGTGCCTTCATTGAAAACCTTGCCGAAGGTCTCCTGAACCACGGTGATCTTGTCGCCAATGCCCAGCTTGCCGCCCAGCTTCTGCTGGATATACGGCGCTGCCGACAGGTGGTCTGCATGAACATGGGTCTCGATCAGCCACTCCAATTCGAGACCCTTTTCGCGGATAAAGGCGATGATCTGATCGGCATGGTCGTAGGTGATGCGACCCGCCGCGTAGTCGATATCCATCACGCTGTCGACAACGGCGCAGGCATTTGATGCCGGGTCCTTGACCACATAGCTGATGGTGTTGGTTGCCGGGTCGAAGAAGGGGGTAACTTCAGGTTTGACACCCATGTCGACCGGATAGTTTGAATTGCTCATATCAGTCTCCCGTTTGTTTTTGCCGGCAGAATTGGGTCAGGCTTTTGCGGGTTGTCCGCGATGACCGAGGGCCATCATCCATCTTGCTGTCAAAATGCCCACGACGATAGCACCGGCGGTCAGCACGGGCTCCATGCCAAGGCCCAGCACCGGGACGAGGCCGCCCGGGCAGAAGCCACTGAGGCCCCAGCCGATGCCGAAAACCGCCGAACCGCCGATCAGCTTGGCGTCGAGGTCGGTTGTTGTGGGCAGGGTGAAGCCCTTCGCCAGCAACGGTGTGTTCATCCGGAAGACCAGACGATAGCCGATGGCCGTGACAAGAAGCGCACCGCCCATCACGAAGGCAAGGCTCGGGTCCCAGGTTCCGGCAACGTCAAAGAAGTTCAGCACCTTGGCGGGATCACCCATGCCAGAGATCAGGATGCCGCAGCCGAAGAGGAGGCCAATGGCAAAAGCGGAAAGTAGTTTCATGCCGTTATCCTCCAAAGACGTGGCGTGTCAGGTAGACGGTCACACCTGCGGTGGCCATGAACGTGACGGTTGCCACGATGGACCGCGCCGACAGGCGCGAGATGCCGCAGACACCATGTCCGCTCGTGCAACCGGAGCCATAGGTCGTACCGATACCGGTCAGAATACCGCCGACCACCAGCAGAAGCGGTGAGGACGGTACGGTGATTTCCGGAAGCTGCCCGGTCGCGCCGAGCAGGATCAGCGGGCTGGCGACCATGCCGGCCAGAAAGGCGGTGCGCCAGGCCCAGTCCTGGTTGATCCGGGTCGTCAGAAAGCCGCTGGCAATGCCGTTGATGCCGGCAATGCGTCCAAGTACGGCCATCAGGGCAACGGTGGCAACGCCGATCAGCGTTCCACCCAGGAAACTCATAAGGGGTGTAAAGTCAGTCATGATGTGCCCTTGATTACGATATATTCAAATATATGAATATAAGAAAAAAGTATCAAGGGGTAATTTTCGATCGCGCTTCCAGGGATGGGGATTCGAGACACGGAAAACAAACTCTGCCAATGGAGTTTAACTAACTGGAATCAAGATACCTTTCGGCGCGGAGTGAAGCCGAAATTCGAATAGCTATTGAAAGAGGATGGCCGTCCAATAGGACATTTTTGGGACCGCGTCGTGTGGAGGCTCAACAGAACACCCGTCTCCAAACCAGCGCAAAGGGCTGATCCGGAACGCGATGCAGACGCCAGATCCGAACCGCTGCGATGGCGAGATTACTGAGCCTTCGGTGCTGCCTCGGGTGTATTATTTGCCGGAACCCCGGACGCAGCCGGAGGCACCGGTCCATAACCGAAGCCGAGCACGACTTCGGTGCCGTCCGCCCGCGTTCGCGTTACTGCACCAGGCAGCAGAAGGGCTGGGTTGTCGGTTGAGTCCGGCGTCTCGATATCCGTCTTGGGGCCGGAAAACTCGCCCATCGGGCGCAGTATGTCCTCATGTACCACGCTGCCGAGGTAAAGCGGATGCAGGTGCCCCGCTTCCAGAATGGCATAGCGGCTCGGCCAGAGCCGCAGCACCCAGCGGCCGCTCTTTTCCGCGTCCGCAGACTGATCCTTGCGGATGAGCACGAGAGCCGGTTGTCGCCCGTTCTGGCTGCGCGGCAGGATTGGCAGGGAGTCCGGCGGTGTCTTGCCTTCCACGAAACCGCTTGCGGTCGAGAGAGACCATTTCGGCGGCGTCTGCCAGCCGTCGGCCTCCGACGCCTTGGCAAAGCGGTCCAGTGATCCTGCGAACTGGATCACCAGCGGCTCTTCCGTATCGCCGTTCAGTTCGATGCGCTTGGCGGGCAGGGCCCGCCAACCAGTCGCGAGCCAGCCTGTCGAGGTCAGCACTTCCGTGTTGGAGCGTGGCTCGTAGATTTTTATCGCTTTGTCGTAGGTGCCCGAAAGGTGCCAGGCGCCGAAGACACCGAGCGTTGCCACAACGATGGCGGCGAGTGTGGCCCGGCCGATCTTCTCGTTGTGGATCGGGCCGAACACGAAGGCGAAGGCCGAGACCATGGCAATGCCGAACAAGAGCCCTGCCAACACGTCCGACATCCAGTGGGCACCGAGGTAGACGCGCGAAAAGCCGATGGTGATGACCAGCGTTGTTGTGACAGTGAAAATGCTGGCCTTGGCCCACCGGCTGAGATCGTGCGCGATCAGCACGGCGCAGATGCCGTAGAGCACCGCGTTCAGCGTCGCATGGCCACTGGGGAAACTGTAGGCGTCGGCGCCTGCATAAAGCTCGATCGGCCGCGAGCGATGCAGCATCAGCTTGAACAGCGGCACGAACAGGGCCGTGCCGGCTATGGCGATGACAAAGCCGATGCCACGCCGCCAGGCTTTCCTCAGGAACAGATAGGCGGCGACTGCAACTGTGACGGCGGCAACGACGACGCCGTCGCCGAGCGAGGTCACGAACACCATGAGCCTGTCCCCGACCGGGGTGCGCAGGCTGTCGAACAGGTTCAGGATCGCAAGGTCGGCACGCACCATCGGTTCGCCGGGAGCGATTTCACCGACAATCCAGAAGAAGGCCGGCATGGAAATCAGCAGGAGCAGCGCAGAGGCCAGCATGCCGGCCGAACGCGGATGTGCGGGGTCGAAATTGAGCGCGATCCATTGCGATACCCGGTCCTGTCGCCTTGCAAAGCGCTTGATGATGGCTGCATGCGTGTTCGGGAACAGCGGCAGAACGATCAGGATCAGCCAGCGGCCGAGCATCACCGCCAGGAACACGATAACCAGCAGCGCCCCGAGCACCAGCGCCAGCCGTCCGCTGATCTGGCCGATGGCGTCGAGCGCCGAACCGGCAATGATACCGGGGGCAATATGGGCAACCGTCCAGGCGAACGCGGAGGTAACGTTGACAACCGAGAACCGCGTGAAATTCATGCCGGCCATGCCGGCGATGCCTGGAACCACCGATTTCACGCCGGGCACGAAGCGTCCGATAAAGACACTCTTGCCGCCGTGCTTCTTGAAGAAATTCTCGCCGCTTTCCACGATGTCCGCATATTTGTTCAGCGGCCACATGGTCTTGATCTTGTCCTTAAAGGCGTAGCCGATCCAGTAGGAGATCGCATCGCCCACGGTCGCGCCCAGGGTCGTCCAGATGAACAGCGGCAAGGGGTCCAGCTTGCCGAGCCCTACAAGCGTTCCAGCCCCCACCAGCACCACCGTCGTCGGTACGAACAGACCGATCAGGAACAGTGCTTCGCCCATGGCGGCCAGAAAACAGATCAGACCTGCCAGGGACGGGTTTTCCGCGATGAAGGTCAGAACGGGATCAAGAAATTCGGTCACGGGGTCGGTCGTGTTGGTCGAGAAAAGCTAAAAACAGTCAAATGCCAGGCACCACCGGACTGCCGAAGGAACTGGTTACCGCTTCATATAGGCGTGCCGTCTTCCATCCGATAGCGAAAAATTGGAATCTGCTTGCATTCGGGAAGTTTGAAGCAAGAGATGGTTTTTTATACGCCACTGTTTCAAGATGCAGCCAGTGCGTCTTTTCTTTTGAGGTCTTCATGTTTGAATCCGCCCGCCTGCCGCAGAACATGGACAAGAAAACCTTCAAGAAGCTGGAGCCACAGTTGCGCGAGGCGCTGCTGGCGGCCCAGTTGCCCGTTGTTGAGAAACAGCCGTTTTCGACGATGATCCTCGTAGATGGCCTGGATGGTGCGGGCAAGGGCGAAGCGGTTGCCAGGCTCTATGGCTGGATGGATGCGCGCCACCTGGTCTGCAACGCCTATGGCGAATTGATGGATGAAGCCAAGCTGCGCCCACCGCTGTGGCGCTACTGGCGCGATCTGCCACCCAAAGGCGAGACGGCCATCGTGTTCGGGAGCTGGTATCAGACCGTTCTGCGGGACTGGATCTACAAGAAGATCGACGAGGATGCTTTCGACAAGGCCCTGACCCGGATCCGCCGGTTCGAGGAAATGCTCGCCAACGAGGATGTGCTGATCCTGAAATTCTGGTTCTACCTGCCGAAGAAGGAACAGGAAGAACGGCTGAAGCGCATCGAGAAAAAACATGCCGCACGCCATGTTCTGGCTGACTGGGCGGCGTTGAAGCACCACAAGAAGGCCAGCGAGGCCGGCGAAAAGATCATTCTTGAAACCAGCAAGGGCAATGCACCCTGGTTTGTCATCCCTTCCCAGGATCCCGAGTACCGCGATGCCGCGCTGGCACAGACAGTTGCCAATGCCATGAAGCTGAAGCTGGAGGACGGCGAACCGCATTCGATTGCCGCACCGCCCGTGGTCGGCGGCCTGAAGCGCGAAACAGCGGTCGACACCATCGACCTGACGGAAAAGCTGGAGAAGTCCGAATACGAAGAGCTTCGCGACAAGTATCAGAAGAAACTGTCAGATCTGTCGGACATGAAGTCCCTCTCCAAGACGGGTGTCGTTCTGGTGTTTCAGGGCAATGATGCTGCCGGCAAGGGCGGTGCGATCCGCAGGGTGATCCGCCCGCTCGATCCGCGCATCTACAAGGTTCACCCGATCTCGGCACCGACCGACGAGGAAAAGGCACGCCCCTACCTGTGGCGCTTCTGGCGACGCGTGCCGGCCAAGGGTCATTTCGCCATCTTCGACCGGTCCTGGTACGAACGTGTGCTGGTGGAACGTGTCGAAGGATATGCCGGACACGACGACTGGCTGCGCGCCTACAACGAAATCAACGAGTTCGAGCAGGAACTCACGGACTTTGGCTACATTGTCTGCAAGTTCTGGCTCGCGATTTCCGAAGAGGAGCAGCTGCGCAGGTTCAAGGCGCGCGAGGACACGGCCTACAAGCAGCACAAGATCACGGATGACGACTGGCGCAATCGCCTGAAATGGGACCAATACGCCATCGCGGCGGGAGACATGATCGACCGCACGTCAACCCACTACGCCCCCTGGACGCTGGTCTCCTCCGAAGACAAGCGCCATGCCCGGATCAAGGTTCTGAAAACGATCTGCGACCGGCTGGAGGAAAAGCTTTAGGAAGAAAAAGACTTCAAAACGACCCTCATCCTGAGGAAGCGCGTAGCGCTATCTCGAAGGATGGGCGGCATAATTCGGTACAAGCGGCCCATCCTTCGAGACGGGCCTGACCGGTCCTCCTCAGGATGAGGACCGTTTTGCTGAAGGGACTGGTGAAAATGCCGCGCAGCAAGCATTGCCAAGCATTTGAACCCGTGTGAAAGGCGGCCGATCGCGCTCAAAAATCCGACACTTTCCAGGACGCGTCCCACCGTTCTCACAGAGCCCCTGCCAGATAATCCATCGCCGCCTGCACGCCGCCTTTTCCGTGGGGAATACCGAGTTTCTGGAAACCGAGCTCGATGGCTGACAGCGTTCCCAGAAGCATGACAGCGTTGACGTGGCCCATGTGGGCAATGCGGATGCCCTTGCCGGACAATTCGCCGATCGTTCCGCCGATGGTGACACCGCAGACTTCCTTGGTGAAGCTCCTGAGGGCGGCTGCATCGCCCTCATTGAACCGCACAACGGTGACGGAGTTCGAGCGGGCGTGCGGGTCGGTGATGTTGAAATCGACCGCGCCTTTTTCCGCCCAGACCGCAACGGCCCGCCGGGTTGCCTCACCCAGAAGGGCGTGTCGGTGCCAGGTCTTTTCCAGCCCTTCCTCGAAAATGAGGTCGAGCGCCTTGTGAAAGGCGAACAGGAGGTGCTCGGGTGGGGTGCCGCAATATTTCTGGTAATGCTCCGGCCCCTGCCGGAAAGTCCAGTCGGTGTAGTTTGTGCGAAGCTCCGCAGTCTCATGTGCCTTGTCGGCTTTCGGACCGGCGGCGACAAAGGAGAGGCCGGGCGGGCACATCAGGCCCTTCTGCGACCCCGTCAGCGCCACATCAACACCCCAGGCATCCATCTCGAAAGGAATGCAGCCAAGCGACGCGATGGTGTCGACCATGAAGAGTGCAGGGTGCACAGCGGCATCGATGGCCTTGCGCAGCGCGGCGATGTCGTTCCAGACGCCGGATGCCGTATCGACCTGGACCACCAGGATAGCCTTGATCTCGTGGGCGGTATCCCGTTTCAGGCGCTCTTCCAGCCGGGCGGGGTCTACCCCCTTGTCCCAGGCACCTGGCAGAACCTCGATGTCGAGGTCCAGCACATTGGCAGCCTCGCCCCAACCAAGCGCGAAGCGGCCGGACTCCAGCACCAGGATCCTGTCGCCACGCTTCAGCGTGTTGCACAGGGCAGCATCCCAGGCGCCATGACCGTTGGCTGCGTAGATGTACGTCTTGCCTTCGGTCCGGAACAGGCGCTGCAGTCCGTGCAAACAGAAACTCGTGGTTTCCAGCAGGGGGCCTTCATAGATGTCCACCGCCGGCCGGTGCATGGCGCGCAGGACCTCCTCCGGCACATTGGTTGGTCCTGGAATCATCAGAAATTCTTTGCCATTGCGAAGCGTCATGGCGGGGTCCTCGTTTGAAGGCAGTTCCTGAACGGAGGGGATGGGGCAGCCTTGGCCGCCGGAAGACGTGTTGACGAGAAAATTGCCCGCCTGCAGGCATCCGTCAAGACGCCAGTTCGATGGCCTGCCGAATAACAGTGCCCGGTTCACGGGATTGTGCAGCTGCGAAATGGTGTGGGAAAGCGGGGATCTGACCGGAAACGGCTTTCACCCCGAAACGGCGCGGGCGATAAGAGTTGGCAAACAGCTGGAAACAATGATCTATTCGACCGTACCTTGCTGCGGGTAGGGTGATGTGACTTTTGGTTGTAAAGAAAATGTCTTGTTTCCGTTAAGTAAATTCTCCAAGTTAGAGGCCGTTTGGTCTCGTCGTTTAGGCGTTGCAGCATGATCCTGGTTGAAGAAGGACAAAGCCCGCTTATTGTCTGCCTGCCCCACTCGGGCACGGAGATCCCGAACGCTGTCGAAAAAAGACTGAACGCCACGGGCCGCCTTCAGGCCGATCTTGCCTGGCGACTGGAGCGTGTGTTCGACTTTCACGGAGAGTTGAGCGCGACGGTGCTGCGCTCCACCATTTCCCGCTACGTCGTCGACCTCGACCGCGATCCCAAGACGCCTGTCAGCGCTGCGCAGGATCCCACGCGCGCCTTGTGTCCCGCCACCACGCTGGATGGCAAGCGCATCTATCAGGAAGGCGAAGAGCCGGGTCCGATCGAGATCGAACAACGCACGCTGCTGTTCTATACGCCGTTCCACAAGGCGCTTCGCCGCCAGATTGACCGCCTCCTGCGCAGTCATCGCAAGGTGATCGTTTTGGACTGCCAGTCCATGCGTTCGAACATCAAGGGCGTGACCGAAAATGGGTTGCCGCTGGTCAGCATCGGGACGGCGGACGGAAAGTCGTGTGATCCGGACCTGCGCAATGTGCTGGTCGGCTCGTTCAAGGGGCGGGAAGGGTATACCGTCAGCGTCGACGAGCAGACCCGCGGTGGTTTCATCACCCATACGTTCGGCCGTCCGGACCGTGGCCTTCATGCGATGACGCTGCTGCTGGCGCAGCGCTCTTACCTGCGACACGAATCGCCACCCTTCGAGCCGGACAAGGTGCGAATGGCCCGTCTGACCGCTGTCCTGCAGGATGCGATGACCCGGCTGGTGGACTGGACGTCGGTGGGTAGTACTTACTCTGGCCAGAAGCAGGACAATAGCCAGGATAAGCACCAGCCGTTACCGGTGGATGAGCCCCTGGTGGAGACGACAAGATCTGAAGAGAGCGGCAGCAACGCCGACCCTGTCACCGACGATGCCGAAGCTTCAACGGAAGGTGCGGCAGAAACCCCGGACGATATTTTGGCGGGAACGTCTGATGCGGCACTGGAAAAGACGGAGATCATCCCCGTCGCCCCACCGGCCCTGCCCAAGGTGTCCAGCGCCCAGACGAGCAAGGTTGAGGACGGTCCGGTCACGCCCCTGCTGGTTGCCGAATAAGCCTCAGGCGCTCAGACCACGTTCTTTTCGATAATCGGCGTTCCGGCGGCGAGACGGTCGAATGCCAGCGGCGAAAGATCCAGCGTCTGATAGCTTCCGGTCGCGACCAGTTCCGCAAGTCCGCGCCCGACTGCTGGCGACTGCTGCAGGCCATGACCTGAAAACCCGAGCGCCAGATAGAAACCGCCCAGCCCCGGGACCGCGCCGACAAAGGCGTTGTGGTCAAACAGGTTCATGTCGTAGCACCCCGCCCAGGCCGCCCCAGGCCGGATTGCCTCGAAGGCGGGCACACGCGTGGCCAGTGTCGGCCAGATATGCTCTTCGAAAAGGCCGTAATCGACGTCGAAATCGTGGCAGTCCGGATCGCGGTCCTCAGGCGGCGCCGACCCGCAGATATAGCCGGTGCCTTCCGGGCGTGCATAGGTGCCGTTCGGGTCGATCAGCAGCGGAAAACGCTCCAGCTTGTCCTTGCACTCGAAGGTAAAGACGCAGCGCTTTTTCGAAACGATCGGTACATCCAGCCCGGCCTCACGGCAGAGTTCGGCACCGCCGGCAGCACCGGCGCAATTGACGACGACGGGTGTCGACAGCGTTTCGCCGTTCGAGAGCGTTACGGTCCAGCCGCCATTGCCGTCTTTTTCGACCGACGCCTTGGCGGGAATGTAGTTCACTCCCAGCGAGCGGGCTTTCTTGCGGAAGGCCTGCATCAGGCCGTAACCATCGAACCAGCCTTCACCCGTTATGCCATGGCAGCCTGCGGCTAGGTCGGAAACCTCCAGCCACGGGAATTTTGCCTTCAAACCGTCCGGGTCAAGAAAGGCGATATCCGCACCAAGCTCCTTCTGAAGGCGGTGGTTTTCCTCTAGAATGCCAAGCTTGTCCGGCGTTGCCAGGAACAGGTAGCCGCCTTCATGAAGGTCGATTGCGGGCTTGTCGCCATTGACGTTCAGCGCTTCGCCGATCTCCCGCAGGAAGCGAATGCCGTAAAGCGAGATCTCGATGTTGATGGCGCTTGAGAATTGCTGGCGGATGGACGCCGCCGAGCGCGCGGAGGCGCAGGTTTCATAGGCGGGATCCGCCTCGATAACGACGATGCGTCCGGAAAAATCGTCGCGCATGGCCAGATGGCAGGCGACGGACGAGCCCATGACGGCTCCCCCAACGATGACGACATCAGCAGTCTGGTCCGCCATGGAGCCTCCTCAAGCGCTGTCAGGCAAAACAACGGGCCTGCTATCGCAAACCCTTATCAAGAGAACCGAACGAGAGACGGGCGGCTAGGGCCGCCCGCATCAAATGTCATGTTTTCAGGGTCTTAAAAGAACGCCTGCAGGCCGGTTTGTGCACGGCCGAGGATCAGCGCATGAATGTCATGCGTGCCTTCATAGGTGTTGACCGTTTCCAGGTTCTGGGCGTGGCGCATGATATGGTATTCTTCCTGAATGCCGTTGCCGCCGTGCATGTCGCGAGACTGGCGGGCGATATCCAGGGCCTTGCCGCAGTTGTTGCGCTTGATCAGCGAGATCATTTCCGGAGCAACCTTGCCGGCATCGAACAGCTGGCCGACGCGCAGCGCGGCCTGAAGGCCGAGCGTGATTTCGGTCTGCATGTCCGCCAGCTTCTTCTGGAAGAGCTGGGTCTGTGCCAGCGGGCGGCCGAACTGTTCGCGGTCGAGGCCATACTGGCGGGCGCGGGTCCAGCAGTCCTCTGCAGCGCCCATGGCGCCCCAGGCGATGCCGTAGCGCGCACGGTTGAGGCAGCCGAACGGACCTTTCAGGCCGGAGACATTCGGCAAGAGGGCATCTTCCCCCACCTCGACGCCGTCCATGACGATCTCGCCGGTGATTGATGCGCGCAGGGAAAGCTTGCCGCCGACCTTCGGTGCGGAGAGGCCCTTCATGCCCTTGTCGAGAACGAAGCCGCGGATGGCACCGTCATGCGCTTCCGACTTCGCCCAGACGACGAAGACGTCGGCGATCGGCGCGTTGGAGATCCACATTTTGGATCCGGTCAGCTTGTAGCCGCCGTCGATCTTTTCCGCACGGGTGCGCATGCCGGCCGGATCGGAACCGGCGTCCGGCTCGGTGAGGCCGAAACAGCCGACAAATTCGCCGCTTGCCAGTTTCGGCAGGTACTTCTGGCGCTGTTCTTCCGAGCCGTAGGCGTAGATCGGATACATGACGAGCGAGGACTGAACGCTCATCATGGAGCGGTAGCCGCTGTCGACACGTTCGATCTCGCGGGCAACGACACCGTAAGCGACATAGGACGCACCGGCGCAGCCGTATTCTTCAGGCAGGGTGACGCCGAGCAGGCCGAGTTCACCCATTTCGTTGAAGATGCCCCGGTCGGTCTTTTCTTCCCGGTAGGCTTCGATGACGCGCGGCAGCAGCTTTTCCTGGGCAAAGGCGCGGGCCGTATCCTGGATAAGCTGTTCGTCTTCCTTCAACTGTTCGCGCAGGTGAAACGGGTCCTGCCAGTCGAAGGAACCGCCGCCGGCCGGTGCGGACTTAACATTCGCGGGTGCGTTCATGATCGTGTCTCCCAGGCCGTGGTCCGGCCAATGATGTGCAGCCGTTTGACGGCCAAGGTCATTCTGTTTTCTCTAGTTTTGCCTCAAATCCGTTTGCGGAAAAGCGAAACCTCGTCCATCATTCATGACGAAATGGAATGAAGTAGGGGAATATGCCATGCGCCGCGCCTTTGTCCCGCCGGCGGACACGCTGATCGCGTTCGAATGCGCGGCCCGGCATTTGAGCTTCACCCGCGCCGCGGAAGAACTGCATCTGACGCAGGGCGCCGTGTCCAAGCAGGTACGCCAGCTGGAAGACAGGCTGGGCGTCGAACTGTTTCGGCGGGTGCGCCAGCGCATCGTCCTGACCGACGCGGGCCGGATTTATCTGCATGACATCCGTGGCGCGCTGGAACAGATGACGGCGGCCACACGGCAGGTGATGTCGTATGCCGGCAGCGCGGACGTCCTCAACCTTGCGGTTCTGCCGACCTTCGGCACCCGCTGGCTGGCGCCGCGGATCGCCGATTTCGGCCGGCGCTATCCCGATGCAGGCCTGAACCTGAGCGTGCGCCTGCAGCCGTTCGATTTCGATGAGGAACCGTTCGACGGTGCCATCCATCATGGTGATCCGGTCTGGGCCGGGGCGATTGCCGAACGCCTGTTCGATGAGGAGGTCATCCCGGTTGCCTCGCGTGTCTTCCGCGACAGGCACGAGATCCGAACCCCGGCCGACCTTGCCCGCGTCCCGCGCCTGCAGCTGGCAACACGCCCGCTTGCCTGGCGGCAGTGGTTCGATCTCGCCGGTGTAGAAACCGATGCGGCCTTTCAGGGAGCGCGTTTCGAACAATTTGTCATGATCTCGGAAGCTGCGATCCACCATGCCGGCGCCGCGCTGATCCCGCGGTTCTTCGTCGAGGCGGAACTGGCCTCCGGGCGGTTGGTCCGGCTTTTCGATCTCTCCCTGTCGCAACAGACAGCCTATTATTTCGTTTATCCGGAAGGCCGGACGATGCGTCCGGTGGTGAATGCATTCCGGAAATGGCTGATGGAGGAAGCCCGCACCGCGCGCACGCGCCGGGAAACGATGCTGCCTGGCTGACATCGCCCGAAACCATGCTGGGTACATCGATGCTCTTCCGGTGGCCTTCAGCGTTTCACCCATCGTCAGAAATTGAAATGGACCTTCACTTGGCCCATCTTTCGTCGGAACGAATGCACCCAAACGGCGTTTTGCCAAAGGGATACAACCCCGGAAAGAGACACGACCCCGGAAAGATTTGCCGCACTTTCAAACATTCAAAAGCCGGTCTTGGGTTATGATCTGCTGCTGCGACCGAAGGGCGTTTACGCGCCGCTGACGGCCGCGCGAGGCGGGGACAAGGAGACTTCATTGGAAAAGCACCATCTGCGCCTGATCCTCAACGGCAAGTCCGCTGGACGCGACGATGTCCGCGGCGCGGTCGAAGCCGTTCGGGCGATGGGTCACAAGGTCTCCGTCCGCGTGACCTACGAGGCCGGCGATGTCGAAAGACTGGTTCACGATGCTTTACGAGATCATGAGGCGGACAGGATCGACACTCTTGTCAGCGGGGGTGGCGACGGCACCTTGAACGAGGTTCTGGATGCGGCCCTGCACGACTTGGATGATGGAGAAAAACCACCGTTTGCCTTTGCGGTGCTGCCCCTCGGCACGGCAAACGACTTTGCCAATCACATTGGTCTTGATCCGGCGGACATCACGTCCTGCCTGCGCTTTGCAGTGCGTGCATCGGCCAGGCCGACCGATATCGGCGAGGTCAACGGCTGCGTTTTCGTCAACATGGCCACTGGCGGTTTCGGGACGCAGGTGACGTCGCAGACCGACCCGAACCTGAAACGCGTTCTGGGCGGTGCCGCCTATCTCTTCACTGGCCTGCAGCGGTTTTCGGAACTTTCCGCCTGCGAAGCTCGCATCGAGGCGGAGGATTTTTCATGGGAGGGCTCGTTCCTGGCCTTGGCCGTCGGGAACGGCCGGCGCGCCGGCGGCGGCATCCGCCTGTGCCCCAATGCCAAGCTCGATGACGGCTTCCTGGACCTGACCATTGTCCCCTTCCCGCAATCGGGCAAGGTCATCGACCTGTTGTCGGCCCTGCTGGACAGCGGTGTGGAAGACATCAACGGCGGCCCGATCCAGCGCAGGGTGCGCAATCTTCGAATCGAAACGCAGCAACCCGTGCAGTTCAACCTGGACGGCGAGCCAATGAATGGACAGTCCTGGCAGATTGGGATAAGGCACCACCAGATCGACCTCAGGCGCTGACGGTCGCTGCACCGGGCAGGATGAAACGACGTCTGGCTGTCAGCAATGCCTGGTGCGGGAAGGCGAACGGCACCGCGTTCAAGAGACGGACAGCATGGACGAATACCAGCTCAAGAATTTCCTCAAGTTCGCACCCGCCAGGCTGGGGCTAGTGCCGAAGAAATTTCTGTTTATTCACATCCCCAAGAACGGCGGAATGTCGATACGCCATTCCAAAGAATTAGAAGGCAATCTGGTCCTCGCCAACCGGCGCCGTTTGAAAAGCAAGGCCTATGCCGATGCAGTAAAGCGGAAAATGGCAGAATTGGGAGCCATGCCAGGGTACGAACACGCGAGGTATCGTGATGTGGATCTGTCGGTTCGCAAAGCTACTAAAGCTTTTGCTATTGTCCGAAATCCCTGGTCTCGCACCGTATCTAGGTTCAAGTTTGCGCTTCAGACGAGGCAACCAACTGGGGCACCGATCGAATTTTCCCCAAAAGCCTTCGAAGCTTTTCTCGAGGAACGCCATTTATGGGCAGGTGTGGACTACTTTTGGCATAGAGCAATAAGGGGCTGGTATCAGCAGGAAGACTATCTCATTGACGAGCAAAATAAGATAACGCTGGACATAATGCGTCAGGAGCATTTGGAAAAAGATTTGAAGTCCTATCTCGGTATGAAAACAGAATTGCAAGCTAGAAACGTAAGTAATGCAACTAGCAAAGACTACCGCCAAATCTACTCAAATCATACAATTAGCATTGTTGCCGATTGGTATGCCGCTGATATCGAGAGATTTGGATTCGACTTTGATACGGCAGCAACAAAGAACGTCTCTGCGTTTTCATAAGGCAAGGGTACGGCTCGTGAACGCACAATCTGTTGATGATCAGCTGGTAGAAGCATTTGGTTCGGAGGCGCCTTTAGGGCTAAATGTTCCTGCAGGCGGTGTGGTCGCCGTCATTTTAGCCTTCAATGAAGTTTTGCGGTTTCCCTATTTCCTAGAACACTACCGCTCGCTAGGAATCAGGCACTTCCTAGTTGTAGACAACAATTCTAGCGACGGGACGTTGGAGTTTTTAGCCAGTCAGCCTGATGTTCAAGTAATCCGGACAGAGAAGGACTACAGGGACAATAAATCAATCTGGCGCCAACTCCTTTGCGATAAGTACCTTATAAACCGTTGGGTGATTTTCCCCGATGTCGATGAGTTATTCGTCTATCCCGGCTGGCCCGAGAAAAAGATTGATAACATCGTGCAATACCTAAACGCAGGTAATTACGGGGCGATGTTTTGTCCGATGGTAGACATGTATCCAGCGGGGCCGTTGAGGGACTTATCCTATCGACCAGGACAAAGTTTTTTAGAAGTTTGCCCTTGGTTTGATGCGTCAGGTTACCGCTACAATCCGCTGAAGGGTAGTCACGGTAAGCGTTATAAAACACCGGCGAGGCATGTTTTTGGTGGGACAAGGGAGCGCCTTTTCCACCAGAACTCGAAACGTGCAAAAACTCCCTTCGACCGGCTGTTACTCGCCACTGTATATTCGCTCCGCTCGAAAGAGCCGAACAGCACATTAGGGCGCAAACTGGATCAGCTGATTTTCAAGCTTATTAAAAACGCTCTACCTAGCCCAGCAGCCGTACAGAGCAAAATCCCGCTCATTAAATGGCAACGTGGCTTTACTTTCTCTGGTGGCGTTCATGGCATTGCTCAAAAAATCTCAGTTTCCCCCTTATGGGGAGCCTTATTGCATTTCAAATATCTGGACGATTTTCAACACAAAGTGGCTGAAGCCTTGAAACGCCAACAGCACACCGACAATGCAGGACACTATCGTGAGTATGAAGTTCAATCGTCGGCTCTAATGGAAAAAGGGCTCTTCGGGAGGACAAGTCGTTTGTTTGAGGGCGTAGACTCGCTGAAGGACTGTGGGCTAGTGCGTGAGAGACGTGAATTCCAATTATTTAGAGGAAAAAGTATTCATGATTAATTATTTTTTGAGAAACACTAATGAGAAATGCGATGAAGAAAAGTCTTTCTGATTACTACAGCAAGATATTCCTACACATAGGTGGGCATCGAACCGGAACATCCAGGTTGCAAAAGTACTTGCTTGAGCTTCAGGAAAGCGCCGCAAGTAATAATTGTGATTTTGTCACGCCGCAAGTTTCGGGTCAACGAGAGTTGCCCGATCATCGTAATCTAATCAAGAAATACTTTAAACAACATGCTCGCCTTGAAAAAAAACCGTGGGTTCTAAAATTTATACACCAAAATAGATTGGAGAAAATTTTCGCCAAATACGTAGATTTTATCACGCCAAAATCTTCAACACTTGTAATGTCAGAAGAAAATTTTCTAGGGCAGGCTTTTTACTCCGAGTTACCTGGGGTTCTTTATCCGGACGCAGAGCGCAATCTGCGAGCAGTTCGTTCACTTACAGGTCTAAATATTGAGAAGATTTTCTTGTCCATTAGGCCTTACCCGGATTTTTTACTTTCTTACGACCTCATGCGTGAAGCTTATTTCAATCGTGGCATAGGTTTTCGAAATTTGGCGAATTGGGCTTCTGGGGAGTTACAGGGTTGGCAAACTCTTTTAGAAGTCTTGAGATTAGTGTTTCCAAATACGGAAATTGAAATTTGGCCCTACGGCGATGTTGCAATAGAAGAACAGGTTTCCCGCTTAACTTCTTTTTCTATTTCGGAGGTTTGCCTAGGTTCAGACGAAGAAATTATTAATGCTTCTGCCTCATTTGAGGCATTGAAGGTACTCAAGGAAAAGCGCTTAGCTGGATTGAAATTAGGAAAAGAAGAAGTAGACAATATTCTGAAATCGGTGCGTGGCAAAAATATTAGTAGATCAGATATATTTTCAGATGTTGAACTTCGTCGATTATCAAAAATATATCTTTCTGAAGTTCAATCCATAAGCAAGATGAGTAATGTTTCTGTATTAGGAAGGTTCTAGCAGTTTGCACGGTAGTGGCGCATCCGTGACTTCGCTGGACTAATCCCCGCTGGCCGCGATAGCACGTTAATGCGCTATTACATTCCCTGACCAAACTTCCTAGATTGATAACTCATCAGGATAGCCAAGTGATTCAAAGTCATTTTTATAAATCTTCCTAACAAGATTTATTGACTCGTCACTATAATAATGACGCAGTTTCTCATTAGCCATTTTTATCTTTCCTTCTTTTTTAACCTCTACTTTATGTGGTTTTTCAAAAATAGAACCATCGAAAGACTGTCCAGTTAATTCGTTCAAAAATGGCGGCAGATCTTGCGAGAGATTTTCCAACTTGGCGACTAACGTGTATGCTTTCAAAGGCTTGTAAAGTAGCTCTGTTTGCGGCCAAAAGTGCCTATTTCCCCGGTTAGGCAACGCATCAAGATGTTTAAGAAACTCCAGAAACCCGTGAGCGCTATTGTCGCGATAACCTCCGTAGTTGGAAAAACGTCCAGACTTATCACCCCCAACTTTGTCGAGAAATGCTGAAAGTGTTCGGTCAAAGGGGTTTCGCACTACGACGAGCGAATGATACGTTCGTGATTTTGCTAGCAGTTTCAAAGATGCCGTTTCTGGTCGAATCAGATTTTCTTTGAGCAAATGCGGTGAATCGAAATCTGGGTAACCACAAACTTGAGCCAAGTAAGCACATACGCTCGTATTGCCGGCCTTTTTTATTCTATTGAAGCACAAGTTCAATTTAGGAAAAATAACTACGCAGTCATGATTGAAGTAATTTTTAAGGTTATAATCTGCCTCACGAAAGAGCAGATGTTTCGACAACGAAAATCTAATTTTTTGTTTCTTTGCCTCAAACATGTCTCGCGATCCCAGTCAATACTTGCGCCTGTATAGCGTGAAATTTTGATAAATTACCTTCATCAATCAATGTATAAAATTGTATTAGATATTAATTTTAAGTAATTCACATTCATTTCCCCAAATTTTTCTGATGGAAGACTTTGTATCATCTAAAGAAAATTTTCTCTTATAGCATAATTTATGAACAGGGGTGTATTTGATAACTTCAAGGTCTTCTACAGTGAGAGCGTTTCTGACAAGGGTTCTCTGTAGTCTATGAGGGGGGGTGGCGCTTAGCTTAGGCACGTCTTTCCATGCTTTGCGAAATCGTAAGGATGTCCAGATTGAATATTCAAACATGTAGTGGAACCAGAAATAGGCGCGAGGTAATTTGGTTCTACCCTGCCAAAACGCAAGCGAATTCTTAAGCCAAACCTGCGGAATAATTGCTCCTGGCGACGCGGCAAGAAACCAACTAGAAACTTCGCGATCCTCTCCGGGTCGATGAAAGGCAAAAAACTCTGTTTGGGCAAATACCATTGGCAACCAATCATCTAACGGTTTGGTACACAAACAAGTAGAGTCGACCCAAACGCCTCCATGTGTTGCAAGTAGTTTAATCCTTAGCAGATCGGAATAATGAGAAACTGCCATGTCAGGCGGGAAAGCGCTTCTTGGAAGTATGTTTTCGGCAATATCCTTGTTTAATATTATTACTTTCCAATTAGGATTGTGAAGCTTCCAGCTTTCAGCACAAAATTTGCAGATTTCGGGTGCGATATCTATGCCCGTATCCCAAAAAATATAAATCGTTTTGGGTAAATCTATACTTTTCCCAGAAAGGACCGTACCTCTCAGGATTTTACCAAGTCTCGTCTTTTTAATTTTCCCGTAGAACTTCTGCATTGGACCTTCAACCACTTCTTTCCGGCAATGGGCTTTCTAGAACAAACAACGCCGTCAGTCTCTTCGTTGAAATTTTCTCGAACCTGAACCCTCGCTCGGTCAAAAAGTGGCACACGGCTGGCAGTGTGGGTTCTTTGGTGAGGCCGCGTTCGGGGCCGCAGTCGACGCAGATGTAGTGGACACGATCCAGGATCTTGTCGGCGCCTTTGAGGATTTCGGGTTCTGCCCCTTCGCCTTCGATCTTCAATAGTTTGATCGAGCGAATGTCGTTTTCTTCGCAGTAGTCGTTGAGTGTGGTCGTTTCGACCTCGACAACCGAGCCGTAGCCGGAAAACTCGATGAGGGAGGAATCGGCGGTGTCCGATTTCTCATAGAATTTGAGTGTCGTCTTTTCGTGCCACAGGGCGCGTTGTTCGATAACGCCATTGGGGTTGTTGAGCTTGCAGCAGGCGGCCTCGTCCCGGCCGGGCTCGAAGGCGATGTAGCGGACGGCCTTGCCTTCGAGGTGCAATCCGAGGCCGATTTCGCCGATGTTCGCGCCACAGTCGATCACCACATCGCCGTCTGAAATCATTGTCGGATCGATGAAATAGTCGTTTAGAAGGCCTTTGGTGCGTGGCTGGACACCATAACGGTAGAAGCCGACGCGCTCGCTGTGAAGAAAGGAAATCTCCTGGCCCGTTTCATCCCGAACGCGGAACACGGGCTCATCTGAGACAACCTTGATGTTCCAGCGTTTCTTGTTTCGTAGCGCGTTCGAAAAGCTGACATACCAATTGAAAAGCTTCGAAAAGGTGTGCCTGTTCGGGCGACGGACGATGAAATTATACAGTCTTTTTTTCTTTTTCATGTTCGCGCCTGCTTGGGTTGCCTTTGGCGGTCAGTATCAGCTCTCAAAAAGCAGAGTGGAATAGGTCTTGCCAATGGCGTCTTCGGAAAACTGGCCTTCCAGGTGGTTTTGACCGCCTTCAACCAATGCCTTTTCCTGATCGGGTTTGTCGAGTAGCTGTTTTACTGACCCCGCCAGTCCCTCGACATCCCCGCAGGGTGACAGCAGTCCCGACTTGCCGTGCTCGATCAGCCAGCTTGGACCGGGCGAGGCGGTGGCGACGACGGGGAGGTTGGCGTTCCAGCCTTCCAGGACGACATTGCCGAGCGGTTCGTCGTCGGTCGGGCACAGAAGGATATCGGCGGCTTTCAGAAAAGGTGAGGGGTCGCGTTGCCAGCCGAGGAAGTGGACGCGGTCTTCGACGCCAAGGCTTGCGGCCAGTGCCTTCATGTCGGCCATCAGCTCGCCGTCCCCGATCAGCCAGGCATGAACAGTGTCTGGCAGGCCGGCGACTGTCTGAATGGCAAGGTCGAAGCGCTTGCGTTCCACGAAGCGGCCGAGGTGGATCAGCACCGTGGCGTCTTCCGGTGTGTTGTAGTCCGCGCGGTTGACCGGTTTCAGGTCCGCAGGAAGCGGGTCGACAAAGTTGCTGATGACGTGGGCGCGCTCCGCCGGCCAGCCCATTTCAATGGCCTGGCGGATGATCTCAGGGGTGTTGCCGATCAGGTCCTGAACGTTGCCATAGGTGTGAAAGCCGTCCGGCCAGTCGCCAAGGCGCAGGAACGTGCGCATGTTGGGGCCTGGCTTCGGCATCCACTTGCTGGCCGGGCTCATCCAGCCCATGGTGGTACGGGCACCAAAGGATTGGATCTGGCGGGCGATGTTCCAGCGGATGACATGGCGTTTCAGATGTGAGCGGCTGAACGTCATTTCCCGCACATCGCAGTGTTTTGCAAGGTCGTCCCGCCAGGGCCGGTCCTTTCGGATGAAGGCGATCTGCTCAACACCCCGCCGGGCAAGCGCCGCCGTCAGGCGCACGAAGAACCGTTCCGCCCCGCCATCGACACCCAGGTGGATATGGGCGAGCTTCTTCGGTTTCATCGGCGTGTCAGTGACCATCGATCACATCGTAGTAGTTATGCGCCCGGCCCAGTAGGCCGCGCAGGTTGCCGGAGCCCTTCATGAGCCGGATCAGGCCATAATAGTAGAGCTTCTCTCCGCGCTTTTTTGCAAAGGGCTTCAGCACGAAACCGACGACTGTGGCCAGCAGGCCGAAGAACATGCGCCGCAGGCTCTTGGGAATGAAATGCAGCGCGGCCTTCAGCCGGCCTTCGCGCAGCACGATGTTGAAGGCACCTGATGTTGCGGCCATGTGCATGCGGCTGAGCAGGCGGCCGGTGGTGACGCGCGAGGCCGGAATGTCCTCCTCAACGAAGGCATCATCCACCCAGATCATCTTGGCACCGGCTGCATGGGTCCGGCGGAAGAAGTCGATATCCTCGCTACCGAAGGTCAGGCGTTCATCGAACCGCAGCCCCAGGCCGTCTTTGGCGATGATGCGGCCACTCAGCAACACGTTGTTGGTTGGTGCTTCGGTGATCAGCGTTCCGGTTGGCCGGGATTTCAGCAACTGCGATTTCCACCAGTGCGGTGCCGGTTTTTCATAGATGCGGCGCACGGGCCCGTTGGCAACCTCGGCTTTATATTGCTTGCAGGCGGCCACCAGTTTCTCGATCCAGTCGGGTTCCGCGCGCTCATCGTCGTCGATCAGCGCGACCCAGTCCGGATTGTGCTCCAGTGCGGCTTCCAGCGCCGTGTTGCGGGCAAAGGGAATGCCCTTGCGTTTTTCGTGGTGGAAGAAGACCGGCAGCGACAGCCTTTCCTTCACTTGCGCTGCTGCGGCGCCGGTGAAATGCGGCACGGGATCGTTTTCCACAACGACGATCGCCATTTCCGTGTTCTCGGGCTCGACCAGATTGTCGAGGCTTTCAAGGCACGCCTGCAGCATTTTCGGCCGCTGCGCGGTGCACACGGCAATGACCAGTTTCTGGGTCATGAAGGGGTCTCAACCATTCCACTAGGGTTGGGCAGGGTTTGGCGCATGTGCCCGCCGCTGTCAAAGGGTTTCGGGACATGTCATTTGAGGAAATTGACCTTTCCAGCACGTCAGTCGCACGCTAGGCTTCCCCTTTAACCCTTTGGGGGACCGCGAAAAGCGGCCGTGTTCTGGGAGGAAACACATGAAGGGAATGATGATGCACCGTCCGCTGAAAATTGCGGACCTCATCACCTTTGCAGCGGATATCTATCCGGCCGGCGAGATCGTCTCCGTGCGCACGGAAGGCGATATTCATCGCACCACCTACAAGGATACGGCTGGCCGCATTGCCCAGCTTGCCCATGGTCTGAAGACGCTCGGTGTCAGTGAAAGCGACCGTGTCGCGACCCTTGCCTGGAACGGCTACCGTCATTTCGAGCTTTATTACGCAATCTCCGGCATCGGCGCGATCTGCCACACCATCAATCCGCGCCTTTCAGCGGAACAGATGATCTACATCGTCAATCACGCCCAGGACCGGCTGCTGTTTGTCGATCTCACCTTTGTGCCGATCGTGGAAAAGCTGCGCCCGCATTTTCCGGCGGATCTGAGGATCGTCATCATGACGGACCGGGCGCATATGCCGGAAACGACGCTGGAAGGGGCACTGTGTTACGAAGAGATCCTTGATGGGCAGCCAGACGCGTTCGACTGGCCGGATTTCGATGAAGATCAGGCTGCCGGGCTTTGTTACACCTCCGGCACAACGGGCAATCCCAAGGGTACGCTCTATTCGCATCGCTCCACGGTGCTGCATGCCTACGACATGTGCGTCACCATTCCCAGGGTCCTCAGGGAAGGCTCGCGCATTCTGCCGGTGGTGCCGCTGTTTCACGTCAACGCCTGGGGCCTGCCCTACGGCGCGCCGCTCTCCGGCTCCAGCCTGATTTTTCCAGGGGGCGCACTGGACGGCAAAAGCCTGTTCGACCTGATGGACCGCGAAAAGGTGTTCTCCGCCTGGGGCGTGCCGACCGTCTGGATCGGCCTCATGAACGAGATCCGCCAGCGCGGCCGCATTCCGGAAGGTTTCGGCGATATCGTCGTCGGCGGGTCGGCGGCCTCGCGCTCGCTGATCGAGGCTTTCGAGAAGGAGGGGGTCAATGTTTGCCATGCCTGGGGCATGACGGAGATGAGCCCGCTCGGCACCCAGTGCAACCTGCCACCAGATATGGCGGACCTGCCGTTCGACCAGCGCATCGACAGGAAGCAGAGCCAGGGGCGGCGGGTGTTCGGCGTCGACCTGAAGATCGTCGATGATGCCGGCAACCGCCTGCCGCATGACGGCAAGACGCCGGGCCATCTCTATGTTCGCGGCAACACCATCACATCAGGGTATTACGAGAACCCGGAGGCCTCGAAGCCGGTGTTCGACAAGGAGGGTTGGTTCTGCACCGGCGATATTGCCGCCATCAGCCCAGAAGGTTTCCTGACCATCACCGACCGGTCCAAGGATCTTATCAAGTCCGGCGGCGAATGGATCAGCTCGCTCGATCTGGAAAATATCGTCATGTCGCATCCCGGCGTTGCCAACTGCGCGGTGATCGCGGTGCCGGATGCCAAGTGGGACGAGCGTCCGCTGTTGATCGTGCAGGCCCGCGAGGATGCCCAGCCGCAAAAGGCCGACATCCTGGGGCATCTGGCCGAACGTGTCGCCAAATGGCAGGTGCCGGACGATGTCGTTTTTGTTGATGCCCTGCCGATGACGGCAACGGGCAAGGTATCGAAACTCACCTTGAGACAACAATTCCCGGAGCCCCCGCATGACGCCTGAGCATTTGTTTGGCCTTGCCGGAAAAACCGCGCTTGTCACGGGCGGGGCGACCGGTATCGGCCGCATGGCCGCTGAAGGCCTGATCGCGGCCGGCGCGCAGGTGATGATCGCCAGCCGCAAGGAAGAGGCCTGCATAACGGCAGCAGACGAGCTGAACGCGCTCGGCTACTCCGGCAAGGCGGAGGGCTTTGCCGGGGACGTTGCGACGGAAGAAGGCATTGCGGCTCTGGCGGCCGAGATCGGCCGGCGAACGGACAGGCTGGATATCCTGATGAACAACGCCGGCACAAGCTGGGGCCAGCCACTTGGAGACTTTCCCTATCACGCGTGGGAACGGGTGATGCGGGTAAATGTCACCGGCCTGTTTCAGCTGACGCAAAGCCTGTTGCCGCTGCTGGAAGCCGCCGCCAGTGACGATGATCCGGCACGTGTCGTCAATGTCGGCTCGGTGATGGGAGAAACCGCGCATGGCGACCGGGCCTACAGCTATGCGGCGTCCAAGGCGGCTGTCCATCATCTGACGCGAATCCTCGCCAAGGAACTTGCCGACCGACGCATCACCGTCAATGCGCTGGCACCTGGGCCTTTCGTCAGCAACATGACGGCCTTTGCGACGGCGGACGAGGACGTGCGCTCCCGCGTGGGGGCACAGGTGCCGCTTGGCCGGGTCGGCCGGCCGGAAGATATTGCCGGTTCCCTGCAATTTCTGTGCGGCCGGGGCGGTGCCTATATCACCGGCGCCATTCTGCCGATCAGCGGCGGCATCAATGTGGAAACCGGGCCAGACCTTTTCCAGGAGGCCTATTGAGTGAACATTGAAACGTTGCCCCGCATCCTTGCAGCCGGCGAGCTGGAAACGCTTGTGGGAACGGAGGTCGGGGTGTCCTCATGGCACTTGATCGATCAGGCCCGGATAGACGCTTTTGCCGAGGTGACTCAGGACCACCAGTTCATCCATGTTGATCCAGCGCTGGCTGCGGATACGCCGTTTGGCGGCACGATCGCGCACGGGTTTCTGACGCTGTCGCTGCTTTCGGCCATGGGCATTGAGGCGCAGCCGAAGATCAAGGGCGCCACGATGGGCATCAACTACGGCTTCGAGAAAGTGCGGTTTCTGGCCCCGGTCAAAGTTGGCAGCCGGGTGCGTGGGCGGTTTGTTCTGGCACGTCTGACGAGGCCGAAGTCACAAGAGGTCGATATTGTCTGGCAGTCGACGGTGGAGATCGAAGGCAGCAAACGGCCGGCGCTGGTCGCTGAATGGCTGAACCGGTTCTATCTGGAAGGAGAGACGGACCAACCATGCTGAAGGCAAGAACCCTTCCCAAAGCGTTGCAGACACTGAGGCTTCCGGCCGTCGCGGCGCCACTGTTCATCGTGTCGTGCCCAAAGCTGGTGATTGCCCAGTGCAAGGCGGGCATTGTCGGCAGTTTTCCCGCGCTCAATGCGCGGGACGAGCCCGGTGGCCCGGTCATGCTGGAAGCCTGGCTGAAGAAGATTACCGAGGCGCTTGACCGGCACAACCAGGAAAATCCGGACCGCCCTGCGGCCCCCTTTGCCGTCAACCAGATCGTCCACCGGTCCAATGAGCGGCTGGAACGGGATGTCGAGATCTGCACAAGGTGGAAGGTGCCCATCTGGATCACCTCCATGGGCGCGCGGGTCGAGGTGAACGAGGCCGCTCATTCCTGCGGTGGCATCGCCCTGCATGATGTCATCAACAACACCTACGCCAGGAAGGCTGTCGAAAAAGGTGCCGACGGACTGATTGCGGTCGCCGCCGGAGCAGGCGGTCATGGTGGGCCGCAATCGCCCTTTGCCCTGGTTCGGGAAATACGGGAATGGTTTGACGGCCCGCTGCTTCTGGGCGGCGCGATCTCCACCGGCGAAGCCCTGCTGGCGGCTCGCGTCATAGGAGCTGATCTCGGCTATGTCGGGTCGCCTTTCGTGGCGACGGAGGAAGCCAATGCCGACACGACCTACAAGGACATGATGGTGGCAGGCGGGGCGGAGGATGTGCTGACCTCCTCGCTCTTCACCGGACATCCGGCCAATTACCTGAAGGGTTCCATTCGCAAGGTCGGCCTTGATCCGGATCACCTGCCGGACGAGTGGGATGTCAGCGTCATGCCGGACGACAGCCCCAAGCCAAAGGCCTGGCGGGAGATCTGGGGCGCCGGTCACGGCATCGGCGCCGTCAAATCGGTCGGTCCGGCCGCTGCGGTCGTTGACCGTCTCGAAACCGAATACCGCGCTGCCATCGAACGGCTGCGGGCTGAAATCTGTTAGGGGGAAGTGATGGATCTTGGAATGACCGACCGGGTGCGGCCACTGATCGAGCAGGTCCGCCAGATGGTGGAAACGGAAATCGCCCCCCTCGACCGGGAATATCACGAGGAAGTCGGTCGCCATCCGTCCGGTGACCGCTTCCGGATGACAGACCGCCAGCTTGAAATTCTGAACAGCCTAAAGGCCACGGCCAAGGAACGAGGGCTCTGGAATTTCTGGCTGACGGACAGCGAAAAAGGCTTCGGCCTGACGACGGTGGAATATGCCTATCTGGCCGAGGAAATGGGAAAGGTTGGTATTGCTGCCGAAGTCTTCAACTGCAACGCACCCGACACCGGCAACATGGAAGTGCTGGAGCGTTACGGAACCGCGGCTCACAAGGAAAGGTGGTTGAAGCCGCTGCTTCAGGGCGATATCCGCTCCGCCTATCTGATGACGGAACCCGACGTTGCCTCGTCGGATGCCACCAACATCGCGCTGACCGTCGTGCGTGATGGCGAGGGCTGGGTTCTGAACGGCGATAAGTGGTGGGCAACGGGCGCCGGCGACCCGCGCTGCGCACTTTACATCGTCATGGCCGCAACCGATCCGGAGGCCCACAAGCACAGCCGCCATTCCATGTTCCTGGTCCCGTCGGATGCAGCGGGCATCGAGGTGCTGCGGCCAATGCATGTCTTTGGTGCAGACGATGCGCCACACGGCCACATGCACATTCGCTTCACCAATGTCCGGATCCCGCAGGAGGATCTGGTGCTGGGTGAAGGGCGAGGCTTCGAAGTGGCGCAGGGCCGCCTTGGCCCGGGCCGCATCCACCACTGCATGCGCGCCATCGGACAGGCGGAAAAGGCGCTGGAACTTCTGTGCAAACGGGCCATGGGGCGGGAGGCTTTCGGCAAGAAGCTGATGGATCTCGGCGCCAATTACGACATCATTGCCAATGCGCGCATGGAAATTGAAATGGCGCGGCTCCTCTGCCTCAAGGCGGCCTGGGTAATGGACACGCAAGGCACTCGCGCCGCTCAGCCCTGGATCAGCCAGATCAAGGTGGTGGCACCGCTCACGGCCCTGAAGGTGGTCGATGAAGCCATGCAGGTACACGGTGCCGCCGGCATCAGCCAGGACTTCCCGCTCGCCGCCATGTGGACACACCTGCGCACCCTCAGGTTTGCTGACGGCCCCGACGCCGTCCACCGCCGTCAGGTCGCTCGCACGGAACTGCGGAAGTATTCCAACGGGAAGCTGTGAGGATGGTCTTTCTCCGGCTTCCAACAGAGCGCGACTGCCACGAAGTCTCGCCTTCCCCCACCCTCATTCTGAGGAAGCGCTGCGCGCTTCCTCAGAATGAGGAGGTGGGGAGGAAAGCGGCCGCTGGACTGGTTCAAGGAATGGGTCTCATCGCAGGGCCATCCTCCTCATGACCCCAAACACGGATCTTGACCTGATTGCCCTGACCAGCTGGCTGGAGCAGAACCTTCCCGGGCTCAAGGGGCCGTTGAAAGCCGACAAGTTCAATCGGGGGCAGTCCAACCCCACTTTCCGCCTGCGCTCCGCCTCTGGTGACTATGTCCTGCGCCGCAAACCGCCGGGCGTGTTGTTGAAATCCGCGCATGCGGTCGACCGTGAATTCAAGGTGCAGAAGGCTTTGGCCGGATCGGATGTGCCTGTCGCGCGGATGCACGTCCTGTGCGAAGACGAAGATGTCATTGGGTCTGCGTTCTACGTCATGGACCTTGTCCGGGGGCGCAACTTCGATGATCCACGGCTGCCGGACGTTGACGCGGAGACCCGCAGGGGCATCTACGACGAGATGAACCGGGTACTGGCCGCAATTCATGCCACAGACCTGGAAGCCTGCGGTTTGACCGATTTCGGCCCTGCCGGCAATTACTACCGCCGCCAGATCGACCGCTGGACCAAGCAGTACCGGGCAAGTGAAACCGGAACCATTCGGGCTATGGACGAGCTCATTGCCTGGCTCGACGTCAATGTGCCGGAAGACGACGGTCGGCGGACGCTGGTGCATGGCGACTATCGCATCGACAACCTGCTGTTCGCGGAAGACGGCCCGGCCTGTGTTGCGGTGCTCGACTGGGAGCTGTCGACCATCGGCCATCCCTTTGCGGATCTGGCCGCCTTGATCATGCAATGGCAGCGCCCGCCCGGAACCGAAGGCCGGGGATTGGCCGGTGTCGACCGGAAGCCGCTTGGCATTCCGCAAGACCAGGACTTCATCGATGCTTACTGCGCCCGCACGGGGCTCGCGGGCATTCCGGAGTTCGGCTTCTACCTGGCCTTTGCCTTCTTCCGCATGGGAGCGATCCTTCAGGGCGTCAAGAAACGCGCTCTCGACGGCAATGCCTCCAATCCGGAACTCGGCTTGAAGCTGGGTGCAAGCGTGCCGGACTATGCCGCTGGCGGACTGAATGCGGCACACGGAGGTTAGCGACCTCCCAGCGGGCTGGACGCAGCCGGTGACAGGTGCGCATTTCCGGGATAGCCCCCCCGGCCGCAGCGAAGCGGAGAGCCGGGGCCTACTCGATTCCAGAGAGATGATGAGCGGGCTCGGGAAGAAGACGCCGCACTCTTTGAGGCCTCATCCACGCGTCCTCCAAGGCTGACATGCGAGTGGCCCCGGATCGTCGCGTGCGCTCCGTCCGGGGTGACATCTTGCGTGGTGGCGTATGCTCTTCGTCATCGACACCGCGCGCAGCGGCGCGGCTGTTGCCCTCAATCAGCCCTTCGCATTCATCTCCGCAAAGGTTCCGCCGTTCTCGGCGACCTGCCGCAGGAGAGCCGGGACTTTCCAGTAGTAGGCGTCTTCCTTGGCATACTCTTCGATCCGGCGAACCAGTTCACCCGCGCCGATAACATCGGCCGTGTGCAGCGGGCCACCCCGGAAGCGGGGGAAGCCGTAGCCGTTGAGAAAGACGGCATCGATGTCGATGGGGCGAAGGGCGATGCCTTCTTCCAGAACGCGCACGGCTTCGGAAATCATCGCGGTCATGAACCGGCTGACGATTTCCTCTTTCGTGAAACTGCGTGGTGTGACACCGGCCTTTTCCCGTTCCGCATCGATGATCGCAAGTGCTTCCGGGTTCGGCCGCGGGCCCAGGTCGTCGTAGATGTAGAAACCCTGACCGGTCTTGCGGCCGAACCAGCCGTTCTCGCAGAGACGGTCGGCAATCGGAATATAGCGTTCCTCGGCTGGGCGGGTGGCGGCGCGGCGCTTGTTGGCGGCCCAGCTGATGTCGAGCCCGGCAAGGTCGGCCACCTGGTAAGGTCCCATGGCAAAACCGAAGCCGCGCATGGCTGTGTCGATTTCCTCCGGCGACGCGCCATCCATCATCATGTAGTCGGCGGCCTTCTTGTAGAAGGTCATGATGCGGTTGCCGATGAAGCCGTCACAGACGCCCGAGCGCACGGCGATCTTCTTCAGTTTCCTGGCCAGCGCGAACCCGGTGGCGACAACGTCGGCGCCGGTCTTGTCGGCAACCACCACTTCCAGAAGCCGCATGACGTGAGCGGGCGAGAAGAAATGCAGGCCGATGACATCCTGCGGGCGCTCGGTTGTCGCCGCGATCTCGTTGATGTCGAGATAGGACGTGTTGGAGGCAAGGACGGCACCCGGTTTGCAGACCTTGTCCAGTGTCTGGAAAATGTCGCGCTTGACGCTCATTTCCTCAAACACGGCCTCGATGACGAGATCGGCATCGGACAGCGCGGCGAGATCCGTCGAGGTGTTGAGTTTGGCGGCCAGAATGTCGTCGCGGGCTTCAGTGGAAAGTTTGCCGCGTTTGACGGCGCCTTCCAGGTTCTTGGTGATCGTTGCGACACCGCGGTCGAGGCCGCCCTGGTCGCGTTCGGTCAGGGTCACCGGCAGGCCTGCCAGCAGAACCGCTGTCGCGATGCCGGAGCCCATGGTGCCACCGCCAATGACACCGACGGAGTTGATGTCGCGCGCGGTCGCGGAGGCTTCCGGGATCTTGGTGACGGCACGTTCGGAAAAGAAGGCATGGATCAGACCGGCGCGTTGCGGGCTTGCCATACATTCCTCGTAAAGCCGGCGCTCTTCGGTCATGCCCTCGCGGATCGGCAGGTGGCAGGCTTCGACGGCGTCGACGCATTTGTGCGGCGAGAACAGCAGCGGCTGGCTTTTGCCTAGCTTGGCGCGCATCGCTGCGATGGCAGCCGGGTCCGGTTCCGCAGTCAATTCGCCTGTCTTGCGGTTGGGCAATAGACCGGAGAGCAGGTCCTGTGCCGAGGCCAGCGCGATGTCGCGTGGATCGCCCTCCACGATCCGGTCGATCAACCCGTTGGCCAGGGCATCGTCGGCACCCATCGGCTTGCCGCTGGTGATCATGTCGAGCGCCACCGCGATGCCCGCGAGCCGGGGTGCGCGCTGGGTGCCGCCGGCACCCGGCAAAATGCCGAGCGTCACTTCCGGCAAACCCACTTTCGTGCCCTTGAGTGCGACGCGCGCGTGACACGACATGGCCACTTCCAGACCGCCGCCGAGCGTGGTGCCATGCAGGACACAGACGATCGGCTTGGACGCGCTTTCGATGAAATTGCAAAGTTCGGGCAGCCACGGGTCGAGCGGCGGCTTGCCGAATTCGCGGATATCGGCACCGGCAATGAAGGTTCGGCCCTTGGCATAAAGCGCGATTACGTCGACACCGTCAGTCTGCTGCAATGTGTCCACGGCCTGCCAAAGCCCCGTTCGGATGGCATGGGAGGCAGCGTTGACCGGCGGATTGTCGAGGGCGATGAGGCCGACAGAGCCGTTGATCTCGATCGAGACGACGTCGTTGATACCGGTTTCGCCGGCAAGGGTTTCTGTAGGCATGAATTTCTCCCAGGGCGCCAATCGCGGGCGCGGATTTTGGGCCGGATTGTCAGGTCCGGGCAGAGCTTGTCAAGGTGACCGAAGAGGGCAAACGGTGCGGTCAGCCCTTGGGCGGTGCTTTTGGCGTGAAAGCGCAGCGGTCAGGCTTCAGGTCGATAAGCGGGGTGCCGTCGAGGCAGTCAAGCCCGCGTACGATCAGATTGGGCCCATCGACGGAAACGAGTTTGGCCAGAACGGTGCCAATCGGGTTCGGCCGGACAGGCGAGCGCAGGGCGAAGGTGCCGAAAATGTTTTCGCTATGAGCCGGGTTCTGGACCACCAGGTCCCGCCTGGCCTTGTCGAGCCAGTAGAGCACTTCCACACTGTCGTAGGCCTCGATGCCCTGCAATGCCGGCACCCAGGGGTCGAAAATCTCGATCCGGCATTCCGGGCCGTCTACGCTGCCCTGACGCGGGCAGTCCTTGCGCTCCTTAAAGGGGGTGTGGATCCTGCCGATGAAAAAGAGTCTGGCATCGTCCGGTTCCGTTATGGGAACCGAGATTTCGTGCGGGCGGATATCGCTCATCGTGTCTTTCCTGAATGAATGCCTGAATGGAGGGCTGAATGTGCGAGAGACCGACGAGAGGCAGTTCGGGTCAAGCTGACAACCAGCGGACAGCGCCGTGGCCGTCGAGGTCATAGCCGCCAAGCGCCGCAGCCTTGTCCCTGAATTCCGCAGTTCGCGCAAATTCGAACAGCTTTTGAACAGGTGGGGTGAAGAAGGACCGGCGGTCGATCAGAAGGTCGAAGCATTCCTCTGCCAGCGGCACGAAGGCCAGTTTGTAGGGCCGCGCGGCGGTTTCGATACCCAGGGCTGCGTCGGCCTCGCCGGCAGCAACGGCCGCTGCCGCGTCGTTTTCCGTGTGGGCGGTGGAAGGACCGAGAGCCAGATCGGCTTCACTGAGGCCCGCATCGGCAAGCAGCCTCGAAAACAGCAGTGCTGTGCCTGCGCCCGGCTGGCGCAAGGCGACGCGTTTGCCTTTCAGGTCTGCGACGGATCGGATCGTCGTCGAGGCTTCGCGGGAAACCAGAAGGCCGCGTTTCCGGTTCGCCCAGCCGATCAGCACCGCATCCCTGAGGTCAAGACCGCCGACCGTTGTAACGTTCCATCCGGTTTCTTCTGGCAGATGCAGTCCGGCAAGGGCAGCGTCTCCGGCGGCAAACCGGTTCAATCCGTCGGCGCTGCCGTTGCACAGCATCGCCAACCCGCAGCCGGACGCATGGACCGCCCAATCCAGTAGCGGATCGTGCGAGCCGGCCAGCACGCCCGGGCGTTCAGCCGCTGTGGTGGAGGCAGGTCCCTCGATCCAGGAACGCAGCTCCGCTGCGGGAAACAGAAGTTTTCCCGTGATTCGCCGGTGCGGGATCTCGTTGGCTGCGGCAAGGTCGTAAACCTTGCGCTCCTTGACCCGCAAAAGGTCGGCCACTTCCTTTGTGGTCAGGAACTGAAGTTGCTGTGTGCCGGTGTCTTGCAAAGGATTGCCCATGGTTGTGTGAGGGGACATTATCGGAGGAACTTCCGGAGAGACAAGACTGTCCGGTGGAGACTTCGCCTGGCTGGTTCGACGGATAGATGAAACCGTACCGCCCGGGCCGGATTTTTCTGACCGCGAATTTTAAAAAGCGGAATAAATTTCCTCAAAATACGAAAAGAGGAAATCTTTTATTTTTATCTTTTGCCGGATACGAGAGGAATTGTCTCATCTCGTGTGACTTGCTAATGAAGCTTTAATGAAGGCAAAAAAGCCTCGTTCTAAGAAGCAGAAATGGCTTCCGGGGGTAACAAAAAGAATATGGATTACTTTCTACAGCAGCTGATCAACGGTGTGACGCTTGGGTCGATCTACGGCCTGATCGCCATTGGCTACACGATGGTGTACGGCATCATCGGAATGATCAACTTCGCCCATGGCGACATCTTCATGGTCGGCGCCTTCATCGCGCTGATCTTTATCGTCGCATTCGGCATCACGGCAGGCTTGCCGGTGGCACTCCTCATCCTGGCACTGATCGGTGTCCTGGTCATCTCGATGGCCCTGACGGCGGCCTGGGGCTGGACGGTTGAACGGATCGCCTACCGGCCACTGCGCGGGTCTTTCCGCCTGGCGCCGCTGATCACCGCGATCGGCGCTTCCATCACGCTGCAGAACTTCGTGCAGATCTCGCAAGGAGCGCGCAACAAGCCTCTGCAGCCGCTGATCTCCGGCGGCTTCACGTTGAGCGACGGCGGCGAGGACGGGTCTGGCTTCATCGTGCAGCTCTCCTACACGCAGATCCTGATCATCGTGGTGACCGTCGTGCTGATGGTGGGCTTCACCTTCCTGATCAACAAGACCTCACTCGGCCGGGCTCAGCGCGCGTGCGAGCAGGACCGCAAGATGGCGTCCCTGGTTGGTGTCAACGTCGACCGCACCATCTCGCTGACCTTCGTCATGGGCGCGGGCCTTGCGTCTGTCGCGGGCCTCATGTTCCTGCTCTACTACGGTGTGATCGACTTCTACATCGGCTTCCTGGCCGGGGTGAAGGCCTTCACCGCTGCGGTTCTGGGCGGCATCGGGTCGCTGCCGGGCGCCATGCTGGGTGGATTGCTGATCGGTCTCATCGAGACCTTCTGGTCCGGTTATTTCTCGGTTGAGTACAAGGACGTTGCCGCCTTCTCGATCCTGGCGATCGTGCTGATCTTCATGCCCGAAGGCCTGCTCGGCAAGCCGGAAGTGGAGAAGGTCTGATCCATGTCAGCAAAATCTGAGAACCTCTTCAAGGTGTCGCTCAAGGATGCGGCTGCCGGAGGCGCGATCGCGCTTGCCCTGTTCAGTGTCCTGATCGGGATGAAGGCCGAGGTCGCAAGCGGCCTTGGCGGACAGCTCGGCATCGAGTACCGCTGGGTCGCCGTTGCCATTGCAGTTGCCATCGTCTTCGGCGGCCGGCTGCTGCTGAACCTGTTTGTCTGGAAGACCGACAAGCCGGTCACCGAGACCGCAAAAGGCTTCCTGCCAAGTGCAAAGCCGCTTGCCAAGCTCGGCAAGTTCGCGATGCCGGTGTTTCTGATCCTGGCGGTGGTGCTGCCGTTCCTGCTGATGTCGGCCTATGGCGCACGCGGGTCCCGCCAGTATCTCGACCTCGCCATTCTGGTGACCACCTACGTGATGCTGGGCTGGGGTCTGAACATCGTGGTCGGTCTCGCCGGTCTGCTCGATCTCGGATACGTCGCCTTCTACGCAGTCGGCGCCTATTCCTATGCGCTGCTGGCGCAGTATTTCGGCTTCTCCTTCTGGATCTGCCTGCCGCTGGCCGGCATCCTTGCCGCCTTCTGGGGCATCATCCTGGGGTTCCCGGTGCTGCGTCTGAGGGGCGATTATCTGGCCATCGTGACGCTGGCTTTCGGGGAAATCATCCGGGTGGTTCTGCTCAACTGGTATGATTTTACCGGTGGTCCGGACGGCATTTCAGGTATTCCGCGGCCAAGCTTTTTCGGTATTGAATTTGAACGCGGCCCGGGTGGCTTCGCCGATACGTTCGGTCTGGAATACAGTTCCATTCACCGGATCATCTTCCTCTACTACCTGATCCTGATCATGGCTCTGGTCACCAACTTCGTGACCATGCGCCTGCGCAAGCTTCCGGTCGGACGGGCCTGGGAGGCCCTTCGCGAGGATGAAATCGCTTGCCGTTCGCTCGGCATCAACACCACCAACACCAAGCTGACCGCCTTTGCGCTCGGTGCGATGTTCGGCGGTTTTGCGGGCTCGTTCTTCGCCACCCGGCAGGGCTTCATTTCGCCGGAAAGCTTCACCTTCATCGAATCCGCGGTCATTCTGGCCATCGTGGTTCTCGGCGGTCTCGGCAGCCAGATCGGCGTCGTGATCGCCGCGGTTGTCATGATCGGCGGCTTTGAATTCTTCCGCGGACTGGAAGAATACCGCATGCTGGTCTTCGGGCTCCTGATGGTCGTCATCATGGTCTGGAAACCACGCGGCCTCATCTCCACCCGCATGCCGTCCATTACCCTGAGCGGCAAGAAGGCGAAGGGCATCAGTGCCGACCTCGTGCAGGAGGGCCACGGATGAGCTCCTGGGATACCAACCCCGTCCTGACGATCGAACATCTGACCATGCGCTTCGGCGGCCTGGTCGCCATCGACGATCTGTCCTTCAACGTCGGCCGTGGTGACATCACCGCGCTGATCGGCCCGAACGGCGCCGGCAAGACCACCGTGTTCAACTGCGTAACCGGCTTCTACAAGCCGACCGAGGGCAGGGTCGTGATGAACCGCTCCAACGGTGAGCATTATCTGCTCGAACGCATGGCGGACTTCCAGATCTCGGCGAAAGCCAAGGTTGCCCGCACGTTCCAGAACATCCGCCTGTTCGGCGGCATGACCCTTTTGGAGAACCTGATGGTCGCGCAGCACAATCCGTTGATGCTGGCATCAGGCTATTCGCTGGCGGGCATTTTCGGTCTGGCCACGTTCCGCAAGGCCGAGCGCCAGGCGGTCGAAAAGGCACGCTACTGGCTGGAAAAGACAGCTCTCATAGACCGGGCGGATGCCCCGGCGGCAGATCTGCCTTATGGCGACCAGCGGCGCCTGGAAATCGCCCGTGCCATGTGTTCCGGTCCGGAACTCCTGTGCCTGGACGAACCGGCAGCCGGCCTGAACCCGAAGGAAAGCAGCGAGCTGAACGCGCTTCTGCAATATATCCGCAAGGAGCACGGAACCTCTATCCTGCTGATTGAACACGACATGAGCGTTGTGATGGAAATTTCGGATCACGTCGTGGTTCTGGACTACGGCGAGAAGATCTCCGACGGCACCGCCGCGGAAGTGAAGGACGATCCGAAGGTGATCGCCGCCTATCTGGGCGTTCCGGACGAAGAAGTCGATGCAGTGGAAGAGGAGGTCGGCATATGACATCCTCCAATCATCTTCTGGAAGTCAGGAACGTCGAGACCCATTACGGCAAGATCATCGCACTGCGTGGTGTGGACCTGACCGTCGACAAGGGTGAGATCGTCTCGCTGATCGGCGCCAACGGGGCCGGCAAGTCGACGTTGATGATGACCATCTGCGGCACGCCCCAGGCAAGTTCCGGTCAGGTCATCTACAATGGTGAAGACATCACCCGCATGCCTACCCATGAGATCATGCGCAAGTCGATTGCCCAGTCTCCGGAAGGCCGGCGGATCTTCCCGCGCATGAGCGTGATGGAAAACCTGATCATGGGAGCCGAAATGGCCGGCAACCACGATCTGGAAGCCGGTCTGCAGCGCGCCTTCGACCTGTTTCCGCGCCTGAAAGAGCGCCGGAACCAGCGTGGCGGCACGCTGTCTGGTGGCGAGCAGCAGATGCTGGCAATTGCCCGGGCATTGATGTCCAATCCCCGTCTTTTGCTTCTGGACGAACCGTCTCTCGGTCTGGCACCGCTGATCGTGAAACAGATCTTCGATGCGATCCGGGACCTCAACCAGAGCGACGGACTCACCGTCTTCCTGGTGGAGCAGAATGCCTATCATGCGCTCAAACTGGCGCACCGGGCCTATGTGATGGTGAACGGCAAGATCACCATGTCCGGTACCGGCAAGGAGTTGCTCGCCCGCGAGGACGTGCAGGCAGCTTATCTCGAAGGCGGAAGACACTAGGAGCGCGCTATGGGTATTCTTTATCAGACCAGTTTCGGCGTGTTTCTCGTCCTGCTGTGCGGCCTTGGCGGCGGCGCGGCCTGGATGACCGGACGTGCCTGTGCCAACACCTGGCGGCCGCTATACGTGCTGTTCTGGTTCGTGTTCCTGTTGAGTCTGGCGATCAGGTTCCTGACCTTCGCCCTGTTCGACGGAACGCTCCTGTCGGTGCACTATCTGGTTGTAGACTATCTCATTCTGCTTGCAATCGGCCTGGCGGGATGGCGGTATACACGGACCAACCAGATGACGACGCAGTATGTTTGGCTTTACGAAAAAACCAGTCCTTTCAGCTGGCGGTTGAAGACCGGCCAGACGGACAGATACGCCGAAGGCTGAGAATTCCGGAGGTGCGTTTTCCGCACCGATGGGGAACCGGCTGGGAATGGACGAAAAACAACAAGAATCGTCCCTGGCCCGGCCAAAACGGAAGCAAGGGCTTCCAGTCCAAGTGGTCCAGATAACTGGAACCAGGGGAGTTGATGATGAAAAAGTATCTTTTGGCTAGCGTTGCTGCAGTGGCCGGTATGGCCATGTCCACTGCCGCTTTTGCAGACATCGTGATCGCAACTGCAGGCCCGATGACCGGTCAGTACGCCTCCTTCGGCGCGCAGATGAAAGCCGGTGCCGAGCAGGCCGTGGCGGACATCAACGCTGCAGGCGGCGTCAATGGTGAGCAGCTGGTACTGGAAGTGGGTGACGACGCCTGCGACCCGAAACAGGCTGTTGCCGTTGCCAACCAGATGGTCGGCAAGGGTGTGGTCTTCATGGCCGGTCACTTCTGCTCGGGCTCTTCCATCCCGGCATCTGCCGTGTACGCGGAAGAAGGCATCGTCCAGATTTCTCCGGCTTCCACCAACCCGAAGTTCACCGACGAGCGTCCGGGCCCGGGCACCTTCCGCGTCTGCGGCCGTGACGACCAGCAGGGTCAGGTTGCCGGTACCTATCTGGCAGAGGAATTCGGCGACAAGAACATCGCCATCGTTCACGACAAGACTGCCTACGGCAAGGGCCTCGCCGATGCCACCAAGGAAGTCATGAACGCTGCCGGCAAGACCGAAACGCTCTACGAAGCCTACACCGCCGGTGAAAAGGACTACACCGCGCTGGTCTCCAAGCTGAAGTCGGAAAACATCGACGTTCTCTACGTCGGCGGCTACCACACCGAAGCCGGCCTGATGAAGCGTCAGATGGTCGACCAGGGCATGAGCACCATCCTCGTGTCCGGCGATGCGCTCGTGACCGACGAATATTGGTCGATCACCGGCCCGGCCGGCGAAGGCACCCTGATGACCTTCTCCCTGGATCCGCGCAAGAACCCGGAAGCCGCACCGGTCGTGAAGGCGCTTGAAGACGCCGGCAAGACCGCTGAAGGCTATGCACTCTACACCTATGCCGCTATCCAGGCATGGGCCCAGGCTGCTTCAGCTGCCGGTTCCACCGACTATGACGGCGTCGTCGGCGCACTGAACGACGGTGACTTCAAGACCGTTCTCGGCGATCTGTCCTTCGACGACAAGGGCGACGTTACCCTGCCGGGCTACGTCTGGTACGAGTGGAAAGACGGCCAGTACGACTACAAATAAGCCGCAAACTCCGCAAGTCTGAGGCTTTGCTCATTGCCCCGTCCGGCGCTTGCCGGGCGGGGTTTTTGTTGTCTGCAGGATCTTCCTGACGTTGCGGTCCCCGCCGGAGGGATGACGCAGCCAGAGCATTTCGTGACGTTCTACGGCTCCTGACCCAAGTTGGCATGCGCGAAACTCTTCTAGAGGCACAACAAACAACATGGTTGTGCAGTAAAGATTGCCGAACCCGGAGAAAGACATTTCTTTCTTCGGGCGCTTCTTCTTGAGTAAAAACTCGGCTCCATAATGCGTTGCAAAATATTAAGTCGGCGCCTGACTAAAAAATATCCAATTTTTTTTCATAACCCCTTCCCAAAAGGCAGTAATTTTGTTTTTCTATGCGCGTTCGTACACATCGATAGCTCTTCAGGAACGGAGGTTACCTGGAGGTTATTGGTCGTGCGTCTAATAATAATGATAGAAGCTGACTTGGGGACACAATGGCGAACACACGGGGCGCTGCTGTTAAGTATGACAGCGTTCAAAAGAGCTATGACGGGGAAACCCTGGTCGTAAAGAACCTCAATCTCGATATCCCGCCGGGCGAATTCCTGACCATGCTCGGTCCATCCGGCTCCGGTAAAACAACCTGCCTGATGATGCTGGCCGGTTTCGAACCGGCGACGCACGGCGAAATCTATCTGAACGACCGCCCGATCAACAACGTGCCCCCGCACAAGCGCGGCATCGGCATGGTCTTCCAGAACTACGCCCTGTTTCCGCACATGACGGTGGCCGAGAACCTCGCCTTTCCGCTTCAGGTGCGCGGTGTCGGCAAGGCCGATCAGCAGGAAAAGGTCAAGCGGGCACTGGAAATGGTCGAACTCGGGGCGTTCGGCAATCGTCGCCCGGCTCAGCTGTCCGGTGGCCAACAGCAGCGTGTCGCCGTGGCCCGCGCCCTGGTGTTCGATCCGGAGCTGGTGCTGATGGACGAGCCGCTCGGCGCACTCGACAAGCAGCTGCGCGAGCAGATGCAGTACGAGATCAAGCACATTCACGAGAACCTGGGTGTCACCGTGGTCTATGTGACCCACGACCAGACCGAGGCGCTGACCATGTCGGACCGCGTGGCGGTGTTCAACGACGGTGTCATCCAGCAGCTGTCGACGCCGGACGATCTCTACGAGGATCCGCAGAATTCCTTCGTTGCCCA
Organism: Roseibium sp. LAB1; assembly: GCF_054658235.1. Lineage (NCBI taxonomy): Bacteria > Pseudomonadati > Pseudomonadota > Alphaproteobacteria > Hyphomicrobiales > Stappiaceae > Roseibium > Roseibium sp. LAB1. The sequence continues at coordinate 51,500 of NZ_BAAGIB010000002.1, read as the reverse complement.
GTTCATCGGGGAAAACAACAAGCTGAACGGCAAGGTCGTCGAGATCAACGGTTCGGAGTGTCTTGTTGAAATCGATGACGGCACGAAGCTCAAGGCCGACAAGGTCAACGTGGCCGCCGTTGGAGACAGGACGACCCTGTCCCTGCGGCCCGAGCGGGTGGAATTCGATACTGTCGACACGATGGACAATCTGGTCAATGGCCGGATCGAGGAACTCATCTATCTCGGTGACCATATCCGCGTTCGCATGAACGTGGGTGGCAACGACGAGTTCATCGTCAAAGTTCGCAACCGCGGAGAGAAGCGCAAGCTCGCCGTTGGCGAGACAGTCCGGGTGGGCTGGGCGCTGAACGACTGTAAAGCGCTCGATGCGGTTGTCTGAAAATCGCCCGGCGGCCTGTCCAAGGCCGCCAGCGACCACAACGGAAAAATCCGTTAAATCCTAAAAGAGGGAGCTAACAAACATGAAGCTCAAAACTGTAATTCTCGCAGGCACTGCTCTGGCGTTTGCCGGCAGCGCTGCCATGGCGAAGGACATGACCATCGTTTCCTGGGGCGGTGCCTATCAGGCCTCCCAGAAAAACGCTTACGCGGATCCGTATGTCGCTGAAAACTCCGACATCAACGTGATCTGGGATGAGTCTTCCAACGAGGCTGTCGCCAAGCTGCGCGCCATGAACGAAGCCGGCAACATCACGTGGGATCTGGTCGACGTGGTCGCTTCCGACGCCATCCGTCTGTGCGACGAAGGTCTGGCTCTGGAAATCGATCCGGACACCGACCTTGCAGATGCTCCGGACGGCACCAAGGCTTCGGAAGACTTCGGCGACCTGCTGGTCTCCGAGTGCTTCATTCCGCAGATCGTCTACTCCACCACCTTCGGCTACCGTTCCGACGTGGCTGAATGGAACGGCAAGGAGCCGGACGACATCTGTGATGTGTTCGATCTGGAAACATTCCCGGGCAAGCGCTCGCTGGAAAAGCGTCCGATCAACAACATGGAATGGGCTCTTCTGTGCGACGGCGTGCCGAAGGAAGAAGTCTACAACGTTCTTGAGACCGAAGAAGGTCAGGATCGTGCCTTCAAGAAGCTCGACTCCATCAAGGACAACGTCGTGTGGTGGTCTGCCGGTGCAGAAACGCCGCAGCTTCTGGCCGACAAGGAAGTCGTGATCGGCTCCACCTATAACGGTCGCCTGTTCTCCCTGATCGAAGAGCAGAAGCAGCCGGTGAAAATGCTGTGGGACGCCCAGGTGTTCGACCTTGACGGCTGGATCATCCCGGCCGGTCTGCCGGAAGACCGCCTTGCCATGGTGAAGGACTTCGTCAAATACGCCACCGACACCCAACGTCTGGCGGATCAGGCGAAATACATCTCCTACGGCCCGGCTCGCAAGTCTTCGGCTCCGCTGGTTGGCAAGCATGCCGATCTCGGCATCGAAATGGCTCCGCACATGCCGACCGATCCGAACAACGCCAAGAACACCTTCCTCTATAACTACGAGTGGTGGGCTGATTACCGTGACGACATCGACGCCAAATTCCAGGCGTGGCTGGCTCAGTAATCATCTGAAGCTGTCCGCGTTCGGTTGAATGCGGCCAGAAGAGAAACCGGTCCGGGTGGGGCAGCGCTCCACCCGGATCTCCCAATGGATTTGCGGAAGACTGTTTCATGAGCGATACCCACGCGGGCGAGGTTCTGACGACGAAAGACGGCAAGCCGCTGAAGGCAGCTCTTGCCAAGGCGCTGCGCCGAGAGAAGCTGCGCGCCCTGGCGTTGATTGCGCCCCTGCTGATTTTTGTCCTGCTCACCTTTGTAGCTCCGATCGTGGACATGCTGTTCCGCTCGGTCGAAAACGGAATCGTGGAAGACACGCTTCCCAGGACAGTCGTCGCCTTGCAGGAGTGGGACCCGTCGTCCGGCCAGGCGCCTGACGAAGCGGTCTTCGCGGCCCTTTACGACGACATGGTCGTCGCCGTGAAAGAGAAGACCCACACCCGCCTCGGCTCTCGCCTCAACTACGAGGAAACCGGCGTCTCCAGCCTGTTCCGAAAGACGGGACGCGGCATCAAGCGCATGGATGAAGCCGGTCCCTTCAAGGAACAATTCATCGATGTGGACAAGGACTGGGGCACCGTCGAAACCTGGCAGGTGCTCAAACGGTTCTCGCCGCGCTATACGGCCGGCTATTTCCTGAATGCCTTCGACGCGCAACAGACCGCGAACGGCGTCGAACTGAAACCGGAAGACGAACGGATCTACATGTTCCTGTTCGGCCGCACCCTGTTCCTGTCCGTCGCGATCACCGTATCCTGCCTGCTTCTGGGCTATCCGATCGCGTTTCTTCTGTCGGCCTTGCCGCTGCGCTCGTCCAACCTGCTGATGATCCTGGTGCTGCTGCCCTTCTGGACATCGCTACTGGTGCGTACGTCTGCCTGGAAGGTGCTGTTGCAGCAACAGGGGGTAATCAACGATTTCCTGGTCTGGACAGGCCTCATAAGCGACGCCGGACGCCTGGTGATGATCAACAACCAGACAGGCACGATCATCGCCATGACGCACATCCTGCTGCCGTTCATGATCCTGCCGCTCTATTCGGTCATGAAAACCATTTCGCCGTCCTATGTACGTGCGGCCAAGAGCCTTGGCGCCAACGACTGGACCGCGTTCTGGCGGGTGTATTTCCCGCAGACCGTGCCGGGCATCGGCGCGGGTGCCGTGCTCGTCTTCATCCTGTCCATCGGCTACTACATCACACCGGAACTGGTGGGTGGCACGTCGGGCATCTTCATTTCCAACCGGATCGCCTACCACATCTCGTCGTCGCTCAACTGGGGTCTGGGCGCAGCGCTCGGCACGTTGCTGCTCGTGGCGGTTCTGGTTCTCTTTGTTGTCTACGACAAGATCGTCGGCATCGATAACGTGAAACTCGGATAGGTGGCGGCATGAGTGCACTTCCTCCCTACGCGTCTCCTCTCCAGATCACCTGGTACTACATGTTCCGGGTGATCTGCGGGTTGATCTTCTTCTTCCTGATCTTCCCGATCCTGGTGATCCTGCCGCTCAGCTTCAATGCGGAGAACTTCTTCACCTTCACCAAGGCAATGCTGGCTCTTGATCCGGCAGGCTATTCCTTCAAGCACTACCAGGATTTCTTCACCAATCCGGATTGGCAGCAGGCGCTGACCAACTCGGTGCTGATCGCGCCGGTGGCGACCATACTGGCAACCGGTTTCGGCACGCTGGCCGCGATTGGCCTGTCCCAGTCCCATGTGCCCTACAAGTCTGCGATCATGGCAGTGCTGATTTCGCCGATGATCGTTCCGCTGATCATCTCGGCGGCGGGCATGTATTTCTTCTATTCGCGCATCGGTCTGCAGGGAACCTACTGGGGCGTGGTTCTGGCCCATGCCGCACTCGGAACGCCCTTCGTCATCATCACGGTGACGGCGACGCTGGTCGGTTTCGACCGAAGCCTCGTGCGGGCGTCGGCCAGCCTTGGCGCCAACCCGGTCACCACCTTCTTCAAGGTGCAGATGCCGCTGATCATTCCGGGCGTCGTCTCCGGTGCGCTGTTTGCCTTCATCACCTCCTTCGACGAAGTGGTGGTGGTGCTGTTCCTCGGCTCTGCCGGTCAGAAGACCCTGCCGTGGCAGATGTTCACCGGGCTGCGCGAACAGATCTCGCCAACCATTCTGGCGGTGGCATCCCTCATGGTGGCCATTTCCATCTGTCTGCTGACCGTGCTGGAGTTGCTGCGCCGCAGGTCTGAGCGCCTGAGAGGACTTTCACCGGGCTGATCCCGGTCGGGCGTGAAGAGCGCCCCGCTGCTTTCAATTTGAACCGGTGGCGGAACGCCAGTCACCGGGTGGAGACAGGATCTCCCGGTAGCAAGACATCTTGAATTTGGGCCTGGCGGGCCGGCTTCTTCACGGAAGCCGGCTCGTTTTGCGTTTCAGGCCCCGGATACCGAAGCATGAACAAACGGAAGGAGCCTTCAATGAGCAATGACATGATCCGCATTTATGAAATGAACAACGGTGAGAAGGCGTTTTCGCCCTTTTCGGCCGGCGAAATGGACAGCCGCCAGGAAAAGCTCAGAAAGCTGATGGCGGACCGGCAGATCGATGCCGCCTTGTTCACCTCCTATCACAACATCTGCTACTACTCCGGTTTCCTCTATTGTTACTTCGGCCGCAAATACGGTTTCCTGGTCACCCAGGACAAGGCAACCACGATTGCGGCCGGTATCGACGGTGGTCAGCCCTGGCGCAGAACCCATGGCGATACGGTCATCTATACCGACTGGCGCCGGGACAACTATTTCCACGCCATCCAGTCGCTGCTGGCTTGGCCCAACCCTGCAATCCGCCGGATCGGGATCGAGTTTGACCACGTTTCTCTCGACATGCTGAAACTGCTGGAAGCCGCTTTTCCCGGTGTTGAGATGGTCGACATTGCCGCCGATGCCATGGCGCAGCGCACGATCAAGAGCGCTGAAGAACATGTACTCATCCGTGAAGGTGCGCGGATCTGTGATGTCGGCGGGGCGGCGCTGGCGGAGGCGGTCCGGGCCGGTGTTGCCGAACACGAAGTGGCCATGGCGTCGACCAACGCCATGATCCGTGAAATTGCAAAGTCCTTCCCCTTCGTCGAGCTGATGGACACCTGGACCTGGTTCCAGTCGGGCATCAACACCGACGGTGCTCACAACCCGGTCACCAACAAGAAGGTCGAAGCCGGTGACATCCTCAGCCTCAACTGTTTCCCGATGATCTTCGGCTATTACACCGCACTGGAGCGGACGCTGTTCTGCGAATATTCCTCTGACGAACATCTGCGCCTTTGGGAGATCAACTGCCATGTTCACCGGGAGGGGTTGAAGCTGATCAGACCGGGTGGACGCTGCTGCGATATCGCCAGCGAACTGAACGACATTTACCGCAGCCACGATCTTCTGAAATACCGCAGCTTCGGCTACGGACACTCCTTCGGTGTGCTCAGCCACTATTACGGCCGCGAAGCCTCGGTGGAGTTGCGAGAAGATGTCGACACCGTCCTTCAGCCCGGTATGGTCGTGTCGATGGAGCCGATGATCATGATACCCGAAGGTGAGGCCGGTGCGGGGGGATACCGGGAGCATGACATCCTGATCGTGACCGAAACCGGCGCTGAAAACATCACCGGTTTCCCGTTCGGACCGGAGCACAACATCCTGCCGAAACGATAAGGCGGCAAATTTTCCCACCTTTGTTTCGAACCACGGCGGCAAGGGGCTGACATCTTGCCGCCGACATGCCCGGGCCGGCCCGGGGCAATTGTCGAGATATAGCTGCAGACGACGGCCTCGAACCGCCCCAGCTGCTATGTGGCGAATGCGCCGGGGCAATCGCCGGGCCGCTCAACAAACATCTTGGGTTACCCGGCAAGGCGTGATTTAACCGGGCTATCGCCGACTGCCTCCGGAGGCCTGAATGACCTCATCCGACACCATGAAACCTGCTCTGGCCAGTCTGGCCCGAACCTGCGAAGCTATTGCCAACGGGCGCTTCGACGAGGTCGAGGAGCTTTATCAGGTGATCACGGACAATGGGGTCGAGGCAGATATCCGCGCCCTGGCTGAAACCTTTTCCGGCATGGTGGTGCAGGTGGAGGCGCGTGAGTTCCATTCAAGCCAACTCATCTCGGAACTGACGGAAACCAAGCGCCAGCTGGAGGCGGCCGAAGCGAAACTGCGCAAGGAAAATGCCGAACTGAAGACCCGACTGGACAAGTTCGAAGTCACCTATGACCAGGAACAGGCCAAGGCGGAAGTCGAGCAGGTAAGCGAATCCGACTATTTCCGGTCCCTGCAATCGCGCGCCAAGGACCTTCGGTCCAGATACAAGTCCTGATTTTTTTAAAAACATCCTTCGAGATCGATCCGTGACCAAAATCATTTCCACTCATTCCTATCGTGGCGGCACCGGCAAATCCAACGTCACGGCCAATCTGGCCGCGGTTCTTGCCCTGCGCGGCCACCGGGTCGGCATTGTCGACACGGATATCCAGTCTCCAGGCATCCATACCCTGTTCAAGGTCGATCTCAACACGGTCACCAACACGCTGAACAACTACCTGTGGGGCCATTGTCCGGTCACCGACACGGCGGTCGATGTCACGGATAATGTGGTCGATGGCGACGGCAATCCAACCGTGCCGGACGGTGGCAAGGTCTTTCTGGTTCCCTCGTCCATCAAGACCGGTGAAATCGCGCGTATCCTGAAGGAAAAATACGATGTCGAGGACCTGAACCGTGGCTTTGTCGATCTCTGCCGGGGGCTGGAACTGGATTATCTGCTGCTCGACACCCATCCGGGCGTCAACGAGGAGACTTTGCTGTCCATCGCCATCTCCGACACGCTGCTTTTGATCCTGCGCCCCGACATTCAGGACTATCAGGGCACCGCGGTCACATTGGAACTGGCGCGCAAACTGGAAGTCCCGCAGCTGTTTCTGGTCGTCAACAAGGCGCTTGAAACCTTCGATTTCAACGAATTGGCACAGCGCATTTTTTCCAACTACCGCACACCGGTGGCGGCCGTCCTGCCTTTGTCGACAGACCTTATCCAGATCGGCAGCACCGGCCTGATCTGTACCCTGCAGCCGGATCACGGCTTCACCCGGGCCATCGAGACGATCGTCGATTCCATAGAATAGGCGATGCCCGCATGCCGGGATGCGGCCTGGCCTCGTACTCAGTCCTGTCTTTCAAAAAGGCCCTTGAGGAAACTGTCGACGTCTCCGAGGCGCTTGTTGCGGTCGAACTCGAGCGCCTGTCTCACGGTTTCCCAGGCTTGCCGGTCGAGGCCTTTGATGGGCATTGGCGCGACGCCTTCCTGTGCCACCTGATCTATTGGGCGGGACTGGAACGGGTGGCTGCCTGTGAGGATCTGGTAGGCGATGCAACCGAGCGCAAAGATGTCGTCCCGCGGATCGCGATCCGCCCGCCGGAACTGCTCGGGACTGGCATAGGTCTCCGTCAGGCTGTCCTGGATTGGATGATCCGCACTGGCGCTTGCGGCGGCGGCCAGGCCGAAATCGAGCAGCTTGATCGTGCCATCGGTCGGCAAAAAGATGTTGCCGGGATTCAGATCGGAATGAACGACACCGCGGCTGTGCGCATGGGAGAGGCCCGCGCAAATGCCCCTTAGGATGCGGGTGCATTCGCCCGGGGGCAGGGGTTGACCGAGAGCTCGCCCGATCCGGCGGTCGAGACTCACCCCGTTGAGCAGTTCCATGACGATGAACACATCCGCCTTGTCGCGGTCGAAATCATAGACGGTGGTGATGTTCGGGTGCGCAAGCGCCTGAGACTTGCGCGCTTCCGCTTCCAGCAGTCGCAAGGCTTCTGTGTCGTAGTGAAAACTCTCGTTCAGAAGCTTGATGGCGACATAAGGCTGATCGTGACCCGCTTCCAGACGGCGCCGGTCAACGGCGGAATAGACGTGGCCCATGCCGCCCCGACCGATTTCGATATCCAGGATGAACCGGTCACGCAGGATGGAACCGACGCCCGCGCGCTTGACCTTGGAGGCCGCCAGCTTGTTGATGTCGAGACTGTCTCTGTGGCCGCCACTGGACACACGACGCGCGTCGGAGCGGAACCGCGCGCTCCTGAAATCGGTCAGGTATTTGTCCAGTTTGCTGCTGTCGTCGACGGACGGCGGCGTGTCATCCATATTCGAGCGCTGGCTGCGAAAGTCCGTGTAACCGGACACGAGCGAGGTCAATATGGCGTCATCGATCTTGCTGCGAATGTCGTCGCCCGTATCTGTTGACGGTTCGTCGCGAAACGGCAATGGCGGCAGGGTGTCCGGTTCAGCGGGGTTCGGATCTGCGAGCGCGGCTGTGGCCGGGCGGGATGGGCTGTCAGCATCGGGCGACGGCAGCTGGTTCAGCAGTATCTGACCAACATCGTTCGGCAGCCGGCCATCTTCGACGAAGTCCCGGATGGTCTGCCGGGTCTGACGAAGGGCAATTTCCGATTGCTGTGCGCCGGTCCGCAATTGCTTCGACAAGGCGTCATAGGACAGCTTGCCGGACACGAAGGCGGTTATCAGCGTGCGCGCGGCGGAGGTCATGTCTGACGTCAAATTTGCAGAATCCCTAACGTGTGTCCGGCTCGAACCGTCTCCTGCCCCTCACGGATCAGGGGTGTTCGAAACCGTCGGAGCGCGTCATGTTGAACCGGCCGAGCGTGTCGATAATCGTTCGTCGGCTGACACTCAGTATGCGCGCTGCATTTGTTTTGTTCCAGTTGGCTTTGTGCATTCCGGTCTAATATTATCTGCACATGCGCACTTCAGGTCTGCGCGGAAGGCAAGAATGCGCCGTCCTGGCAGGGAGGGGCCCAGGCGACCATGTGCAGGGGTACGACGTCGGCGGCAAGATCGTGATCGACGGGACCACTCTGGCCTTTTTGTCGAATTGAGCGGAGCTCAAAGTTATCAACCGGGGATGATCGAAATGACCAGGAAAGACGACGTCAAAGGCGGTATCGCCAGTTTCTCGATTGGCCTCGGAAAGCAGGGCCACGCTGCGGCCCCGATCTCGCCGGCGCCACCTTTCAGGGTGCTGATCGCAGGTGACTTCGGCCTGCCGGCAACAGGTCTGGCCTTCAACATCACCGGACTTGATGTTGAGGAAATCCTGGAGCGTAACGCACCGGCCTTTTCCGTGTCCGTGCTCAACACTCTCGGCTCGTCTCCTTCGGAACTTGAAGAACAGGTTTCCTTCACCAGCCTGAAGGACATGCGTCCGCCAAATCTGCTTCGCCGTTTCCGCTTCGTGCGGGATCTTGAGACCGCAGCTGGCGATCAGGACCAGCTTGCCGCCCATGGCCAGCGCTACGACAAGGTTGGTGAGGCGATGTCTGACGAACGCAAGTCGGTCCTGGAAAAGCTGCTGAAAGAAGAAAAAGTGCCAGCCTCAGTCTCAGCCCCGGCCAAAGACAAAGGGCCGGGTGGCGGCATCATTGGCACAGACGGGCTCGACGAGCTGATTTCGATGATCCGCTCTTCGGGGGAACAGGCAGCGCCGAACGAGAGTGGCAGCGCCGCCAAGGCCGCCGTCGATGCATTCATTCAAAAGACCCTACAGGAGGAGCGCCAGTCGTCGCATGCCCCGGTAGCTGCGAACAAGGAGGATGTTCCGGCCGGCACGATGCAGGACGGCCAGGTGCGTCTCTTCTTCGAAAGTGCCAAACTGCATACGGTGCTGCAGAACTGGAGCGGGTTGAATTTTCTCCTGAGTGAAATTCCGTTCGACTTGCCGCTGGAACTCTATCTCCTACAGCTCGATCACGATCTTGATGCCGTGGACGTGCAAGAGGTTCTGGGCGGTACCAGTGAAGCTCTGCAGGCCGAACTCTACGATGTTGCCCTGTTTGCGAACGAGACCGGTCTGAGCCCGCGCGATACGGAGCGACTGAAGGTGTTTGCGCGGGAATGTGCCGATAGCGATACGGTCGGTTTCGCCTCGCTCACCGGTGACTTTGCCGGCGTTCCCGGAAAGGAACTGGCCGGCATGGAAGCGCCTCATCAGGTGCTGGACAGGCCTGGCCTGGAAGGCTTTGCAGGCCTGCGGGACGGTGATGCCGCCTCTCATCTGGCGCTTTTCTGGAACGATGCCCGGTTGACCGCCGTAGAGGCGGCGGTTCCGGCGCTTTATGCGGCAGGTGGTTTCGTGGCGCTTTCCGAATTACTGATCCAGCTCGAAACCGAAGTGTTTCCGCGTCTGCCTGTCGGCACACCCAGGGATTACGACGCGCTCGAATTGGTCGAAGGCGGGGCCATGGGCCGCTCGGTTGCCATGGCAACGCGGTTTCTCGCCGGATCGGGCGCGGCACCGTCACTCGCGCTTGCCGGGATCAACGTCCTGGAGGGCGTTGCCAACAGTACCAGTCTGGTGTTCCACCAGGCGGTTACGGTGCAGCGGGGCAATGAGGGTCGTGGATCGCTGGATCAGGCTCTGCTTGTGTCGCGTTTGTTCTCCCTGTTCCAGGAAGCCCTGGGCGGGGCCGTGACGGAGGGGCAGAATGCTGACGACCGGGAAGCCGCCGTCGCGCAGAACCTGGAAGTCCTGAGTGCATCCCTGTCGGGCAAGGTTGCTTTCGAGGTCACACGAATGGCGGTGGAAGACCAGGATCTGATCGGCGTGACGGCATCCGTCCTGGAGGGCTGGGCCTCGGGTCAGCAGCATTCTTTCTATCTGCCGGCGTCCGATGGCTGACCCTCTGCCTCCACCCAGACCGTTATCACCGTGATGTCGTCCGCGGATCCGCCGGCGGCGGAACGCGCAACCAGCCGGTCAGCGAGGCCGAAGGTCTCATCGGCGGCCATCTCGGCAAGCATGGGTTCGTCCATGCCTTTCAGAAGTCCGTCGGTGCACAGCACGAAAACATCACCGGGCATCATTTCCAGCGTTCGGCGGCCAAGCTGTACCGCGTGGCCGATACCGACAGCGGACGTCAGCCGTCCGGCCTCGTCGGCATGGTCCTCGGAGAGGAGCAGCAGTTGCTGCTGGCGCAAAAGGTAAAGGCGCGAGTCACCGGCCCAGATGCAGCTGGCTTGTGACCCGCTGATGACCAGGCTGAGACTGGTCGTGCCTGAAATGTCTTGTTCGGGGGCGGCGAGAAAACCGGCGTAGAGATCGCGGCCGACATGGGAGAGCGCAGCTTCCAGGGCAATCAGCCGGGTTTCGTGGCTGTGCGACGGCAGGTTGGCCAGCTGCGAGATGGCGTGAACCGTCGCACGGCTGGCGACTTCACCGTCTCTGTGACCGCCCATGCCATCGGCAACGGTGAACAGCCCGTGCGACGGGGCCGCAAAGTGACTGTCCTGATTGACCGGATGTCTGGGGCCTTGCCGGGTCGCCGCTTCGGATCGCAACAGCAGAACAGCGGCAGAAGTGTCGATCGTATGCAAACGCACCTTCTCCCGTGTTGAGGACACAGGATCAGACCGGGGTCGATCTGACCGCGCGGCCATCCGAACCACGGCCATTCCGCGGAAAGGCAGCCTCCGGTTTTCCGCCCGTCAGGCATCCCTATCCAGATACAGAGTTCCGGAGAGCGCGTCGAGCCGCCATTCTGCCCTGCCACGCTCACGGCGTTGGCGGGCCAGTCTCCATCTTGCGCAATTCGGATTCAAGTTTCTTGAACTTGAGCGATACACGAAACGGTTCCTGGTCATCCAGAGATTCCAGAGGCTCAAGGCCCAAATCTATTCTGGCGGCATGAAGAGTTGCCGAGGGACTTTCGTGGGCTATCGGGGGTACCTCGGATCGAGTGAACGCAGGAAGCACGCGAAAATAAGATGAAATGCAGCCTCGTAGCCTTTGGCGCGTCACACCTTTATAAAATTTACAAGTTTCGCGCCGAAATTGCGTGACAGATACTTTCATCATCAGAAACCGGACGCCGATGCAGAATTGGGAAATGGCAATGACCGCAGACGTCGAAGAAATCACCATCAGCCACGAGACGGACGGCGATCTGATCATCGTTCACCCTGTCGGCAAGCTGGATACGCTCAACGCAAAGACCTTCGAAACCTATCTGAAGGATCTGATCGCGGTGACACCGGGAACGTTGCTGATCGATATGGAACAGGTCGATTACGTGACCAGTTTCGGGCTGAGATCGCTGCTGATCGTCGCCAAGCTTCTGGCACCGTCCGGAGACAAGCTGGTGTTGTTCCAGGTGAACCCGTCTGTCGTCGACGTCCTCAAGATTTCCGGTTTTCTGAAGATCATGCAGGTGGCGGAAAGCCGGGAAGATGCAAAGGCGTTGGCGGGTTGACGAGACGTCTCGCCAGCGCGCTAATCTGAACAACGGCCGGCAGGGAACGGGATAGTGGATCTCGAGACGGTGACAGTTCGAAATGACGTGGAGGACCTGCCGGCGGTTTACGCCGTGCTGGAGCGCTTCTGCACCGGCGCGGGCCTGTCCGACGAGGACCGCCGCACGCTTTGTCTGGTTGTTGAAGAACTTTTCGCCAACACCGTTTCCTACGGCTATCCGGACGGCAGCGAGGATCAGATCGCGATAACGGCCGCGCTTGGCCCGACACATGTCAAGCTTGTGCTGTCCGACAGGGCAAGGCCGTTCGACAACAGTTACATGCCGTCCGCACCCTCCGGAGCCGAAAACGTCGAGGACATGGGCATTGGCGGACTGGGGTTGTATCTGGTGCATCAGCTCGCCGACGAGGTTGCCACAAAGCGTATCGGCAACGTCAACCACACCACGGTTCTGGTGCCGCGCGCAAAGACCTGAACTGTGTCTGGTTGCCGGATACGGCTGTCAGAAGGCAAATTCCATCATCGAGAAATCATCCGGCAGGGGGGCGTTGTCATGAAAGGCGGCCAGCCAGTCATATATGGCCTGAGGCAAGGTGCCTTCCACGATTTTCGATTTGTCCGCCAGCTCGGCCCAGGTCAGGGTCCGGCCGTCTGCATCCTCGATCTCGTAGGTACCGTCACTGATGACCAGTAATCTGTCGCCGGGGAGAATGTCGAACGTTCCGCCGTCGAAGTCCATGTCGGGCATGGCGCCGATCACCATGCCTTCCGGTGTCCCAAGGCCCACCACGTCCAGTCCCGATCCCGACGGACGCAAGAGAATGGCGGCCGGATGGCCTCCGGAGGCAAATGCTAGCTGGCGGGTCGACCGCCGGTAGACACCGTACCAGATGGTGAAGAACATGTTGTTCTGTCGTTCCATCGGAAAGGCATTGTTCAACTTGGCAAGCACGTGTGCCGGGTCGCGGAAATCGGTGTCCGCAAGAGCATTCGAGCGCAGCACGTTGATGATCGCCACGGACAGCAATGCGGCACCGACACCGTGACCGCACACGTCGATCAGATAGATGGCGAAATGGTCGTCATCGAGGTCGTGATATCCGAACGAATCACCGCCAAGTTCGGTTGACGGCACCAGGAGCCAGTCCGCTTTCGGGGCCGACGGCCGCCTTTCCGGCAGGATGGAATACACATAATTGCCGGCATCCCGAAGTTCCGCCTCCAGGCGTTCCTGGGTGCGGGTCAGCAGAATGTTGTATTCGGCGAGCTGGTCTTCCACGGCTTCGCCATGCTCGATCGTGGCCTCGTAAAGCAGCTTGAGGTCATCGTGTTCTGCGCGCAATTCCTCAAGTTCTCTGCGAACTCGCGCAAGTTCGTCTGCAGAAGCGTCTGGCTGGGCAGCGGCGTCAAAAATACTGGTACTTGTCATGGTGAAAATATGATGCCTTTACGGACGCGCGGTGGAAACCCAAAGTTTAGAGTTCTGCTGCTATGTTAATGAAGCAGAAAACATTGGAGCAATCGCGGTTGATATATCCTTGGCAATGAGCGACACCGTATTGTTAAATACATGAATTATCGATGACACGAGTTCAATCGGCCAAAATTTCCAGCTTTCTCGTATAACTGAAGTGCATCGCTTTGAGGTGCAATTGACCACGCCAGCGGGGGAATAAAAATGCAGGCACCTTCTGAAGGCATATCATCTAATTCCGGTCTGCCACAGATGATTCACCTGGATTTGGACATCAAGGATTTTTGTTCCGACTGGACTCATTGCGATCTCATGTCGGGTTACGTCGCCCGGATGGTCAGCCACAACCGGCTGGATTCGCTCCTGTTTTCCAATCTCTATTCGTCGGCTTTGAACGAGCTTCTGGAAGCTGTGTACCGGACCCACGGCACAAGCGGCAATCTGGAATGCGCCGTCTTGCGCGACGGCAATGTCGACCGGATCGAACTGACTTTTCCGGCCGACGAGGAAACTTACAAGGTCTACGAGGCTGCCATAGCGAAAGTGACCGGCGACGACGCCGAAACGCTTTACCTGGAGGCATTGTTTGCCGAAGCCGAACCCGATGCGAGCCTGGGGCTTCTGGAGCTCGGCGTCGACTATGGCGCCCGGCTCGCCATCGGACGGAGTGAAGACGGCCGCATGAGCCTGGTCGCAGAGCTTGTGCTTGAGGACGACGCAGAATGATCGCTGATAATATGACACAGGCCTTTCAATGGACCTTCAACGAGAACGATCAGGAGTTCTCGCTTCATGGCAGTCTGCGCCCGCAACGGGCTGAAGAGCTGCATGGCTGCTTTTCCGCGATGGAGCAGTCCGTCGCCAAGGTAAGCGGAAAATTCTACGTCAATGTCAGGCGCCTGGTGCGCATGAACAACGTTGCGTTCCATGCCTTTGCCGGCAAGATCCTGGATCTTGTGCGCAGCCGCAGCGATCTGAGTGTTCATGTGACGACGTCGAGCGTGGTCGGCTGGGCAACGCGCAAGTTCGCTGTGCTCGAGACAATGTCCGACAAGATCACTGTCAGCGAATATGACAATGAATTCTATCCGGGACAGTCGTTCGTCGAAGACAGCGAATTCATCCATGTGCTGCGCACGCAGACAAAGCTGACCTGGCGGCACGAAAAGGAACTTCTGCGCAAGCACGGCCTGAAGCCGGGAATGCAGGTTGCCGACATTTGCTGCGGCATTGGCGATTTCGCCGTGCTTCTGCAAAAGGAGTTCGAGCCGGACCGGCTTGTCGCACTGGACCATTCCAGGTCCAGCCTCGACTACGCACGCCGTGTCGCCGCCGACTTCGGCATCCGGGGCATCGATTACGTCTTTGGCGATGCCGCGGACATGCTGCTGGAGGACAACCAGTTCGACTTCGTGACCTGCCGTCATTCCCTGCAGGTGTTCGATCAGCCGGAGCTGATCCTCAAGGAACTCTACCGCATCTGCAAGCCGGGCGGCCGGATCTACGTCACCAACGAAAAGAACTCCCATTGCCTGGGAGAACCGAGGTCGGAGTCCATTCAGTGGACCTATAACGAGGTCGCCAAACTCTGGCACCACTTCGACATGGATATCGAGATTGGCCCGAAAAGCCGGCGCCTCCTGATTGACGGCGGCTTTGAGAATGTAACCATCGGCTCGTTCATGGTCACCAACACCGATGGTGATCCGCAGGATTTCGCAGACGTCATCGCGTCGTGGAAAAACCTCTTTGCCGGGAAAATGGCGCAGGAACGCGGCGACGACGCCGAATTCATCGAGCGCTTTGCCAAAGGGTTCGACGATCATATTTTCGCAGCGCTCCACCCGAAAGGTTATGCAGGTTGGCCAATCTGGGTTGCCTCGGGGCGTAAGCCGCTATGAATGCACCGGTAACAAGTCCACAGAACGAAAAGCAGATCGGCCGCTTTTCGTTGCGAAGCTTCCGCGCCAAGTTCATGCTTGTCGTGGGCGTCGCGGTTCTGTTCGATCTGGCGCTTGCCGGCGGCATCGGTATCTGGAACGTGCAGAAACTGTCCAGGGATGCGACGGAGCAGGTCGGTGAGGGCCTGACCACCGCGACCGAAGACTATCTGCAAACCTACATCGACACGACAGCGTTCCGTGCCGATCTGCTGATCGAGCGCGTCCATTCGGAACTTGCAACGCTCGCCTCGTCGATGCAGACGCTCATTGACCACCCGGATGTCCAGGAAGCGGTTGGCAACACGATCGAGACCAGTCCTGAATTTTCCTCTGAACTGGTCTATGACGAAAAGGGTGGCTGGTCGCAGAACACGGAAGGTGTTCCGTCCGCCGTCAGCGTCTGGGGCTATTTGCTTGATGAAAACAAGAACCCGGTTCCCAAGGCCGCCGAAGAGCTGAAGCACAGTTCCTTCCTCAGCCTTGTTGGTCCGTCGATGATGTCGACGGGCGCTCCCAAGCTGCAGATTTATTATGTCGGTCCCAAGGACGCGTCGATCATGCGCGCGACCCCTTATTCGGAGCAGGCACAGACATTCGATCTGCTGTATCCCGGTCATAACGAGGGCGCGAATTTCTGGGATTTCTTCTTCCCCGGCGTCTACGAAGGCTGGCAAGACTGGATCAAGGATCCGTCCTCCAGGCCGGTCGAGTCCAATATCGTCACCACCGCTCCCTATATCGATGCGATCACGGGCAAGCTGATCGTCAGTTTCTTCCATCCTCTGTGGACCCAGGATCGCAAGGATGTTGCGGGGATGGTCGCGGTCGACATCACGCTCGAGCAGTTGACCTCACTGGTCGAAAGCCTTGAGATCTCTGAAAGCGGGTTCGGCTTCCTGACGATGTCCGACGGCAATGTGGTGGCAACCCCGAAGGCCGGCGAGGCAACCCTTGGACTGGTTTCCAGCGACGTCAGCGGACAGGGTGTCACCGGTGTGAACCGAAATCTCAAGGAAAGCAGCCAGCCGGCCATCGCCTCCCTTGAGCTCAGCGCCAAGGACGAAACCGTCATCAAGCACATCTTCCTTGAGAACGATGGCGAGGAAGTCCCCTATCTTCTGGTTCTGAAGCAGCTCAATCCTGCCAACCTGTGGGATGGCGCCGGCATCACTTCGGAAACGATGACGCTGGGCTTCGTGGTTTCCGAACGCGAGATCTACCAGTCGCTGATCGATGCCACCAACAACATCTCCGAGGCGACGGCCCGCATTCTGAACTACCAGCTGATCGCTTTCTGCGTCAGTATCTTCGTGGTGTTTGTTGCCGTCTATGCCATTTCAGGCCGCATCACCAAGGGTCTGTCGCAACTGGCCGAAGCAGCGCGTGCCCTGCAGAACAAGGACTACTCGGTCCGTGTTGCCATTCCGACGCGCGACGAGGTCGCGGCGGTGGGCCTCGCCTTCAATCGCATGGCGGACGAGATCAGCTATCATACGGAGAACCTTGAAAATCTCGTCGAGGAGCGGACCAGAAAGCTGGAAACCGCGAACCGCGAGATCGGAGAGCTCAACAAGCGGCTGAAATCGGAGAACCTGCGCCTGGGGGCAGAGCTGGATGTCGCCAAGCGCATTCAGGAAATGGTTCTGCCGCGCCTGAGCGAATTGGAAGTGATCCCGCAGATCGAAATTGCCGCCTTCATGGAGCCGGCAGACGAGGTCGGCGGCGATTATTACGACGTCCTGTTCGACGGCAGCCGCATCAAGGTCGGTATCGGTGACGTAACCGGCCACGGGCTGGAAAGTGGCGTCTTGATGCTGATGGTTCAGTCGGTTGCCAGGGCCCTTCAGGAGAAGGGGGACAACGATCCGATCGCCTTCCTGGATGTGCTCAACCGGGCGGTCTACAAGAACATCACCCGCACCAATTCGGACAAGCATCTGACCCTTGCCTTCGTCGATTATGAAGACGGCCAGGTGACGTTGTCCGGTCAGCACGAGGAGGTGCTGATCATTCGCGCCAATGGCGAAACCGAGCGGATCGACACCATGGATCTCGGTTTCCCGGTCGGGCTTGAGGCTGATATTTCACCCTTCGTGGCGACGCTCGATCTCGCGTTCGGGCCTGAAGACATCCTCATCCTGCATACGGACGGGATCACGGAAGCGGAAAACGCGAAGGGCGAGATGTACGGCCTCGACCGGCTTGCCCAGAGCGCACATGAAAACCGCGAAAAATCCGCAAAAGGTATTGCCGCGGCGGTCATTCATGATGTGAAGTCGCATATCGGCGACTACAAGGTATTTGATGACATCACTCTTGTTGTGTTGAAGCATAGGTAAGGCATGGTCGAGGATTTTGGAGAGACGGCTGCTTTGAATGGCGGAGACGCGAGGCGTTTTTGTCTCACGCTGATGGCAGAACCGCTGGAGCTGAGCTGGCATCATTGCGGCCTCACCTCGGATTTTATCGGGGAATATTTCAGCCGGGCCTGCGGCAAAGGCGTTGATCCTGTCGATGCACGCCACAGCATCAGTTACATGATCAACGAGATCCTGGAAAATGCGATCAAGTTCCGACATGGCGGCGACATCGCGATTCACAGTTCGATGGAAGCGGATACGTTTGAAATTCGGATCGTGAACCGGATCGACCAGGAAACCGCCGCCAAGTTCCAGGTTCACCTGAAATCCCTGCTCGACCGCGAACCGGGAGAGCTGCTCCTGGAACGTATCGAGGAGAACGCCCTCAATCCGGACTCCTCCGGTTCCGGCCTGGGCTTGCTCACACTTATGAGCGACTACGAGGCCAGATTGGGCTGGTCTTTCGCGTCTGAGCGTGTAAGTGAAGGCGTTGAGTTGACGACATATGCTTCTTTGCGACTTTCCTGATCGCTGACATATTCCAAAGGAAGATACCACAATGGAAATCAGCACGAACGATTACCGCGTTTGGACTGAAGGCTCCGACATCCACTACGAAGGAACGATGCGGCTTTCAGGGACGGATGCCTACGCACCTATTTTGGAAATCATGAATTCCGTACTGGCAGCCAAGCCGGAACTCATCACCATGGATCTGACAAGCCTGGAATTCCTGAACAGCTCCGGCATCAACCTGCTTGCGAAATTCACGATCGAAATCAGAAAGCAGCCGGAAGTCGGCGTTCGGGTTCTCGGCTCCAAGTCCATCCCGTGGCAGTCGAAATCGCTCCGCAACCTGCAGCGTCTGCACCCGGCGCTTGAACTGACGATTTCCTGATCCCGCTGTCGGGCGCACGCGAGGACGTCCTGATGCAAGCACACCGGAAATGCCAGCAGACGTCCGGCCTCCGTTTCAAGGGTGCCGGATGCATTGCGCATGCCCTTGCTGCTTTATCCGTCCTCGGTGCCGCAGGCTGTCGGTCGATCAGCCAGTCTCCCTGACTCGAAAGCGAATATGTCGGCAAACCCACTGCCGAGTTCTTCGAAGCCCATGGGGCGCCGCTTCAGGTGATCGGCTACGAACAGAAGATCAAGACGGTCTCAACCGCACGCGACGTGCTGCAGGAAGACTCGAAGGAACTGGTCTACGACCGTTCGTTCCACAACCGGAAAACCTACTCCAGGATCCTGAAACAGGTTGCAAACGCTTGCAATCAGGCGCTGCTGACGACGGCAGACGGCAAGATCATCCCGATCGAAGCGCAGTCCGAAGCGGCGACATCGATGCCGTAAAGGCTGCCTGGGATGCCCGGATCTAGCAACGGGCGGTGACTTGCCTCTGTTGCCCCTGAGCTCCAGGTAACCTTGACCGCAAAGGGCTGGTGTACCGCTGTGCGTGTCGTCTGCTCTCCCTCTCGCCATGATGCAAATATCCCTTGGCCAGCAAGACGATCCGGCGGAATATGCCGCTTGAACCGCCGGACCTTTTCACCCGGACAACGCGCCCGGACGGGACCGGCGGTATGGCATTTGAAACGTTTCTGTCCTGCCGCGCATTGTCAGCGCCTCTTCCGGAGACCCACATGACCCTGTCTGCTGAAGCCGCCGAAATCCTGAAATCCGTCAGCACGGCTACGTTCACAACGATCCTTTTGAAAAAAGGTCTGCGCAATGTCTGGATTCGCGGGGCAATGCCGCTCGACCGTGCTCGCCCGCGCATCGTTGGCCCGGCATTTACCCTTCGTTTCGTGCCTGCACGCGAGGACCTGGCGACCCCGGCCTCCTGGGGCTCACCTATTTCCACCAGGGCTGCCATCGAGGAGATGCCTGAAGGGTGTGTCGCCGTCATCGACGCAATGGGCATCCGGGATGCGGGCGTCTTCGGCGACATCCTGTGTGCCCGCATGCGCAAACGCAATGTCGCAGGCATGGTGACCGACGGCGCGGTGCGTGATCTGACCGGTGTTTTGGCCTCCGACCTGCCGGTGTGGTGCAGCGGCGTTTCGGCCCCGCCGTCTGTCGCCGGTCTTACCTTTGTCGGCTGGCAGGAAACCATCGGCTGCGGCGGTGTTGCCGTCATTCCGGGCGACATCATCGTGGCCGACGGCGATGGCGCGGTCGTGATCCCGGCGGGCAATCTTGAAGAGGTGCTGAAAGAAGCGCCGGAACAGGAGCGCATGGAAGCCTGGATCGTTGATCAGGTCGATGCGGGCGTGCGCCTGCCGGGACTTTACCCCATGAACGAGGAAACCAAAGCGCGCTACGAAGCCGAGCGGTGAGGGGTATTCGAATGCGCCGAGGCAGCTGTTACCGGGCGTCGAGACATCCAGACGAAACAGGACGATGACGACGATGCAATCCGGCACAGGCCGTCCCTCCGGACAGACTGTTCTTGTAACAGGCGCCCGCGCGCCTGTTGCCCTGCATCACGCCCGTCTGTTTCATGCCGCCGGTTGGCGCGTTGTTCTGGCCGATATGCCTGCCCGGCCGCTTTCCCGGTCAAGCCGTGCCTGTGCGTCCTATAGGCGGTTGCCGTCGCCGAGATTTCATCCGGAAGCTTTTGCCAATGCGGTCGCCGTTTTGGTCGAACAGGAAAAACCGTCCCTGATTATCCCGACCTGCGAGGAAATCTTCTATCTGGCCGGACTCAGGGACAAGCGCGGCCTTGGCGCGGACCTGTTCGCGCCTGGTCTTGATCTGCTTCGGGTGGCCCACAACAAACATGACTTCATCAGGCTGTGTGAGGAGTTCGGTATTGCCGTACCCGGAACATGGCTGCTTACGAGCCCGCAGGACGTTGCCCGTTTGAGTGGAGAGGCAAAGAACCTTGTGTTCAAGCCTGTCTGGTCCCGCTTCGCCGGTCAGGTTCTGGTGTCGCCTTCATCAGACAATTTGAAACGGGTGGTGCCGAGTGCCGCGATGCCCTGGGTTGCGCAGGAACGGTTGGAGGGAGAGGAAATCAGTACCTATGTCGTGGCACGCGGCGGCAGGGTGCTGGCCTTGTCGTTGTACCGCTCGCTTTACCGGGCCGGAGCCGGGGCGGGGATCTGTTTCGAGCCGGTTACGGATGCAGCGGCGCGGGACTTTGTCGAGACCTTCGTCAGCAACACCGGCTGGACCGGACAAGTCTCATTTGATCTGATGCGTCTTGAAGACGGCTCCGTTCGTCCGCTGGAATGCAATCCGCGGGCGACGAGTGGTCTGCATTTTTTCAAGGACGCAGGCCGGTTTGTTCAGGCGCTGTTGCCCGGCGGGAAGGACGTCCAGCCGAACGTAACACGCATTCAGGCCGTGCGCCTTGCCATGTGGGTCTATGGCCTGCCTGCAGCGCTTCGCTCCCGGAACATCAGGCGCTTTCAAAAGGTTCTGGGTGTGGCCGAGGAAATCCTCAAAACCAAAGACGATCCCGCGCCCGGTCTGGCGCAGGTGCCGGCCTTCCTGGAAATCGCGGCCATCGCCATTCGCAATCGCATCAGTCTTCAAAGTGCCACCACCAGGGACATCGAGTGGAACGGGCCGGATCAAAGTTCGATATAGGCGGTCCTGGGGGACTGCGCCGCGCCTGGTAACTCACTTCTTTCAATTGCCTCGATATCCTGGCGCAGGTAATCGAGTGGACCGATCAGGGGCCTTGAGACCGGAAACCGTGTCGCGTTTTCATGCGCCGATTTCAGCACGCGGCGGTCTTGCTCCAGAGCGATGTGGAACATTGGTTGGAACGCCCAGGACTTGATCCGGTCAAGGAGCCCCTCGTTCGGACCGATGAGGCAGCCGATGCCTTCAACAAGTCCTCCGGATATCTGTCTCAAATGAAAGGTGGTTGCCAGAGCAAGGCCGTTTTCACCCCAGTATTCAAGCTCGGCGATGCCGGGAAAACGATAACGCCCAATCGTCCGCAATCGTCCTGCTTCCAGCATCTTGCTGATCAGGCCGTGCTGCTGGTCTTCTCCGGTGTAGACGGCCTCGACCCAGCCCGGCCCGCCAGTGATGTCGACCCGAACCCGGTGGCGCTTGCTGCTGAGGCCGCGCAGCAGGCCCTTGTGGGTGAAATGGGTATGGGTCGCATCGAGAATGTTTTCGGCGGTATCGATCAGCGTCGAATGCGTGCTGCTGCGCACCAGCCGCACCAGCACCTTCTTTCCTTCCATCGGATGCAGGTAAGGTTCGCCGTCCGGGGTTCCCCTGGAGAGAAATATCACCCCGTCTTTTTCGAACGTCTTGAGGCCGGGAATACGGTATCCCGGCAGGTCCCCCAGGTGCCCCGGAATGGCGGTGCAGCGTCCGCTGCCGTCAAACCGCCACCCGTGATAGGGGCATTCGATCTCGCCTCCGACGACCTTTCCTTTCGACAGCTCCATCAGCCGGTGCGGGCAACGGTCGGCCAGAGCCGCAATGCCGGTCCCGCTGTTGAACAGCACCACCGGTTCGCCGCCAAACTCAAGCCGCAACGGCTGCCGTCTGACATCGTTCACAAGCGCGACGGCCTGCCAGATATCCTTTGGTGAGGTCATAGGTCGAAGGCCTCCAGTAGGGGGATGCCGATGCGAGACAGAAGCGTTTCAAGGCTCCGCACCGCCAGTTGTCTGCGTCGGGACAGATGACCGGTATAGACGGCGTTGAACTCGATTTCCGGTTCTGCACCGCGCAGGCGTTTGAAGTGGCCAGCGCCTGCACTCATGTTGAAAAAGAGATTGTGCCGCTCGGCAATGTCCTGACCTGCCGCCATGACCAGTCGATAGAGGCCGTCTTTTGGGGCCAGACCGGTATCGTATCCGACCAGTGGCTGGGTCAATGTACGACCGTTTTCGAAGAAGCCGGCAACTGCCACCAACAGGCCGCTGTCGTCGCGATAACCAAGCAGTCGGAACAGGCCCCTGCGATGGCATTCCCGGATATAGGTTGCCGTGTACTGCGGATTGAGCGGGGTGTACTTGTCGAGATAGAGCATCTTGTAGAGCTCTGCGGCACGCGCGAAATCCTGCTCTTCAAAACCGTTATTTTCGACCAGCCGATATGGCGTTCGCTGCATCAGTTTTGTGTCATAGCGGCGATTTTGCGTCGGTTTGCAGGGCGTACCGTCACCGGCGTAAAGATAGATCCGCCGGGCTGCCAGAAACCTGAAACCGGCCTGCCTGAGGGCGTTCATGGATGTCCGGTCTGCCCGGCCATTGAGGGATCGGATGACAATGGCATGCTCGGGAAAGCGGTGCGCAAGGTTACTGGCAATCTCGCGGGCAGCGGCCGCATCGATTTCCGGCACAGGGTTGGTCGACAGCAGCCAGTTGTTCACCTGAACCTGCCGGTCGAGCCCGCTGGCTGCAATCAGCGGTGCACAGGCCCGGATCAAAGGACGCACCAAATGATAGGCCAGCGGCGATTTCAGGAAATTGCGCGTTTCCTCGATTGCATAGTCGATATAGGCGGCGCTGGGCGAGCAGATGTAACACGTCGGTGGGCGGCAGGGTTCGTTGGTCGTCAGCGGAAAACAGCGTCCGGCGATCTCCAGCTTGCTGACGCTTGTTGTGAGATTGGCAACAAGATCAGGCATCGCAAAATCGTTGCACAGGTGCACGAAAGACCGAACGGTGTCGGGATCGTTGCTCACACGCTCGCTGTCTCTGTTGTCCCGTAGCATGGGGTCTTGCGCCAAGGTCATGGCCGGACCTGCTGCTTCATCCGGCATTCCACTCGTCGGAGCTTGCGGCTGCTTTCCAGAGGCAAAACTTCCCGGCGAAGCGAAATAGCGGGTGTCAGTCCCTGTGCGCTCAGGGCTTTGCCTAGCGCCGACCGCGCCGCCTCCGCGCTTGCATCTGGCAAGTCCGGTGACAGCAGCAAGGTCATCGATCCGTCTACTTCCTGCACAAGACGAAAATCGGAAATCTCGCGAGAGGCGTCCAGAACCGCGTTCCGCAGGATGTCGGGCGTGACAAGTACCTCCGTTCCCGCCGCGTTGGTGAAGATAAAAATATCGTCCATCCGCCCGATCACTTCATCGACAGCCCAAAGCGGCGAGCCGCAGCTGCAAGGTTCCGACGACAGGCGCAACAGGTCGTTCATCCGGTATCGCGCCATGATCTGGAAATCGCGGCGAAAGCCTGTCACCAGCGGTGTGACCAGGCCGTTCGCGACCGGTTCGAACTCGAAATAGTTGGCATCCTCGGCAAGATGTAGTCGGCCATGAGCGCACGACACGGCAAAGAGGCCTTCAGTCGCCATGTAGATCTGCCCGAGGGTAATGCCGAACCATTGTTCAATAGCTGAACGGTCGACGGGGTCGAGGGTCTCCGCCCCGGCATAGAGCTTGCGAGGCGCAAGACGGCTCGATGTGTCCGCCAGGTGCCGCAGTGCCCGGGGCGGGGCAACGATGGTCGTCGGGTCGAAGGTTTCCAACTCGCCCAGCCAGGTGGCGATACCACGGCGCAGATCGAAGAACCGGAGCTGTAATTGCCGCAGTTTGGCCGGGCTTTCGTAAAGCGATGAGGACTGCGGCAGGATGATCGCAACCCGTTCCGGATGCCACAGAAAGCCGGGTAATGTCTTGGCCAGAATGGTGCCGAGCCAGCGGAAGCGTTCGGCCGCCGTGATGGCATAAAGACCCCGGTTGCCGCTGGTGCCCGTGCTGGCGCCGATGTTGATCCCGTTGATCTGACCACCTTCCTCAAGGGCTCGCCATCCAGCCTCGGCGGTGATCCTGTCTCTGTTGAAGGCCTCGAACCGGCTCATCACGATGGCCTTGTCGATGATCGGCAGTTGGTCAAGGCGCGAGGGTGCGTTGCGGTAGAAATCAACCCTGGGAAGATCGCGGCGCATCCAGGTGTCCAGCCGTTGTTTCTGCCAGCGCTCGAAAGCCTGACGGGACCGGCCCCGACGGTTGCTCCAGAGCGTTTCAGCAAATGCGACGCCAGTCTGAAATCGCCCGGTCATTCCTGAACCCCGGTCATTCCTGAGCCCCAGACCCCGGTCATTCCTGAGCCCCAGACCCCAGTCATTCTGGAACCCCGGGCAGGTCGTAAGGACTATCTGACGGATCATGGCACAGCAGGACATCACCGCCTTGCTTGCGGAAGGCAGCCACTCGCCTCGTGCTGTCGGCAAGAGTTGCGCGATCCGAAGCGACAAGGATGGCTGGAAGTCCAGGCGCCATGCCGGGATGAAGAGCTGCTTCACACCACTGGGTATCGACCGCATAAAGCAGCGGCACGGGCTGTGCGGCAAAGCAGATGCCGAAATGCCCTTCAGCATGACCGGGCAGGTCGACGGCAAGCATCGAGCCATCGCCAAAAAGATCGGCGCCTTGACCGAGCCCATGTGGTGCGGGTATGACCGGCAGCTTGTCGATATCAACGATCCGGCTGGAGAGATCCTGCGGCAGCAGCTCGTCAAAGATGCCGTGGCGCAGATTGGCAAATCTGGAGCGCGCCAGAACACGTGCGAACACGGCCGCTTTCGTGAAGACCCTGGCCTTGGGAAAAAGATGCAGCGCAGCGACATGGTCCGCGTGGAAATGGGTCAGCACAATGGCTTCCACATCGGCAGTGCGGGCACCCAGGCGTGCAAGGACGGAGGTCGGCAGGTGCTCATGCACCAGCTTCGGTCGAAGCAGATTTGCATAGAGGCGAAGCGGCAGACTTCTGCCCGGACATTCGGTGACCCGTGGGCCGTAACCTGTGTCGATCAACACCAAACCGGCAGTCGTATGATGCTGTACGCCATAGCGTACCTTGAACCGAAGCGGTTGCCTTTGGCCACCGCGAACCACCAACCGCTCCGGTGCGGAAACGAATGCGCTGTTTGCAAAGGCCGGGGTCAATGGACAGCCCCTCCGCCAAGCGTTCTTGCAAGTCCCATTTCGAAGTCAATCTGTGGCTGCCAGTTCAATAACCGCGCTGCCTTGGAAATATCGAGGCTCTGCCGGAAGGCGAATAGACCGAGCGTATAGGGTGTTGCCGGAGGCTCACCAGCACCAGGCAGGACGAGGCTTGCCCTTTCCATGAGTTTCGCCGCAAGAACTGCCGGGGCGAGGGGGCGTTTCCGCCAGCGGACCGGGACACCCTTGGCGGCACAGACACGCTCGACAATGAAACGCACAGGCAAGGGCTCACCGCCGGAAATGTTGAACGTCTCGCCTTCACATGCGGGGGGAGCCTCAAGGGCCGCATCGATAGCGGCAAGCACATCTTCCACATGGGTCAGGTCGATGGAGGCAGCACCGTCCCTGAAAAGCGGCAACGGCCGCTTCCCGGCTGCCGTGAGCAAACGGGGCAGGAGGCTCGTGTCTCCGACGCCGTATAGGCCGCGTGGACGAAGGTTGATCGGGCCGAGGTCGAAACGGGCAAGTGCAAGCCGCTCGGCGTCGGCCTTGGTCGCCGCATAGGCATTGATGGGCGGAGGCAGCAGCGCATCTTCCCGAACCTGCTCCTTGTCCTTCATCTCGAAATAGACGGTGGGTGAGGAGATGTTGACGAAGCGTGTCACCCCCAGCTCACCTGCAAGCGCCAGAAGATGTCTTGTCCCGATGACGTTCGCCGTCTCAAATGCACTGCGCCGCCCCCAGGGCGCGGAGAGCGCAGCACAATGGACAACGGCGTTGATCGGACCAAGGCCAGAGAATCGCTGTGGGTCGCAGGCATGGGACAGATCCATGCGCACGACGTCGAAGCCCTCGGCTTCAAGCTGCCGACAGTACAATTCGTCGCGTCCGAGAGCGATCGGGTCGGAGCCCTTGGCGCGCAGATGACGGATCAGTTTACCACCCAGAAATCCCGTTGCTCCCGTCACCAGCAAACGCGCCATGGTCAAACCTCCAGGGCCATGCCGCCAAAGGTGACGCCAGCGGATGTTCCGAGCAACAGAACGCGCATTCCCGGCTCGATCCTGCCCTGGCGCCAGGCAATGTCGAGCGCGGTCGGCAGCGACGCTGCAATCTGGTTGCCATGTGTGTTGCCGATGTCGACCACGCGGCTGCGCTCCATCCCGGTTTCCCGGATCATGTGCTCGAGTGCGAGCGGGCTCGCCTGATGTGGCACGACGAGATCGATATCCTGCCGGATCCAGCCTGCTTTGGACAGGAGGTCGTCGACGAACTGCGGAAAGTGTTTGTGCGTTACCCGGAATAGGTCCTTGCCCTCCATGTGGAACACGGCGTGACGGGCGAAGGCATCGTGGTCCTTGTGAAAATCGAACCGCGTGCCGCCGGCTCCAATCTCACACGCGGCATAAGCAGAAGGGTAGGTCCGCAGCAGCGAGCCCGCAATGCCGGGACCGGTTTCCCCTCCAGTCGTCAGGACCACTGCGGCCGCGCCGTCGCCGAACAGGGCGGCAACGTCGGGCTGGTCGTCCCACGGCAGGGCGCGCGACGCGATGTCCGCGGCAAATACAAGCACTGACGACGCCTGCCCAAGCGCAAGCTTGCTGGCGGCAAGGTCAAAGGCGGTCAGGAACGAAAGACAGGTCGCATTGACGTCGTAAGCCGCCGCCGCGCCATCCGCAAAACCCAGTCTTTTCATAACCAGCGGCGCGGTTGCTGGAAGGGTCTGGTAGGGAATGCCGCAGGCACCGAGGATGAGGTCAGTATCATCTGGCGTGCTGCCCGCTCTTTCAAGCGCAGCTTCGCAGGCAGTAACCGCCAGGTCGATCTGACTTTCCTCAGCTGCGACAAACCGGCTTGAAACGCCGGACAGTTTTTCAAGATGTCCGGCCGGGAACCCCAGTTGGTGGTCAAGGGCCTCCGAGGTGACGGACTTTGCAGGCAAGGCATGTCCTGTGCCGGCAATTCTGACGGGAAGAATGGATGCGGCCTCCGTTAGCGCACCGGTTCGGACCGGCTTCAGACAAGGATCTAAGTCACGGGCCGAAGACACGCAAGGAGGATGGGCCATTGGACCGGGCGGAGAAGCCGGAACCGGTTTGCCAGGAAAAGGGGTCGCGTTTCAGAATTCGGGCAGTTCGCAGCCCCAGCACCCGGTCATGCCCTTTGAAACGCCGCTTGAGTTCCAGCGGAGCAAAGACGCTGATTGTGCGGCGTTGCGCCGAACCTGTTTTGATAGGTGCGGATGAAATGCGAAGCGGAATCGTAGCCGCAGGCCAGGGCGATTTCCGATACGGGCCGCTCGGTCTGCAGCAGGAGATTGCGGGCGGCAGAGGAGTAACCCCGGACTTTCGGTCCGCGCCTAAGCGAACCATTCGAAGACATACCCTGAGATCAGTGAACCGATGATGGCGAGCGCCAGGTAGAGCAGAAACGGCCGCAATTTCAGAACCGGAAGAATTGCAAGTGCGCCCCAGATGCTGACAACACCGCCGGAAACCAGAAAGGCCATGGCCGCTCCCGGCGACATGCCGTTGTCAATCAGGCTGCGTGTCAGCGGCAAGGCTGCATATCCGTCGATATAGGCCGGTGCACCGACAAATACCGCCGCGGGAATGGCCCACCAGTTACCGGTCCCGACATAGGCCGCCAGTGATCCGGGCGTGAGCGCGGCATTCAGCGCATATTCGGCAAAAAAGGCCGGCACCAGACACACCAGTATCAGTCGTGTAGTTGCTGTCGCCTGCCTGACGAAGGCGTGGCGCCGGCTTCTGTCCCGCCAGACAAACGGATCGAAAGTGGCCGCACCTTCACAGCTGCTTGCCGTCAATTTCGACAAGAGCCCGCTTGAGCGCAAGGCTGCCTCCCCGCCAACGCTGCCGGTGAAAGCTGCCGTTATGGCGCCGCCGAAGACACCCAGAAAGAATGCGGAGAGGGTCTTGCCGACGGCGAAGGCGACACCGAGCGTTGCCGCCGTTGTGGCAAGCATGGCCGGATCCGTGATTGGCGAGGACAGCCAGAACGCCATGACCGGGGCCAGGGGAACGCCCGCTGCAAGCAGGCCGACCATCAGTGGAAGGATAGTGATACCGCAGACCGGTGTGATCGCGCCGATGGCCGATGCGGCAATGACGGCGTGCGGCAGGCGGCCGTCAAATGCACGGCCAACTGTCCTGTCGGCCCCGCTGGACAGGATCCAGGCCGTGAGTGCGATGCCCGGAAGCACAAGTGGGGCGACCTCAAGAAGGCCTCCACCGGCAAACAGCAATCCATCCAGGAAGAACAGTGGCCAGAACCAGACCAGTCCGGTGAGGACCAGAATTCCGACCCCGGCGGAAATCGAACGAAACCCGACCGAGAAAGGGCGTGCTGTCTGTCCTTCCATGATGTCCTCCCGTGGTTGACGGCAGCACAATAGTGGTGATCAATACATTGGAAAAACGAATATCTTGAATATCAGGCATTGAGAAAACAGATGCAGAAACTCGACAGTGATCTCCTGCGAACCTTTCTGGCTGTTGCGGGGACGGGCAACATCACGGCTGGCGCACGTCTGATCGGACGGTCTCAATCTGCCATCAGCCTTCAGATCATGCGCCTGGAAGAGGTACTTGGACGGGAGGTCTTCGAACGTACCGGGCGGGGCGTATTGCTGACCGAGACCGGCCAACGCCTGTTGCCCGTCGCCAGGGAAGTGGCCGAGCGCCTCGATGCCGTCCTGCGGGACATCTGTGCCGATGGTCTGCGCGGCAAGCTGCGTCTCGGTATTCCTGACGATCATGGACGGGCAAGACTTGCGCAGATACTGGCTGCCTTTTCCCAGTCGCATCCGCAGGTGGAACTCGACGTGACCTGCGCCATAAGCACCGAATACCCCGAATTGCTGTCCAGGGGCGCGCTCGATCTTGCGGTCTACGAGGTTGAAGCGGTGGGGACGCGTGAAGAGGTGATTTTTGAGGATCCGACCTGCTGGGTCATGTCGCGGTACCGGGATCTTCTGGCGGAGGACCCGGTTCCCGTCGCGCTGTTCGACCGGGCCTGCTGGTGGCGGAACGCAGCGCTCACCTCGCTCCAGGCTCGTGGCATACCCTACCGGATCGCATTTTCAAGCCAGAGCGTCGCGGGAGTGACCGCCGCTGTCGAAGCAGGAATAGCCATCGGTCTGCTCGGCCAGTCCACAATGGCAGGTCATCTGAAGGTGCTTGGAGAAGAAGATGGCTTTGATCCGACCCCGGTCTCGAAACTGGTGATCGGCTCAGCGTCTTCGGCTGATCCCGACCTGCTCCGGACCATGAAATCCGTAATCCGCCAGGCTTTCCGTCCTGCTGATCAGTAAGTGGCGGCAGGGCTGCCGAACAGGGTTGCATCCGGCTCCACACCGAGCCGCGAGCCACCAGCCCCTTGGCAGACGGATCGGCCTCTTCTGTATCCGGACACTTTCTCCCATGGAACAGGTTCCCTCGATGATGGGGTCTGCCAGGCAGATCCCGCTGTACACGGTAAACTCCGCCTTGCAGGGCAGACGCGACAGCACAGTCAGCCCTGGCGTCCAGATCCGGGGCGTGGCTCAAAAGTCCTGGTTCAGGGAATCCGCCATCGGGATCTCGCACTCACGCCGGGCGATATAGTCGAGAAGAGCCTCGTTTCCGGCGGGATCGAGGGCCGGTTCCTCATACTCCGGCAGAAGCTTGCGGGCCTGGCCAAGAGCCCGTTCGGTGATCTCCACCTCTCCCTCGGTCTTTCATTGCTCGTTGGAGGTGTTGTCGAATGTCTCCGGCATGAAGAACGCCCGCTGGAAGTTCTCCTGAGTGTGCGGATGACCCAGGTAATGCCCACCGGGGCCGACGGCCGGCACGGCCGCGGCTGCGCTGGGCAACACTCATCTTGTCCTTTGGTAATCAGTTATTTTGACAAGAAGAATGCGCCTGAATTGCCGATCGGGACCACTGGAATACGAACTGGCGACGCATTTTCCGACATTACCGGAGAATAATCGTCTTCCGCCTAAAAGAATACTTTCAGATATGCATCAGTAGACGAAACTATACGCGCGTAGCATTTTTCGTGCCTTTCCGAAAATCAAATATCATTCATAATAATGCTGCTATGCACAATATCTGAGCAGGCAATCAACATTAAACATTTTAAATGAGGAATTTATCCAAAGGGGTGGTCGAGCAGGGGCACTTCGTGTTTTGCTATGTAAATGTCGCAAATGAGCATCATGGATACAAAAAAACCACGGATGCTACGTTTGGGAAATTGGCAAGTGACTGTTTAAGAAAAACCGGAAGGGGAGACAGATGACAAAGTCCAAAGACGCCGAGATGCTTGAAAGGCTTGAAGCCGCGGCCCGCACGGGAGGAATCAGCAAACGTGATTTCCTTCGGTATTCCGTGCTGGCCGGATTGACAGCAAGTACCGCGACTGGCCTCTGGTCCTCCGAGGCGAAAGCCCAACCCAAGCAGGGTGGAACGTTCCGCTGGGGGATTCACGACGGAAACACCTCCGACTCCCACGATCCGGGGACCTACCTGACCCGCGTGATGATTTTCCTCGCCCACACGCACCGCAGTTACCTGACCATGATCATGGGCGACGGTTCGCTGGGGCCGGATCTGGCCGATAGCTGGGAAGCCAGCGCGGACGCGTCCGAATGGACCTTCAAGCTGACCGAAAACGCCACGTTCCACAGCGGCAAGAAGCTGACCGCGGATGACGTCATTGCCTCGCTGAACCATCACCGCGGCGACAAGACCACATCCGCAGCCAAGGCGCTGCTGACCGATGTCACCGACATCACCAAGGACGGCGACTACACCGTTGTCGTGAAACTGTCCGGCGGCAACGCCGACTTCCCATGGCTGATGACCGATTACCACATGGCGATCTGCCCGGCCAACGACGACGGCACGATCGACTGGCAGTCTGGTGACGGTACCGGTCCCTACAAGATCGACAATGGCGAATTCGGCGTCCAGTTCAGCCTCAGCCGGCATGACGGCTGGCACCGTGAAGGCGCCTATTTCGACAAGGTTGAACTGATCACGCTGAACGATCCGAATGCCCGCCAGACGGCCCTTGTGACCGGCGATGTGGATGCGGTCTCGCTGATCGAGCTGAAGACCATGGGGCTGCTGCAACGCAATCCGAACATCAAGATCCACAACATCCCGTCCGCGGGCGCGATCACGCTGCCGATGTTCTGCGACACGGCACCATTCGACAATCCGGACGTGCGCAACGCCCTGAAGCTGGCGATGAACCGCGACGATATCATCGAGAAGATCACCTTTGGTGCGGCCACCAAGGGCAACGACTTCCACCATTCGCCGGCCCAGCCCTACTGGCCGGATGATATTCCGCAGCGCGATTATGATCCGGACCAGGCAAAGTCGCTGCTCAAGAAAGCGGGTGCGGAAGGACTTACGGTCAGCCTCAGCACCGCGGACAGTGTCTATGCGGGCGCCGTCGACATGGCGGTTCTCTACGCCGAGCACGCCAAGGCAGCAGGCATCAACATCAATGTCGTGCGTGAGCCAAATGACGGCTACTATTCGGATGTCTGGTTGAAGAAGCCGTTCTGTCTTGTGTCCTGGGGTGCGCGTCCGACGCCGGATGTCATGTATACGCTGGCCTACAAGAACGATGCGGCATGGAACGAGTCGCATTGGAAGAACCCGCGCTTCAACGAGCTTCTCCTGCAGGCCAAGGCCGAGCTGGATGACACCCGCCGTGCGGAAATGTATCGTGAAATGGCCATGTTGGCCCGGGACGACGGTGGCACCATCATCCCGTTCTTCAACAACTTCGTTTATGCCAACAGCGCGAAGGTGGGCACGCCGGAAAAACTGGCTGCCAGCTGGGAAAATGACGGCGCCCGCGCCGCCAGCCGCTGGTGGTTCGAGTCCTGATCGAGGGGTAAGGCGGCGGCTCAGGCCGCCGCCTGCAATTCGGCCCTGCTCCGGACGCGGGACAGGGTCGGTTTAAACGGACAGAGCTCCTGCCAACGCAAAGCAAAAAAAGCTGACAGGAACCTGCCCGATTGGTGTCCGGCGGAGCCTTGAGCCGTGCCGGGCTTTCCTATTCTGGAGGGACAAATGGGGGACATCCTACAGCTGGTCCTTAAGAGACTTGGCTTAGGTGCGATCACGCTACTTGTGGTCTCTATCCTGATCTTTTTTGCAGTCGAACTGCTGCCCGGCGACATTGCCCAGGCCGTTCTCGGACAGGGAGCAACGCCTGAAACCGTCGCCGCCCTGCGAGAGAAGCTCGGCCTCGACCAGCCGGCGGTCATTCGCTATTTCCATTGGCTCGGCGGTGCACTCACCGGCGACTTCGGTGTCTCGCTCGTCTCCGGTGAACGGGTCAGCGCCGCCATCAGCGACAGGTTCGTCAACACGCTTTTCCTGGCGACCTATGCGGCTGTAATCGCGGTGCCGATTTCCATCGTTCTCGGCGTGATTGTCGCTCTTCTGCGCAATACCCTGTTCGACAGGGTCGCCAACGTGGTCACGCTGACATCGATTTCCTCTCCGGAATTCTTTCTCGGCTACATCCTCATTCTCTACCTGGCGGTCAAGACCAACTACTTCCCCGCCATTGCCAGCCTCAGCGCGGACATGAGCTTCGGGGATCTGTTGCATCGAACCTTCCTGCCGGCGCTGACCCTGGTGCTGGTGGTGACGGCGCATATGATGCGCATGACGCGCGCGGCGATCATCAACCTCCTGGCCTCGCCCTACATCGAGATGGCGCGGCTGAAGGGCGTGCCGCCCTGGAAGGTAATCGTCAAACACGCCTTGCCCAACGCCTGGGCGCCGATCATCAACGTCGTCGCTCTCAATCTCGCCTATCTCATCACCGGTGTGGTCCTGGTGGAAGTTGTCTTCGTCTATCCGGGCGTCGGCCAGCTTCTGGTGGACGCGGTTGCCAAGCGCGATTTCCCGATCGTGCAGGCCTGCTGTCTCATCTTCGCCGCAACCTTCATCCTGCTGAACCTGGCAGCCGATGTGGGCGCGATCCTGACCAATCCGCGTTTGCGGCATCCGAAATGAGGGCAGCGACATGAGCACATTTGTCATTGGCTACTATGCGCTGCTGATCGGGGCCTCCTGCCTGGCGGCCTACTTCAACAAGCGCAAGATCTTCATCATCGTCTTTTCCCTGACGATGATTTCCTTTCTCGCAGGCATCATCGGCGGCACCCCGGCGTTGCGGTTCATCACCACGGCCGCAGGCATGCTGGCCCTGGCCGCCGGAACCTCCTATGCCTTCCGGGAATTCCTGATCATCATCACGCCCACCGGCGTCGCAAAGGAGTTGCGCACCGCACCTCTCACGGCCGCCTTCGGCATGTTCGTGATCTTCACCTATGCCGTTGCCGGGATCTTCGCTCCGGTGATCGCGCCTTTCGGCGAGGCCCAGGTGATATCCTCCGCCTTCGCCCCGCCGGACGAAACCATGCTGCTGGGAGCCGACCAGCTCGGCCGCGACATGTTCAGCCGAATCATCTACGGCGCCCGCAACTCGGTCGGCCTGGCGCTGCTCGCAACCTTGCTGGCTTTCTTCATGGGGGCCTTCGCCGGTCTGCTTGCGGCCACCAAGGGCGGCTGGTTCGATCAGTTCATCGGCCGTCTGGCCGACGTCATCATGTCCGTACCGTCGCTGATCTTCGCGCTCTTGATGCTCAGTATCTTCGGTACAAACCTGGTGGTGATCGTCATCGTGGTCGCGGTGATTTATTCGCCGCGCGTCTTCCGTCTCACCCGAGCGGTTGCCGGCAACGTGGTGGTGATGGATTACATCGAAGCGGCCAAGCTTCGCGGCGAGGGCACCTGGTACCTGATCCGCAGGGAAATCCTGCCGAACTCGACAGCACCGCTGATCGCTGAATTCGGTCTGGAGTTCTGCTTCGTGTTCCTGCTGATCGCCGGTCTGTCGTTCCTGGGGCTCGGCATTCAGCCACCGACCGCCGACTGGGGGTCGATGGTGCGTGAAAACGCGACGCTGATTTCCTTTGGCGAGATGACGCCGCTGATCCCGGCAGCCGCCATCGCACTTCTGACGGTTGCGGTGAATTTCGTTGTCGACTGGATGCTGTTCCGGTCTTCCGGCCTGAAGGAGGTTTGAGCATGGTGCCGAAAAAAGACGTTCTGCTTCGGATCTCCGATCTTCGGATCGAAGGCTATTCCGACGAGCAATGGGTCGAGATCGTCCATGGGGTCGATCTCACCCTGCACAAGGGCGAAGTGCTGGGGCTGATCGGAGAATCGGGTGCCGGCAAATCGACCATCGGTCTCGCATCGATGGGCTTTGCCCGCGACGGCTGCCGGATTTCCGGAGGCTCGATAGAGTTCGACGGCATGGAACTGACGACCACGCCGGAAAGCGATCTTCGGGCCTTGCGCGGGTCGCGCATCGCCTATGTCGCCCAGTCGGCGGCGGCTTCGTTCAATCCGGCCCACCGGATCATCGACCAGCATACGGAAGCTCCGATCCAGTACCGCATTCAAAAGCGGTTCGAGGCGCAGGAAGACGCCATGCAGCTTTACGAGCGGCTGCGCCTTCCCAACCCGAACGAGATCGGCTTCCGTTATCCCCACCAGGTCTCGGGCGGCCAGTTGCAACGCGCCATGACTGCCATGGCCATGGCATGCCGGCCGGACCTGATCATCTTCGACGAGCCGACCACCGCGCTTGACGTGACCACGCAGATCGAGGTTCTGGCCGCGATCAGGGACATTGTCGACCAGTTCAACACCGCGGCGATCTACATCACCCACGATCTGGCCGTGGTGGCGCAGATGGCCGACACCATCAAGGTGCTTCTCAAGGGTGAAGAGGTTGAGGAGGCACCGACCGAGCAGATGCTCGGTTCGCCCAAGGAAGACTACACCAAGAGCCTGTGGGCGGTCCGCAGCTTCCAGCGGCCGCAAAAGCATCGGCCGAAGGAAGCCGATGCGATCCCGATCGTCTCCGTCCAGGGCATCGACGCGGCCTATGGCAAGACCAAGGTTCTGGACGATGTCTCCTTCGACATCTATTCGGGCATGACGGTTGCCGTCGTCGGCGAATCCGGCTCCGGGAAGTCGACAACGGCGCGCTGTATCACCGGTCTGTTGCCGCCCACCAAGGGGCAGATCCTGTTCAAGGGCGAACCGCTGCCGCCGCGCTATCAGGACCGCAGCAAGGATCAGCTTCGCCAGGCGCAGATGATCTATCAGATGGCCGACACGGCGTTGAACCCGAAGATCAGGATCAGCGAAATCATCGGCCGGCCGGCACAGTTCTATGGCGGCCTGCACGGTGCGAAACTGAAAAACCGTGTCGATGAATTGCTCGACCTGATCGAGCTTGAGCCGTCAAAATTCTACAATCGCTACCCGCCGGAACTCTCTGGCGGCCAGAAACAGCGTGTGGGCATTGCCAGGGCGCTGGCGGCCGACCCGGCCTTCATCATCTGTGACGAGGTGACGAGCGCGCTCGACCAGCTTGTGGCGGAAGGCATCCTGAAGCTGCTCGACCGGCTGCAGCAGGAGTTCAATCTGGCCTACATGTTCATCACCCATGACCTAGCAACGGTGCGCTCCATCGCGGACGAGGTGGTGGTGATGCAGCGAGGCAAGGTGGTGGAGCAAGGGCCGAAGGACGAGATGTTCACGCCGCCCCACCATCCCTACACGGATCTGCTTCTGTCTTCGGTTCCCGAAATGGATCCGAACTGGCTGACGACGCTTCTGGAAGAACGCGGCACCGATGCCATTGGCGAAGCCGCCGACGTCTGATCGCAAGCGGTTTGCTTGTGCCGAAATGCAATCACCCCCGGAGATCGCTCCGGGGGTGATTGAAACGCTGCCGATTTTTCGTTAGGCGTGCGGGATCAGCCGACCATCAGGTAGCCGGAAAGAGCCATCGCACCCACGATAACGGCGTAAACGCCGACCAGCGCCGGCCAGGAGCCGCTCTGTGCCTTGTATTCGCGAATGAGATCGTCCCGGGTCATACCGACCTCCAGAAATGCCCAACTCTTGAGCGGGCTGGTGAATATTTGATCTGCCGGACAAATACGGGAGGAAAGTTAAGATTTCAATGAGTGAAAGCACGAATCTCCCTTCTATTTTTGCATAACTGTTCTGCGTTCCATTCACGGAAGGCATAACAACTCGGCGAGACGCCCGGTTCGCACGTCCCCGGGCCAGTGGCCGGGCGCAAGAAAGACGCCTCAGGCCCTTGCAAGGCCCTGCATGGAGACGGTATCCGTCACGCCGACAGCGAAGCTGGAACGCCTTCTGGCGGTCCGGCCGGTCCGGACAACCGGGCAACCGGAAATCGCTCCCAATCACCTGTCCGCGCGGCCAAGACCGGCCGCAGGCAACGATGGCGACGGAACCAGATGATCGAGACACCTTACTATCTGATCGACAAGGCGAAGCTGCTCCAGAACATGGAAAAGATCGCCTATGTCCGGGAACGGTCGGGCGCCAAGGCCTTGCTGGCCCTGAAGTGCTTCGCCACCTGGTGTGTTTTCGATTTCATGCGCGACTACATGGACGGCACCACCTCGTCCTCGCTGAACGAAGTCCGGTTGGGGCATGAGCGGTTCGGCAAGGAAACCCACGCCTATTCCGTGGCCTATGCCGATTACGAAATCGATGAAGTGATCTCCCATGCGGACAAGATCATCTTCAATTCCATCAGCCAGCTGGAACGCTTCGCGGAAAAGTCGGCCGGCATCGTGCGCGGGCTTCGCCTCAACCCGATGGTCAGCTCGTCCAGCTTCGACCTTGCCGATCCGGCCCGGCCTTTCTCCCGTCTTGGCGAATGGGATGTCGCCAAGATAGAAAAGGTCATGAACCGGATCAGCGGCTTCATGATCCACAACAACTGCGAAAATGCCGATTTTGCGCTGTTCGACCGCATGCTTGGCGATATCGAGGAAAAGTTCGGCGGGCTGTTGAGCCAGGCGGAATGGGTCAGTCTCGGCGGCGGCATCCACTTCACGGGGGACGACTACCCGCTCGACCTCTTCGCCGACCGTCTCAAGGCTTTTGCCGAAAAGTACGGCGTACAGGTCTACCTGGAACCGGGCGAAGCCTCGATCACCAGGTCGACAACACTTGAGACCACCGTGCTGGACACGCTGTTCAATGGCAAGAACCTCGCCATTGTCGATGCCTCCATCGAGGCGCATATGCTCGATCTTCTGATCTACCGGGAGACTGCAAAGGTAGCGCCCAATGAAGGGCCGCACAGTTACATGATCTGCGGCAAGTCGTGCCTTGCCGGTGACATATTCGGCGAGTTCAACTTCCCTGCCGAACTCAAGACCGGTGACCGGGTTTCCATTCAGGATGCGGCGGGTTACACGATGGTCAAGAAAAACTGGTTTAATGGCGTGAAAATGCCCGCGATTGCGGTCAAGGAAGTGGACGGAACCGTCCGCGTTGCTCGTGAGTTTTCGTACCGGGACTACGAGCAAAGTCTGTCTTGAGACTTGAACCCCGAACACCCCCAAGGTCCAAGGAAGGTATCTTTATCAAATGAAAAAGACTGTTCTCATCATCGGCGCCGGAGGTGTCGCTCAGGTGGTGGCGCATAAATGCGCACAGAACAATGATGTTCTCGGCGATATTCATATTGCCTCGCGCACCAAATCCAAATGCGACGACATCATCGCAACCGTGCATGCCAAAAAGGCGCTGAAGCAGCCGGGTGTTCTGGAAGGACACGAACTCAACGCGCTGGACGTTGCCGCCACCAGCGCGCTGATCCGCAAGACCGGCGCGCAGATCGTCATCAATGTCGGCACGGCCTTCCTGAACATGTCCGTCCTCAGCGCCTGTCTGGAGACGGGAGCCGCCTATATCGATACCGCCATTCACGAAGAGCCGGGCAAGATCTGCGAAACCCCGCCCTGGTATGCGAACTACGAATGGAAACGGGCCGAGGAATGCGCCGCCAAGGGCGTCACCGCCATTCTGGGCGCCGGCTTCGACCCGGGCGTCGTCAACGCCTATGCCCGCCTTGCCAAGGACGATTATCTCGACAAGGTGACCGAGGTCGACATCGTCGATATCAACGCCGGCAGCCACCAGCGCTATTTCGCCACCAACTTCGATCCGGAGATCAACTTCCGGGAATTCACCGGCACGGTCTATTCCTGGCAGCAGGGCAAGTG
Organism: Roseibium sp. LAB1; assembly: GCF_054658235.1. Taxonomy (NCBI): domain Bacteria; kingdom Pseudomonadati; phylum Pseudomonadota; class Alphaproteobacteria; order Hyphomicrobiales; family Stappiaceae; genus Roseibium; species Roseibium sp. LAB1. The sequence continues at coordinate 12,831 of NZ_BAAGIB010000002.1, read as the reverse complement.
GCAGGAAAACAGGATGTTCGAGATCGGCAAGGAATACGACCTGCCGGTGGTCGGCAAGCGCATGGCCTATCTGTGCGGCCATGACGAAGTGCACTCGCTCGCAAAGAACATGGACGGCGCGGACGTCCGCTTCTGGATGGGCTTTGGCGAGCACTATATCAACGTCTTCACCGTTCTGAAGAACATAGGCCTTCTGTCCGAACAGCCGGTCAAGACGGCCGAGGGGCTGGAAGTCGTGCCGCTGAAGGTGGTCAAGGCGTGTCTTCCCGACCCGTCGTCGCTGGCACCCGAATACACCGGCAAGACCTGCATTGGCGATTTCGTCAAGGGCACCCGGAACGGCAAGGACCACGAGGTCTTCATCTACAATGTGGCCGACCACAAGGAAGCCTATGAGGAAGTCGGCAGCCAGGGCATTTCCTACACCGCCGGCGTTCCGCCGGTCGCGGCCGCCATGCTGATCGCAACTGGCGAATGGGATGTGAAGAAGATGGCCAACGTGGAAGAACTTCCACCGCACCCCTTCCTCGGCATCCTGAACCGCATCGGCCTGCCGACCCGCATCAAGGACGCCGACGGCGACCGGGCGCTGGAATTCTAGGCCGAGGCCTTTCCAAAGCCGGCAACAAGTTCAGCCCCGGTCACCACCGGGGCTGTTTGCGTTTAAGGCAGCCGGACACGGGCGAAAGTGCTGACTTGGGAGTCCCCGAGAGCACAAAGCCCGCTCAACGCCCCATCTTTGAAGACATACCCCTACCGGACACGGTGCGCCCGAAGTGGTTGCAGGGAAAATTCGGCAGAGAGGAATTTTTGGCGCACCCGACAGGATTCGAACCTGTGACCTCTGCCTTCGGAGGGCAGCGCTCTATCCAGCTGAGCTACGGGTGCTTGCCCGCGCGGGGAACCGGCGCGGGGGATAGAGGGGTCTGATACAAGATCCGGCGATCCGGGGCAATCGCTTTCTGAAATTTTGGACAAGATATCGGCGCGGTTGCCGGGGTTGCGCAGGGCAAGGCATTTGTGGGGGGCGGCTGCCGGATTTGCGGGGGCAGGCTGAGGCAGATTACCGGTCGAAGTGAAAGGCAACACACTGGGCAATGGGGGGCACGGCTGGGGGCAGAGTGCCGAAGGCGTGCCGGGCTGAATACCGGGTCTTGCGGCGCTGTGCGGAAAAATTGCGTGAGTGGTGATAGGGCTGCGGAGTTCGTGCGTAGGAAGAGCGAACACTCATTTTCGCTGAGACCGATGACCGAGACCAACCACTGCCGATCTCTTGTTCTTGTGCTGGGAGACCAGTTGAGCCCCGATCTTTCCAGCTTGAAGCGGGCAGACCCGGTGCGCGACAGGGTGCTGATGGTCGAGGTGATGGCAGAGGCCACCTATGTGCGCCACCACAAGAAGAAGATCGCCTTTCTGTTTGCCGCCATGCGTCATTTCGCCGAAGAGCTGAAGGCGGCCGGCTGGACGGTTGATTATGTGCGGCTGGACGACCCGGACAACAGCGGCAGTTTCAAGGGAGAGGTGGTGCGCGCCTGCGAGCGGCTGCGCCCGCAGCAGCTTCTGGTCACCGAACCCGGCGAATGGCGGGTACTGGAGGACATGCGCTCATGGCGGGACGCCCTTGGCCTGCCGGTGGAAATTCTCACCGACACGCGGTTCTATTCCACCGTGGCGGATTTCCGGGCGTGGGCGGACGGGCGCAAGCAGTTGCGCATGGAATATTTCTATCGGGAGATGCGCCGCAGCACCGGCTTGTTGATGGACGGCGACAAGCCTGCCGGCGGCAAATGGAACTATGACGCGGACAACCGCAAGCCGGCCCAGCCGGACCTGTTCATGCCCGAACCGAAACGCTTTGCCCCGGATGCGATCACGCGCGAGGTGCTGGATCTGGTTGCCGAGCGGTTCGCGGGGCACATCGGCGACCTGGAGCCATTCTGGTTCGCAGTGACCGCCAGGGACGCCGAAGCCGCCTGTGATCATTTCCTGGCCGACATGCTGGCCGATTTCGGAACCTACCAGGACGCCATGCTGAGTGGGCGCAAGTTCCTGTTTCACTCGGTCCTGTCGGCCTACCTGAACGCCGGTCTGCTTGATGCCAAGGCGCTGTGCCGAAAGGTGGAGGCTGCCTGGCGTGCGGGGCGGGTGCCGCTCAATGCCGCCGAAGGGTTTATCCGGCAGATCCTTGGTTGGCGCGAATACGTGCGTGGCATCTACTGGCTGAAGATGCCGGACTATATCGACAGCAACGCGCTTGGCGCGGACCGTCCGCTACCGGACTTCTACTGGAATGGGAAGACGCGCATGCGCTGCCTGTCGGAAGCCATCGGCCAGACGTTGGAAGACGCCTATGCGCATCACATTCAAAGATTGATGGTGACAGGCAATTTCGCGCTCCTGGCCGGCGTCAGGCCGCAGGAGGTGCATGAATGGTATCTGATGGTCTATGCCGATGCCTATGAATGGGTGGAGGCCCCCAACACAATCGGCATGAGCCAGTTTGCCGATGGCGGACTGCTCGGTTCAAAGCCTTATGTGTCCAGCGGCAATTATATCGACCGGATGTCGGACTATTGTGGTGTCTGTTCCTACGACGTCCGGAAGAAGACCGGGCCGAAGGCCTGTCCGTTCAACGCGCTTTACTGGGACTTTCTGGATCGCAACGCTGACGTGCTGCGAGGCAACCCGCGCCTCGGCCAGCCCTATGCGTCCTGGGCAAGGATGACACCGGACAGGCAGCAGGCTCTGAGGAACAGTGCGGCGGACTTCCGGACGCGTCTTTTCAACGGTGAGGAGGTTTGATTTTGCTGTGCCCGCATCCGAGCCTGCGTTGCCATTGACGCAGCGGTTGGTCGCCATTTGCGGGAGTAAGATCAAGGATATAAAAAAAACGCGCAGCCGTTAGACTGCGCGAATAAAGTTACTGTGCACGTGGCCCCATCGACCACGGCGGCAACTCTAGCGGCATCTTTCTCGATTGTCATTACCGTAAAATATTTTATTTTTTGATTCACTGTAATGCGACTGATCGTTATTCATACTGAGTCATATGTGAAATAATGTGACGATCAAATTAATTCATTAAATTCAGCGCCTTAAATTTGTTGCACAATTTGGAAGCGCCGTTGAGGCAGGAAGGGGTCATCTTTCCTGCCGCAAAATTATTGGCAAATTTGCTTATAATTGGCAGAAATTTTTCCGGCTTTGCTCGAAAGTTTTACGCGGGTGATGCCTCTGCGGACAAAACCGAGCTCTTTGGCTGCCGCCCAGGTCACATCTATAACACGGCCATTTGCGAAAGGGCCCCGGTCGTTGATCCGCACTGTAACGGTCTTGCCGTTGGCAAGGTTGGTAACATCCACGAGCGTGCCGAAGGGCAGGCTCCTGTGAGCAGCGGTCAGCTGGTTCGGGTTGGCGCGTTCTCCGCTCGCGGTGGTGCCGCCGAGCTTGTACCACGATGCCTTGCCGCATTGCTGATAAACGCCTGCCTGGGCGTTGTTGACGCTACCAGCCGCCAGAAGCAAAACACCACACAGCGCGACGCGCGATAGATGCCGTGCGAGAGCAATTCTTTCCATGATAGTCCCCCTGGAGCCGGGCAGGCCGCCCCCGATCGATCTTGAACACAGTTTCGTGATGCCGCTGATAACATTCCGTAGCGGCGCCTTTACGTCGTCGACGTGATCAAAATGTGGCAGTTTCTCAGGTGAACTGGGGCATTAGTATAAAATAAACATAAAATTTTAAATACATTTGGTGACGCTTGATTAATTTTTAATTTACTATAAAAATTCTAAGAGTTGTGGGTATTTCTTCTGTTTCAGATTTGCCAACTGATCTGTGTTAGTAATTTTTACATAGGAACGGCGCATGTGTATTGAGTAGCGCCAATTTAACGGCAATTTGAAAGGGCGGTCTGGTGCAAGTCAGCCATCGGTTCTTGAGCGACCGGCTGGAACAATCCGGTCGTGCGGAAAATAATACTTTAACCGGCTTCCACACTTCCCTGCTGGAGGTGCTTCCTCATGCTGCGGCGTATGTCGCGCAGGATGGCAGCGTTCTGGTTCATAACAAGCAAATGAAGGCGCTTTGCGCCGCCAAAGGTGTTTTTCCGGTCCCGCTCAGCTTGCCGGCGCTGCTGTCTGAAACCAGCTGGCGCCGATGCGAGGCGGTCTTGTCGGCTGCATTCAGCGGTGTTCCGGCCCAGGCCAGTGGTGTCATCCTGCTGCAGTCCGGGGCAACCTTCTGCCACCACATGATCTGTACATCCTTCGTGTCGCTTTCCGGCGAACGACAGGCGGTTCTCGTCCAGTTCGATCTTGAAGAAGCCGGGCAGGACGAAATCGTGACCGTGGCAGAACCGGTGCGGAGCGAGCCTCGCCCTGGAAGCACTGCGCGCGATCTTGATCTGCTGCAACATTTTCCGGACGATGTACTTGTGTTCGATGGCTCTGAAAGTGTCGAGAACATGGCTGAAAAGCTGCTCGAACTGATCAGCAGTGATTACGACGCGGACCTTCTGGCCGAAGCGCTGGCAAGCCTGGAAGGCGCACTGCCGCAAACCATCTATATTCCCGAGAATCGCAGTTTCCAGGCCGCGGGCTATGCTGCGGACAGGCAGATGTGCGAAGTGCGGATGGTACCGATCCCCGGCGCAAAAACCGAAAACCTGGGTGGCCATGCATCCATGGCCGTCATCCGGCGCAATGTCGACTGCCCGCAGGAAGCCGCGGAGAACCGGCGTCTGGCCTATCTCGACCCGTTGACAGGTCTCGAGAACCGTCGTGCCTTCACCAAGGCCTTGAAGCGCGAACTGACAAGGCTTGCTTCCGATACCGAAACGGGCCTGGCCGTACTCTATATCGATCTTGATGAGTTCAAGAAGGTAAACGATCTGGGCGGTCATGACGCGGGCGACGACATGCTCCTGCGTGTTGCGGCCTGCCTGCGGCTGACTCTGGGGGAATTCGGCACGGCCGCCAGGATCGGCGGCGACGAATTTGCCGGCATGGTGCCGGTTGCCAACGAGGAAGCCGCCCTCGACATTGCCGAGGAAATTCTGGGTGGTTTCGATCGGATCCGCCTGGAAGTGGGCGACCGGGTCTTCACCATTGGCGGCTCCATCGGCGTTGCCTTCCTCGACTGCGGTATCAAGCTGCGCGAAGGCGATGCAGCCGCTCTGCTGGGTCTGGCCGACCGGGCCTGCCTGCGTGGCAAGCGCTTCGGCGGCCGTTCGGTCCAGATCCATTCCGTACAGGCCCAGGATTGCGAAGGGACAGGCGGTGAACTGGCGGATTTGCCCGAACCGGGCAGTTTCCGCGGCAATGAGCTGACACTTTATGCAATGCCGATCGTTTGCCTGAAGCGCGCCAAACCTTGCGGGTCGGAAATCCTGTTGCGCCTTCAGGGCGACCGTGCCCGGGGTCTATCCTCACGGGCCTGGATCTCGGCCGCCGAACGGTCCGGGTTCATTGCCCAGGTTGATGCCTGGACACTGGACAAGGTGTTGGACGCCGCAGAGCGCAGTTCCGACCGCGCCATTCTGACGATGAACGTATCCGCGGAATCCGCGCGCGATCCGATTTTCCGCGATGGCCTCTACCATCGCCTGTCGGTCAATCCGCTGCTGGCGTCAAAGCTGTGCCTTGAAATCGCGGAGAAGGATTTTCTGCGCGAGCCGACCAGCGTTCAGGCGTTTTTCAAGTTCGTGAACGAACTTGGGTGCCAGACCGCCATAGACGACTTCGCCGGACACTGGCCGGTTCTGTCGCGGTTGACCAACCTGCGTGTTGATTGGCTGAAGCTTGAATCGAGCCTGACTCAGCAGGTGGTCGAAGAGCCGGCCAAGGCTGCCATCTTGAACGGCCTTGTCCGCGCAGCCCATGAACTCGGCATCAAGGTGATCGCCAAGCACGTGGAAACAGCGCAGGAAGCACGGCTTCTGTGTGAACTCGATATTGAGGCAGCGCAAGGCTATTTCTTCGGCCGTCCGGAACCCTGGGCCGGCGGCTGACCCTGTTGGGGTACAGTCCCCGGAATTCCCGGGCAAGAACAAGAAAGAGCGGCACAAGGGCCGCTCTTTCTGTTTGCGCTCGCTGTGACCTCAGATGTCGAGGTTGGCCACGGCCAGGGCATTTTCCTGAATAAACTCGCGTCGCGGTTCGACTTCGTCGCCCATCAGCTTGGTGAAGATGTCGTCGGCGTCGTCGGCCTCGCGCACTTTCACCTGCAGCAGGGAGCGGACATTCGGGTCGAGCGTGGTTTCCCAGAGCTGCTCCGGGTTCATCTCGCCGAGACCCTTGTAGCGCTGCAGCGAAATGCCTTTCTGGCCGGCGGCATAGATCTGGGTCAGCAGGGCACGCGGTCCACGGATTTCGGTAGAGATGTCCTTGCGTCGCAGGACGGCAGCCTTGCCGTAGATCTCGTTCAGGTGGCTGGCGTGTGCTGCCAGACGGCGAGCGTCGGTGGACCCGAGCAGAGCTGCATCGATCGTGGCTGCTTCCTGCACGCCGCGAACCATCCGTTTGAACACCAGGCTGCCATCGTCCCGTGCTTCGCCGGTCCAGCCGCGTTCGAATTCGTCGGCCAGAATATCCATGCGCCGGGCGATATAGGCGGCAGCTTCCTCGGCCTTGCCCTGGTCTTCCAGGATCTCCGGTGTCAGCGCACCCGCAATCGCGGCCTGTTCGACCACATCCCGGTTGTAACGTGAATGCAGCCCGTCAAAGATGTCGGAAATGGTCCGCGCCGTCTCTGCCACGGTGCGAAGGTCCTGGCCGGTGCGAACCTCGCCGTTGGCCAGTGTCAGGGAGGCGTCGTCCAGGCCCTGTCCGATCAGGTAATCTTCCAGCGCCTTCTGGTCCTTCAGATACTGTTCGGACTGGCCGCGCTTGACCTTGTAGAGCGGCGGCTGCGCGATATAGATGTAGCCGTTTTCGATCAGCTGCGGCATCTGACGGAAGAAGAACGTCAGCAGCAGCGTGCGAATATGCGCACCGTCGACGTCAGCATCGGTCATGATGATGATCTTGTGGTAGCGCAGTTTCTCGACGTTGAATTCCTCCTTGCCGATCCCGGTGCCGAGCGCGGTGATCAGCGTTCCGATTTCGTTGGAGGACAGCATCTTGTCGAAGCGTGCGCGCTCCACGTTGAGGATTTTACCGCGCAGCGGCAGCACGGCCTGGTTTTCCCGGTGGCGGCCCTGTTTGGCCGATCCGCCTGCGGAATCACCCTCCACCAGGAAAAGTTCGGCCTTGGAGGCATCGCGCTCCTGGCAGTCGGCAAGCTTGCCGGGCAGGGATGCGATGTCGAGAGCGCCCTTGCGGCGGGTCAGTTCGCGCGCCTTGCGGGCGGCTTCACGTGCGGAAGCTGCTTCCACCACCTTGGAGACGATCGTCTTTGCCGGGGCCGGGTTTTCTTCCAGCCATTCGCTCAGGATTTGCGAGATCAGGTTTTCGACAACCGGCCGCACTTCGGAGGAAACCAGCTTGTCCTTTGTCTGGGACGAGAATTTCGGATCCGGCACCTTGACGGATAGGACGCAGGTCAGACCTTCGCGGCAGTCATCACCGGAAAGGTTCACCTTTTCCTTCTTCATCAGGCCGGTGGCTTCAGCATAGCCGGTGACCTGCCTGGTCAGCGCTGCGCGGAAACCGGCAAGGTGCGTGCCGCCGTCGCGCTGCGGAATGTTGTTGGTGAAGCACAACACATGCTCATGGTAGCTGTCGTTCCACCACATGGCGGCTTCGACGGTGATGCCGTCGCGCTCGGCCCGCATGTTGATCGGCTCTTCGATCAGGGGATGCTTGGCCCGGTCCAGATAGCGCACGAATGCTTCGAGGCCGCCTTCGTAGAAAAGCTCCTCGACCTTGTCCTCAACACCGCGCTTGTCGGTCAGGATGATGCGTACGCCGGAGTTCAGGAAGGCCAGCTCGCGCAGGCGGTGTTCCAGGGTGCCGAAATCGAACTCGGTCTTGGTGAAGGTTTCCGGTGACGGCAGAAAGGTAACCTCGGTTCCTTTCCTGCCGTTGGCGGGCCCGACCACCTTCAGCGGTGCCACGGCATCGCCGTGGGCAAAGGTCATGCTGTGTTCCTGGTCGTTGCGCCAGATGCGCAGCTCCAGCTTTGTCGACAGGGCGTTGACGACGGAAACGCCCACGCCGTGCAGGCCGCCGGAAACCTTGTAGGAATTCTGGTCAAACTTACCGCCGGCGTGCAGCTGGGTCATGATGACCTCCGCCGCCGACACGCCTTCTTCCGAGTGCAGGTCGGTCGGAATGCCGCGGCCGTTATCGGACACGGTGACCGATCCGTCCGGATTAAGGCTCACCGTCACGTGGTCGGCATGACCCGCCAGTGCTTCGTCGATGGCGTTGTCGACGACTTCGTAGACCATGTGGTGCAGACCGGAGCCGTCATCGGTGTCGCCGATATACATGCCGGGCCGCTTGCGCACGGCATCGAGGCCCTTGAGGACCTTGATGCTGTCGGCGCCATATTCGGCACCACCATTGGTTTCGGGGGTCGGGCTGCTCTCAGGCGTGGACGTGTCGCTCATGCGAATCAATCACCAATCGATTTGTCTTTTCTAACCCTGTTATACGGGGTTCCGGCGGGGGTTCAACCGCGTGCCGGCCATAGCCAAGCCAGCGAAGGGTTTCTGGTGGAAAACCACAAGATTCCGGCGGATTTAAGGGGCGTCGCTCCGCGTGAGCAGGCGGCCCTGGTGCTCCCTGATCTCAAACACTTCCGCTTCGGTGGGCAAAGCCTCGAAAAGGGCCTCGTCGGTACCGGTCATGAAAACCTGTCCGCCAAGAGATTCCAGCTTCGTGAACAGGGCCGAGCGGCGGTCCGGATCGAGATGCGCGGCCACTTCATCGAGCAGCAGAACCGGTGTCATTCCGGACACCTTCGCCGTCAGTTCGGCATGGGCAAGGATCAGGCCGATCAGCAGCGCCTTCTGTTCCCCCGTCGAGGACTGCGACGCCGGCATTGCCTTGGCTGCGTGAAGAACGGTGAGGTCGCTCAGGTGCGGACCGTTGAGGGTGCGCCCGGCGGCGCGGTCGCGGTTGCGCCCGTCCTGCAGCATCTGCCGGTAGCGGTCTTCCCTGTCGGAGGCACTCAGGCCTGCGGTCTCCGCCTCAAAGGCGCCTTCCAGGCAGACAGAGGCGTGCGGGAACGGCAGGTCCTGTGCCGCCTGGCCGGCGATCATTCGGCTGAGCAGGTCAACGGTCTCGGTTCTGGCGATCGACACGGCGGTGCCAAGCTCGGCCACCTGTTGTTCCAGCGCGCTCAAATAGGCATCGGAGCCGCCCTGGTCGAGCAGGCGGTTGCGCTGACGAAGGGCGTTTTCGAAGTCGCTGACCCGGCGGCCGTGTGTCGGGTCGATCGCCAGCGTCAGCCGGTCGAGAAACCGGCGACGGTCGGAACCGGGGCCTGTGAACAGCCCGTCCATGGACGGAACCAGCCAGAGGACTCGCATATAGTCGAGAAGGCTTTCCGAGCCGCGAACTTCCTCGCCGTCGATACGCACCTTGCGTCCGGACGTGCCGGCGACCAGACCGGTTCCGATTTTGGTTTCGAACCCGTCCAGCTGCACTGTTGCGGCAACGCTCCAGCTGCCGTCGCCGCCTTTGCGGGCGATGTCGGCCAGCGCCGCCCGGCGCAGGCCGCGTCCGGCGGTCAGAAACGATATGGCTTCCAGGATATTGGTCTTGCCGGCGCCATTGGGCCCGACAAAGGCGGCCATCTTGGCCGATATCGGCAGCGTCAGGGCGCTGTAGTTGCGGAAGCCGGTCAGCGACAGACGGGTCAGCTGCGCCGTCCGGTAATCTGTCATGACCCCACTTCCGCTACTGTTTGGGCACGCCGGCTAAATCAGACCCGCATCGGCATGAGAACGAACAGGCAGTCATCGACCGTGTTGTCCTGAATGAGGGTCGGGGATCCGCTGTCCGCCAGGCGGAACAGGGCCGTGTCGCTCGAAAGCTGGTTGGCGATATCGAGCAGGTAGCGGGAGTTGAAGCCGATTTCCATCGGGTCGGCGTCATATTCGACAGCCAGTTCCTCGGTCGCGCTGCCGGAATCCGGGTTGTTCACCGTCAGCACCAGGCGGCCTTCGGTCAGCGACAGCTTGACGGCGCGGCCGCGTTCGGAGGAGATCGTCGACACGCGGTCGACAGCTTCCTTGAACTCGTCCCGGTCGACGCGCATTTCCTTGTCGTTGTTCTGCGGGATCACCCGGCCATAGTCCGGAAAGGTGCCGTCGATCAGCTTGGATGTCAGGATAACGGAGCCGGTCGTGAGACGGATCTTGGTGTCGGAAAGCTCGATCTGGACATTGGCTTCCGGGTTCTCGAGCAGCTTCTGAATCTCGCCAACGGTCTTGCGCGGCACGATGATGCCGGGCATGCCGGCCGAGCCGGACGGCGCCGGCACTTCGGCCTGGGCCAGACGGTGGCCGTCAGTGGCAACCGCGCGGAACTGCAGGCCGGAGCCCGCATCGACCGTGTGCAGGTAGATGCCGTTCAGGTAGTACCGGGTCTCTTCGGTCGAGATCGCGAACTGGGTCGCGTCGATTAGCTTGCGGATATCGGCACCGGTCAGCGCGAAGCCGTGGCTGAAGTCGCCCGCGGTCAGGTCCGGGAAGTCGGTTTCCGGCAGCATCTGCAGGGTGAACTTGGACCGGCCTGCGCGAATTTCGAGCGTGGCATTGTCGCTGGTGGTTTCCAGCACGACCTGCGAGCCTTCCGGTAGCTTGCGCACGATGTCATAGAACATATGTGCCGGAACGGTGGTCGCACCCGGCAATTCGATCATGGCCGGCACGCTTTCGACGATTTCCAGGTCGAGGTCGGTTGCCTTCAGGTTGAGCGCGCCGCCATCGGCGCGCAGAAGAACGTTCGACAGGATCGGAATGGTATTCCGGCGTTCGACCACGCGGTGAACATGGGTCAAGGACTTGAGGAGGTCGGTCCGCTCGAGGGTCGCTTTCATACTCTCGTTCCGTGCTCATGAAACGCCTGGCTGAGCTGCCGGGCTGATTGAATATTCTTGGCTCCGGTGAGGAGCGGGGTGGACGACACTGCCCTTAACCGGCTCCAAAAGCAAGGGGGCGTTCTGCCCGAACGCCCCCAATTTTGGTAGAATATCGTGTATTTTAACCTTCGTTTGCCATGTGCCGGGAAGAGGCCGGCGGATGCCCGATTGAAATCGGTGGGGCACCCGCAAAACGCCTGTTTCCGAAGCTCTCCGCCTCAGGCGTCGAGCATGCGCTTGAGCAACTCCAGCTCCTGCGCCAGCGCGTAGTCGGCGCGCGCCATTTCCTCGATCTTGCGGACGGCGTGCAGAACCGTCGTGTGGTCCCGGTTGCCGAAGCGGCGGCCGATTTCCGGCAAGGAGCGCGGGGTCATGACCTTGGCAAGATACATGGCAATCTGGCGCGGACGAACGATGGTCCGGGTGCGCCGTGCAGACAAGAGATCCGCCTTGGTGACATTGTAGTGCTTGGAAACCACCCGCTGGATGTCTTCGATCTTCACCCGGCGCGGCTCGCTGGAACGCACAAGGTCGCGCAGGGTCAATTCAGCCATTTCCTGCGTGATCGGCTGGTTGGTCAGCTGGTTGTGCGCGATCAGACGGTTGAGAGCACCTTCAAGGTCGCGGCCGGAAGAGGCAACGTGACGGGCAACATAGTCCAGCACGCCGTCCGGAACGTCGAACTGAGGGTAGGTCTTGCGGGCCGTGTCGACGCGCGTCGCCAGGATGTTTCGGCGCAGCGCGAAATCCGGTTCCTGAATGCCGACCACCAGGCCGCCGGACAGGCGCGAGCGGACGCGGTCGTCGAGCGTGTCCAGTTCGGACGGCGCGCGGTCCGCGGCCACGATCACCTGACGGGCACCGTCGATGAGAGCGTTGAGGGTGTGACAGAATTCCTGCTGCACCTGTTTGCCGTGCAGAAACTGCATGTCATCGATCAGAAGAAGGTCGATCGTGCGCAGATTCTCCTTGAAGGCCAGTGCGGACTGGGACTTCAGGGCGGCAACGAACTTGTACATGAAGTGCTCGGCCGTGAGGTAGAGCACCTTGCGGCCACCGGCCCGGGCCTTCGCGGCCACGGCCTGCATCAGGTGGGTCTTGCCCAGACCGACCGAGGCATGCAGGTAGAGCGGGTTGAATGTGACCGCGCCGCCGGCAGCAACCTGACGGGCCGCAGCCAGGGCCAGGTTGTTGGACTCGCCTTCGACAAAGGTCTCAAACGTGTACTTCGGATCGAGCGCCGCACCTTGCAGCACGTCACGAGCGTTGTCCGAGCTGGTCTCACCGCGGCCGAGAGCCGCCGTTGCCGCCTGGGCCCGGGTCACCTGTGCCGCGTCGGAAAGCGCGTCGGAACGGGTTTCGGCAGCGGCCGGCTTGCTGCCCTGGGGCGCTGCAAGGCTTGGTTTGGCAATCGGGGTCTGACGCGGGCGGATTGCACCGCGCACCGTCAGCTCGATGCGGTGAACGTTGTCACATTCCCGCTGCCAGAGGCCCATTAGCTGGTCGTTATAATTGTTCTGAATCCACTGCTTCAAAAACCGGGTCGGAACAGACAGGCGAACAGTGCCGTCCTGATGTTCCTCGAGGTCTACACGTGCAAACCAGCTGGTAAAAACATCATCGCCCAATTCTGCGCGAAGCTGCTTTTTCACCCGTTTCCACTGTTCGGAGCCGCCTGCCTCCTGAACCTGCATGTTATCTGCCTCCTGTAAATGTGAAGAGCAGTCCGCCACAGCCACTCTTCGACGCCTTGCTGCTTTTGCAGCATTATAATGTCCCTTTTGGGACGGTTAT